>NZ_JACRTF010000001.1:0-1200000 GCF_014385165.1 Jilunia laotingensis | reverse complement strand
ACCTCTTATTTGGATATTTCACGGATGAGGCTTGCCGATTATTCATTGGTTCCTACTACCGGTTATATGGGAGGGAATAATGAATTTGTGTTAGATTCGGACGAATCTCTTGTATATATAACCGGAAGGATACAATATAGCAGTAGCGGTACAAGTATGAATCCATATTTATGTCCCTATTTGGAACTACGGGAAAATACTGCATCGGGAACCGTGGTTTATGCTTCTGTAATGAATGGTGATCCAGCCTGTAAACCATTTACTCTAAAAAAAGGGAAATATGTCATGGTCCTGAAAGATCAGGACAGAAGGGAGATTAATGGAGATTACATAAGGAAATTGAGGGAAGAATATGGTGTAAGTTATATGATTTGTGAGATCTCAAAAATCACATCTGACAAATGTAGTAAAGGGGGAGGGTTGAGAATAAAGAGGATAGAAGATTATGATTCAAACAACTCTTTGGTTCAGAAGAGAGAATTTGTCTACGAAAAGGATGGGAAAAGTACCGGGAGATTGATGAGCAATTTAGACTTTTTCAAAATATTGTCTTTTAAATATCGTTATGAACCAATTGCATCTAAGCCCGAATGGGACGGCCTTGTTCGATATTATGTCATGACATACGACTATACGGCGAGCGCATCGGTAGCTTTTGTTTCTTCGGTCTCTTACATCCCTTCAATGCCCAGTGCCGCAGGGTCTTATGTTGGATATGATTATGTAGAAGAACATTTATATGGCCCTACAAAATATGAAGGTATGAATCGATATTACTATTATAATAAGGAAGATTCTGTTTTATATAATCAATTTTACATGGAACAATATCCGACACTTTCAGATCCAATGAACGGTTCGCTGTTGGAACAACAAGTTTGTGATGCCGAGTCTCGCATATTGCGTACGACGAAATATGAGTATGAGACTAATTGCTTGCAGGAACAAACACAAGGATTATCCATTTTTATCTTTTATGGAAAAGAATCAGAGTCCAACCGTCCCGGATTTTATAAGGAATACCCTGTATATGGGCAATGGAATAGGATGTCTAAAATGACGGAGCATACTTATGTCAACAATGTTCAGTTGCAACCGACCCTTGAAACTTATAGCTACAATGAAGATAATTATCAAAAGAACCAAGTAAAAGTTCTTTCAAATAATAAAGAGAGAGTAATAACCTATCAATACCCTACAAATGCCGGTTCGAACTCCGTATTGGAGCAAATGAAGAAAAAAAATATAGTGCTTCCTATTGTGGAGGAAAAAAAGTATACAAACGGCAGTTTGGTGGAGTTTATTCAAAGAGAATACAAACAGGAGTATAATCATTTTGTCCCTAAAGTCGTTCGAACGTCACACAGAAGTAATTCTCCTTTGAAGGAAGATATCAGTTATCCTTATTATAACAAAAGCGGTTATCCCTGTCAGATAAATGCCGATGAGATCCCGACCACTATTTTATGGTCTTATAACGATTCCCGTCCGATAGTTACCATACAGGGGATAACTTATCCTGAAGTTCGGACTATTTTAGGTGATAACCTGATAAATAGGCTATCTCAGACAAATTTCCCTTTGGAAAGCGACTGCAATACCGTACGAGAAAAATTGAAGGATCACGGCTGGGTTACTGTCTATGTTTATGATTCATGGGGTAATACTTGCCGTATCATAAATCCCAGAGGTATCACAGAAACATATGAATATGATTCTGTGGGAAGATTGATTGGCAGAAAGGATCATAAGGGTAGTCTATTGGATAAATTCGAATATCACTATAAGCCTTAATTCTGTAAGCTACTTATGGTGACACAGCTACTGATGGTTTTGATGGAACGGATAATTTTTATGAATCTTAAAATTTGACATACAATGAGAAAATTTTATTCATTTATTATATTACAATTTGTACTCTCTTCTCTTTTTTCACAGGAGAGCAGCCAGAATTATGTCCTTACCCGCACTTTTCTCAACGAGTCCGGAACTAAATATATTGATAACATCCAGTACTTTGACGGTCTTGGTCGCCCTACCCAGACCGTTCAGAAAGGTGTGACCCCCAACCGTTCGAATCTTGTCACCTTGCAGGAATACGACGGTTTCGGCCGTGCGACCAAGAGCTGGCTTCCCCATGTCAGTACCTCCTCCTACCTCGATCCCGTTTCTTTCAAGAGCGTTGTTCCCGGTACTTACAATGGCGACAGCCGTCCTTATGACGAGACGGTCTATGAGGACTCCCCCTTGAACCGCGTGGTTAAACAATACGGCCCCGGAGCATCTTGGGGGACACATCCTGTTTCCACCTCTTATCTGACGAACGATGATAGTAAAGAGCTTGTCTGTAAATACTATTATGTTACTTCGACTG
This sequence comes from Jilunia laotingensis, assembly GCF_014385165.1. Lineage (NCBI taxonomy): Bacteria > Pseudomonadati > Bacteroidota > Bacteroidia > Bacteroidales > Bacteroidaceae > Jilunia > Jilunia laotingensis. The sequence goes on along the minus strand of NZ_JACRTF010000001.1, from coordinate 1,197,626 downwards.
ACAGTCTGGCGCAGGACAAAGTTTACCCTGCGCGGGAATTGTATGTTGCAAAATCCACCGATGAGGACGGAAATGTCTCTTACCTCTTCACGGACAAGTTGGGCCGCCAGCTTCTTAGCCGGCAAATGTCGAATGCCACTCCGTATGATACTTATTATGTCTACGATGATTTCGACAATTTGCGTTTTGTCCTCCCTCCCGGCTATCAAGATACGGACAGCCTCTCCCTTTTTGCATACCAATATAAGTACGATGAATACGGGCGTTGCATTGAGAAAACACTTCCCGGCTGTGAGGTCGTAAAATATGTTTATGACAAGGCTGACAACCTCATCTTTTCCCAGGACGGTGTTCAACGCAAGAAGGGCGAATGGACCTTCTACCTTTACGATCTTTTCCATCGCCTTGTGATGCGTGGCATCTGTACCAATACGAATACCTCTTTAGTAAAAAGCCAGATTGTCAAGACCCAACTGTCAAGAAATTCCTCCACCCGCATGATCCTTGCGGAGGGAATAGGTGATACGGGCTATTCCTCTTCTTTTGGAATATCCTCACCCGTCCTTCACACAGTGAACTATTATGACGACTATACTTTCCTGAACCTCAGTGGCTTTTCCGGCAAGGAAGGCGGCAGTGTGAATGCCAAAGGATTATTGACAGGTAACATTACATTTGGTCTGGATGGTTATACAAGCTACTGTACGGTCAGCCATTATGACACTCATGGTCGGGTCACGAAAGTAATCAGTGACAATGCCATGCGAGGCACGGAGACCACTACGACATCTTATACCTTTACAGGCAAACCGCTTGTCGTGGAATATAGCCATGTCGCCCGGAGCGTCAGCCCCCCCTTATTCTCCCATACTGAAACCTATCGTTACACTTATGACCATGCGGAACGTTTGACCAAAGTAACGCACCAATTGGATGAAGACCCTTCGGTCGTATTATCCGAAAACGCCTATGACGAGTTAGGCCGTTTGCAATCAAAAAGATTCCATGGGAATTCGAACCTTACAACCAATTACAGTTACAACATTCGCAATTGGGTGACAAAAATTTCAGGCAATTCCTTTAAGCAGTCCCTCTACTACGATAGCAATGACGGTGGTTCCCCGGCCTGTTTCAACGGTAATGTCAGCGTGATGGAATGGCGTGTGGGTACTACCGCGTCTCAAAGATATGATTTCTCTTACGATGCCCTGAACCGCCTGCTTTCGGCTGACTATTCCAGTTTTCAATTGGCTGTTACTGGAAATTTCCCCAACTTCAGCGAGCGCGTTCTTGAATATGACAAGCAAGGTAACATCCGCCGTCTTCAACGATATGGCAAAGATTCACATTTCAGTTCAATTCAGGGGCCCCCTAAGTATACTTACCCGCGTGTTGATGATTTAACATTGAATTATCGGGGTAACCAGTTGATAAATGTCAGTGATGCGGGTATTGATCCTTTGGCGAGCGGCAGTTTCAACTATATTGATCTTCATGACGACGGCTCTGATGATTTTGCTTATGATGCCAATGGCAATCTGACGAAAGACTTGGACAAGGACATCAATTCCATCTCCTATAATTGCCTCAACCTGCCGGAAGAGATATCATTTACTGACAATGGCAATCCCCGCAGCATTTCTTACAGTTATGATGCCAATGGTCTTAAACTGAGTGCCGAACATGTGATTACAGATTTTACACTCACGCCTATGTCTTCCTTGTCGGTTCAAGGAAACATGAGTACGAGTTCACCTACACGGCACTTTATTAAAACTTTTTATGGTGGAAATGTAATTTATAAGAGCAATAACACGATTTATGGTGACAAATGGAGTTCGCCTAAGACCAGGATCGAGCGTATTTTAACAGAAGAGGGCTATATCACGTTGGATGGTGAAGACCATGAATATCATTATTACCTGAAAGACCATTTGGGCAATATCCGCGTTGTCATGAATCAAGATGGAGAGACTATTGAGCAGTCGAACAACTATTATCCATTCGGTGGTATCTTTGAAAGTACCGGAGATGGTGAACAACCATACAAATTCGGTGGTAAAGAGTTCGATCCTATGCATGGATTGAATTGGTGTGATTTCGGAAACAGGTATTTAAGAAATGACGGGCCCGGTTGGATGAGCATTGATCCGTTATGTGAAAAGTATTATTCGATTAGTCCGTATGCGTATTGTTTAAACAATCCTATAAATGCAGTGGATAGAGATGGGAGATTAGTTATATTTATAAATGGAATGCATGCTGGATCAGGTGGAAAATCAGATTATTGGGTAAATATTGATAAAATGATAATGAATAGAATAAAAGATTGGAATGCGGATTATATTGATGGAGCGCATGGGGGGATAAATAGTCTTCCATGGAATCTTTCTGCAAAAGAAAGGGATAAAGTCGGATATAAACAAGGAAAAGAATATGCTAAAATTTTTATATATGTTTATAAGAATGATGATGGAAGTTTTAAAGAAACCATAAAAATCATCACTCATAGTATGGGTGCCGCATTTGCTAAGGGCTTTATTAAAGGATTAATAGATGCGGGTGTACCTGTAAATGTTATAGAATTTGAAGCTGATTTTGCACCATTTCAACCAACAAAACAAAAAACTGTTAAAGGGGTGAAAACATATCAGTTGTCTCATAAACAAGATAATATAGCAAATAATAGACTTTTAGGAAGCCCGTCAGGAAAGATTGATGGAGTGTCTGAAATTGACTATTATAATGATGATGATGAAATTAAAACACATGGAATAAATACTTTCTGGGACGAAGTTAGTAAATTGCCCGAAGGTAAATACATAGTAGTAGATGGTAATATTATATCTCAATAACCCATAATTATGAAAAATATAAAACCTTTTGTGTTGTTGGCGGTATTATTCATTTTGTATTGGATATTAGTTTATTTGATAACTTATATTGTTGGATTATACTATCCAGCGGGGGGAGAGAGCATTTTAAGAGCTATACTAATAGCAATTAAATTATGTCCTTTGATTGGTATAGTAATAATATCAATGCTTTGTTTTCTTTATAAAGAGTGGTATTCTAGATACAAAATTATTATATTTTTACTTTTGATAGTTCAGATAATATTCTTATTTTTAGCGCTGTTTAGTAAATAAGCAGATGTGTATGCTTATAAAAATTGCGACAGTGAAGGGAAATTCTATATTAGTCATGTTTATCATTGGGATGCATGCTAGCTATGGAGGAGGTTTTTGTTGTAGGAGGAGGATTTGAGAAATTGTAATTCATCGAATTAAACATTTTATGGATCAAGTACGGAATTTGCCTCCTGGCAAATATAAAGTGGTAAATGGTGAAATAATTTCTGATTAAAATATCTTTTATGAATCCTATTAAAACAACTTTCATTACTTTGGTAATATGGGCAATATTAACTGTGGTATATGTTTATATTGCTGAAAAAATATGTGGAGGAGATGCCTTGACTATCTTATTTTTCTTTTATTATTTAGCCCCTTTTGTGGGGTTGATTTCTTTTATCATTAGTATCGTTTTTGGGTAAGTGGACATAAAACATTAGTTGCTACAATCTTAACTGTTTTAATTACATGGATATTATATATTCTCATACATATACGATCGCTTTTCGTATAGGATGTCATAAAAATATTTATTGACTATTTCCGGTGTTCGTTTCTTTACTTTTATTTAAATTCAACGATAAAAGAAAAGAGATTATAATTAATTTATATTCAATAGTTTCTAATGATTTGTCAATTTTTCAATAGAGAATCAACGTTTTTGGTAGATGTAATCTTCTTATTTAGAACCATCATGCCAACTGGAAAGACTGTTTTTGCTCAAATCATGGATCTTGTCCCTGATTATGAACTTGATAAATATAAAGGAGACCACAAAACTAAGAAGTTCACTTGTTGTGACCAGTTCATGGTAATGAGTTATGCCCAGTTCACAAGGAGTTCTAGTCTTCGAGTAGTGGAAACTACTCTTACTGCATTCTGCTCTAAGCTTTATTATTCAGGATTGCCCCCCATTTCTTATAATCCCTTGAACCTTCCTAACCAAGTGACGTTCTCGGCCACAGAGGAAGGCTCAAAGGAGATTTCTTACCATTATGACGTTTCCGGTTTCAAGCACCGTGTCGAACATATCACCCCCGTCACTTCGTCCCTAGTTCCCATGGTTTCTCCTTCGCTTCCGGGCGGCATCATCATCGGTGGCAAGGGTAAGAAGTACATCAATACCACCACCTATTGCGGGAACATGATCTACAGTTCGTTGTCAAGAGACAACGGCACATCGATGTCCCTTCTGGAAGATGGTTTGGAACGTATTCTGACGGAGGATGGCTATATCACCCTGGACGGTACTGCCCCTGTCTACCATTATTTCCTGAAGGATCATCTGGGTAACGTCCGTGTGGTAATGAACGAGGACGGGAAGACGGTTGAACAGTCTAATAACTATTACCCTTTCGGTGGCATTTTCAACAGTAAGGGGGACGGTGAGCAGCCATACAAGTTTAATGGTAAGGAACTGGAAACGATGCACGGGTTGAACTGGTATGATTACGGTGCGCGAATGAAAGACGATTGGTTCTTTCCCACACCGGATCCTTTGTGTGAGAAGTATTATTCGGTGAGTCCGTATGCGTTCTGCAATAATAATCCGATCAACTGCATAGATCCTGACGGGAATGGCTGGTATCGCCACAATGAGACTGGGAGTTATTTTTGGCAGGAAGGTGAAGAGTCTTTGGAAGGGTATACATATGTAGGTTCTCAAGTTTCCATACAAATGGGCAAGGATTCCTATTTCAATGCATACCAGAACGCTGGTGTGATAGCTACTAAACCGGTAAATGCCTTTGAATTTATATATTCCAGTAATAAGTTGCAGAACCAGTTCCTAGGCAAGGACAGTCCACTTTCAGAGAATTCTAAATCAGAATTATTCAATAAATTGAATAATCGGGAAAATCATGAATTAGGATTGAAAGTTGGGCAAACATTATTGACATTAGAAGCACTAATTAGTGGAATTGAAGCTGTTGGTGCAATAACTACATTAGGAAAGGTAGGAACAATAGAAGGAACTAAAGTTGTAAATAATGTAATTAAAGGAATAAAAAAGCATGCGGCACAGCAGATTATTACGAGAGGCTTTAAACCTGCCGATATTATAAAAATAGTAAAAGAAGGTAAGGTCACACAAGGTGTAGTGCGATATGGATCACAAACTCGATACACATTAGGTGGAAATACGGTAGTTATAAATGAAAAAGGGGAAATAATTACACTATTTAGTAACGCTTCTGGTACACCAAAAAAGTAAATGAAGGTTTACTTATTCCCTTTAAATAAATCAAGAAAATATGAATGAAATTTTTGAAAAGATAAATAACATTTTGGCTGAATGGGATCCTATCGGAGTTGGTGTAAAAATCGCATCGGATGAATATAGAGGATATATTCCCAAGATTCTCCATTTTATTCAAAATCGTCAGGAGCTGATTAATTATCTTGAGACAATGTTAGTGGACGATATAGGTTTAAGTTATGATCCTCATAATAGAGAACATTTTGAAGATTTACAAAAGGTGTGCGATAATTTGATGCAAGTTTATCATGATTCAAAAGAATGATTGCCTGAATCTCCCGAATGACATCGCTTTTCTGTGTGATGGCAATCCCCGTAGCATTTCTTACGGTTATGATTCCAACAGCTTAAGACGCAGTGTCACGCACGTGACCGCCTATGGGTTTATTTTCACCCCGATGGCTTCCTTTCCCTTGCTAAACATTCCAATCAAAAAATTGCCCGACTGCTACATAACCACCACCAAAAATTGCGGCAACCTCATTTATAATTGTGTCAGTAAGGGCAGCGGTTTTTTCGTGACCACACCTGATGTAAGCCTTGAACGCATTCTTACTGAAGAAGGTTATATCACTATGAATGGTGACACCTCCGTCTACCATTATTTTCTTAATGATCATCTGAGCAATGTCCGTGTCGTTATGAACGAGGACGGTGCGACGGTTAAACAATCGAACGGCTATTATCCTTTTGGTGGTATTTTTAAGAACAAGGAGGATGGCGAACATCCCTTCAAGTTTGGCGGTAAGGAGTTTGACCCCATGCACGGATTGAACTGGTCTGATTTCGTTGCTCGTATGAGGGGTAATTGGCGGTTTATGTCGATTGACCCGTTGTGCGAGAAGTATCATTCGGTGAGTCCGTATGCGTATTGTCTGAATAACCCTGTAAAATTTGTTGATTCAAATGGATTGTCCCCAATTTATGGAATTGATGGCGAATTTTTAGGAACAGATGATCATGGTATTTCAGGAGCTGCATTAGTTATTGATAAAAAAGACTTTTCTCAAGGAATGTCACAAGCGGACGCACAAAAAGTGTTATATGCTGGCGAAACGACTAAAGAAGCACGTATAAAAATGGATGAACATGTAGCCGGGATACCTAATAGACCAGATTATGATGGAGTTGTAACAATTTCAGAAGGAATTGCATGGGCGAAAACACATCCTGGAGCAATGGATAATCCTACTGCTGACAACACATTGTATCTAGATGCATCTAAAATAAATTTCGGTAACTTGAGTGTGAAAAATATAGGATTAAATGAAGGGGGAAAAGGTGATGTAAATTTATTCAATTTTGTTAATTTTGGCAATGCTGAATCTAGAGCTTCAACCTATGCTTTAGGTAACACTCAAATTCAACTATTAGATGCTTCAAAAGGAACAGTCAGATTGTTTACGGATGGTTATGATTGGGATTATTATAATCCATTAGTAAATGGTAAACCATAAGGAACTCGTGATAATTTAATGTATTGGGAAAGAAAGAGGATAGGAGTGGATGACACTCATGGTTTTCCTCTAATTATGTATGGAGTAGGGAAAATTAAAACCAAATAAAATGAGAAAAATAATTTGTGCATTTTTGGGGGGCTTTATTGTATTAAGTTTAGTTGTTGTGTTATTAGTTTATCCGATATTCATTAGGATAGATGATAGCATTGACTTAGGGAGTGGATATAGATATATACAAGACCATCCTCAATCAATTATTCATCATGCTTCAGAAAAATATAAAGGTACAGGAAATGAAGTTATACCTCCTCTAGTTTTGGAATATAATTATAATGAAAGTTTTATTATTGCAAAAACAAAAGATATAAAGACGAAAAATACAATCTTTTGGATTGTTGAAAAGTCAAAAATGAAATCTGAAATTTATTTGGATTTTATTGAATTTTGTAAACAGGTAAAAGATAGGAATATTAATTTAATATTAAAATCAAATTATAATAGAATTGGGGATTTCTGATTGGAATTTTGTTGTAAATTCTCATTCGAAGACGGTGTAATATTTATATAAAGTACCGGGGTGTACATATAAATTATTAATAATCCATTTAAACCAATAAAATATGAATGATCATTATTGTAGAGTTTGTGGCTTATATTTAATGGATAAGCCATGGGGAGATGATGGAGAAACTCCCACATTTGAAATATGTCCATGTTGCGGTGTTGAATTTGGTAATGAAGATTATACGTTAACTTCGATACGTAGATATAGAATACAATGGTTGGAACAGGGCACACCTTGGTTTGATATTACAAAAAAGCCAAAAGATTGGAAGTTGGTAGAGCAGTTACAAAACATTTCTGAATTCCTTTAAGTCAATAGTTCGTTAAGTTTTGAATTAACATAAAAAAGTAGGTCAAGTCCTGCTTATTTATTAAATTATGGACTACTACATCCTAGAATGATGAACCATACGGAATTTGACATTGGGCAATTTGGAGAGGTAGTTATAAATCCACAAACAGGAAAAATTATATCAGTAAATCCTACATTTACTACTAAAGCTATAAAACTTTTAAAACAACTAGGACAATGATAATTAAATTAAATCGAGATCAAATGGATTATTTAAATGATAATCTTTTTGAAAATAGGGAAGACTTAATTTTAAAGTTAAAGATAAATAAAGTTGGAAATTGCTTTTGGATTGAGTTGGATAATGTTACTTCAAATGAGATAAGAGATTGGGCTAATTTGCAATTACAGTATAGAGGATTTGATGCAAATTATGAGCTGACAGAGGAGGGTGAAATCTTAGATAAATTGATTGATACTTTACTAGAATGAAGCCTGGTGAAAAAATACGTTGTCATATAAATCTCGCATTTTAATATTCCAAAAGGTGTATGCGTTTAAATGTAATGAAAAAAGTGGTTAGTCAATTTGGTGGAAGGGTCAGAATGGATTTGCACGGAGTAAAAGGTACAGGTAAAGTGCCACATGTATACGTTGAAGGCCTAGGAAAAAGTATTGAAGCCAAGCATATATGGATAGAATCCGGAGTTAAATAATTAAAAGTATAATATGTAGTATGAATAACTGGAATTGTATTGTTAGATTTTTATGTTCTTTCTTCAATGTATTTGATGCATATATAATTGAAGTAAGAATACGAAAAGATGAAGTCGAAGGGGTAATTATGTATACTGATGATGATATGCAAAGGTTTGTATGGCATTATTCTAATTTGAACCATCTGAAAATGGCTACTGAACTTTTGGACATCTTGAAGCAAAAAGAATGGATTTCCATTGATAAAATTATAGTTTCAGAAAAGGAACTTATTAAATATTTGGAGGAGATAGGATGGAATATGGATGATATTAATAATGTTCTTTTCTTCCTTGTTTCACTTAATATTAATATGATTGATGAAGGAGAAGAAACTGATATGTTCTTTGTTCATTTCTAGTTATCCTATCATTTGCCGGAAAGGAAGTTTAAAGCAAAACGATGGGAGGTATGCTCAAGAGAGATACCTCACCACCATTTATTACAGTAATATCATTTATAATAGCGCAATCGTGGATAATGGCTATGACTTTGCTCGTGAAGTATTTCAACTGCATCCTTACGGAAGATGGCTATATCACCTTGGGCGGTACTAGCCCCATCTACTATTACTTCTTAAAGGATTATTTGGGCAACGTCCGTGTGGTAATGAACGAGGACGGGAAGACGGTTGAACAGTCTAATAACTATTACCCTTTCGGTGGCATTTTTAACAGTAAGGGGGACGGTGAGCAGCCATACAAGTTTAATGGCAAGGAACTGGAAACGATGCACGGGTTGAACTGGTATGATTACGGTGCGCGAATGAAAGACGATTGGTTCTTTCCCACACCGGATCCTTTGTGTGAGAAGTATTATTCGGTGAGTCCATATGCTTACTGCTTAAATAATCCGGTAAGATTTGTCGATCCCGGGGGAGATTCTGTTCGAGTTTATACGGAAACTCATGCTACAGGACACACTTGGATAAGTGTTGGTGAAGGAAATAATATGGTTGTCTACAGTTATGGTCGATATAATGGAACAAATAAAGGTCCTGATGGGAGTTTTAACTCTTTGGCAAATGGTCCTGGAGTTCTCTTAAAATTGACAGGAGATGAAGCAAAAGCTTATAATAATGATAAAAGTGAAGATGGAATGTCCGTATTTGTTGTGGCAGACGTAACCGATGAGATCATAGCAACTGCTATGGATAAAAAATTTAATTCATCTGCCATAACTCCTGATAAAGGAATATATAAAGATAATCCTTCTGCACATGTGATAGATGAATATAATTTGACAAGTAATAATTGTACTACTGTCGTTTCTGATGTTTTAAATGAAAGCGGATCGAATGCTTTAAAAGGGAATATTCTACAACAAAGTAGTTCATTCGGTACGTATTCAACGATTCCTGTAACTAAAAGATTTATACTTCCGGTATTAATGCAGAACTATTTAAATAAAATATCCAAAGCTGGAAGTATAATCCATAAAACTAAATAAATTATGAGATGGTTTAGAATTATATATTTTATAGTCTCTATTGTTATACTATTAATAATTGCTTATGCAATTATTAATAGTATGGTAAGTTTCAAATACGAGATAGAGGAACCTCCAAAATTGGATAACATAGACATAGGGTTCGCTGTTGGTTATTTAAAATCTCAAATAACATGGTTATATTGTTTTGGATGTTATGTAGCAATAAATGTTATATTCTTATCAAGTTCAATATTTCTAAAAAAATAATTGATAATGAAAACAATGGTTGATACAGGCATACTTTGGTTTGATTCTACAATTAAGTCAAAAGATGGAAATTAGTAGAGCAATTACAAAATGTTTCTGAATTTCTTTAAAAGCAATAGTCCCTTTTTATGATTTTTGCATGGCTTGGATTTTTTTATTATATTCAAGTTATTGATTGTTGTGCTTCAAGTACAACACTACTATTATATTTTCACTTATGGAGACATATGAAACGTTTTTAGAAGTAGTACCCGAACTGTTTTACATGAATTTGGTCATCCCACAGGATTGTCTCATGAAAGTGCAACAGGCTGGAGCAATTTGATGAGATCGGGAAAAATTGCTACAACTGTTACACTAGAACAACGTAAGATAATGATAATTAACGTGAATTCGATATAACATCAGAAGATTTCGAGCTGTGAGTCATTGATAAAATTCACATTTATGACTGGCTTCTTCTCAGAGAAGCAATAAGCAGAAATTACTGAAAGGGCGTTTACAATGAAATTGTTGAATGATCGGTGTTTGGAGTGTTCAATCTGTGGGATGCTCATCAATTCATCGTTGCCTGTTTCTATCAGTGCCCTTGTGAGAAGCTGTATGACATTAAGGAAGAGATTCTTAGAGAACGCCTGTCCGATATATTCCTTATCGGTGCATAATTTCCCTTTTATATTTGCCAGAAAGTCCCCTTGTCTTAAAGGTTCACGATCATTCACATTTCCAGGAGTAAACATGAAGTTCTGTATTTCTCCTTTGTTGTTGATGATCAAGTGAAGTTTAAACGCGAAGAACCATCTCATAGGACATTTCCCATACTCGGCAAACCCCTCAAAGTTTTTGTGAATTAGTATCCGCTGATTGCAGCGGACGCGCAGGGGAGTCGAATCGGCAAAACTGATACCTGTGTAGATCCCCAATAGGACTTTTTGATAAAAATGGTCAAAAGGAACAGCACCTCCTTTTCTAATTCCACAAAGCGATTATAGGATACGCGCTCGGGAAATAGGATTTTCAGGTGTTTGCAAACATATTCTTTGTGTTTTTCCTGTTATAATGCAAATTCCTTGCAAAAATTCATCTACCATACAAAAAATCTCTGTAATTTTAGCCTCTGTGAACATGGTATTGACAATGAAATATAACGAACACCAATTAAGACTTTTGTGCGAGATGCTTGAATTTATAGAGGCTTTTCGTAGGGGAGAATTATCATATTATTTGCTTGTTGGTAACTTAGAAAGTGCTTTAGATGCGGGGGAGTTCAAAAATGAAGAAATGGTTGAATTATGGTATGATTATTGGGGACCTCTAGAGATTTGGAATGCTACAAAAGGGGATAGCGTAATTATTGAAGATGTTAATCCTGATTTATCTAATATGGAATCATTCTTAAAAAGAATTCTTTCAGAAGTCCAGTAATTGAAGGGATTATGAGAATTTGGTAGTGGTAAATTTGTAAATGACAATGATCTGTTTGCCGAGATCAAAATGAAAAAATGGGTTGATACTCCTTTCGGAGATAGTATTGTCTGTTCTTTTAGATTTGATTCAGATGGAATTTTAAAATTTATATATAAAACAGAAGTGTCTAGTCTGTAAAATAAAAGATTTATCTTTTGGATGTGTGTTGATTGAACGATTAAGAGCCGAAGATAAGTCATACCGTTTGGAGTTTTCTATTCTTTTAATAATAAAGAATGTTATCTGAATGAAACTTTCCAGTGGAAAATTGTTTTATTGGAAAGCAATCATTAAAAATACCCGTTAATAACATGGTTAAAGCATTTTTCAAGAAGAATTGGCTCACATTTGCAGGGCTTGCAATAGGAGCGATAGGAGGTTTTCTGTACTGGAAGTATGTGGGTTGTACTACTGGTACTTGTCCCATAACCTCTTCACCCGTAAACAGTACCCTTTGGGGAGCTTTGATAGGCGGACTCCTGTTTAATCTGTTCAAAACAGGCAGTGAATCGAAAAAGATAAATTAAACATTGCATGATATGGCAACATCAAACGAACAAGAACAATCCAAAGCCTACATCCTTGCAGGCATGTTTACCCTTTCACTGCGGCTTGTAGTCGGTTGGACGTATTTTTCCGCTTTTTGGCGGCGGCTTGTTCTCGAGAATAAGTTGCTCCCGGACGCACCGGGGTATATCGGTGAAAAGTTCAACCATTTTCTCCCTAACTCGATAGGCATCCGCCCGGTTATTGAATATCTGGTATCTACACCGGATTTGCTATGGTGGGCTATGGTAATCTTTACATTGGTCGAGGGCATTGTCGGTTTGCTCTATATGTTCGGGTTTTTCACCCGGCTGATGAGCATAGGCGTGCTGAGTCTGGCAACCGGCATTCTTCTTGGATCGGGATGGCTCGGCACTACTTGCCTGGATGAATGGCAGATCGGTATATTGGGTGTTGCCGCAGGTTTCACCATTTTCTTGTCCGGTGGTGGTAAGTTCTCGGTGGATTATCTGGTTGAACGCAAGTTCTCCCTACAAAAGAACGCTCGTTGGTTGGTATGGCTTACGTCCGGTGAGCTTCCGGTCAAAGTCAAGCGGTTTGCCGGGATCAGCGTGCTGGGTACGGTGGCTATCTTCATCCTGACGTTGTATACCAATCAGGAATTTCATAACGGTGTTTGGGGACCGTTGCACAACAAGTCCGTTAAACCCAAAATTGAAATATCTGATGCCCGTTTGGAGAACAACTCCCTGTCATTTGATGTTTATCGTGTGGAAGGTGCCGATGTGTATGGTTCGTTCCTTATTGGTATAAGCCTGAAAGATGCGGACGGAAACGTGATCTTGGAAAAGGACGGTGAAGAATTGGCAACCTTCCCGGTTGCTAATATCCGTAATAAGTACGTAGCCCGTGTCGCTCCGGGAAAGCACAGTCTGGTGATCCCTCTCGGAAGCAAAGCGACACTTACGGTCGATGATCCCGTTTTATCCGGTCTGTCTCAGGGAAATTACGAATTGGTATTGACTGACATCAGCGGCATTACCTGGACAAAAGAGATCGTACATTAATAATTTAAAAAAACTGGAAAAATGAAAAAGAGTATTCTTCTTTCCTTTCTGTTTGTAGGATTGTTTGCATTTGCATCCTGCAATGGGACATCCGGAAATAAACAGGCAGCCGCTTCGGAAACGGCGCAGACAGATAAAGCTCAGTCGGGAACCATTCATCTGACACGGGCAGAGTTTCTGACAAAAGTGGCGGATTATGAAAAGAATCCGAATGAATGGAAATATCTAGGTGATAAACCGGCCATTATCGATTTCTATGCCGATTGGTGTGGCCCTTGCAAGCTGGTGGCTCCATTGCTCGAAGACTTGTCTAAAGAATATGCAGGGAAAATTTATGTCTATAAGGTAGATGTCGATAAAGAGCCGGAACTGGCACAAGCTTTTGGTATTCAGAGCATCCCGACTATCTGGTTCGTACCCATGAAAGGTAAGCCCCAGATCAGTATGGGAGCGTTATCGAAAGAACAATTGAAAGAGTATGTGAATAATGTCCTGTTGAAATAGGTTTTATTTTATTTTTTCTCTTAGTGGAAGGAGGGATGTCTTACGGGACATGCCTCCTTCTTTGTTGTATCAGTTATAGATATCTATCGCCCTGTCCGTTAATATTCATCACAATACTCATTAATACCTATCGCGGTAACTTTTAATTCTCAGCATGATGCTCTTTAATGCCTGACAAACATGTAATCTGTATAGTAATATCTTTTCGGTACAAAGCATTGTAAAGCTTCGCACATAGATGTTGATTATTGCTCGTTTCCCGAAATAGAACTTAACGGCACTGAACTCTCAAATAGCAGAAAATCAAACGATAAAATAGTGAAAAAGTATCTAACGGAAGGAAAACAGAAATTCAAAATGTAACATTTAACCCCGAAAATGTTACATCCGGTACACATAGCATAGCACAGCATAGCATAGCAAAGCATAGAAGAGAATAGCAAAGAACTCCCCCTTCTTGTTCCCCCCCCCCGAGGGGAAAGATACCGGCAGAGCCGGAGTGGAGGAAGGAAAAGAAAAGAGAAGGAGGAGATTTTTCTGAAGAAGGTTGAAACCGCACACCCCTGCGGTCACAAAACGGCATCTTTTCCCTATGCCGGATATCCAAACTTAGCAGATTGGACTGCTAAAGGATCAGCAACCGAATTTTCGTTTTTTCATATCAAAAAATACGCCCCAGTTGTCCTCCATCAAGCGTCCTTTACTTGAAGAATTATTAGTTTTTTTCATTCCGACCCGGAAAAACCAAAACCGTTTTAGTATCTTTGGGCACTCAAATTTTAAATAGTATGCGACAAGACATTAAACAATTAGTAAGTATCTTTTTAGGTCTGTTCCTTCTTCAGACCTTATCGGCACAAGAGGTTAGCCGTGTGGAAATCAACCTTGGAAAGCGCGGAGCTAAAATCCCTTCTTCGCTTTATGGAGTTTTCTTTGAAGAAATATCAGGATCGGGTGATGGCGGACTGTACGCGGAAATGGTTCGTAACCGTGGATTCGAAGACGGTGTGCTGCCCACCGGATGTACGCTGGATGCGGATGGATTCGCAGCCGCCCCGCACAAACATTGCTACTCCAATGATTCCATTAACCGTTTTCGTGTGCCTTGGAGTCCCGACCGTTTCATGACCGGATGGCGGACACAATATGCCGATGGTTCGCAAGCGGCATCTACCATTACAGACGAATTCCCGCTCAATTCCGCCACTCCTCATTCACTGCGTTTGGACTTGAAATCAGCTTATCGGGAAGTCAGTGCCGTGAATACAGGCTATTGGGGAATGGCTGTGGAAGCAGGCAAAAACTACAATCTCGAATTTTATGTTCGTGCCGAGGAAACTCCCGGATGCCGTGTGGCAATTATCACTTCCAGCGGAAGAACGGTAGCACAGAAAGAGATTAAGCTCACTGCCGATGGTCAATGGCATCGCTATACCGCCACTTTTACCCCCTCCGTGACAGGAGACGATTGTAGCTTGAACCTTATTTTCCCCCCTAAGGGACAAATCTGGCTCGATTATGTTTCCCTTTTCCCGCAGGATACGTTCAAAGGTCGTCCGAACGGGTTGCGCAAAGATGTCGCCACCGCCATTGAACAGATGCACCCCGCATTCATCCGCTGGCCGGGCGGTTGCATCGTGGAAGGTCTTACGCTCGAAAACCGTGTGAAATGGAAAGAAACGATCGGTGATCCCGTGAAACGCCCGGGAGAATATAACTTATGGGGATACCGGAGTACGTATGGTTTCGGATATCATGAATTCCTTCAGTATTGCGAAGATATCCATTCGGATGCCATGTTCGTATGCAATGCAGGTATGGCATGTCTGTTCCGCAACGGTGACTATGTGCAGGGAGACGAACTGGAACCCCTGATACAAGAAGCCCTCGATGCCATCGAATACGCCATCGGAGATGCCAAGACTACCAAATGGGGCGCAGAACGGGCAAAGAACGGACATCCCGAACCTTTCCCGTTGAAGTACATAGAGGTAGGCAATGAAAACGTATTCTCCCGCTATGCCGAGAATTACAATCGTTTTCATAAGGCTATCAAGGCAAAATACCCGCAATTGACCGTCCTCACGGCACTGATGTTCAGCAAAGACGTGAAATCACTGGATAAAGTGGAAGTAATCGACCCGCATTACTACGAGACAGCCGATTGGTTCTATAACAATGCGGACGTGTACGATAAGTTGCCGCGCAACCTTCCCTACAAAATCTACATCGGAGAGTATGCGGCCGTGGGACGTTCCAATCTTTATTCATCCCTTGCCGAGGCAGCTTTCCTCACCGGGGTGGAACGTAATGCCGACAAGGTGCAACTGGTTTCGTATGCTCCCTTACTGCAAAATGCCCATTTCGGACGCGGACATCTCATCGTGTTTGACAATAAGCAGACGTATGGCCGTTCCAATTACCATATCGTAAAGCTCTTTGCCGAAAACCGTCCGGACGTAAATGTGCAGACCCGTATTACCGGTGAGCAAACCGCTGTTCCCTATTCCCCGAAAGGATTTATCGGACTGGGTACAGTGAATACGGCAGCCGAATTCCGTGACTTGAAAGTTGTCAGTGACGGACGTACGGTCTATGCTACCGATTGGAGCGACTTTGCCGAAAAATGGAAACCTTTGCGGGGAGAATGGAAAGTTGAAAACGGTGTATTAAAACAACCCGTAGCAGCTCACGAAGCCCTCCTCCGCCTGAACGACCTCAACGTGGGAGATTGTACCATCACCCTCAAAGCCCGGAAGACGAAAGGAAGCGAAGGTTTTAGAGTGATCTTCGGGATGCAGGATGAAAACCATTATTTTATGGCCGACATGGGCAGCCACTCCAACGAATCGGTTCTTTTCAGGGAGATCAGCGAGAAAGGTTCCGTATCCCTCTTTGATTACCGCAACCAGGAGCCGATCCTGAAAGACCATTGGTACGATGTCCGCATCGAAATCCGCGGTAATAAGTGGAAGTGTTACCTTGACGGGCAGCTTAAATATGCTTATGATTATAACATTGTCAATAAGCACTATGCCGTAGCCGGAATCGACCATGACAAGAACGAACTGGTTGTGAAGCTCGTTAATGGACGGACCGAACCTTGGAATACCACATTGGCGTTGAAGGGAAGGAATATAAAGGCGGGCGAAGCTCTCCGGATCGACCTGACATCAGACTCCATCAATGATGAAAATTCGTTTGAGAATCCCGAGAAGATATCAGGACGTGAGTCTACTATGAGGATCGACGGGCGGAATGTCCCTCTGGAATGCGCTCCCAATTCTCTCACAATCATACGAATCCCGTTATAAATAAACGGTAAGTTAAGAAGATAATATTTGACTGGAACCTATAAGCGCAATCTTTCTCTTTTGCAAGGAATCGATTTCAATCGAAAGAGAAAGATTGTCCTTATAGGTTTCACTGTGTCTGACCCTGTTTTTATCACCCTACACAAATATGTTACAACAAATATGCTGCTATTTCGGGTGATAACGCGATGCTTTGATCTTTGCGGATAATGATGAAGTTGGCATTAAACAATGCGTTGATTATCTCTTTATAAGTCGATATTCCCATCCCTTCAAGGCGTTTCAACGCTGGCCATCCGTGCTGTGACGTATATTGCAGGAGTTGGTGTACGGTCTTTATGTCCAGCTTATGTAAGATGCGGCATGCCCGCTCGCTGACAATCTGTGACAAGTCGATCTTGGTAGGATAATCTGTGTCATATTTGCCAAACAGCAGTGTCATCACTTGCTTGCGATATGTGGAGATTCTTTCTGGGTTTTTCCCTAACTCTTCGAATATTTGCCCGTATCTTGTCGTAACCTGGTCGTACGTCATTTTATGACGTTCGGCTACTTGTACAATCGGCTCTCCCAAAGAGATGGAGACGAATATGTCACGGTCGGAACCATCCGTAATCAGTCCACCGAGTTCCCTGATGATGATTTTGTAAAGCGGTTCAAAAAGTTTCTGGGTTTTTAGCAGATAAAGATTATCATCAAGTTGTGAGAGGAGGATGTCTCGTTCCTGTTCCTTTTCTTTGATCATTTTTTCTAAAGAATCGCTTTTCATTCCTTTAGTCCGTTTGATATCCAGAAAGCGGATCAAGTCCTCTTCATCGAGCATCACGACATTGTCTACGGTTGACGATGTGATGTAACCTAAACATTTCCATCCACGCAGAGTGGATTCAGGAATGCCGTATTTCTGCGACATTTGCAATATTGAGTGCCAGTTTGCCATAAGATATATATTGTATTAAATTGTGAGTATTTTGTTTGCAATGGTTTAGAAGCTGTCTCATCTTTTTCTTCACCATGCGGTGAAGATTCTTTAAGTGGGGGGAGAAAGGATAGCAAGGAATCTCGGTAAGTGATTCCGCAATGTAATGATTGGTTCCTAAAGCCGCACCGGTCAAGCTGGCTGTTGGTTTCACGATTTTTTCATGATCACTTTGTTCGTACATTGTTCTTACAACGCTGTACAATGTTTTTTTGTTTGGCCTTTTCATTCCTTTTGAATATTAATGACCGTCCGCTTTCTAATGTGTGCCGCACATAAAAAAGAAGTCGGGCGCTGAGTTCATATTTATCCAGACAAAAGGTACTACCAATACCCCATGGTTTAATAAATATGTTCACACGCCCGACCCTACGTCGCACGCATGAAACAGATTTATTGAAACCATGTTTTTTGTTTATAATAAAGTTGGTAGTTTTTTTGTCTGCAAAAAACGTTTCAATCTGCCGCATTTCTCTTCGGCTTTCAAGAGACAAAGATAAGTGATTTATTGGAGATTGCAAAAAAAACGATGGAAATGAGTGGGTTACTGCCTTGATTCTTTTCTGTATTACCGAATTAATAAACTCATTAAGGCACTTTCTTTGAAACGATAGGCTATATGGGCGCATACCCGTATCTTTGTATTGTCATTAAGCTTAAGACATAACTAACTGATTTATTCACACAAAAAAACATGTATTATTATGCCAGTATTGTATCAACCATTTCAGTCCTCTTTGAAAGACAAAAACGGAAAACAACTATTCCATCCCCGCGTAGTTCGTACGGGAACTGTCAACATCTCGCAGATAGCCAAAGAGATATCCGCTTATTCCTCCCTTTCTCCCGGTGATGTGAAAAACACCGTTGAAAACTTGGTAACAGTCATGACGCAGCATCTGCAATCTTCGGAAAGCGTGACATTGGACGGCTTCGGAACTTTCCGCATGGTCATGAGATCGCGGGGAAAAGGCGTGGATACATCCGATGAAGTATCCGCAGCGCAAGCTTCCCTCACCGTTTGCTTCCAACCGGCATCTACCCGCAATCCGGATCGTAGCATGGCTACTCGCTCATTGGTGACGGGTGTGAAATGTCTTCGTTTCGACCGTGCCGAGACGGGCAGTGATGGGGGCGACCACGGAGAAGACCCGACTGTATAGCCTCCTGTGATTTGATAGGAGAAGAAATCTAAGACGGTCTGTCGAAATCGGTATCGGACTCGTATGAAGAAAACGTGGAAATATTTTATAATTTAGAATCAGAAAGGAGGTAAGTGATTTATGGCAATAAAGAAATCGGTATGGGATGTACTCCTGAAAGTGATTATCGCTGTAGCTTCGGCTGTAATGGGTATCTTAGGCGGTAACGCGATGAACCTTTAAGCGACGCGGTTGTTTATTATAGGTGATATGAAAAAAACGGTAATTTAAGAATGAAGGACGTACGCTTTCAAAAGTGTACGCCCTTCTCTTTGATTTTGACTTATCGTTTTTTAGCCTTATATTTGCACACCTAAAGCTTTTCCATTGTTATTGGATTGCAAAGGTCCGTTCCGGAGAAGCTTTTTTCATTGAAAAACACATTTTTATCCCATGAAAAAGAGCGATGCCCTATTCATTTTGTTAGTGGTAGCCCTATTCCTGCCATTCATCCTCAGTGATACCATTTATGAGTGGTATAAGTCATTCAACGCTTCGCACGGCATGTTGATGAGTTTCATCAAGTTCGCCATCCTCTCTACTTTAGGAGAGTCACTCGGTTTGCGCATCAGCACGGGAGCATATTACAACCGTACTTTCGGCATTATCCCCCGCATGGTCGTTTGGGGATTTTTAGGTATGGGCATCAATATGGCAATGATTATTTTCTCGAAAGGTACTCCTGTGTTCTTGGAGTATTTAGGTATGGATCATGCTGCCAGCCTTATGAACGGTGAACTTTGTTTCCCTAAATTCCTTGTGGCGCTCGCCATATCCGTGGCCATGAATTCCATCTTTGCCCCTGTCTTTATGACATTGCATAAAATAACGGATACCCACATCAAAGATTGTGGCGGTTCCATCAGGACCCTCGTCACCCCCATTCCTATGACACGCATTATCACAGGACTGAATTGGGCGGTCTTGTGGGGCTTTGTATTCAAGAAGACCATTCCTTTGTTTTGGTATCCGGCACATACCATCACTTTCCTGTTGCCCTCGGATACACGAGTGTTGTTTGCAGCCTTCTTGGGCATCATATTGGGAGTGTTGTTGGCAATTGCTGCAAGAAAGAAATAAGGAGGCTGAATGTCTTTTTATGATTTTAGGTGAAAGCATGGATATTAAGAGCAGTAAAAGGGCCAATAAAAACTTGGTCTCTTGTATATGGCATTCATGTAAAACAGTAATATCATTGCCATATAGTCGTTAAATCTATCTTTTTTTCTCTAATATTTTGTAGTCGAATAGATTATTTATATCTTTGCACCCGAAACGGATGAAAGGTGGAGGGGCGATTAAGCTCCTTTTTTTGTTCTTAATAGCTAATCAATGATAGAAAAAAAAACTGTTTGTCAGATTGTTGAAGAGTGGCTGAAGGGGAAAGATTATTTTCTGGTCGAAGTAACCGTAAGCCCGGATGACAAGATTGTGGTCGAAATTGACCATGCAGAAGGTGTTTGGATTGAAGATTGCGTGGAGCTGAGCCGCTTCATCGAATCGAAGCTAAACCGCGAAGAGGAGGATTATGAACTGGAGGTCGGTTCAGCAGGAATCGGACAGCCATTCAAAGTAGTACAGCAATATTACAACCATATCGACAGAGAAGTGGAGGTTCTTACGAAAGACGGACGTAAGCTGACCGGTGTGTTGAAAGATGCCGATGAAGATAAGTTTGTCGTGGCTGTACCAAAGAAGGTGAAAGCAGAAGGAGCGAAACGTCCGAAAATAGTTGAAGAGGATGAAACCTTCCGTTATGATGATGTAAAATACACTAAATACTTAATTAGTTTTAAATAATTATGGCCAAGAAAGAAGAAACAATCAGCTTGATTGATACATTTTCGGAATTTAAGGAACTGAAAAATATCGATAGAACAACGATGGTAAGCGTACTCGAAGAGTCGTTCCGTAGTGTGATCGCGAAAATGTTTGGCACTGATGAAAATTACGACGTAATTGTGAACCCGGATAAGGGTGACTTTGAAATATGGCGTAACCGTGAGGTAGTGGCAGACGAAGATTTGACCAACCCGAATATGCAGATCTCCTTGACGGAAGCTCAGAAGATCGATGCTTCTTACGAAGAGGGTGAAGAGGTGACGGATGAAGTGATCTTTGCCAAATTCGGTCGTCGTGCCATCTTGAATCTTCGCCAGACATTGGCTTCTAAAATTCTTGAGCTTGAGAAAGACAGTATTTATAATAAATATATTGATAAGGTAGGTACCATCATCAACGCAGAAGTATACCAGATATGGAAAAAAGAGATGCTGCTGCTGGACGATGAAGGAAATGAATTGTTGCTGCCTAAGACAGAACAAATTCCGGCAGACTTCTATCGCAAAGGCGAAACTGCCCGTGCCGTAGTGGCTCGTGTGGACAATAAGAACAATAATCCTAAGATTATCCTTTCGCGTACCTCTCCGGTTTTCCTGCAACGTCTGTTTGAAATGGAAGTGCCTGAAATTAACGATGGCCTGATCACCATAAAGAAGATTGCCCGTATTCCGGGCGAACGTGCGAAGATTGCCGTTGAATCTTATGATGATCGTATCGACCCCGTAGGAGCCTGTGTAGGTGTGAAGGGAAGTCGTATCCATGGTATCGTACGTGAACTTCGCAATGAGAATATTGACGTGATCAACTATACGTCAAACATCTCTTTGTTTATTCAGCGTGCCCTTAGTCCGGCAAAAGTTTCTTCTATCCGTCTGAACGAAGAAGAACGCAAAGCAGAGGTTTTCCTCCGTCCGGAAGAGGTTTCGCTGGCTATTGGTAAAGGCGGTTTGAATATCAAACTGGCCAGTATGTTGACTGAGTACACCATCGACGTGTTCCGCGAATTGGATGAAGCTGCGCAGGATGAAGATATCTATCTGGACGAATTTAAAGATGAAATCGACGGATGGGTAATCGATGCTATCAAAGCTATCGGTATCGATACGGCAAAAGCTGTATTGAATGCACCTCGCGAGATGTTGATTGAAAAGACGGACCTGGAAGAAGAGACGGTGGACGAGGTATTACGTATTTTGAAATCGGAGTTTGAAGAAGAATAAGAAATCCTTCTTTCAATAAGCTCCATTTATTCATTAAATTAAAGTATGACGATAAGGTTAAACAAAGTTACAAGAGATTTGAACGTAGGTATTTCAACGGTAGTTGAATTCCTGCAAAAGAAGGGGTATACCGTTGAGGCAAACCCCAATACCAAAATTACCGAGGAGCAGTATGCTGTACTCGTGAAAGAGTTCAGCACTGACAAAAACCTTCGGATTGAATCGGAGCGTTTTATCCAGGAGCGTCAGAACAAGGATCGTAACAAGGCATCGGTATCTATCGATGGTTATGAGAAACAGCCCGAGAAGCCGAAGGCGGAGGATGTTATCAAGACGGTTGTTCCTGAAGATGCACGCCCGAAGTTTAAACCTGTCGGAAAAATTGATTTGGATAAACTGAATAACCGGAGAACTGAAAAGGAATCTGTAAAAGAACCTGCAAAGGAATCGAAACCACAACCGCAACCGAAGCCACAACAGCCTGTTGCCGTGGCTGAGGAGAAAAAAGCAGATGTGGTGAAACCAGTTGTTGTAGAAACTAAGAAGGAAGAAGTGGTTGTTCCTGCTCCCAAACCGGAGCCGGTAAAAGAACCGCAACCTGTGGTTGCTGAACAACCCAAGTCGGCTATGGAACAACCGAAGCCGGTCATAGAAGAAAAAAAGGTGGAAGAAGTAAAAAAAGAAGAGCCTAAAGTGGAACCTACCCCTGTGATAAAAGAGGAGAAAACAGAACAGAAGCCTGTTGCTCCCGAGGTAACTGAACCTGAGAAAAAGGAAGACGATGTGTTTAAAATCCGTCAACCGGAGTTTGTCTCTAAGATTAATGTAATCGGACAAATCGACCTTGCTGCGTTGAATCAGTCTACTCGTCCGAAGAAGAAATCGAAAGAAGAGAAGCGGAAAGAGCGGGAAGAGAAAGAAAAGGTTCGGCAGGATCAGAGAAAGCAGATGAAAGATGCTATCATCAAGGAAATTCGCAAAGATGATAACAAGGCTGCGAAGGGAGGACCTAAGGATGCTTCTGCAGATGCAAATGCAAAGAAAAAGCGTACACGTATCAATAAGGAGAAAGTCGATGTGAACAATGTTGCTTCCAATTTTGCCCATCCTACTCCTAACAGTGAACGCCCGAACAATAACCGTGGTGGAAACAACCAGGGTGGTGGACAAAACAGGAATCGTAACAATAACAACAGAGACCGTTTCAAGAAGCCGGTTGTAAAACAGGAAGTGAGCGAGGAAGATGTAGCTAAGCAGGTAAAAGAGACATTAGCTCGTCTGACTACAAAAGGAAAGAATAAAGCTTCCAAATATCGTAAAGAGAAACGTGAAATGGTTTCCAACCGTATGCAGGAGTTGGAAGACCAGGAAATGGCAGACAGCAAAGTATTGAAGTTGACCGAATTTGTGACTGCCAATGAGTTGGCAACCATGATGGATGTATCTGTCAACCAGGTTATCGCTACCTGTATGAGCATTGGTATGATGGTTTCCATCAACCAACGTTTGGATGCGGAGACAATCAATCTGGTAGCAGAAGAATTCGGCTTCAAAACAGAATATGTAAGTGCCGAGGTTGCCCAGGCAATCGTGGAAGAGGAAGATAATGAAGAAGATTTGGAACCACGTGCCCCCATCGTTACGGTGATGGGACATGTTGACCATGGTAAGACATCATTGCTCGACTACATCCGTAAGGCCAACGTTATTGCAGGTGAAGCCGGAGGTATCACGCAGCATATTGGTGCATACCACGTTTCGCTGGAAGACGGACGTAAGATAACATTCCTTGATACTCCGGGACATGAGGCGTTTACGGCCATGCGTGCCCGTGGAGCGAAGGTTACGGATATTGCCATCATCATTGTTGCCGCTGATGACAATGTGATGCCGCAGACGAAGGAGGCCATCAACCATGCAATGGCTGCGGGTGTTCCTATCGTGTTTGCAATCAATAAAGTGGATAAGCCGACTGCTAATCCGGACAAGATAAAAGAAGAGTTGGCAGCTATGAACTTCCTTGTTGAAGAATGGGGAGGTAAGTATCAGTCACAAGATATCTCTGCCAAGAAAGGTATCGGTGTTAATGATTTGATGGAGAAAGTGTTGCTCGAAGCGGAAATGCTTGAGCTGAAAGCGAATCCGAATCGTAATGCTACCGGTTCTATCATTGAGTCTACCCTTGACAAAGGACGTGGTTATGTCGCTACCGTATTGGTATCCAACGGTACGCTGAAGGTTGGTGATATTGTTTTGGCAGGAACCAGCTATGGCCGTGTAAAGGCAATGTTCAACGAACGTAACCAACGCATCAAACAAGCCGGTCCGTCAGAACCTGCATTGATCCTTGGTCTGAATGGCGCACCGGCCGCTGGTGATACATTCCATGTAGTGGAGACCGATCAGGAAGCACGTGAGATTACCAATAAGCGTGAACAACTTCAACGCGAACAAGGACTGCGTACGCAGAAGATCCTTACATTGGATGAGTTGGGTCGCCGTATCGCATTGGGTAACTTCCAGGAATTGAATGTGATCGTCAAAGGTGACGTGGACGGTTCGGTAGAGGCATTGAGTGACTCGTTGATCAAGTTGTCTACGGAACAGATTCAGGTGAATGTTATTCACAAGGGTGTGGGACAGATTTCAGAGTCCGATGTATCCTTGGCTGCCGCTTCGGATGCCATTATCATCGGTTTCCAGGTACGTCCTTCGGGTGCTGCCGACAGAATGGCGGAGAAAGAAGGAGTGGATATCCGCAAGTATTCGGTGATCTACGATGCTATCGAAGAGGTGAAAGCGGCTATGGAAGGTATGTTGGCACCGGAAGTGAAAGAGGTGGTAACTGCAACCATTGAAGTACGCGAAGTATTCAATATTACCAAGGTCGGTACGGTTGCCGGGGCGATGGTGAAGACCGGAAAGGTGAAACGCAGCGACAAGGCTCGTCTGATCCGCGACGGTATTGTGATCTTCTCGGGTGCAATCAACGCATTGAAACGTTTCAAAGACGATGTGAAAGAAGTCGGAACCAATTTCGAATGCGGTATCAGCCTTGTGGGTACGAACGACCTGAAAGTAGGCGATATGATCGAAACCTATGAAGAAGTAGAAGTAAAGCAAACGCTATAAGTTAGTTGAGAGTTGAGGGTTGAAAGTTGAAAGTTTCCATGCAGTGTGATAGCGCAGCAGACTTTCAACTTTCAACATTCAGCTCTCAACTTTTTTTATATGACTACGATCGATATTATAATTCTGGTTATTGTGGGTGCCGGTGCCATATTGGGCTTCATGAAAGGCTTTATCAGGCAGTTGGCTTCCATTTTGGGCTTGATTGTCGGCTTGCTGGCAGCCAAGGCTTTATATACCTCTTTGGCAGAAAAATTTTGTCCTACGATAACTGATTCGATGACCGTAGCCCAGATACTTGCTTTTGTCATCATCTGGATTGCCGTGCCGCTGATTTTTACTTTGGTGGCATCCTTGCTGACAAAAGCGATGGAAGCTGTCTCCCTGGGATGGTTGAATCGCTTTCTGGGAAGTGGCTTGGGAGCATTGAAGTTCCTTTTGCTTGCCAGCTTGGTGATTTGCGTGATAGAATTTATCGATCCGGATAATACCTTGATTAATCAAACTAAAAAGGAGGAATCTGTGTTATATTATCCGATGGGGAAGTTTGCCGGGATATTCTTTCCGGCGGCAAAAGAAGTGACTCAACAATATATACTCAATAAATAATGCAACAGGAAGAACTCAATAAGCCTAACATAGACGAACCTCGGAAGGAACCGGAAAAGAAGGTTTCCAATGAGTACGTTCGGAAGTTTGCGGAAGAAAAGTATAAATATGGCTTCACTACGGAGGTGCATACGGATATCATTGAGAAAGGACTCAATGAAGAGGTCGTTCGCCTTATTTCGTCCAAGAAAGACGAACCGGAGTGGTTGCTGGATTTCCGCTTGAAAGCATACCGCCATTGGCTGACGCTGGAGATGCCTACTTGGGCGCATCTTCGTATTCCGGAGATCGATTATCAGGCAATCTCTTATTATGCCGATCCTACGAAGAAGAAGGAAGGCCCGAAAAGTATGGATGAGGTAGACCCGGAGCTGATAAAAACGTTCAATAAGCTGGGCATTCCGTTGGAAGAACAGATGGCATTGAGCGGTATGGCTGTGGATGCCGTGATGGACTCCGTTTCGGTGAAGACTACATTCAAAGAGACGCTGTTGGAAAAAGGAATCATTTTCTGTTCGTTCAGTGAGGCTGTGCGCGAACATCCCGATCTGGTAAAGAAATACCTCGGATCGGTGGTGGGCTATCGTGACAATTTCTTTGCTGCACTGAATTCGGCAGTCTTTTCCGACGGTTCTTTCGTATATATACCCAAAGGCGTTCGCTGTCCGATGGAGCTTTCGACGTATTTCCGCATCAATGCCCGTAACACGGGACAGTTCGAGCGGACGTTGATCGTTGCCGATGACGATTCCTACGTATCCTATCTGGAAGGATGTACGGCACCGATGCGTGACGAAAACCAGCTTCATGCCGCTATTGTGGAGATTGTGGTACACGATCGTGCCGAAGTGAAATATTCCACCGTGCAGAACTGGTATCCCGGTGATGCCGAAGGTAGGGGAGGCGTATACAACTTTGTGACGAAACGTGGAAATTGCAAAGGGGTGAACAGCAAACTTTCATGGACGCAGGTGGAAACCGGATCGGCTATCACATGGAAATATCCTTCCTGTATCCTCACCGGAGACAATTCCACAGCGGAATTCTATTCGGTTGCAGTGACCAACCATTACCAGCAGGCGGACACGGGAACGAAGATGATACACTTGGGAAAGAACACTCGCAGTACGATCGTAAGCAAAGGTATCTCCGCAGGAAAGAGTGAAAACTCCTACCGTGGATTGGTGCGTGTGGCGGAGAAAGCGGATAATGCCCGCAATTACAGCCAGTGCGACTCACTTCTTCTGGGAGACAAATGCGGGGCGCATACGTTCCCGTATATGGACATCCACAATGAAACGGCGGTGGTGGAACATGAAGCTACTACCAGCAAGATCAGTGAAGACCAAATCTTCTATTGCAATCAGCGGGGTATTTCCACGGAGGATGCCATCGGTCTTATTGTGAACGGATATGCCAAAGAAGTGTTGAATAAGCTACCGATGGAGTTTGCCGTCGAAGCACAAAAGTTGCTGACCATCTCTTTAGAGGGAAGCGTCGGATAAAGTAAGAATGAAGAATTAAAATATAACGGTGTAGAGAATTTCAGAAGTTATGTTAGAGATAAAAGACCTGCATGCCGGCATTAACGGCAAAGAGATATTGAAAGGCATCAACCTGACGGTGAAGCCGGGCGAAGTACACGCCATTATGGGGCCTAACGGTTCCGGTAAAAGTACACTTTCTTCTGTACTGGTCGGCAACCCTGCATTTGAAGTGACGAAGGGCAGTGTGACTTTCGACGGGAAGAATCTTTTGGAACTGAGTCCGGAAGACCGTAGCCATGAAGGGATCTTCCTGAGTTTCCAGTATCCGGTAGAGATTCCGGGAGTAAGCATGGTGAACTTCATGCGTGCCGCTGTGAACGAGCAACGTAAATACAAGGGTTTGCCTGCATTGTCCGCCAGTGAGTTCCTGAAACTGATGCGTGAGAAGCGTGCGGTGGTGGAATTGGATAATAAACTGGCGAACCGTTCGGTAAACGAAGGTTTCTCCGGTGGTGAGAAGAAGCGTAACGAGATTTTCCAGATGGCAATGCTGGAACCACGTCTCAGTATACTTGACGAGACAGATTCCGGACTCGATATCGATGCCCTCCGTATCGTTGCGGAAGGGGTCAACAAGCTTAAAACTCCGGATACAAGCACCATCGTTATCACCCACTATCAACGCTTGTTGGATTATATCAAGCCGGACATCGTGCATGTGCTTTATCAAGGCCGTATTGTGAAGACTGCCGGACCGGAATTAGCTCTTGAACTGGAAGAGAAAGGATATGATTGGATCAAGAAAGAACTAGGGGAATAAGATTTAGAAGTGTAATCCGTGTCTAAAAAAGATAGTAATTATGAATAGTGTAGAACAACAGTATATAGATCTTTTTTCCCAATATGAAGCAATGATTTGCCGGCATAGTTCCGAGGTCTTGAATGCCCGGCGTGCTGCCGCCTTTGCCGATTTCGAACGGTTGGGTCTGCCGACACGTAAACAGGAGAAATATAAATATACTGATATCAGTAAGTTCTTTGAGCCTGATTACGGACTCAATTTGAACCGTCTGCCCATTCCTGTCAATCCCTACGAAGTGTTCAAGTGCGATGTGCCCAATATGAGTACTTCCCTGTTCTTTGTGGTGAACGATGCTTTCTATAATAAAGCTCTTCCGAAATCGCAATTGCCGGAAGGAGTTGTCTTCGGCAGTTTGAAAGAGGTTTCGGAACAGCATCCGGAACTGGTAAAGAAGTACTACGGTCAGTTGGCGGATACTTCCAAAGACGGGGTGACAGCCTTTAATACGACTTTTGCCCAAGATGGAGTCATCCTATATGTACCGAAGAATGTGGTTGTGGAAAAGCCTATTCAACTGATAAACATTCTTCGTGCAGATGTCAATTTCATGGTGAACCGCCGTGTATTGATAATCCTTGAAGAGGGATCGCAGGCACGTTTATTGATTTGCGACCATGCGGTGGATAATGTGAATTTCCTAGCTACACAGGTCATTGAAGTGTTTGCCGGAGAGAATTCGGTCTTCGATCTGTATGAACTGGAAGAAACACATACCAGCACGGTACGCATCAGCAATCTTTATGTCCGTCAGGAGGCGAATAGCAATGTCTTACTGAACGGCATGACCCTGCATAACGGTACGACCCGTAATACGACGGAAGTTACGCTTGCCGGCGAGGGTGCCGAAATAAACTTGTGCGGTATGGCTATTGCCGATAAGAACGAACATGTGGACAATAATACAATGATCGACCATGCCGTACCTAACTGCACCAGCAATGAGTTGTTTAAATATGTGCTGGATGATCAGGCGGTCGGTGCTTTTGCCGGACTGGTGCTGGTGCGTCCGGACGCACAACATACAAGTTCCCAACAGACGAATCGTAATCTTTGTGCCACCCGTGATGCACGTATGTACACGCAGCCGCAGCTTGAGATTTATGCGGACGATGTGAAGTGTTCCCACGGTGCTACGGTCGGGCAGTTGGATGAGAATGCGCTATTCTATATGCGCTCCCGTGGAATTGCCGAGAAAGAAGCTCGTCTGTTACTCATGTTTGCTTTTGTGAACGAAGTAATCGATACCATCCGTCTGGAAGCTTTGAAAGATCGTTTGCACCTGTTAGTGGAAAAACGCTTCCGGGGTGAACTGAACAAATGCCAAGGATGTGCGATATGTAAATAGGGAGAAGTGGAAAATGGATATACATAAGATACGTGAAGATTTTCCCATTCTGAGCCGTAAGGTGTACGGGAAGCCTTTGATTTATTTGGATAATGCGGCAACTACCCAGAAGCCGCGGCTGGTAATCGATTCTTTAGTCGATGAGTATTATTCCGTCAATGCGAATGTGCATCGGGGGGTACACTATCTGTCGCAACAGGCTACCGAATTGCACGAAGGTTCACGTGCTACCGTGCGTGAGTTCATCAATGCCCGCAGTACCAACGAAGTAATTTTCACACGGGGGACGACCGAAAGCATCAACCTGATTGTATCGAGCTTTGGTGAAGAGTTCATGCAGGAAGGCGATGAAGTGATCCTGTCCGTGATGGAGCATCATAGCAACATTGTCCCTTGGCAATTGCTGGCTGCCCGCAAAGGGATTGCTATCAAAGTCATTCCAATGAATGATAAAGGCGAACTTCTGCTGGATGAATACGAAAAACTCTTCTCTGAAAAGACGAAGATCGTTAGTGTAACTCAGGTATCCAATGTGTTGGGAACCGTCAACCCTATCAAAGAGATGATTGCGACCGCCCATGCACATGGAGTTCCTTTTCTTGTGGATGCAGCACAATCCATACCCCATATCAAAGTGGATGTACAGGACTTGGATGCCGATTTCCTTGTTTTCTCCGCCCATAAAGTTTATGGACCGACCGGTGTGGGTGTCCTCTATGGAAAAGAAGAGTGGCTGGATCGTATGCCACCCTATCAGGGAGGAGGAGAGATGATCCAGCATGTATCTTTTGAGAAGACCACATTTAATGAACTGCCATTCAAGTTTGAAGCCGGTACTCCTGATTATATCGGTACCACCGGACTGGCAAAAGCACTCGATTATGTGACGGGCATTGGCATAGAGAATATTGCCGCTCACGAACATGAACTGACCGCTTATGCCATGCAGCGAATGAAGGAAATACCCGGCCTCCGTATCTTTGGCGAAGCCCCCCATAAGAGTAGTGTCATCTCTTTCCTTATGGGCGATATCCATCATTTCGATATGGGAACTTTGCTCGACAGGCTGGGGATTGCCGTGCGTACGGGGCATCATTGCGCCCAGCCGTTGATGCAGCGTCTTGGCATTGAAGGCACGGTTCGTGCCTCTTTGGCAATTTACAATACAAAAGAAGAAATAGATGCGCTGGTAGCCGGTATAGAGCGCGTGAGCAAAATGTTTTAAAGCCGGTACAATAGAATGAATATATATTCGCCTGCATGGAGATGCAGGCGAACGACACGACTACTACAAAACTATAAAATAAAACGTTATGAAAAAGAATGTCCTTGTTTATTTTCTCATGGGGTTTCTCTTTCTGGGAGGAACTACCTGTACAAAAGCACAAACAGTCAAAAAGTTTACCCTGCCCACTCCTTGGACTGAAACAGCCCTACAAGCAGAAACTCCGCTGCCGGAGTATCCACGTCCTCAAATGGTACGTTCCGAATGGCTAAACCTGAACGGAACGTGGGATTATATGGGTGGTAAGAACTGCCCTGATCCCGTAACAGCCACGATTCCTCCCGTATTCCCGGCTCGTCCGGAGCAGATACGTGTTCCTTTCCCGCCCGAAGCGGAATTGTCCGGCATCGCCCGTAAGGACGAATGTAATTTGTGGTATCAGCGGAAATTTGTTCTTCCCAAAGAATGGAAAGGAAAGAGCGTTCTCATCAACTTCGGTGCGGTAGACCGCATTTCCACTGTTTTTGTAAATGGCAGGAAAGCGGGAACACACACGGGCGGATACAATGCTTTCACATTTGATATCACTCCTTACCTCAAACAGGGAGAGAATCAGCTTATCGTTGGGGCATATGACCCGAATGACGGCAAAGCTGCCTGTGGCAAAAACGGCCCTCGAGGTGATTATACGTATACATCCGGCATTTGGCAGACCGTCTGGCTTGAACCGGTAGAGAAAGAATACATCTCTCAAATAAAAATTGTTCCCGATGTGAAGAACAACCGGTTGGAAGTCATCGCCTATACCGCTCGTCCGGGGTTGAAAGTGACGGCAATTGCCAAGGACGGTTCTACCGAAGTCGCAAAGGCAGACGGTATGTCCGGCAATCGTTTTTATATCCCCGTCCCGTCTCCCCGGCTTTGGAGTCCGGAAGATCCTTTTTTGTATGACCTGACACTGCAACTGAAAGACCGGAAAGGAAAAGTACTGGACGAAATCGGTTCTTATTTCGGTATGCGTTCCGTGGGTATCGGCAAGGTAGATGGTGTGAACCGTCCTTTGTTAAATGGGGAATTCGTCTTCCAGATTGGTCTTTTGGATCAAGGCTATTGGCCGGATGGAATATTCACCGCACCCACGGACGAAGCATTGCTTTATGACATCCAATTGGCGAAACGCGCTGGCTTCAATGTGATACGCAAGCATATCAAAGTAGAACCTCAGCGTTGGTATTATCATTGCGACCGGTTGGGATTGATGGTGTGGCAGGATATGCCCAACTTATGGGAACCCGATGGGAACGATTCCGTAGCTGTGCGCCGTCAATTCCGTGAAGAATTAAAGACGATGATCGATCAGCATATCAGCTCGCCCAGCATCGTGATGTGGGTACCTTTCAATGAGAACTGGGGAGCTTTTGAGGCGACAGATATTACGGCATGGGTGAAAGATTATGACCCACACCGTTTGGTAAACGGACTGTCCGGATACAATTATGCCCCCGGTTACCGCCCTGCTTACGGTGATCCGGGCAATGGTGATTTTGTCGACATGCATCATTATGGTAAGATAGAACCTCAGGCAATGCCCCGCCCGGACGAAAAGAGAGCAGCATCTTTGGGAGAATTCGGTGGAAAAGGCTTGTTTGTGCGTGACCACATGTGGCCGGTACGCAATGATGCCTATGAGATGATGATAAATAAAGATGTTCTTAGCGATACTTATGTATTAATGCTCAACGAACTGGAACAGATGATCCGTTATTTCGGATTGAGTACAGCCATCTATACCCAGACTACGGATGTGGAGCATGAAATTAACGGTCTGGTAACATACGACCGTTGGGTGGAGAAGATGGATTTGGAGAAAGTACGGCAGATTAATCAGGAAGTAATCAAGAGTACCCGGAAGAAATAGATCAATAATACGATGTTGCTTCACATGATTATTCCAATAAAAAAGGTTCAGGAGTGCAACTTTTTATTGCCTCCTGCGTCTAATAGTTATGAATAACTAAATAAAGAAAGGACAAAATTATGTTAGTAACCACCACTCCCATTATTGAAGGGAAACGAATAATTCACTATTACGGAATAGTTTCGGGCGAGACAATTATCGGTGCCAACGTGTTTCGTGATCTGTTTGCCAGCATCCGTGATATTGTAGGCGGACGCGCTGGTTCTTATGAAGAGGTGTTGCGTCAGGCCAAAGATACCGCCATTAAAGAAATGGAAGACCATGCTGCACGATTGGGTGCAAATGCGGTGATAGGCGTTGACCTTGATTATGAAACTGTAGGAAGCAGCGGCAGTATGCTGATGGTGACAGCTACGGGAACAGCGGTAAAGATGGAATAACTTTTTTGAGCCTTTTGATTTATGGACTGCACCCCAAAAGTTTTGTGTCTGACTTTGTGGGGTGCTTTTTTTGAGTAAACACTAATTATTGATTCACGCACGACTTGTACGCAAATGGTGTGTTGTATAAGCGATAAAATCATTTGGATATAGGTAATATATATTAGAATGGATACTTTTGTATTATGAATAAAACGAAACCACAAGTTATCCCTTTTCACCGAATGGATGTTCACATACCGCTCGGCATCCAATTCGACTATTATGAAACTGATAGCGAGTGTACTGGTAATACAAAACCGGAGAAATACATGGCTCATCGCGATGACTATTATTTATTCCTGTTCATGGATACAGAGAAAACGGTTTTTACAATTGATTTTGAGACGATACAGGTGCAAGGAAAACAATTGTTTTATGTGCGCCCCGATCAGGTGCATTTTACGCCTGTGATGCGAAAGATGAAAGGTTGGTTCTTAGCCATTGATCCGGTATTGGTCGATAACAACTGCAAAAACCTGTTCGAGAAGCAATTTGCAACACAAAAACCAATGCCTTCGGACGCAGATGTTTCATTAAAGCTCACGCAAACAGCTTGCTTGCTACAAGTCGCCCTACAAGGAAGCCCTACGGCTTTCGGCAAGGGAGTGATACTCAATTTGGCAAATGCATTCATCGGGATTATAGCTGAGCAATATTCAGGACGGCAAATCGAATCACATCTTTCCCAATCCCGGTCATTAGTAATGGCTCATCAGTTTAAGGCGTTACTATCCGATAAATTCAGGACGATGAAAAGTCCATGCCAATATGCTGACAAACTGAACTACTCGCTTTCATATCTGAATGAATCGGTAAAGAGCGTCACCGGTTTCCCGATAAGTTATTGGATACATCAACAGATAATTCTGGAAGCGAAACGCTTGCTCTATTACACTGATATGAGTGTCAGAGAGATCGCCTTCTTTCTGGGATATGAAGATCATACTTATTTCTCGCGTCTGTTTTCTAAAGTTGCTGGAATGTCTCCCGGTGCATTCCGGCAGAAATTCCATGAATAGTCCAATGTTCTCTCCGTTTTTTCTATTTCCCGGTGAAGCGTATATCTGTAATTTTGCAGGCGAAACAGAAGCATTATTACAGATGTCAAATTATTTAGAAACAGAATATGAACTCAAACAACAAAAAAATGCTCAATAAACGTGCAGTCGTTTCAATTGCACTGTTTACAATGTTTATCTTATTACTAATTTCAGGGGAAATGGTTGGAGTTATGAGATGCGATCTCGAAGCTGTGTATGTATGGGGCGGCATTCATTCCTTATTAGGACTGCTATTCGCCATTCTCGGGGTATGTCATATTGTATATAACTGGCAAACGCTAAAACACTATTTGAGAAGGAGATGAATATATTATATATTGTTTTGGCAAGCCTGTTCTTGTTTTTTATACTCGGTCATGTCACTAGATGTAAGCGTGCAAGGAATAAAGTTATTCATATCGTTGATGATAATTGCGCCCGATGTAGATGTTGTCTAAAGAAATGTCATCGCGGAGTATTGGAAATGGTGGCCGATGGTGAAGGTGGACATATAACAGTAAAATCTCCCGAAAGATGTACTGCTTGTGGAGATTGTGTCGCAGCATGCAAATTCAATGCTTTGGAATTAACCGATCGGAAACGATAGGCATAAAAGGGGCTTTAAAGAAATAATAAGTTGCTTGAACTTTGGCACGGTACAGTGAATCGGCTATCTTTACACCGTATTACAAATGTTATGATTATGCAAGATATAATAGACGGACGCTGCGGTTGGTGCGGGACAGACGAACTGTATGTGAAATACCATGATCAAGAGTGGGGGAAGTTGGTGACGGATGATAAGATACTGTTCGAGTTTCTTGTACTGGAGAGTGCCCAAGCCGGGTTGAGTTGGATTACCATCCTTAAAAAGCGTGAAGGGTATCGCAAAGCCTTTTGTAATTTCGATGCCGAGTCGGTGGCACAGATGACCGATGAAGACGTTGAACGGTTGATGCATTTTGAGGGTATTGTGAAAAACCGCCTGAAAATCAAATCGACAATCACAAACGCAAGGCAATTCCTTGCCGTACAAAAGGAGTTCGGCAGTTTTTATGACTACACGCTTTCCTTCTTCCCTGATCGCAAACCGATTATCAACACTTTTCGGTCAATGAGCGAGATTCCGGTGTCCTCTCCCGAGTCCGATGCCATGAGCAAAGATATGAAGAAGCGGGGATTTAAGTTCTTCGGTACTACGATTTGTTACGCTCACTTGCAGGCTTCGGGGTTTATTAATGATCATTTGACGGACTGCATCTGCCGAAAAAGATAGATAACTGTCTGTCTTCGCTCAATGCGAGCAATGGTCACATAACCCCTTTATCACATAGTTGATGCTATCTGCCGTGAAATGCTGCGGCAGCGAAACCATCGGGATGTGGATGTTCCGCAGGCAATACGTCTTTTGACACTGGGTGCAATAGAAGTGTACATGGAGGTCGTCGATGTCGCAATTGCACTCGTTCCCGCATACGGCATACTTTAGTGAACCTGAACCATCATCTATGCCGTGTATGAGATGATGTTTCAGGAACAGATTGATGGTGCGGGAAAGTGTGGATTTATCGACCGTATCCAGATAAGTTTCCAAGTCGAGCAAGCTGAAAGCGCGCTCGAACTGCATCATGGCACGGAGTATCAATAGCCTCATCGCAGTCGGTTTGATGTCCCGTTGTGCAAGTTTTTTAAGATAAATGTTTTCTTCCATAACCTATATTCCTTTCCCTATTGTCAGAATTCCTTTTTCTGTATCCTTATGGCGTTCAGGATGGCGAGCAAAGCCACACCTACATCGGCAAAGACGGCTTCCCACATGGTAGCCATACCGATAGCTCCCAACGACAGTACTGCCAATTTAACACCGAATGCCAGTAAGATGTTTTCCCAAACGATGCGCTTTGTGGCTTTGCCGATGCGGATCGCTGTAGCTACTTTTGACGGTTGGTCGTTCTGTATGACTACGTCTGCCGTCTCGATGGCGGCATCGCTTCCCAATCCGCCCATCGCGATGCCCACTTGACTCATGGCAAGTACGGGCGCATCATTGATGCCGTCCCCTACGAAAGCAATCCGGTTGCCCGGAACAGCTTTCAAGGCTTCGATGTGGGCTACTTTTCCTTCCGGCAACAGATCACCGTATGCTTGGGATACCCCCAATTCTTCGCCTAATTTAGAAACAATTGCCTGTTTATCTCCGGAAAGGATCTGTATATTATCAATATTTAATGCTTTCAAGGCATTGATAGCCTTTATTGCATCTTCTTTGGGCGTGTCGGAGAGCAACAGGTAGCCGGCATATTTCCCGTTCGTTGCACAAACGACCACTGTGTCCGGTGAACGGTTCAACGTAGCAGGAAATGCGATGTCATAACGTACCAGCAGACGCGGGCTGCCTACCAAGACTTCCTGATCACCGATCCGTACCTGCAAGCCGTGTCCCGCTATCTCTTTGGCATCTGCCACCGGAAGAAGGTCTATCCCTTTTTTGCCGGCATACTCGCAGATGGCTTTGGCTATCGGGTGCGTACTTTGCCCTTCGGCAGAGGCGACGTATTGCAGTAATTTTTCATCGGATGATAGCTCGCTCTCTATTTTCTGCACTTCAAAGACACCTTTGGTCAATGTTCCCGTCTTATCAAAAACGACCGTGTTGACCTGAGTGATGGCATCCAGATAGTTTCCACCCTTGAACAGAATTCCTGCACGCGATGCCGCACCGATGCCTCCGAAATATCCCAGCGGGATGCTTACTACCAGGGCACAAGGGCAGGAGATCACCAGAAATACAAGGCTGCGGTAAAGCCAATCCTTGAACACATATTCGAATCCCGGCACCCCCAGTGAATAGAGGAAGGGTAACAGGACGATCAGTACCGCCAGCCCGGTGACGATCGGGGTATAGATGCGGGCAAACCGGCGGATGAATAGTTCAGCGGGAGCTTTCCGTTCATTCGCTTCCTGTACCAGTGTAAGGATGCGGGCCAGCGCGCTGTCGTTGAACGGTTTACTGACGGCTATCCGGACCACCCGGTCGGTGGCGATCATCCCTGCTAATACCGTTTCTCCTTCGCGGATGTTCCGCGGACGGCTTTCGCCCGTCAGAGCGGAAGTATTGAAAGCTGCCTGTTTGCTTAATAAGTGGCCGTCGAGTGGGACACGTTCTCCCGATTTGACTTCGATGACTTCTCCTACCCGTACCGTTTCGGGAGAAACCATTTCCGGTCTGTCTTCCCGGATCACGGTTGCAGTGGCAGGGCGCACATCGAGCAATGCCTTAATATTCCGTTTGGCATTTCCTACGGCACGGTCCTGAAAGGCTTCCCCGATGGCATAGAACAGCATGACTGCCACCCCTTCGGGATATTCCCCGATACAAAACGCACCGATGGTGGCAATGCCCATCAGCATGAATTCATTGAAAAACTCGCCTTGGCGAAGCCTGTTGAACGCTTCCCGCAATACCGGGAGGCCAACCGGAAGATAGGCGGCCGTATACCAGATAAGGGCACTTCCCCTCCAGACAAACCCTCCGAAATGGTTAATCAGCATTCCGGCTATCAGCATCGAAAGGCTGATGATCCCCGGAAGATATTCATTCTTTTTCTTTT
Organism: Jilunia laotingensis; assembly: GCF_014385165.1. Classification (NCBI taxonomy): domain Bacteria; kingdom Pseudomonadati; phylum Bacteroidota; class Bacteroidia; order Bacteroidales; family Bacteroidaceae; genus Jilunia; species Jilunia laotingensis. The sequence continues at coordinate 1,159,652 of NZ_JACRTF010000001.1, read as the reverse complement.
CCGGTTGGCAACCGGAATGATTGCAACAATTACATCCCATATCTTTTTCCTTTTTGATTCTGTTGCAAAGATAGGGCATTTGGGGTGCAACTGTGTTGCAACTTTTGTCGGAGTAAGCTTTTGAGCTATGTAAGGCTCTTGAGAGCTTTCGTTAAAATGATAGAGTCTAGGCAATTAGTTTCGTTATAACTATTGCAAATTTATTGCATTGCCTTTGCAGCATTACTGCATTGCCTTTGCAGTGACACTGCGCTCCCTTTGCAGTAGTGCTGTATTGCGCTTGCAGTGGTACTGCATAACCTTTGCAGCGATTCTGCATTGCTTTACAGTGTCGTTGCCGGAAGACAAACTTAATATTACGGTAGGGATAATCTTTTTGATGGATAGTTGTGTCCGATGATTGAGAGGACGGGATTCGGCCGGTGTTTCACGTGAAAAATCTGTATTCATGGTACGGTGAATAAGAGGCATATCGGATGTTGAGTATTAGATGAATGCTGCAACAGTATGATAAAAAAGGTATCCGGCAAAGTTTTTGATGCTTGTATTACAGAATAAAAGTAAGGCTGCCTCGTCTTTTTGTGTGGAGGCAGCCTTGTCGAAACCAGAGGGAAGAGGAGAGATTACAGAATTAATATTTTATACCGTTCTGTTCCGATGCTCAGGATATACAGCCCTTCGGGTAATGGAATGTTGTTTGCCCCTTCGTGGCTGGTACCTGAATATACAGGCATACCGCTAATCGTGCAGATACGCACTGTTTCCGCACTGTCTGTGACAAAGCGTACGGCTCCTTTTTGCGTATGTACTTCTCTGTCGGTAGCTGATGCGGACGCGATGCCAGAGAATTCCGTGGTCTGAAGCATCACCTTGTTGGACAATGCCGAGGTTTCTTCTCCGGATTGGGCAATCACGTTGTAGATGTATCTCTTATTGCCTTTTAGTCCGGTTACCACACAGGAGGTTTCGGTGATTCCTTTTATCTCTTTGCTGAATTCTTCCGGTTCGGGCAGCGGCTCTTCCTTTTCCAACGATTCCCTTACATTTCCGTTGTAAATGCTTATTTCATTGAAATAGGCGGGCGCTTTAGTTTTGATATAAACGTAACCTGTCTGTCCTTCGACATTGAGTATCCAGTATATCTTTTGCTCTTTGGTGTTCATTATTACGATCTTGCTTTGCAAGACGTTCCCGTTCGTATCTAAAATGCCGAATTCAAATCCGTTGAATAGATTCTTGCTTCCGATGGCGTTACAGCATAGGGTGAACTCTTTTTCTCCGGAGAAGTCCAACAAAGGTGTGATCAGTTTCCCTTGCGACTCTTTGCTGCCGATCCGGCAATAGCCTCCCGCCTGATAGATCTCTTCGCCTGTCCATTGCGGGGTTGAGGTGTATTTGTCCAGAGAGGAAGCGATGTCCTGTCCGTCCGGTACTTCTATGCTTCCTTCGATACATTTGGAAAAGTCTTCCTTGATAGCGGCTTTTCCCGTCCTGCCTGCCGCGACTTTCAGGGTATACTCGGTGGCTAACTTCACAGGTGTCCAATGGGCGGTAAAATGGTCGCCTTCAATGTCTGTTGCCTCCTGGGCAACCGGAGTGGCTACATAATACATGAAGTCGAAAGTGATGATACCGTCCTTTTCTTCTATTTTGCTGATCGGTTTGCCGAGATATTCACCGGTATTGAGCTTTGCTGCCGGACGGGTATCGTCTGCAAAAGCCGTGTTCTTGTTTTTGCCGGGGAAGGCATCGCCTGTAAAGTCAACCAATTCGTTGTCTGCCGGGACTATCTGGAGGTGGGCATATTTAGAAGTGGCACTGTTCACTACATTGTCCTCCCATATGGAGGGTACATAATCGACATGTACGATGACCATTCCATGCCCCGGAAGGTGCTTGTCCCATCCGGTGTTCTGGCGGTTCTCGATCGTATAATACTCATCGGGGTTTTCGTCCGATCGTATCATGTATGCCTTGTTGGTGGTATTCATCGGAGAGAGTTGAAGGTTTCTCTGCGGTTCCGTCAGTTCAGTAGGGGTTAACCATCCCACACTGTACCGTTCGTAGGCTGAATATCCGGCAGGTGTTCTCGATCTGTTATTATAGGCACCGTAGTCCATCAGACTCCAGGCTCCCATGCCGACCAGTCCGCTATAACGGGTATCGTAAATGTCCGGTAGTCCCAGGCAATGGCTGAACTCGTGGCAGAATGTTCCGATGCCATCCATCGTTGTTCCGGTGCTGCCGCTCAGCTCGGCTGTACAGGCATAACTGTTGATCAGTTTGCCGTCCATCCGGACATTTCTGATCTTGGCATTTTCCAATGTCCATGCGTGGGGCCATATGCTGTTGGCAGGGCCTCCCTGTGCTTCTGCATATCCTGCGTAGATGATGAAAACGAGATCCACTTTCCCATCATCATCGAAATCGTATTGGGAGAAGTCCACGTTTAATAATGTATCGGCTATATAGCAAGCGTCCACAACCATTTCTGCGGGGTTCTGATCTTGTCCTGTATAACTGTTTGCCCCGTAATAGCTCATTTTCTTGGGAAGGGTAACAGGGCCGACAACATCGAATTCGGGGGTGAACAATCCGGATGATTGATCCATGAAATAATCGCGCGCGCTTCCGCTGGCTCCGTTCTTGGAATAGCCTTCGACGTTCATCATATCGTGAAATTCCTGATTGGTGTTCCCATCGGAGAACTTCACGTCCTGGTATTGCGCCAGGATAATAAGTCCTTTGACCGTTCCCTGATTGGGGAATTTGGATTTTTGGGCTTCCGTTTGCCATGGGGGCATGTAAGGACGGCTGCGCATTTGGGTCACGGCATTTTCTATGCGGGTGTTATCTATCTTTTCGATATAGGCTGTTTCGGCTTCGGTCCTTTCGGTGGGATCATGTGCGATGAATTCGCCCGCGGAAAGTAATCCCCGGGAGTTGACGGTGGCGTATTTCATGAATCCGTCGGGGGCCTTCTGTATCATGATCCCGTCAGTGGTACTCAGGTAATGAAAAAGTTCATCGCCCTGTAAGACTGTGCTGATGGTTGAACCATCGGGTTGCATCACTGTCCGGACAATCCTTTTGGCGGGTACGGCTTGAAGTGTCGTCATCCAGCAGGAAAGAAACAGCCATAGAGCTAGGGATAGTACGCCCTGCTTTGCAAATCTTCTTGAATGTTTCATATTAAATCTCTTTTAAATAAACTGTTTTGTTGGTCAGATGATCATTTGCAGCCTTCCGCACATTTGCCGGGTGATACGGAAGACTGCAATTATCAGTGACGGACGATGGGGGCTAGTCTTCAGTCCATACTTTTACGGTTTCGGAAGTCCCGTCTTCATAGATACGTTTTTCTATGATGATCCTGCCTTTCACCGGTTCGGCTACACGGATACCATCGGTCGTATAATACGTACGGCTCAGGATGACTTTAGACGTTTCAGTATTGCCGATGCCTACCGGTTCACCGTTTAATATTAACTTATAAGCCTTCTGTAGATCACCGGCTGTTAAAGTAATTACAGCTTCTTCACCGATTACGGAATTCTTTAACGTGACGGTGTTCCCATCAATTGCGAGATTGGAAGAGGCAGTCCATTCCACACCCTCGGGGGTTCCTATTTGGATGGGCTTTTTGACGTCATTCATTTCATCACCTTCGGCAAAGAGTATCAAGGTGGCATGGAAGTTGGCTGCAGCATCATTCTCGAATGCATCGATGCGCGGATAAGTGGCTACGCTGTATTTGAACGCATCTCCCAATGGTGCTTCCACCATCTCTGCGGTGGTCAGGGCGGTGGCACAAGTATCGAGGACGTACGTATTGCATAAGTTCTTATCGTAGAAAGACGAACTGACTTCGGTGAACTTTGCGGCAAGACCGACAATGTTTCCTAGGCTGTCTGCGGAAGTCGCTGCGACTTCACCCAGATTGTAGCAAGCAGTAACGCTCGTACCTGTTTCCGACTTAGTACCGGCAACGGTGGTTCCTATAATCCCGCCTACTTCGCTGAGACCGGATACTTTGGCTGTATTGTAACAGTTGGTAAGTACGGATTTGCCTTTACCTAGGATACCGCCTGCACTGACACTCTTCTTGGCAACCGTTCCCTGACTGATCACTTCACCTCGGTTGTAGCAACGGTCGATAGTACCCGTGCCGTTTCCGGCAATCCCGCCTGCCAAACCGAATTCGACAGTTATCGTACCGCTGTTCCATGACTTTTCTACAGAACCCGTACAATTCCCCACGATACCCCCTGTATAATTGAGAGCCGTGTTTCCATGCGCTGTGATGTCGGCTTCATTGTAAGTTCTCAGGAGGATGGTATTGGCGGCACTCCCTGCAATACCTCCGGCATAACTTTCATTGGCGGTGATCAAACCTTCTTTGGCATTGTAGCAATCTTCTATGCGGGAAGGATCGGCAACTGTTCCTGCGATCGTTCCTACGATTCCGCCTGCATAGGAAGTATTTGCCAGAATGGGTGCTTTATTGTAACAGTTGCGTACGATAGAAGCGTTCCCGGTCTTTCCAGCGATTCCTCCTGCATAGGTGGTTGATTTCAGCGTATAGGTTGTCGATACTTCACCGGTATTGTAACAGTCTTCCAGAATAAACGGGGCATCAGTGGTATGATTCCCGACTGTTCCGACGATGCCACCGGCAAAAGTATTGGAAATGATGCTGGCTGTGTTGTAGCATTTACCTACGTACGAACCGGTTAACAGATTTCCCGCAATACCGCCTGCATTGGACGATGAGATTTTGATATTGGCTGTGTTATGGCAGTCCGAAATGTATGCCATTGCCCGGCCAACGATACCTCCCGCTTGGGAACTCTTGACGCTGATCGTACCTTCGTTGCTGCAAGAAAGGATCTTGACTAACTGACCTTCTTCAGAACTACCCAACATGCCTCCGGCACCTACACTTCCAGCCGTCACATTGCCGCTGTTTTTGCAGTTTTCGATACTGGCACCGTCATAACCGAATCCGGCAATACCACCTGCATACATAAGACCTGTCGTGAGTACGTCCGTATGATCGTTTACACAGTTGATGATCTTACCGTATAATCCTCCAGCGAACGCTCCGCATTTCTTGTAAGTCTGGAACTTGCAATTCGACAGGGTAAGGTTGGCGATCGTACCGTCAGCACCTACTACCCCGAATAGCCCTCTTTCTTGTACCGTTGTAGAATCTGCGATGGCATACGTGATGTTCTTCAGGGTCTTGCCGTTACCATCGAAGTATCCTTGGAATATTTTGTTCTCAAAAGCAACTGGAGTATACTCCATACCTTCAAAGTCAAGGTCTTCCATTACCTTGAAATACTCTCCTCGGTACTCATGCCCCGTCTTATGGACGAAATCGGACAACTTCGCCATGTCATTGGGAGTCCGGATCAACCAAGGCTCTTCTTGAGTACCTTTGCCTTCAAGGATGTTGTAAAGTGCCCGGATGGGAATCATACGTTTTACGTTATTATAGGTCGCCACTAAAGTGTCTGTTACCACCTGATCCGTAGGCATCGTGACTTTCAGTGTCCCTTCTTCAATCCGGAAGAAAGCCTTTTTAGTCAGTTGCCATTGTATTTCAGAGGAGTTTTGTAGTTTACCCCCTTCTTTACTGATATTGGCAAGGCTGCTTGCAGTGTCCAATACGATAGCAGCACGTGCATCCAGTTGGGCTTGTGGCTCGTTTTTGAAAGCAATCAGCATGGGATACATATTCTCTTTTTGTATCCATGCCGAATCGGGCAGAGCCAGTTTTCCGGCAATTAGGTCTTTGGTATTCACACCGTTGTTGTTCTCTCTCTTTTGATTGTTTACGGCAGCTAATGCCTGTATCTGAATGTCATAATAATTGTTGGTGGTTTCAGTCGCTCCCGAGTTGTCGCCTATAATCTGACCGGAGGTGCTTCTGTCGTACCAGATCTCTATCTCTCCGTAGTTAATTGCGTTGATGACCGAACCGCCCGAACCGCTTACTTTCTGTGTGCCACCGACGATACCGCTTACGTTGTCATAGGTAGCTACTTTTCCCGTATTGAGTACGTTTCTTATAATGCCGCTGTTCAAGCCAGCGATGCCGCCCGCTGAACCTTGTGAGCCGGCTTTATAAGTAATGCTGAGCGGAAGTGCGCTGACAAGTCCGGTGTTCTGGCAGCTTTCCACGATGCCGTTGCTTGCACCGGTTATTCCACCGACTGCTTCCGAACCGGAGTAGACGGTACCGGAATTGAAACAGTTTCGTATTCTTCCCGAAGGCCCGTTATAGCCAACGATTCCACCAATATAGTTCATGTATCCTTTCACCGTGGCGTAATTCTTACAGTTTTCGATCAGTCCGTAGCTATATCCTGCTATGGCTCCGGCATTGGAGTACATGTTGAAATCGCAATCGGCAGCTATGGTCAGATTCCTGATCACACCCGACTCAGCTAGGCATCCGATGAAGCCCGTAAATTTCCGGGAGCCGTTGGTGTTGATCTTCCCGTTGTCATCAAAGGCGATGGAATTGATTTTTATTTTGGAGAGCGTATGCCCGTTCCCGTCAAAGATACCTCCGAACTGTATTTTTCCGGTGTTATCTTTTCCCAGTCCGGTGAAGTTCTCATCATATTCCATGTCGATATCAGCCGTCATCTTGAAGTGTGAACCATTGAACGTCTGTTTGGCATCATTGGTTGCAACAGCCAGGTTCATCATATCTTCTTTGTTCCCAATAAGGAACGGGTCATCGGCTGTGCCTTCTCCTTTCCAGCGGACAGGAGATATGGACAAGATATAGTATTTGAATTTATTATCTGCGTTGAAGGCAAATATCGTGTCCTGAGTGACTTCTCCATTCAGCACCCCTTTGTTGCCTTCGATGGAGAAACCGTGACCGTTATTCCCGAAGTATTCGTTCAAAACGGCTTTCCATTGAATCTGATTGTCCGTGGTCAGTGTGAAATCCCTGCGGACTTCTTTGGCTGTACCCATCTTGTCCAGAGAGAGGCAAGCTGCCGACAGGTATGCCGCATTATTCTCGTCAATGCCTTTCAAGCGGGGATAGTGTCCTGCCGTAAAGTTCCATACAGAAGCATCAAAGTCTTTTATGCCTTTGGCATCCGTGAGTTGTGCGGTTGAAATGCCATAGGTCGTGGACGGTACAGCCAGGATTTGTTGGTCGTAGAAGCTGTTCTTGATGGTTACGGCGGGAAGGGTCCGCCCGATGATGTAACAGGATTCTTCTTTACTTTTCGTGTAAATGATTCCTGTATTGTAACAGTTCTCTATCAATGATTTCTCTTCCTCTTTCATGTCCAGCGTGTTTCCTACGATGCCGCTTACCCGTTCGGAGTAGGCATCGGCTATCATACCGCTGTTGTAGCAATCTTGAACCGTACTATCCCAGATATAACCTAATATACCTCCCATGTTGACGGAAGCACCGGTCCCGGTTATTGTACCCGTATTGAAGCACCGTACGATCTTGGTCACTTTGGTACATCCAGCGATACCTCCCACCGTATATTCGTTGTTGAGTGCCTTGATCTGTCCCGTGAAATAACAGTCACTGATTTTTATATCGGCTTTGGTGCCGTACATGGCACTTGTGATACCTCCGCATGACGTAAACGATCCGGTGTTCGCAAAGGTGATAGTTGCATCTGCCCAGCACTTTCTGATATTGCCGAAAGAAGTGCCTACGATGCCTCCCATATAATCACCTCCCGTCATGGTTCCTTTGAAGGAGCAGTTGATGATGTCTGCGGTGTCGGAGTATCCGGCAATCCCTCCCGAATAGGTGCTTTCGGAAAGAATAGTGCCTTCGACCTGACAATTTTCGATTCTTCCGTAAGCATATCCGGCAATGCCTGCCCCATAATATCCGAGGGTTTCGCAAGTGTAGTTCTCCAGTCTCAGGTTCTTTACGACTCCTTCCGAACCGATATTTCCGAATAAGGCGGAATAACCCATCCCTTCCTTCATTGTCAGGTTTCTGATCGTTTTATTGTTTCCATCAAAAACTCCCGCAAAGCGTTGTGTGGCGTTACAGCCGATAGGATGAAGGGTAGTGGTGAGTGTGGATGCATCCAGGTCGGTTTCCAAACGGAAATACTTCCCGGCATAGCTGCTGGTATGGTCATCGACTAATGTCTTGTCTGCATTCACCGTTTCCGAGAAGATATAGAGATCTTCCATCGTTTTGATCAGATACGGACTCTCCGGAGTACCTTTCCCTTCAAAATTTGCTTCGACAGGCTTGGGGTAATCTATTTCCAGAAGAGTATTCAAAACGGAAGATTTGTATACTCCCAGTAGCATTCCTGATGACGGACTGTATACTCCCCAGTTTTCCCAACTCAGGTCTGATCCCGCTGTTTTTCCGGTAATCGTTTGATTGCGGTCGAACTGGGGATTGGTTCCGGAAACCTTCTTCAGCGGATAACAGATGAAACTGCCATACAGAGAATTTGCCAGAAAGACTTGGGGAGGAATGGTAAAGGTCTTATCCGGGTTTAACTGTATGTCGATTTTCACACCGATATTCGATGTATTATACATGGCAAGTGTATTCGCATTTATCTGTTTCAGGAGTATCGGATAAACAAGGGTCTCTTCCTCATCTTTAGACGTGAGGGATGTTTCCGTCATGTTACTATTGGGAAGGGTAAGTTCCGATCCTTTATATATGCCTAGACTGTAACTTTTGTATTCTCCTTCGTTGATAAGGGCGATCCAGGAATCGAAAGTGATTGCTCCGTCTTTGACAATACCCATGACCGGTACGTTAGGGTTGTAGGTATTTGTCTTGAAATCATAGCTGTATATAAAGATACTACCGTAGGTGGGATGAACGGAAATCTCCTGTGGATCAATCTTTATCGTATTATCTTCCGGATGGAGAATGGCTTTTATTGTCTTATCACCGTTCCAGAAATTACTGATGGATAAAGTCGTATTATCCGTAGCACTGATCTCAAGGGCATAACCTGTTTCCGTGCCATCACGGTCTTCACTGATTTGCATGTATGTACCTTCGAAATCGGAGGCGGAAACCGTAGGTGCATTCGTTTTGATGCGGTGCGTGGTTATCATTGCACCAGGAATGTCGGCTGCTTTAACCTTTTCCTGTGGAGTACCTGCTAAGATTCCTTTCATCTCGATTGCAGGTAGCGTAGAGATTTTCTCTTGCGCCCAAGTCACTAATATCCCTTGTAACAGGAATATCCAAAGAAATGTAATCTTTCTCATGAGCATAATTATTTAGTAAAACAATGATCGTGTGACATACTTTTGACCGGTTATTTTTCCGGCATAGTTTTCACAACTTCGGAGGTACCATCATCGTATATCCGTTTCTCTATGTTAATCTGGCCTTTTGCAGGTTTAGCTACCCGGATGCCTGTGACAGTGTAGTAGGTACGTTCTACAACAACTTTTGTCATTTCATTCTTATCGATGCCATCCGGAATGACGTTCAGTATCAGGTGATAAGCTTTTTCTAAATCCCCGGCTGTCAGGGTGAGTGTAGCCTCTTCACCGATTTCACTGTTTTTAGGAGAAACGGTATTACCATCAATAGAAAGATTGGAGGTTGCTGTCCATTCGGCTCCTTCGGGTGTTCCGATTTGGATATTTTTCTTGATATCATCCATCTCGTCTCCCTCGGCAAGTATGATCATTGTTGCATAGAAGTTGGCAACCGTATCTTTTTCGAATGCATCGATGCGCGGATAGGTAGCTACTCCATACAGGAAAGCATCTCCTAATTGGGCGTTAACCATTTCTTCACTGGTCAGGGCGGTGGCACAAGTGTCCAGGACATGTGTTGAACATAGCGTTTTATCATAGAAGGAAGCGGATACATGAGTGTAGTTTGCTGCCAGTCCGGTAATGTTTCCAATGCTGTCGGTAGACGTGGCATTGATTGTACCCAGATTGTAACAACCGGTGACGGTTGTACCTGGTTCTGTCTTGCTGCCGGCAACCATGCTTCCGATGATTCCGCCAACTTCGCTGAAGCCTGTGACTGTCCCCGTGTTATAACAGTTTGTCAACATTGAATTGCCTTTGCCCAAGATGCCGCCTGTACTTACGCTCTTTTTGGGTTCGATCCCTTCGCTGATGACCTCTCCGCGATTGTAACAACGGTCGATGGTAGCTACGGCATTTCCTGCTATTCCACCTGCCAGACTGTATTTGGCGGTTACTTTTCCACTATTCCATGATTTATCCATATAGCCTGTACAACCACCTGCAATACCTCCTGCATAACTTACTTTTTTGTCCTCACCAGCGGTGACATCCGCTTCATTATGCGTCTCCTGTATGTAAGTGTAGGTTGCATTGCCTGCAATGCCTCCTGCATAGTTCGTATTTGCCAGAATGGTGGCTTCTTTGGCATTATAGCATTTTTCGATGATTGAAGGTGCTGTTGCGGAACCGGTGATTCCACCGGCAATTCCACCGGCATTGCCGGTAGTGGTGGTGATTGGTGCCGTGTTGTAACAGTTGCGGATGGCACATGCATTTCCTGCTTTGCCCACGATCCCTCCTGCATTGCTTGTGGATTTCACGGAATACGTAGTTGAAACTTCTCCCGTATTATAGCAATTCTCCAGTATGAACGGCATGTCTTCGGAATGATTCTCTATGGTTCCTACGATGCCTCCCGCACAAGTATTGGCAATAATATTAGCCGTGTTATGACATTTGTTGATATAAGATCCCTTTAACAAATCTCCGGCAATACCACCTGCATTGGAGGAGGAGATGGTAATGGCTGATGTGTTATAGCAATCTTCAATATTGGCAGCTCCGCGACCGATGATACCACCGACCTGGGATGTCTTGGCATTTATATTGCCTTCATTGGAACATTTGCTGATCTTCACGGTTTGTTCGGCATCCGAACCTCCTAATATACCTCCTGCGTGTACACTCGCTGCTGTTACATTACCATTATTTTTGCAATTCTCGATTGCAGCACCCAAATAGCCGAAGCCGGCAATACCTCCGGCATGCATGGTACCGGTGGTGGATACTTCCGTATGATCGTTTGTGCAGTTCGTGATCGTCCCATAAAGGCTTCCTGCGAAAGCTCCGCACCTTTGGTAAGTCTGGAATTTACAATTGGAGAGGGTCAAGTTGGCGATGGTACCGTCAGAACCGATAACACCGAATAGTCCTCGCTCTTTGACGGTTGATGAATCAGCCACGGCATAAGTGATATTCTTGATTGTTTTCCCATTGCCGTCAAAATATCCTTGGAAAATAACATCTTCAATGGCTATCGGTGTGTAATTGATACCGGAGAAGTCAAGGTCTTCCATTACTTTGAAATTCTCTCCTTTATACTCATGCTTGGTGTTCATTACAAAATCGGATAGTTTATTCATATCGGAAGTACTCTTTATTAGCCAAGGTTCTTCTTGGGTGCCTTTACCTTCCAGAATATTATAAAGAGCCATGATCGGAATGGTACGTTTCACTGTGCCATAGGTCGCAACAAGTGTGTCTGTTGCGATTTGGTCGGTTGGCATTGTAACTTTCAACAGACCTTCTTCAATCCTGAAATTTTCCGTATTGTGAAGGAGTTCCCAAGTGACTTCCGTATTGTTTTGTAATTTAGCTCCTTCTTTACTCATGTTGGCAATCGTACTGGCATCGTCCAATACGATTACAGCGCGTGAATCGACCAAAGCTTGCGCTTCATTCTTGAATGAAATGAGCATGGGATATGTGTTTTCCTTTTGCACCCAGGCCGAATCGGGCAGGTTTAACTTACCGTTGATCAGCCCTCTTGTTTTACAACCGGACGCTCCCTCTTTAACCTGATTGTTTGCGGCTGCTAAAGTTTGCAACTGAATGTCGTAGTAACTGTCGATGATTTCGGTTGCCCCCATGTTGTCACCGATGATTTGTCCGGAAGTACTTCTGTCCGTCCATATCTCCACTTTACCATAGTTGATGGCATTTACTATAGAGCCTCCTTGTCCACTGACTTTCTGTGTTTTTCCTGCTATGCCGCTGATGTTTTTATAACTGGCTATTTTTCCTGTATTGATTACATTTCTGAGGATACCGCTGTTCAAACCGACAATGCCTCCGGCCGAACCTTGCATTCCGGGTTTATAAGATAGGCTGAGTGAAAGCGCACTGACATATCCGCAGTTTTGGCAATTCTCAATGAGTCCGTTGTTTGCTCCGGCTATGCCACCGACCGACTCTGTTCCGGCATAAACGGCTCCTGTATTGAAGCAACCACGAAGGATTCCCGTGGGTGCATTATATCCGGTAATGCCGCCTACATAATTCATATATCCTTTTACGGTAGCGTAGTTCCTGCAATTTTCGATGAGTCCGTAGTTGTATCCGGCTATGGCGCCTGCATTGACGTATAGGTCGAATTCACAATTTGCCGCGATGGTCAGGTTCTTCACAACTCCGGTTTCTGCCACGCTGCCGATGAATCCGGTAAATTTGCGGGAAGCCGAAGCCAGTTTGCCATTATCATCAAATACGACGGATGTAATTTTCATCTTGGAGATTGTATGACCGTTTCCATCGAAGACACCTGCGAACCGGAGTTTGCCTGTATTGTCTCTTCCCAATCCTATGAAGGCTTCATCATATTCCATATCTATGTCGGCTGTCATTTTAAAGTACATGCCTTCAAAGGTTTGTTGGGCATCATTAGTTGCTATTCCCAGGTTCATCATGTCTGCCTTCGTCTCTATTAGAAACGGGTCTGTTGCCGTTCCTTTCCCTTTCCATAGAATCGGTGAAATAGAGAGAATGTAATATTTATAATTCTTGTCGGCATTGAATGCAAAGATCGTATCTTGTGTAACTTCACCATTCAAGATGCCTTTATTACCCTTGATAGAGAAGCCATGTCCTTGGTCAGTGAAAAGTGTATTCATTACTGCTTTCCACTCTATCAGGTTATCGGTTGTCAGGTCGAAATCTTTGCGTATCTCCAACGTGCTACTGCTTTCGTCAAGTGACATGCAGGCGGACGACAGATAAGCAGCATTGTTTTCATCGATACCTTTTAGACGGGGGTAGTGACTGGCTGTGAAGTTCCATATGGCGGGGTCAAAGTCTTTTATTCCTCCGGCATCGGTAAGTTGTGCGGTTGACAGTCCGTAAGTTGGAGAGGGAACTCCCGTTATTTGTTGGTCATAGAAAGTGTTTTTTATAATCAATCTTGGAAGTGGACGGCCAACGATGTAACGCATTTCCTCTTTGCTGGCTGTGTAGACCAATCCGGAGTTATAACAGTTTTCTATGTTTGACCGTTCTTCGTCACTCATATCCAGAACACTGCCTATCACACCGCCTACTTTGGGTGATAGGTTATTCCCGATAAGTCCGCTGTTGTAGCAATCGCGGATGGTCGTGTTCCAAGTAAAGCCAAGGATACCTCCCATATTGACATTTGCTCCTGTACCGCTTATCATAGCCGTATTGAAGCAACGTAGAATTATGGCTTTATTAGTGCTGCCGGCAATACCTCCAACCGTACATTCGTTATTGGTAGCATTGATTCTTCCTGTGAAATAACAATCGGATATGGTGGCATCCGGGAACTTTGTACCGAACATAGAACTTGTAATGCCTCCGCAGGTGGTATTGGGATTATTATTGGAAAAATTGATCGTTGCATCTGCCCAACACTTTTTGATATTGCCAAAAGATGTACCCACAATGCCACCCATATAGTCTGTTCCTGTCATTGTTCCCTTGAAAGAACAGTTGATAATTTCCGCACCATAAGAATATCCGGCGATGCCACCGGTATATGCACTTCCGAAACTCATAGCTCCCGTTGTATGGCAGTTCTCTATTTTCCCCCAGACATATCCTGCGATACTTCCTCCATAGCTCCCGAGTGTTTCGCAAGTGTAGTTTTCCAGATTCAGATTCTTTATGACACCATCGGTGTCGATGTGGCCGAACAATGCGCAATAACCCATTCCTTCGTCCATTGTCAGATTACGGATCGTTTTATTGTTGCCGTCAAAGATTCCGGCAAAACGTTGGATCGCATTGTTTCCGATCGGATGCAATGTCGGACTTAGCGTTGTTGCGTCCAAGTTTGATTCCAGACGGAAATATTGTCCTGCATAAGTGCTGGTATGATCGCCATTGAGCGTTTTGTCAGAATTGACTACTTCCGAAAGCATATATAAATCTTCCATTGTTTTGATCAGATAAGGAGCCTCCGGTGTACCTTTCCCTTCGAAGTCGGCTACGACCGGTTTCGGGAAACTTATTTCCAGAAGGGTGTTTAATACGGAAGATGTATATAAAGAAGCTACTATGCCGGCTTTCGGGCAGAAGATGCCCCAATTCTCCCAGCTTAGGTCCGTACCGGAAATTGTGCCTTTAATCATTCGGTCTGTATAGAATTCCGGATTGGTTGCCGAAACCGTCTTCAACGGATAACAATTGAATTTGCCATACATGGCATTGCTCAGGAAGGTTTGAGGAGGAATGGCAATTGTCTTGTCCGAATTGAGTTGTAGGTTGATTTTCACTCCTATATTGGCTGCATTATACATGGATAGTTCGTTCGGACTACTCTGTTCTAAGTAAACAGGATAGACGGTGGTCACTTTTTCCCCATTGGATTCAAGTGTCGTTTCCGTCATATTGCTGTTGGGCATAATCAGTTCCGATCCTCTATAAACGCCCAAGCTGTAACTCTTATATTCTCCTTCGTTGATTAATGCGATCCATGAGTCTATCGTTATCACTCCATCATTTATTGTTCCCTGGATGGGAACCTGGGAGTTATATCTGTTCGTCTCAAAATCGTAACTATATATAAAGATGCTTCCATAGGTGGAATGAACTGCAATCTCTTGGGGATCAATCTTCAAAGTGCCTTCTTCAAGGTTGATAGAAGCTTTTATCGTTTTCTCGCCATTCCAGAAATTCGTAATGGCTAACGTGTGGTTGTCAACAACACTTATTTCGACAGCATAACCGGTTTCCTTGCCGTTGCTATCTTCGCTTATTTGTATGAATGTGCCTTCATAATCAGATATGGAAGCCGGAGACGTACTTTTCTTGAATTGGCGTTGTTGCTGAACCGGTGTACCCGGTAAGTTTGTATCCTTAATCTTTTCTTGAGGGGTACCCGTTATGATTCCCTTCATTTCGTTGGTCGGAAGCAAAGATGTCTGTTCTTGTGCCCATGCCGTCAATGTACCTAGTGACAGGAATATGCATAGGAGTATATTTTTCTTCATACGTTATTCTTATTTAATTAAATCATTAGAGTGAATGTTTTGTTAAGGATTCGATGTATTGTCCTTTTTATGGTGTCAAGGGATATGTATTTTGTACTTATCCTTGCCGATGATCACAATGTAGAAACCGTTCGGTAAAGCAATTTCGTTTGTTCCTTCCCGGCTTATTCCGGTATGTATATTCATTCCGTTTGCTGTGTAAATATGGATAGTTTCCTGAATATCCGATGTAAAACGAAGGCTACCCTTTTGCGTATATATTCCTCTTGAAGCGGACGAGGTTTCTATGCCTGAGTATTTCAGGGTTTGTACCACTACCTTATTGGATTTCTGTGAAACTTCTTCGTTCATCTTTGCGTATACATTATAAATATATTTCTTGTCGCTGATTAATCCGGTGAAGTTGAAAGAATTATCGGTGATATCGGCTTTACTGTTCTTGTATTCTTCAGGTGTGGTCAAGGTTTCATTCTTCTCCAATTGTTCTTTTACATCTCCATCGTAGATATGTATGTAGTCGAATGTGGCGGCAGCCTTGGTTGCTATCCGGATGTATCCTGCCGGGGCATCTGTGTTCACTACCCAGTAGAGTGTCTTTTCCGAAGCATTCATCATCATTGTTTTATCGAGTAGGATTTTTCCGTTGGCATCCAATAATTGGAAGATGAAACCGCTGATGAGGCTTTTGCTTCCCTTTACACTGCAACACAAGGTGAATTCTTTTTCCCAGGTAAGGTCGAGGAGGGGAGTAGTGAGACTACCGCCTGTGTTCTTATTTCCCATACGGGCATGACCACCGGCTTGGTAGATTTCACTTCCAGTCCAACCGTCCGTTTCGGTATAGGTGCTTAATGCATTGGAGATGTCTTGCTCATCTGCTTCTTCCGGGCTACCTTTGGTAAACTTACCGAACTCTTCGGAGATATTCTTTCTTCCCGTCATGCAGGAGGAAACTTCCAAGGTATAGGAAGTGGCATTGTTGACCGGGTCCCAGTTGGCGGTAAAACTATCTTCAGTGATGTCCGTTGCCTCGGTAGCTACCGGAGTACCGACAAAGTGCATGAAATCGAATGTTATGGTTCCGTCTTTCTCACGGATGTTGCTTAATGGTTTACTCAGGAATCCGCCACTGTATAGTGTGGACGCTGGTTCGCTTTCATCCGTGAATGAGGTGTTTTGAGTGGTTCCGGGGAATAAGTCACCAGCGTAATCATCGAATTCGTTGTCCGCAGGCACTATCTGCAAGTGAGGATGTCCGGCAACACTACTGTTTATAACGTTGCTTTCCCATAATGAAGGTACATAATCTACATGGACGATCATCATTCCATGTCCCGGAAGGTAAGCATCCCATTTATTTTGTTGTCGGTTCTCGATCGTGTAGTACTCATTGGGGTTCTGATCGGAGACTAACAGATAAGCTTGGTTGGCAGTGTCCATCGCTTTTAGTTCGATGTCTTTTTGGGGATCTTTAAGTACAACCGGGTTGAGCCATCCGACACTGTACCGTTCGTAGGCGGAATATCCAGCGGGGGTTCTGTTTTCGTTGTTGTAAGCCCCATAGTCCATCAGACTCCATGATCCCATACCTACCATACCGGTATAACGGGTGTCGTAAATATCAGGTAAGCCCAAGCAATGGCTGAATTCGTGGCAGAAAGTCCCGATGCCGTCCATGGTGGTTCCGGCTTTGCCGTGCCGTTCGGAAGAGCAGGCATAGCTATAGATCTGTTTACCATCCATTTTGATATCTTTAAATCCTGCATACTCAAGGTTCCAGGCATGTGGCCATACGCTGGCGGCTGGACCTCCCTGTGCTTCTGCATAACCGGCATAGATGATGAAAACCAAGTCTACTTTTCCATCATTGTCGGAATCGTATTGCGAAAAATCTACATTGAGAAGGGTGTCAGCGGCATAACAGGCATCTACGGTCATTTGAGCCGGATTCTGGTCTTTGCCGTAGATGTTATTGCCTCCGTAGAAGCTCATGTTCTCCGGTAGAGTAACCGGACCGACAATATCAAATTCAGGGGTAAATACACCGGAGGACTGGTCAATGAAATAGTCGCGGGCACTTCCGGTGGCACCATTGGCAGAATAGCCTTCGGAATTCATCATTTTCCGGAATTCTTCCGGTGTGTTCTCGGCAGCGAACTTGACATCCTTGAATTGGGCCAAGATGATCAGTCCACGGACGGTTCCCTGATTGGGAAATTTAGGCTTATCCGTATCGGCTAGCCAACGTGGATTGCTTTCCTGCACCCTTATCTTTTGGACGGCATTGTTTATCTGCGCGGTATTGATTCCTTTAATAAATGCTTTTTCCGGTTCCCCTCGTTTCCCGGGATCATGAGCGGTGTATTCACTAGCAGTGAGTACTCCTGAAGTGTTGACAGTGGCATATTTCATAAAGCCGTCTGCTGCTTCCTGTAACATGATGCCATCAGTGGTGGTGAGGTAATGGAAATTCTCATCACCTTGCAGAAGGGTGGTAAGGGTTGTACCGTCCGGTTGGGTTATCGTTTGGGGGGTACGTTTGGCGGGGATGGCTTGGATCGTACCTTCCAATAAAACGAAAAATAAAAGTAAGGTGGTAATGATTCTCTTCATAATATTCTTGTATTGGTTCGGAAAACGTTCTTTCAGATGATAATTCTCTTTCTGATTCATAAAGAGGATGAGGTAAAAGTTCAATATGCACACTAAAAGTATTATTGTCTAACTTTTGGGGCATTTCAAACGATGCCTCATCCTCTCTACAGGATATTTACATTAAATATGCGTCAAAATACGTCTTTTTACTTCGTATTTTCATTGATGAGAACCTTGCTGTTTTCAACTGATCCGTCATCGTAAATGGTTACAACGATGTTGATTCCTTGTTCCGGTTTCTCAATTTTTACACCGTTGGTCGTGTAATAGAACTGCTCAACGATGACTTTACCGATGTTTTCAGAAGCGATTCCTACTTTCTTGGTTTCGAGTACCAGGGTATAACTCTTCTGATAATCTCCTGCGGTGGCGGTTAAAGTAACCGTTGCCTTTGTGTCCGGATCCACTATGGCATCATTCCCGTTGAATGTGATATGGTCGGAAGCGCTCCAGCTTACACCTGCCGGTGTGCCAACCAAGAAGTCTTCCGTGACTTTTTCGGGGGTATCGCTTTCCGTCAAAAGGATACTTGCTGCCGACAGATTGGTGGCTTCATAATCCTTGAGAGTTTTCAGTGTAGGATAAGTGGCAGTCTGTACAAGCCAGTCTTCTCCGAGGTCGAGAGCGATCATTTCACGGCTTGTCAAGCCTGTGGCATCTTTGTCATTTTCATATTCTTTTGCAACGAGTTCTTTGTCATAGTACACATCTTCGCAAACCAGGAAGTCGGGATTCAAAGCTACGATGTTGCCTACTGCCGTTCCTTCCGGATTGGTGATCGTCACTTTACCCGTATTATAGCACCGGTAAGCTTCCGCTTTTGCTCCGTTATCGAAGATTTGTCCGTAAAGGCCACCTGCCTGATTGTACGCGGTCACGTTACCCATGTTGTAACAATTGGTAAGTATGGCACGTGTTTTGGCGATGATTCCTCCGGCATTGATATTTTTGTCGGTATTGCCTTCGACTGTAACATTACCCAAATTGACGCAATTCACAATATCACCGAGCCCTAAGGCACAGATACCTCCACTATGAGATTCTCCGGCAGTCACATTACCCGAGTTCCAACAATTGGAGAGATATAAACCGTTGGAAGCTGTGATACCTCCGGCATAACTGGCAGCTGCATACACTTCACCTATATTATAGAGGCTATCTGCATCTACATTGGAACCGATATTTCCTACTACACCGCCTGCATTGTCTTTGTTGGAAATCACCTTACCCGTGTTATAACATCTCTTGATGAGAGTCGTGAATGTATCCATACCGCTTGAAGTTCCGACAACACCACCGATTGTACCTGTCCCGGTGATGTCTGCCTCGTTCCAACAATCGCGCATGATTGTACCGGCACCTAAAGAACCGATGATACCTCCGGCATTTGTTTTGGTGGTCGTAATTTTACCTGTATTATGGCAATTGTCTACAGTCAGTACAGCACCGTTTCTGGATTGCCCGATTATACCACCTGCTATAGTCGGCACGTTAACTTCACCGCTGTTGACACAGTCTTTGACCACATTGTCTGCCAGTGTTGCAGAAACGATACCTGCTGCGTAATTGCTGTTTCCCGTGATGGTGCCTTTATTGACACAATTGATGATAGCTGCGTTGGCGTTGTTTTTAGCTGCGATACCTGCAACGTTCGAACTGTTGGCGTTGATAGTGCCCTCGTTCGTACAGTTCTGTATGGTTCCGCCATTTACGCCTACGATGCCTCCATTGGTTCCGCTACTGGCACCTGCTGCAGAAATCGTACCGGAATTGAAACATTCGTCAATCAATGTATTAGCTTCCGTCTTGCCGGTGATACCGGCTGTTGTTCCTGTATTGGAAGTGATATCGGCATAGTTGGAACATTTTTGAATGATACCTCCTTCATATACATAACCGGCAATACCACCGATATTGTTGGCACCTCCTACGGTCGATACGGGAGCCTTGTTTACACAGTTAATGATTTTTCCGCGCAATCCGCCGGCAAATGCACCGGAGTAGCCGAATGCCGTAAATGAAGAGTTGCTTTCAATTGTCAGGTTAGCAATCGTTCCGTTGCTGCCTACAATGCCGAACAGTCCTTTATATCTTCCTGTTTTGAATTCCAGAGGATCTGAAGATACGTATTTCAGGTTTGTGAATTTCTTGCCGTTTCCATCAAAGTAGCCTTGGAATTTGAGAACATCGGCTTCGGCAGCTATCGGGTGATACTCTATTCCCGTGAAGTCTATATCGTTTTCAACCCGGAAATATTCATGGTTGAAGTCCACTTTATCGGCTGCGAATTTGTAGATCTTATCCATGTCGGCAGCAGTCTTTACCAACCAAGGTTCGTTCTTAGTCCCTTTACCCGGCAGAATGGGAGGTACGGCTCTTAAGTAGAACTCTTTGTGATAATTTCCATAAGTTGCAGTCAGCGTGTCGAGAGCGATATCGTTTTCCGGCAGAGTCAGATTAAGAACTTGCTCGTTTATCTTAAATTGCTCGGATTTTGATAATTTCCAACCTAATCCGCTGTATTTATTTAAGGTAGCATTTGTTTTTATACTTATTCTGTTCTCCCCATCAGTGAAGGTTACGAACATATGGGAAGCGGCTACCGATTTCGGATCGTCTTTGAATACTTTCAACAATGGATATGCACCTGCCTGTATATACCAGATGTCTTCTGAATCCAAACCGTCGAGCGTGCCTCCGGTCAATACACTGGTATTGACTCCACTGCAACCGGTTGTTGGTCCATCATTGGCTCCTTCGGTCAGCACAATTTGCAAATCGTAATAATTATCTTTCAGTTCGGTCTTGCTTTCCAGATCACCTACGATGGAACCGCAAGTCGATATGTCTGTTAACGGATTAATATAACCATAGTTGACGGAACGCATGATGCTACCTATTGTATTACGGGCATAGTTCACTCCTGCTATACCACCGATGGCTTTGTAAGAAGCCACGTTGCCGGTGTTTAGCGCATCATATATTTCTCCGTAATTAGCTCCGGTGATACCTCCTACATTGAATTGTTCACCGTCTTTATATTGTTTGCTGACACTGTTGCCTGTTATGTTACCGTTGTTCTGGCAAATCTCGATGATACCCAGATTGATACCGGCAATGCCTCCCGTGTTATAATATCCTCCGTTGATATTTCCTGAATTGAGACAGTTCCGAATCAGTGCCTTATTATTTTCAGAATATCCCGTGATACCACCGATATGGGCACTCGCACCTTTTACATCGGCATAATTCTTGCAATTCTCGATGGTTCCTCCGTTGTATCCTACCAATGGAGCCGAGAAAGCATAGAACTCAAATGAACAGTCATCAGCAATCGTCAGGTTTTTCAAGGTTCCCGTTGGTGACAAGTATCCGATGAAGCCTACTCCCGAACGTGATTTCTCCATGTCTACTTTGCCGGATGAGAGATATTCTACCGATTTCAGTTTGAAATTATGAATCGTATGTTTTCCTCCGTTGAACGTGCCTGAGAAATAATGGGAAGATTTACCATCGGCAGCGATACCTGTAAATGTTTCATCTCCTGCAACATCTATGTCATTAATCATCAGGAAATAGTCTCCTTCGAAATGTTGTGTATGTTCCACGGTGGCATTTGCCAGTGTTTTCAAATCATCCAGATTTCTGATCAGGTAAGGTGTGTCTGCCGTTCCGTCACCATCGAATACTTTCGGGACGATTGATATAAGATAACTCTTATATTCTTTGTCGGCATTGAACGCATAAATCGTATCTGTGGCAAATACCGGCTTTATCTCGATCTTACTGCCATTAATGATGATTCCGTGGCCTTCATTACCTTGTTTACCGTCTTTCAGGACGCTCCAAGTGGTATTGTCGGTAGTGATCCGGAAAGGAGTTTTCACTTTGGAAAGGAATTCATTCTCTGATAACAGAATGGTAGCCATCGACAGATAGGCAGCATTATTATTGTCGATGCCTTTCAGACGTGGATAGACGTTTGTACTAAAATTCCATACGGAAGTATCGAATCCTTCCAAATATTTTGCTTGGGTCATTTGTGAGGTTGTCAGCCCGTGTTCAGGAATGGCTGTTCCGTAGTTGCGACCGTCAAAGTAGAAATTCTCCAATGTGTCGCCCTCCTTCATTTCACCGATAATCTCTTTATACTTGAAAGTCGATTTGGTGGCGACATTACCGGAACTATATACATTCTTAATGGTTGAGAACTCGGTAGACGTTATATTTATGGAGTAGCCTACGATTCCGCCTGTATGTTCGGAATTCGTATTGCTGACACTTCCTGCATTATAGCAATCGATTATTTCGGAACTCATCAAAATGCCTACTACTCCGGCGGTTTGCCCGGTGGCGGCTGTACCGATGATGTGACCTGCGTTGAAACAACGTCTCATTTCACTTTTGTATATTAATCCGGCTACTCCGCCTTGGTAAGAGATCGTTCCGTTGTCCGTAACTTGATCTACATAATCGACTATCATTCCGGAAAAGTAACAATCGTTTATCTTTGCACCGGTTTGACTGCCATAGATACCACCGACAACGCCTCCCATGTAACGAGTTTGTGAGGCATACGAGCAACCTATATTGGCGCGTGCCCAGCATTTGTTGACGTTGCCGTAGGTCAGCCCGACTATTCCTCCCACATTTCCATTAGAGGTAATGGTTCCTTCGAAGGAAGATTGACTGACTTCATTTTCGAGATAACCTACTATGCCGCCTACATTTTTCGCATTGGCGGTTATCTTCCCGCTGGCCTTGCACAGGGTAATGGCACCGAAGCTGGCTCCGGCAATTCCACCTACATTTTCTCCCGATGCCGTGTAGTCTATGTTCTCAAGAGTCAGGTCCTTGACGGAACCTGCGGGATCAATGATTCCGAACAGACCGCAAAGTCCCGGTTCGGGCACGTTCAACGTAAGATTGGATATTTTCTTCCCGTTGCCGTCGAATGTTCCGGCAAATCGGCAGTAATTAATAGAATTACCGATGGGTAACAATTGTGTGCTTCCATGAGATTTTGCATCCAGATCGTTTTCAAGACGGAAGAATTTCCCTTTGTAGTCATTGGGTGTACCCGTTATTTTGTTGACAGACTGTTCCAATGCAATCAGTTGATCCATTGTTTTAATAAGATATGGGCTGGCTTCCGTACCTTCTCCTTCGAATGCTGCTTCCTTCCCTTGAGGATAGGTGATCGTAATGCCGTCTAAGGTGATTGTAGAAGATTCGAACCCTCCGGCTATAACAGTTTGGCGTTGGCCTGCGAAGAGGATTCCCCAGTTTCCGAGTTTCATTGTTTTATCCGTTCCTGTTCCTTGAATAGGATACGTTTTACTGAATTTTTCGGTTTTCCATTCTGTATAGTAGCAATAAAAGTCTCCGTAGCCGGACGCAGTGAACATGAATTGCGGAGTAATACTGAATGTTTTGTCCGGGTAGAGGTTGACGGTAATATCTGATCCGGTATTACCGAAGTTGGCTATTTTGAGTATGTTGTCGAAGGGTTGTTCGATATAAACTGGGAATTCGTTTTCAGTTTTATCCTTATAATCAACAGTAGTCATGATACCATTGGAAGGCAATAACTGAGACATGGCATACAGGTTGGCATACGATCTCGCATCTTTGCTGAAACAGCCCCATGTTCCCAAGGTAATTCCATCTTTGCCGATGCTTCCTTCGAGTGGGTCGGTTTTACTGATTACGCCTGTTTCTGCGTTGAATGTATAAAGGTAGAGTGTAGTGTTATTACTTTCATATACGATCTGTGGTTCTATAGATATCTTATTATTTTCCAAATCTACAGTAGCGGTGATATCTTTTCCCAATCCACTGAAGTTTTCTATAGTAATAGTAGTCTCGCTTGCCGGGTTGATACTGACGGACGGATTCCGGGTGTTCCCGCTGAGATCATAGTTCCTCTGAATGTAGAATCCCGATAGTTCGTCAATGGTGCTGAAAGCTTGTGCTTTCGTTTGGGGAACCCGTTGCAGGACGGGGAACTTCTCTCTGTCCAATGTGGGAAGTTCTCCGGTTTGTAACTTGCTGATTCCAGCTTTGGGCATTTCAATCTTGTTCGTCTTTGTCAGCGGTAGATACTGAGCGAACAATACCAATGGCATCCATAGAATCGCCATGGCGAATGAGAATCTTAAATGTTTCATAGTGTTACATTTTTAGTAAGACATTAACAAAATTAGCAGGAAAAAGGAGAAAAACATAATAAATTAAATGCTCGCTTCAACTAATTCCAGAATTAGTCTGATTTATCCGGATAAAAACTCTCTCTGCAAAAACATTTCCCTCAGTTTCTTGCTTATTTCATCTTAAATTAATATTTTTAGCCCTTCGTTTAACCTCTTATATTTATTCTATGGATAGTATGCTTTTCTGGCTGATTCCAGCCGCTTCTGTTTTGGCTCTCTGCTTTGCTTATTATTTTCATAAGCAGATGATGAAAGAGAGTGAAGGTACTCCTCAAATGGTGAAAATTGCTGCTGCTGTGCGCAAAGGTGCAATGTCTTATCTGAAACAGCAGTATAAGATTGTCGGCTGGGTATTTCTGGGTTTGGTAATCCTGTTTTCGATTATGGCTTATGGCTTTCAAGTACAAAATGCATGGGTGCCTATTGCCTTCCTGACAGGTGGATTTTTTTCGGGGCTTTCCGGTTTCTTGGGTATGAAGACGGCAACGTATGCCTCTGCTCGTACGGCAAATGCAGCCCGCAATTCATTAAATGCCGGTCTGCGCATCGCCTTTCGCAGTGGCGCGGTGATGGGACTGGTGGTGGTAGGCCTCGGGCTGCTGGATATTTCATTTTGGTATCTGTTATTGAACTGGGCGATTCCGGCAGATGCGCTGACACCAACTCATAAGCTGTGTATGATCACAACAACCATGTTGACTTTTGGTATGGGTGCTTCTACGCAGGCGTTGTTTGCACGTGTAGGAGGCGGTATTTATACCAAAGCTGCCGATGTGGGAGCCGACTTGGTAGGTAAAGTGGAAGCAGGAATCCCGGAAGACGATCCGCGTAATCCGGCTACGATTGCCGATAATGTAGGAGATAATGTAGGTGACGTTGCCGGTATGGGTGCCGACCTTTACGAATCTTATTGCGGCTCTATTTTGGCAACTGCTGCATTGGGTGCGGCCGCCTTTATCCATACGGGTGATACGGCCATGCAATTTAAAGCGGTTATAGCCCCGATGCTGATTGCCGCTGTTGGGATAATCCTTTCTATAATCGGTATTTTCTCCGTGCGTACAAAGGAGAATGCAAAGATGAAGGACTTGCTGAATTCATTGGCTTTCGGCACCAACTTGAGTTCTGTGCTGATTGTGATAGCTACTTTCTTTATTCTTTGGCTTTTACAACTTGATAATTGGGTTTGGATATCCTGCGCTGTTGTCGTAGGGCTGATAGTTGGTATTGTGATCGGGCGTTCGACCGAATATTATACTTCCCAATCTTATCGTCCTACCCAGAAGTTGAGTGAAAGCGGTAAGACCGGCCCTGCTACGGTTATCATTTCCGGTATAGGCCTGGGCATGCTCTCCACGGCTATTCCGGTATTGGCAGTCGTTGTGGGCATCATTGCCTCTTTCCTGTTTGCATCGGGATTTGATTTTGATAATGTAGGTATGGGACTTTACGGTATCGGAATTGCCGCAGTAGGTATGCTTTCGACATTGGGCATTACGCTTGCAACGGATGCTTACGGGCCGATAGCGGATAATGCCGGAGGAAATGCTGAAATGTCCGGTCTGGGTGAAGAGGTGCGTAAACGTACGGATGCTCTCGATTCACTGGGCAATACTACGGCAGCTACGGGGAAAGGTTTTGCTATCGGTTCGGCCGCTTTGACCGGTTTGGCACTCCTTGCATCTTATATTGAAGAGATCCGTATCGGATTGACACGGTTGGATATTATAGAATTGAACATGCCTAACGGTGATGTGATAGCTACAGCGAATGCGACTTTTGTCGATTTCATGAATTATTATGATGTGACTCTGATGAATCCTAAAGTGCTGTCCGGCATCTTTATAGGTTCGATGATGGCATTCCTTTTCTGTGGATTGACTATGAACGCTGTAGGACGTGCTGCCGGACATATGGTGGACGAGGTACGCCGCCAGTTCCGTGAAATTAAAGGCATACTGACCGGGGAGGCAGAACCGGACTATGAGCGTTGTGTGGCTATTTCTACTAAGGGGGCACAGCGCGAAATGGTAGTTCCTTCATTGATTGCAATCGTTGCTCCGATTATTACCGGACTCATTTTCGGTGTGACCGGAGTGGTGGGTTTGCTGATAGGCGGCTTAAGCAGTGGTTTTGTCCTTGCTATATTCATGGCTAATGCCGGAGGAGCCTGGGATAATGCAAAGAAATACGTGGAAGAAGGACACTTCGGTGGTAAAGGGAGCGAAGTACATAAAGCTACGGTAGTGGGTGATACGGTAGGCGATCCGTTTAAAGACACTTCCGGTCCGAGCTTGAATATCCTTATAAAACTTATGAGCATGGTTGCCATTGTTATGGCTGGATTGACCGTTGCTTGGAGTTTGTTCTAAGTGAAGAACGAAAGCTGAAAATTGGAGATCGTGCAGTGCTATCGGATGGTAGACTCATTCCCCATTTTCAGCTTTTGATATTTAATAAAGTTCCTATTTTTCAATTATGTATCATTACAAGACACATTGGATATCAAGGGGCTCAATTTGATATGGAATAGGAACAATTGGAAAAAGGCAGTTAAACTGAAAAAGCGAAATTAATAATTCTGCAAATTGGTGTTCTATATGTGCATAGATATGAATTTTTATATATTTTGTACCATGAATATAATATAAGGATTATATCAACTATCTTTGTCCCGTTTTATAAACGGAGAAATTATGTTACTACCGTATTTGAATAAAGAACTGATAGAAGCCGGTTGTGATGAAGCCGGCCGTGGATGTCTGGCAGGGGCTGTGTATGCTGCTGCCGTTATTCTTCCCAAGGATTTTAAGAATGAGCTTTTGAACGATTCGAAACAGTTGACCGAAAAACAACGGTATGCTTTGCGTGAAATCATAGAGAAAGAAGCCGTCGCATGGGCGGTAGGAATTGTATCTCCGGAAGAAATTGATGAAATAAACATTCTTAATGCTTCTTTTCTTGCCATGCACAGGGCAATCGATCAACTGAAACTTCGCCCGCAACATTTGCTCATTGATGGCAACCGGTTTAAAAAGTACCTTGACATACCTCATACGACTGTCATCAAGGGGGATGGGAAATATCTTTCGATCGCTGCTGCATCCATTCTTGCAAAAACATATCGCGATGACTATATGAATCGCTTGCATGACGAATTTCCCTATTATGACTGGGATCATAACAAAGGATATCCTACGCGCAAACACCGTGCAGCCATCTCGGAACGTGGGACGACTCCTTATCACCGGATGACATTCAATCTTTTGGGAGACGGGCAGTTGAAGTTGAGTTTTGAATAGAAAGGACA
The DNA here is from genome assembly GCF_014385165.1 of Jilunia laotingensis. Classification (NCBI taxonomy): domain Bacteria; kingdom Pseudomonadati; phylum Bacteroidota; class Bacteroidia; order Bacteroidales; family Bacteroidaceae; genus Jilunia; species Jilunia laotingensis. The sequence goes on along the minus strand of NZ_JACRTF010000001.1, from coordinate 1,132,206 downwards.
TTTCCCGTCACTGCATTTTATGTGATCTCCTTTTGTACGTTTCTGATTTTGCAGGATATTAATAACTAGCGCAATAACTATTAATACCTATCGCGATGGGTATTAATGGTCATCACGATAGGTATTAATGATTGGTAAATGGGTTATTAATAGCCCATTTCTTCAATGACTGTAGCTTTAAAACTGTGTTACAGTCGTAGTACTTACCACTTTCTTACATTTCTTTTTTCCCCAGGTAATATTGAATCCCAAACATACGTTGGCGTTCGCATTGCCTACCGGAACATATTGCGGGGTTACTTTAGTGATCATGTGGTCTGTTCCGATAAAGAAGTTGAAACCGCTCGGATGGAAGTTCAATACCCATCCCAATGAAGAGCCGAAGCTGCTGTATGCATAGTTCACCGAAGCCTCAAACCAATCCACCGGAGCCACATTGGCAGAAATGCGTGCTTCCGACCAAGTGAAAGGTTTGTTAAAATGCGTGGACGACAGAAGTCCGAATCTCAATTTCTTATAATAGGGCAGAGTATATTCGGCACCGATGTTCATTGTTGCAGCCAAAGCTGTGGTACGACCGCTTGTATTTCCCTTGTCGTAGAATTTGATGAACTCTTCAAATTGATCACCTAAATTGTCCAACTCATCGTCAATGTCGCCCGGGGCTCCCTCTTCCGGTTTTACAGCAATCGGGTTCTCAAAACCTTTGAAGGTGTAATTGTGTTTCATTTCCGCATTCAGGGCATTATTCCACCGGATAAAACCGAGGTCGAGCAATGCGGCCGAGAGCGTCAGACCTTCTACAAAATCATCCATTTTGTAAGCAGCACCGAGGTCGATTCCCAGACCATAACCTGCTACTCCGATTTTATCTACATCGAATCCGTCTATCTCTCCCGGTTTGCCTTGTTCGTCGGAGGCTTTGCTTTTGAAGTAACCGCCTTTCAATGAACCCTGGCCACTACCTTCGGCATCGATAATCCATTCGTCTTGCCCCATGGTGATATCCATCTTTTTGATTTTAGCATCTGCATTTCCTCCACCGATAAGGAATTTCACTTTGGCACCTACTGTCAGCCGGTTTTCGATGATTTCACGGGAGTGTCCCATGGCTACCTCGAAGTAATTGTTGGATCGTACGGTGAGGTCTTTTACCATATAGTGGTTACCTCCTGCCTCACTCATACCCGTCTTCATGAAATCAAACAATTCATAGGGCAGGTTGATGGAAGTGTTGGAACGGAAACTTATTTCGAAAGTATTGAATCCTCCCCATTTACAGAAACCGAAAGCAATGATCGGTAGACTCGCATTTACATTCAAGTGATTGTTATTGTGCAAATTGTTCAAGAACTCGTTGGCATTGACACTCGGGTTCATAAATGTGGTCAACTTACGTCCGTTTTGGTTGTATTTATACAAGAAATCGTTCACACCGATGTTTCCTTGCAGTCCGGCATTGAGATTGCCGATAACGGGGATGTCTACATAGTTGGTTTCGCCCATGAAAGCAGGATTGAGTCGGTGGCGATGAATCATGCTCTCCATGAAATAGCTCGAATTGAGATTCTGCGCTCCTGCAAATACAGGATAAAGGACGATGAGTAAAGCTAATGCGACCTTTAATTTATAGTGTTTCATTGTTCTATTCGTTTTTACGTTTCAGTTAATTTAAATCTACAATCACGCCTCCTGGAACTTTCAGACGTACGTTTTTCAACTGTAATGTTTGGTTTTCGTTCAGTTGTTGGCCTTCGGCTCCTGTTGTCGATGCAGCTACCACCTCGAAAGCGAGTCCATCGAGCATCTTGACTGCTCCCGGAGTCTTCTCTACGATTTCGATAACAAGCGAACTCTCGGTTGCCGTGTTGTTATTGCCGGCTTTGATGATGCCGTCTTTCTCACCGTCAACGATCACTGTAACGACTACACCGTCAAGTATTTTGGACTTGCCCTGATCATCCACCGTTAATGCTTCGGCTGTAAAGTTCAGACCTAATGGAATCTTATTGATTGCTGCGGCAGTGGCATTTATCTGTTTTACTTCATAATCCTTCAAATCGTCATACCAACCGTCTACAGAGTCTTTGTAAACGATGGTCGTGATTTTCGGTCCGAAAACGAAAGGTACGTTTACGTTATAGTCGGTAGTGATGGTGTATGTTTTATTCAATTCGATTTCCGTTTCTTCATCAGTTGCTTCGGTTATCACATCAAACTCGAATAGGTCGGGAATCTTGGTGATAAGTGAAGGCATGTTGGGTACTTCGACGTGGATCACGTCTTCCATACCGGTCGGTGCAATGGGGGATAAGCAGAATTCTTGCTTTTTCTCTTTGGCAACTGTAAAATTAAATAATACGGCAGGGTCTTCCGGTTTTAACAAAGGTATTTTTTCACCATTGTCATTGTAAATATAAGAGGTGATATTACCGTTTATTCCCGCTGCTACGGGTGTCTTGTTATCAGCGGTAAAGAATACCATTGGGTTTTCTACGGATAATGTTACTTTTTCATCACTCAGAAAATCGGGTAGCCCTGTTAAGGTGACAGGATCTAAAGTGATGTCGATGTCAGGTTTTACAATACCTGTCACGCTATTCACATTGACGATTGATTCCTTTGTATTGGCATCTTCTAAATTGATTTCTGCTAATAAAGTTACCGATGTAGTAGTTCCTTCGTATCTTTGGTCTACATCACCGGTATTAATGCTTACTTCTCCGTTCAGGACGATATCTCCATGAATGGAAAGTGTATGGCTGGTTTCATCAAAAAACACTCCGTTTTTGTTGCAGTCAATACCTTCTATCGGAACGATAAGTGTCAATCCACCGGTGCTGGTTGCAGTATGCACTTCCTGGTCTTTCAGTTTCAGCATTCCATTGGTGAGCTTGGAAGAAATGATGAATTCCGGGAAGTTTAGAACCACCCCTTTCAGACTGAGCTTACTAGCCACCGCTGGAGTAAATGAGAAGTGTATCTTGGCTTCCATGTCCATTTTGATGACAGAGAGGTTTTTGATATCCGAAGGTAGGTTTTCCCCTTTTATATCGAATTCTGTCTTTTTCTCGGGAAGTTCTGCAGAGATCTCTTGCGGAGGGATGGACGATAGTTGTTCCGGTATAGTGAAACTAAGTTCCTGGTCTATCGGATTGATATTTGGGCTGTTCACTTCAAAACCGTTTACAAAAATGTTGGTTGTCTTTTCCGAACCTTCCTGTAATAAATAATAATCTCCCGAGGGGGTGGTTTTTACAACACCGTCTTCTTCTATGTCCAGAATTTTGCTAAGTGGAATGGGTTCTGTTTCCCCACCTGGGATGGCAAATTCACTTCCCCCTACCTGAATGGTTAAATCGATGTTGTCGTCCAAATCGTAATCATTATCCACACAGGAGGTAAGTGTAAACAATGGAGCTGCAAGAACGATTGGAATAAACTTTAAGTGTCTCTTCTTCATAAGGCATGTTTTGTTTTAACACAAATGTAGTATCTTTTTGCAAATGTAAACAACGGTTCTGAATGTTACAAATTTTGAGGTAAAAAAGTTTTGTACTAAGAGTCTGCTTATATGATGCGAAAAGAGTGCCTAAACTGCTGTAATAGAAGTTTAGACGCTCTTTTTTAATGCTTATGCGTATTTTATTTCCCTCTCTTTTATTTTCACGAAACGAATCGGCAGGGATCATTTATTTCATTTCATAGTCTCTGTTTAGAACCATTTGATTTTTCTGAAGATAACGAACGTGAGTGCCGACAGCATAGCTGAAGCTATTATGATCAATGCGAAAGCATGTGGCACCTCATCCAGATGGATGTCAACGTTCATCCCGTAGAAACTTGCAATCAATGTAGGAATCATCAGGGTGATCGAGAGGCTGGTCATACGTTTCATGATGGCATTCACGTTGTTCGAAATGATAGAAGCGAATGCGTCCATCGTGCCGGTGAGAATGTCGCTATAGATATTCACCGTGTTGAACGCTTGCTTTAACTCGATGATAACGTCTTCAACCAGTTCCTGATCCAAGTAGTCCGTGTCCTGAAAGATCGTTTTCAGTTTGCCGATCATGATTTCGTTGCCACGGATGGAGGTATTGAAATAGACCAGCGTTTTCTGTAACTTCATCAGGCGCAGGAGGTCTTCGTTACGGATGCTCTTCTCCAGCTCTTTTTCGGCAGCAGTGATATCGATATTGATCTGTTTCAAGTATTTTAGAAACCAGACGGCCGATGAATAGATGAGCCGGAGGATGAGGTCGAGCTTATTGCGTACCACGATACCCTTGCGACGGGTATGCTCTATGAAATCGGGCAATAATTGGGTGTGGTAGTAACAGATCGAAACAATGATCTCGTTATTGGTGATAATACCGATAGGAACCGTACTGAAGGGAATGCCGTTCTGTTGGTTTTGTATCGGAATACGCAGGATGGTTAACAGCCAGTTGCCTTCGTTTTCGGTACGGGGGCGTTCATCGGTGTCGGCGATGTCCGTTAAGAAAGATTCGGGGACTTGCAGTTCCTTTGTCAGAAATTCAAAGTCATCTGCATCGGGGCATACTACATTTACCCAGCTGTTGGGCAGCCATTGTGATTTTTCCACAAAGCCAGCCTCACAATAGAGATACGTTCTCATCTTATTGTCTCCTTTCGTTGATTTTTAAACCGAACAGAGACTTTGTGACGCTCACCGTGGCTCTCTGTTCGCTTTTAGTTAATACTGTTGCACGTTCGCGGGTTTGAATCGTCCATATTTGTTTTAAATTTTTTAAAAGCGGTGCAAAAGTACGTAAATAATCTGAGAATGAATCTTATTGTACCGGAGGCTTAACATAGATTAAATCTCTTCCTAATTATCTTTTTCGTACCTTTGCGGCCGAAATCGAGAAGTCAATTAATTAATTTTAGATATTATGAGTAAGAAAGCCCTTTTAATGATCCTGGATGGTTGGGGAATAGGCGACCACGGGAAAGATGACGTAATTTTCAATACACCCACTCCTTATTGGGATTATCTGTTGGCAACCTATCCTCATTCTCAGTTGCAGGCAAGTGGTGAAAACGTTGGTTTGCCCGATGGACAGATGGGTAACTCAGAAGTAGGACACCTCAATATCGGTGCCGGACGGGTGGTATATCAGGATTTGGTGAAGATCAACCGTGCATGTGCCGATAACAGCATCATGAAGAATCCGGAAATTGTTTCTGCTTTCACTTATGCAAAAGAGAACGGAAAGAATATTCATTTTATGGGATTGACTTCCGATGGCGGTGTTCACAGCTCACTGGATCATTTGTTCAAACTCTGTGACATATCGAAAGAATACGGAATCGCTAATACATTTATACATTGCTTCATGGACGGTCGCGATACCGATCCGAAGAGTGGAAAAGGATTCATCGAACAGCTTGAAGCTCATTGTGCCCAATCAGCTGGAAAAGTGGCTTCTATTATCGGACGCTACTATGCGATGGATCGTGACAAACGTTGGGAACGCGTAAAAGAAGCTTATGACTTGTTGGTAAACGGCATTGGGAAGAAGTCTGCGGATATGGTTCAGGCTATGCAGGAATCATACGATGAAGGTGTGACGGACGAATTCATCAAACCGATTGTAAACGCAAGCGTGGACGGTACGATTAAAGAAGGCGATGTGGTGATCTTCTTTAACTACCGGAACGACCGTGCCAAGGAACTTACCGTTGTTTTGACCCAGCAAGATATGCCGGAAGCAGGCATGCATACTATCCCCGGATTGCAGTATTACTGCATGACTCCGTATGATGCTTCATTCAAGGGAGTACACATCCTGTTCGACAAGGAAAATGTGATGAATACGTTGGGTGAGTATATCGCTGCAAAAGGATTGAATCAGCTCCACATTGCTGAAACTGAGAAATATGCTCATGTTACTTTCTTCTTCAATGGAGGTCGTGAAACTCCGTATGAGAATGAAGACCGTATTTTGGTTCCTTCTCCCAAAGTGGCCACTTATGATTTGAAGCCGGAAATGAGCGCTTATGAAGTAAAAGACAAGTTGGTGGCAGCTATTAATGAAAACAGATACGATTTCATTGTAGTGAACTATGCCAACGGTGATATGGTAGGACATACCGGTATTTACGAAGCTATTGAAAAGGCGGTTACTGCTGTGGATGCTTGTGTGAAAGATACGGTTGAAGCTGCCAAGGCACAAGGGTATGAAGTGATTATCATTGCCGATCATGGAAATGCTGACCACGCTTTGAATGAAGATGGAACACCGAATACGGCACATTCTTTGAATCCTGTTCCTTGTGTGTATGTGACGGAAAATTCTTCTGCTAAAGTTGAAGACGGTCGTTTGGCTGATGTTGCACCGACTATCTTGAAAATCATGGGCTTGGAAATGCCTGCTGAGATGAATGGAAAGATACTGATTAAGTAATAATATCTTGTATTTTTATATAAAGAGGTGTTTTAAGGAGTTTTATCTGCTTGGAATACCTCTTTTTTATATAGATTAATGATAAACGTTTGCTTTTTAAGATTATCTTTGCTGTCATTATACCAAATGATAGAATGAAACGACTCCTGATTTTTTTAGCATTTGTATGGTTTGGGCTGTCATTGTCTCTGAAGGCTGAAGAGGCAGTTATCGACAGTTTATATTGGTCTGAAGCAAGTCGGGAGGTGGAGGAGAGAAATTATGAGGAAGCTGCCCGGACTTATGTTAAGTTGATAGAAAAAGGCGATTCCTTGTTTCGCGTATATGCCATTGACCGGGTGGAAGATATGCGGGAGAAATATTCAATTGATGAATTGGAATTGCAGAACAATGCACAGCAAAATCATTTATGGAAGCTTATTTTTATTATTATCCTGTTTCTTGTTATTCTGATTTTGGTTGGTTTCCTCTATTTAGGAAAAGAGAGGCGAAAGCTTATTCAGTCTAAGGATGAACTCCTAAAGGCTAAAACACAAGCAGAAGAGTCTGTTCGTAATAAGAGTTTGTTCCTTTCGAATATGAGCCATGAGATCAAGACTCCCTTGAATGCACTGGCGGGGTTTTCGGAGGTGCTTATTACACCGGGAATCGATGAGGCTACGCGGATTCAATGTAATGATGTGATTCAATTGAATTCGGAACTACTGCTCAAATTGATCAGTGATGTAGTGGATATCTCATGCCTGGATGTTGCGAACATGCAGTTTAGCATAGCACCGGTCGAGGTTGTGGGACTGTCGCGGAATGTAGTGAAGATGTTGGAGAATATAAAACAGACAGCAGCCGACGTCCGTTTTGAAACGGAGATACCTTCATTGGTTATTGAAACTGACCAGTGTCGTTTACAACAATTGTTGATAAATTTGTTGGTCAATGCTACAAAGTTTACAAAAGAGGGAAGTATCATACTGGCATTGCGTACAGATGAGAATGGTTTTGCCGAATTTTCTGTTGCCGATACGGGTTGTGGCATTCCCCTCGACAAGCAGGGCGCGATATTCGGACGTTTTGAGAAATTGAATGAAGGAATGCAGGGGACAGGGCTTGGGCTGTCGATATGTAAATTGATAATTAATCGTTTAGGTGGGGAAATTTGGGTAGATCCTGCGTATACATCAGGTGCCCGTCTTGCCTTCACTCATCCGTTAAAGCAGAAGGGGGAGTAGTATGATGAAGAAAATACTTCTTTTGTTATTGTTCTGTGCTGTTTATATTACTTCACTTCAAGCCTCAAGCGATGGTTGTCGGGACAGTATCTTTGCAACCTGTCGATCACTATCTTCAGATTCTGCTCGTGTGCAGTACATGCAGGAATCATTCAAGCAACATATTGGTGAGGACTGGTCGGCCGAACTCCTTGATTCTGCATTAATTCTTGCAATGAATATAAAAGATCGCGAAGCTGAAGTATCGATTCGTTATGAATATTTCCGCTATCATACTTTCCGGTTGAATGGTGCGGATATGGAAAAAGCATGTGATGTATTAAAAGAGATATCTTATCGGTATAAAAAGTATGATGAGTATTTTCAGGCATTGCATTATCTCATTCAACTTAAAGGTTCGGAAGGAAATACGGAATACGCTATTCAGAAATCAAAAGAAATGCGTGAAGAAGCAATTCGTCTGAAAATGGATCGTGGTATATTTTTGTCGTATATTTCTGAAGGAAAGTCAAATGCCTTTGCACAGAACATGGAAAAGGCAATCGAACTCTATAAAAAGGCACTTGAAATACCAGGAATTTCATTGAATGATGAATTAACAGTTCATAATTATTTGTCAAGTTCTTATTATTTTTTGGATAAATATCCTGAAATGAGAGACGAACTACAGGCTCAACGCAAAATTATTGATGATTTGATAAAGAAGAATCCTGACATGCTCAACTTTTATAGGAAATCCTTACTTGATATAGAAATGTTGTATTGTAAGGTCTATTTAGCAGAGTCTGATGCGGAGAATCTGAAACGTTACTTGGATGAAGCTGCCAAATTTTATAGCGACGATACATTTTCTACTGTTACCATCAACTATCATTTTTATTGGGCAGGTTATTATCTTTTGAAGAAGGATTGGGACAGGTGCTTTCCGGAATTTGAACGTTCGCTTTCAGCATTTAAAGGCGCTCAACCCATGTACGAGAACAATATACGTAGAATTATGGGGGATGCCTACATGGATGCGGGACGTTATAAGGAAGCCGCCAATACATATATGGCTGTTGCCATAAAACGCGACTCCATCAATAAGGCTACTCTAAGAATGAACGAAGAAACGGTTCAGGCAAATTATAGAATAAAGAAAGCCTTGCTTGAAAAGGAAATTGGCGAGAAGCGTTTTTGGCAAATAGCGGTAGTGGGAGGAGCTTTACTCATTATATTATTAGTAATAGGTTTGTTACAGTTACTTCATATTCGTCGTGAACTAGTGAAGTCGGAAAAAGAAATGCGTAAGTCATATGCTTTGGCGGAAGCTGCAGATAAGATGAAAGATGTATTTTTGCACAATATTACGAATGAAATCCGGGGACCTCTTAATTTGGTAGTGACTCTTTCGGATCGTCTTTGCAAGGAGAGTGATTTGCAGGCAGAACAGCAGCAGCGATATTCGGAAATCATCAAGCAAAATGCTGAAAAACTGATTAATCTGATATTCGACATTCTTGACCTTTCGCGTTTGGAGTCGGGAATGATGAAGTTTAATATAGAAGTTTATGACATGGTGCAGTTGTGCAAAGAGGCAAAGCTCATGTTAGAATTGAAGGATGGAAACAAGGTTTCTGTGGATTTTCGGACAGAGTTGGACTCTTTATTCGTATCAGTGGATACAGTCCGTTTCAGGAAACTACTTTCTTCTGTAATAATGCCATCGATGAGTGATGAGGAGCCTAAAGTGGAATATACCTTACACCGTGAAGATGATAATAGCTTGAGAATAACAGTCATAAATAGTCCGCTTTTAGGAAAAGATCGAGATGAAAAAGAAATTGAGATCAAACATGCCATTAATCGACTTTATTTGGAATCTTTTAACGGTCGGTATCAGGTGCGTGAAGAAAATGGTGAGCGTTTGATTATTATTACATATCCCATAAAATAAAAGACAAATATGATACAGATAGATGATGTGGTTGTAAGCTTTGATGTGCTGCGAGAGAAATTCCTTTGCGATATCGGGGTTTGTAAAGGAGAATGTTGCATTGAAGGAGATGCCGGAGCGCCGGTAGAACTGGACGAAGTTGAAAAATTGGAAGAGGTTCTGCCGATTATTTGGAATGACCTTTCTCCGGAAGCTCGTGCTGTTATTGAAAAGCAAGGAGTGGTCTATACGGATCAAGATGGTGACTTGGTGACTTCGATAGTGAACAATAAAGACTGTGTTTTTACATGCTATGATGAAAAGGGATGTTGTTATTGTGCTATTGAGAAAGCTTATCGGGAGGGAAAAGTCGATTTTTATAAACCTGTTTCTTGTCATTTATATCCCATCCGCATCGGAGACTATGGCCCTTATAAGGCTGTAAACTATCATCGTTGGGATGTATGTAAGGCTGCTGTTATTTTAGGGAAAAAGGAAAACTTACCGGTTTATAAATTCTTGAAAGAACCACTCATTCGTAAATTTGGAGAAGCGTGGTATCAGGAGTTGGAATTGGCTGTTGAAGAGTTAAAGAAACAGCACATGCTTTGAATTTTAATAGGTTCATTCTTTATAAATAGGCGAACATAAATATTATTTGTTTTATTGTTGTTAAGTAACAGCAATATCTGATACTTAGATTTTTGTAATATTATATATTATGAAAATGAGTCTAATGTATGTATAGAAGATTATATGAGCAAAGGTAGCTTTTTCGATTATGGCAAAAGGATATATTCCCATTTCATTATGTTTAGACCGTTTCCTGGGAAAAATTATGATTGATTGTATAAAAGAAAAACACCGGTCGGAAGGACTTTCCTTCTTCTGCCGGTGTTTCTTCGCTGTAAGATGCGAGGTTGGTTAATGTAATTATTAATTATGCATCGATATTTGCATACGTTGCATTATCTTCAATGAATTCGCGGCGTGGCCCTACTTCTTCGCCCATCAACATGGAGAAGATGAAATCGGCTTCTGCTGCATTTTCAATGTTTACTTGTTTCAACATACGGTTTTCAGGATCCATAGTTGTCTCCCACAACTGTTGAGCGTTCATTTCACCCAAACCTTTGTAGCGTTGCGTATGTACTGCATTCTCGGAACCACCGCCATATGTGTCGATAAACTTCTGACGTTGTGCGTCCGTCCAGCAATATTCTTCTACTTTCCCTTTCTTGCATAAGTAGAGGGGAGGAGAAGCGATGTACAAATATCCGTTCTGGATGATCTGCGGCATATAACGGAAGAAGAAGGTCATGATCAGTGTGTCGATGTGAGAACCATCGACATCGGCATCGGTCATGATGATGATCTTGTGATAGCGTAATTTGTCAATATTAGCGGCTTTGCTGTCCTCTTCCGTTCCGATGGTAACTCCCAATGCTGTGTATATATTGCGGATTTCTTCACTTTCGAGTGCTTTATGGTACATGGCTTTCTCTACATTCAGAATTTTACCGCGCAAAGGAAGAATGGCCTGGAAAGCACGGTTACGTCCCTGCTTGGCTGTACCACCTGCCGAATCTCCCTCGACAAGGAATAGTTCGCATTTTGTGGCATCTTTGTCCGAACAGTCAGCCAATTTACCCGGAAGTCCGCCTCCTGACATCGGTGATTTGCGTTGTACCATTTCGCGTGCTTTACGGGCAGCGTGACGGGCGGTTGCTGCAAGAACCACTTTGTCCACAATCAGTTTTGCTTCTTTCGGATGTTCTTCCAGATAATAAGAAAGAGCTTCACCTACAGCTTGGTCTACGGCTCCCATGACCTCGTTGTTTCCTAACTTGGTCTTGGTCTGTCCTTCAAATTGCGGCTCGGCTACTTTTACGGAAATAACGGCTGTCAGACCTTCGCGGAAGTCGTCACCGGAGATTTCTACTTTTACCTTTTCCAGCATCTTGCTGTCTTCGGCATATTTTTTCAATGTACGTGTCAGGGCACGGCGGAAACCTGCCAGATGCGTACCTCCTTCAATCGTATTAATGTTGTTGACGTAGGAGTGGATGTTTTCCGAGAACCCCGTATTGTACATGATAGCCACTTCGATGGGGGTGCCTTGTTTTTCGGTGTTCAGATAGATCACATCGTTGATAAGATGCTCACGGGATGATTCCAGATAGCGGACAAACTCTTTCAATCCTTCTTCCGAATAGAAAACTTCTTGTCTGAATTTACCGGTTTCCTCATTCACGACACGACGGTCTGTCAACGTGATCTTGATGCCTGCGTTGAGGTAGGCAAGTTCACGCATACGGCTGGCAAGAATTTCGTATTTATAAACCGTTTCAATGAAAATGCTGTCGTCCGGCCAGAATTGCTGTCTGGTTCCGGTATGATCGGATATACCTACTTCTTTGACTGGATAAAGAGGTTTTCCTATTTCGTATTCCTGTTGATAGATTTTCCCGTTACGATAAACCTGGCTGATCATGTGTGACGACAATGCGTTTACACAAGACATACCCACGCCATGCAGACCACCGGAAACTTTGTAGGAGCCTTTATCGAATTTACCTCCTGCGTGAAGCACCGTCATGGCTACTTCAAGGGCGGATTTTTGTTCTTTTTCGTGAAAATCTACAGGAATACCACGACCGTTATCCTGTACGGTGATTGAATTATCTTCGTTGATCGTTACCTCGATATGGTCGCAATAGCCTGCTAAAGCTTCATCAATGGAGTTATCAACGATTTCATATACCAAGTGATGTAGTCCCTTGATACTGATGTCGCCAATGTACATCGCGGGGCGTTTACGCACAGCTTCCAGGCCTTCTAGTACCTGAATGCTATCTGCTGAATACGATCCGTTGTCTTGGGGAACCTGGGAGAATAAATCTTCGCTCATAATTGCCTTTCTATGTTATAATAACTGAGCAAAAATACGAAAAAAAAATGAATTGGGGAAGAATAAGTGATGGAAAATCAATCTAATTGGGTCGATGCTCCTCTTTGCACAATAAAATACTGTTTTTTGAACGGGAATGCAGAAAAGGCCGAACTAAATAGTTCGACCTTAATGTTTGTATATCTTTTATACTTTAGTATTAAGCGAGCTTATTGATATAAATAGCCAACTTAGACTTTAGATTATTAGCTTTGTTTTTGTGAATAATATTCACTTTAGCCAACTTGTCAAGCATCTTGGTGATACCCGGATACATTGCAGTAGCTTCTGCTTTGTCAGTAGTTGAACGAAGCTTTCTAACAGCGTTTCTCATGGATTTGCCATAATATCTGTTGTGGAGTCTTCTTTTTTCTTCTTGTCTGATTCTCTTGAGTGATGATTTGTGATTTGCCATCTCGACTAATCTTTTTTAATTCGTTTTATTCTTTTAATTGTAGCCCGTGGGGGAATCGAACCCCCCTTTCAAGAATGAAAATCTTGCGTCCTAACCGATAGACGAACGGGCCATCCTTTGGGTGAAACGTTTCCGTTTCTTTCGCTTTTGAGAGTTTGTTTCTCGATTGCGGATGCAAAGGTAGATACTTTTTTTGAATTAGCAAATATTTGACGAATATTTTTTTCGAAAAAGAGCATGGTTTTTCTTTTTGATGCTTGGTTTGTTGTTGATAATCAGTGTTGTATAAGTTCGTATTTTTTTTGTCCGGCAAATAATTTTTTCAATAAAAGAGAGTGCTAATGTTTGTTCTCGGCTTTTTTTCGTAGTTTTGTGCTGGATTGAAACCGGAAAGAGAATATGTTGCAAAAGACAGTTGGAATTGTTCTGCATACACTGAAATACAATGATACATCCATTATAGTGGAGATGTATACGGAAAGTATGGGGCGGGGCTCTTATCTGGTTTCTGTGCCCCGTTCGCGGAAAGCTGTCGTGAAATCTGTTCTGTTTCAACCTCTTTCTCTGATAGAGTTCGAAGCGGATATCCGTTCGAACCGCTCATTATATAAGATAAAAGAGGCGAAATCATTCTATCCTTTTTCTTCCGTTCCGTATGATCCTTATAAATCGTCTATCGCGCTGTTTCTGGCGGAATTTCTTTATCGGGCTGTTCGTGAGGAGGCGGAGAACCGCCCTTTGTTTGCATACTTGGTGCATTCTATTACTTGGTTGGATGAATGTCGTACGGGATTTGCTAATTTCCATTTGGTCTTTTTAATGCGCCTTTCCCGTTTTCTCGGGTTATATCCTAATCTGGAGAATTATCATGAAGGGGATTATTTTGATATGTTGAATGCTTGTTTTACTTCACAGCGTCCCCAGTTACATTCATCGTATATTTTTCCTGTCGATGCATCCCGGTTGATAAATCTGATGCGTATGAATTATGAGACGATGCATCTTTTTGCAATGAATCGTATGGAAAGGGCACGTTGTCTTACTATCATTAATGATTATTACCAGTTGCATCTACCTGACTTTCCGGTTTTGAAGTCATTGGAAATTTTGAAGGAATTGTTTGATTAAAGTTCCGTTTATCTTTTATGCTTTTGGAAATAGGATTGCAGGGGAATCCTTTTGTAGAAGAGCTGTGTGAATTTGTTTTACATGGGTGTGGCTCCCGACTGAACGCATCCTTCCTCACCGATGAACACCCCGAAGGGCACCGATGAACGACCTCTTCCTCACCGATGAAGAGGTCGTTGATCACCGAGGTAAAAGTGGTCTCTTATATGTCTTGATTATCAGTTGATTAATAGTTCTAATAGATGTTGTGGAATAAATAGTGAAAGCTGAAATATGTTGACATGTTAGAGGATGAAGATATGATATGCAATAAGGCGATCATATTATAAAGAGGTTTCTTTTTATAAGTACTATATCTGCTCAATTTCTTCGACTGATAGTCCCGTGGCACGAACGATTGTTTCGGTAGGTAAATCCATTTTCTTCAAGTTACGGGCTATTTCGACTTGCTTTTTCTTCTCACCTTTTTCCAATCCTTCTTGTATGCCTTCTATTTTGCCTTCCATTTTACCTTCCAGCAATCCTTCCATCCTGCCTTCTATCAAACCTTCCAGTTTGGCAGAATCCAATACATCATTTTGTATCATGATTGCACTCAGATGTTCATCATAGGCTTGTCTTTCTTTCGGGGTCATATTGTAATAAACCAGCTTTTTACGTGCCTCTTTTAATCCGGGGGCTGTGGTATCGGGACGGATACGGCCGGTCTTGAGATAGTCAATCCATTCTTCAAGCGGGGTGACGGCTAGTTTATCGAATTCATTGACCCGGATCAGGAAATATTCAGGGAAGACTTCAGCGGGTAATTTATGTACGAGTGCATTCTTCTGCTTTGTACTTACCTGGAGGCGATCGCCTGTATGTACACCTACGAAATGGTTCTGTCCATGATAGAGGTAATCATCTCCTTTGCCGATATCAAAGTAGAGAATGCTGATGGAATAGATTTTCTTCACTTCATGGTATCGTTCGCCCAAGGAGATATGTTCGGTGATGGCTTTCGCCACTCCATACAGGATGCGTTCAAGATAATACAATTCACGTGTGTTTTGTATTTCGACAATGATGATTTCGCCTTTGTCGTTCTTTGCCTTGATGTCCACTCGGTTGAACTTGTCATCAGCGGTTAGTTGGTTGCCTTCGCTTTCCAGTATCTCGATGATTTTTACTTCTTCATCCAGTAACACACTTAGGAATCCTTCTAATACGTCAAAGTTGGCTTTCTGCCTAAGAAGGCGTTTGATAGCCCAGTCGAATCTTATGTATTGGTCGATTGCTTCCATAATACCATAAATTAAATCATTGTTCTAACAAAGGTACGGTTATTCGGTTAATAAACAAATATCTTTTTCTCTTATTTGTTTGATTCACAGAAATTGTGTTCTATGTGTTCGGGTTAACTATATTTCTACAAACGGAAAATTACTTGTTGACTTCTTTGTCATTCTGATGGGATTTTCTATCTTTGTCTTTTGAAAGCCGAAGAGAAATGCGGCAGGATGGAACAACTTTTGACGACGAAAAAACTGGTAATTTTATTTAAGCCGAAAGGGAATTGCTTCAACATTTTTGTTTCATGCGACCGACTGTATAGTCGAGCGTGTGAACATATTTGTTAGCAATTCGGGTATACCAGTACCTTTCGTCGGATAAATATGAACTCAGCGCTCGGCTTCTTTTATATATAAAGCTATATACCTCAGGATTCGGGCGTTCATAAATATTCGAAAAGGTATGAACAGAACAATCAAGAAGGCTTTAAGCTGCATTATGAAAGAAATGTGCCTATTCTGTGAACGAATGGCAGGAGGGAGGTCATATGTCTAATTGGCTTACTCTAAAACGACTTTCGGAGAAATACGGTGTTTCCGAATCTACTCTCCGCGTATGGAAATGTTTAGGCTATGTGACATCTTCGGTCATCGAAAATGTTGTGATGCTGGACGAGGAAAGCGTGATCCATTTTTGGGAGATGCGCAAAACAAAAGGATTGAACGAAGAATATCTGGAAAAACTCATTAAAGAGAAGGAATGGGAGAGGGATATACTTCTTAGCAAGCTTGACGATGAACTGTTTCTCCTTAGAACCTCCGAATTACATCAACCACTTTTCCATGTCATTATCCAAGAACTTGGTCAACTCATTACGAATGATCGCGAAAGAGAGATCTTCCTCGCCATCTCTTCGGGGAAACCCATCTCATGGGTGGCTGCAAATAGAGGGATGACGTATGCACAGGCCGTGGAGACATATAGTTCTATTCTTCGGCGATTAGGTGAAAACCCGGGAAGAATCGCTACTTTCCGTAAGCGGGTAATGGATCTTATGTTTGGCAAATATGATACGGAAGATCCTACAAATATTCCTTTATACAATCTTGTTGATACACGTGCCCATAGTATTTTGTATGGAGAAGCCGGGATGGAGACAGTGCGGGAACTTCTGCAGTACACGTCTCGAAACGGATGGAATAGTCTGAAGCGACTTCGGGGAATGGGTAGTATGACTTATCATCACATTATTAATACACTGTCTAACGCCCATTTTATTGTTATCGGTGAGGATGGAAGTATTGCATTGTCACCTGAAATAGCTGCACTTATATTATAAATTCTTGTATGATTGTGGCGCAAGTCATCATTTACTTTCTTTTAGACATGGATTTCACGATTGCTATATGCTTTAAAACTATTCACGGGGCAACCGTGAAATTCGTGTCTAAAGAGAGTCTATATTTAACCGATAGCTTTTACTAATGACCCATCTCTTGATTGTCCAAGGCGATGGTTGAGCTACCAGGGAAATTCTTTTCTTATCCCAGCAATTCTTTGACTTTTGTTGAGATAGCACGGCCTTCTGCCAGTCCGGCAAGTTTCTTGGATGCAACACCCATCACTTTGCCCATGTCTTTGCCGCTTGTGGCTCCTGTTTCTGCGATAATCTCTTTAATGGCAGCTTCCAATTCTTCCGGTGTCATTTGTTTCGGGAGATAGGCTTCCATCACTTTTACCTGAGCAAGTTCTGCATCGGCCAAATCTTGTCGTCCTTGTCCTACATAGATTTCGGCTGCATCTTTTCCCTGTTTTACAAGCTTCTGGATGATTTTCAGTGCAGCATCGTCTGTGAGAGTATCGTTTGCTCCCGGAGCTGTTTTTGCTTCAAGGAAGAATTTCTTTACGTTTCTCAATGTTTCAAGGGCAACTTTGTCTTTCGCCTTCATTGCGTTTTTAATGTCTTCGCTGACTCTTTCAAATAAATCCATGATAATATCTGCTGTTTTATAGTTTACAATGTATAATGGAAACAATTGCCTCCATTACATATTGTTCTTCGTTTTTAATTTGTCACTCTTAACTTCTCACTTAGAACGTGATCATTCCGCTTTCGTCTACCGCTTCTTCTGTCGCTATTTCTTCTTCCAAAGCTGCCTTTGCACGTATCTTGCCAAGTGTAGTTTTATCCCGTAGATAGGTCGGGGAATCTTCCACCATGGCAATGATATCATCATTGTCAAGATCCTCCGCACTGAAGATGTAGATGTGGCGGCGTTTACGCAGGTTCTTGCTGCCGATCCCGCTGGCACTTTCGCCATAAGCTTTGCGGATGCGTTCTTTGTTCTTTTCTTTTTCTTCTTCGAGTTGGAGTTGGCGTTCTTCTTCCTCCTGACTCCGTTTTTCGAGTACGCTGTCCATGCCGGGCACGTCTTCTACACCGAATCCTGTTGCAAGTACGGTGATCTTGACTCTCGATTCCAGTGCGTTGTCCATTGCCACACCCCAGATCACTTCTACTCCTTCGCGGAACTTGCTCATGAACTCGTGAATCTCGTTCATTTCCTCCATCATTAGCTCTGAGGTCGGACAGAAGGAGACGTTCAGCATGACCTTCTTGGCATTGAAGATGTCGTTGTTGTTCAGCAACGGGGAATGAAGGGCATCATCGATGGCTTTCGTCACACGGTTTTCGCCTTCACCGAATCCGGTACTCATGATGGCTACGCCACCATCTTTCAGTATCGTTTTTACATCGGCAAAGTCCAGGTTCACCGTACCGCGCATAGTGATGATCTCTGCAATGCTCTTGGCTGCGATGGAAAGGGTGTCATCCGCTTTGCCAAACGCATTCATGAACGTCAGGTCGGAATAGATCTCCCTCAGCCGTTCGTTGTTGATCACCAACAAAGCATCTACATGCTGGGCGATACGCTCTACACCGTCGAGTGCCTGAATTATCTTCTTTTCACCTTCAAAAATGAAAGGGATAGTGACAATGCCGACGGTCAATATATCCATTTCTTTTGCAATGCGGGCGATGACCGGGGCTGCACCCGTTCCGGTTCCTCCTCCCATACCTGCAGTGATGAATACCATTTTCGTACCGTCCTGCAGCAACGTCTTGATATCTTCGATGCTCTCTTCGGCGGCATCCCGCGCACGGTCCGGACGGTTACCGGCTCCAAGACCTTCGGTGATATTACGTCCCAGTTGCAGTTTCACCGGTACGGGCGATTCTGCCAAAGCCTGATTGTCGGTATTGCAGAGAACGAATGTTACGTCATGTATGCCTTCCCGGTACATGTGGTTGACAGCATTACCGCCACCACCGCCTACACCGATTACTTTGATGATTTTCGGCGAATCTGTCGGGAAATCGAATTGTACTATCTCGTCCATAACTTCTATAGATTACAAATTACTAATTACTGATTATTTCATATCATCGTCAGAGAATATCTCATTGGAGATTTTATTGAAGGTCTTTTCAAACCAGCTGGGTCCTTCTTTCTTTTTCTTGCGGGCTTCTTCCTTCTTGCGCTTTTCTTCCTCTTTTCTGCGCCTGTCTTCTTCTCTCCGGCGTTTGTCTTCTTCTTCTCTCTTCCTCTTGGCTTCGCGGGCGGCTGCTTCCTGTTCTTTCAGCGTCTCGTCTTCTTCGAACATGTTGACCGGCTCGGGGGTCGGCTGCACATGCGGAGTGATAACCGGACGAACTTCTTCTACGAGACAGCAATTCTCTTTCCCCTCGAACAACAGTCCGAGCATGGTGTTATGTGTACCGTCTTTCTTTATCAGGTCGCTTCCGGCATGTACTGTGTTGCGAATATTGCGTGCCGTCCGCACCTTTTCGATCTTGCTTCTTTTGCGAAGCATTTCGTCCAGACTCTTGAGGTTAGCGGCACCGCCTGTGAGGATAAGACCGGATAGTAACTTATCGTCATAACCGGAGTTTTGTATTTGATTCCACACATTGGCAATGATCTCTTCGGTACGTGCCTCGATGATATTATTCAGCACGCGCAGTTCGATGCTGCGGTTGCCGTCTTCCAACTGGCAGGTAGCTCCTTCTTCCTCCTCATTCTCTTCATAAACGGCATTCCCGTAAGCGATCTTTAACCGTTCGGCTTCCTCTTCTTCCATCTGGAGGGAGGTAATGTCGCGGGTGATGCTGTTTCCTCCCAACGGCAATACCGTGAGGAAACGGAGGATGTTATTCTTATAAACGGAGATTGTTGTCGTATCGGCACCGAAATCGATGAGGGCACAACCCGAACGCCGCTCGCTTTCGGTCAATACCGCATTGGCGGTTACTAACGGGGCGATCATCAGATCGGCGATCTCTATCTTGGCTTGCTCGAAACAACGTTCCAGGTTTTTCTTGATGGAGGCGCGTGCCACAATGTTCAAGAAACGGCCTTCGATATGGCTTCCGGCTACACCGACCGGATCCGCCTGCAGATTGTTTCCTATCTTATATTCTTGCGGGGCAACATCCAGTATATCCATATCTACTAACGGAATCTCCAGATTCTCGTCACAGATAGCATCGACCAATTCCTGCGTAATGATGGTCTCTTCGTTCAGGTCGCGGCTTACAACGTTCCGTACCGTACGGAGCGACTGCCCACCGATACCTACATATACTTTGGCGATCGAGTTTTTCAGATCGCCTTCCAACTTATTAATGATGGACGTGAGACTTTGGGCTGTCTTATCCAGATTATAGATGATTCCTTTCCGGATAAATGAAGAAGAATCTTCTTTGGCATAAGCCAACACCTGCATACTTCCGTCACTGTTCTTTCTTCCGGCAATGCCGGCAACCTTTGATGAACCCAGTTCAATAGCGGCGATAAATTCTGTTGTTGCCATATATTTAATTACAAATTACAAGTTATACATTACATTATAAGCCGAGATTCCGTTACTTCTCTTCACTTCTTACTCTTCACTTTTCTCAGCCTTCTCTTTTTGTACAGATAATCTGGTTGTTGAATTCCAGACTGATACGCGAATATTTATTCCATCCCACTTGGTTCAATCCCTTTTCATAGAATGTTTTCAGGCGGTCGAGCTTACTCTCGAAATTCTCCAGTTTGCCAAGATAAACAATATGGTCGCCTATTCGCGGTACAAATTCTATATCATTTCCGGGAAGGACATGTATCTGTTCTATAAGTGCATCCCAGAACGGATTGTTCTGCAAAAATACACCAAACTTATATAAATCCCTCATTGCAAACGACTTTTCTACATTTCCCGTGACAATTGTCCGACGAGCCACGCATTTTGCTTCGGGAGGCATGATCGTGCCTTTATTGTCAACATAATAATTCTCACCGTTGTTGCTCATGATGCGGAGAATCGGAATACGTTGTTTCACCTCGATACATATCTTGCCGCTGGGTGTTTTATAACATTCTGTTTCGTCGATCAACGGGTGTTTGTTCAGCTCCCGTTCCAACGTTTTGGTATAAACCCGTTCCAACTTCTTCCCTACCGGATAGATGCCTTTCTTCTGCAATATTCCGGCTACTTCGTTCTTCGTTACAAAACCGGCATATATCGTGTCCTTGATGATCAGTTCCATATCGCGGCAGACCTGATTCGCCGGTTTGCGGTTGAATGCTGTCACTGCCACTCCCAGGTAAGCAATGATAATCAACATGACGATAGATAAAAGAATACGTTTCAGCATGGTAATGTTTACTATTGAGCGATTTTATTGTTTATTATGGAAGCCTGTTCAGCTTCTTTTATTCAGTTCCTCCGTTAGGACTGGTACATAGTTCTCTATGTCTCCAGCTCCTAAAGTGATCAGAACTTCAATCTTTTTCTCCTTCAGAATGTCAGGTATATCTTCCTTTTTACAGATACTTTTTTCTATTCCGGGACGGAGGTTGTCATAAATCAATTGGCTGGTGACCCCCGGTATGGGTTGTTCACGAGCCGGATAAATATCGGTCAGAATTACCTCGTCCAGTAGGGAGAGGCTATTTGCAAATTCTTTGTAAAAGTCACGGGTGCGTGTATAAAGGTGGGGCTGAAAGATAGCTGTTATCTTCTTGTCCTTGTAAAGTTCCCGTATAGACTTTACGCTCTGCATGATCTCCGAGGGATGATGGGCATAATCACTGAGAAAGACAATCCGGTCGTTCTTTATTTTAAAGTCGAACCTCCGGTCTACTCCTCGAAAGCTTTTCATACCTTCTTTGATCTCTTGCTCTGTGGCACCATTCAGATGGGCTAGTGCGATAGCGGCTACTCCGTTCTCTATATTGATACTGACGGGAACTCCCAACTGGATGTCGTTGATACGAACATCAGGCCCTACGAAGTCGATAAAGATTTCTCCGTTTCCAATGCGGATATTCTCGGCATGGAAGTCTCCTTCGTTCCGGGAGTAAGTGTATATCTTTACTCCGGATTGGACTTGGGGTTGCAGGGAAATGCCTTTACGGATAATCAATGCACCGCCCGGTTGGATAAGCGTGGTATAATGTTCAAAACTTTCCAGATAGGCTTCTGCCGTGCCATAGATGTCGAGATGATCGGGATCGGTTGCCGTGATGACTGACATGTATGGAGACAGCCAATGGAAGGAACGGTCGAATTCGTCCGCCTCTATCACTGTATAGGGACTGTTTTGTGAAAGCAACAGGTTCGTATTGTAATTCTTGGAGATCCCACCCAGAAAGGCTGTGCAATCTACATGGGACTGGTGTAACAAATGGGCGGCCATCGTAGAAGTAGTGGTTTTACCATGGGTTCCTGCTACGCAGAGTCCTTTGCTGGAGTGAGTGATGGTTCCTAATACTTGTGCGCGTTTTTGTATCTCGAAACCGTTATTGCGGAAATATGTCAGTTCGGCATGTTCCTGTGGTACGGCGGGTGTTAGCACGACAAGCGTGGTTGCCGGATCTTTGCAGCCTTCCGGTATAAGGTTTACATCTTCCGTGTAATGTATTTGTGCGCCTTCAGCGATGAGGCATTCGGTCAGTTCACTGGGTGTGCGGTCATATCCGGCTACTAATTTACCTTTGGACAAGAAGTAACGTACGAGCGCACTCATCCCGATGCCTCCGGCACCAACGAAATAAACTGATTTTATAGTATCTATATTACTTTTCATTCCCATATATTTTATCACTCTTCGCTTATCACTTATCGTTTCTCCTTTCTCCCAATTTTATAACCTCCCTCGCTATGATAGTTGCCGAGTCCGGCAAAGCTAATTTTGCGATGTTATCGCTAAGCTCTTTCAATTTACCGGTATCTATTACGGT
This sequence comes from Jilunia laotingensis, assembly GCF_014385165.1. Taxonomy (NCBI): domain Bacteria; kingdom Pseudomonadati; phylum Bacteroidota; class Bacteroidia; order Bacteroidales; family Bacteroidaceae; genus Jilunia; species Jilunia laotingensis. The sequence continues at coordinate 1,109,577 of NZ_JACRTF010000001.1, read as the reverse complement.
GGCTAAAGCTACCGGGAGAAGTTTCTCTTCCGCTTCTACATCTTTTACATAGATAGCGGCTTGTTTGTTCACTAGTGCCAATGCATTTTTGGTTTGATGATCTTCAGCTACATTGGGTGAAGGAATCAGGATGACAGGCTTGTGAAGCAAACAAAATTCAGAAATAGAACCGGCTCCGGCACGGGAGATGACCAAGTCGGCTGCCGAGTAAGCGGTAGCCATGTCTTTTATAAAATCCGTGACATACAGATTCGGAATGTTACCCGCAGCTTTTACGGCTTCCATTACCTGCTGATGGTATATTTTACCCGTTTGCCAGATAAACTGGATAGCAGGAGTCTCCTTAATGGTTTGCAATCCTGCCTTCAGGGTGTTGTTGATGGTACGCGCTCCCAAACTGCCTCCAAGTATCAAGATTGTTTTCTTCTTTGGATCAAGGCCGAAAGAAGTAATGGCTGATTCATGATCACGTGTTGCCGTCAGTAAGTTTTGGCGTACGGGATTTCCGGTCATCTGTATTTTCTCCTTTGGAAAGAACTTCTCCATTCCATCATAAGCGACACATATCCTCTGTGCTTTTTTGGCTAATAGCTTGTTCGTCACACCGGCATAGGAATTTTGTTCCTGTATCAGTGTAGGTATTCCCATCATGCCCGCCATCTTCAAAGTAGGCCCGCTGGCATAGCCGCCGACACCTACTGCAACCTGTGGGCGGAATTTCTTGATAATGCTTTTCGCTTTCCATTGGCTGCGAGCCAGTTTTATGAGTACAGCGAAATTCTTCCACAAGTGCTTGCGGTCAAAGCCTGCTACCGGCAATCCGATGATTTCGTAACCGGCATCCGGCACACGTTGCATCTCCATTCGTCCCTCTGCTCCTACAAAAAGTATCCGGGCATCGGGGCGTAGCTCTTTTATGGCGTTGGCGATAGATACTGCCGGAAAGATGTGTCCTCCCGTTCCTCCACCGCTGATGATAATTCTAAGTTCTTTTTCCATAATCTATTAGTTTTCTTTTTCAAACACCGCATCGCTGTTCAGAACCTCTGCGGTCGGTTCAGCGGCAGTTTGCGCTTCTGAAGCACCGGCTTCTATCTGCAACTGAAGTTGGGCATCATGCTCTTTTTGCTCTTCCAGCCGGGCTGTGTAGCGGCTGACGCTTAATATCATGCCGATGTAGGCACAGTTGATCAGTGTGGAAGTACCTCCTTTGCTGATCAGAGGCAACGGTTGCCCCGTTACCGGGAATAATCCGACGGCCACCATCATATTTAATATGGCTTGTGATACAAGCATCAATGCAATTCCCATCACAAGGAAGGCGGGGAAGGTGCGTTCACATTTCTGGGCAATCCGTCCTGCCCTCATTAACAGCCAGATATAGAGACAGACCACGAACGCGCCTCCTACCAGCCCGAGTTCCTCGATAATAATGGCGAAGATAAAGTCGGAGAAAGCCTGGCTCAAAAAGTCACGCTGTATGGAGTTGCCGGGAGCTTTCCCGACAAGATTGCTGGTGGCAATGGCTATACGGGCATGGGCAATCTGCGCATCCTTGTCGATGTCGAATTTCGCCGCTGGTACTTCTTCTTTCTCGGTGAAATTGCTGATACGGCTCTTCCACGTATCGAAACGGTGGAGGAACGGGATGTTCGAGTCTTTCGGTATTGCGAGTAGGAAAACGACACCGATGATTCCTACTAATCCCAGCGAACCGATCAGAAACAATAATTTACGGGCTGCCACCCGGCCGATGAACATCATCAGGAATACCACTCCGAACAGTAACATGGCTGTGGAGAGGTTTTCGGGAGCAATCAACAGGCACACGATTCCGGTGAGGATCATTATATATTTGAATGCCTTCGGGTTGGCTCCTTCATCATCCTGTTTTTTAGAAAGGATGAAGGAGACGGCAATTATCACCGCCATTTTAGCCAGTTCCGAAGGTTGGAACTGCAACCCCATGAACGACATCCAACGGGCGGCTCCATTTACACGGTCGCCCGTGATGACCCCCATCAGCGTGACGAAAGCGAGTAGCACCACCGAGACAGGATAGAGGAATACCGGGAAAACCTGAAACCATTTATAGGGGATGTTGTGCATCAGTACTACGACTACCGCCCCTACCATTAATATGATGGAATGTTGAGTGATCGGCCCCCAGTGGTCACCACTTTTGTACGTCAGGGTACTGGCTGCCGAGAACACCTCGATGATGGAGATGAGGCAGAGGAAAAGGAAGATAATCCAGATTACCTTGTCGCCCTTGAATATGTTTTTTAATAGATCCACGTTGTTTAGTGTTTTAAAGCTCTCTTACATACATCTTAAACTGGTCGCCCCTGTCTTCGTAACTCTTGAAGAGGTCGAACGAGGCGCAACAGGGACTCAATAATACGGTTTCGCCTTTTTTTGCCAGTTTGTAAGCTGCATCAACCGCGTCTTTCATTCCGGTCCGGACATCGGCAACCGGAAGTCCGAGGCGGTCGAAGAAAGCATGTAGCTTTTCGTTATGCAATCCCAGATAAACCAATGCCGAACATTTCTCTTTTACAAGCTCTTCTATTTCCGTATAATCATTTCCTTTATCCTTGCCGCCAATAATTAGGACAGTTTTCGTCTTCATGCTCTGCAAGGCATACCAGCATGAATTGACGTTGGTTGCTTTGGAGTCGTTGATAAAATCGATTCCGCCTACCCGGGCAACTTTCTCCAGACGATGCTCTACGCCTCTGAAATCGGAAAGGGCTTTGCGGATATTCTCTTTCGTTATCCCTGCCAGATTGGCCGAAATGCCGGCTGCCAGCGAATTGTAGAGGTTGTGCTGTCCCGTTAATGCGAGCTTCTCTTCTTCCATGTTGAAAGCGATCGGCTCGGTGATTTTCACTTCGTTATCCTCTACATAGGCAATCGAACCCTCTTCCTTCATGGCTGAGAATGGGTATAGATGTGCTTTTAAGCCATATTTCTCCAATTCACGTTTAATGATGGGGTCGTCGTTCCAGAAGATAAAAGCATCCTCTTGCGTCTGGTTCTGGATGATGCGGAACTTGGCATCGATATAGTTTTGCATACAGTGGTCATAACGATCCAGGTGATCTGGGGTTATGTTCATCAGTACGGCGATATTGGCACGGAATTGATACATATTATCCAACTGGAACGAACTCAGTTCGATGATGTAGTAATCATGCTCGTCCTCGGCAACTTGCAAAGCGAGGCTTTTGCCGATATTTCCTGCCAGTCCTACGTTCAGTCCGGCACTTTTAAAAATGTGGTAGATGAGGCTGGTGGTAGTCGTTTTTCCATTCGATCCGGTGATACAGATCATTTTGGCATCGGTATATCTTCCGGCAAACTCGATCTCCGAGATGACGGGCGTACCCTGTGCCTTCAGTTTCAGAATCAATGGAGCATCGTTCGGGATGCCGGGGCTTTTCACTACTTCATCGGCATTCAATATCAATTCTTCGGTGTGATGACCTTCTTCCCAGGCAATACCGTGGCTGTCGAGCAATTCCTTGTATCTGTCTTTGATGGTCGACATATCCGATACGAACGTCTCGAAACCCTTTGTCTTGGCTAATACGGCAGCACCTGCACCGCTTTCACCTGCTCCTAATATTACAATTCTTTTCATGTCTTTTAGCTGCGTATTTCAAGCTATGTGCTACAAGTTTGGGGTTCATAATAGGATCGGGGGGCGGGCACTTGTAGCATGTAGCCCGCAACCGGTCGCTCGTTTATCTTATCTTTAATGTTATGATCGTTATAGCTGCCAGTACGATGGTCACAATCCAGAAGCGAACGGTGATCTTCGATTCGTGGAACAATTGTTCGGGCTTCGTAAACTTCACGCTGCATCCCGGTTCGATCATGTTCATGGAAGTCCGGAAATGGTCATGGATGGGGGCCCGTTTGAAGAGGCGTTGTTTGACCCCTCTCCGTTTTCCGGCTTTGTAATAGAACCGTTGAAGGAGGACAGACAAATTCTCTACCAGAAATACACCGCAAAGGATCGGGATCAGCAACTCTTTGTGAATGATGATGGCGAATACTGCTATGATACCGCCAATGGTGAGGCTGCCCGTATCTCCCATGAATACCTGTGCCGGATAGGCGTTGTACCAAAGGAAACCGATGAGCGCACCGATGAAAGCACAAATGTAAATTACCAGTTCTTCCGATCCGGGGATGTACATGATGTTCAGGTATTGCGCAAACTCCATGTGGCTGGACACGTATGCCAGTATTCCCAAGGTCAGTCCGATGATGGCGGAGTTCCCCGCTGCCATGCCGTCCATACCGTCATTCAGGTTTGCTCCGTTCGATACAGCGGTAACAACGAAGATGGTGATAATGACAAACAGTATCCATCCTGCCGTTTGGGCATGTTCGCCCATGAAGCTTACAAGGTCGGCATAGTCAAGGTTATTACTTTTAAAGAACGGGATGGTGGTCTGGGTGGATTTCAAATCGTTCGTACCGTGAATCACCTCCATCTCTTCTCCGGGCTTCAACACTTCGATGTTTTCGCGGATCACGACATCAGGGCTCAGATAGAGAGTCAACCCTACGATCAGTCCCAATCCCACTTGACCGATGATCTTGAATTTACCGTGGAGACCTTCCTTGTCTTTTTTGAATATCTTGATATAATCGTCTAAAAAACCGAGTGTTCCGAGCCATACGGTCGTAATCAGCATCAGGAGCATGTAGACGTTGTTCAGTTTACCCAACAATAAACAAGGTATCAGGATTGCAACTATGATGATGATACCTCCCATGCTGGGCACACCCACTTTGTTTACACCGAATGGGTCAATCTTGGCATCCCGTTGCGTTTCCGTAATCTGTTTCTTCTTCAGCATATGGATGAACCTGTCACCCCATATGCTTGAAATAAGCAATGCCAGGATGATAGCCATCAATGCCCTGAAAGATGTATATCCAAACATTCCCGCACCGGGGAAGTTTAGTTTATGTAGCCATTCAAATAGATAATATAACATGAATTTTTTACTCCTCGCTAAACAACTGTTTTAATATTTCCTTATCATCAAAATGATGTTTCACTCCTTTTATTTCCTGATAATTCTCGTGACCTTTTCCGGCTACGAGGATTACATCTCCTTTTTCCGCCAGCATACAGGCGGTACGGATGGCCTCCTTGCGGTCGGTGATGCTGATTGTTTTTTTCCTGTCTTCGGCATCGAGACCTGCCAGCATGTCGTTGATGATATCTTGTGGCTCTTCGAAACGGGGATTGTCCGAGGTGATGATGACGCGGTCGCTTGCGTTGGCTGCTTCCTTGGCCATGATAGGACGTTTTCCTTTATCGCGGTTACCACCGGCACCGACTACGGTGATCACTTTTCCTTTTCTTTCGAGTACACCGTGGATGGCATTGAGTACGTTGACCAATGCATCCGGGGTGTGTGCATAATCTACGATGGCTGTAAAACCTTTCGGGGAACGTATTGCGTCAAAACGTCCGGCTACCGGATGCAGGGTGCTGAGGGCAACTAATACGTCTTCTTCCTTCTTGCCGAGCAATACAGCGGCACCGAATACAGCCAGCAGGTTAGAGGCGTTGAACTTGCCGATGAATTGTACGGCTAGCTCGTGGTTGTTGAAGTCCAATAACATCCCCTCGAAATGGGATTCCAGTATACGGCCTTTAAAGTCACTCAAACTTCTTAATGAATAGGTATATACGCGCGAACGGGTGTTCTGGGTCATTACCAAACCGTTCTTATCGTCCAGGTTGGTCAGGCTGAATGCATTCTTGGGCATATCGTCGAAGAACTTCTTCTTGGCTTTCAGGTAGTTCTCCACCGTTTTATGATAATCCAGATGATCGCGCGTCAGGTTGGTGAATATGCCACCTGCGAACTTTAACCCGCTGATTCGTTTCTGTGCGATGGAGTGGGAACTAACTTCCATGAAGACATATTTGCAGCCTTCGTCTGCCATTCTGCCTAACAAGCGATTCAGCGTGATAGGATCGGGAGTGGTGTGTTCGGTCGGGATAGCTTCATCGTCGATATAATTGCATACAGTGGAAAGAAGTCCTACTTTATAACCGAAATAGCGGAATGTATTATATAATAAGGTGGCGATTGTCGTTTTACCGTTTGTTCCGGTTACGCCTACCAGTTCTATCTTAGAAGTGGGATCGCCATAGAAATGGGTGGCAATCTTTCCGGTAGCATCTTCGCTATCCTTCACCTGAATGTAGGTGATTCCTTCGGCCGGTTGCTCCGGCATGTCCTCGCAAAGTACGGCAACGGCACCTTTTCCGATGGCAGCCGGGATGTATGTATGTCCGTCTGTCTGCGTACCGCGCATTGCCATGAATAAATGACCGGTTTCCACTTGTCTGGAGTCAATGTTGACTCCGGTTATTTCTATGTCCGAAGCTCCGACAACTTGTATCGGTTGAATAGCTTTTAATAATTCGCTTAACTTCATCTTTCTTACTTATTTGTTTAGTTGCCATCCGGCCCCTTCATTTTTCATTCTTTATTTTTCACTTAATACCAAGTGGATCGTCTGCCCTTTCTTTATCCTTGTCCCGTTGGCTATCGACTGGCTTTTAACTTTACCTACGCCCGTCAGGTGTACTTTTATCCCTTTGCTTTCGAGTAGGTAAACGGCATCTTTCGCACCCATACCGATAACGCTTGGTACAAAATCACGCATCAGATCCCTGCTTTCAAGGATCACGCTTTTCGGTGCCGCATGCGCGCTGCCCCATATCTCCTTGCCTTTGCTGGTGAACTTCGGTTGATTGGCAATATTCAATTCATCCAAGACTCGTTTGGTATCATTCATTTCTCCCGCTTTCACGCTGGGGATCACCACGCTGTTGGTATCTACCGCATTTGCCATTGGCAGACGGAGATCTTTGGCGTATACTCTTTCTGCAATTTTGCCAAACACACTTCCCGCCATTAAGCCTCCGGAAGCGGGAAGTCCCGGTTTCTGGATGGAGACAATGCAACTGTATTTGGGAGCTTCCGAAGGGAAATATCCGCAGAAGCTGACCAGATAATTGGTTCGTCCGGTTTTGTAGCCTGCGGCTCCTTGGGAGATCTGTGCCGTACCCGTTTTTCCGGATACCGAGAACTGTTTGCTTCCAGCGGGCTTGGCTAATCCCTGGTGAACCACTTTATAAAGAATCTCATGGATTTGCTGCAAAGTACGATCCGAACATATCTTCGGATTAATCACCTCTGTTGGAAACTCTTCAACGATTTCTCCGTCCTTCATAGCTGCTTTTACGAACTTGGGGCGTACCATGACCCCGTTGTTGGCAATGGCGTTATAGAATGTCAGGATATTCATTGGAGGCACTTGGGTTTCGTATCCGATGCTCATCCAAGGGAGGGTAGTCTTCGCAAAATAACGTTCTTTAGGGCCTTTGATGTTCGGTTTTCCCTCTCCGGCTATCTGTAGATGCAGTGGTTGGTCGATACTCATACGTTTCAGCCCGTCGACAAACTTCTGGGGGTTACTGTGATAGAACTGGTCGATGATGCTGGATGTACCCACGTTGGACGAAACTTCCAAAATCCGGGTCACGTTGATTCTTCCGTATCCACCGCGATACCAGTTATGGTCTTTCATCGGCCGGCCGTACATCATCTTAATACCGTTGCCTGTATCTACTTCATAATCCGGAGTGATGTATCCATCTTCCAGAGCCACCATGATAGAAGCTGTTTTGAAGGTCGATCCCGGTTCGAGCATATCGCTGATGGCATTGTTGCGCATCTCGTAATATCCTCCGTCTACACCCTTCATCATGTTGACGATGGCTTTTACCTCTCCGGTCGCTACTTCCATGAGTACGGCTACGCCTACGGTGGCATTTATTTCTTGCAGTTTGTCCACGAGTGCTTTCTCGCAGATGTCCTGCATACCTACATCGATTGTGGAGATAAGGTCGCATCCGTCCACCGGAGGAATGTCAACGATATTTAGGTATTTGTTCATCACTTTCTGGCGGTGCGTGATTCCGTCCCTTCCTTTCAGTAATGTGTCGAATGCGAGTTCGATGCCATTCTTTGCACCTTGTGCTGTGTCAGCATACAAATCGCCCAGCGTACGGGCTGCCAGTGAACCGAACGGTTTCTTCCGTTGGTTGTAAGCTAGTTCATGGAAGCCGCCTTTGTATTTGTTCATATTGAATACCGGCAACCGTTTGGCTTCTTTATATTGGATGTAAGAGATACGCTTTGGGTAAATGAGGTAATTCCTGCTTCCTTTTTTCATCCCTTTTTGAAGATGGGCTTTGAATTCAGCGGCACTTTTATCGGGGAATATCTGATGCAGCCCTTCGCAGATTTCGTTCATATGTTTTTTTAGCGAGTCGATCTTTGCCGGGGCACCGGCTTTGAAGTCCATGTAGATGCGGTATTCGGGAAGGGAACTTGCCATCAGCTTGCCATCGGCGGAGATGATGTTCCCCCGGTTGGGCTTTACCGTGACATTCTCTTTGACGAACCGGTCGGCGACATCCTGCCAGTATTGCCGTTCGGCAAACATCGTGATGCCTGCCTTGACAACAATAGCTACTCCTATCAGCCCCATCAGGAGGATGACGAAGAAGTAACGGGTCATTATATTTTTCTTATTAACTGCCACTATTGGTTTTCGAGTTACAAATTGCGAGAGTCTTTCTCTCTTTCATTTATCAATCTAAGTTTTCAATTCTCAATTAAATAAGGTGGATGGGTCGAAGTCTGCAAATCGCTCTCTTTGGTCGAGATATACTCTTCGATGCGCGATTGCCTGCTTTTCTCCATTAACTCCGAACTGCGTGTCAGTGCATCGTACTTAATGTCGATAAGTTCCTGTTTCAGCCGGTCTATCTCGATTTGTTGTTGCTGGCTGGCATAACGGTTGTGGATATAGAAGATGACAAACACCATAATAAGCACTATCAGGCGAGTCTGGCGGCGGAAAAAGTCCGTAGCCAGAATGTCACCTCCCAGTATGCTCTTGAATGAAGTTCTTTTCTTCTTCTTTCCTGCCTTATTTGTTTTTTCCTCTTCCTTCTCCATGCTCCCTTCACCCTTACTATTTCTCTTCTTTCTTTTCCGCAATCCTCAGTTTGGCACTTCGTGACCTCGGGTTGCGTTCGATTTCCTCTTCACTGGGAACAATTACTTTGTTATTTACCAGCTTGAAGGGCGTTTGCAGGTTCCCGAAGAAATCTTGGTTTGCCTTTCCTTCAACATTGCCGGTTTTCATAATGTTCTTGACCAAGCGGTCTTCCAGCGAGTGGTAAGTGATGACTACCAATCTGCCACCCGGCTTCAAGGCATCGGTTGCAGCAGTCAACATCTCTTTCAGAGCTTCCATCTCTTGGTTTACTTCGATACGAAGTGCTTGGAAGACTTTTGCCAGTTCTTTCTTTTCGCGTTCACGTCCGAAAAGCGGTTTGATGACCTCCAGGAACTCACCGATAGTTTTTATTGCACCATTAGCACGCGCCTTGACAATGACGGAGGCCAGCTTGCGGCTGTTCTTCAACTCACCGTACAGGTAGAAAAGATTGGCAAGCCGTTCCTCTTCATAAGTGTTTACGACATCGGCCGCTGTCAGTCCTGCCCGTTTGTTCATACGCATGTCCAATTCTCCGTCAAACCGGAAAGAGAATCCCCGCTCGCTATCGTCAAAGTGATGGGACGAAACTCCCAGATCCGCCAGTATGGCATCCACCTTTTCTATGTTGTGATAACGCAGAAAGTTGTGCAAATAGCGGAAATTGCTTCGGACGAACGTGAAATGCGGATCATTGACAATATTGCGCTCGGCATCTTCGTCTTGGTCGAATCCCAGCAAACGTCCGCCTTCGCCCAAACGTGAAAGTATCTCGCGCGAATGGCCTCCTCCTCCGAAAGTAACGTCTACATACGTCCCGTCCGGACGGATCATCATACCGTCCACACTCTCTTTTAGTAATACCGGTACATGATATGTCAAGTCTTCTTGTTCCTCCTTCATCTGTTTCACCTTATTATATAAGCAAGTGACGGCAAAAATACATATTTCCAAAGTAAAAAAGAACCTATCTGAAAGAAAATGCTGGATAAAGTTATCAACCGATTGTTAAATACTCTCCGTTTTTCTTTCGGCAGTCCTTCTTGTCGTCTTTTTGCTATTGTTCTCTTCTTCCTTTTTCTTTTTCTCCTGTGCTACCGTTTTTCTCTCTTCTTTCACTTGGAAGCTGAAAAAGCGGGTCATCCGTATCCTTTTCAGGAAGGTAGGGGCTGCTTTGAAGCAAACCCGTGATACACGCACTTTGTCTGCCGTGCAATCTTCCGGCTTTTCTACCGCTTCGCTTGTCACGGTCGGGTAGAAATTTCCCATACCGTCGATGCTGACAGTCCTGCCATCGCGCAAGTGATCGGCTATGATGTCCGATAGCTGGACTAATACCGACATGGCGTCTCCGTTCTGCAAAGAACTTCTTTCCGCAAGCTGGGCGGCAATCATCTTATTGTCCACCGGCCTTTTTTGTAAAGCTTTCGTCGTGGCATAATAACGTTCTTTGGGCTCTCCGTTCGTCTTGTCCACCTTCTTGGTTACTACGTAATGTATTGGCATATCTTTATTAATGTTAAGTATCAAGCTTTATAAGAGAAGAAAAACGGATTCCTATTCCGTATTCTATTCTTTTCATACTATCAAAACATCCGGATGTTTTAATAGAGAACATAGGGATGTTTTATTAGAGAACATCCGGAAGTTTTGATATAAAACATGGGGATGTTTTTGCTTAAAACGTGAGGCAAAGATATGCTAAACTTTAAAAAACTGCAAATGAAAAGTGCATAGTTCATTCATTAAATCGCCTAAGTTTTTGTGACAGAGATAAAGAAATGTTTTATTTTTGTATGTATGGGATAATTATGTTGGGCGGGATTGCATTAGCCACCTTGGCCATATCGCTAAGAAATGAATATTAGGAATCGGAGTGCCGGATTGAGTTTGGGAATTTAAAAGTGAAGTATAAATAGGGGGATGTTGGCTAATAAACTTATATAAGGGAATAAAAAATGGAGCAAGCAGAAATCACTTCCTTCTTGCTCCAATAATTAACACAACTAAAAATCTGCACTAAAATATTATATAGAAATCGACAAGTCAGTTTAGGTTATTTATTCTTGGTTATCTGAAATCTTTTAATTCTTCCTGTAATTTTTGGCGGGTGAAGAAGATACGGCTTTTCACTGTGCCAAGCGGAAGGTTCAGCTTCTCTGCTATTTCGCGGTATTTGAAACCGGAAACGTGCATAGAGAATGGAACTTTGTATTCTTTGGGCAAGGAGTTGACAATGCGATGCATCTCTTTCAGGTCGTAAGAACTTTCTGTGCTTTCAAAACCTGACTCCTGCGGGAGATTCAAATGGTAAAGATTGTCTGTCTGGTCAACAAATGTTTGGTCACGAACAACTTTTCTGTAGTTGTTGATAAAGATATTACGCATGATGGTATACATCCATCCTTTAAAATTTGTATCTGGCATATATTTTTCCTCATTATCTAATGCTTTTAATGAGGTTTCCTGCAACAAATCATTGGCTTCTTCACGGTCAGTTGTTAGTTTGTATGCAAAACGAAGTAGTTCTTCCTGAACACCTATTAAATCTTTTCTGAAGCTTAAACTTTTCATATACGTTGCTTTTTTAAGTTTTTGAATATATCGTTGTTTTTTTCGATGTTGCAAGTTTACGGCATTTTGTTCAAGTGGTAAGGGGTGAAATCGTCACGATTTAGGCTAAAAACTATCACTTGACAGTTTTTAGCCCTTTTTTGATAGATTTTAGGTGGTCTTTTGAGTGCTTAAGAAGGGCTATTCCTGTATTTTCTGCTAAATTATTGCGATTTATAGAAAAGTTCAATTAATTTTGCACAATCATTTTATCGAAAACGGATGACCGACGACTCTTTGTTTTTAATAGATATCGATAATATACTTCGGACAAAAGCTCCGAAGTATTATAAGTATATCCCGAAGTTCATCATATCCTATCTGAAAAAGATTGTGCATCAGGAGGAGATAAATGTCTTCCTGCGCGAATCAAAGGATCGGTTGGGTGTGGACTTTTTGGAAGCTTCGCTAGATTTCCTTGATGCTAAAGTCGAAGTGAAAGGTGCTGAGAACCTGCCTGAGGGCGGCCTCTACACGTTTGTTTCCAATCATCCGCTCGGTGGGCAAGATGGTGTTGCGTTAGGATATGTCCTGGGTAAACATTATAATGGGAAGGTGAAGTATTTGGTAAACGACCTTTTGATGAATTTGCGCGGTCTGGCTCCGTTGTGTATCCCTATTAATAAGACGGGTAAACAAGCGAAAGATTTTCCCAAGATGGTAGAGGCCGGTTTTAATTCGGACGATCAGTTGATTATGTTTCCTGCAGGACTGTGTTCTCGTCGTAACAATGGCGTGATCCGTGATTTAGAGTGGAAAAAAACTTTTATAGTAAAGAGTGTACAGGCCCATCGTGATATTGTTCCGGTACATTTTGGCGGACGCAATTCCGATTTCTTTTATAATCTGGCTAATATATGTAAGGTGTTGGGGATAAAGTTTAATATTGCCATGCTGTATCTTGCCGATGAGATGTTCAAAAACCGTCATAAAACATTCACTGTCACTTTTGGGAAGCCTATTCCCTGGCAGACCTTTGATAAATCTAAAACTCCGGTGCAATGGGCGCAGTACGTGAAAGATATTGTATATAAGTTGTAATAGAGAGAATAGAACAATACACTAACGAGGATATGGAAGAGATTATTGAACCAATAAGTAAAGAACTGATCAAAGCGGAGTTGACGGATGACAAGAGGCTGCGCATGACGAATAAAAGTAATAATCAAATTTATATTATTACTGCACAGGACTCTCCGAATGTGATGAAGGAGATCGGTCGTTTACGTGAAATAGCTTTTCGTGCTGCGGGTGGTGGAACTGGGCTTTCGATGGATATCGATGAATATGATGTTATGGAGAATCCCTACAAGCAGCTTATCGTATGGAATCCTGAAGCGGAGGAGATATTAGGGGGCTATCGCTATCTGTTAGGAACGGATGTACATTTCAACGAACAGGGGGCTCCTATTCTAGCTACTTCCCATATGTTCAACTTTTCGGAGAAGTTTGTGAAAGAGTACCTTCCTACAACGATTGAATTGGGACGTTCTTTTGTCACATTGGAATATCAGTCGACCCGTGCGGGCAGTAAAGGCTTGTTTGCTTTGGATAACTTGTGGGATGGTCTGGGCGCATTGACCGTGGTTATGCCCAATGTAAAGTATTTCTTTGGCAAGGTAACCATGTATCCCAGTTATCACCGGCAGGGGCGTGATATGATTCTTTACTTCTTGAAAAAGCATTTTGGAGACAAAGATGGGTTAATTACACCGATGAAACCGCTTGAAATGGAAACTGAGGAAGAAGAACTTGCTAAGATATTCTGTAAAGAATCATTTAAAGATGATTATAAAATATTGAATTGCGAGATTCGTAAATTAGGCTATAATATACCTCCTCTTGTCAATGCATATATGAGCCTGAGTCCTACCATGCGTATGTTTGGTACGGCTATTAATTATGAGTTCGGTGATGTTGAAGAGACCGGTATCTTGATAGCAGTAGATGAAATACTTGAAGAAAAGCGTATTCGTCATATTCAGACATTCATTGAAAGCCATCCGGATGAATGCAAGCTAACTTCGGGCGTAAACAAAGTGTTTACACCGCAGGAAGACTGTTGCCGTTGATTTTACGGTAAAGGTCGAGAGCAAAGACATCGGTCATTCCCGATATATAATCCAAAACCGCCTGTATCCTTTCATAGAGTGCAGGCGCTTTTATATTATATTGGCCGGATACTCTGTTGATGAGAAGTTGCGAATAAGCTTTGTCTGGTGAGGTGACAGCGTTGATCATTAGCTCGAGCAGCGTACTGATTACTTGGAAACCTGCCAGTTCGATGTCGAGTACATCCTTTGAACGATATATTTTAGTGAAGGAGACTTCGGAACAATGCTTGTAGGCTTGCGCAGGACGTTCGGATATCTTTTTAATAAGGGGGCTATCGAATTGCCCGGCCAGAATATTCGTTTCATTATCCAGAAACACTTGGATGCATTCTCTTATCAACAGCCCGATAACGGAAGAACGCAAATAAGCAATCTGCTCATTGATGTCACTGACGATATTGAAGGTCTTACGAATATGATCTTTTCGCTCGTCACTGAAGTACGATAATAATAGTTCTTTAGTCTCTTCCGTAGTCAGTATTTTCAATTTATGGGCATCTTCAATGTCCATCATCTGATAACAGATATCATCGGCAGCTTCTACCAGGTAAACCAGCGGGTGGCGGGAATACTTCAACGGTTGTTCATTGAGTTTGATGAGTCCTAATTCATCAGCGATACGCCTGAATCCATCTTCCTCGGTGGTGAAGAAGCCGAATTTGGACTTCTTGCCTGCAAGGCTTGACGAATAAGGGTATTTCACAATAGAAGCCAAGGTGGAGTAAGTCATGGCGAAGCCTCCTTTTCTTCTACCTTCGAATTGGTGAGTAAGTAGGCGGAAAGCATTGGCATTCCCTTCGAAATGTGTCAAATCGTCCCATTCCATCGGTGTCAGTTGCTCTTTGAGAAACTGTCCTTTGCCTTCCGAAAAAAAAGTGGAGATGGCTCTTTCTCCCGAATGACCGAACGGAGGATTACCTAAATCGTGTGCCAGGCAAGCAGCGGAAACAATCGAACCTATCTCCGGCAGGAATGAATCTTGCAATTCCGGTTGTCTGCGTAGAATAGCCTTGGAAACATCATTCCCCAAAGAACGACCTACACAAGATACTTCCAGACTGTGGGTAAGACGATTGTGAACGAAAATGCTCCCCGGCAACGGGAACACTTGTGTTTTGTTTTGCAAACGGCGGAACGGGGCTGAAAAGACAAGCCGGTCGTAATCTCTTTGAAATTCAGAACGGTTCTCTTGTCTTTCTTCGTGAAATTCTTCCATACCGAATCTTTTAGCTGAAATTAAGTTTCTCCAATCCATCGTTTTATTTGCAGTTTAATGGTTTACAATTTACATTCTGGGCTCCACAATGTAGTATTCGTACATTATTTAACTGCAAATGTACGGAAATTCGATACAAATTGTGTATTTTCGCCCTTTAAATAGTAAATGTGCTGAATATGAACGTAAAAGTTATCAATAAATCGAAGCATCCGCTTCCGGCTTATGCCACTGAACACTCCGCTGGAATGGACATCCGCGCTAATTTATCCGAACCTATGACATTGGCTCCCATGCAACGTTGCCTTGTGCCGACAGGGTTGTACATTGCACTTCCCAAAGGTTTTGAAGCGCAGATACGCCCGCGTAGCGGGTTGGCTTTGAAGAAGGGAATTACCGTTTTGAATTCTCCGGGGACGATTGATGCGGATTACCGTGGTGAAGTTTGCATTATTCTGATCAATCTTTCGACCGAACCTTTTGTCATTGAGGATGGAGAGCGTATAGCCCAAATGGTCATTGCCCGTCATGAACAAGCCGAATGGCAGGAAGTCGATGCGTTGGACGCAACCGAACGTGGTGCAGGAGGCTTTGGACATACCGGAGTATAAATTTACGATTAATAAACTACAAATTACAAGGAACGGATGAAGATAAAAATAGGACTTCTTTTGATAGGAGTGCTGGTACTGAACTCTTGTGGTACGTTACGGCAGGAGAAAAAACAAGGCACTGTCGGGGTGCAAAGAGAAGCAAGGCTCTCTCCCGAACAGCAGCGAAAGTATGATTATTTCTTTCTTGAAGCTACCAAATTGAAAGCTAAAAAAGAATATGACGCTGCTTTTGACCTGTTACAGCATTGTCTGGCGATAGATCCTTCGGCACCTTCGGCCCTTTATGAAATATCACAGTATTATTTGTTTCTCAAGCAGATTCCCCAAGGACAGGCTGCTTTGGAAGCTGCTGTAGAAAATGAGCCGGATAATTATTGGTATAATCAGGCGTTGGTAGGGCTTTATCAGCAACAAAAGCAGAAAGATAAGGCTATTGGGCTTTTGGAGGCCATGTCCGTTCGCTTTCCTGAAAAGACTGAATCGCTGTTCTCTTTACTCGACCTTTACAACCAGGCAGAGGATTACGACAAGGTGATAACGACATTAAACCGGTTGGAAGATAAAATAGGCAAAAGCGAACAGCTTACCATGGAAAAGTTCCGTATTTATCTTCAAAAGAAAGATAATAAGAGCGCATTCCAAGAAATTGAAAGCTTGGTGAATGAGTATCCGCTGGATATGCGTTATCAAGTGGTTTTGGGAGATGTCTATATGCAGAACGGTAAGAAGCAGGAAGCTTTTGATACATACCAAAAGGTTTTGTCTACCGATCCGGACAATGTAATGGCGCGTCTCTCTCTTGCTTCTTATTATGATGAAATAGGCGAAAAGGAATTGTATAAGCTACAACTTGATTCACTTTTGCTGAATAAGAAAATACCGTCCGAAGCAAAACTTAATGTGATGCGCCAGGTCATAGCACAGAACGAACAGGCAGGAGCAGACAGCACACAAGTCATTACGATTTTTGACCGTATCCTGCAACAAGATCCGGATGATGATCAGATTCCGATGTTGTATTCACAGTATTTGTGGGCAAAGAATATGAAAGAATCTTCCGTTCCTGTTCTTGAAAGAGTGTTGCAAATCGATCCTACCAACAAAGCTGCACGTATGATGCTTCTTGAGATAGCGGTTCAAAAAGAGGACTTCGAGCAGGTCATCAAAATATGCGAACCCGGCGTGGAAGCTACACCTGATGCGTTGGAATTTTATTTCTATCTGGCCATAGCCTATAATCAGGCGGAGCGTGGAGATGACGTGCTTGCCCTCTCCAAAAAGGCGTTGGAACATGTTACTGCTGATACTAAGAAGGAAATAGTTGCTGATTTCTACACCATTATGGGCGATGCTTATCATACCAAGGGGATGATGGATGAAGCGTACAATGCATATGATTCGGCTTTGGTTTATAATCCGGTGAATATCGGTGCGCTGAACAACTACGCATATTATCTTTCCGTAGAAAAGCGAGACTTGGATAAGGCTGAGGAGATGAGCTATAAGACAGTGAAAGCCGAACCGAATAATGCTACTTATTTGGATACTTATGCATGGATTCTCTTTGTAAAAGGAAACTATGCAGAAGCCCGTATCTATATTGACAATGCGATGAAAGCAGATGGTGATAAGAGTGATGTCGTGGTGGAACATTGTGGAGACATTTACTACATGACGGGAGACGTGGACGGAGCTTTGAAATACTGGCAACAATCTTTGGATATGGGCAATCAGTCGAAAACACTAAAAGAAAAAATCAGGAAGAAGAAATATATTGCAGAATGAGAAAAGTTTTTTATTTGCTGATGGTACTGATGATGGCTTTAGCCGGGTGTAAGAGTTCGAAGACGGCTGTGTCGAATATCACTCCGGAAGCTCCGCGCTACTTGTCATCGAAGTTGCAACTCACCATTCCTTCAGGGGCAGGTAGCGTAACTGTCGGAGGTACGATGAAGCTGAAAGGTGGAGAACGTGTACAGCTTTCCATTTTAATGCCGCTTTTCCGAACTGAGATTGCCCGTTTGGAGGTGACTCCTGATGAAGTATTACTGATCGACCGGATGAGCAAACGGTATGTAAGGGCTTCTCGAAAAGAACTAAAAGATATGTTACCCGAAGAAGCTGAGTTCTCTAAGCTTGAAAAGTTGCTTACGGATGCTTCGAAGCCCGGAGGGAGATCGGAAGTAAGCGGGAAGGAATTGGGAATTCCATCTTTGGAAAAGGCTAAAATACGTCTGTATGATTTTTCTTCCGGGGAGTTTAACATGACTCCTACAGAAGTATCTTCCCGGTACACGCAAGTACCTCTTGAAGAATTATTAAATATGCTGACTAAGTTATGATGAGACGATTCTTTGTGTTTTGGGCATTTTTTCTTGTATTGGCTATTCCGGCTTCTGCACAAAGCAGTAAGTTGATTAAAGAACTGGAAAGCAAGCGCGGTGAGTTGCAGAAGCAGATTGCCGATACGGAGTCATTACTTAAAAATACAAAGAAAGATGTAGGCAGTCAATTGAACAGCCTGGCTTCCCTTACCGGACAGATAGAAGAGAGAAAACGCTATATATTGGCTATCAATAATGACGTGGATGCTCTCGAACGTGAGTTGGGAAAGCTTGAAAGGCAATTGCGAAGCTTGCAACGTGATTTGCTTGATAAAAAGAAGAAATATGAATCATCTGTCCAATACCTTTATCAGAACAAGTCGATAGAGGAGAAATTGATGTTTATCTTTTCGGCAAAAAATCTCGGTCAGACTTACCGCCGTATGCGTTATGTGCGTGAGTATGCCACCTATCAACGGCTTCAAGGGGAAGAGATCCTGAAGAAGCAAGAACAGGTTAAGAAAAAGAGGACAGAACTCCGACAGGTAAAAGCTGCTAAAGAAACTCTGTTGAAAGAACGGGAAGGTGAGAAGGCAAAGCTTGAAAGCCAGGAGAAGGTAAAACGGGAGATGGTAGCTTCTTTGCAGAAGAAGCAAAAAGGTTTGCAAAGTGAGATTAATAAGAAAAAGCGTGAAGCCAACCAACTCAATGCCCGTATCGATAAATTAATAGCCGAAGAGATAGAGAAAGCTCGTCGGCAGGCCGAGGAAGAAGCACGACGTGAAGCGGCAGCTCGTAAAAAGGCGGCTAAGGGAGAAAAATCAGAAGCTTCATCTGATAAAACAAAGAAAGAGAAAGCAGAACCATTGGAAGCCTATAGTATGAGCAAGGCAGACCGTGAATTGTCCGGCAACTTTGCCGGTAATCGTGGAAAGCTGCCAATGCCTATTTCCGGCCCTTATATTATAACAAGCCATTATGGACAATATGCCGTAGAAGGGTTGAGAAATGTGAAACTGGACAATAAGGGCATCGATATTCAAGGAAAGCCCGGAGCGCAGGCACGTGCGATCTTTGATGGTAAAGTGGCAGCAGTGTTTAAGCTGAACGGGCTGTTTAATATACTGGTTCGTCATGGTAATTATATATCAGTATATTGTAATCTGTCTTCCGCATCGGTAAAATCGGGAGATGTAGTCAAAACAAAGCAGCCCATGGGTGAAGTGTTCTCAGATGGAGCGGATAACGGGCGTACCGTACTCCACTTCCAATTGAGGAAAGAGAAAGAGAAGTTAAATCCGGAACCTTGGCTGAATAGATGATTTGTAAAGGAAGGCTTATTGCAGTCCTTATTATTACGTAAAACTGACAAACTGAATACATGAAACTAATCGCATTATTGACATTATTGATTATTGGCTTTTGGGAGCCTTTATCTGCATCTTCCAGTCTGTCTTTTAAAAGATATCAGGTGGAGGACGGACTATCACATAATACGGTATGGTGTGCCATGCAGGATAGTTACGGATTTATTTGGTTCGGTACGAGTGATGGGCTGAATTGTTATAACGGTCGTACCAATAAGGTTTACAGGAATGTCCTGAATGATAAGTATTCTCTTGAAAATAACTTTGTGCAAGCCTTGTTTGAAGAGGAGAATCGGAATATTTGGGTGGGTACCAACTGGGGACTTTATATTTATGATCGCAATCAAGATCGTTTCACCTATTTCAACAAGAAAACTAGTTATGGCGTTCTGATCAGTAGCGAGGTAAAGAAGATAATTAAAACCCAGAATGGATTGATCTGGATTGCTACGTTGGGGCAAGGATTGTTTATTTACGATCCCAAGACGGATGTGTTGACCCAAAACAGTCTTTATACTTCTTTTGTATGGGACATTTGCGAGACTGATTTACACCATGTATACGCTTCTTCCTTGCAGGACGGCCTCTTTTGTTTCGATGGAAACGGTCATTTTATGCAATCTCCTCCCGAATTGTCCGTCTTGAACAGTAGTCCGGGGAAAAATAAAATAAACTGTATTCAAAACGTGGGAGGTGTCGTCTGGATGGGGGCGGATAGTAATATTCTTTACAAATGGGATGAAGCAAGGGGACGATTAGAGAGTTTTACTGCCACTCCTTTAAGCTTAGGAGCATTACGTTGTATCGTGGATTATTCCGAGAACGAGTTGCTGATAGGAACCGATAATGGTTTGTATTTTTTCGATTGCGAGACATCCGTTTTCACTCGTGCTGATAACCCGAGTGATGGCGATTCATTGAGTGACCAGTTTGTGAACTCTATGTTGAAAGATGCCGAAGGTGGTCTTTGGGTAATGACCAATTTGGGTGGTATTAATTATGCCAGTAAACAAACCAAGTATTTTGAAGCATACCATTCTGTAAATCCCAATGATAAGGAAGATGCAGGGATTGTAGTGGGACCTTTTTGTGAAGATGTCTCCGGGAATATATGGATCGGAGCCAGAGACGGCTTGTACTTCTTCAACACCCACACACATCAACTGACGAAACATTCCTTGGGCAAATTGGGGAATAAGAAGTATGATATAAGAGCGTTGTTTTTGGATGGGAATAACTTGTGGATAGGTACTAATGGTGATGGATTGAAGATATATGATGTCAAGACCGGTGTGGTGAAAGAATATTATCATTCCCGTGATGTACTGAATACGATTTGTAGTAATGATGTACTCAGTATATACAAAGCGCATAACGGCATCATCTACGTCGGCACAAGTTGGGGGCTTTGCTGCTATGACCCGCAAGAGGATAACTTTTATGTGGTCAATGCCATAGGTACCATGATCTCTATTGTCGATATCGTGGAGGATATGTATGGCAATCTCTGGGTTGCCACATCGAATAGCGGTGTGTTCCGTTGCCAATTAAAGAATGGAGCTTGGAGTCATTTTGAACACAGGCGGGAAGATACTACGACCATCACGAATAATTATGTGATCACCCTGTTTGAAGACATGAAAGGGACTATGTGGTTTGGTACGAATGGCGGAGGACTTTGTTCTTTTGATTCGGAGAAGGGGATTTTTATTGATTTCGATCCGCATAATGTTTTGCTTCCCAGTAAAGTAATATATTCTATCGAACAGGATGAAGTCGGTGATTTCTGGTTATCCAGTAATGCCGGGCTGATAAAGATCAATCCGCTTTCGAAAGAACACTTCCGGCGGTTTACCGTCACGGACGGTCTTCAAGGGAATCAGTTTAATGCCCATTCTTCGTTAAAAGCCTCTGATGGCAAACTTTATTTTGGTGGCATCAATGGGTTCAATGCCTTTACACCGGAGCAGTTTACGGATAATCAATACATACCGCCGGTTTATATTACGGACATTCAACTGCCCTATACGACCGATGAAAATCTTGTGCATGACATTCTCCGTTTGGAGAAGCCGCTCTATGTTACTCCGGAGATAACTTTGCCCTACGAGTACAATAGTTTTGCGATTAGTTTTGCGGCATTAAGTTACGAAGATCCCGACAAGAACCGGTATTCTTATATGATGAGGGGTGTTGATAAAGAGTGGGTTGTGAATGCAAGGTCGACTACCGCTTCTTATACCAATCTACCTCCGGGACAATATGAGTTTGTGGTTCGTGGTTCGAACAATGACAGTAAATGGAATATGGAGGGAGCCACGATTCTGATTGTGATCACTCCTCCGTGGTGGCGCACACCTTGGGCTTATTTGGTTTATATTTTGCTTCTTCTCGGAGCTACTTATTATATTGCTTTCCGTTGGGATCGCTATGTCAAGTTGAGGTACAAACAGCGGATGGATGAATTCCGTGTTTCCAAAGAAAAAGAAATTTATGAGTCTAAGATCAGCTTCTTTATCAATCTGGTACATGAAATACGTACTCCGTTGAGCTTGATTCGCTTGCCGTTGGAGAAATTGATGGAAAGCTCTAAAGAAGTGGGGGAGAAGAAGTATCTGTCTGTCATCGATAAAAATGTAAACTATCTCTTGGGGATCACGACCCAGTTGCTCGATTTCCAGAAAATGGAAAGCGGGAGTTTACAGATCAGCAAGGCATCTTCGAATGTCAACCAATTGCTGGAAGAGGTTTACGAGCAGTTTACAGGAGCAGCGGAGATAAAGAACATATCTTTGGCCTTGAATATGCCTGAAGAGACCGTTTTCGCTTCGATCGACAGAGATAAGGTTCGTAAGATATTGGTTAACCTTGTAGGGAACGCCATTAAATTTGCAAAGGGACACATTGAACTGAAACTTTTATTAAATAATGACCGGTTTGAGATCAGGGTCAATGACGATGGCATGGGTGTGCCCGATTCGGAAAAACAAAGAATATTCGAAGCCTTTTATCAGGTGCAAGGAAAAAAGGAGTCTGCTACTGGAACAGGCATTGGACTGGCCTTTTCAAAATCGTTAGCGGAGGCTCACCAAGGTGAACTTCGCTTGGAAGATAGTGAGCAGGGCGGTTCTTCCTTTATATTGGTTCTTCCCGTAGGAGAAGTGACATCTGTAGAGAAAGATAGTAAGGTTCAGGAAGAAATATCGGATATTATTGTCGAAGAACCTGATGCTGCAACGGTTCATGCAACGGGTAAATTCACCATTTTGCTGGTAGAAGACAACATCGAACTGCTGAATATGACCAAAGATGCACTGAGTTCCAATTTCCATGTGTTGAAAGCCGAAAACGGACGGAAGGCCCTTGAGGTGCTTTCACATGAGAGCGTAGATGTGATCGTCAGTGATATAATGATGCCTGAAATGAACGGCCTCGAATTGACTAAAGAGGTGAAATCGAATATTGATTATTCCCATATTCCTGTCATATTGCTGACAGCCAAGACTACACTCGAGTCAAAGATCGAGGGATTCGAATGTGGTGCGGATGCCTATGTTGAGAAACCATTCTCTTCCAAGCAACTTCGGATGCAGATTGAAAACCTGTTAAAGCTACGACAGGCTTTCCATAAGTTGATGGCGGGGCTTTCGGGCACTACTCAGATCACTAACCCAACTTCCGAATTTACCCTTTCGCAGAAAGACTGTGAGTTCATTGCCCGTATACAGGAAGTCATCAATGAACAATTGTCTGATGAAGACTTCTCTATCGACAGTTTGGCTGAGACGGTGCATATGAGCCGGTCTAATTTCTATAGGAAGATAAAGGCCCTTTCCGGAATGGCTCCGAATGATTATTTGAAAACGATCCGGTTGAACCATGCTGCAGAACTGATTAAAGCGGGTGAGCGGATCTCGGAAGTATGTGAGCGGGTTGGCTTTACCTCTTCCTCTTATTTTGCTAAATGTTTTAAAGCTCAATTCGGAGTGCTTCCCAGAGAGTACAAAGGTTGATATGTCTTCATCGGGGATGCACCTTTGTCGGTAGAGGTCGAATCATTTGTTTGGTTGGAGGATAATCTAACCAATGGATTGCATGTTGATTTTTCTGCTTAAGGTGTAGCTTGCCGGATAATTGTTCCTAATAGGCTGATGTCGCAAAAAACAAAATTCTAAACTATTGATAACCAGTTTCTAATGATGTGGGTTTTACCTCGGTGATCAAGGACCTCCTCATCGGTGAGGAACCCCTCCTTCATCGGTGAGCAAGACCCTCTTCATCGGTGATCTCCAAGGTGTTCCCCGGTGTGGGAAAATATCTGTGTCTCTTGGAAGTACTTTGTGTAAAATATTATCTTATAATACTGTTGCAAAAGGCAGGTCAGTGTGTCTTCTTTCAGTGAATTCGCAGAGAGAGTTATGGGCATTCGCCAAATGAATGTTAGAGATAGGGCAGGATGGTGTCTTTTAATTTGAGATATGCAAAATATCACCGTAAGGAGGATGAAAGAAGAATTGGCCAGCCTTTAAAAAAATCTATTCATAAAATAGAAAAAACAGATCAATATCGTGTTTTAGCCATTTTGATAAGATTAAAGAGTAGTATTTGTTATTTATTGAACATCTTTTTTTGTGAAAGCTCGAAAGATACGGCTTAATTTGCCTTTGTCTTAAAAATACATGCTATGGGAAATATCTCATTTTATATAAATATAAATGTTCTTTCCATTTGAAAGATGCCTTTCATTTCCCGGGGCATGTCAGTTTTATGATTAGACAAGTGAATTGATTATTGGTTAGGTAAAAGGATTGTCACCGCAGTGGGTGACGGTATTGGTTTTTTGTTTTAAGGTAAAATCAAGATTGTTTGCAGGATTATTAAAAACACTGATGAGCAGTATTATATCGAATATTAACTTTTAAAATCATGAAGAAACTACTTACAATGGCTTTGTCGGTGAGTTTACTGTGCAATGCGCAGGCTTCCGATTTGTTTAAACCGGTAAAAGAGGTTGCTTTAAGAGCCCCATCCGTACCTTTGGTGATGGCAGACCCTTATTTGTCAATTTGGTCACCTTATGACAAGCTTACTGAAGGCAGTACGAAACACTGGACGAATGCGAGTAAACCTTTGGTTGGCGCCTTGCGCGTCGATGGCAAAGTATATCGCTTTATGGGAAAAGACAAGCAAAACCTCCAACCTATTGCTCCCATGACGGATGTAGAAGTATGGGAAGGAGCATTTACCCGGCAGACGCCTTCACAGGGATGGACGGAAATGGAATTTGACGATAGCAGCTGGAAACGTGGAAAAGCCGCATTCGGTACGCGCGATATGCCACGTATCCACACAGAGTGGAGAGATGACGATATTTGGGTACGGCGTGCCTTTAATATGGACAACCTTGATGCAGACGATAATATATATTTGATTTATTCACACGACGACGTATTTGAACTTTATTTAAATGGTGAAAAACTGGTAGGCACAGATTATAGCTGGAATAATGATGTACAACTGCAACTTACGGAAACAGCTAAAAAGAAACTACGTAATGGAAAAAATGTAATTGCCGCACACTGTCACAACACAACCGGAGGCGCATATCTTGATTTTGGTATTTACCGTGAAAAGAAACAAACAGCCAGTTTTACAACTGAGGCTATTCAGAAAAACGTAAGCGTACTCCCGACACAAACTTATTATACATTCTCATGTGGCCCGGTGGAACTGGATGTCGTGTTCACCGCACCGCAACTAATGGACGATCTCGATTTGATGTCCACTCCGATCAACTACATCTCTTATCAGGTACGTCCGATGGATAAGAAACAGCATGATGTGCAGTTCTATCTGGAAGCTACCCCCGAACTTGCCCTGAATGAACAGACACAACCTACCATTGCCCGTTCATTTACTCGCAACGGCTTAAGTTATGTGGAAGCAGGAACTATCGATCAGCCCATTTGCGATCGCAAAGGCGATGGTATCTGTATAGACTGGGGGTATGCGTATCTGGCTAGCGGAAATTCTACCGACCGTTCTCTCAGCTTAGGCGATTATTATGGGATGAAGGAGTCGTTTATTAATGAGGGCGATCTGTTGACCCCGCAAACCAAATGGATTACCCGTCAGGTTACCGATATGCCTGCTATGGCATATGCCCATGATTTGGGAGCCGTTTCCAAGGAAGGCAAAAGCGGATATGTAATGATCGGTTATGACGACATCTATTCTATTGAGTACATGTACGAAAAGCGGATGGCATATTGGAAACATGACGGTAAAGTGACCATTTTCGATGCTTTCGAAAAGGCAAAGGAGAACTACAATGCCGTTATGGAACGTTGCCGTGATTATGACGAGATGCTGATGAACGATGCCGAAAAAGCCGGAGGCAAGGAATATGCCGAACTTTGTGCATTGGCTTATCGCCAGGTCATCTCAGCTCACAAGCTATTTACGGATAAAGAAGGTAACCTGCTGTTCTTCTCCAAAGAAAATAATAGTAACGGTTGCATCAATACCGTCGACCTGACTTATCCTTCTGCTCCTCTGTTCTTGGTTTACAACCCCGATTTGCAGAAGGCGATGATGACCAGTATCTTCGAATACAGTGCAAGCGGACGTTGGAACAAACCTTTTGCCGCACACGACTTGGGTACCTATCCCATCGCTAACGGGCAGGTATACGGAGGCGACATGCCGATAGAAGAGAGTGGTAACATGGTAGTTCTTGCCGCTGCTATTTCAAAGATTGAAGGCAATGCCGATTATGCCAAGAAGTACTGGGATATCTTGACCATCTGGACAGACTATCTCGCAGAATACGGGCAAGATCCCGAAAACCAACTTTGTACCGATGATTTTGCCGGACATTGGGCGCACAATGCCAACTTGTCCATCAAAGCCATCATGGGTGTAGCCGGTTATAGCGAGATGGCTCGTATGCTGGGACTCGATGAAGTGGCCGACAAGTACGGGGCCATCGCTAAAAAGATGGCAGTCAAATGGGAGCAGATGGCGAATGAAGGTGATCACTATCGTCTCGCATTCGACCGCAAAGATACCTGGAGCCAGAAGTACAATATCATTTGGGATAAGATGTGGAATCTGAATCTCTTCCCTAATGACGTTATTTCTAAAGAAGTAGCTTATTATCTTACGAAACAGAATCCTTACGGTTTGCCTTTGGATTCGCGTAAAGAGTACACTAAGTCCGACTGGATCATGTGGTCGGCAGCACTTTCGCCCGATAAAGCTACGTTTGGGAAGTTTATCTCTCCTATCTATAAATACGCCAATGAAACGGTAACTCGTGTACCACTCAGTGACTGGCATCATACCGATAGCGGTAAGTTCGTAGGCTTCAAAGCCCGTTCTGTCGTTGGAGGATACTGGATGCAAGTGTTGATGAATAAGATGCATAAGAAATAAGATACTTTTTTTTAATGCTTATGGATGCAAATAAATGGTTAGTAAGCGCGGCATTGCCCCTGATTTCTCTGAACTGTATCGCTCAGCAAACGAAACAGCCCAATATCATCTTGATTGTTGCTGATGACTTGGGATATTCGGATTTGGGTTGTTACGGTGGAGAAATCCCGACCCCCCATCTGGATGAGTTAGCCAAACAAGGACTGCGTTATACGCAATTTTATAATGCCGGTCGTTCTTGCCCCTCGCGGGCAAGTATGATCACCGGCTTATATCCTCATCAAACAGGGATCGGAGCAATGACCGAAACACCGTGGGGACCCGATGACTGGGGTACGCCCGGCTATAAAGGCTATCTTAACCATAATTGTGTCACAATGGGCGAGGTTCTCAGGGAGGCGGGCTATCATACCTACCTGTCTGGTAAATGGCACCTCGGCATGCATGGACAAGAGAAATGGCCGTTGCAACGTGGCTTCGATCATTTCTACGGCATCTTGGCAGGTGCCTGTAGCTATCTGCGTCCCGAAGGCGGACGCGGACTGACAGAAGATAACACCCGCCTTCCGGCTCCTGAACAACCGTATTACAGTACGGACGCATTCACCGACCGTGCTATTGGATTCATAGATGATCGTCCGGCAGACGGTGCCCCGTATTTCCTCTTTTTGTCTTACAATGCTCCCCACTGGCCCTTGCAGGCAAAGCAGGAAGATATCGATAAATTTCTGGGGAAATATAAGAAAGGGTGGCGTGCTGTTCGCGAAGCTCGTTTGAAGCGAATGGTCAAGATGGGACTGGTCGACCCGAAATGGCGGCTTGCACAATGGGAAGCCAGAACTTGGGACGAACTGACTGAACAGGAGAAGAATGATATGGACATGAAAATGGCGGTTTATGCCGCACAGGTGCATTGCATGGACTATAATATCGGTCGTTTGATGAAACATCTGGAAGAGAAAGGCGAGATGGACAACACGATCATAGTCTTCCTTTCAGACAATGGAGCCTGTGCCGAACCCCATGTCGAAAAAGGTTCCGGAGGGGTAGACATGATCAATGATCCCTCTTCATCGGATAAACCCTCTTACGGGCTTCCTTGGGCACAAGTAAGCAATACGCCCTACCGCAAATACAAAGTGAGAGCCTATGAGGGTGGAACAGCGGCCCCGTTCATCGTTTCCTGGCCTGCCAGATATGCGCAGTATGGTGGAGAAATCCGCCATAACCGCATCTTCCTACCCGACCTTATGGCAACGTTTATCGATGCGGCTCATGCCACTTATCCCGAGACGTATCAAGGGAATACCATTTTTCCGCTTGAAGGAAAGACGCTCCTTCCTACCATCGAACAGCCCGATGCCGTGATCCATGATTATATATTCAGCGAGCATTTCGACAACTGTGCCGTGTGGTGGGAGAACTGGAAAGCGGTGAAAGACCAGGATTCAAACAAATGGGAACTCTACGACTTGACAGCCGACCGTACGGAACACGTAAACATGGCTCTCGAACGTCCGAAGATACTCAAGCAACTGGTTGCCGAATGGAACAAGTGGGCCGATTCGCATCAAGTATATCCGAAACACAAATAAATTATTCATTAATACCTAATGTCTATGAATTCTAAATTAATCCTTTTACCGGCAGTGCTGATGGCAGCCGGTACGACTGGTGTAAAAGCCAAAGGTAAGAAGACCGACAAGCGGCCTAATATCTTAGTAATTCTTGCAGATGACCTCGGTTATTCTGACCTCGGCTGTTATGGAGGTGAAATCCATACACCCAATCTGGACAGGCTTGCCCAGGAAGGCGTACGTTTCAATCATTTCTACAATACAAGCCGTAGTTGCCCTACGCGCGCTTCTTTGCTGACCGGATTGTATCAGCATCAGGCAGGTATCGGGCGTATGACGTTTGACGATCATCTGCCGGGGTACCGCGGTACGCTTTCACGCGATGCCGTTACCATTGCAGAAGTTCTCAAGGAATCAGGCTATACGACGAGCATGGTCGGTAAATGGCACATTGCCGAAACTCCCTTGCGCGACGACCAACGCGAATGGCTGGCTCATCATGTGTATCATGAAAAGTTCTCCGATCTCTGCAACTATCCTGTTAATCGGGGATTCGACACCCACTACGGAACCATCTACGGTGTAGTCGATTATTTCGACCCGTTCAGTCTGGTGGAAGGTGAAGTGCCTATCAAGGAAGTACCCGAAGGCTATTACATTACTCAGGCTCTTTCCGACCGTGCTGCCGCAGAAATTACCCAGTATGCTGAAGATGATAAACCTTTCTTCATGTATCTGGCCTATACCTCTCCTCACTGGCCGCTCCATGCACTGCCCGAAGATATCGAGAAATACAAAGATACTTATAAAGTAGGTTGGGAACCCATCCGCGATGCACGTTACAAACGCCAACAGGAGATGGGCCTGTTCGGTGATCAGAAAGACTTCCTGTCCGACCGTCAGTTCCATGACAAATGGGAAGATAATAAAGATGCCGAATGGGATGCACGCGCCATGGCTGTTCATGCTGCCATGATCGACCGCATGGATCAAGGTATCGGTCAGGTCATCGATGCTTTGGAGAAGACCGGACAGCTTGACAATACTTTTATCATCTTCATGTCCGACAATGGTTGCAGCAATGAAGAATGTCAGAATTATTCACCGGGAGAGAACGACCGTCCCGACTTGACACGCAAGGGTGAAGTAATGGTTTATCCGAAGAACAAGGAAGTGATGCCTGGTCCGGAAACCACCTATGCTTCTTTGGGCGCACGTTGGGCCAATGTTGCCAACACTCCGTTCCGTTACTGGAAAGCCAAATCATATGAAGGCGGTATCTGTACCCCGATGATTGCCCATTGGCCATCCGGAATTAAAAAGAATGTAGGTGGCTTCACGCACGAGATCGGTCACGTCATGGACATCATGGCAACTTGTCTTGACTTGGCGGATGCTGAATATCCTACTAAATATCGCGGTCATGACATCATTCCGATGGAAGGCAAGAGCTTGATTCCTATCTTCACGACCGGACATCGTGAAGGACACGAATATATCGGCTTCGAACACTTCAATGAACGTGCTTTCCTGTCCAATGACGGTTGGAAGCTGGTTCGTCCGGGCGAAAAAGCTGCTTGGGAACTTTATAATCTGAACGAAGACCGTAGCGAACGCCATAACTTGGCTGCCAAATACCCCGAGAAAGTAGCCGAAATGGTGAAAGGATATGAAGCATGGGCAAAACGTTGTATGGTTGAGCCTTATCCCGGACAGAATAAAGCCAAAAAGTAGTCTTTAGGGAATACATAAGTTTAAAAATCAGCAAAGAAAGCTCCTTTTCAGAATCTCTGAAAGGGGGCTTCTTTTATTTTAATAAAACAACAAATAGCTATGGCTTTTCAGAATGCAAGGAATGCCCTTCTAACCGATTGTTTTTCGGTACTTTACCTCCGCTTTCTCCTAGTTTAATAGTAATAACACCCGGATGTTTTACTTAATAACATCCGGATGTTGTAGCATAAAACATCCGGGTGTTCTTCTCAAATACATGGGGATGTTTGTTGTCTTTATCCTTTGATTTAATTTGTCAACTAAGGTTGATTTTTCGGACAGCCATTGATATTTATTCTCTTTCTTCCTTTTCTCTGTCTTTCGTTTACTAATAAAGTCTTTTTGTCGGTATCTACATAAAAAGTAGTTGTTGATTGGAAACTAATTGTATTTATTGGTATTTTTACAGCGTCATTAACCGGCTATTGTCATATGAAGCACTTGAATCTTACTATACAGTCACTTCTATTTACTATCCTCTTATCAGGTGTGGTGACTTCTTGTCAATTCACTCCCAAGTCAATGGATTCTCTTCTCGACCGTGTGGAAGGATGTATGGAGGCACATCCCGATAGTGCATTGCAGCTTCTTGAGTCAGTGACCGAGCCGGAAAAAATGTCCGAGGAATCTCTTGCCCGTTATTATTTGTTACTGACTCAAGCCCGTGACAAAAATTATCAAGACTTGTCATCCGATTCTTCGATCATATATTCTGTGAATTATTTTAAGGATTATGACGATCCTTCGCGTTATGGGAAATCCATGTATTATTATGGACGTGTCATGCAAATGTGTGATGAAGATATACGTGCTATGAAAATCTATCTGGAAGCCCAAAATGCACTGAAAGAAGCTGGAGAATATAAAATGTTGGGATTGTTACATGGAAATATAGCTATATTGAACCAAAATCAATCACTCTATACTGAGGCAATTCATTGTTCACAGGAAGCTATCCGATATTATTATGAAGCAAAAGATACTCTGAATGTAGCGTATGCTTACCAAACAATGGGTAATACCTTCTTTCTGATGCAACAGATGGATAGTGTCAAAAAATGTGTGGATCGTAGTCTTTCTTTTTTTGATACGAATCCGGTTAGATTAACCGTTTCAGCCGATAAACTGCTCGGGCTCGTATATAGTTATCAAAAACAATATGAGGAAGCGGAGCGGTTGTTCCTGAAAGTTTTGGCAAAGGAACCTAATGATTCAAAGAAAATACGTCATTATTTGTCTTTGGGGCACTTGTACCAAATGATGGGACGGAAACAAGAAGCGGAAAAGTATTTGGATGTTTGTTTGAAGGATGATGATTTGTTGGTTCGTTCGGAAGCATATTCTTGTTTGTCCGACATGGCTGTTTCTGATTCCGACATCAAACAGGCATTCTATTTTAAACAAATGGCTGATTCTCTATTTTATATTGTAGAGAATGATAGAAAAAGAGATGCCATTGCTCACTTGCAGACAGAAAATGTGAAAGAGAGATTTTTTAGAAAAATCCTATTCAAGAATAGTATTTAATTAAGAATAATCCACTTATGATATGTTTTACAAATATGAGGTAATGACTTGGCAATGGTCATAACTTCTGCGATATGCAGTGCTTTTCTGTCAAATAACTCTGTATGTGTGCAAAGATACTATTTTCTGTTGAACATATGGTCTGTTATCAAGTAAAATTTGGAGGTTTTGCACTCGTTAAGTGATGTGCGTGATTCTGATGAAAGAAAAACAGAATGTCCGAGTAATAAAAACATCGGCAGACCTACAAAGAGGTTGCCGATGTTGCTAATGGAGCGTGTGATTGGTAGATTGAGTAGAACAAGAAAATGTATGCTGAGGTAACTTCTTCTTTATTGGTCATCAGCAATGACCCTTAATGTGAAGATAAAAATCATAGAATTTCATCTTGATATTATCTCGTACTCTACGGAACTCGTTTTTAATAAAATCGGGTGTTCCTGTTACATCGGAAGGGTCGTCAAAGCCGATGTGCAAGCGATGTTTGACATGTCCTGCAAATACCGGGCAGGTTTCATTGGCATTTCCGCATACCGTTATTACATAATCCCATTCTTGGGTAAGGTATTGCCTTACATCTGTGGGAGTATGTTCGGATATGTCTATGCCTATTTCACGCATTACCGCTATGGCATTAGGGTTTACTTGTTCAACAGGATGTGTGCCTGCCGAACAGACCTCAATCGTATCATCCAATGATTGCAAAATGCCATGAGCCATCTGACTGCGGCAACTATTTCCTGTACAAAGTATCAATACTCTCATAATTTCTAAAATAGATTTCCATATATAAAGCCTGAAACCGTTGCCATTACGATTACAAGAGTAACATATACAATGGTCTTCTTTGTACCCATTACACCACGGATGACCAACATATTCGGAAGAGACAATGACGGACCAGCCAACAGCAATGCCAGTGCCGGACCTTTACCCATGCCGGAAGCTAACAGACCTTGAATGATTGGAACTTCGGTCAATGTGGCGAAATACATAAATGCACCTGTAAACGATGCAAAGAAGTTAGACAAAAGCGAATTACCCCCGACTGCCCATTCTATCCAACTGTTCGGAATGACACCTGCAATGGCTGTATTGTCGTGCGTTGAGCCAAGCAGGAAACCTGCTGTCACTACACCTATAGCCAGCAACGGCAATATCTGTTTGGCGAAGCCCCACGAGGATATTGCCCATTCCCTGTTTTCTTCATCCTGTTTGTCAAAGAGCAGGATGACGGCGAGAGCGGTAATCGCAACAATCATCGGCACAAGTGGAATCAGTTTTGTATCATCAATAAACAGATTGGCAAGGATGACGGAAACGGCAGTAGCCATCGCGCCAAGTACCACCCCAAGCACTCGCAGTTTCAGTATTCGGACAAGCGACCAGCAAAGCAACAGCGACAATGCACCGACAATATACCACTTGTAAGTGAATATATAATACCAGAGTCCAGTATCTGACGAAGCAGGTGCGCCCCAGTTTGCAAATACAAAAATACACTCATGCAAGAGTTCGCCGAGCTTATTGAAGAAAAACGGCAGGCTGTCGGTATTCTGATAACATCTTCTACCTATCAGAAATACGGACAGGTTTACAGGCTATTAAAGAAATTCCTGTCCGAAAAATACGAGCTGTCGGATATTCCGTTTGAACAGGTTGATTACTCCTTTATCGAAGCATACGACTACTATATGAAAGTCAACCTGCAATATGTTCCGAAAACTGTAATGTTTTTTATGAAACCAATGCGGACGATTGTAAAACGGGCTTTAAATAAAGGTCTATTGCTTCAAAACCCGTTTTTCAATTACCGACCGGAGCGACCGATTAGTAAACGGCGGTGGCTCTCTATGGATGAAATAGAAAAACTGCTTCAGGTACGGATGAAGAAGGATTCGGCTAACTTCGTGCGGGATATGTTTTTGTTTTCAACTTTTACCGGAATTGCCCATGCAGATATGGTAAACCTCCGGCATGATAATATCCACCGTCAGGAAGACGGCAGTTTGTGGATTACCCTGAACCGTCAAAAGACCGGAAGCGTTTCGCATATACCTATGTTGGATATACCTCTGCGAATCATGGAGAAATACCGGAATACAGACTTTGCAGGTCGGGACGGGAAAGTATTCAAAATGACGACAGTAGAAAACATGGATGTGCAACTAAAGAAGATTGCCAAAGCTGCCGGAATTACCCAAAGGCTTTGCTACCATATGAGCCGGCACTCGTTTGCTACGTCAGTCTGCCTGTCGCAAGGCGTTCCTATTGAAACCCTTAGCCAGATGATGGGGCATCAGGATATTGCCACTACCCAAATCTATGCGGAAATAACCCGTACAAAAATCAATGAAGATATGAGCAAATTGGCGGAAACCATTCAGGGAAAATATGAACTGCCCGAAAATGACTGCAAAATTCATAAAATAAGAAGAAACAGACGGTTTCCTGAAAGGGAAAATAACGAGGATAATATCTAAAAAACAGAAAGCGGATCGGATGTGATTCGCTTTCTGTTTTTACAGTAAACTAACCATTTTGATATATTTTTTGATTCTTATTTAACACAGCCTCAAATTGGGCAGGAGTTCTTTTAAAGTCAAATTTTAATTTTTCTGAAGCGTGGCGACCTGCACTCTGTATCATACTTCCATATTCTTTTTTCATATCAAAACACTTGAAATAGTCTCTATTTTCTATAAAAGAAGCAAACTCTTTCTCTTTTATCTTTCCATCTTCAATTAGATTTTCATTTATGTATTGATTTACTTTTGGGTGACTAAAAATTATTTCATTTAACTTTCGCCCCTGTTCACTAGCCCATTCCGTAAATTTATTTTTGTAGTCATTTGCCCATTTTATTAAATAAACACATTCTTCAAAATCTGGTTTTTTCACATAAGAATCAGCTCCAGTAGAATCTCCCGCCCAAGTATGAACTTTAACATCGAATATTTCAGAAAATTTCTCCGTGAAAGTATTTGTATTATTACTTGAAAGTTCGAACACATCATCTCTATAATACAGGTTTAAAAGAAATAGAGCAGCAGAGGCTCGAAGTAAATGTTTGATATTTCCTTTGCTTAGATTTAGGGAACGATTATGTTTTACTGCTTGATAAGCTTTCGCCCAATCAGCCCCGCTAGTACTTCTTTTGTTTGCCTTTCTTAAAGGGTACAATATCTTATTATTATTATCCTGAAAGTAAAAATTTGCAGATGATACAATAACTTGCTTTTTACTAAGTTCCCAGATACCTTCTAACAAATTCAAGCAATCTGTATCATAATATAGAACTCTACCAGCAGGTATCGCTCCTCCATTTTTTAAATATAAATCCTTTGATATAGCTTCAATTTCAACGACGCATCTAATCAATAATTCTACTATTTTCACTGAATAAACAGATAATTGATTATCGTCAAAATGAATGTGATTTGACAGTTCTACAATCTCCTTTTCTATCTTCTTATATATAGGCCAATAAAGATTTGTCATATAGTTCGAATTAATGTATTCAACATTTGCAAAAATACTCATAAAAAAAGACTTAGAGGTCATTTTCTAAGTCTTTCTTAAAATATTCATTTAAACCAGCTTACTATCAAAGGTTCTGTTTCGCAAGCATCTGTTCCAACCACTTCAAAACCTCCGATTCCTTATACAAAATCTTCCCCTTAATCTGAATGAATGGGATTTTACCCGTATCCCGCCAATCCTGCAAGGTTCGGGATGAGATATGAAGCATCCGGCAAACATCACGGTTTGACAGAAACTTTTCACCATTCAGGTGTGGAGTCCGATTTTTAAGAGCTTGCTGTATGGTATCCAGTAGCTCATCCAATCCCGTGAAGAAAGAATTTATTTCCGTTGATTTCTTATCCAGTATTTCCACTATTGTATCCTTTTTAGTTCCGTATATAGTCACCCAATGCGGAGATAGTTAATATATCCAGTTTGGTATCATGGCTAATAGCCGTCCGTTTCAGATTGTAGTTGATAAAGAAGCCGTCTTCATCTTCCTGAATCTCGTAAGTAGCAGGGCTTGCCTGTTTGCTTGTTTCGTTCATGTGGATAACACTAAGTAAATAGCTTTCTCCGCTTCGATATATGATAACTGTCGGATTCAGGTTTATGCTCTCCCAATTACCGACCAACCTATCTAAGTTGATATTTTCTGTTTTCATTTTTGCTCTTTGCTTCTTTGTGACTGACTGATTAAATCCTCAATATCCGATACCTTGTAATAACATTTACGCCCAATCTGCGAATAAGGCAGGGTGCCGTTATCCCTGTATGATTGTAATGTTCTCGGCGATATTTGCAGAAGACTACAAACATCATCGTTGCCTAACCATTTTTCTTTGTCCTGATTCTCCCCGCATAGATTCTTTATCTGTCGGGTAAAATCTTCAAAACGCCCTTTCATCTGTTCGAACGTTTTGCTTTCGATTGCTACTATATCCATATTAAAATCTGTTTTTACTGATTACTGAAATTATTCTCATTGCAATGATTTTCAGGCAAAGGAAAACAGATTTCAGGCAGGTTTTAAGAAATGGGGTGCAATGGCTGAAAGTGGCTGTATCTGGCGCAAATACTCAATCCCTAACAATATTTTTTTCTTTTTTTTAATTGATATACATCCCATTCATGCAGGGAATAGATAAGACAACACTTTTTAGAAATTTACTCTTTTCAGCATGAAAAGGAAGAAATTTCTAAAAACCGCTTGCGGCTTGGTGTTCTATGTTGTAATCCAAATAAATTAAGCTAAAAAAACACGACTGCCCTAAATATTTTTT
This sequence comes from Jilunia laotingensis, assembly GCF_014385165.1. Classification (NCBI taxonomy): domain Bacteria; kingdom Pseudomonadati; phylum Bacteroidota; class Bacteroidia; order Bacteroidales; family Bacteroidaceae; genus Jilunia; species Jilunia laotingensis. The sequence goes on along the minus strand of NZ_JACRTF010000001.1, from coordinate 1,073,087 downwards.
CTTTTCAAATCCCCTCCCCAAAACCCTCGAGGGCGTTTGAAAAGAAAAAATATGTTCCAACGCACTAACTCTTTCTACAATAAACATATATACTATCAATTATTTATGATAGCATTTTAGTAGAAAACAACTTGAGTTTTCTATATTTATTTCCGGTAAATATCCTATAAAGACATACTTCTATCAGTAGACTTGCGCTACATTTTCCAGTTCAGTTTTAATAGGTGAAAAGCCGCATTCTTGACGGAGTAGACATCTTAGCTACACACCAAGCCAAGCGGTCATTTATTTATTGTATGTCTGTATAGGAATCAATTAACAACACCGCATACATATTCCCTTTGATTTTTTAGTACATAATAAATCCTGTTCAATAATTTTCTTGCAATGCGGATAATTGCTTTATTCGGCTGCATCCTGTGTATATAGGTATTATAACTTAAAGATAAAGCCGGATCTACCCTGACTGCAACCCACGAGGATTCCACCAAAATAGCTTTCAAGTGGTTTTGCCCTCTAAAAGTCATTTCTCCTTTATTCTCACTTTCACCACTGGAATGGCTATTGGGAATCAATCCTACATAAGAGGCCAAGTAGTCTGTATTTTTAAAACGATCGATAGTTTCTATATGTGTCATCAGAACAATGGCACTGGTAATTCCAATACCCGGGATACTTTGCAGTAAATCAATATTATTTTTATATGTTTTAGTTTTACATAAATGACGTATCTTCTTGTTCACTTCCAGTAAAAGTATGCGCTGGTTTTCAACTTCTTTTATAAACAGGTCTAAAGCTTGGCGAGCAGAAGTATCCAGGACAATATCTTCCCGAAGCCATTTAATAAAGCGCTTTGACCAATGAGTATTGCTATTTTCAAATTCTTTGGGAAACCTTATCCCATAAAAATACAAGAGAGATTTCAAGCGCAACTTAAATCTTGTCATGTCTTTTACCAGACTACTTCTCATGCGGATTAACGAACGGTCTGATAAAGATTTCTTATCCGGAACATGAATAGCTATCAGTTCCTTTGAGCGTAATGCGCGAGCAATCTTCCGGCTATCAACCGGATCATTTTTTTGCCATTTCTCTTTTTGAGAGGTCGGTACATCAGATGGATTGATAACAATATTATTTATTCCACACTCCTGTAAGTGATAGTGTGCAGAAAAACCACAGAAGCCAGCTTCATAAGCAGAATAATAATCAGCATTTGGAAAATGTTCATTCAGGTAAGCTGACAAAATTTGAGCTTGCGGTGGTTGGGTAAAAGTTTTATGAGGCATTGTTTCTGTTAATATTGTAACAGTCCAACTCTTTAGATGGACATCAATACCTATATAGATATTTTGTCCTTCAAAATTTAATTCTTTTCTTTGATTAAGCATAAGTCCCTGATTTTTATGTTTGTAATATTTGCACGTTAAATATAAGAATCTTGTGATTTATGCTTAGCTTTTTGCTAAACAATTACAAACATAGGAACTTGGCGTTCTATTCCCGGAATGTACTTTTGTAAATCAAATAAATAAAGAATTATACTATCTCCTATCTTGAAAATATGATAGGAGATTCTTCACTGATATTGCATAGTTAAAGCCGTCTATTGAGTAGAAACCCAACTTCTTGGCAAATGAACTACTTTTCTTATTGGTTGATTCAATTCCGACATACCTAAAACCGTATTTCAAGGCTATTTCTGAAAGAAAACGAACGAAATGTGTTCCATTCCCTATACGTTCTTTTCGGAAGCTGATTTGGGCTAAAATAAGGCAATCGGGTGGAAATATACTTTCTACTCTGCGGATACGCAAATACAGGTCTAACCGGCTGTTTCTTCGGGTGATTAGGATATTATCAGGCGTAAGTCTGACAAGGGATAGACGATATTTAAACCGTTTCATCAGGTATATATCTATTTCTTTTCGCATTTCTTCGTACTCGTTCATATATCTGTGATTTATGATTGCCTGAATCCTCGCTTCGGCTTCTTCTTTATTCTCTTTTTCACGGGAATTTGCTCCTCCTCTTTATTGGCATCAGGAGTAAGCAAACCCAATGCAGATGATAAACCCAAATCAGGGAGATTGAAACTTTGCTTATTTTCAATATCGTTTGAAAGGTTGTCGTCTTGTTTATATGCAACCTTGTTTTCATTCGGTTCGCCTTGCTTATCTGCATACAAGCCAGTCTGCATATCTGTATTTTTTCTTTCATTGGAAATCTGGCGTTCCTGCATATTAAGTTGTTCGGAGATACTGCCGTTCTTCATGGTGTTGTAATACTCAAAAGATTCGATTAGTTCCCGTTTGTAGCCGAATAGCTTGTCAAATCCCTGCTCTGCTTGTTGGAATAGGTTCTTTCTGTCAAAACCACCCTTAACCGTTCCTTTCTTGGTGTTTTTGTGGTTAGTTAATGGAGATAGCTTTTTCTTATTGGACTGGTCTTTCCGGCTAACAATCAAATGGCAGTGCATATTCAGCTCATTGTTTGACCTGTCCCGGCTGAAATGTATTTTACCATAGAACTTTATGTCTTCTGCTGATAGTCCTTTATTGAAGTTCCTGGCATATTCGGGAATAACCACTTCACGGATATACCGTTTCATGGCTTCGGCTTGTTCCTGTTCGGTATTGCCCATTGCCCGAAGTTCTTTTTCCGATGGGCTTACATGGATAGCGTAAAACTTGGCATCCGTCTTTAATAACTGACCGATATTACTATCTATATCTTTTACAACCTGTGATTTGTAGATATTATCGTCTGTCAGATTGAAAAAGCCCTCTGTATAGATTCCTTGCTCCATGCGTTCCATGTCCTCATGTTCACAATAGTTGCATAGCTTTCGGCTACTGCCTGCATTGTTATATGTGCCTTTGGACGGTGGCGGGAAATCTATATTCATGGGTTATTCGTTTATCAGGTCGTTTATTTCTGCTCTTAGGTTCTCTTTCCGCTTACCGTCCATTACTCCGCATGTTGCCAGTTCCGAATACAGGGAAATCAATTTCAGGAGTTTATTATTATTCCGCTCCTGCTTTTTTGATGATGCGTTTATGGATTGGGCAAGCTCGTTTATCTGTTTAGCTTGGTTGTTAATCACTCCGGCATGTTGGTTGAAAGTTTCGCTTATCTTTTTCAGAACATTATCCTGTAATTCCCGGCTTTGCTCTATTTCAGAAGTTATTAATCCTTTCTGTTCTTTCAAGGCAGTATCAAAGCGGGTAGCGATTGAATGGCTTGTTCTTATCATCGGGTTTAGCTTATCTTCCTCATAGCTGCGAATGAAACGGATAATATCATCCTGCCGTTTGTTGATTTTGGCAAGTTCCGTCTTTACCGATTCAGGCGCATCCGCAGGGTTGATATGGGCTTTATCCAGATATAGGAAAGCCAGTTTTGTAATTTCTCCTTTTTTCAGCGAATAGCGTTTACAAAGTTTTTCTATCAACTTGTCCGTTTCCGCTTCTATCGCTATTGTCGTAAATATGATATTTCTATTCTGTTTAGCCATAGTTATAACTATTTTATAGCTATTCATATATATAACTTGCTGAAATAGAATTGTATATCAATTCGAGTTATAGCAAGTGTTATAACTGTGCTTTATCCTAAAGCACTAAAGCCGAAGGCTTTGCCCCGCAGGGCAAGAGGAAGAACAGGACGAAGTCCAGTTCCCTCTTGCTCAATTTAGCGAAACGAACAGAGCCGGGAGGCGAGGTTGTTTCGGCTAAATGCGGAGCTACTTTGAAGGCGTAAACTTAAAACAAGCCTTCATCCGCTTGCGCTATTCTGCTAAGAACATAAAAAGCAGAATCATTCATCATTTTCGTCTTTCTTGTCCTCGTCTTCGGGCTTCGGATGCTTTTTCTCAAAGTCCTGATAGGTTTGAAAATCCATATGGGAACGGACAAACTCCCGGACATCAGAAGTGCGGTAATAGGTCTTATGAGCTACCATAAAGAAGGGTAGTTTTTTACTGCTTCTGTATCGTTGAAGAGTTCTATAACTCACTTTGAGAAGAAAAGCCAAATCTTGGTTATCGAGTAGTTTCTCATCAGGGTCAAATACTTCTTTGGTGTTGATGAGTGATTTCAAGTCTTGACCGATCTCACTCAATTTTTTGGATAACTTCTGCATCCATATTTCAAAATCTTCGTTATTGATATACATGATTTACTTCGTTTTACTGATTAATACTACTTGTGTCCAATGCATTGACGAAGCAAAGGACGGAAGAACGAAGCAAATAAAATAGGGGAATCCCTATGGACTCCCCTAAAGCCGTTTTGCAAACATCTATAAATTAGTGAATTATAAAATCATCTTTTTTCATCTTTGTTTGCAACCCTGTTTCGATTTTCCCGGATGACGAGATTTTTCAGGTAATCCAACGCTTTGGTAAGATTGAAAGGTTTGCGCTTGAATACTCTACCCTTAGATTTATGAACGTTCCCAAACGTGAAATTGAAGGCTTGTTCCAGAGCATGGGCAATATGGATATATGGAACGGAGATTCCTGCTTCATTAACAAATTGCCCGGAGAGTTCAAACGATACGGCTAATTCTCCCATACTGTCAATTCCCAATCCTTTTCGAGAATTGGGGATAAAATAGACTTTGGGGATATTTGATTGGTTGTTGTTGGAGAAGTGATTTGTTCGCAAGAAAGTAAATTTCAGCAAATCAATTTCAGATTCAAGCAACATCATCACTTTCCGTTGATATACTTTTTTGAGCTCATTTTTTTTTCAACTCATAAAAAGATGATGATTTCAAAGAATCAAACTCGATACGGGTAATATTCAGTTTCCGAAATATTTCATGATAGCTTTGTTCGGATTGACTGATCGCTATTATCTGTTCCGTAAAATGTTTATAGGCATTTTGCATTTCTTCTTTTGAAACTTGTGGAGTGTCAGATAATAGACTGAATAACTCCAAGCTATTTTCATTCATAACAAACTCCTTTATTTGTAACTGCTTTTTATACCATAATCAGTATCCTTATTTTCAATAGACTTACTACTTGAATTGTGAGTTTTTCCAAAACTAAAGTTCCACGTAAGAGTAGCAACAATGGTTTGGGAGGCACTACTGAAGCTTTCCCGCCTGAAAGGTGACTGATTATTTTTATTCTCTATAATAGTACGTGAAACATTCCGGAATGGATTGAACGCTCCTATGCCAAAAGAGAAATTATCGGTGTTATATTGAATGGCTAAATAGTGATAGTTACCGCTTTTAGTAAGGGTTTCACCATACAGCTTTTCGTCAAATGGTTGTATCTGACCGATAAACATCCATTTCTTATACATTGCCAAAACATTCGCACTATAATAGAAATTAGAATGTGTGTGAGAATAATTCTTCCCTTGACTGTTGAAATGACTGTACCCACCTGTAAAAGAAAATTGCAGTATGTTTTTTATCATTCCCACCTTTAGGGTCATTTCAGCATTATATTTGTTCCAGCTCTTCATATTTTCAGACATTATCAAGAATACATCGCCTTGCTCTTTAAGTGATTCCATGATGGGATTATGCTTGTGATGATGTCTCAGGTTAGCATTGAATGTAAATAATCCTTTCTTGTTTTCGTAAAAAAGATTGTTATTCAGATTATTATAGGGCTTTAATGATAAGTTGCCTTTTTCGGCAAGATAAGGGTCGATCCTAATTTCCGTGTTGGTCAATTCAGCTAAAGTCGGATTGGTCTGAGTCATCTCCACATCGTAACGGATAAAAGAATTTTCATTCAACCTATACCCCAACATGACTTTGGGCAAAAGGTTATAATAACTCTTATTGGTCGAAGTGTTAGAAAAATGCACTCGATTAATCCGCAACCCAAAAGAATAGCTGAAATTATTTTTACTATGGAGCCACTCTGAGAAAATAGAAGATTCTGATTGTTTCAAATCTGACTGAAATACTCCATTTTGCTGAATTTCCTGCTTCGTAAATGATTGTACGTGCTTTACCCCAAATTTCAAACTTCCATAAGTAAAACTCTTCTCATAAATTCCTTCTGCTATCAATGAATATTTATCGGAAGTCAAACCAAACTGCTCTCTAAAAATAGTATCAATATCATTGTATTCGATATAGTTGCGATCTGTTTCTGCTTTGATATAACTTCCGACAATGTTGACGTAAATTTTTTGCTGGTTTTTCAAACCATGCTCATAGTATAAGTCCATTGTTGGAGTATTTATTTTCTGACTGACACCATCCAATATCTGTCCTATCTCTATGCTATTTTCTTTCAGATTACTTTTGAAATCGTTATGCGGATGATCCGTCAAGGCATACTTCAACTTGGCATTAAAGAATGTCGAATCATTTTTTTGATAGTTATAACCGAAAGTAACATCGTGCATCTGATATGAGTAATCTCCGCCATCTCCGATTTCATCTCTCTGTAATGGGATAGAATTTCTGAACCGATAACTTCCTGTACGTGTCCGGTTGTTGCTGTTGATTTTTTGAAAAGCAGTTGTGTAATTCAATGCATATTCCGACTTCCCTTTATTAAACTTAGCGAAAAATACATCTCCACCCGCAAGAATATTCAGGGAGTTCATCAAGTCCATACCAATAATACCACCCTTATCATCTCTTGTAACAATATAATTAACAATTTTAGATGCTTCTCCATATCTTATTCCTGCATAATCCGAATATTCAATCCGTCTGATTTGGCGTGGCTGCAAGGTTAGAATCTCTTCTGATGTCGTATTCACTCCATTGATTTGCAACACAACTTTCCCTCCATCGGAGGATGAAATTGTATTCGTCATCGGATTAATGTTCAGTCCCGAAAGCATCATAGTATTCAATAGTTGCATTCCGTTTGCCGAGTGGTCAAGTTGCAGCTTTGTTGGAAAAACAATCCGTTGATTTATTTTACTGATTGTAGATGAAGCTGAAATGACAATTTCATCAAGCGATAACATCCGTTCACTCAAGAATACATCTATCTCAACTGATTCTAAAAAGTTTTGCAATAAGATTTTTTTAGTTTCAAAGCCCATGTAGGATATTAATAACACATAATCATCGGAAATGAGGTTTGTAAATCCAAACCTTCCAATTGTATCACTCACCGTTCCTTCTATAAATACCGAATCCTGCCTGAACAGAGTAACATTGGCGTATTCAACAGGTTCTTTTGTGCTTTGGTCAAGTATTCTTCCTGTGATATTATTTGATTGCCCAAAGGCATTTAAACTTAGAAACAAGAAGAATACAATGAGATATAATAAATGTTTTTTATTTAAGTCCATACTTGTTTTCTTATAAATGAGATATAGACACAGAATGCCATCTGTGCCATAATCTTGATTAATAAATGATAATAAAAAATCTGCCCTCAGAAGATTCGAAGGCTATAAGAAAACTGAGAAAGGCGTTCTCAGTATAGACTATGCGCGAATTCTAAATGTACGTGCTAATGCACAGCGTATACTTGACATGATTTGTTTATTCTAAATTCGTTGCAAAGATAAGCTTTTATTGGCACAGTTGCAAATATCCGTGGCTTATTTTTGTAGTATAGGTCTATATTTTCTTGTTTAATGCTTAAATGTTTATAAGAAGCATTACCTTTGCACTCATGAGTAAGCGATCAGCATTTGACTATAAGATTCTGGCAAGTTACCTTCTTCCCAAAGGCATACTTGAGTTCTTCGACGTTACAGCCGTTAATGAAGACCACACTGGCATTATTGAAGAGACTGGTAATGAGCGCGTCCTTCTTCACATCTATCTTGACGAAAAAGATGCACGGGAAGAAGAGTGGCACGACCTTAAGCCCAATGGTTTCACGGAAAGCCGTCAGGTTAACGACTTTCCTATCCGTGATCACAAGGTCGTTCTTCATGTCAGACGTCGCAGATGGTTAACGGCAGAAGGCAGAAACATAATCCTTGACAGGTACTCGTTGCTTGCTGATAACACCAGCTACTCTAAGGAGTTTGCTGATGTCTTAAAAAAAATATTTGGATACCTACCCGATAACGGCCCGCTCGCTGGGGCTATACTTTAAGGTAGATGGCAATAACCTGGAGCGTGCTTACAAGGATCATCTGAGCGGTTTCCGTAATTGGGAACAAGCCAGTCATGCAGAGGACTGGGTGCTGCATCCTAAGAACATAGGCAAACGACTGGGCATTGACGAGACCATGCTTCACAAGGATCTGATGACATTCTTGACCAACAAAGAAGGGCATGGAAAACGTCACACCTTAATAGCAGCTGTAAAAGGCACTAAGGCCTCAGACATTATCAATGTTCTTATGCAGATACCGCAGGAACAGCGAGAGCAGGTCGAGGAAGTTACCATGGACTTCTCTGACAGCATGTTTGCTGTCGTCACAGAAGCCTTTCCTAATGCAGCCATAGTCATTGACTGCTTCCATATCGTCAAGCGTTGTATCGAAGCAGTGGAGGAACTCCGCCTCAAAGCTAAACGAGAAGCACAGAAAGCACAAAACAAGGAGAAGGCCATGTTCAAAAAGAAACTTGAACAGCTGATAAAGAGCCGTAAATACTACCGCAAGAAACATCCAAAGAAATACAAAGGCAAGAAGCGGGGACGCAAGCCACAGAGGTTGAACAAACGCTTCAGGCCAACCATGCTTGCCAATGGCGAGACTGTCATAGAACTGCTGACAAGAAGCAAGTATCTGCTGAGTGTGAGTGGTGAGAAATGGACAGACAGGCAGAAAACACGTGCAAAGATACTTTTCAGGATGTTCCCAAAGATAAAGGAAGCATATACTTTGATTTGTAGCCTAAGAAGCGTGTTTAGCAACAAGTCTATCGACCGGGGTACTGCTAAGGTTAAACTGCATGAGTGGTATCAGAAGGTATTAGCTTGTACGTTGCGTGAAGTAAAGGCTGCAAGGGATGCCATCAAGTATAAGGAAGAAGAAGTACTAAATTACTTCATAAACAGATCAACCAATGCTCATGCTGAATCTCTTAACTCTAAGTTGAAAGGCTTTAGAGCACAACTACGCGGTGTGCAGGATTTACCTTTCTTTATGTTCAGAGCGTCTATGATCTTTGGATAACATGATTATATTGCCACGGACTTATGCAACTGTGCCGGCAATCTTCCAATTTTCACGGTTGATGCAGTATTTTACTTTGGGAGTTTCTATTTCTCCCTGTATCAATCCTGCATCTTTCAGCTCTTTCAGATGCTGAGAAACAGTTGCTTTAGAAATCGGCAGTACCTCATGTATATCTCCGAAAAAACACGTATTTTGCTTTATCAGAAATTCAAGAATTGCCATTCTCGCTGGATGTCCCATTGCTTTGGCGAACCGGGCAAGTTGCTCTTGAGTTGTAGTATATTCTTTATTATCCATTTTCACGGTGTTGTTTGTTGTTCGCAAAATTACGAGCATATTTCGGAATGCGCAAGTGTTTCCGATTATTTTTATTTGTGCAGTATCATTTTAACTTATCTTTAGTCGAAAAGAGATAAGAGCGAATACAATCCAATAATTCACCCTTATCTCTTTGTTTTGTTTTTATCCCGTTCGGATGGATTTCATCTTTCGCACATAATCCCGAACGTCCGATTATAATATAGTCGCCGATGAAATTTTCCACCGGACTATGTTCTATGGTTGTTACAATCTCATTCCTCGTTTGCGTTTCTTCTTTCTACGAAGTATCTCTGCCATTTCCTGATTGGCTTCTACATCAGCAGCGTTGCAAGAAGAATCACTACCGTTCAGCAATCCCAATGAACCGTTGAAGAACTCACTTTGTGCTATGCTGGATGGTGTACTTGGTGTAGCAACTTCATATTCGTTGGTCATCATTCCTTTCCGTTCCCTGCATCTGTTACTCTGCAAAGCTGCGTCAATCTTGGAATAGCTGAAACGCCTATCCACCTTGGACCCGTTGAAGTGGTAGCCGTTCTTGGTGAACACTACGCCTTGTATCTCGTCCGTCTGTCCTCTGTGGCTGAAATGCACTTCCACTCCTTGCCGTTTTAGATTTGCGACAAGCACGCCCCAGTTTCCACATATGCCGACTTCCGTTTTAAGGATGTCGTAAAGCTCGTACTTTGTCTTATCCGGCTCTTTCAATCGGTTGCGTTTGACATTCTCCTTCCCGTTTGCCATGTGCAAGCCATATATCAAGGTTAGTTCCTTGCAGATACGGGTACTGCGCAGACGCTCGTGCCTGTCGGATATGGTATTGCCGTTGTTGTCTATGCGGTTGAAGGCGATATGCACGTGCGGATGCTCCTTGTCGAAATGACGGGCGATGAAGAACTGCGTGTCCTTGATTCCCATCCGTTCCATATATTCAAGTGCGATACCTCCCATGACACAGTTCGTCAGACGTGGCTCATCCTCTTTGGAAAAACTCAATGCGATATGCCCGACAGGTTTCGCCACATTGCCGTTCATCAGCGACTGGGCATTGAAACTCATGGCAATGGTTTCCTTGTTCTCCATAAACAAGCCATCATATGCGACAACTTGGGCATTCTTTCCTTTATCAAGGATATAATCCACCACACCCTTGAAGTCGCTTCCCTTTACGATTTTCGCCATCATATCCCTATCTTGGTTAAGAGTTCGTGAATCCTTGCCACTGCCACCTTGCAGTCCCACCGTTCATCGTGGAAGCCTCCGGCGTTAGCCTTGTGCGCAAGCTGGTTGAGATTGTTCGCCATGCCACAGAGTTGGCGGATGTATCCGGCGTGTTCCTCAGACAGTCGTTCTTTCACATGACCGTTCCGGAAACACCCCCTCATATATTCACTCGGTGATACACCAGCCTCATGCGCCCGTGTCAGCAGACGGTAGTAGTCGGCTGTCGCCATCTTCACCGCGACACGGTATTTCAGTTTCTCGGTCGCTTCCTTCTTGGGGCGACCACCCTTGTTACGTTCCTTGTTCTGTTCCATATTTCGTTTCTTCTAATTCTGTTACTGATTATACTGTATAGACCAACGGGATGCCATCTTCCGAAACTTGGGAAGTGGGTAGCAAGCGGTTTCGGTACGCCCGAAACACAAACTTGCTACCTCCCAATCCTTATGGAATGAGTTTTGAGCATCTCACGTTTTTCTTGTTCAAGGTGCTATAATCCAAGTCCTTTCTTTTTGGGTTTTACGATGGTTCGTGGAGGTGGATTAACGGTTACATTCTGCCACTTACCGCATAGGTAATCGTTCAGGTCTTTATGTCCGTTGTAGTTGTCGGAGAAGTCCCTGATACGACCGCTGAACTCTCTTGCCAATTCCAAGTAGGCATTTCTTCCAGCCTCGTCATTGTCAAGCAGGCAGTGGATGCGCTCGTACCCATGCAGCACATCCATTGCTTTGGAAACATTGGCAACCGAATTGAGAACGACATAATCCTGCCCATCAAGATTGGGCATGGTCGGGCAGTTCTTCATCCGCAACGTGAGGAAGGACAGATAGTCCATCATACCCTCGAACACGAGACACTTCTCTTGCTGTTCTCCTTGCTGGCGTATATAACTGATGTCTTTGGGTGCGATGCAACCCTTGAAAAAACGGTTACGCACTTCATATCCTCCGGCAACATTGGGAAAGCCGATGGCGAAATAGGGCTTGCCGTTATGGATGAAGTGCAGCTCCTTACATTCCAGCCTTGCCAAGTTGATGTTTATTCCCCTTTCCTGCAAATAACGGAGCAATGCAGGATGGGTAAGTTCTCCCACCTCCAAATGCTGGAAACTCGGTTCGGATGCTTGCTGGCGAAAAGAGAAAGATACGGAACGGATGTGCGGTACTCGCTCCGCTATCTTGTTGAGCAAGTAGGGCACATAGTCGGATGCGTATAGTTCCTCTGCCAAAGCGATGATGTTACCGCCTTTGCCAAGCCCGTAATCGAACCACAGGTTACGGTCGGTGTTCACTTTGAACGAGGCTTCCGTTTCCTCCCGGAATGGTGATTTGTACCAAAGGCTGTTGCCTTGCTGTTTGACGGGCGTGTAGCCCAAACTTTGCAGATAGTCTGCAATTCTGATTTGTTTTGCTTCTTGGATGTTCATGGTTTATTCTTTCTACGGATTTGATGATGAGTGTAATAATGTTGATTTGATGAATGACACATATATTATGCTGTATGTTAAGGCTTTATTTCCTCAACATCTTCTCAACAAACCACTCACAAAAAGAGAATCCAACAAAGGATGCTGTTGTTTTCTCAACATTTCTTTTCGATTGTTGAGCATTTGTTGAGAGTGTATGTTGTTTGTTTTCAGCATGGTTATATACTTATTCAACAATTCAACAAAAAAAGAATGATGTTACAGGGAGTCAAGTTGCTTCCTTGTGACTGTATAGAACCGTCCAACTCTCTTAATCGGCTCATAACGGCACTCCCGATTGTAATTAAATTGGTAGGTCGTATAGGTAAGTCCGTTGGATGCCGGAGTAAGTTTCCAACACTCTTGCAGCACTTTCCGTACTTGGTACTTCTCCACCTTTACCTGTGAGTGTACCAGCAAAAGAAGAAGGTCGTTGTAACAGAACGAGAATGTGTCCGTACCGACACTGTCCATGATGTCAAGGATAAGTTCGTGTATCTCTATCTCCAATCGGTTGCGGTTGCTGCGGATAATCTTCCGCAAGGCTTCGGTATGCAACAACGAGGGTGCAAACCACATACGGCTTTCTTTTTCGGTGGATAGCTGTCTGTGTTGCAGGAAATGGAGAAAGGCAGGTATCTCCGCTTTCAGCTTTTGCAGGAAGTCGGTATCATCGGACTGCAAGCGGTCTATCTTGCGTACCCAATAGCGTGTTTCTCCTGCATCTATGATTACGGGCAGATACTCGTTGTTGGAGCACAGCACAAACTTGGCAAAGAACGCTATCTCGTCACGGTCTTTGCCTTTGGCTTCCACTTTATAGGATAGAGTTGTACTGAGGTTCTTCAACCGCTCGCTGTCCTCCCTGCGGTTGAGCAGCACTTCATCCACCACGATAAGGAGTTTTCCTGCCCAATCGGAATTGAACTGGCTGCGGAAGTCCTCGTTGGTGTTGAACGTGACATTGTTCTGAAAGAGGGCTTTCAGAAAGTTCAGGAACGTGCTCTTGCCCGTATTGCGTTCTTCCGATATCAACAGCAGGATGGGCAGTTTTTGTACGGGTTGCAGGTAGAGCAGTTGCAGATAGTCCATTCCTAACTCGTATTGCTCCCCGAAAATGTGGCGAACCAATGATTGGATGCAGGGAAACTCGCCTTGCTGTGGACAATGCTCTATCGGCTCATAGAGGTTGAGAAACTTGTCCACCACGGGACGATAATCCACATGGTTTGGGACTGTACAGAAACCGTCATACTTCGGCACGGTGGCGAGATAGTCCTTGCCATAGTCCTGCCGTAGTGTCTCGTTGTTCCACACAATGCGTTTCCTCACATAGCCACCGTTCAGACGGGGCTGGTTCACTAACTTGTAGAGGGTTGTACCCACTCGGATAAACTCCTCCTTTTCGTTCTTTGTTTTTGTCATTTACATTTCGCTTAAATCGTTAATAGTTAATCAAGTGCAAAGCTACGGCAAGTCACGCGAAAGCCTGATAAGCAAATCACAGCAGAACGGCGCAAAATTTACACGGAATGAAAAACTTGCTGCGAATTGCACAGGAAGCAGGTAAAGAGCATATAAAGCAAACCCGAAAAAGCATCCGTTACAGGTCTGCTTCTTCGGGCTTTTGTTGGTAATACGTATTATTGGTAAAACAGCAATACGTTAGTTCAACTGAATACTAATACGTTTTACCAACTGAGTGTTTTATCAGCAATCAATTGACAGATAAAGATTTGTCGGTTTCATGATTTCATGTCGTCACATTATTGGATTTTATGCCTGATAATTAGAAGCCTTTGTCCCGTTACTGCCCAGCGAAAAGAAGAAGGTTGTTTTCTCTTTTCGCAAGTACATCCTTTTAAGAATGGCATTGCGCATTTGTTCCGCACCGAAACTATTGATACGGAAAGCAAGCGCAACTATCATCGTGAGACTGAATACATTTGCATGATAGCCGTTTTCCAATCTGATATACTTCTGAACCTCGTATTCTTTCAATGCTCCACTTTTATATATGGCTCTGATGGAAGCTCGGAATGTGGGGGCAATTACTCCGAATAAATCGCCAAGTTCCTGTTCGCTCATCCAAATGTCTGTGACATTGTCCGGCATTATGATATTGCCGGATTCACTCATTGTTATAATACTTCTTTTCATAAGCCATTCTTTATATGGTGAAATGTCCGCTAACCTTATCTTCAAAAGCAGAAATGTCGTTTTCAAGTTTCGTGTTGGTCACTTTTGCATAAATCTGCGTAGTAGTGATATTTGTATGTCCGAGTATTTTGCTGACACTTTCTATTGGCATACCATAATTAAGGGCTAAAACAGCGAAGGAATGCCGGCTCAGGTGAAATGAAATGTTCTTTTCTATTCCACACATTTTTGCCACAGTCTTGATGCGCCTATTTACCATGTCGTAAGAATTTATGTTGAACAAATTCTTACCATTTCTGAATGGCTTATTTCGCTCAATTATTTGAGCGGGAATGTCCATCAGCTTGATTTGAAACGGCACACCTGTTTTCTGCCTTTTGGATACAATCCAACGTGAGCCATTCAGTTCCACGATATTGTCTGTGGTGAGATTTTTGATGTCCACGAATGATATACCCGTCCAGCATCCGAAAATAAAAATGTCCCTTGCAATAGCGAAATTGGCATTTTCCAATTCGATTGTACTCATGGCTTTGATTTCGTTCTCTGTCAAGAAGCCACGTTCCTTATGGTCAGGATTCACATGATATTGTGCAAATGGATTTCTCGGTATCTTCCCGTGGTAATGAGCGGAAGTTACGATATGCTTCAATGGTATGGAATATATCCATACGGAAGATTGGGCAAGTCCGACCTCGTTACGTAGATACAGACAATAATCATGGATAAACTCTTCCGTCAGTTCATTCATCCCCATATCCGAACGCTTATAATGGTTTTTCATAAATTCGGCGACATATTTCCTTACGGTAAGATATTTACGGTATGTACGCTCCGAACGGTCTTTCCCAACACGTTTGGCAAAATCCGCATTCATCTTATCAAAGGCACGTAACACCGTTTCATACTCTGTGCCGATACCTTGATAGGCATTGCGTACCATTTCGGCAGTTACAAATGCCTCCCGGTCAGAAAGCCGCTGGTAATGCTTTGCTATCTGCGCCTTGATATTATCAAGCGCATGATTAACATCCATAGACTTACGGCTCTTACCTTTAGCCCGATTAGCTTTGGCATCCCATAACTCCTTGGATATACTCTGTTTACAACTGAACTGAGCAATCGTCCCATTGATGGTAACCCGTCCCATGATAGGGACAATTCCACTCTTCTCTTTGCTTCCATTTACATAGAAGACAGTCTTAAATGTACTTCTCATAATCCTTGCTTTTTGTTTGGTGCAAAATTAAATCATGAGAGTCATAAGGGCAGAACGCAAACCTACGCAGAACGCAGAAAAATAGGAAGTTAGTGTTAAAAGTGCATTTGATACGAGGTAATGGTTTGGAAGCATAACAACTTCTATATTCTGCTCAGACCATGTCTTCACTACTTATGCCACTTGAAGCCACTTTATGCCAAACACCATTGATGGTCAGTACATTCTCTATGTTTTGCTCATATTTTCATTTTTAAGTGACATTTTTAAGGAAAAGTTTGCAAATTGAGATGGACAAGCGAAAAATGCATTCTTTTGTCTTTGTAGTATCAGTCCTTTTTGTGGCCGGTTTATATCTTTTATACAACAAATACGCTTCTACCAAATTGCAAGTAAATAAATTGTATAGACGATTGGAGGAGAATATGAACCGGAATTCCATTTACCGGGATCAAGTGGAAGCGTATAGTCGTTTGCTTTCTGAGCATACCCAGCAGACTGAGTTGAGAATAAAAGAGTTGAAAGATAAAATTTCAGTTCTTACAGAAGGTAAGGAAAATACTCGTCAAATGCAAGAGAAAGATAAGAGCAAGCTTATCCAATATCAAAAAGAAATCGAATTGTTAAAGCAACAACAGTTGGTGGAAAAGACAAGGATGGAGGCTGAAATTGGTACTTTGACACAGAAGATTACCGAGTTAGAAAATACAAGCCACGAACTTATCGATCTGATGGATGTGGAAAAACTGATAACAATGCTAAAAGAAGGTAAGATTATCGCTGAAAATATGATCCCTGAAGAGTGGGACAGAATCTATAATCTTGTAAACTGTCTTTATGATAATGTGCTGTCCAAATTGAAGAATAAATATCCTCATTTGACAAGTCATGACATAAACCTCCTGAGTTTTTTATTATTAGATTTCTCCAACAAAGAATTAATTATTATTTTTGATAGCATAGGCAGTAATACTTTATCTCACGCCAAATTGCGTCTAAAAGAGCGTTTAGAGTTAGAGAAAGATGTAAAATTGGACGATTTTCTGCGTAAAATCAAAAAGAATAAATCCGTTTAATCCACATTTTTATGAATGTGAGAATATTAATGCTCTGATATATAATTGTTTGATGTGTTTTTCTTAGTACATCCTTCTTTTTTTGAAATGTAAAGAAAATGCGGCATCTTTGGGGTATTAAACCATTAAACAGATTTGCCATGAAAACACAATTTCTATTTTTGACATTAGTTATTTTCAGTTGTATAGTAAAAGCACAGGATGTAAGTGTGAGCGATAAGTTTGTTGTTTTTCAGGGGCACGTTTTTCTATCGGGGGGATGGAGAGGTGAAACTGAAGAAGATTCAAATCAACGCTCCGCATCCTTTGTGCCTATTGATGCTGTTATTGATAATGGAGTTCTTTCAATTGACTTTTGGGATATTGTGGACAATGTTACGATAACCATTTCCCGCGAAGATAGTCCGGAAGTTTATTCTAAATCTCTTTTTGTAAATGAAACGGCTCAACTTACCTTTTCCATCAATACTTATACACCGGGCATTTATTTACTTGAATTCTCCAATCCGGACGGAGGATACGTTTCGGGATGGTTTGAGGTGAAGTAGCAATACTTAATTGGTTATTATGAAAAAAGCTTAACCTGATCTCCTTGTCACCAAGCAAGGTAATCTTTGTCTCTCACTTCCAATAATTCCGTAATAACTTAGTAAGGCATGTCAGAAGTCATTTTTTTATATTTAGGAAAGCATAAAATAACTAGACTTACTTCGACTTTTGGCATGCCTCTTTTATAATGTATTATATGGTAATTTTCTCGGAAAAAACAGGATATGCATGTGGCTGATAGAAGTCTATGAAATAAATTTTCTTTTTATATTGAATAAACTGTCACTTTTAGTAATTTTGTACAATAAGAGGGGGAGTTTTTAGATTGAATGCTTATGAAATAAGTGTTTCGGAAAAGAAACGGTACTCACCGGCAAATTGAAGTTAGTATTGATTCAGATACTTGTATTGATATACAATCAGAGCGCGGGAAAAGAGTAAACTCTCGACAAAATGTATATTTTAATAATTAAATCAGATTAGCTTATGGGATCAATTAAAACACCTGGCGTCTACATTACAGAGAAAAGGGCATTCGCTGATTCTGTAGTAGAAGTTGCTACCGCAGTACCTGCCTTTATCGGTTATACCGAGATGGCCGTCAATGGCAATGCCTCTTTGCTTAACAAGCCGTTTCGCATCACATCAATGGCAGAATATCATACTTATTTTGGAGGTGCCCCGACTCCTTTGTTTTCTTTGCCGGATGCTGCAGAAGGAGAGACACCTACTCTGGTGTGCGGTGAAAAGAAAGTAATGGTGAAACAAATTAGCTTACCATTCACACTTTATTATCAGATGTTGATGTTTTTTGGTAATGGTGGTGGACCCTGTTACATTGTTTCCGTAGGTGATTATAAAGCCGAGGAGCTGAGTGCGGATGCTCTTAAAGCAGGTATAGAGATTCTACTGAAAGAACAGGAACCAACAATGGTGCTTTGCCCTGAAGCGGTAGGTTTAAAGGATAAGGAATTGTGCTATAGTGTTCAGACTGCAATGTTGAGGCATTGTGGCTATGATATGCGCAATCGTATGGCTATTCTTGATGTATATGATGGCTATAAAGACAGACGCGACCCGGCTGGTGACGTAATTAATGATTTCCGTGAGGGAATAGGTAGCTCATTTCTTGACTTTGGCGCAGTTTATTATCCATGGGTTAATACATCCATTATGCAAGACCGTGATTTATCGTTCTTGAATTTTGATTCAGATTCACTAAAGGCATTGATGGGCGAAGAGCTGAAGGAATATCCTGAAGAAAAACAGTCGCTTATTAAGGAACAAATTGATAAGATTGGAACAGAGTTAGATTTAATAGCTCAAGATGCGTTGAACAAGACATTGCAACAGATTTCTTCGATTTACAGATCAACCTTAAATGAAGCTAAACGCATACAGAATCTTTTGTCGCCTTCGGCAGCTATGGCGGGTATCTATACGATGGTGGATAATACCCGTGGAGTATGGAAAGCCCCTGCCAATGTTTCTGTTAACTTGGTCAGATGTCCGGCTGTGCTTATTACTCATGAAGAGTATGACGACTTGAATGTTCCTTTAAGTGGAAAATCTGTCAATGTAATACGCATGCTTGTTGGCGAAGGTATCAAAGTATGGGGTGCCCGTACGTTGGAGGGAAATTCACTTGACTGGCGTTACATCAATGTACGCCGTACAATGATTATGCTGGAAGAATCTCTAAAGAATGCAGTACGTGCTTATGTATTCCATCCGAATTCAGCACATACCTGGATTGACATAAAGAGTATGATTGAGAGTTTTCTACGTAGTATTTGGAAACGTGGTGGACTTGCCGGTGCTACTCCTGAAGATGCATTCAGTGTGCATGTGGGGCTGGGTGATACAATGACTCCCGAAGATATTTTGGAAGGAGTGTTACGTGTCACGGTCTTAGTTGCTATTGTGCGTCCGGCTGAATTTATTGAAATCACCTTCCAACAACAAATGCAGGAAAGCTGATAAACTTAAAAATAAATGTACCAAAAATTTAAAATTATGGCAGAGGAAAAACAACATAACATATGCCAGCCAACGGCTTTTTATTTCAACTTACAAACCGTGGGATCCTCCACAAGAAGAGATATAGATTTTCTGGAAGTATTTGGATTTTCAGCGGAAATGGAATCTCAAGAAATAGATGGACATCAGAGATATGTTCCCGGGTCGATGAGACATGGAAATATTATTTGTAAACGCCCGATTAGGCCTTTGCGGAAGAGTGAACTGTCTTTGTGGACTTCTCAAATGATGCCAGAAGGGGCTAATAAAGATTTGACAACATGTGATCTATTGATTACTTTGTTATCTCCGACAGGAACACGTGAAGCTGCCTGGTTAATAACTAAAGTTTATCTTGTGAAATGGGATGTGGCCGGATTTGATTTAGAGAATAACGATGTTGCACTCGAAACGATTGAATTTGCATATGATACGATACAGCGAATACAGTAAGGCGTATGGCAATCTCAGTTATGTATCGTTGAAAACAGTGTTAAATCTTAATTGGCAATAATAAAGATAATGCCTTTATTTTTATTAATGGGATTCATGCGGGACACGCTAGGCAGCGTCCCGCATGAATCCCATTAATTATTATTTCTGGCAGCAATGCATCATCTCATACTTAATAACACATAAAGGAGCATTTATTGTTAGAGACAGGTGTGAAATTGGAAGATTCCCTGTGTAAAATCAAAAGAAATGAATTTATTTGATACATAATTTTATGTATGTTTAAGTAGCAAGATGTTGATATATAATTGTTTAATATCTATTCTTTAGTACATTGTCTTTTTTTTGAAATGTGAAGAAAATGCGGCATCTTTGTAGTGTTAAACCATTAAACAGACCTGCCATGAAAACACAAATTCCATTTCTGACATTAATTATTTTTAGTTGTATAGTAGAAGTGCAGGGCATAAGTGTGAGCGATAAGCTTGTGTTTCTTAGGGATAAGTTTTCTTTCGGGGGGATGAAGGCTAAGTCTGATAAGATAAAGGTTATCGCTCCGCGTTCTCTGTAGTCATGAATGTTGTTATCGGTGATGAAATTCTTTCAATTTTTATGAATGAAACAGATCTAAACCTTTTAAAATGGCCATTCCTTTTTAATAAATATAAGTAATGATGACCATCATGTGCTTATCAGAGAAAATGTTTCTTACATAATTACTTGTTGCTTTATATGTTTATATAAAGTTCATTATTAACTAAAATTTCAAACAATCATGAAAACTGACAAGTTGAAATTACATGAAATTTCGGGTTCTGAGTTGAATGAGCTTGAGATGTGTCGCGTTTTAGGCGGTGGTGAAGTTGGTTGTTGCCAATGTGGGTGCAAATATGCTAACAATGGCGGTTCTTCCACAAGTGCAAATAACAGTGCTAATAATGCTGGTGGGCTTACTTCGGACGGTAGTCAGCAATGCTGCAAGTATGAAGGAGGGACTATTGAAGGAGGGGATCTTTGGGGTGGGAAAATAGAAATTGATCCCTATATAGCTGAGCAAGATAATCTTTGTCCTCCACGTCCAGTAATTCCGTAATAAATCAATATGGCATGTCAGAAGTCATTTCTTATTTTAGAAAAGTATAAAATAGATAGACTTACATCGGCTTCTGATATGCCTTTTAAATAATGTATTATATGACAAAATATATTTATTATATTTGTGTGGTAGTTCTACTGTTTATTAGTTGTAGTATTCAACCGAATAGAACCTATTTTACAATTAATCCGGAAGATCGGAAAATTGTACTTCCCGTGCAGATAAATGATAGTTTAGCTGTTCGTCTAGCTTTTGACTCAGGTGCCAAAATGGGAGCTTTAGTGCTGGATTCTGCTTTTTGCGCGAATTATCCAGCCATTTTAAACAAAGATTCTTTAAATAAATTAACTTATAGCGGGTCAGCGTGGGCTGAATTTCTTGTTTTAGCTTCACACTATAAGATAAATACGGATATTAAAATATCCGGTCGATATATTTTATATGATAAATTTAGGGTATTCGATTGGAAGGGGCATTTTTTAACATCTGATTCAGAAGGTTTGTTTAATATTCCCCAAAATGATACAATACATGTCTGGGAGTTGAATTTTGAGAATAATTATATGAAAATCCATTTGGGCAAGAATTTTAGATTACCGGATGATTGCTTTGTGACTCCTATGGTAAAAGAAAAAAAACATTCTTGTCCTTTCAACATAAAGCTTCCAATCAAAGTAAGATGTAATAATGGAGATACAATAACTCTTGAACATACATATACAGTGGATACCGGCATGGCACATGACATAGTTCTGACACATAAGGATGATGAATATGATTTCTTTAATAATCGCAAAGATGCGGTTTGGACGAGTGACTTAAGTCATTACCATCGTTATTGTATGGTAAATGCTACTTTGTTTGATAAAATGGATATGGATTCTTTACGAATATATACTTTTGACTACCCCAACAACGTGCAATGTGACTATTTAGTTGGTTTGAATTTTCTAAAACGCTTCAATGTCTTTTTTGATATGAAAAGGAAGGTCATCGGTTTACAACCGATAAAAAATTTTAAACGTATAGTCAATCCTATCCATCAACGTTTTCATTTTTCTTATGGCTTCACTCGTCAGGGTAAAATGATGGTAACAGGTGTTGGCGATTATGAAAGTAATCGTTTCAAGATTGCCGGTTTGAAAGAAGGTGATGAAATTGTGAATATCAATGGTCGTCCTTGCAAAGATTTTACTTGGCTGGAACATCGTGCCTTGGAAGTGGAAGCAGACACTATCGTGTACGATGTTCTTCGCGATGGCGATCCTTTGAAGATCGTTGTAGTTATTGATAAGAATGAGATACAAGGTGATTGAAGTATTTTATATTAAAGAAATTTGCTATGGAAGCACGAATCTTATTTCTGATATTAATTATTTTTAGTTGCATAGTTGAAGCGCAAGCTGTAAGTGTGAGCGATAAGCTTATTGTTTTTCAGGGACATGTTTTTCTTTCGGGGGGATGTAAAGTTAAATCTGATGAAGATAAGGATTATCGCTCAGTATCTTCCGTATCCATTGATGCCGTTATCAATGGTGGACTCCTTTCAAATTTTGTGAATGAAACAGATCTAAGCCTTTTAAAATGGCCATTTCTCTTTAATAAACATAAGTAATGATGACCATCATGTGCTTATCAGAGAAAATGTTTCTTACATAATTACTTGTTGCTCTATATGTTTATATAAAGTTTATTATTAACTAAAATTTTAAACAATCATGAAAACTGACAAGTTGAAATTACATGAAATTTCGGGTTCTGAGTTGAATGAGCTTGAGATGTGCCGCGTTTTAGGCGGTGGTGAAGTTGGTTGTTGCCAATGTGGGTGCAAATATGCTAACAGCGGTGGCTCTTCCACAAGTGCAAATAACAGTGCTAATAATGCTGGTGGGCTTACTTCGGATGGTAGTCAGCAATGCTGTAAATATGAAGGAGGGACTATTGAAAGTGGAGATTTTGATCTATATGCAATAAAGGATCCTTGTACCACGCGACAAGATAATCTTTGTATTCCACCTCCTATGATTCCTTAATAAAACTATACTAAGTTGTGTCAAAAGCCGATCTCTTCATGTTTTGTGAGAATATGGAGAAAGATTTTTATTAGTTTTTGACATAACTTATTAAATGATTAATTCTATGATAAGACTTATATACTTAGCATACATGGTATGCCTGTTATTATGCAGTTGTAATACACATTCGAATAGGGTGTATTTTACAATTGATCCGGAAGATCGGAAAATAGTACTTCCTGTTCAGATAGATGATAGTATAACTGCTCGTTTAGCTTTTGATTCAGGTGCGACGATAGGAGCTTTAGTGTTGGATTCTACTTTTTTGCTCAAAAATCCTATGCTTTTTGATGTTGATTCTTTGGTTAAATCAGGGTTTAGTGGTTCGGCGTGGGGTGAATATTATGTTCCAAGTTCTTGTTATAAAGCTACACCCGATGTGAAAGTAGGGAATAAGAATTTAGTATATTCAAGAGCAATTGTATTTGATTGGAAAAAGTATTTTTCCACATCTGATTCGGAAGGAATGTTTAATATTCCTGAAAATGATACTATACATGTCTGGGAATTGAATTTTGAGGATAATTATATGGAAATCCATTCAGCCCAAAATTTTAGATTACCAGATGATTGTTTTGAGATTCCTATGGTAAACGTTAAAAAATACCCTAATCCTTTCATTATAAAGTTCCCGATAAAAGTAAAATGTAATAATGGAGATACTTTGACTCTTGATCATGCTTTCTTAATTGATACCGGTATGCCATCGGATATTGCTTTAATTCGTAGAGATGGGGATGAAGAATATAACTTTTTTAATGACCGTAAGGAAGCAGTTTGGACTAGTGATTTAAGTCATTATCATCGCTATTGTACGGTAGATGCCACGTTGTTTGATAAGATGAATATAGATTCTTTACGAATATATACTTTTGACTACCCCAATAATGTGATTTATGATTATTTGATCGGGTTGAATTTCCTAAAACGTTTCAATGTCTTTTTTGATATGAAGAGGAAGGTCGTTGGTTTTCAGCCAATAAGGAATTTTAAGCGTATAGTCAATCCTATCCATCAACGTTTTCATTTTTCTTATGGCTTCACCCGTCAGGGCAAAATGGTGGTAACAGGTGTTGGCGATTATGAAAGTAATCGTTTCAAGATTGCCGGTTTGAAAGAAGGTGATGAAATTGTGAATATAAATGGTCGTCCTTGCAAAGATTTTACTTGGCTGGAACACCGTGCCTTGGAAGTGGAAGCAGACACTATCGTATATGATATTCTTCGCGATGGCAATCCTTTGAAGATCGTTGTAGCTATTGATAAGAGTGAGATACAAGGCGATTGAAGTATTTTATATTAACTAGTTGCCCAAATTGAAGGATAAATATCCTCATTTGGCAAGTCAAGGCATTAAGCTCTTGTTTATTATTGGATTTCTCTCTTTAGAAAATTGACCGTTATTTCTGATGGCGCAGGAGAAATACTTTATCTCTTGTTCAATTGTATTTAAAAGGGCTTTTATGACCATAAAAAGATGTGAGTCATGTAGATTTTCTGCATAAAGTCAGAAAAAATAAATTCGTTTAATACATGATATTATGCGTGTTTGATTGGTAATATATTGATATATAATTGGTTGTCGTGCATTTTTTAGTACACCCTCCTTTTTTTGAAATGTCATGAAAATGCGTCATTTTTGTGGTGTTAAACTATTAAACAGATTTGCTATGAATACACAAATTCTATCTCTGACATTAATTATTCTTACTTGTATAGTAGAATCACAGGATGTAAGCGTTAGTGATAAGCTTATTGTATTTCAAGGATATGTTGTTCTTTCGGGGGGAGTGAAAGTTACATCTGACAAAGATAGGGATTATCGCTCTACATCCTTTGTACCCATTGATGTTATTATTGATAATGGAGTTCTTCCGATTGATATTTTGGATATTATGAACTCATATAAGGATTGACATCATTTTTTAGGATTATTAATTTGAATTTAATATGCATGTTATCATTTTCGAGGATTATTTTTTATTCGATATTAGATTTGATGATATATTATTTGTATAACTATACATTGCGCGTAATAAACATATAGTAACAGTCGTGTCCACTGTTTATTTTGGATACAACAAAAAAAAATAATATGGGTAAATTGTCATTAAACAAGCAAAGGTTGGCAAGTTTAGATCATAATCTTGATTTGCTAGATAGGAGTGATATGAATTCGCTTCAAGGAGGTATTAATAAAGGAGGTCTATATTTAAGAACAGATACTTGTACTGATGGATATACATCTGGCTGTTCTGATGGTTGTGGAATCTTTGGAACGATATATAATTGTACTAATTCTTATTGTACGGATGATTGCCCCGGTGGGATTCCAAGTACTACTACTGATATAGCGTGTAATATGTATTATGGGCATATGGAATAGTTCATTCTAAGGTGAATATTCTAATTTAAAGCAGATAATGAAAATAGCTTATTTTGTTATTAAGTGAAATATAGCGGTACAGTGTATATTCATTTATGCTGATAAATATGCAAACTACACGGATGAAAATAGTCTAATTTATATGATTTGTGTAGTTTGCATATGTATTTATTTTTTATATTATAATTTTGAGTATGCATTATGCGCGTGTTTATATTCTATTGTTCTTTTATATCTGCATTATTATCGTAGGTATATGGTCGTTTTCTCCTGTTAATCAGGATGTTGATAAACTTGAGATAGAAAGATATGTACATGACTTATCATCTGATACGGCAGAATATTCGCGACTTTTACTTCGGCTTTCCGACCATCGAGTTGTTTTACTTGGCGAACAAACTCATTCTGACGGGAAAACAATATCTTACAAGGAACGGTTGATAAGAACTCTTCATGAGCGTTTCGGATATAATGTTGTGTTGTATGAAGCCGGTATGTATGACATGTGGCTCATGAATCAGGAAGAATCTTTGGAACCTTTGCATGGATTATACTATTTTTGGTGCAGTAATCATGAAAGCAACTCTCTATGGGAATTCTACAAAAAATCCCGAAAGTCAGACAACCCTATTGAACTTGGAGGGTTTGATGTGCAATATACCGGGGATATTTCTGATTCATTACGGTTAAAAAGAGTGAAGGAATATCTGCATACCAAAGATGTTGATATTCAAAAGTATCCGGATTTTGTTCAGTCTCAATCGCATATTAAATATTTGTTTATAAATCCGAATATATTGGATACGTTGCAATTTACCCGTTTACTTTCCGACATTGGGCAGATGGCTTTAGTTGTGAAAGAGAGAATGGTACCAGATAATCGAACAGATGAACTTTATTATAGATATTTGCAAGGATTGAAAAGTTATCTTGAAGCATGTAGGCAATATGAGCCGGGAGAAGCTTATAGGATGCAGTTGCGGGATTCGCTTATGGCTGATAATTTTAACTGGCTGGCTAATACTGTATATAAAGATAGAAAGATAATCGTTTGGTGTTCAAATCTTCATGCATTGTATGAAGATGGTAAACTTGTGGAATTCAAGCCTTTCGGGAACTATCTAAAAGACTATTTGGGAGATGAAGTTATTTCTGTCGTTTTTTCCTCTTACGGAAGGATAGACCCAGATGGAAGAACATTCAGAACTTTAAGCCGTAAATCGTTGGAATATCAGATTCATTCTTGTGGTATTTCCGAAGGTTATCTTGATTTTTCAGAATTGGACACCGCTTCATGGTTGAACCGTCGGTTTGTTTCAGGGATCAATCAAGGACTCAGTGTCGGGAATGATTGGAGCGAGATGACGGACATTTTGATTTATATTGATAAAATGACAAAACCTACCTATTGACATGACAATCATTGAAACTCAAAATCTTAGATTTTGCTTTAAGAAGCAGGAAATATTGAAGGATATCTGTTTGTCTGTTCCTGAAGGTGCCATATACGGTTATCTCGGACAGAATGGTGCAGGTAAAACTACCACGATACGTATTCTTCTTGGGTTACTTCCTTTTTTACAGGGAAAGGTGTTTTTCCATGGAAAAGAGTTTCAGCCCCACCGGTTATCAATATTGACTAAAGTGGGTGCTTTAGTTGGCGGTCCGTCCTATTATCCGGATTTAACTGCTTTGGAGAATCTTCAATGTCTGGACTGTTTATATCAGATTGGAAAAAATCGTATGAATGAAGTTTTGCGATGGGTAGGGCTTGAAGTTGCAGCGAATAAAAAGGTAGGCAAGTTTTCTACCGGTATGAAACAGCGTTTGGGTATAGCAATGGCTATTTATCATGATCCGGATATTTTGTTTCTGGATGAACCGATGAATGGTTTAGATCCTGAAGGAGTGCATGATATCCGTCACTTGATGCTTCGCTTACATCAAGAAGGGAAAACTATTTTCTGTTCTAGTCATATATTGAGTGAAATGGATAAAATATGTACTCACATTGGTATTTTGAAAGAAGGAAGTTTGCTATATGATGGTACACTTGTCGATCTGGTTAAAAAAGTGAATAGGCACATACATGTGAAATGTGCGGATGCAGAAGCACTTGCTACTTTTCTAGAAACACATGGTGTAGCATCTGATCTTTATATATCGGGAGTTTTATCGGTGATTACAGACGACACTCTAACGTTTCAAAAATTGTTGGAACTGTTAATTGGTTCAGGGATTACCATTGATGCGGTAGAAAGCGATGCATCGTCATTAGAATCTGTCTTTTTAAAAATGATGTCGGTATGAACGGATTTTTTTCATTATTGAGGTTTGAGCATCTAAAGGCCAAACGTAATTTCAGTGTCTGGTTGATACTGTTGCTACCATGGGTGTTAAGCTTGTTGAATATGGTATATATACTATATGATGCACGTGGGCATGACGGGTTGTACTTGAATCCGTGGCTGTATACGGTTCGCTATCTTTTCCAATTATATGTTTTTTTATATCCGTTATTGATGGGTATTACGTCTTATTCGTTGTTTGAATTAGAATATCGCCATTCAAACTTTCAACGGTTGTTTATATTGCCAGTTAGTAGGAATTGCGTATTAGGGGCGAGATTAGTGTTTATTTGGGAAGTAGTAACTTTGTCTGTATTGGGAGCGTATGCAGCGTTTTGGACTTTCTCTTTTCCTTTGTCTCATTTTTTGCCTCAATACGGCTTTGGCGAGTATGATGCAAGAGGCATAATGGCAGTATTTTTTGTGAAACTTTATCAAGGCAGTTTGGTGCTTGTCTATCTTCATTACTTGTTTAGCTGTTTGTTTAAACGTTTCTCTGTAGTGTTAGGTATTACTTGTTTGGGGGTGATGTTTTCTATAGTAGCCGCAAATTGGGAGTATGTGGTGTATTCTCCTTATTATTATCCTTATCGGGCATATATGAGTTTGATGAAGGAGAGCATTTCATTTATAAATGTAGGAGGGATTGCAGGGATATTATATTTTTTGTTTACCCTTCCTGTTATGACTTTTGTTTACAAAAAAATGTAATGACGAAAAATCTTGGAAATGATAAAGTGTATTTTGGAGCGTCTTGAAGAAATTTTGCATTCTATAGAATCTTTTATAGATGAAGGGAATCATGGAATAGGGCTGTTAAGTGGAAATGCAGGTATTGCTATATTTCTTTTTTATTATGCGGATATTTTTAATGATAAAATAATATTCGATAAAGGAGTAAAGGTGGTGGAGGGTATTTTGGATGAAATTAAACACGATCAGTATGTTACCTTTTCAGCAGGAATACCAGGGGTTGCTTATATGCTTAATCTATTGAAAAGAACTGGTATTATACACACTGAGATAGACCAGGATGCTAATGAATATATTGCTACTGTTTTAAAAAATAAAATGAAGGTTAGCAAAGTATATGATTATTTACATGGGATTTTAGGTATTTCTTTATATTTCATAGAAAAAGAGGAGTTTACATCAAGGGATGCAGAGATTATATGTGATGTCATTGATTTTATAGATCAGGTTTCTATTATTGATGAACGAAGTGGAGGGATAAAATGGCAGTGTATGTTCAATTTATATGATGGAGTTGAAAATTATGACCTATCACTGGCACATGGAAGTGCTGGAATTATTCTGATATTGTGTAAAATATACAAATTAAATGTCGAGAGGAGGAGAGTTGAACTTTTAATAGTAAAAAATATAAATTATATATTATCTAATGAATTACAGGATAGAAATTGTCATAGTTATTTTCCTAGCGGGATAAAAAAAGGTATAGTTCAAAATAGTCGTTTGGCATGGTGTTATGGTGATTTAGGTATTGCATGGGCTCTGTGGAAGGCTGGTAATGTTTTAAATAATAATAATTGGATAACTAAAGCTTTTCAAGTTTTTGAATATTCAACCAAGAGGAGATTATTAGCAGAAACTTCTATTATAGATGCGGGGTTCTGCCATGGTATATCGGGTGTGAGTTATTTCTTTTCAAGGATATATGAAGAGACGGGAGAGCAGATGTTTAAAGATGCATCTAACTATTGGCTTCACAGATTATTAGACTTTAATATTCCAGGTGGAAAGGCTGCAGGATATAAGTCGTTTTATTTGGGTAAATGGTATGATAATTTTTCTCTTTTGGAAGGAATTTCAGGGATTGGACTTGTCTTATTGTCTACTCTAGAGAAGCAACAATTTTGGAATAAATTATTTTTATTAGATTGATTATGTATAAGGCATTTGACTCTTTTATTATGAGAATACCATTGTATTCTTTATCATGGCTATTGGATATGATGAAAAAATCCGATATTGATAGTCTTTTAGCGGACAAAAGAATATTAGAAGCTCTTTACCTTGCGTCCCCTAGTTTGTATTCTGAGATTAGTAAATTTCGTCAAGGATTTCTTAATAACAAGGATCAAATTCGTTTTAAACAATCTATTTGGAAATATGTGAAGCGTATGAGTACAAGGTGTACGCCATTTGGCTTGTTTTCTTCATTTTCTATAGGAAATGTAGGTGCTAGTACCCAGATAAAAATGGATTCTTTTAAAAGAAAAACGCGTTTGGATATGACTTGTACATATGTTATATCACAAATTCTGGAACGGAATAATTGTTTGAAAGAATCTCTATTATATTATCCTAATTCAACAATATTTGAGCTTATAGGAGATAATATTCTATTATACACTGAAGAAATTTTTTTAGGTGCTGTCAAATCTCATATAAAATCATCTGTCGATAGATCAGATGCTTTAATGATGATTCTTAATAAAGCTATGCATGGTCAGAGACGTATGGATTTAGCACTATCTATAGTGAATGATGATATTAATTTGGAAGAAGCCTTGAATTTTATCGATGAATTAATTGATAATCAGTTGTTAATTAGTGAATTATATCCGTTTGTGACTGGTGGGGATTTATTGGACTATATTATTGCAAAACTAAAATCTTATCAGGTAAAAATAGCAGAATTAGATATTTTAAGTCGAATAAAAGAAAAGTTAAATAATATAGATAAGACGAAACTTGGTGAAACTCTCAATATTTATTCTGAACTAGAAGGATTAATAAAAGAATTAGGAATAAAGATCGATAGAAAGTACTTGTTTCAATGTGATTTGGAACGATGTTATAGTAAACTATCTATTGATTTTAAAATTGTTAATCAGCTATATGAGGCGTTGAGGTTTGTTAATAGAATTTCATTTTATAATCCTAATGTAGAAATAGAAGATTTTGTCCGAAGATTTAAAGAGAGATACGATACTGCAGAAATACCACTTTTGGAAGCGTTAGATGATAGAATAGGTATAGGTTATAGGAGTATTCCTTATTTGGATTCACTTATAAAGCAAATGCCAATCAATAACAAACATCCATTAAAGGGTATGCATTGGGACAAATATGAACAAATATTGAACAGAAAATATTTAGAAGCTTTAAAAAAAGGAGAAAATATTATTTTAGATGAGTTTGCTTTTTCTGAATTTGAAGAGAAGTGGGATGATATTCCAGCTACAATCTCTGTGTTTTGTGAACTATATCAAAATGGAGAAATATTTTTTAATTCTGCAGGAAATTCAAGTGCTTGTAATTTAATTAGCCGTTTTGGACATAGTAGTAATGTTGAAAAATATTTGGTAGAAATTACCCAAAAAGAGAATCTGTTATCTTGTAATGATATTTTAGCGGAAGTAGTTCATATACCATTTTCTAGGACTGGAAATGTGTTACAGAGACCGAAACTGCGGGAATATGAAATACCTTATTTTTGCAATTCTTTTGCTAAAAAAATAATTTTATCTGATTTGATGGTTAGCATTAAGGGAGGAAAGGTCATATTGCGGTCTAAGAAGTTAAATAGAACGGTCGTGCCAATGTTGTCCACTGCCCATAATTATAATAGCAAAGATGCATTACCTATTTATAATTTTTTAGGATCTATTGGTTTATATGGAAAAAGAGGTGCGCTTATCTTCTCTTGGAGAGGTTTATATGATATTTATAATTATTTCCCACGAGTTCAATATAAAAATGTGATATTATCTTTAGCAGAATGGCGTATCAATGTCAATGAAATGTTGTCGTACATTCAGAAAGGAACAGAATTATATACACGTTTTAACGAATGGATAGATATGAATAAAATTCCCCAGTATGTAGAATTATGTGAAGGAGACAATCATCTACTATTAGATTTGCATTCAGAATTAAGCATAGGAATCTTTCTATCCGAAGTAAAAAAAAGAGATGTTGTTGTTTTGCGTGAAAGTTTGCGTTTCCAAAAGCAATCAATTGTGATACAAGATAATGAAGTATATAGTAATCAATTTATTTTTGGTTTTTATAGAGGTAATTATTAAATATAAAATATATGCAAAGAATTTTTATACTTGGTGATGAATGGGTGTACTTGAAAATATATGTAAATCCAGCAGAATCAGATAGGATACTGTTAGATTCTATTTGTTCTTTAAAAGATAAATTATTGAATGATGGTATAATTGATAAATGGTTTTATTTGAGATATGGTGATCCTGAATACCATTTGAGAATAAGGTTCCATTTGGTTAGAACAGGCCACTTAGGTTTACTTATTGGCTTGTTTAATGATGCTATAAAGCAAGATATCGTTAAGAAATATATTTGGAAAATTCAGGCCGATACTTATAATCGAGAAATGGAACGTTATGGTGGAGAACTTACTATCGAATTTTCTGAAAGCCTTTTTTTCCATCAAAGTGAAATGGTTTTGCATCAATTAAATGAACTGCGTTCTAATAGAGTTGAAGAAAAAAGAATGTGGATTCCAGTTATTATGATGATTGATGAACTCTTAAATATTTTTGAATTTTCTGTTTTTGATAAATGTAATCAGTTTAAAAAGTTGACATCTCAATTTTTGGATGAATTCAATTACAATACAAAAGATAAAAAATATTTATCAAATAAGTATAGGGAAGTAAAAGGGGATGTTTATAATATTATGAATGGAAATTTATTTATTAAAGATTGTTTGTATATTAAAAAAACAAGCACAACTATTCAAAAATTATTCACTAAATATGCTTTGCAGAAAAGCAATATTAAACATTATAATATAGTTAGTTATATACACATGTTAATTAATCGTTATTTTGATAATTGTCCTAGAGCGCATGAATTAGTTATATATTATATATTATGGACATACTATAAATCTATCATTGCTCAAAATGCTAAAGCAATGAGTTGAATTGATTTTTGTGTGACGATATTTAAAAGAAAAATGAGATCGTTTCCTTTCTATACCCAATATGATACAATGGATTGCGGACCAACGTGTTTACGTATGATTGCGAAATATTATGGCAAACACTATTCATTGCAAACTCTTCGTGAACGTTCTTTTATAGCACGTGAAGGAGTTTCGATGTTAGGGATAAGTGATGCTGCTGAGTCAATCGGTTTTCGGACTTCGGGAGTTCGGATCTCTTTACAGCAACTGACAAGGGATGTTTCTTTGCCTTGTATTTTACATTGGAATCAACGGCATTTTGTGGTGTGCTATGATATTCGTAAAAAACATTCGGGTTTTCGATATTATATTGCAGACCCTGCCTCTCAATTGGTTTCTTATGATGAAGCAGAATTAAAGAAATGTTGGATTGCAACTCAAAAAAATGGGGAAGAAAAAGGTATGGCGTTGCTTATGGAACCGGGACCTGATTTTTTTGAGAATGAAGATGAAAAAATGAGTGGGAAACGGAATCTCGTCTTTTTTGTTAAATATCTCACTCCTTACAAAAAACAGTTGATACAACTTGTTTTGGGCATGTTGACAGCTAGTCTATTACAGCTTATTTTCCCTTTTCTGACCCAATCACTGGTTGATGTGGGGATTCAAAATGGAAACATAAATTTTATTACTTTGGTGTTGATAGC
This sequence comes from Jilunia laotingensis, assembly GCF_014385165.1. Taxonomy (NCBI): domain Bacteria; kingdom Pseudomonadati; phylum Bacteroidota; class Bacteroidia; order Bacteroidales; family Bacteroidaceae; genus Jilunia; species Jilunia laotingensis. Next base: position 1,039,991 of record NZ_JACRTF010000001.1, on the reverse strand, counting down.
GCAAATTATAATTTCGATATCTCAACTTTCTGTCAGTTTCATCCAAAGTTGGATTTTGCTACATATGAATACCCGTATCAATATTTCTTTGATTTCTGACTTCCTGACGAAATTAATGAAGCTTCCCATTCGCTTCTTTGACACTAAAATGGTAGGGGATACTATGCAACGTATCGGTGATCACAATCGTATTGAAAACTTTTTGACAGGATCGTCCATAAATACTCTCTTTTCATTTGTAAATTTCTTCATTTTCGCTTTTGTATTAGCTTATTATGACTTGATTATTTTAGGAATCTTTTTATTCGGTAATGCTTTGTATATAGGTTGGATATTTTTGTTTATGAAATATAGGCGTGAGTTGGATGTCAGACGTTTTACACAAGCTGCCGGAGAGCAAAGTAGTTTGATTCAATTGATAACGGCTATGCAGGAAATTAAACTGAATAATTGTGAAAAACAAAAACGTTGGCAATGGGAACGAATTCAGGTAAAGTTGTATAAAATTAGGGTAAAGGGGTTGACTTTAGGTCAAATTCAACAGGTTGGTTCTATCTTCTTTTATCAAACGACCAATGTATTCATTACTTTTATAGCAGCCAAGGCTGTAGTTGAAGGACAAATGACATTGGGAATGATGATGTCTCTGACCTATATTATCGGTCAATTATCTGGGCCTATCGGGGCTTTTATTGGTTTTGCCCAGGAATTTCAGGATGCAAAGATTAGTCTGGAACGACTGAACGATATACATGGGCAGCAAGATGAGGAGATAGGAATTTCTTCGAAGGTATCGGTTTTAGAAGGAAGGCGAGAAATACGGATTGAAGATCTTTCATTCAGCTATGATGGATCGAATAGAAATTATGTATTGAGAAATTTGAACCTGGTGATTCCGGAACATCGTGTTACAGCTATAGTGGGGGCAAGTGGTAGTGGAAAAACAACATTGATAAAATTGATGTTGGGAATATATTTGCCCAATAAAGGGGAAATTAAAGTTGGTGATACACCTTTACAAATGATTAATCCACATTTATGGAGAGCAAAAACCGGCTCGGTGATGCAGGATGGCTTTATTTTTTCAGAAACGATAGCGCAGAATATTGCTGTAGGTGAAGAGATAATAGACAGAGTACGGTTGAGGCATGCTGTTACAGTAGCCAATATTAGAAATTTTATTGAATCGCTCCCTTTGGGGTATGATACTAAAATCGGGATGGAAGGAAATGGAATAAGTCAGGGGCAAAGACAGAGAATTCTTATAGCCCGCGCTGTTTATAAAAATCCGGAGTTCCTTTTTTTTGATGAAGCCACTAATGCATTGGATGCTAATAATGAAATGGAAATAATGAAAAACCTAGATGAATTTTATAAGGGAAAAACTGTAGTAGTGGTGGCTCATCGTCTAAGTACTGTTAAAAACGCGGATAACATAATTGTACTTGACGGGGGAATTATTGCTGAGGAAGGGACCCATGCGGAACTTGTAGGGATGCAAGGACTTTATTTTCAATTGGTGAAAAACCAATTAGAGTTGAGCGATTAGACATTATGGGGATATGATAAAAGAAGAAAAGAACAACAATGAAATAGAACTTCGTAGTGATGAAGTACAAGAGGTGATGAATAAGATCTCCCCCTGGATTATACGTTCTGGCATTACAGCACTTTTTTTTATAGTAATTATATTGTTTATCGGTTGTTATCTTTTTAAATATCCGGATGTATTACAAGCTGACATAACAGTGACAACGGAAAATCCGCCAACTTATGTATTGGCACGGGTTTCCGGGAGATTGGATACACTCTATGTAGGCAATCACCAAAAAGTGTCAAAAGGAACTTTTTTAGGCTGTATTATAAATCCGGCTGTCACGAATGATGTACTTTGGTTAATGCAAAATTTGCAGGATTGGCAACGGAGGGGATACTCATTGAACGAGGGCAAAATAATATTTGAAACGGCTACCTTGCAGTTAGGAGATATACAAGCAATATATTCGTCTTTTGTATCGGTTCTTCTTAAGTACACTCATTTTAAAGAGCTAAACTATTATGATAAAAAGATATGTACGGAAAAAGAACGGTTGGCGGATCAAAAAAAGTATTATGGTTTGATAAGACGTCAACACAATTTGGCTGAAAAGGAAATGAAAGTGGCTAACAGGATATATACTCGTGACTCGATATTGTATGTGGATAATGTTCTGATTCCTGCGGAGTTTGATGTCTCAAAAAGTCAATATTTACAACAGTTGCGGGCTATTGAGACTTCTCGTATCAATTTATTGCAGGCAGAAATGCAAGTAAGGCAAAGTGAAGAGAATGTATTGGATGTAATGAAGCAATGGATAGATGAAGAACAACAGTATCAGACAGAACTGAAAAATACATTAGAACAATTACTGGCTAAATTGCAAGCGTGGAAGCAAGATTATTTACTTGAGAGTCCAATAGATGGGATAATAACTTTTATTACCGTTTGGACTCAGAAACAGAATGTACAATCCGGAGAATCATTGTTTGTGATTGTGCCCACAGATATGTCTGCTCCTAAAGGAAAGGCGTTTTTACCAATTCAAAGTTCCGGAAAAGTGAAAATTGGACAGAAGGCTCATATCCGTTTATCTAACTACCCGGAAAAAGAGTTTGGCTATGTACAAGGAGAAATATTTGCTGTTTCTCCCGTACCTACTGCTGAAGGGAATTTTATAGTCGAAGTGTCGCTTCCTAATGGATTGGAAACGAACTATGGAAAAGAATTACCTCCGGATCAGGAACTAAAAGGGATGGCAGATATCATATTAGAAGATTTGAGTGTATTAGAAAGGTTATTGGCTCCTATAAGGCAAATATGGATGCATAACATCAAAGGAGATAAATAATGAGTTAGAATAATATAATTATGAAGTATCTTTTTCCATTTATTATTACTTCTGTAGCTATGGTGGCAAACGGGGCATTTCAACGAAATGATTCGATAATCAGTAGTGACTCTATTAAGTATGTGCTGAATGATACAGTGATAACTTTGGATGAAGTTGTCATAAAAGAGCAGAAAAGGATATTTAAGTGGGATGGAAAATACCATTCCCTGAAATGATAATCTTATCATCGGCAGAGGAAAATGATTTGACGGTTCTTAAAAGAGAGGTGGCTGATGGACTGAACCACAGGAATATCTTTGCAGATAAGATATACCCTGATTTCTCTTTCTAGGGAAATAAGCAGCAGGAACAGGAAATTACTATGCTCAGGCCTGTAAAAGTAATAAAGGGAGAAGCCGCTATTATTACTCAAAGGGAGAAAGCAGGCAGAGACCTATTCTCGACAGCTGTTTCAAAGGTCGGACAACCCATAGAATCGTTTTTCAACTGGCTGAATGAGAAAACAAATATTCAAAGAGTGATGAAGGGCAGATCTAAGTATGGGCTTCTAGTGCATACGATGGGAAAAAGTGCCATCGCATTCATTTATTTAATTTTCTAAAACAATGAATCAGAGTTCAACTACTGATTCGCATTAATTATTAATTTAAAATTTTATCATTATGGAAAAGAAATTTATGCTAACAAAATATTTTTCAATCTTGTTATTGATAATAGCCTTACCGTTAAGTGCTCAGATAAATATCGATACTGATCAGGCCATTCATGTGAAAAGCTTCGCAAAAAGCGATATTTTTGCAGATGTGTATAGTATCAATATTGGTCAGGGTGCAGATAAGCCATTTAGTCTTATAAAGCCTTACACTACTAGAGACAACAAACTGTTGCTTTCCTGTTGGCCATCCGAATTATATCTTTATGATTTGGAAGGTAAATTTTTAAAAAGGATTCATTCAGGAGATCAGCTTCCGGTCAATACGTATGATCGTAATAAGAACTATTTTTACTTGGAAGTTCTTGATGGTGGAGTGCCCACATGGTATGGTATAGATCTGAAAATAGGTGAGGTCGTTACTCGACTTCCAAAACCCTCTATATATGAAAAACAGATCGTGAACTTTAAAAGAACCGGGGCTGATGAATATGTTTGTTTTGTAAATAATCAGTCGGGAAATGACAGTGTATTCGTTGTTTTCTTTGACGGGAAAGGTAAGGTGAAATGTACAATCCCTGAAGAAAGGACTTACAAAAAAAACGGAGAAGACAACCCTTATTTTCAGGGTCAGTTTTATGATTACGATGGCAAACATTATTTTAAGGAGCTTCTTTGGGGAACGACTGTTTACGAAATAGGTGATTGCAAGCTTATTCCGCATATCCAGTTTGATTTGGGTAGTAAAACACCCAACTATGCTTATCGTGATATGCCCGAAAAGAACAAGGGTACTTATCAGCTAGGTACGGTAATGGAAACGGATACCCGTATTTACTTCAGTTACAATGTTAATAAAGAGACCTTTTGGGGATATTACAGTAAGGCTGATGGCAAAACCTATGTTACTAAATTGCCCTCTAAAGATAAAATTACAGATAAAGGTGAAAGTTGTAATTTCTTGCCTGCTTGGGATTCTGGCTTTGAAACAGTCACTGCCATACAATCAAAGGATAAAGAACCGGTTATTGTGGTGGGAGATCTGAAATAACTAGTCTGATTAGCTTTAAACTTAGCAGTGCCGATAGAATAAAGAGTTGCTAGATTTATTCTATCGGCATAATATAGGTTTATTTAGTTGTGCCTTAAAAGTTTATTTTAGCGAAATATCGCTGCCTGACAATCTTTTGCTAATTTTTCTATAAAGTATAAAAGTATTCTCATGGCTCTTTTGAAGTTATAAGCAGCCATTAATAGTACAATTTGGAGAGTCATTGTTTGTGATTGTGGCCACAGATATGTCTGCTCCTTAAGGAAAGACATTTAATTGTGTGTCGTTTTGTGTAGCTATGAAACCAACCCATGCTGTGGGGCAGGTTGGTTTCATTCTATCAAATTCCATCAATTGACTTTTATCATTTTATATGAGATAATGCAGCAACAGGGAATATCTAAAATGTGCCTATTTTATGGAATAAACTCATAGCTCTTCAATATGAACCGTTTTCCTTTATATGAACCTTTACGTTGTAGTTTGACTTTCTTCTTGTCAACTTGTAAAGTGATGGTGTTATAGGCTCCGGATTGATAATCATAACTCTCTCCATCGTCTTCCAGAAGAACTACGGGAGAGACAGGACTTCCATATACTTTGCAGGTAAGTTGGAAGCTGCTAGTTGGGGATACAAATTGAACCGGCTCTGCCAACGGTAGAAGAGTACCGGACTTGACATATAACGGAAGTTGATTGAAAGCTGTTTCTATCAGGTAGCTTTTTCCCCCTTCATAGGTTTCGTTTGTATTGAAGTTATACCAGGTTCCTTCCGGGAAGTAGACGGTTCGTCGGTTAGTGTCTTTATATAAGGGGGCAGCCATCAAGCCGTCCCCAATCATATATTGGTCATACAGCTTGCTTGCCTGCGGGTCGCCCGGATAATCCATCAATAACGGACGGAAAGGAGGGATGCCTTGTTGATGATAGGCAAAAAAGGCTGTGTATAGATAAGGTATCAATTGCATACGAAGGTTTATCAGTTCGCGGCTATACTGTTCAAACTGTTGGGCTTCGGGCAGAAATTCCGCCCGGTTGTTCTTGTCTCTGTCAAATTGAAGCCACGGTGCGTATTGCAGATACCAGGCATTTACCATGGCTTGCGGAGATAAAATAACTGTTTGCAAGCGGTGGAAGAACTCTTCGGGAGAATGGGATTCTCTGACTTCCGGACACCAGAGTAAACCACCGAAGGCTGCATTACACATCATGCGTATATAATCTTCATGCCCATAGATGTCACTATAAATGACTGCCGGAACGGAGGACATAAACAACCCGGAAGCTCGATAATCCTGAAAAGCACGGTGATTGGCTTTCCGGTACATGCTATCCAATGTGGTGACGTAAAGCGAACCGAATAACTGATGCATCTGTTCACCGTCCAATCCCGAAGGGAAACGTGACATATCGGGAAATCCCCATGTTGCATCAGCTTTTGTGATATTCGAATTATCACATTCGTCCATCTTAAAGCCGCTGATTCCTTCTTCCATCAATGTCTTATGATGGTCGGTGAATAATGTACGAGCTTCCGGAAGCGTGAAATCCGGAACCAGCCCGTTCCATACCAGATAATCACCGGCATAGGGTTTCATCTTCTCATAAAAAGGTGCTGCCGGATTGACATAAGCATGTTCCCATAGATTGACTTTGAAGCCTTGCTGCTTCAAGTCTTGAATCATTTGCCGGTGATGGGGAAAGTGGTCGCTCCAAACATATGAACAGGAATAGGCTGCCGTATGCCATCCCGGTTCCAAACCGATCACATCGCATGGAATCTTGTTTTCACGGAAATAATTGGCAAAACGCATGACTGAATCCTGCACGGCATCTCCCTTGACACGGTATTTGAAGCCTAATCCCCACAACGGAGGCAAGCAGCCTCCACCGGAGAGTAAATTATAACGTTGTACCACTCTTTTTACGTCTGGACCGGAGATTACCAATACTTCTATGCCTTTGGCTCCGGGAATATCGATATGTACTCCATTACCATTCCCCCTGTTTTTATAAAGTTCTTCCGTGGTCAAAGCGACTTCCCCTTTTTGTCTCCCGGAAACGGAAGGTTGATACTTTTGTCTTTGATTGGAACCGCAAAGAAAGGTGGTGTATCGGGCCGTATTCACCAGAATGCCGTATCCTTTGCTGGATATGTAAAAAGGTTGCGGGGCATGGGACAATCCCAGTCCTCCGTAAGGGTTGTCGTTCACTATGGGGCGTTTGCGAAGCCCTCTTTGCTCGAACGTTTCTATCTGCAATCCGAATCCGTATATTTGTTCGTCGTCTGCCAAGGGTACTTCGATCTGGCAACCTCTGTCTGTTGTGACTATCCGGATATCATATAAATCAAAAGGTAAGTCGGAGACCGGAAGTTGTTTCATGCTTTCTAGCTTTATTTCCGGTTTAAATACCCGGAGTGGGGTTAAAGAATCTGCTGTCCCGGCTTTAAGCATAAAAACGCCCGGAGCAATTTCCGTTGACGGGGACTGTGCATGTACGAATAAGTTTGTAATTAAGAACATTAATAGCAGCCATCTACTTTTCATAAGTTTTATCGTTTTAAAAGGGTTGTATTCGACTGCAAAGAAAGTATATTCTTTTGTAAATACGTCCTACTGAAGAGATAAAAAATACCCTCTGTCCGGGTATGAACCGAACAGAGGGTAATCTAGTCCATTGATATTCGTTTATCTTGTTTTGTATTCTTTGAATTTCAATTTGCTTTGCTTGTTGCTTTCGTTCCAAAATTTGGGGAAGTAAAGAACGTCGCTGCGGTCTGCCCATTCGAAGTAGGCTTCTTCCAGCTCTTTTACTTTTTCCGGATATTTGGCGGACAAGTCGTTTTGTTCCGTTCGGTCTTCACGGATGTTATACAGTTCCCAATTATCTTGTTTGCAATAGGCGGATACCAGTTTCCAGTCACCTTTGCGAACCATTCTGTTACCTTCGTGTTCGGCATAAATGTAACGTTCAGGAAGTTGCTTGCCTTCTACGATTGGTAAAAGTGAAGTTCCCACAGCCGGAGCAATGGTACGTCCTTGATAGGTCTTGGGATATTCTGCCTTTGCCAGATCGAGGCAAGTGGACATGATATCGACAAACTGTGCCGGTTGATGGTCGATGCCTCCTTTGTTCTTCACGTTCTTGCCCCAGTTGATGATGCAGGGAGTGGAGATGCCGCCTTCATGAGCAAAATGCTTGTAAAGGGTGAACGGAGTACAGCATACATTTGCCCATCCGGTTCCGTAATGGTGGTAAGTACCCGGCAAACCCATCTGGTCGAGTTCTTCGCCTACGTGCGTGTGGTGGTTCAGGCCGCTGTGTTTGTCGAAACCGAATTCAGTCCATTCGGCACAGGCTCCGTTGTCGGACATAAAGATGATAAATGTATTATCAAGTTCCCCGTTCTTTTTCAGGGTGTTCATGACACGGCCGATGTTTTGGTCCATGATATCTACCATGGCTGCAAAGATAGACATGCGGCGTGCAAGGTCTGTCTGCTGATCTTTAGTCAGTGAATCCCATGCCGGAAGCTCGTAGTTCGGTCCTTTGAACATGAAGCTTTCCGGAACGATGCCGCGGGGGCTCAATTGGGGATTTCCCTGCATGAGTCCTAGCTTTACGATTCTTTTCCAACGTGCATCACGTATTTTGTCCCAGCCTTGCATATAGGTTTTCATGTATTTGTCCGTCATTTCTTTCGGAGCATGAAGAGGAAAATGAGGGGCGTTGTAAGCCAGATACAGGAACAAGGGTTGTTTTTCGTCATTTGCCTGATTGATGAAATCTATGGCATAATCCGTGATTACATTGGTGGCATAAAACTCTCCTTCGGCATACTGACGTGGGGTACGGTCTTCGGGTAGACGTGAATAAACTTTGGGATTCCAAAATGAGTCGAAACCTCCCAAAAGTCCGAAATACTCTTGGAAACCGCGCTGTATAGGGTTTACTTTACCCAAGTGCCATTTTCCAGCCATCGCTGTGAAATAGCCGTTGTCCTTCAGAACTTCAGCGATGGTTACGTTGTCCGATTCGGAACGGAAACCGGAATAACCACGAGGCCAGTTGGGATGATTGCCTGTCATGTGCCCCAACCCCGTCTGATGAGGATAGAGTCCGGTCAAAAGATTGGCACGGGAAGGACAACTGCGGGCACTGTTGTATAATTGTGTCATGCGTACTCCTTTTTTTGCCATGCCATCCAGTACGGGAGTATGTATTTCTCCTCCGAAACAGCCCAAATCGGAAAATCCCAGGTCATCTGCAAGGATGATAATTATATTCGGTTTTTCCTGTGCGGATATACTTGCACCAAGTGCCAGTGTACCAGCGAGTAATAAATGCTTTTTCATCATGTATTTGTTTGAGTATTATTTTTTATTCTTTTTCTTGTTTACTTCCCGGGCTTGGTGAACCTGATGCGGGGTCGGTCCGTTCAGGGGATAAGGTGCATAATCGAGTGACTCATCATCCCCCTCTTCTTCCAGCCATTTGTCCAGCAAATCGGACATTTTCTTCAGTTCCTTTTTATATTTCGGATCATCTGCCAGATTGTGCCGTTCTCCCGGGTCTTTTTTCAGATCGTACAATTCGATTGCCGGTCTGCGGTAATAACGGTCGATGATGGCGGCTGCCTGTTTGTCGTTCCGTGCCACTTCATCCCAGGAATCCCAATAGGCTCCTGCACCGTCTTTGCGCAGAATATCGGAGTGATTGGAATGGTAGCAATCGGGAAGTAAGTTGCGAATATACTTAAAACGTTCGTTACGCACGGCACGAATGGGATAAAGATTAAAGTCGCCATCGCTATTGTGCGTAGTGAAGATTAAATCCCGGTGCTTTTTTGTATTGCCCAGTAAGACCGGAGCAAAAGAGCGGCCATCCACATCGTCGGATACTTTGCCCCCTGCAAGGTCTATCAGAGTGGGCATGAAGTCTATCCAACTAATCATAGCATTACTGCGCACGCCTGCTTCGATTTGTCCCGGCCATCTGACAATGAACGGTACTCTGACACCCAGTTCATACAGGTTCCATTTGCCGAATGGCCATTGACATCCGTGGTCGGCACTGTAAATGAAGACGAAATTATTGTTACCGAAATAATCGGTAGCCATCTGGTCGATTTCCGTCATCGTTTTATCCATCCGGGTGATGTCCGACAGATAACGTGCCCAATGTTCACGTGTTTCCTTGGTATCGATCAAGTAATCGGGCAGATTAACTTCGGCCGGATTGTAAATGCTCTCTTTCCCCCAAGGTACATGTGGCCTGTGATCGCCTACCATCAGGCAAAGCGGCTTTTTGGAAGTTCTTTTTTTCAGGTATGCCGATACGGATTCGGACAGTTTTGTATCACTGTTCCAATTGTACCATTCAAGCTCATCAAAACCGCATAGTTCCGCGTGTTTCTTACCGTGGGCTATTTTACCGAAGGCAACCACTTCGTATCCTTGTTCTTGCAATTGCTTGACCATCTTCTGACTTTCGGGGCGCGGAAGCCGATGATTGCCTACTGCTCCGTTGTGTACGGGAATCATTCCACTCAAAAGAGCAGCTCGGCTGGGACCGGATGCGGGAGAAGCGATGTATGCATTCTCGAACAACATGCCTTGGTCAGCAAGTTCCTGCATCTTGGGTGTCTTGATGAAGGTATCTCCGTAAGGTTCACTTTGTGCGCAACCATGGTCATCTGCCAAGTAGACAACAATATTCGGCTTTTCTTGTGCATAAAGTGAAGAAGCCAGCAGCAGACCTGCTGTAATAGGAATTGCTTTCATATGCTTTTTTGTTTTATTCGGAATTAGTTAATTCGTTTGTTCTTTGTCACCTGCATGTTTGGGAAGTACGAAATGACGGGCGGCCCATTGATCCCATTCCTTGATCAGTTTATGAAGTAACTCAGGATTTTGTGCCGCCAAGTTATGTTTCTCTGTGCGATCTTTTTCGATATTGAAAAGTTCCCATACCGTGCCGGTCTGGTCGCGAACTGCTTTCCATTCGCCATAGCGGATGGCACGGTTACCCTGATGTTCCCAATACATGTATTCGTGTAATGAATCGGTTTTCTTCTCAATGGCGGGGAACAAGCTTGTGCCTGCCAGCGGATAGATCGGGTTGCCTCCGTGATAGGTCTGGGGATAGCTGGCTCCGGTGGCTTCCAATACAGTCGGCATGATATCGGGCAGATATCCGGGGACACGGCATAGCTCTCCTTTTCCGTTTCCTAATCCTTTTTGCCATGAAACGATGAGTGGAGTGGAAATACCTCCTTCGTAGGAACGGCATTTATATTTCCGGAACGGAGTGTTGGAGGTTTGTGCCCAGGCTCTTCCGTACGATGGCATTCCGCTGTGTGAGGGGTTGTTGATATCTTCCTGCTTGCCGCCTCCCAGCTCTTCATAGGGTTCGGCACAAGCTCCGTTGTCCGAGAGGAAAAAAATCAGGGTGTTATCGAGTTTATTGTTCTTCTTCAAACATTCGATCACTTTTCCTACATTGTAGTCGACGCAGTGTACTTGTGCTGCATAGACAGCCATGCGATAGGCTGATTCGTCCTTTTCTTTTTCCGTCAGTTCATCCCAGGAACGGTTTTCCCATTCAGCGAAACCTACGTTTTTGTCTATGATTCCCATCTTAGCCATGCGTTTGTAGCGTGCTTGGCGGATTTTATCCCAGCCTTTGGAACGGTATAGCTTTGTGAACTTCTGGATGTCCGCTTCTTTTGCCTGTAATGGCCAGTGGGGAGCATTGAATGCCAAATAGAGGAAGAAAGGATTATCATCTTTCTGCTCATTGACGAATTGAACAGCATGGTCGGCAAAAGCATCCGTGGTATAATAGGGAGCCTCCGGTGCCGGCAGTTTGGTGTTGTCCATGGTCAATCCGCGGCCACCGTCCGGTCTCAGGTAACTACATGCACCTGCCAATATACCGTAGAAGCGTTCGAAACCTCTTTGCAACGGCCATTTCTCTTGTCCGTGCATCCCCAGATGCCATTTACCTGCCATATAGGTATGATAACCGCTTTCTTTCAGTACTTCCGCGATGGTAACACATCTCCGGTTGAGGAAACCTTTGTAGCCGTCCGTGCCCCAATCGTTTTTGTCTTTATCACCATTCTTTTTTTGGGAACCGGGATCTTCGGACATTTGTCCGATGCCTGCCTGATGTTGAAATAGTCCTGTCATCAGGCTGGCTCTTGCCGGGCAAGAACGGGAAGTGTTGTAGAATTGGGTGAAACGGGTTCCGGTAGACGCCAGCTTATCAATATTTGGAGTCAGAACCTCTCCTCCATAACAGCCGATATCGGAATATCCCATGTCATCGACAAGGATAATTACTACATTGGGCTTTTCCTGTGCCCAAACGAAAGGCGTCAAAAGCAGTGGCGCTGCTGCAAATATTCTTTTGTTCATGATACGTTTCCTTTATTAGTCGGTGAAATGATAATTGTATGGATTCTGCTTGAAGTGATATCTGTTTCTTGGGATTGGTAGTGGGTCTTGCAACCTCAGATTCCAAGTTATCAGGGCTTCTATCAGTTCCATTTGCTTATCGGCATATTTCTTATTTCCGAAAAGATTGTTGATTTCGGACGGATCGTTCTTGAGGTTGTATAGTTCACCTCTGCCGTAATTATCCATGATTAGCTTCCAGTCGTCTTTACGGATCATGCGTTGAGTGCCGCTTTGTGTCCATGTATTCAGTTCGTCGCAGTAAGCGATTTTACCGGGAGTCAATGCTCCTTCTTCTGCAAAGGTCAACGGCTCATTAAGTGTGAAGTCTTCTCCTCCGAATCCCTGTTCGACGATGATGCTGGCAAATTCTTTCTTTGGGTATTCTTGTCCTGTAAGCATAGGCCACAAGCTTCTGCCTTGTACTCCAACGGGTATATCGGTGCCGATAGCGGTACATAAAGTGGGGAATATATCTGCCAGGGAAACATGGGCGTCCATCGGTTGTTTTTGTTGTTTGATGCCATAACCTGCCCATACCATCGGGATACGGGTGAGGCATTCGGGTGTCCCGGCACCTTTGCGAATCAATCCGTATTCACCGCAGTAATCACCGTGGTCGGCAAGGATGATAAAGATGGTGTTCTCGTATTTTCCTTCTGCTTTCAGTGTTTCTATCATACGCTTCACCTGGTCGTCTATGAGGCGGATCATACCCATATAATTGCCTCTCAAGCGGGGGAGATCTCTTTGCAGATCGGGGCAGGAGGCGTCTTCCAGTTGAGATAGGATCTGATATTTGTCACTCTTTTTAGGGAGGTCTTTACGGGTAGTGCGAGGTTGTGGAATTTTATCGGGAGCAAACATTGAATAATAAGGTTCGCATACCTGATAAGGGTTATGAGGTTCAGCGAATGAAACCCATAAGAAGAACGGTTCATCTGCTTTTTGTTGGCCGATCCAGTCCAAAGCTTCGTTGACGATGGTGGTAGGCTGTTGCTGTTCCAACGGGATAGGGGAAGGTTCCAACCATTGTCCGCGGGCTTGTTGATTGAGAAAACGGGCAAGTTCTTTTTCTTCAGGCGTATTCTTTTTGCCTTTACCCCAATGCCCGTAGTCTATCCAGTAGTCCATATCACTAGCTTTCAGGTAGGAATGGTTCTTGCCCACCAGGGCTGTTTTGTATCCGTTTTCTTTCAAGACGGTCACCATATCCTTGTTGTAATATACATCGGGTACATTATGGTTGGTGCGTACATGGGTTGCCGAAGGAAAACGCCCGGTAAACATCGAACAGCGTGCCGGGGCACTTGCCGGGGCTACGGTGTAAGCCTTGTCGAACCAGACGTTCTGATGAGCTAATGAGTCAGCGAATGGAGTGATAGCCATCGGAAAGCCTTCTCTGCCGCAAAGGTCGGCACGTTGCTGGTCGGTCATGATCAGCACGATATTGGGCTTCGTAGTCTGTGCAAATGTTGAAGCACCAACAGCGGCAAGAGCCGCTGTAAGAGGTAAATATAGGTTTTTCATATAAATAGTCTTTCTATTAAAATTTCTGTACTTCGTCTGGTCCGGGAGTCGCGTAGTCCGGATCGATGGCGCGAATGTAGACATCACCGTCTTTCTGTATCTTTACTTCCAAAGGAACGATGGTGGTACCTTGTTCGTTGATGGTCTGGGCTGTTTCGCTCAGGTCTTTTGTCTGGATACCATTTTTGGGCAGAGGCGGTACATTACCGTTGAAGAAGGCGGTACACCACCATTTGCCGTCTTTATCCATAAAGGGTGTTCCATGTCCGAGGAATCGTCCTACGAAACGGCGTTCGCTGTACGGTCCGGTTATGTTATCGGAGGTGCAATAGTATAAGTTGTAGGAACCTTTTCGTCCCTGATCGGTAGACCATGCTGTTCCGAAGTGTACATACTTCTTTCCGATTTTTTTCAATGTGGCACCTTCGTGGCCGATGACGCGGTTGGAAGGATCGATGCGGACAGGATCGGCTGCCAATCCGGTAAATCCGGGCTTTAACGGAGCGATCAACGTATTGCTCCAAGTCATATACCAAGTGCCGTCATCATCGCGGAACAAGGAAGGGTCGTGTTTGTCTCTGACATCTTTTCCCATCGGGAATTCAAGCTTGTTGCTCTTTCCGAGATTGTCCATGATAATGAGGTTGGCGCCATTTTTAACCGGACTGGGTGAAGTATGGACAGCTACCCATTTGCCATCTGCGTAATACATTTCGGGTGCCCAAAGGAACCACTCTTCTTTGGGAGTGTTTTTGAAGGCTTCCGGCTGTTGCTGTGCCCAGAACCCCCTGTCAAGGGAGAACGGTTCGCCTACGTATTCCCAATTGGCAAGGTCTTTACTCTTCCATACACGAACTTGGTAACCTACGAGGCTGGGCTTTAATCCCAGTTTCTTGGCTTGTGGTGATAGTCCGAGATTGTATTTATCCTCTATCTCCCGTTTGTCTCCATTCGTGGGAGTGGTTCCGGTCAAGTAATAAAATCCGTCCGGTGCCAGATAAATGTATGGGTCGCGTATCCAGCCCGGTTTCAAATACACGGCTTTATCGTGTTTCTTCACGGCTTTCAGAATCTCTTTTGGGTTTTGGGCTGTTGCTGCTAGTGAAAAGACAAGCAATGCCATTAGTAAAAATTTCTTTTTCATGGTAGTATTATTTATGAATTTTATTATTGTTGTTTAAAAGGACCTTTGGCAGCAGCCTGTATGCATCTCTCTTCATCCACCCATTTTCCGCGGTACCAACTACAGGGCTTGAATTCATCTTTGAGTTCATGCATTTTTGTTTGCATCTGCTTTCTCATCCTTTTCAATATTTTATCATATTCCCTGTGGTTGACCAGGTTTTGGGTCTGTCTCGGATCAGCTATATTGTCGAATAAAAGTTCGGAACCGTCAATCAAATACCGTGCATAAGTATATTGTTTGTCGCGAACTGCTCTCCACTCATGTCCGTCTTTCCATTGATAGGTATGTCCCATGCCTTGCATGAAAGCAAACTCAGGTTCTCTGCATTTCTTGCCAAGGGCAAGAGGAGAGAGGTCGGTTCCTTCTACTGATTCCGGTATGGGGAGATCCATCAGGCTAAGAAGTGACGGCATGATGTCGGGGGTATTCAGGCAGGCATCGATTTCTTGTCCTGCTTTGATCTTTCCTTTCCAGCGTACCATGAACGGGACTCGGGCTGCGCTGTCATAGAATATCATCTTATAGACACGGCCGTTTTCTCCGAACATTTCTCCATGATCCGAGAAAAAGACAATGATCGTATTCTCATCTAGATTTAGCTCCGATACTTTAGCCATCAGGTCGCCTAGGTAATCGTCAATGCTGGATACCATCGAATAGTACACCCGTTTCATTTCGGGAATGTTCTTCTTCCAGTAATCGATCCAGCGTTTCGGATCGGTATTGCGGTCCATATATTTATCCGGTGTGTCGCTCCAGTTGGAAGGGAGGGCAAAAGGTACATTGGCATAACGTTGATAATATTTTGCCGGAACATTGTCTTTTGTCCATGGATCATGCGGAACTCCTACCGAGAGGAATAAGGCAAAAGGTTTCTTTTCCCCACTCAACCGATCTAACGAGCGGATAGCCATCTTAAATTGTTCTTCTGGTTCGTAGGTTCCTTGCCCGTAATAGATTTTCTCCTTCTTGTCTTCATAGTAATAGGAGTTCATGTTCTCATGATGGAAATTGTATGCTTTCCATTCTCCGTTGAATCCCAGGCGGTCGGGACCTTTCGGAATGAAAGCGCATTCGTCCGAAGAATGATCGGAGCAATTGCCATACATGTGCCATTTGCCGATATAGGCTGTGTTGTATCCATTTTCTGTCAGTACGTGTCCGATGGCTCGCTGATTGGGGTTCAGACGAAGCTCATTGATCACCATGCCTGTGCTGGATGAATATTTTCCGGTAAACAGGGAAGCCCTTGCTGCAGCGGATACCGGGGTAACGGCTACTGCATTGGTGAAATCCGCACTTTCGGATTTGAACCGGTCAATGTTCGGAGTACGGGCAATCTCGTCTCCCCGGCAACTGAATACGTCATTGCGTAATTGATCGGTGATGACAAATATCAAATTAGGGTGTTCCTGCTGTGCGGCAGCAGGAACACCGGCTAATAGGGAAAGAGTCACAAACCAACTTCGTTTCATATTATAGACGTAATATAAACAAGTTCTTAATCAATAGCTTGCAATCCGTAATCAAACAGTTTGTCGTTTTGGGCATCACATTCCACTTTCAATGTGTTTTTTCCTACCTTCAGGTATGGGATGTAATCGCTCAGATTGAACTGGTTGTACTGACGAGTCTGTCTTACATTCTGATCCAATACGCGATGACCGTTAAGCCATACAGTAGTATTACCGCTCATGTTCAACCAGATCATCAGATTGGAAGGTATCTTATTCAATGTAAATTCTTCAGTTGAAGTCACATTTGTTTTCTGTTTTATATTAACCGGGAAGCTAACTTTCTGAGCTGGTGCTGAGCCATATTGGAACAGATGTGTCGTCTTGCCGTAGCGTGCATCTGCTATCAGATTGTTTACTGCCGATGTTTTAGCATTGTACAATTCGGAATGAATGGCATGTAACATAGGTGCCGGAATCTTTATAACTTCGCGGTCGTAAGTGATCAAACCGTTTACTTCACCTTCCACATCGGTTGTCTGTGTATAAATAGCAGCACTCAGTCCTGTAGCTGCCAAGGTACGTAGGTCGTACATCAGGCGTGTATAGTCGTTGATCAGTGTATTGGATTCGTTAATGGTCTTATAACCCCAGTTGCGCATACTTGCATTCCAGAGATGTTCTTTCAAAGGAAGTCCCAATCCACCGAATTCGCCCAGTACGGATACTCTCTCGCCACAATCTTTGGGCAATGGCATGGATGCTGCCGGATAGTTATGATAATCGTAGAAATGTCCTACGCCACGGTCTGCCCAACCGCTGACTCCGTTGATCAGACGGGTTTTGTCGTAATCCATCACCCAATTAACGATACGCGGAGTATCATATTGTCCCCAGCCTTCATTAAATACTACCCAGGTGGTGATACAGGGGAAGAATCCCAGTTGATCGATCATCCTTTTCAACTCACTTTCCCATTCCTGTGCGCTTTCGGCAGGCCGGCTTTCCCAGTCTTTGGCTGCACCCGGTTTCACATGTTCCTGTGCTTTATTCTGGCTGCTCATGCCCGATGACATATCTTGCCAGATCATGATGCCCAGTGAGTCAGCGTAATAGTAATACAGTGCTGGTTCCATTTTGATATGTTTGCGCAGTGAATTGAATCCCATCTCTTTCAAGGTTTCCATATCCCAACGCATGGCTTCTGCCGTAGGAGGTGTATGGAGTCCGTCAGGCCACCAGCCTTGATCCAATGTTCCATACTGGAAAATCGGTTCGTTGTTGAGGCAGATACGCATGTATCCTTTTTCATCTCTTGCTTTGGATACTTTACGCATGGCAAAGTAGCTGTCCACTTTGTCCAGGGTCTTATTGCCGCGTTTCAAGGTCATTTCCAGTTGATAGAGATGAGGGGTGGCCGGAGTCCAGAGTTTCGGTTCGGGAATGTTCAAAGTAAGTTCCGGTTGGTAAGCCATCTCTTTGGTAAGGATGGTTTTGCCTCCGTCTTTTACGCTAATCTGCAACTTATCGCTTTTTGAAGTATTGCTGACCGCTGTCTTTAACGTTACTGAACGGTGATCGATATCTGCTACCGGAGTAACGGAAGCAATGTGGCTTTTATTCACCGGTTCCAACCATACGGTCTGCCAGATACCTGATACGGGAGTGTACCAGATGCCTTGTTGATTCAGTTGTTGTTTTCCTCTTGCCTGTGAGCCGAAGTCCGTGGGGTCCCATACGGAAACAACCAGTTCCTGTTTCCCTGAACCTTTCAGGCATTTTGTGATGTCGAAGGAGAAGGCATCGAAACCACCTTTGTGTGTTCCGGCCTGTTTGCCGTTTACCCATACGGTCGTTTCCCAGTCTACTGCACCGAAATGTAACAGGATGTTTTCGCCCTTCCAATCGGTAGGGATTTCAAATGTTGTTTTATACCAGATTTTGTCCTCGGGACGAACTGTTTTACCTACTCCCGAGAGGGATGATTCGACACAGAAAGGAACCAATATTTCTCCGCTATATGTTTTGGGAGCTTTTTCATTTTTACCTATTATGGTGTATTGCCACAGTCCGTTCAGGTTTTGCCAATCTGCTCTGCGGAGCTGAGGACGGGGATATTCTTTCCAGACGTTATCCGGGGTTACCTCTTTCGCCCAACGGGTTTTGATTTTGTCACCCACCGGCTCCCAAGCCAAGCAGGGAATTACGTAAAGCAGCATTGCTATTAAAATCCAATTTTGTTTCATGGTTAATAATTTATGGTTTATAATTAGTTTGTATATTCTTTTTGTTATTGTCAGATATCCTTTTTGCCCTTGTTTTCTTCCTCACCGATGAACGACCTCTTCATCGGTGAGGAAGGGGGTGTTGGTCGGTGAGGAACGATGCCTTCATCGGTGATCTCCGACCTCCTCCTCGGTGGCCTTAATTCCTTCCTTTCATTTTTCCATTAACAGCTTGATCTGAGGCCAATTATCCATACTGTCGTTTGACTGCTTAGCTCCTTTGGTAGAGCGTCCGTTCACGATATATCTTTTCATCTCATCCGTAAGTTTTTTTACTATGTCCGGGTGTTGCTCCACTACATTTTGTGTTTCGGACGGATCGTTTTTCATATCATATAATTGCATGGCAGGCAGGGTGGCTATATACTCTGCATCTTTAGGAAGTGAAGGGAAACACCAACCACCGGAACCTCCCCAGAAAATTAGTTTCCAACGGTCGTTCCTGATAGAGAAAAAGCCTTCTCCCGAATGATGTACGATGTAATCTCTCTTCGAGTGCCCGTTACCTTTGAGAATCGGCCATATTGAGTAACTGTCTTCCGCCACGTTGTTCGCTATCTTGGTATGACACATCTGTGCAAAAGTAGCATAGAAATCTGCCAGACAAACCAACTCGTTGTTGATCACACCTTGGTGGCGTTTGCCCCAAGAGATAATTAACGGAAGGCGGTGACCACCGTCGTAGATATCGGATTTGGCTCCTCTATATATATAGCTGGGATAATGTCCTTTTTTCTCCATGCCTTTCATGTCTGCATAGGGGGCGCACCCATTGTCTGTAGTAAATATGACAATCGTGTTTTCGTCCAGTCCTTTTTCTTTTAAGGTGGTCCGGATACGGCCTACTATGTCATCTACCATCAGCACGAAATCTCCATAAGGTGATAAACCTGATTTCCCTTGGAACTCCGCTGAAGGGAGGATAGGGGTATGAGGAGCTGTGAGGGGAAGATATAGAAAAAAGGGCTGTTGTTTCCGTTGCGGATCATTCAAAAAATCGATTGCATGTTCTCTTAGGTTGACCAGGCAGGTCTCCGGTTCAAAATCTGCACCTAGAGGTCCTTCCCTGAATAGTTCAATACCTTTACGCTCTTTAGCTGTGCGGTTTGGAGCAGCAGTAATTGTGTTGTTTTCTACATATACATAAGGTGGCATATCCAATGATGCCGATATGCCGAAGAAATAATCAAAACCTCTTTCGGTCGGACCTTCTGTAATGGGGCGGTTGAAATCGACTTTATCATTTTCATCTTTGCTCCAATTCCATCCCAGATGCCATTTACCTATACAGGCAGTACTGTATCCGTTGTTCCTGAAAAGAGTACCCAGCGTGGGACGGTCAGCTGCTATAATAGGTTTGCCGTATCCTCCGATTACTCCTTTCTTTAAAGTGGTACGGAAGGCATAACGACCTGTCAGTAGGGCATACCGTGACGGTGTGCTTAAAGAAGATGAGGAGTGTGCATCGGTGAAGGTGATCCCTTGCTGCGCCATTGCATCGATGTTGGGAGTATGAATCTTTGAATTCTCATTCAGTACGGAGACATCTCCATATCCCATGTCATCTGCCAGGATAAGTATGACGTTCGGTTGAGATGTTTTATCTGTGATGCTGTCAGCGGCTTTAATTCCGGTACCTGTGAGTAGGATGGAAGCTGATACGATAATGTGTCTTTTGTTCATAAGTGCAGGGTATTAGTTTTCTGATTGCAAAGTTTGCGAAAATAGAGGGGAAGAGGAAAAACAAACCACTCAATTAATAGAAGAAACCGACCATTAGCCCTTTCGGATAGGGTAAATGGTCGGTTTCTTCATTTTTGAGTAGTTATTTTTACCTCAAAGTTCTGTTAGTCCTGATACACTTCAAATTCATAGATTCGTGTGTCTTTTCCGCCTGTGCTTTGTGTCGGGCGGGTTATCAATAAACGGATATAGCGTATTTTGGGAGTTTCACCGATTTCACGTGACACTACATTGCGAGTATTGCCATCGATGCTATCCAGCGTTTTCCATTCTTCGTTCAGACTGTTCTTTCCTTGTAGGAAACAGCCGTTTGTGATGTAAGCATGGCTTTCTTGACCAGCGTTGACTAATTTCCAGCCGCTGATATTTTTTGCTTCACCAAGGTCGAAATCTACATAATTCGGTGTGCTGCTAACATCACACCATTTGGTTTCCATGTTTCCATCCAGCATGAATTCGGGCTTTTCACGATCATTGGTATATCCCGAATAAGCGATCACTTTGGCATCTTTCAATAGGTTCTCTTTAGCACCGATAGTTTGCATGGATTGAGCAGAAGCAGCGTTCCCTTTAATGGCTGTACGGAATAGTTCGCAAGCAGCGGTTGCCGGGCGGTTGCCTTCCTGGACAAGTGTGGCAGCGAAAAGCACTATCTTGTCGTTGTCCGGCAGGATGAGGCTGGTTGCTCCTTCGGGAACATCGATACCAAACTTGAACATATAAGTAAATTCGTACACCTGGTCACCATCGGGAGCATGGCGGTGAGTACCTACATGAGCGATTTCAGCATCTTTCAAGTAACCTTTTGTGTGACCGGTATGTCCCCATTGTCCGATGAAGCCTGTATATGAAGGTACGACTAAATCAGTCTTATTACGTCCGCAACGGAAGGTACCCACGTAGTCCCCATCGGTGGAAGCTGCCAGCAAATAGAGGCGGTTGTACTTATGTCCGGCAGGCAACAGGATCGTATCCCCCTTACAGGTCATACCGTTTGCAATTTCTTTTTCCCCGAGTTGGAACGGGATATTGCTTACAGTCATAGTCTCCGGTAGCAATTCGGCCGCATAGGAGTAGCCCGACTCGAAATCAGCTTCACCGCGGAATTCATTGAATGATGAACATTTGCGATTGAATTTCAATGGGAGGTTGGCATACTGTAATGAGCTTGCAGGCTGGGCAGATGCTTTCAAACGTACTTTATAAGTTTTTACTGAGTACGGTTTGATATTGACTTCCAACTTATTGCCGTTGAAGGCTGCCTTTCCGATTGTCTTTTCTGTTCCATCGGCTTCACTGGCACTCAGGATTTCGCCAACGAATGCAAGAGAAGCCGTTTGAGCTTTTTTTCCTCCGGTTTCATAGACGCGAACTACATATTCATTGGAATCTTCCGCTTTTTTCAACGCTTTGATAATTACGTTACGGTTGTCGGAATGAACGAATGAGAATTCTTTGCCTAAGCTGCCTTTGTGCTTGTCCGTATGGAATGCTTTGAGGCGTTGGTTCAGGATTTCTGCTTTTTCTACCGTAGCCGGTTTGTCGAGTTCGCCTTTATGACCGACAAGGCTGTATGTAAAGCAATGGTGTCCGTAATCCTGTCTGTTTTGGTAAGCATACCCATTTGCCGTTTCCGGAGTGTGAAGGAGTGTCAGGCGCAAGGTGTGGTCGTTTGGCTTATCCCAACCATACTTGCTGTCATTCATGACAGATACACCGTAACTGTTGCTGCTGTCCGTCAGGTCAGCCCAATATTGTGCATAAACTTCATAAGCGATGTCTGTATTGTTACCGCGTTTTACACTTCCGATTCCCAGATCGTAGGTGGCTTCCGGATTCTCGATGTTCAGAGGGAACTCTGCTTTTAAGAGAGCGTTGGTTGATTGCCAGTCTATTTCATTAAAGAAATCTATGCGGTCGGCACGGCTTCCTTCATAGAGACGGATATATTGCTTGAATGCCGACTCTCCATGACGTTTCTCGATGCAGAGTGCTTTACGCAATTCGCCATTTTCAACCAGCGTGACTTTAACATTGTCCGTGATAGAAATCGGTTCACGGTCTGTTGTCTCTTTCAGTACTTCCCAAGCCGGCCATGCATGTGACTGATTCTTGGTGAAGAGTGCCAGACGGATCGTTTTGCCCGGTTTTACCAGTTCTTTATTATTCTTCTTATCTAAAAGAGAAGTGATATCACCGTTCTTGTCCAACGTAATCTTGTATACAGAGTTTTCAATGGTATGGGCAACAGTGGCTGCAACCGTATTGTTTGCACTGGAGGTACGAACATCGTACACGGCATAACCGGTAGCAGGAACAGTAGCTTCTATTAACAGATGTGCTTTTCCGTCTGTATAACCTGTCAATTGCGCAGCGACCTTTTTGCCATTGGCATCATATACCGTAACCCCTTTAGGTGCGGTGGGCAGGTCGATAGCTATTTCGGCTATATCAGTAACAGGAAATCCTAAAGCATTGTAAAGAACGACCGGTGTGCCTTTTACTCTTGTGTCCATTTGGCTGGCAATTGCGCCTATGGATGAAGTCAGTACGCTTGAGAATTGTTTCAAGGAAATCAATTCGTCATTCCATGAGAATTCATACGCACGTGGTATACTCGTTCCCGTCAGGTCGTCATGGAACTGATGAAAGATGAAACGTCTCCAGGAATCGGTCAATGTACTACCCGGATAAGTTGCCTGATTAAGCCATTCGGCAGCTACGGCAGCTCTTTCGGCAGCATCTCCTAATAACTCGTTCTGGCGATTATAAAGTTTCATAGCTGCTTGAGAGGTATAACATCCGGTTCCATGTACATCCATCAACAGTTCACCGTTGAATCTGGGAAGTTCCGGATGGCTCTCATAGGGCTGGAAGTCCTTGTACAACTGGTCGCTGGTAGCACTTATGATTTTCAACGGCCCCTTACCTTCCAGTCCTTTCTCTACTGAACGTACCGATTCCAGTGTGGGCGAACCGCCTATGTCTCCCGTTCCGTAATAACGGTATACCATATTGAGCGGAGTACGCTTAGTCAGGTCAAGGAGTTGCTTGTTCTCTGATAAATCCTCGTCTTTCCACCGTTTGCCGTAATCATATCCATGAGCAAGCATGATGGATGAACCGTCGATGCCTTGCCATAATCCGATGGTAAACGGATGTTTACTGTCGCCATAGAAAGCTTTATGACGCCAATCCAACTTTTGTGAAGAGAAACCGATCAGACCGCAATGCGAAGCAATGGTCGGCAATGTCCAGCCAAAGCCGAAGCAGTCGGGAAGGAAAATGTCGGTACTTTCAACTCCGAATTCTTTCCGGTAGTAATCTTGTCCGAGCATGATGTTACGGATGGCTGATTCCGTAGAAGGAACCAAAGCGTCCGTGGCATCCCAACTGGCTCCGCTGATATGCCAGCGTCCTTCTTTAATGTATTTCTTCATTTCTTCATATTGAGCAGGATAATACTCTTTCATCCATGCGTATTTCACTCCTCCTTCGAAATTGAAGATATAGTCGGGATACTGTTTTAACAGGAACAGGTTTTGATTAATGGTGTTCCAAACGTAATGCTTGATGGTTGTTTGGATATCCCAGTTCCATTGTGTGTCCAAGTGTGCATCGGCAACCATGTATGCTTTGGGTTGCGTTGACTGTGGTGCAGGACTTTGGGCAGAAGCCCCGCTGCATAGGATTACGGCGGAGGCGATTGCTGCAATTTGTTTTTTCATCTCTTTTTATATTCGTTTTAATGTTTACGGCTCGGTATTTTCTCGAAAATGGCTTTGATGCGTTTCATATCCAGTTTCGGTTGACGGTTGTAATAATACACACCGTTCTTTTCCTGTTCTACGTCAGTAAGCTGTGTATAGCAGAATCCACATACGTTTTCAGAAGCTGCCAATGCGTCGATTTGTCCTTCCAGACGTGCATAGAAAGCTTCGGCATCCGCAGGCATACCGCCATAACCCCAAGAGTTTTTGCGGTTTTTTTCGTCCATCCAAGGAATACCACCGAATTCATCGACCATATACGGCTGTCCTTCGTAAACAGCGAGGTAATCTTTGTCGCGTGCGTTGCGGTAGGGCTCTTTACCCTCGGTGAAGGTCAACTGTTCCATCAGTTTGTCTTTTTCTTGCGTATAGTTGTGTACGCTCCAGATATCAGTCAATACATGGTTGTCACCGCTGGCATCGTTTATAGGACGGGTAGGGTCCATTGCTTTTGTCAGGTGATAGATGTTTGTGATGAGACGAACGTATGCATCCGGGCCGCCTCCCCATGTTTCGTTGAAAGGGGTCCAGGTTACTAATGACGGGTGATTGCGGTCGCGAACTACTACTTCGCTCCATTCGCTGATAAAGTTGCGGGCAGCCAGATCATTGTTTACGTCCACTCCCCAACTGGCAGCTTCTCCCCAAGTGATATATCCCAGTTTGTCTGCCCAGTAATAATATCTCTCTTCAAATACTTTCTGGTGCAGACGCGCTCCGTTGAAGCCGGCAGCTTTGCCCAGTGCGATATCCTGTTTCAATGCTTCGTCCGTAGGGGCTGTCCAGATGCCATCGGGATAATAACCTTGGTCGAGAACCAGACGTTGGAAGTATGGTTCGTTGTTCAGATAGAACAGTCCGTTTGCTGTATGTACCTTGCGCATACCTGCATATGATTTTACTTCGTCTATCACATTGCCCTTGGCATCTTTTACCCGGTAGATGATGTCATACAAATTAGGAGTTTCCGGAGTCCATAACTTAACGTTTTTGATCGGTAATACGATGGTAGAACCGTTGCCGCATTTTACCGTTTTGTTTGCAACGACCTTCTGTCCATCCATCAGGGATACTTCCAGTGTTCCGTTTGATTCATTATAGAATTCCGGCAGGATGACCAGTTGCTTCTGATCGATGTCCGGGCGTGCGATGACGGCTTTCAGACCGGCTGGAGCTACCGCTTCCATCCATACGGTTTGCCAGATTCCCGTGACACGGGTATAGGAACATCCACCGGAGAAGAAGTTGTTGCATTGCTTTCCGATGGTTTGCATACCGGAACGCTGGTCGTCTTTGACAAATACCACTAGGTTGTGGTTTTGTCCCGGTTTCACGTAACGTGTCAGGTCGACCGTATACGAAGAACTTCCTCCGAAATGACGGTTGATGAATTTGCCATCGATGAATATCTCGGAAAGATAATCCACTGCTCCGAAGTGCAGGAGGATCTTTTTACCTTCCCAACCCGCAGGGATGGAAAGGTTGCGCTGATACCACATCTGATTGATGAAGTCGGTATGTCCTACACCGGACAATTTACTTTCCGGGCAAAAGGGAACGGTAATATTCTGGTCGAACTTTTCGGCACTCTGGAGTCGGCGGTCTTTGCCTGAATTGCCGAAATCGAACTGATATGTCCATGTGCCATTGAGGTTGATCCAATCGGTACGCTCGAATTGGGGACGTGGATATTCCGGTCGCGGCAAGTTTTCGCTGAATCCGCTCCATACATTCAATAAAAGCAGCAGTGCTGCCGTGAGTAGTTTGTTCATGGTGTTGTTTCTATTAATAATAATTGATTCTATGTGTATCGTTGTTATTGTCCTACCATCGGGAATTCGGAAATACGGAGAGTGGTGCATCCGTAAGGGATCAGTGTAATCTCTTCCACCGGCCCTTCGCCACCGCTACAGAAAGAATAAGGTTGCGGGCCCGCCATCTCATTGTAGATTCCCCAGCTGGGAATGCGCCGGGCTTTCATCTTGATTTCTACTGGAGCATTTTCAAGGTTCCACGGATAAATTGCTTTCTGTTTTTCGGAATCAATCTTGACGGTAGCATGTTCCGCTGCTTTGTTCCGGTCGAAATTAACCAGACCGTAATTCCAAGGAGTATCTGAGGTCACATTATAATAATGTGAACCGAATCGGGATTCGTCTACCTCTGTCTTTTTCCAGTTCTCATTCATTTTCAAGGCATAAACCAAAGGGCCTCTTTCGATGGCAACCGAGTTCTCATACCAGGTACTTGCACTCACTTCCATGGGAAAGTGTATCTCTATCCGGTCTCCTTTTTTCCATTCACGGTCGATCACTGCCATTCTTTTCCCTGCTTCTACTTGTACGGGAGTTCCATTCACAGCGATTACTGCGCTTTTGCACCATCCGGGAATACGGAATTGCAGGGGGAAGGTAGCTCCACTCTCTTTCTTCTTAGCATTACGGAGATCACGGATCGTGAAGTGGATGCGGTCGTCCATCGGATAAAGAGTCTCTTCGCTAATCGTGGCAGTGAAGGAATCGCCTACCTTTGCTGTGACTTCCGAAGGTGAATACGCCATGACTGCAAGGCCGTTGGCAGGAGTGGCATACCATAAACTCTGGGTAAATTTAGGCCATCCTTGGTGCATGTTCGAGAAGCAACAAGGGTAGCCGGACAATGTACCGTAGACGTTATCCGTACCGGCATGGTCTTGGTCGAAGTTTCTGCGATGGCGGGTCACCATCACCTGATTCGGTTGCTGGAAATATTGCTTGGTCATGAAATCATCGGAGGCCTGTGTGGGCAACGCATTGAAAGCTACCCGTTCCAGATGGTCGGCAAAATCCATATCACCGGTAATTTCCATCATCTTTTCCAGTGAATACATTAATTCTACTGCCGAACAGAGTTCGGAACCCTGCGTAGGATTATTGCCATGCAATGCTTCATCCCCTCCGTACATGCCTTGAGGCTGTCCATGAAATTGACGGATGTCCCGGAAGGCTTCTTTGACGGAACGAAGGTATTGCTTGTCTCCATTCTTCTGATAGTAGATGACAGGCTCTTTGATGCCTTGTGCAAGATTCACACAATGGATCGTGTTGATTTTACGTAAATCGCCTCTTTCTACCATATTCGTGAAACTGAAGCTCTGTTTATGGAGTAAATCTCCCAAATCGAGCAGAAAGGCATCTCCGGTGATATTGTACAACCAATATACCGCTTGCAGGTTGTCACATGCGCGATATTCCGCCCAGAAACTATAGTATCCCAAAGGTTTTTCCGGGAGTGTCTTAAGTTGGTAGCGGAAATAATTGGTCATTAAGGCGATCACTCTTTCGTCTTGTGTAGCCGAATAGTATTGCTGGAGAATTTTCAGCATTACCATGCGTGGCCACCAATCGTGGGAGTTATTGCGTTGCAGCCCTGGTTCACTCGGATAGTCCTGAGCGGGTCCGAAGAATCCGTCTTCTCGTTGGCTTTGCAGTGCCCATTCTATCCAAGGCTGGGCTTTTGATTTCAACTCCCTATCGTCCAGAATGTATGCCAAGGGAAGTAAACCGTCAATCCAGTACGGCCCTCTTTCCCATTGGTCACCGTCACCGCCCAACCAGCCATTGCGCGTTCCCATTACTTGAGGATACAATTGATCCATTTGTCCGGTAGCTCCGTTTTTCTGACGTATCAGCATTTCCTGCAACCAGCCTTTGGGTTTGATACTGCCTAACGGTAATTCAATGAATGGCTTTTGTATCAGAGGAAAACGGTTGTTGCTATAATTAGTAGTTTGCGGTTTTACCGGATTGCTGCCCGAAACAGTCAGGCAGAATCCGGTTGCTATGATTAAGCTTAATAGTTTGTGTCTCATAACTATCTTCGGTTTTATTCGTGGGTGTTAGGGAAAGCGGAGATTCTTAACCGGGCTGCACCCATAGGAATCAGTGTGATTTCCTCTTTGTCCCCTTTGGCTGCATCCATTTCCGGTACTTCACTGCAAAGACCATATTGATCGATTGTCCATGACGGAACCTGTCTACCGGTAGCTTTGATTTCCAAAGGTACGTTGGCGGTAGTGAAAGGATAGTTATCTGCCGGCCATTCTTTACGGACAACTTTGAAATTCTTCAATGGTTCGTTCTTATCCAGTACCAAAGCATAATTCCAAGGTGATTTCGGATAAATTTCATAGGAAGGCCATTTTTCCGAATCGGCCCCTTCTTGCCAACGTGAATCACCGATGGCGGTGGCACGACTGTCTTTCTTAATATAGTCTTCATCAATTTTTAAGGAGAAGGTGAGTGGACCATAATCAATACTTACGCTGTTTTTATTAACCTGCCAAGTACGCATTCCGAGTTCCATCGGTAATTGGAGGCTCACTTGGTCCCCTTCATTCCAAGTGCGGTTGATACAAACATATTTGCCTGGTTCTGCCTTTACGTTCACTCTCTTTCCGTTGATAGAAACGGTAGCTTGGCGGCTCCAGGAAGGAATGCGCAGATAGAATGGGAATTTAGTAGGTCGTTTTGTCTGTATATTGAAACTTACAAACTCCTCAAACGGATAGTTAGTCTGTTCATGAATCGTTATTTCCTGTCCATCGGCTACTTTGAGCGTGGCTTTGCAAGCGGCATACAAGGCAATGGCAGCTCCGTTATCCGGTGTGGCCAATACCAGATGTTCACTGTAGTACGGCCATCCCTGAGCATGGTTGTGCTGGCAGCAACGGCTGCTGAACGGATTCATGGCAAGGAATGGGCCACGGTTGTCGATCCCCGGATGATGGTTTTTGGAATCGCTTACTGCATGGTTCGGACTGGTGATGTAGCGCAATGATTTGAAATCGGGCATTACCGCTGCCGGATAGCTGTTGAAGGCGACTTCTTCACAATGTTCTGCCCAGAAAGGATCACCGGTCATACAGAGCATGATCTCGTCCGAAGCCATCTGTTCTACCAATCCGCAGGTTTCTACGCCCTGCCGCGGGTCGATGAATCCCATGCGTGCATTCTCGTCGGCACCGAACATACCTCCCGGAACCTGACCGAAAGTGCGGCGAATAAGATCGTGTACATTATACGAGGCTTTCAACATGGCAGAATCACCGCTGAGCATATAATAACTGGCAGGCTCGCGGTAACACTGTGCAATGTTTACGTTATGCCAGTTCGGAAGACTGGACGGACGTGTCCAATCCGCGGTGTTGCGGTGTATCTTTTCTGCCAGATCGAGCAGGAATTTATCTCCTGTGCGGTTATAAAGCCAATAGATGCTCAGAAGATTGTCTCCGCCACGGCTGTTTTCCCAATAGTCTTCCAAGAGTTCTTCATCAGGCACAGTCATTTGCCATTTGAAGTAATTGGTCATGAGTGTAAGCACTCTTTCGTCTTGTGACTGTTCATAATAGGATTGCAGGCACCATAACATGATCATTTGTGCCCAGATTTCCCGTTTCCCGTTCCGCATGTTAATCGGGCCGAAATAGCCGTCCGGTTGTTGGCTTGCGAAAGCACCCTCAATCCATATCTTAGCTTCATCTATCATTTTGGGGTCTTTCAGGATGTATGCCAAGTTACCATAACCCTTCAGCCAATAGGGCACTTCTTCCCAACCGTGATCGCCTCCATTGGTGAGCCATGCATTATTATCTTTTGCCAACCATGCACTGATTTCTCCTAAATGGCCGGTTAGTCCGTCTTTTTGTAATTCGAGGTATTTCTTCACCCATCCTTCCGGCTGTATGCTTCCTATGGGAAGTTTGATAAAATTAAGTGGTTTTAGCGGTGGGCGATTCCCGGTGTAGTTGACATTAGTCTGGTTGCAATCGGGACGGTCTGTAATTGTAATTTGTTCGTCGACTGTTTTTCCGGACGAACAGGAAGTAACTAACACTCCTGCTAAAAGTAGTCCGGTTAAATTTTGTGTAATTCTCCTAATGGTATTCATGTTTTTCCTTTTTATCGGTTTCAATCGCAAAGGTCGCTTTATTAAGAAAAAAGATAGGATATTAACTAATCATTAAATAGAAGAAACTGACCACAGTCTCATTTTAAAGCGCTTTTGGCACCGAAAAATACTTTTTTGAGGGATACTTCCGCGCAAATGCTTTTTTATTTGAATGAAAAGTTTTTTCTTTGCAGAGACTAATGAACGTTACTATGAAATCGGGAATCATACTTTTTCTATTCTTGCTTTTATCTGTTTCTTGTAGTAACCCGAAGAACCGACAGAAAGTCGAAGCTACGGATGCTACATACACTAATCCGCTTTGGAACGAAGCTGCGGATTTCAGCGCTACCTATTATGATGGTAAGTATTATTTCCTGCAGAGCCGTAATAATAAAATTATTTTAAGGAAAACCGATGATATGACCGATTTAAAAAATGCGGTGGAAAAGGAAGTCTGGGTACCTACGGATAAATCAAATTCGTTCAATCTTTGGCGTCCGGAGCTTCATCGGGTGAATGGTAAATGGTACATCTATTATGCAGCGGATGACGGTAATACAGATGACCATCAACTCTATGTAATCGAGAATGAATCGTCAAATCCTATGCGAGGAGATTTTGTAATGAAAGGTCCCATTATGACTAATCCCGAATGGAACTGGGGCATTCATGTGACAACTTTTATGCACAAGGGAGAACAGTATCTGCTTTGGTCGGGGTGGCCCCGACGAAGGATCAATATAGAGACACAATGCATTTATATTGCTAAAATGAAGAATCCCTGGACATTGGAATCTCCTCGTATCTTGATTTCCAGGCCTCAGTACGAATGGGAACGTCAGTGGGTGAATCCAGATGGATCGCGTACGGCTTATCCGATCCATGTGAATGAATCTCCGCAAGCGTTCTGCTCTAAAGATTCAACGAAAGTCTTTGTGTTTTATTCTGCCAGTGGATGTTGGACTCCTTATTATTCTCTTGGATTGCTGGTGGCTGATGCCGACAGTGATCTGTTAAATCCTTCCTCGTGGACAAAAAGCCCGGAACCTGTATTTTCTTCATCATCAGAGAATAAGGTCTATGGCCCTGGAAGTGTTTCTTTTCTTCCTTCACCCGATCAACAGGAAATTTATATGCTCTATCATGCTCGCAATGACCAGAACGGTAGCTCTTTCCGTACCATTCGGTTGCAGAAGATTCAATGGGGAACGGATGGTATGCCTCTATTTGGTGCCCCTGTGCCAGTAGGCGTTTCACTTCCTAAACCATCCGGTACGCTGGAAAACTAAAATGTTTGTAAACCTTTAAAATGTGGTGCCTAATGAAAAATTGGTTCTGTCTGTTGGCTGTTTTACTCTGTCTTTCCTGTTCGAATAAGCCCTCCGGTAAGAAGGATGCGGCAGGTGCCACTACCTACACAAATCCTCTGCTTCCCACAGGGATCGATCCCAGTGCAACATTTCATAATGGGAAATATTATTATATGCAATGTCTTCCCGATCAGTCGAAGATTGTTATATGGGAAACCGTGGATATAACCGATTTGGAACATGCGGTGACGAAAGATGTGTGGATTCCTGATTCTTCTTCATATTCATCGCATATATGGGGACCGGAATTGCATTTTATCAATGATAAATGGTATCTGTATTTTGCTGCGGATGATGGCAACATGGATAATCATGAGATTTATGTGCTGGAAAATTCCTCAGCGGATCCGATGACAGGAACATTTGTTATGAAAGGAGCTATCAAGACAAATGATGAGTGGAATTGGGGAATCCATGCTACCACTTTTCTGCATAGGGGAGTGCAATATTTGCTTTGGTCTGGTTGGCCAAAGCGGAGGATCAATGCTGAAACCCAGTGTATTTATATTGCTAGTATGGCAAATCCATGGACGCTTCAATCTTCGCGTATACTGATTTCGAAACCTGAATATGAATGGGAACGGCAATGGATAAATCCCGACGGAACTCGTACGGCTTATCCGATTTATGTAAATGAAGCTCCACAATATTTCCATTCGAAAGATTATGGGAAGGTGTTGGTCTACTACTCTGCCAGTGGTTGTTGGACGCCTTATAATAGTATGGGGATGTTGGTTGCCGATGCGGACAGTGACTTGTTGAATCCGGCTTCTTGGATTAAAAGTCAGACACCCGTATTTAGCCAATCACCGGAGAATGGAGTTTATGGTCCCGGAGGTTCCAGTTTTGTCCCCTCACCGGATGGCACTGAATTCTACATAATTTATCATGCTCGGAATATACCTAATAGCGATGGAGGTCCCGAAATCCGTAGTCCTCGTATGCAGAAGATAGAGTGGGACAGTGCCGGTTTGCCTGTTTTAGGAACTCCAGTTCGTGAAGGTGTGCCTCTTCCAAAACCTTCCGGTACCCCTGTAAAAGAATGATAAATGAAAACAAAAGGAGGAGCGTCAACAATTTTGACGCTCCTCTTGGCTATTGCAATCAGTTATTTATACTGATTGTCTATTTCAAGCGGAATACTTCAGAGTAGATTCCCTGATCGGAACCTTTCGGCCAGATACAAATACGTCCGAAAAGGGTTCCACGATTCATTGCTCTTTGGAACATGTCATGATCGGTATAATCTTTAGTGGCAAAAGTATAGACTTTGCCTGTCTCGTCATAAGCGCTCACTTTGTCATCATCATAGCGGTCAACGTTGTGTTCGGAATCATTTAAGTATTGAGTAGTACTCAGTACGACGAATACCCGATCGATTCCTGTTCCTGCTATTTTCTCTACCTTAAAAGAGGCATCTATTTTATTATCTTTCAAGGTCATTTTGGCATCTCTCACCATGTAGTAAGGGGTTACTTCTACATCCTGTACGGTGTTTCCGGCAACTCTTACTTCGATAGTGTCACGTCCTTCGGCAGACCAAGGACCGTTACCATGTTTTGTGATCAATTGGTACTGTCCATCGAATAAACAAGCCGAATATGAACCGTCTTGATTGACAAACAATTCGATCGGGTCGTGCTTGGCATATCCACGTTGATATAACTGTAAGCGAACAGCTTCATTACCGCGCAATTGCAATGCTTCCCCTTTGTAGGTGACGCGCCCTTTCAAGAAAGATTCAGGAGCATCATAATTGTCTTTCGTGCAGCTGGAAAACAGCATAACTCCCAGCAACATAACAGATAAAATTTTTGCTATTGTTTTCATTGTTACTTCTTGTTTTAGATTATTGATACGGGTTCTTGACCAATTTAGGGTTCTTATTGAACCAATCGTTATCGATCTCTGAATAATACTGTGTGTCTGTACACTTCAATGGGCGACGCCACAAATTGAGTTTCTGCATGTCTTTCTCCATAAACATCCATTTGCCATCGTTTGCATCGCCTTCGGCAACTACTTTATATGGCCACAAACCTAAACGGCAAGCAGAACGGTCGTTCGCATTTCCAGTCCAAAGTTTGTGAGCCTCCATCCAACGTTTCAAATCCCACCAACGGTGTCCTTCGAAAGCAAATTCAACTTGATATTCATGCATAATTTTCTGATGGTCGATAGTAGTAAGAGGTTTTATACCTGCACGGTCACGCACGGCATTGATATATTTTAAGGCTTCAACATCGCTGTTATTGCGACTTATTTCCCAAGCTGCTTCTGCTGCAATCAGGTAAGCTTCTGAAATACGGAAATAAACATTCCACATTTCAGAACCGCGTCCGATAGTTCCGGCTGCGGGAGTCTTATCCAGGTACTTGCGAATATAGAAACCGGTACGGTTAATTTCACGATCGTCACCACCGAACGGACCATTGTTTGCTGTAATCAAGATTGGTTTTCCGTTGATAGTGTCAGTTTCATTACGCCTAGCTGTCTTTTCTATCCAATTTCCATTTTCCTTAAGCAATACTCCGGCTTGCAACAATATCTGTTTCCCATCAAATTCACCATTCGGTAAAATGATGGTTGCAGATAAACGCGGGTCGCGATCGGCAAACAAATCGAGTGGAGAGTCAAAGAACTTAGGACTTTCTAATGTACCCACTTCATATTGGCAAGCTTTACCCCGTTCGTCTTCTGCAGCGTTTACCTTTTCAAATGCTTCAACGATGTTCAGAAGTGCCGACAATCGATCGCTACCTGTATCTTGTCCGATACTTGCAGGTAGACAGTCTTTGGTAAAACCGTGAGTCTGTCCCGGAGAAATGTAGTCACGACACCAGATAACTTCTGTATTGCCATTCTTGTCACATACTGCTTTGAAGAAATTATCCGCTTTGGCTGACAAATCAGTGTCTGAAGTAATCTTCAAACTATAAGGAGAATCGTTTATAACTTCTTTTGCTGCTTTTAGTGCAGTTTTGAAATAATCCTTTGCTCTGTCTGCCGGGATTCCTACTTCTTGTCCGGAAGTTCTTAACAGCGGATGTTCGGCTGGTGTATTGTATGTGGCCAATGAACCAGCTGTAATGGCAGCACGGGCTTCCAGCATTTTGGCTACCCAATAATTGGCTCTTCCCGAATTTTTATTAGTTTCCTTTGACATAAGGGAGGATACTTCTTGACACTCTTTGATGATATAATCATAAGTAGCGGCTTCGCTCGAACGTGGTACTTGAATGGTAGTGATATCCATTCCACTGGTATAATCGAACACGTTATCGCCAACGATAGGCATTCCACCTAACGTACGAGCCATGCAGAAGTAGACCCATGCGCGGATGTAGCGAGCTTCACCTTCGTATTGTTTTCTATCTACGTCTTCAACTCCGCTTGCAGTCTTCAGACCATCCAAGAACTGGTTGATATTACGAATCAGTTCATATTCATAAGGACGCCATTTGTTACGGTCGATGGTCTCGGCATCGTTTCCATCGTAATGGATGGCTTCGTCCAGCATTGTAAAGTCGTCTACGGCATCAATGCGTTGACCGTAGGTTACACGACCATAAAAGTTAGCAAGTACCGATTTTACCAATCCAGGGTCGCTGTAAACTATTTCTTGTGTTAGAATACTATCCGGATCTCTGTCCAGAAAGTCGCCACAACTATTTAATGACAACATACCCGCAGCAGCGATGGCAATCAGAAAATATTTATTTTTCATTGTTTACTTAAAATTTGAGGTTAATACCTAAGTTAATTACACGCATGGGTGGATAGTCCAGTCCGTTGTCGCTGGCACATTCCGGATCCATGATAGAAAGGTTGCTGATAGTGAGTAGATTGGTTCCCGATACATATACACGTACCTTGCTGATTCCCACTTTACTTAGGAGTTGTTTCGGTAGGGTATATCCCACTTCCAGATTACGCAGTTTGATGTAGTTTACATTGTGTAACCAGAAAGTACTTTTTTCGTATGCAGCATCTCTTTCATCGCTTGGGAGGCGCAAAAGCGGGTATTTGCCGGGAATCAGTTCACTATCCGGATTCCACATGTCGGCCAAGTGCCAGCAATCGGTTAACACTTCTGTCGGACTGTTACCATCGTTCTGGAAAGGACGAGCTGTTTCCCAACATTGTCTCCAAGTAGTCATGCCTGAACCTGTCCAGTCCATAGCAAGATCGAAACCTTTCCAGCTTGCTGAGAGGTTGATGCCGAAGTTTATGGTTGGCGTGCTGTCTTCGCGATAACCGATAGGGCGTTCGTCCATGCCATTGATTACACCGTCACCATTGACATCTTCATAGATGATGTCACCCGGTACGATGGTTCTGTTACCTTTTCGGTCAATGTCCACAGGATAATTGGCTATTTGTTCCCAGTTCTCGAAACGTCCTATGGCTTGATAACCCCAGTTTACATATCCTACACGATGCCAGATACTATTGCGGTATTCATCCCATGAGTTACTACGGCGTGTGTCGTACTGCTCCCAATCCCAGAAACGGGAATAAGTAAAGTTTGCACCGATACTATAATTGAAGTCACGAATATTATCACT
This sequence comes from Jilunia laotingensis, assembly GCF_014385165.1. Classification (NCBI taxonomy): domain Bacteria; kingdom Pseudomonadati; phylum Bacteroidota; class Bacteroidia; order Bacteroidales; family Bacteroidaceae; genus Jilunia; species Jilunia laotingensis. The sequence continues at coordinate 1,004,097 of NZ_JACRTF010000001.1, read as the reverse complement.
CCAGCGAGCCATTGCATCGAAGCCTTGATGCTTGTCTGATTTCAGGTTTTCTTTTGGCAAATCATAACCTGCTTCTTTTGGTATTAATACATCATAACGTGATTCCGGTAGTCCGTCACGAATACGTTGGAAGTAGTCAACCTGAATGTTCAGGCGGTTGTTGAAGAATCCCATATCTACACCGACGTCAAGTGTCTTCGCTTTTATCCATGACAGAACCTTGTTAGGAAGTCCGCGTGGCTTGGTTCCGACTACCCAGTTTCCATCGATTACAGCACCTCCGTCGCCATAAGTATAGCCCGGCAGATAACCAAATGCACTATAAATGGGAGTTCCATCACTGTTTTTGCCCATATCATCATCCCCTACTACACCGTAAGATCCACGAAGCTTTAAATCACTGAATACAGAAGAAAATTTAGCTTCTTTCCAGAAGTTTTCCTCTGAGATTCTCCATCCTATAGAAGCAGAAGGAAAGAACCCCCAACGATGTCCTGGCTTGAATTTCCATGAGCCGTCCCAACGTCCGATAAAATCGAGCAGATACTTGTCGGCATAGCTATAGTTGAGTCGTGCCAACCATCCTAGACGGGCTTCTTCACGATCACCTTCGTCAGTGAATTCTACTATTTCTTTGATACGGATCAAATCCATGCTGTTGGATACCGGGGTAGAGTGAATCCACATTCTTGGTTGTTTGCGTTGGTTAGCTTCAAAAGAACCAATGGCAGTGACAGAATGCTTGCCGAATTTACGGTCAAAGTTCAGTTGGAAGTTAGCGAATTTGTCTTCTTTCTTTTCACGATTCCGTTCACGGTAAGGGTTGGTCATGGCGAAGTCTACATCATACTCGTTGGTCGCTTCGTTATATTTATACAAATTGAACGTGTATTCCTGGTTGTCCAATTCATTGTAGGCAAAGTAATAACCTAACATCGCTTTGGCTTTCAAACCTTTCAGAATCTCGTATTCACCGGTTGCCTGCAACTGGATGACGCGCCATATATCAGATACTTCACCACCCATGTCGTAGTTCAGAAGTCCGAAGTTTGTTTCCGGTTGGTCGGAGACACGTTGTGGGTAGAGTGGATTGTCATTGGCAAACGGACGTTTAGTCGGTTGGTTCTTCATGGTTGCAAAACGAGGTAACCAAGTGTCGTCTCCTCCCGGAACACCCGGATGATGGCGTTCTTCGATACGACCGTTCATGGTAGCTCCGATTTTAAACTTTTCGGTAACATTCATGTCGATATTCATTTGGGCATTCGTACGTTGGAATCCTCCATAACCGCGTACGGTAGCCTGTTGGTCTATATGGGAGACATTGACATAATAATTGGCTTTGTCGGAACCTCCCGAAAAGTTTCCGCTGACATAAGACTGTGGTGCAGTGACCCAGATGTAGTCACTCCAGTCAAATCCTTGGTAGCCTTTTTCCGTCCCTGTCATCCATTTGTCGTATTCTTCTTTGTTATACCTGCGTTCACCTGTCGGCATACGTTTCCATGTTTCTGCAGCCGCATAAGCTTGTACGTATGTTTTGGTGTCGGCAGGGTTAATAAAACGGGAATTGTGCTGCCAACCGTAATAGGCATTGACAGAAACTGTGTTCTTGCTATTGCGTTGTCCTTTTTTTGTCGTTACCACTACTACGCCGTTTGCTGCACGCATACCATAAATGGCTGCAGATGCATCTTTCAGGATAGAAATATTGTCGATGTCGTTGAAGTCCATGTTGTTGAACTGTCCTTCATCGGAAACAACACCATCGATAACGAACAGCGGTGTACCCATGTTACGAATCTGTAAAGCAGTCCCAGCTCCAGGACGGCCATCTTGCTGGCGGGTATTCAAACCGGCAATCTTACCAACCAAAGAACCTGACGCCGTAGTTGCACTTGAACGTTCGATATCTGTCGATTTAATTGCAGAGATGGCACCTGTCAATGTTGCTTTTTTCTGGGACATACCATAACCTGTAACAATTACTTCATCCAATGTTGTCATATCCTCTTTCAATGTGACCTTGACAGAGTTGGAATCTCCTACTGTTACTTTCTGAGTGATATATCCGATAAAAGAAATCTCCAAAGTCGCTTTAGGACCGACATTGAGAGTGAACTCTCCGTTGATGTCGGTGATAGTACCGTTGGTACTTCCCGCTTCTTTTACATTGGCTCCGATCACCGGCTCGCCGGTAGCATCGATAACCGTTCCTTTAACAGTGCGTTGCTGCTGGACGGCATCAACGCTTAATGTGGTTTCAGTTTCTGAAACCGAACTTGCATCTGCATAGCAGTATGCCCCCGGAAGTAGTGAGAAGGCAGCCATACACAGCGGTATGCGCCACATCTTACTACGACTTGACAAACAAAAAACTTGTTCTTTTTTACGCATAGTAAATAAATTTAAATAGGTTTCTAAATATTGATTAACGGTTCTCATAGGTCTTGTCCATCAATACCGGCATCCAATAGCCTCCGATGACCGATCGTGCTTTGAAGCCTACCATTTTGCCGGAATCGGTGTAATGCCAGTCGCTAATAGGAACACGGGATACGGTTTCGTTGACATATTTGTAAAGTGGATCTATGAATTTGCCAAAGGTTGCCTTGTCAGGAGACATAGAGGCACTCCATATGATCCAGTCGGATTTGGTGTATTCCTTACGTGAATCCAGCGGAAGCCCGTAAAGGTTCTGTTTAGTCAGGTAGTAGTTGACTTCCTTTTCGATCACATTGTTTGGGAAAAGATCCAGTCCCCACATTTTGTCCCAGATCATATTATATTTCTGGCTCCAAGTGTTTTTCCGGTCGAATGCCAGCCGGTAGTGATCGCCTTCGTTTGCCATTTGCTCCCATTTCACAGCCATTTCTTTTGCTTTTGCTGCATATTTGTCGGCTACATCTTCGTAGCCGAGCATGCGAGCCATTTCGCTATATCCTGCAATGCCCATAATGGCTTTGATGGATAGATTGGCATTGTGTGCCCAGTGTCCAGCAAAGTCATCGGTACAAAGTTGGTTTTCGGGGTCTTGACCGTTTTCTGCGAGATAGTTAGTCCAAGTGGTCAATAGATCCCAATACTTCTTTGCATAGTCTGCATTCCCTTCAATTTTGGCAATGGCAGCAGTTAGGATTACCATGTTTCCACCTTCCTCAATCGGCATGTCGCCACCGTAAAGCTGTCCGTTGGCTATCGGATAGGTTCCCAGGTCGTGTGCCGGGAAAGGTTTATTCCAACGACCGCTTGCGCTGTATTCGAAGATGCTGGTCATCATCGCTTTCGCCAAGTCCGGATTGTAAGTGAGAAAGAGAGGAGCGGACGGGTAGGTGAGGTCTACCGTGTTGACGCAGCCGTTGCTATTGTTCTCTTTAGAGAAAAACAGCAGGTTGCCCTGTTTGTCGGTGAACAACTTGTGGGCAGAAATGACCTGTCGGTAAGCTGCGGAGCATATTTCTGCGTATTTCTTGCCTCCGGCTTGTTCTGCATCATCATAAATCATTTCATCAAAGGCACGGCAACGGTTCATGATCGGGAGGTAATTGTCTCTCAACTTCTCGAAAGCATCGAAGATCGTTACTTGCCCGTCATGTTTCCAATAACCCATACGCTTCTCGTACATGTATTCCAAAGAATAGATGTCATCATATCCCAGCATAAGGAAATCGGATTTGCCATTGGATGAAACCTTGCCTAAATTGTGGACATAGGCCATGGCAGGGGTATTCTCTGGCTGGCGTGTGATCCATTTTGTTTTGGGATGGAGCAAACGTCCGTCCTTGATAAAGGCTCGCTTCATTTCGCTGTAATCACCCAGGCTTGTCGACTTGCCAGCTCCGTTTACACCGGCTAGATAGGCATACCCCCAATCTGCACAGATGCCATCTCCTTTACGATCGCAGATAGGCTGGTCGATAGAACCGGCTTCTACGTAAGTGATTCCGTTTTTTGAGAAGGTGCAAGCAGTTGTAGGTTGAGTAGATTCATTAATGGTAAGTTCAGGTGTAGTTTCAAAATACAGTTGTACGTCGTGTTCTTTTTTGTCCGTAGAACGTACACGATAAGAAATGTAGTTTACGGGAGTAGATAATAAATCGAGATCATCGATTAGTTGAGGTGCTGTGAAGACTAAATCCAGTTCGACAGGACCGCAAGTGAAAGTGTAATAGCTTGAAGTTGCCAATACATCGGCTGCTTTCTGAACAGCTTCGGTAGAGAACTTCACAGCATCTTTCTTTTCGCGGTATAAACCGAAGTCCACATAAGCTCCTCCTGTTGTGTTGTGACAGTGTGCGGCGATTGTGTTCTTTCCTTTGCGGAGCATTTTTTTAGCCGCATCGGATAGTTTCAGATGTACGTTGTCTTTCCATGTTTCACCTGTAGAAACAAGTTTTTCACCATTCAGGTAAAGTTCGAAAACGTCATCATGGGAGTAAATTAGATAAAAGTCATCAGTGATATCCAAATTGGAAATGTCGAAAGATCGACGGACGTAGATGTCGGTATTTTCGTCCTTCCATTTCGTGCTGATGCGTGGCATGTCCGGGGAACCGAAGGCAGCTTTTCCTCGTTCCCAACCGGACTCGTTAAAATTGATATTCGTCCAGTCTCCTGAAGGATGTTTCAGGGTGTAAGCCCCTTCCCAGATTTCCACATCCGTCATCGGTACAATCGCATGTAGATCCAACTTGTTCTGACCGAGGAAACGATAGCATTTCCCATCTACACGCAAAGCCCCCAATAAGGGTTTCGGGGCACCGGTCCAATGTTCAGTGGTACCGTCCGTTAATTTGTCATAAGGTGACCAGATGGACAAATATGGGTCCGATACTATCAGAGGTGTTGAAGGTACGCGGAGATCGACACTCTTGCCAGGCTTGAATATATCAGAAGGCTGTGCATTACACAGTAGACTGACAGATAAAGCCATTGTAGTTAGCAGATTTTTCATAAAATAAACACATAGCGAAAAAGTAAATTTGGGTAAAACGTAGCGAATTAGCTGATACAGCGTTCGTTACGCTTTGTTTTTCTATGGGACAGAGCCAACGAAATACCACCTCGAAGCCAAACAGCGCAGAAGTTCAGTTACCACCTCATTACCCCCGTAACGGGTGTGAATTTCTTGCTAAATGGTTCTGTTTCTGCGATTTGCGTAATTTTGCATAGCAGTCGGTAACTCACTAATAACTAATTTTGTAACCAAAAAAAGGAGTGAGTTATGCGTAGTACATTCAAGGTATTATTTTACGTGAAGAAAGGCAGCGAGAAGCCGAACGGCAACCTGCCTTTAATGTGCCGTATCACGGTGGACGGCGAGATTAAACAGTTCAGTTGCAAGATGGACGTTCCCCCACGGCTGTGGGACGTGAAGAACAACCGTGCTTCGGGCAAGAGCGTCGAAGCGCAGAGAATCAACCTTGCGGTAGATAAAATCCGTGTGGAAGTAAACCGCCGCTATCAAGAGTTAATGCAGACGGACGGTTATGTTACCGCCGCCAAACTCAAAGACGCCTATCTCGGTATCGGCGTCAAGCAGGAAACTTTGCTGAAGCTGTTCGAGCAGCACAACGCCGAGTTCGAGAAGAAAGTCGGGCACAGCAGGGCGCAGGGTACATTTACCCGTTATCGGACGGTCTGCAACCATATTCGGGAGTTCCTGCCCCATACCTACAAGCGTGAGGATATTCCATTAAAGGAACTCAACCTCACGTTCATCAACGACTTCGAGTATTTTCTGCGCACGGAGAAGAAATGCCGCACCAATACCGTGTGGGGCTACATGATTGTGTTGAAACACATCGTTTCCATAGCGAGGAACGACGGGCGTTTGCCCTTTAATCCCTTTGCGGGATATATCAACTCTCCCGAAAGCGTGGACAGGGGCTACCTCACCCAAACGGAGATACAGACGCTCATGAACGCACCGATGAAGAACGCCACCCACGAGCTTGTACGGGACTTGTTCGTCTTTTCTGTTTTCACGGGTTTGGCGTATTCGGACGTGAAGAACCTCACCGCCGACCGCCTGCAAACATTCTTCGACGGCAACCTGTGGATAATCACCCGAAGAAAGAAGACCAACACCGAATCGAACATCCGCCTTTTGGACGTTCCCAAGCGTATCATCGAGAAGTACAAGGGGCTGGCAAGGGACGGTCATGTTTTCCCCGTTCCGAACAACGGCAGTTGTAACAAGATACTCAAAGATATAGGCAGACAATGCGGCTTCAAGGTACGCTTGACCTACCATGTCGCACGCCACACGAACGCCACGACCGTACTTCTGTCGCACGGCGTACCCATCGAAACGGTGAGCCGCCTTTTGGGGCACACGAACATAAAGACCACCCAAATTTACGCCAAAATCACCGCCCAGAAGATAAGCCAAGACATGGAAACCTTGTCGCACAAGTTGGAAGATATGGAGAAGAATATCTGCCGAGCCATCTAATTAAGAACAGAATACCGATGAAAGAAGAAAGGAACATTATCACGATGGACGGGCAGGGCAATATCTCCCTGCCGAGCGATATAGGCGCAACCGCCATGACCGAGCGGGAAATCTGCGAACTGTTCGGGGTTATCGCCCCGACGGTTAGGGCAGGGATAAAGGCACTCTGCAAAAGCGGAGTTTTATCTATATATGACATAAAGCACATTATCCGCCTATCGGACAAATACAGCGCGGAGGTTTACAACCTCGAAACGATAGCCGCCCTCGCTTTCCGTGTCGAATCGTTCGGGGCGGCGAAAGTCCGCAGGGCATTATTAGAGAGGATTATACACGGGCGAAAAGAGAAAACGACGGTATTCGTGTCGGTTGTTTCGGACGGCAAGCCCAACAGCCGTTGGAAAGCATGATGATATACCAACATACCAACATGCAAACGTACCAGCATACCAGCATGCAAACATGCAAACCTATCACTATGGTGATATATATTGCAGGGTCTATTTCTCTTTTCAGAGGAAAGCGGAGCAATCGTTTTCGTTTACAAAGGCAAAGCAAGCACGGGGCTTTACGTCGGCTAAAAGGTCAGGCGGCTGCGCCGTTTCCCAATAAATCTTCCTCTCGCTTCGCTGCGAGCGTATTTATCGGGAAAACCTTGTATCCGACCGCCCCGTGCAAAAGAGCCTTTGAAAACGGAAACGACCGCCCCGCCACCCACCCGACCGAAAGGAAAAAAATAAGGTGGGGTTACGGGCAAGCAGGCGGCAGGGACAGCCATAGCCGAAAGGCAGACGGGCAGGCAGACGGCACGCCGCAGGGTATTTACGGAGAAAATACCGTAGCTTATTAGGGAATTTTCCGAGCCGCAATACTACGTATCGCTGAAAATTCCCCAATAAGGCAAGGGGTAAGCCCCTCTGCACACCCCATCGGGGACGGCATTTGCCGCCCCGAAGATACGAAAAATCATTGTTTCACAAGTCAAGGAAGAAAGGAAAAATATATGGGTTTCGTAGTTTTACACATGGAAAAGGCGCACGGCAGCGACAGCGGAACGACCGCACATATCGAGCGTTTCATCATACCGAAGAACGCCGACCCCACACGCACGCACCTAAACCGCAGGCTTATCGAATACCCCGACGGGATAAAAGACCGTTCGGCGGCTATACAGCAGAGATTAGAAGAAGCGGGGCTGACACGCAAAATCGGAAGCAACCAAGTACGGGCAATCCGCATCAACGTATCGGGAACGCACGAGGACATGAAGCGGATAGAGGAAGAGGGGCGTTTGGACGAGTGGTGCGCCGACAATCTGAAATACTTCGCCGACACGTTCGGAAAGGAGAACATCGTGGCGGCTCACCTGCACAGGGACGAGGAAACGCCGCACATACACGTTACACTCGTCCCCATCGTCAAGGGAGAGCGCAAGCGCAGGAAAAGGGAGGAACAGACGAAGAAGCGATACCGCAAGAAGCCGACCGACACCGTGAGGCTGTGCGCAGACGATATTATGACACGGCTGAAATTGAAGTCCTACCAAGATACCTATGCCGTGGCGATGGCGAAATACGGGCTGCAAAGGGGCATAGACGGCTCGAAAGCTCGCCACAAGTCCACGCAGCAGTATTATCGGGATATACAGAAACTCTCCGACGACCTCAAAGCGGAAGTGGTGGATTTGCAGCAGCAGAAAGAAACGGCACAGGAGGAACTAAGACGGGCGAAAAAAGAAATACAGACCGAGAAGCTGAAAGGGGCGGCAACCACCGCAGCCGCCAACATCGCCGAGAGCGTCGGTTCTCTTTTCGGCAGTAACAAGGTCAAGACGCTGGAAAGGGAGAACACCGCCCTGCATAAGGAGGTAGCCGACCACGAGGAAACCATCGAAGCCCTGCAAGATAGGATACAGACCATGCAGGCAGACCACAGCAGGGAGATACGGGAAATGCAGCAAAAGCACGGCAGGGAGATAGCCGACAAGGACACAAGGCACAAGCAGGAAATATCGTTTCTGAAAACGGTAATCGCAAGGGCGGCAGCATGGTTTCCCTATTTCCGTGAAATGCTCCGTATCGAAAACCTCTGCCGCCTTGTCGGGTTCGATGAAAGGCAGACCGCAACGCTCGTCAAGGGAAAGCCGTTGGAGTATGCAGGGGAACTCTACTCGGAGGAACACGGACGGAAATTCACGACCGAAAGGGCAGGTTTCCAAGTGCTGAAAGACCCCACGGACGGGACTAAATTGGTTCTTGCCATCGACCGAAAGCCCATTGCCGAGTGGTTCAAGGAACAGTTCGAGAAGTTAAGGCAGAACATACGCCGACCTATACAACCGCAAAGGAAAGGCAAGGGATTCAAGCTATAAATGTTAAATCCTGCCCGATTTGCCGAAAAAAGTGCGGTACGCTGTTCGTGGTGTACTGCACTTTTTTTATATTTGTTCGCAAGGTGATATACTTGAAGAAAATAACAGCCGATTTCGCTGTTAGCACAATGTTATGCGGCAGCTTAAAAGACGACACCAAACCAGAAAAATCATCTTGACAACCACCCGACTTTGAACTACGAAGGATGAAATTTTTCAGGGACAACTTCCAGCATTTCCAAAAAACAGTTTACCCATTGACTTGGAGACAAACAAACAATTTGAGCATTAAGGTTTAAACCGAATTTTTCCGAAATTGACCTGACCTGACTTTTCCTGAAAATCGACTTTAAAGCTGTTTTTACAGATAAATCAGGTTTCTCTAACAGACAGGAAATAAATGCTAAGTATTTGGCTTTAAACTTAAAATCAAAAAATAACTGTTTTCTTTTAATGTTTAACAGGGCTGATTTGACAGTTGGCGGTGGAAAGAAACTTTCAGGACCTACCTCATAGACAAGTTTCAAATCAAAAAAAGTATGATAGAAAACGGTATATGGATTGTAAAGCTTCCTCGAAAATAACTTTTGTGTAGGTTCTAACTGAAGGACAATGGAACCTCCCAGAAAATTTCCAAGACTCTCAAACATCAGGATTTTGAAAATATCGGAAGTAATGCCATAAGGAATATTTGACACCACTTTGAAAGGAAATTTCGGAACTGCAAAATTCCTAAAATCACAACCGACAACTTGAACATTTCGGGCATCAGAAAATAATTTTCGTAAATGTTCAACCAAAGCTGTGTCGTTTTCAATAGCAACAACATTGTTGGCGATTTTTAATAAATGAACAGTAAGAAACCCCTTGCCTGCCCCAATATCTAAAACCGTATCCTGATTACTTATATTTGCTTGTCTTATTGCATCTTTTATTAGCACTTTATCAATAGTAAAGTGCTGACCCGTAAAACGAACGGGCAATTTCTTTTTTGTCATTAGTAACTTCTTACAGGTGAATACTTGACTGCAAATTTAGTAACTTTGCAGCAGAAATTAACGAGAAAGAAGAGAAAATGAAAACCGACCGCATAACATCACCTATACGCAAGCAGGGGTTTCGTGCTTCGTAGGACAGTTAAGTGGTAAATTTAAAGTTCAGTTCTTCGTAGGAAGTTCAGTGGTTAAAATCCCTGCCTGCGTATAGCTGAGAACCGTTATCAACCTCGAAAAGCAAAAATACAATGAATAGAATATTAACACTATACCTCTTTTTGCTATTGTGTGGCACGGCTTCCGCACAACAAATAGTAAAATGGGACGATTTACAGACTATAACGGATAACGCACGGCGCACGGTCTATTATGAAAAAGGCAGTAAACAGCCGTTGCAGGGAGAATATCGCATTATACGAGGGCTTGACGAGGAGCGTGTTAAACTTTCCGACGGCATAATAAACGGTGATTATCTCCGCTATCGTGATGGGGTACTGCGTGAATCGGGCATATATGCCAAAGGAAAGCGCAACGGCATATTCACGGAGTATTACCAAGATGGCGTTACTCCCCGAAAAGAAACACCCATGCAGCAAGGCAAGATAGACGGAACTGTAAAGACCTATTTTCGTAACGGCAAAATAGAAATCGAAAAGGAGTATAGGCAGAGTGTGGAGAGCGGACGGGAACGCCGCTTTGACAGCAAGACGGGTGAGCAGATTTTTGAATCTCATTATATAGACGGCAAAAAAGAGGGTGAGGAATGGGAAATATTCGAGGATGGGCGCACGCTTCGCAGCAGGACTACACGACACTACCGTAACGGAAAACTTGACGGCTTTTATCGTGTGGAATCGACACGGGACGGAAAACCCTATATAACCATCGAGGGGCAATACACCGACGGCGAGAAATCGGGACGTTGGAAACAGTACAACGCCACCGATGACACAACCCATGAATGGGATGAATGATTTTCTTTTTTCGCAAGTTGATTTTATAAAATTGCCACCGAAAGTTCGTACTTTCGGAAAAAGATGTTATATTTGCAAATGAAAGAGTTATTTGACAGCATAGCAACGCAAAACGCTGAAATTCGCACAGTTGCTAAATCGTTACTTCTATTTCTCAAATAATTCGCTAAAAGTTTATTTCTCAATCGGTTAAGTCAAACCGAGAAAAATCTAAAATAAATGTTTTCTTCTGTTTTAGTTGAATAAAATGTTATCCTTCACCCAATCTTTTGTACGCTAATAAACCTAACCCTAACCAGTTTTTGATTTATCCAATCTTATACCTTAATTTTAATCCCATTGACTTCTTGCTTTTTCTGAATTTCAATCTTTTTACGTTACCTTTATGTGTAGATTAGTAATGTCGTTTGTGTGTCAAACTTCTATAGTACTATATTCCTTTAAACTATTCCTCTGAGGATTTATTAATTAAAAAACTGTTTGTGTATAATTTTAAAATGCCACAAAATAACGGTTAATATTATAAAACTAAAAACAAAGAGTGTTGAAAAAAGAGCAAATTTTGATCTTTTATGCATTTGAACAATCTGTGTATGTTCAAATACCGGTTTCTTTTGTTATCTGAATAGATTTTGTCCTTTAGCTATTAAAAGTTGCATCTTTTGATTCGATTGTTAAATCTACAAGCGTTGATCGGGTACAAGGTGGCTTAGTAAATGTTGAAGATAATATTTTACAATATCTTCTCCCGTAAATGGGGGGATTTTTGGTCACCGATGAAGAACCCGTTGCTCACCGATGAAGGGGGTGTTGCTCACCGATGAACGAGGTGTTGCTCACCGATGAGGAAGTGCTTCATCACCGATGAGAAAATCCTTCTTTAAATATGTTGATAATCAGTCGACTACCTTCCTTTCTTTTTGCTTTTACTGCATGATTTCAGAGATAACAGCCAGTTAAGCCCTCTTTTGCGATAGTCGGAATCTTTAACATTTAGTATAGTGGCATGCAACTTTTTGCATTGTTGCACTTTCAACCACTTCTTATTAAAGATCGTTATATTTTCGACTGCTGATTAACATGTATGAGTAGACAGCCATTTCGCTATAAGAAAGACAGTGATTTTTCTTATTAAATGGCCGATGCATAGGCTCAAAAGGTTAATACTAATTCGATTGGCTCGTAATTATTATTTTCTGGGCAGGAATTTGCCTGCTTTTAGGCAAATTCCTGCTTCCTTTGCATCATTCAAAAAAATATTGCAAACACTAATGTTATCTGAATCATGAAATTTAAGCACATTTTTCTTTTAAGTCTGGTATTATCCTTTTCGATATCGGTTTTCTCACAAACATCATCCGAAATAAAACAGATGAGCGGTAATCCGGTTTTTCCCGGTTGGTATGCCGATCCGGAAGGAGCGGTTTTTGGTAATGAATATTGGATCTACCCCACTTATTCCGCACCCTATGAAGAACAGATTTTCATGGATGCTTTTTCTTCCCCTGACTTGGTGAATTGGAAAAAGCATTCTCGTGTACTTTCGATAGAAAATATCAGTTGGTTGAAGCGTGCTTTATGGGCACCTTCCGTAGTTGCTGCAAATAATAAATATTATTTCTTCTTTGGCGGTAACGATATACATAATAATGAACTGGGGGGCATTGGTGTCGCTGTTGCCGATAATCCTGCCGGTCCTTTTAAGGATGCTATAGGCAAACCGCTTATCGGGGAAATTGTAAATGGCGCTCAACCCATCGACCAGTTTGTATTCAAAGATGACGATGGAAAATACTATATGTATTATGGTGGATGGGGACATTGTAACATAGTGAAATTGTCTGATGATCTTTTAAGTATCGTGCCTTTTGAAGATGGTACTCTTTATAAAGAAGTAACACCGGAAAATTATACGGAAGGCCCCTTTATGTTGAAGAGAAATGGAAAGTATTATTTCATGTGGTCTGAAGGAGGTTGGGGAGGTCCTGATTATTGCGTTGCTTACGCTATTTCCGATTCACCTTTCGGCCCGTTTAAGCGCATCGGGAAAATACTTCAGCAAGATCCCGCTGTTGCAACCGGTGCAGGACATCACTCTTTGCTGAAAGGTCCCGGAAAGGATGAGTGGTACATCGTTTACCATCGTCGTCCGCTGGGTGAAACGGATATAAATAGCCGGGTGACCTGCATTGACCGGATGTATTTTGATAAAGACGGTTATATCCAACCGGTGAAGATCACTTTTGAAGGTGTAAAGCCCAGCCCGTTTGCAAAACCTCGTCCTGCAACTAAAAAGGATGCTACTACTGCCATCGATGCATTTCATTCTACATTTTACAATCCCGACATGAAACTGTATGCCATCTCTTCCGATGGCAAAGGTCGTGCGGCTATTTGGGTGCAGGCTATTTATTGGGATATGATAATGAATGCATATAAGCGTACGAAAGACCCCAAGTACCGTCAATTGATAGAAGATATTTATCAAGGTGGCTATGAGCAGTATGATAAATACAACTGGGACAATAAAATCGAATGGTTTATCTACGATGACATGATGTGGTGGATTGTTTCACTGGCACGTGCTTATGAAATAACGAACGATCCTAAATACCTGGCTCATGCTTCATCCGGTTTCTACCATGTATGGAAGGAATCTTATGATCCAGAACGGGGAGGACTTTGGTGGAACTTTAAGCATGATGCGAAAATGTCTTGCATCAATTATCCTACCATTATCGGAGCGATGACTCTTTATAATATTACAAAAGATCCGGATTATCTGGAGAAGGCAAAGAAGGTCTATGATTGGTCACGGAATGTCTTCTTTGATGCTGAGAAAGGATGCATCGCCGACAATATGCATTATCATTTCCAAAGACAGAACGGCATGGACATCGATTGGAAGACCCAGCTTTACAATCAGGCTACTTTTATCGGTTCGGCAGTCATGCTCTATAAAGAAACAAAAGAGAAGAGATATCTGGACGATGCTATCCTCGGAGCAGACTATGTCCGTAATGTCATGTGTAGCTCGAGCGGCTTGCTGCCATTCAAGAACGGGGTGGAACAAGGTATTTATGCTGCGATTTTCGCCCAATACATCATTCGTCTGATCGAAGACGGCAATCAGCCGCAGTATCTCGACTGGTTGCGTTTCAACATCGATGCAGCATGGAATTACCGTGATCAGAAAAGAAATATAACATTTAAGAATGCCTCTATGCCTTGTCCCGAAGGTGTGATGGAGAGCTATGATGCCAGCGGTTGCCCGGCTTTGATGCAGGTCGTTCCTCTCCGCTAACGAATATTGAATTTAATTAATTAAGTTATCATATAATAAGTTTTAGAATTATGAGAAAACAGCTAACGACACTGTTCTTTGGCGCGACAGCGGTATTGCTTTCAAGTTGCGGTGGTGCCAAAGTTCAACACGACAGTAAAAACGAGTTAAGAGCCTCGGCTTATCCGTTGGTGACCATCGACCCGTATACGAGCGGATGGTCATTTACAGATCATCTTTATGATGCCTCTACAAAACATTGGACAGGAAAAGATCTTCCATTGATAGGCGTTGCGAAAGTGGACGGACAGTCCTACCGTTTTATGGGTGATGAGGATGTGGAGTTGATTACCTTGGTAGAAACTTCCGAACAAGCTCCGTGGACAGGTAAATACACCACTCAAAAACCAGCTGAGGGATGGCAGAATCTTGACTTTAACGATGCTGCATGGAAAGAAGGCGAAGGTGCTTTCGGTACCGACAATGAACCTACAGCCAAAACTGAATGGACAACAGATTATATCTGGGTTCGCCGGATTGTTGATTTGCCTGAGGATGCCACTCAAAGGAAGTTGTATCTGAATTACTCGCACGATGATGACGTGATTGTCTATGTGAACGGTGTCAAAGTGGTCGATACCGGTAATGCATGTAAGAAGCATGTATCAGCCAAACTTCCTGCAGAGGCATTGGCTGCATTGAAACCGGGTAAGAACCTGATCGCTGCTTACTGTTACAATCGTGTTGGTGGTGCGTTGCTTGATTTCGGACTCTCTTACGAAGAAGAAGGACAACGTAGTTTCGAGCAGACTGCCCAGCAAATATCTGCCGATGTGCAACCGATGCAGACTCTTTATAAGTTTGCTTGCGGACCGGTGAACCTCGATCTGACTTTCACTGCTCCTCTTTTCATGGATAACCTGGATCTGTTGAGTCGTCCGGTAAACTATATCTCTTATGAAGTGACTTCCAATGACGGACAGTCGCATGATGTGGAACTGTATTTCGAAGCCGGTCCTCAGTGGGCGGTAGATATGCCTGTACAGCCTTCGATTGCTGAAAGCTTTACAGACGATAACCTCGTATTCCTGAAAACCGGAAGCCGTGACCAGAAAGTACTGGCTAAGAAAGGCGATGATGTTCGTATAGATTGGGGTTATTTCTATCTGGCTGCCGACAGGGAAGATTCGCAATGCGCTATCGGTAACGGACAAGAACTGCGCAAGAATTTCTGTGCAAATAAGTTGGACGCCTCCAAGGCAGAAGGTCGCGACCGTCTTGCACTGGTACGCAACTTGGGAAATACCAAAGAAGCTGCCGGTCATTTGTTGATCGGTTATGACGATATCTATTCTATTCAGTATTTCGGTGATAATCTTCGTCCTTACTGGAATCGTAATGGAAATGAATCAATCGTTTCCCAGTTCCATAAAGCCGAGCAGGAATACGACATCTTGATGGACAAATGTACAGCTTTCGATAATCAGTTGATGAGAGAGGCAACCGAGGCCGGTGGCCGTAAATATGCCGAACTCTGTGCTTTGGCTTATCGCCAGGCTATCAGCGCCCACAAGTTAGTGGAAGCTCCGAATAAAGACCTGCTCTTCTTGTCGAAAGAGAATTTCAGTAACGGCTCCATCGGTACGGTCGATATCACTTATCCTTCATCCCCTCTCTTCCTGATCTATAATCCGGAACTGGCCAAGGCTCTGATGAACCACATCTTCTATTATAGTGAAAGCGGAAAATGGAACAAACCGTTTGCTGCCCACGATGTTGGTACTTATCCATTGGCCAACGGACAAACTTATGGAGGCGACATGCCGGTTGAAGAGAGTGGTAACATGCTGATATTGGCTGCTGCAATTGCCGCAGTGGAAGGCAATGCCGACTATGCACAGAAACATTGGGATGTACTTACTACCTGGACTGATTATCTGGTAGAAAACGGACTTGACCCGGAGAACCAGCTCTGTACGGACGACTTCGCAGGACACTTTGCGCATAATGCCAACCTTTCTATCAAAGCCATTTTGGCTATTGCTTCTTATGGTTATCTGGCAGATATGCAGGGTAAGAAGGATGTTGCTGAGAAATATACTCAGAAAGCAAAAGAGATGGCAGTAGAATGGGAAAAGATGGCTAATGACGGTGATCATTACCGCTTGACTTTCGACCAGCCGGGTACATGGAGCCAGAAATACAATCTGGTATGGGATAAACTGCTGAATTTGCAGATATTCCCTGAAACCATTGCACAGGTGGAGATTCCTTACTATCTTACGAAACAAAATAAGTATGGTTTGCCCCTTGACAATCGCGAAAACTATACCAAGACTGACTGGATCATGTGGACAGCTACTCTGGCACCCGATAAAGCTACTTTTGAGCAGTTCATCGCACCGGTACACCTGTATGTCAACGAGACTACAAGCCGCGTGCCGATGTCCGACTGGGTATTTACGGATACGCCCGAGCAGAGAGGATTCCAAGCTCGTTCCGTAGTTGGTGGTTATTTCATTAAGATGCTTGAAGGTAAACTAAATAAGTAACTATTTTAAATGTACCTATTATCATGAAGAAAATTTCAGTATGGGCGCTCGGTGCCCTGTTGCTGGCGAGCTGTGCTGCTCCCGGTGAGAAACCGACCGAATCCGGTTTGTTGCAAAGCAACTTCCAGAAAGAAGTAGATGGCAAGAAGACCGATCTGTATGTGCTTCGCAATGCGAATAACATGGAGGTTTGTGTGACGAACTTCGGTGGGCGTATCGTATCTGTGATGGTGCCCGATAGAGATGGAGTGATGCGTGATGTAGTGCTGGGCTTCGATTCGATCCAGGATTATCTGACGATTCCTTCTGACTTCGGAGCTTCTATAGGACGTTATGCCAACCGTATCAATCAGGGACGTTTCACGCTGGACGGTGTGGAGTATCAGTTGCCTCGTAATAATTACGGTCATTGTCTGCACGGTGGTCCGAAAGGCTTCCAGTATCAGATTTTTGATGCCAAACAGGTTAGTCCCCAGGAAGTGGAACTCACTTATCTGGCCAAGGATGGTGAAGAAGGCTTCCCCGGCAATCTGAACTGCAAGGTGGTGATGACGTTGACCGATGATAATGCCATCGACATTAAGTACGAGGCAGAGACAGATAAGCCGACAATCGTCAATATGACCAACCATTCATATTTCAATCTGGATGGCGATGCCGGAAGCAATGCCGATCATTTGCTGATGATCGATGCCGATTACTTTACCCCGGTAGACAGCACCTTCATGACTTCAGGCGAATTTGCAGCGGTAGAAGGTACTCCGATGGATTTCCGTACACCGACTCCGATCGGCACCCGTATCAACAACTATGATTTCGAACAACTCAAGAACGGAAATGGTTACGACCATAACTGGGTGTTGAACACCAAAGGTGATATCACTCGCAAGTGTGCCACACTTTCCTCTCCGAAAACAGGTATCGTGATGGATGTGTATACCGATGAACCGGGTGTGCAGTTCTATGCCGGAAACTTCCTGAACGGAACCGTGAAGGGTAAAAAAGGAATTGTTTACAATCAGCGTGCTTCTGTTTGTCTGGAGACTGACAAATATCCTGACACTCCGAACAAACCCGAATGGCCATCAGCCGTATTGCGTCCGGGAGAGAAGTACAATACCCGTTGTATCTTCAAATTCTCTGTAGACAAATAAATGGAACATCAGACATTAATCCCCAAGAAGCGCATCGACTCGATTGATGCGCTCAGGGGATTTGCCATTATCGGCATTGTGCTATGGCACTGCATGGAGCATTTCGACTTATCTTATCCTTTAGTCAGCCCCCCGCCAGTGTCCACAGACACGACCGTTTTTACTACCATTCAATTTCTTTTTGCCGGAAAGGCGTATGCCATCTTCTCTTTGTTGTTCGGTCTGAGTTTCTTTATGCAGATGGACAGCCAAGCATCCAAAGGAGTCGATTTTCGGGTACGTTTCGTCTGGCGGCTTTTCCTGCTGTTTGTTTTAGGCTACATCAACGGATGCTTTTACATGGGAGAATTCTTTATAGTATATGCCGTTCTCGGTGTGTTGCTTGTGCTTTTCTATAATGTCCCTTCCCGTTGGCTGCTTATATTGGCTATCATTCTCTTTTTGCAGATACCGGGTTTTGTTATCTTCTTTTCTCAATTGAGAGATAATGTGCCTGTTTCATCCGAAGCATACATGGATGCTTTGTATCATGAAAGTAGTATTGTGTTTACGGAAGGCTCCTTTTGGGATGTCATCCGTTACAATATGGTGAAAGGACAGATGACCAAATGTCTTTGGGTGATCAACAACTATCGCTATATGCAATTGATCGGCTTGTTTATCATCGGTTTGTTGATCGGACGTGCCGGGATACACAAGGACGAGGCAAAGATGGTGAAATACAGTAAGCGTTTACTACCTTACAGTGTGGCGGTTATGGCTATCTTCTATCCAATTGCATGGTGGATCATTCCTGCTACCGGACTGGACGGAGCTGCTCTTGACACAGGCGTAACCCTGTTCCGGAACTTTGCTGCCTTAGGGCATATGATGTTATACATTTGCCTGTTTATGCTTGCCTATTACCAATGGAACGCAAAGAAAGTTCTCGACCGTCTTTCGCCCGTTGGAAAAATGAGTGTCACGAATTACATGGCACAATCTTGGTTAGGTGTTTTTCTTTTCTACGGTTTCGGTTTGTACCTGACACCTTATTGTGGCCCTACATGGAGTGCATGTGTCGGTCTGTGTATCGCCCTGCTCCAGATATTGTATAGCAATTGGTGGATAAAGAGATTTTATTATGGACCGGTAGAATGGCTGTGGCGCGTGTGTACGTGGATGCGTCCGGTGAAGTTCCGGAGATAGAATAGTTATACGGTTTGTGTATGTTTGCAATGAACAAAGAGATCTCTAGATGGCTATATAATGGCTGTTGAATAGTGTGGACAACCGTTATAATCGCATAAGAAATTATTTATTGGAAAAATGCGAGACTCTAAAAAGCCTCGCATTTTTTATGTTTCTAAATTCTTTAATTATCATTTAAGTGAATTTTATATCTTCAATCCGTCCAATAAATCAAAATACAATTTAATCGCTTCTTCCATCTCTTTCAATAAAATGTATTCTTCTGCTGTATGCGAACGGGAAGAACGTCCCGGTCCTATTTTTACAGATGGGAAAGGCATCAGTGCCTGATCGGACAGGGTAGGAGAACCGAAAGGTACACGGCCTAACTGGATGGCTTTTTGGACAAACGGATGCTTCTCCTCTATGTGTGATGAGTTGAGGCGGAACGAACGGGCTTGGGCTTTACAGGAAATATGTTTTTGTATTTCTGCAAATAATTCCTCGTTGGAATAGAGTTCGTTACTTCGCACATCTACGACAAAGGTGCAACGATCCGGTATTACATTATGTTGTGTACCGGCATTGATTACCGTTACGCTCATTTTGACGGAACCGAGTAGGGGAGATTCTTTTTTGAAATGATAATCGCGAAACCACGCGATGTCATCCAGTACTTTATAGATAGCATTGTCTCCCTCGTCGCGGGCAGCATGGCCGGCTTTTCCGGTTGCTGTGACATCCAGAACCATCAATCCTTTTTCTGCAATGGCAGGTTGCATTTCAGTCGGTTCGCCTACAATAGCAAATGAAATAGGGGGCAGTCCTTTCAATACACTTTCAATGCCGTCCTTACCGGAAATCTCCTCTTCACAGGAAGCAAGATAAATGAGATTGTACGCCTGCTGCGTGCGGCATAGTTGCAGGAACACCTGTAAAAGTGTAACTACGCTGGCTCCTGCATCATTGCTGCCCAGACCGTAAAGTTTCCCGTTCTCTTCGCGAGGTGTGAACGGATCTTTCCGCCAACCGTTGACAGGTTTTACGGTATCGATGTGGGAGTTGAGCAAAATGACCGGCTTTTTAAGGTCGAACATCGGGCTGAGACACCAGACATTGTTTCCTTTACGTCCGGTGGTCATACCTTCGGCTTCTATGTAGTTTTGCAGAAAGTCGGCTGCCGCTGCCTCTTCCCGGCTGACAGAAGGAATGGCTATAAGCGACTTAAGCAGGCTTACGGCCTCGGTTGTTAAGTAAGTTACATCATATTTCATGTTGCAAACTTACTGATAATTATTTGAAAAAGACGATAGTTTCAAATGAAACTGCTACCTTTGCATGGTATTTACTAACAAAGAAGGATATGATTTATCATCATTTAGCTGTCTTGGTTCATCGCCAGGCCGAAAAGTATGGCGACAAGGTGGCACTTAAGTATCGGGATTATCAGACTGCCCAATGGATTCCCGTCTCTTGGAAACAGTTCTCGGATATAGTGAGAGTAGCAGCCAATGCGATGGTTGCATTGGGAGTAAAAGAAGGGGAGAACATCGGCATTTTTTCCCAAAACAAGCCGGAGTGTCTTTATACGGATTTTGCAGCTTTTGCCAATCGTGCGGTGACTATACCACTGTATGCCACCAGTTCTCCGGCGCAGGCTCAATACATTATCAATGATGCGCAGATACGCTTCCTGTTTGTAGGCGAGCAGTACCAGTATAATGCAGCTTTCAGTATATTCGGCTTTTGCCAGTCTTTGCAGCAGATCATAATTTTTGACCGTGCCGTAGTGAAAGATCCGCGTGATGTTTCCTCTATCTACTACGATGAATTTTTGGCTATGGGCGAAGGACTTCCTCATAATGAAGAGGTAGAGGAACGTACTTCCCGTGCTTCAGCGGATGATTTGGCAAATATTCTTTATACTTCCGGTACTACGGGTGAACCGAAAGGTGTCATGTTACATCACTCCTGCTATTTGGAGGCATTGCGTATCCACGATATCCGTCTGGTAGATATGACGGATGAAGACGTTTCGATGAATTTCTTGCCGTTGACTCATGTGTTTGAAAAGGCGTGGTGCTACCTTTGTGTACATAAAGGTGTGCAGATTTGCATTAATCTCCGTCCGGCAGATATACAGACTACCATAAAAGAAGTTCGTCCGACGTTGATGTGCAGTGTTCCTCGTTTTTGGGAGAAGGTGTATGATGGTGTGCAGGAGAAGATTGCCGAAACCACCGGGATAAAGAAAACATTGATGCTGGACGCTATCCGTGTCGGTAAGATTCATAATATAGATTATCTCCGTAAAGGGAAGACTCCTCCATTGATGCTCCGTTTGAAATATAAATTTTATGAGAAGACCATCTATTCGTTATTGAAGAAAACAATTGGTATCGAGAACGGTAATTTCTTCCCGACGGCCGGTGCGGCTGTATCCGATGAAATATGTGAGTTCGTACATTCAGTTGGCATCAATATGTTGGTTGGTTATGGGTTGACTGAGTCAACGGCAACCGTTTCCTGTTTTGAAAATGAAGGATACGAGATCGGTTCCGTGGGAACCGTAATGCCTGATTTAGAGGTCAAGATAGGCGAAAACAATGAAATCTTGTTACGTGGCAAAACCATTACAAAAGGCTATTACCGAAAACCTGAAGCTACGGCTGCCGCCATCGATAAAGACGGTTGGTTCCATACCGGTGATGCCGGTTATCTGAAAGGAAACCAACTTTATTTGACCGAACGTATCAAGGACTTGTTCAAGACATCCAATGGCAAATATATTTCTCCGCAAGCTTTGGAGACAAAGTTGGCCATTGATCGTTATATAGACCAGATCGCTGTGATTGCCGACCAGCGTAAGTTTGTTTCCGCACTGATTGTCCCTGTATATGGTTATGTAAAAGAGTACGCCAAAGAAAAAGGCATCGAATACAATACTATGGAAGAGTTGTTGCAACATCCGAAGATCGTAGCCTTGTTCCGTGCTCGTATCGATACCTTACAACAACAGTTTGCCCATTATGAGCAGGTTAAGCGGTTCACCCTTTTGCCCGAACCGTTTAGTATGGAGAAAGGAGAACTTACCAATACATTGAAACTTAGACGTCCCGTAGTATCTCAAAACTATAAGGAGGCGATTGATAAGATGTATGAAGATAATTAAAAATGAATAATTAATAATGAAAAACGGGCTGCGCAATGGATATTATAGCGCAGCCCGTTTTTCATTATTAATTATTCATTTTTAATTCTTTAGTATCCGAAGATTTCTTCTTGTGTCAGTTCTTGGATCGGACCTACTTCTTTCAATTTCTCCATGTCTAGTTCTTTTTTGTCACCGAGGATGCAGTAAGTATAAGTGCGGTCTTTTATCCATTTCTTCTGGAAGTCGATGACATCTTTTAGAGTCATGTTCTGTGCGTCATTGTAGAGTTTAATGCGGCTGTCCACATTTTGTCCGAGATCTTGTGCATTGATATATGCCCAGATAACGTTGCTCTTGATGATACGATCGGTACGCAGACGAGCGATTATTGCTTCTTTTGCCAGTTTGAATGCAGCTTCCGATTCAGGCATGTTGTTGATGATATCGTTAAATGTTTTGATCGCATCGTTCATCTTGTCATTTTGCGTAGCGATCTGAGTTTGGAACATATAAGGATATTTCTTGTAAGCAGGCTCGTTGAACCCTGCCCAAGCTGAATAAGCCAAACCACGGCTTTCGCGCATTTCTTGGAAGACAATGGAGTTCATACCACCTCCGAAATACTCGTTGTACATTTGACGGGAAGGTTCGATAGCCGGATCGAATTTCTCACCACGATTGGACAATTGGGTCATGTAGATTTGTTTGGCTTCATAGGGAGCGAATAAAATACGTGTAGTAGGAGTTTCCAAACGTGGGAATTCTTCTCCTGCCGGAATATCTTTCAGTTCTTTCGGTGCTTGATGGTTCTTGTTGATAATCGCCAACAGGTCTTTGGAACTGGTAGGGCCATAATACAGGATACGGTGTTTGTAACTGTTCTGATTGTGAATGCGGTCTATCAGTTCCTGAGGATTCATATTTTGCAATTCTGCTTCCGTTAAGATGTTGGTAGCCGGAGATTTCGGACCGTACATGCCATAATTCATTAAACGACGGAAATTCTGCATCTGATTTAGTTTGGCATCTTTACGGGATTTGAGTATATCATCTACCAGATTAGCATACGCCTCTTTATTAACCTGTGCATCTGCCATCAGCTTTTCGAAAAGTTTCATGGCTTCAGGCATGTTCTCATTCAGGCCGGAAAGCACTACAAACGTGCGTTCATTACTCGGTGATACAAAGAAAGTGCAAGCCAGACGGTAGAATTCACTTTTTAATTGCTCGGGAGTCATATCCGAAGTACCCAGATATTCGATGTAGTTGAAAGCTGTTCCTAATGCTTTGTCATTGTTGTTACCCATGTCGAAAACATAGATAAGCTGGAAGAGATCATTGTTTGTATTCTGTTTGTACAGTACCGGTATGTCTGATTTTGCTTTCAATTGAGTCAAGTCTTTGCTGAAATCAAGGAATACTGGTTCGATGGGCTGTACGTTGCTGTTTTGGATTTCTTTAAGGAAGTCGCTGGCAACATCACGGTTCATGACAATCGGAGTAATTTCCGGTTTGGCTATTTTCTTTTCGTTCGGGTCTTGGCCTTGTTTCTTGTAGATGGCGGCATAATTCTGGTCTGTCAGATATTTGTTGGCGAAAGCTACGATATCGTCTTTGGTCAGTTTGCTCATACGGTCAATATCGTTTACTTCATCTGCCCAATCACTCTCATAAACAAACGAATCGACAAATGCGCCGGCACGGCCTTCGTTGGTGTCCAGTAGTTCGAGTTCGTTAAGTTTGAAATTATTGACAATGGCCTGCAACATCTTATCATCGAATTCACCGGATCGGAGTTTTTGGATTTCTACCAAAAGGAGATTTTTTATATCATCCAATGTCTGTCCCTGTTTGGGTTGAGCTTGTAACATCAATGCAGAATAATCTGCCATGCCTAGCGGAAAACCATAAGCTTGAAGGACTTTTTGTTGTTGGTTGAGGTCAAGGTCGATAAGTCCCGATTTTCCATTATAAAGAATTTGCGAAATAACTTGTAAAACTTCGAATTTATTATTTGCCCCAGGGAACCTCCATGCAAGTGTCAGACTTTCAGCATCCGGTCCAAATATCTCACGCACGATAGGAGTAGTGATAGGTGTTTCCTTTGGTAAATTCAGTTTGGGGAGGTTAGTATTAGGTTTCATATTTCCGAAGTATTTATCGATGGTAGCAATGGTCTGATCCGGATCTAAGTCACCCGAAAGACAGATGGCCATATTGTTAGGTACATACCATGTGGAATGATAATTCTTGATGTTGGTGATGGATGGGTTTTTCAAGTTCTCCTGCGTACCCAGCACGGTTTGGGTTCCATAAGGGTGGTGCGGGAAAAGTGAGGAAAGCACGGCTTCGTATACTTTGCGCGGATCTTTGGTCAATGACATATTCTTTTCTTCGTATACTGTTTCCAGTTCGGTGTGGAAACCACGGATCACACAGTTCTCAAAACGGTCGGCTTGGATTTTTGCCCAGTTCTCTATTTGGTTTGATGGTATATTGTCTTCGTACACCGTTTGGTCGAAAGAAGTATAAGCATTGGTACCATCAGCCCCGATAGCTGCCATCAGTTTATCGTATTCATTCGGTATTGCCAGTTTGGAAGCCTCATAAGACAAACTGTCTATTCTATGGTAGATCGCTTTACGTTCGCCTTCATCGGTTGTTTTGCGATAAATTTCGAATTGTTGTTCAATCTGGTCGAGTAACGGTTTCTCCGCTTCATAGTTCTGAGTGCCAAATTGTTTAGTACCTTTGAACATAAGGTGTTCAAAGTAGTGTGCAAGACCGGTTGTTTCCGCCGGATCGTTTTTCCCTCCTACACGTACAGCAATGTAAGTTTGGATGCGCGGGGCCTCTTTGTTGACGGTTAAGTAAACTTTCAGACCGTTGTCCAATGTGTAAATACGTGCTTTGAACGGATCGTTCGGCACTGTTTCGTAGCGATAATTCTTCGAGATAGCGCCACTTGCACTTGCTGCCACCATAGAGAATAGCAACAGGTACGATAATTTTAGTAGTTTATTCATAATAATGATAACAATTTAGTTACAGAAACAAAGGTAGCAGATTTTTCCTTATCTTTGCACCTTGAGACTAATTAAATGATTGGGTAGGATAACTTCAATCAAAAAAACGTAAATCATAAATTATAAATAGGAAATGATTACTATTGAACAACTTAAAGACGTGAAAGAGCGCACAGATGCGCTGAGGAGGTATCTTTGACATCGACGGGAAGAAAATTCAAGTCGAAGAAGAGCAATTAAGAACGCAAGCTCCGGGTTTCTGGGATGACCAGAAAAGTGCCGAAGCACAAATGAAGAAGGTGAAAGACCTGCAAAAGTGGATCGATGGTTTTAACCATGTCAATACACTGGCGGAAGAACTTTCACTGGCTTTCGATTTTTATAAGGATGAATTGGTCACCGAACAGGAGATTGACGAAGGATATGCCAAAGCTTTAGAAGCGGTGGAAAACCTGGAGTTGAAGAACATGCTTCGCGGAGAGGCGGATCAGATGAGTTGCGTATTAAAAATAAACTCCGGAGCCGGTGGTACGGAGAGTCAAGACTGGGCCTCCATGTTGATGCGTATGTATTTGCGCTATGCCGAAACGAATGGGTATAAGGCTACGATTTCCACTCTTCAGGAAGGTGATGAGGCCGGTATCAAGACATGTACCATTCAGATAGAAGGTGATTATGCATATGGGTACTTGAAAGGTGAAAACGGAGTACACCGTTTGGTGCGTGTTTCTCCCTATAATGCGCAGGGCAAGCGAATGACTTCCTTTGCATCGGTGTTTGTCACTCCGTTGGTAGACGATAGTATTGAAGTGAACATCGAACAAGCCCGGATTTCCTGGGATACCTTCCGTTCGGGAGGAGCCGGTGGGCAGAATGTAAATAAGGTGGAGTCCGGTGTTCGTCTGCGTTACCAGTTTAAAGATCCCTATACAGGCGAGGAAGAAGAGATACTGATCGAAAATACTGAAACCCGGGACCAGCCTAAGAATAAGGAAAATGCAATGCGTCAATTGCGTTCCATTCTTTATGATAAAGAGTTGCAACATCGTATGTCCGAACAGGCAAAGGTGGAAGCAGGAAAGAAAAAGATCGAATGGGGATCGCAAATACGAAGTTATGTGTTTGACGACCGCCGGGTGAAGGATCATCGTACCAACTATCAGACATCGGATGTCAACGGTGTGATGGATGGTAAGATAGAGGACTTTATCAAGGCCTATCTGATGGAGTTTTCATCGGAAGAATAAAAAAACTTCCCGTTCTCTTTGGCTGGTTAAAATATTTATTCTTACTTTGTTAGCGTTGAACTTTAAAGCTAAAACAGATATGGGTAAGAATAAGAAGAAAGTAAGTCATTCGAAGAAGGAAGAGGAACAAGCAAAAAAAGTACTGAAAATTGTTTCGATAGCATTAGTCGTTTTAGCACTGGCATTGCTGGTCGGTTTCTCATTCTTAGGGTAAAGAAAGAATTTATGGGCTGTACGGAGAAAAACGTGCAGCCCTTTTTGTATCCACAACATGGATGATGAGATTTTCTAAGCGTAATAGTTTTGTCATCTATTTGTCATCAACCTGTAGGTTGCCGTGACTACTTTTGCGGCCGAAAAAGAAGAAACCTATCAGAACAATGTGGAAATTAACTACTATTTTAGCAGGGTTGTTATTATCTGTATCTACCTTTGCTCAAGTGAATGATGAAGTGGTAGACGGCAAAAAACTGAATAAGACCAAGATGGAAGCGCATGATTACCTGCCTGCCATTCATGGTACCATCCGTGCAAAGTATGAATACCAGACGGCTACCGATGAAAGCCGTTTCCAGGTGAGAAATGCCCGTTTTAGTTTGACGGGGAATGTACTTCCGATTGTTGCCTATAAAGCGGAGATCGATCTTTCCGATCAGGGAAAGATACGTATGTTGGATGCTTATACCCGTATTTTTCCGATAAAACATGTGAACTTTACGATTGGTCAGATGCGTGTGCCTTTTACAATCGATGCACATCGTTCACCACACGTACGTTATTTTGCCAACCGTTCGTTTATCGGCAAACAGGTAGGTGATGTCCGGGATGTCGGTGCCACAGTGGCGTATACTCGTAAGGATGCCGTCTTGCCTTTCATTCTGGAGGGAGGGTTGTTCAATGGCTCGGGACTGACAGAACAAAAGGAGTGGCAAAAAACGCTGAATTATTCATTGAAAGGACAATTCTGGTTTGCAAAAGGCTGGAATCTTACTCTTAGTACACAGATGATGAAACCTGCTGAGGTGCGTGTCAATATGTATGATGCCGGAATTTATTATGAAACGGATAGGTTTCACATCGAAGCCGAATATTTATATAAGACCTATGGGCACGATTCTTTCAAGAACATGCATTCCATAAATAGTTTTGCCGTGTATGATATCCCGTTACCTAAGTTTTTTCATAAAATGTCTTTTTTGGCACGTTATGATATGATGACCGATCATAGTGACGGTATCGTGATGTCAGAAACAGAATCCGGCAAATTGGCTATCACTGATTATGCCCGTCATCGGTTAACGGGAGGATTGACTTTTAGTTTTTCTAAATCGTTCGTTGCAGACATACGTTTGAACTATGAGAAATACTTCTATAAAAAGAGTGCTTTGCCCGATCCTTCTGAACAAGATAAGTTAGTTATCGAATTTATGACACGGTTTTGATTGCTATTTTTCCTATCTTTGCCGCATGTCACAAGAAATTGAACGCAAATTCCTCGTAGTAGGAGAATATAAAACGCAGGCTTTTGCACAAAGTCGCATAATCCAGGGATATATTAGTAGTGCCCGGGGGCGTACCGTGCGCGTGCGCATTCGTGATGGCAAAGGCTATCTGACTATAAAAGGTGCTTCCAATGCTTCCGGTACCAGCCGTTATGAATGGGAAAAAGAGATTCCTCTGGAGGAAGCGGAAGAACTGATGAAATTATGTGAGCCAGGCATTATTGATAAGACTCGCTACCTGGTTCGAAGCGGTGCGCACGTCTTCGAGGTGGATGAATTTTATGGTGAGAATGAAGGGCTGACCGTAGCCGAGGTAGAACTTGGTTCGGAGGAAGAAGCATTCGTAAAGCCGGATTTCATAGGCGTGGAAGTGACGGGAGATATACGTTATTACAATTCTCAGTTGATGAAAAATCCATATACTACATGGTTGCGTTAACAAAATAATCTGTATATTTGTTCTTAATCTAAAAACGGACGAATGTATGGAACAACTCTATAATTACCTCCCGCGCGAACTGGTTACTTTCATTCTGGTCACTTTATTTTCATTGTTGATCGGCTTGTCGCAACGTCGGATCAGCCTGAAGCGTGAAGGGGAAACAACACTTTTCGGAACAGACCGTACCTTTACTTTTATAGGCATATTGGGCTATCTGCTTTATATTCTCGATAAAACGGATATGCGATTGTTCATGGGGGGAGGTGCTGTATTGGGAATGCTGTTGGGGTTGAATTACTATGTCAAGCAATCGCAATTTCATGTATTCGGGGTGACTACTATCATCATAGCACTCATTACCTACTGCATTGCACCGATTGTTGACACGCAACCTTCTTGGTTCTATGTCATGGTGATAGTTACCGTGTTGTTGCTAACTGAACTGAAGCATACTTTCACGGAATTTGCACAACGTATGAAGAACGATGAGATGATCACTCTCGCCAAGTTCTTGGCGATAAGTGGAATTATCCTTCCGATGCTTCCCGACAAGAATTTGATTCCTGGCATCAATCTGACACCTTATTCCATTTGGTTGGCCACGGTCGTGGTTTCGGGTATCTCTTATCTGTCTTATTTACTGAAACGATATGTGTTCCGTGAGTCGGGTGTATTGGTTTCCGGCATTATCGGTGGATTATATAGCAGCACTGCAACCATTTCCGTGTTGGCACGCAAGAGCCGTGATAATCATTCCGGGCAAGCTACCGAATATGTGGCTGCCATGTTGCTGGCTGTCAGCATGATGTTCTTTCGATTTTTGATCCTTATATCCATATTCAGCAAGGAAATCTTTACGGATATATATCCTTACCTGCTTATCATGGCATTCGTTGCTGCCGGTGTGGGTTGGTTTGTCCATTCCCGTCACAAACGTAACGGTGATATTGCGTCTGTGGAAGAAGAAGACAGCAGTAATCCCTTGGAGTTTAAAGTTGCCTTGATTTTTGCTGTCTTATTCGTTGTCTTCACCATATTGACGCATTATACTTTAATCTATGCAGGAACAAGCGGCTTGAATCTACTTTCCTTTGTTTCCGGATTGAGTGATATTACTCCGTTCATCCTGAATCTTTTGCAGAGTACGGGTGGAGTAGCAGCTTCTGTGATTACAGCATGTTGTATGCAGGCAATTGTGAGCAATATTCTGGTGAACATGTGTTATGCTCTGTTCTTTGCCGGTCAGGGGAGCAAGTTGCGAAAATGGATTTTTGGGGGATTCGGATGTGTAGTGGCTATCAATGCGGTGATATTGGTTGTGTTTTATATTTTGTAATTTTCCATCTGGCTGAGTTATATATCGAGAGATACAAGATTCTCTTTTGCACTGGGATTGTGTTTGAAAATAGAACCGACTATCTGGCAATTATCTAACTCTTTACAGTCACCGCAGGTATCAAATCCTTTTTCCTTTACGCATTTGCGTATTTCGCAATAGTCGCTGCAGTATGCAAATTTAATCCCATTTGAACGACAACCCATGCAATTTATAGTTGCCGCTGTGATCTCGGATGTATTATTCATTACGCTCCACTTTTGAGCGGTTTTTTCCCTTAACTCATTGTCATTTGCAATAGTAGCCATACGGGCATCGCAATTTTCGCAATCTATTCCGCAACACGCAATTAATTGTTTCATCATTCTTTGGTTATCAGTTTGTTTGGACAGTGATAGTATCGCAAAGATAAGTATTTGTTTGGCATATTAATTCAATATTACAATAAAAGTAGGGAAGTATTCCACGGATGAGGGGATAAATGATGGTATTCACTCAAAGGAATGTGCTTTGTCAGGGAATTAAATTCAAAGATAATCATTCAAAACACCCCCATGTTTTATGAAATAACACCCGGATGTTATATATCAAAACATCCGGATGTTTTATGCTATTACATCCGGATGTTTTTAATGTTAAAGTCGGAGGATATATGTGCAAGCTCCTCGATGATAGTCCTTTAAGTAAGCGTTTTTATTGCTTTGGAAAAGGAAGACGTTACTGCTTGAGTGCATTACTCTACATTTCCCGTTTGGCAAGTGCTGCTTTATTCTATTCTATATAGGATTTTATCTATGGAATAAATATTTTTGAAATGCGTATCATACCGTTTTCATGAGTATCTCTGCGAATATACATTCCGTTTCGGGGCTGTGTCACTTTACATCCGGTGATATCGTAATAAATGGTCGCGATTACAGGATTATCGGCATCGTTTTCCATATGCTCTATGCCGGTACTTATTTGGGTCGTCACACTGATATTATTGGATGGTAATGAACTTCTTTGTTCTTCGGCCGAGAGTGCTTGTACATTGTATAGATAAGTACGGTTGCTGGTCAGGCCGTCCACCTTGTAACTTGTATCTGGGATGTTGTCAATCTTCCATTCTTTGGGGCCGACCGTCCATACCGCATCATCGGCTACAGAGCCTTTCAGTATGCGTAGATTATTGAAGTAGATTCGCTCTTTATTGGTATCTATGGAGAGACGTGTCCGACGTGTTCCTTGATGGAAGCGCAGAATTACTTCAGTTTCCGTCTTATTGGCTTTCAGGTTATATTCTTCGACTGTTGTATTTGTATCTATATCAATCATGCTGACCGTATAGCTGACTGTTTTCCCTGGATAAGAGGCAACATGGAATGCGACAGTGCATTCTCGGTTATTGCCGGACAGGTCGAATAGGGGAGATCTGAGTGAGCCTGATTGTCCGTAGTATCCTACAAGCATATAGCCGCCCGCCTGATATATTTTTGAGCCATACCATCCCGGTTGTGACAAGTAACTGTCCAGTGCTTCTCCTATGTCGTTGATATCGGCTTTGGGGTAGTTCCCTTCCGTCATCAGTGAAAATTCTTCTTCGGTTATGATCGGATTGATGGAGTCGGGGAGGATTTCGGAAACGTTAAGGCGATAGCTCTCGGCTCCGTCAACGGGTTGCCATTGTGCGATGAACGATTCTGCCGTTATGTTTGTCGCCTCTTCGGCTACAGGGCGATGCAAACGATCTTTCATGAATCGGAATGATATCACTCCGTTATTGTCACGTATGTTTGTCACCCCCTTGTCTGTAGGCGTTCCGTTCCAAGCCAGTGAGTTGGGTACGGAATAATCTGTAAACAAATTGTTAGTGGCTGTGGGATAAAGGTCCGTTTCCTGTTCGGTACCTTGGGTTCCATCGGCTTCCACCAAATCATAACGTTGTATGTTACCCGCATTGACAAAGTTGCCATCCCAAGCGGAGGATTCGTAAGCGATATGTATTATCATTAGTCCCCGTCCGGGTTGATATGCATCCCAGCCTCGTTGTTGGCGATTTTCCAAAGTGAAAAATTCATTCTCGTCAGCTGTACTTATGCGATAGGCCACATTATTCTCGGTCAGCTCGGCCAGTGTCATGGAGTCGGCCGGTGTGTCTATTTCGGTCAATTCCATCCAGCCGAGGCTGTAACGTTCGAAAGCCGAATATGCCGGTGGTGTGTGCGATTCATTGTTATAACTGCCCGTGTCCATGATATCCCATGCTCCGAGTTGTACACGCTGTTGATTGTAGGTATTATACATATCGGGAAGTCCGAGTACGTGTCCGAACTCATGGCAGAATGTGCCTATACCTTCAAGTTGCGTTCCCGATACATACTTCAGTTCACTCGAACAGGCGTAGCGTTGCACCTGTTTACCGTTCACGTTGCAATCTATCCCTAAAGAGGTCAGGTTGGAGGCATGTGGCCAGATTGTATTGCTTGACGCACCGTAGCTTTCTGCATAACCGGCATAGATGATGTATACAAAATCCACCACATTGTCATTATTATAGTCATACTTGCTGAAATCTACCCCGAGTTGCTCGCTGGCGTATTCACAGGCTTCTTTCACCATTTGACCGGGGTTGGAATCATTGCCGAAACGGTCGTTTTGTCCGTAGTGCATCATACTTTTTTTAAGCTTGATAGGGCCGAATACATCAAAATCGGGTGTAAATTTTCCCATGGACTGCGCCACGAAATAATCGCGTGTACTGCCTGTAGCACCGTTGAGGGTGTAATTCTCATCGTTCATCACTGAATGAAACAGCTTGCTGTCATGTCCTTCCTGCATGGCATTGTCTGCAAACTCAACGAGCAGGACGATTCCCTTCAGATTCCCGGTGGTAGGGAAACTCGGACCCGGTAGTTGCTTGACAGGAGATTTCCTGCGAAGTGCTTCTTGGTATATAGTATTGAAATCCGTCATACCTTTCATCTGTAACCAAGCCTTTTCTGTGGCAGGACGTGTTTCTGTGTTATGTGCTATCATGCCCATGACCGTATTCCCATCCTGCATGATTGATTCTATATATCGCATTCCGCCTGCGTTGTCGGGCTTGATCAAATAACCGTCAGTCGTGACAAATCCGTGATAATGTTCGTCTCCCACGATGTGGTAGGATAGGGTAGTGCCGTCTGGTTGGGTCATTGTCAATACTCCCGGATAGGATGGGATGGCACGAGCTATGGTGCCTGCTAACAAGCATAAGGCAGTGACTATTACTATCTTTAATGTTTTCATAATTAATACATTATTTTTTGTATGTGTATGGGGCGTTGCCCGTCATATACTCTGACCACATAGAGTCCTTTCGCTGGTAGGGTGATGTAGGCCGATCCCGATGAAAACGATGTAGCCCCGACTTCTATACCTGATGCGCTGAATACGGATACCCGAAGTCCATCGGTATCTTCTCTACCTGTGGGAACAAGTTTTATGATATTATCGGTACGTGAGATCTTTATGGAGGCAATATCGGCCTCGTTCTTTCCTATGTCACTCGTTCCAACTCCCTTTGGAGTAGTAATCATGGCATTGACGATATAGCCGGTTTTACTGTCTATAATCTGTCCGACAACATGTATGTTTTTCTTCTTCAGGACAGTAGCAGGAATAGGTATTGAACCGGTTTCTACATATTCAGTACCAGCGGTCATCGTCTCTGCTCCACAGGGATCACCGGCATAATTGCTGAATATGGCACGGGCCAAGTCATTGTAACATACGTCGTCAGTATGCTCGTCCTTGTTCTCCCAACCGTACATATAGCCGTTTTTCCCTCCTGCATAATAGTTGGTCTGAACATAACCAGTCACAGAGTCTTCCGTTATGGTGTATGCGATGCGGTATTGGGGATCGACTATGTCAATGTCGGAATAATAGACAGACGTCAGATTGATAGCCGTGCTGTCGGCATTCCATTCCGCTTCTGCACGATAGGCTATATGGTTTTCCGAGGAGGTTTCCATCTTGAAAAGATTCTGAATGTCAGCATATGGATCACCGGTTAGCTTACGGTTGATGTTGCACATTGGGGCACCGCTACATGATTGTATAAATGGTTTGTAACTGTAATCCAGATCGGCATCTATTTCCAACACGTCACCACCGTGGACGCTTATTGCAATGAACTGGTCAGGGTATTTTTCTTTCATAAGTTCCAGTCCGACCAGTCCGCGCGGACACCATCCACACCACATCCCGGTATATTCTTCGCAAACCACACGACGCATGAAGGCTTTATCTCGTACGGTAAGTTTCGCTGTAGCCGTGTTGTTGTTAACGTAGGCATCCGGTTCACCATTCACTTTGTCGATACTTATGGTAAGGTTGTGAATGCCCGGAACTGTAGATGGAATGTCGATGGAGAAAGTGTCACTGGCATTTACGGCAACGGGGGTATCTATGTCGATTACGGCCTCTTGATCATCGACGATATACTTTATGGTATATTCGTTTACCGTGTTGGCACCTACATTGCGTACCACACCGGTGAATGTGACCATAGAAGATTCGTAGGGCGCGATCTGATCACTTATTTTGTTGATGAGCATTTCATTTTGAGGCATTTCATCGCCTTCGACAATGGCTTGAATGCATACCGAACCTCCTGTGGATGTCCACTTATTCTTGCTATTATAATAGATCACATCACCGTCTGAGAATTTTTCCAGACTGTAGCCTACTCCTCCGGCAGCGGCAAAGGATGCTTTATAACCTATGGTAATGTTGTCGGTACCGGTTATGTTGAAAGGAGTGTCGAGGGTGATTTCGTTCCACCCGGTATGTAGGTTTTCTATTTTTTGCCGATAGATACTCTGTGTGTCTTCCGGTTTTTGTTTGATGTACAGATATACGTTTGTTCCCTCAGAACATACCCCTATGCGTATTTTTGTAATTTTATTACCAGAGTAAGGAGTGACAAAATCGGTACCGAACGACACATACGGTGTAATTACGGACGATGCGTCTCCCCATCCTTTGTCTATATCTGGGCCATAACGCAATATTACTTGCGCATGGATGCTGCAGAAAGTTGCCAAGGCCAATACGATCAGTAGAGTAAATTTTCTTATCATAGACTTATCCTTTTGATGTTATTATAAACAAAAAACGTAAGGACAACCACCGTTTGGGCGAGGGTTGTCCTTATGTTGATCGGTTGGTTATTTAACGATAACCTTATGTGTAGTATTTGCTACATGTACAAGATATACTCCCGGTACGACATTGATTGTGGTGTTGGTTGCCGCGTTTTTGCTAAAGAGTTTTTGTCCTGTATAAGCATAGATATTGATTGGTTTTCCTTCAGCACCTGTGATGATGATGGCGTTTTTCGATGAATATACCTTTATATCCGGCTCTGTAGCAACCTTGTCAATATCGGTGTTGTCACTTGAAACATACTTGTTGGAGTAGTTGGATTCACCCTCTTTCCAGACTGCCGTTACGTTGTAGACGTGTTTTTCGGTTCCGGCCGTGTTGTCTGTATAACTCTGCTCTGTCACGTTGGCAGCGATAAGTTGGTTGTCGCGATATACATTATAGCCTGTCAGTGTGACTGTTGTGGTAGAACCATAAAGAGGCGTATAAGTGATATCATCCAGTAGCGCTACCGTATAGGATCCTTTGCTGCAACTCCGAATGGCGAAATATTTCGCATCAGTGGGCAACGTATAGTCGAATTGTACCCAGTCGGTACCGGTCATAATCGAGTCACGGTCGAAGGCGGTGAAATTCTCCGGTTCTTGATCGGTAGAGGAATACATCATTTCAAAAACCTGTGGATCCGAACCCTCGTTGGGCATACGGTAGTAGAAGGATACATCGGTTCCACCCATCACATCGGAGGAGATCAGCCAGTCGTCATTAGGCAGTGTTTGAGTTACACCGTCTGATGCAGCCCAGCATGTCAGATACTTGTCACCCGAATGAGGTGTAAGCACGTCGAACTTGTCAAGACTGAAACCGGCCTCTTCCGGTGCCCATACTTGCCATGCTTTTGCTTCGTAAGCGTGGGCTATTTGCGGACCACCGAAATATACGGTAGGTGTACCGTCACCGTCATAGGTCTTCCAATCGCCTATATTATCAATGATGAATGATTCGTAGGAATCGAAATCGTCAGTTACTTGATCGGCAATTTCTGATTTTGCCGGTTTATCCCATTGTAACGTCACGACACCTTCGGTAATGGTTCCGGAGAGATTTTCTGCTACTGGCAGATTAGAGCCGTGTACGTAGAGGCGTACTGTATTACTCAAGTCGTTATCTTTGTTTGCGTCCAGCTCATATTCTATGGCAGCCTGATAAGAATAGTTTGCGGATGCATCGGCTTTAGTGGTAGTAATCTCAAATGTTACCTGTCCTACGCTGTTTTGTGCCAGTGTTTCTCCTTGTTTGGAGTCTACAGCTTGCCCATCACGCAATAAGATTACTTTATAGTCCTGAGCGGCATTTACCCCATAATTGGCTATTCCTACGTTCAATTGTGTATTTTCACCTGCTTCGATTCGCTTGGAAGTGATAGCCACAGACTCTACGGCTATATCGTGTGCCACACTTTCATCAATGCGGATGGCATCCACATAAATGGAGGCACTGGCATCAGCAGCATGTGCCCCGAAAGCAATTTGTACATTGTCTGCATCTGTCCGGAGCGGGAGGGAGAAACGAGACCATCTGTGAGAACCGTTGTTGTAATCTATATCGGCAATGTTTTCCCATTCCTCATCGTCATAGTTAACATACAATTTGAGTGTAAGATCTCCTTCTTCAGCTTCAAAGCCGTGATACATGTAGAATGTAAGCTCTGGAGAGGTTGAGTTGCTCAGCGAGATGCGTGGACCCATCATCACCTGGGTATTGGATTCGTCCATGATATAGGAGAATTGGAGCATACCTTCGTCATTGTCGTAAGGTTTGACAGCTATGCCAGATCCAGTCACCATGTTCCATGCGTAGTAGTAAGAACTTGCTGAAAGAGTCCATGGAGCGTTTGTCACCAATGCCCCGGCAAACGATTCTTTGTAAGGACGCTCGTATGGCTCACCAAGCACGATGCCTGTTCCTGCACCATCGGAACTTCCAGCGCTATTAGTGGCAACAAGCAGATAATCGACATATTGTTGACGGGCACCATACATTGGTGAGAACGTTTCATCGGTCAATGTAAGTTCTTGCGTATATTCTGTGACTTCTTCCCAATGATTTTCGAAGTTGTATTCATTGTATCTGCATAGTACATATTTCACCTCCTCTGGATTTACATATCCACCGTGTTTGCCGATGCTGCTCACCTTGTCATACGTTACCACGGCCTTGTTGTCGGCATTCAT
The DNA here is from genome assembly GCF_014385165.1 of Jilunia laotingensis. Classification (NCBI taxonomy): domain Bacteria; kingdom Pseudomonadati; phylum Bacteroidota; class Bacteroidia; order Bacteroidales; family Bacteroidaceae; genus Jilunia; species Jilunia laotingensis. The sequence continues at coordinate 967,067 of NZ_JACRTF010000001.1, read as the reverse complement.
TTTAACTTTCAAATTACTAACGTCTGCCGGCATGTCGAGTCCTACCCAGTTGGTGATGAGATACTCCTTGCCCTGTCCTTGATCATTAAACGCTACGATACGGTAAGTCACATTGCCCTGTTCGACATCGGTGTCCGTCCAAGTGAGAGTTTCGTTCACTTTGGGAGCATTGAATACTTGTGCGGCTTTGGCACTGCCATTCCTGTACACTTTGACATAAGAAATGGAACTGAGCGTACCTCCTTTGTATGTCTTTGAAGGAGTTGTGAATGTCAGTGTATTGTTGAGAACTCCTTTTTCGCCAGCTTTCACTTGGACATCTGTTACGCAGTCGGGGCCGTTAAAAAATGAGTATACATCAAGCGATAGGTTGTCTATGGATACGTTTACGCTTTCTGCGGGCGAATCCCCATGGAACAATAGTGTATAAAGTCCGTCCTCAGGTACATTGAATATGATCGTATACGATTGATTCGAATGCATGTCGAGCGATGCTATTTGTGTTTCATCACCTGTGACATCTTGCTTTTTACCAAGTAATATGGTCATATGCTCCGTGGTAAGGAATTGGTCATAAGTATCTAATGACAGGCGATAGTCAACGTCCTTTTTGAGGTTTATCAATGGTGATATGAAATAGTCATCGTTACCGTTTCCGTCATAGATGCCGGTGTCGACATTGCGAGTACCATTTCCCTGAAGGTAAGCTTGCCCGTTTTGTCCGGGGTTCATGAAAGACCATGTCTTACCGTCTTTGTTAGCGTCGATGATTTTGAACGAATCGAAGTCGGCTTGGGTTTCGAATGTCTCTAGATACGGTGGGAACCATATTGCACCGGCCGTTACGATGTTGGAGGTAACAGTTGCTCCTGCGTTATCATCTGAATATACTGTGACTGTGTAATAGTAACGGGCATGTACTTCTGGGATGGTTTCGGTGTATGAAGTTTCTTTTAGTCCGGTGGCTACGATTACTTCATCCGGATAACGGGTAATCAAATAGTTGAGGGAGGCATCATCTACCGGACCACCGTGTTGGGATGTTGTCGGAGCTTTCCAGGTAAGTACGGCATTTTTGCCGTCATCAATGGATAGGTTGAGGTCTGTCACGGCAGTCGGAAGATCCTGACCGACAAATGTGTTCAGACGTCGTGCCGGAGATTTTCCAACCGTATTTCCCATTTCAATCTCTATAGAGTGCTTGCCTTCGGCAAGTGTATACTCTAAGGAGACTTTTTGGCCTGGTTCAACATTTAACTCAGTGGTATTACCGGCTGTTGTGATATAGGCTGTAAGATTTCCCGATAGTTGTTTGCCCGAACTGTATGTGTTGACAGGTGCTGTGAAGTTTAACTTGCCTTCTGTATAGCTTATTTGGCTGGCAAATCCTGGAGTATCAGCATCGGAATATGGAATAAATAAACCTACGATGCGTTCTTTACCCGGGAAATCGGCAATGTTCACAGCATTACCTGTAGCAGGATCTATCTTGGTGAGATGTGTATTCCAGTCTGTTGTGAGGTTAGCGAGATACATCATGCCGGTAGACCAGTCGAATACTGCGGTCTGACTCGCTGTTCCATTCTGATAGTTCTTGTCGGGCTTAGCAGCGTTGTTGATCAGTTTGTATTCTCCTGTCGCTTTGTCAAGGGAGTACAAGCTTGTCGGATAACTCATGAAATAGAGTTTTCCATCGGGAGCAGCAGCTATAGAGAGAGGATATCCCGGCATGGCTCCGATCGCTTTCGTCTCGAATGTGTGCGGGTCTACGGAGAGAATGGCTTTGGAGTAATCTTCTGCCCAATAAACAAGGAATATTTTATCACTTAACGGGTCATAAGTAGCCGCCTGCATGGGAGATACGGCTGATCCGTTTAAGCTCAATTCTATGTCGTTTTTCACAACCTCTCCTGTGGAGGCGTTGACGATTGTGATATTCCCATTGTTAAAGAGATAATATTGTCCTTTCACGTAGACGAAAACTACAGCGTCGGGAATGGTTTGTCCTCCGGCCTCTTCACTAAAGTTTATGGTAGGGGCTGCGTGGAATGAGTATATACCCAATCCTTTTAATTCGCTAGGTGGGGTATCTGCTGTATTCTTGAATATTCCGTAAACTAAAACACTGTCTGCTACATTAACGGCTGGTGGTATATGGCTTGTCTTTTTCCGTATGTGGGTAATGGAGTTGGCAGGTTCCTTGGGTTTGGTGGTACTGAGCCATGAGTAAACATCTGTCGGTGCTACATTGTACTTGTTTGAAGGGGAGAGTTTGAACGTGTTGCCCTTAGAGGCCTGTTCTGTGGTTGTCACGTTTTTAGGAATTGTCAACGGATTTTGTGTTGTCCGTTCGAGTGTCTGAGCTGTAGCGGGTTTTGCGCACAGCGCACAAAGCAACAATAGAAATGTAAGTTTTCTTTTCATAAGTAATAAGTTTTATTGATTACTGATGTTCTAATAGTGTTACATTGCAAAAGTACGAATGTACAGTATATAGCCATAAATTAGAGGGATGACAAAAGGGTGACAAATGTGTTAAATGCCTATATTTTGTGACTGAAATTGGCGGTTTTCTTATATTTTCTTTTAAAATGATGATAAAAATAATACATTGTTAGCACTGCTAAGCAGGAAGAGTATTCCAAGGTTTTCACGGATATATTGCGGTTCCGATGGATTCCCAAATTACATTTTTAGAATGTAATCGTAAAGGTCGGCCGAACTTTCTATTCCTAGTTTTTTACTGATTCTTATTTTACGTCGTTTGCATGACTCCGGATTGGTGTTGGTTAGAGATGCAATATCTTTCATGGACAAGTTCATACGTATATAGGCAAGAAAACGTATGTCCGATGACGACAGATTAGGATGTTGGTTTTTTAATGTTTTGATAAAGTCGGAGTTGGCCGATTCAAAATTAATAAGAAAGTTGTCACGTTCATTACTTGTTTTTAGTAATTGTTTGAGATGTTGCACCAGATTATTAAGCGCAGGGATCCCTTGTGTCTCCTTTATGTCTGATAGATATTTCAGCAAGTCTTCTATCAGTTTGTTGCGTGACGATATGAACATGGTTGTTACTGAGAGTTCCGTTTGTTTCTGTTCAAGTGAACGTTTCATGATTTCCTGTCGGTAATGTGCCTCCATTTCTATAGCTTTGGCTTGCTCTTCGGCAAGTTGCTTTTCGTGCTGTTTTTTTTCTATTTCCAGCCTCATAACTTTACGTTCGTTATGATTTTTGATACGTTGATTACGAATGATGATAATAGCTATGGTCACAAGTAGCGCGAGGATGCAAAGTAGCAAAAGTGTTACGTAGTGTCGTTGGCGCATCTTGGTCAGTTGTTTGTCCATTTCAGCTGTGAGTTTCATCACTTCCATTTTTATTCGGCTATTTTCCGCTAACTGCCGGTTGTGAGTCGTGGTTAATGAGTCATTGTATATGATTACGGAGTCTTTGAAATTCAATGCACGTTTATAGTTGCCGGCACTTTCGTAGAGTTGGGCTATGGATTCGAACAAGTAGGGTTTGTTTTTCATCGTTACGGTTTTCTCCGCTTCACTGATACACTGAAAAGCCATTTCCAAACTATTGCGTTCCCTGTATATGTTAATCAAATATATCAGAATTATGCCTTTGTCGGCTTTTTCTGCTGTGGGAGATGAAAGTAATTCATTTGAGATTGCTATTACCTGATCATATTTTTTTTGCATAAACATAGCTTCTGCTTCCACAGCCAGTATGCGTGATTGGCTTTTGTTGTTGTCGTACTCACGAGCTAATTTTAGAAATTCGGCCGATTCGGTGAATTTTTTTTCCTTATTGGCGATCAAAGCAAGGTCAAGAGCATAAGCGCATACAAAATTAGAATCTTTTTTATTAATAGCTTCCTTATAACATTGGATGATTATTTCTCGTGATTTAATGTAGTTTTCTTCTTCGAAATAGACTCCGGCTATTCCGTTCATAATCATTGATTCGGTTTCCCATCCAAGCTCATTGTTTTGGCAAATAGTGTATGCATCGTAATAGTTTTTTAGTGCTTCTCCATTTTCGGATATGAAAAAATAGCATACCCCAATGTTATATGTGGCAAGACAGCTATATTCTGGAAGATTTGCTGCATCCGCTTTCTCTTTTGATTCGAGAAAAAGTTTTATGGCATCTATATAGTTACTTGAGTGATAAGCCTCTTCTCCAGCAGAGATCATGTTGCCTATTATTTCTTTGTTTTTATTATCCGCATAAATGGGTACGGCAGGCAATATCATGCAAGTTGTCAATATCGCCAAAACCAGTATGCGGCAAAAAGCCTTAGTAATGTATGTTATCATCCGCATAACTCTGGTGTTAATTAACGTTATTCCGATATGGGCAAAATTATATTTATTTGATAATAAGAAATATAGTGGTGAAAACATTAGATCTATAGTGTCGAATTATAAGATTTAAACGATTACCACTTTGTTCATGAAGTCTAAAGTTACGAAGATTTATTGTATAGTCGATGATTTTTTACAAAGAATTTGCGTGCTATTAGGAAAAATATGTGATTCAGGATAAGGAGAGTTGATATTCCAATAAGCTGATTCATGCTAAAATAAAGGGCTGTGAGAAAATTAAAGTTGTAATGAAGTGGAACGATAATGGATAAAAATAGCGTTAGGTAACATTCATTATTATGTACCTAACGCTATTTCTATAACTATCTCACAATGTATTAACACTAACACCCAAAAGGTGTTTAGTGACTGCTACTGAAAAATCAATTCTAAAGAAAGACTATTTCTTAACGACGGTCAAAAATCATTTTTCTTCAGAGAATTGGATATCACTGAAACTGTTAACCAATAATTGGTATTTGATGAAACCTCCCGATTTCGAAGAGTATTTCGTGTAAATAGCAGTGATATCACCTTTCGCATCATTCTTCGGAAGTGGCTGTAGAGCGAAGTTGGCATAACCACTGACACGGAGGATATAGTTACCGATGGCATTCTCGGAAGTGTTACCGTAGGTAAACCAGGATGAACCGTAATAGCGGTTGCCATTATAACTATAAGCATATGTCGGAGTCAGTCCTTCATCAGAATAATATTTATTTTCATACACAGCTGTGGTTTGTCCTCCCGGGTAAGTGGTCTCCAAATATTGCGGATATTTGTCACTACCCCACGTACCTTCTTTATAGGTCAATCCTTCGAAACGTACCAAACGTCCTAGATCATCGTCATTTAATTCAGTATAATTGTCCTTATTGATCACAAGCGTGTCGGCTGCTGTCAGTTGTCCTAATTCTCCGGTGAAGATATGGGAATCGACCAATATACGGGTTTCCAGATTCCGGTTGGCATATCCTTTGGCGATATCAGCCGGAGTAGGCATGCCCCCTACACTTAACATATACCGGTAGCTTCCGATAGCCAAACCTTTGGTACGTACAAATATGGTTTGTCCCGGATGGTAGAACACATAATTACTGACCATCAGTTTCAGCTCAATGGCAGATTTGCATGTCTCGTCATAGATATATACCGACTTGTATACATTTCCTGCCTGATCACTCGAAATGACTTTACCACTGATCACATAATCGTCTGTGATTTCCAACGTTTTGCCCAAACTGGATGAGGAACTGCCATACTTATCATAGAACAGTTGTTTGAAATCCTTTATGGAGATCAGCTTCTCATTTGCGAAGTCTTCTTTTGTCCATACTTTGGCAGGTGCGGGATCATCGAAATCGTTGTAGCAGCCTGCGAGACTTAAAAGAACCGTGGCTACCATGCATAGTTTTATTATTTTATTCATCATACTTATCTCTTTATAGCTGTATAACATTTTTTAGAAGCGGAAATATACGTTCAGATAATAGGTCGTACCGAACATATAGAAATACTTCGCGTCAAATGGCTGATAGGTCTGGTAGCTCTCATCCTTGTTCTTGAGTAGACGTACCTGTTCGTAACCACCTGTTTTGATACCTTGGTTGTTGAGCAGGTTCTTCACTTCCAGACTGAAACCAAGTGTGTAGGCACGGTTGATATACCAGTTTTTACCGATGCTTGCATTCAATACATAGGCAGGATCGAACTCTTCCTGATGGCGTAGCTCACGAATGTCTTCTTCGGACATGTTCCGTGACAATACGGCATCGGTGCGGTAGAGTGGACTCATGGACAGGTACATGTTGTTGTAATAGTTCATGTCGACAGAAGCGTAGATATTGTTACGGCTGCGATACGAAAGACCTACATTGATGGCTGTCTGCGGAGTACTTTCCACGCGGAAGTTCTTCCAGTATACTTTACCTTCGTTTTTGATCTCTCCGCTGTTGTCCTGTATCTGTACGAAGTCAGGGTTCGAGTCATAAGTGAATTGTCCCCAGCTTACGGCACCGTTCAATGATAAACCTTCATACAATGGGATGGAAGCTGCTACTTCCAGACCGAAGTGGCGTTTGTCGATTCCGCTCATGGCGAAATTGGAGAAGGTTGCTTCTACATCATCATAGTAAGATAATACGCGGGTCTGGTCGGTAAATTTGGTATAATAACCCGATACACGTGCTTTGATATCGCCTAGGCGGAGGTTGTAAGAAGCGTCTACGCCAAATACTTTCTCGGTAGAAACACCTGGTGTGGCGGAGTTACGTGTACGGGGTGATACGAAGGAAGCTTGGAAAGAAGGAGCGTCCTGCATGTAAATAATGCTTGCATCGATAGAGTGTGCAGCAGAGAATTTATAGCTGAAGTTTGCTTTTGCTTTGTACGTCAGGTAATTCTGCTTCTTCGAATCTCCTTGTGAGTTATCGGGGAACAAGCCTTTCTTCCACAGACCGTGACGCCATTGGGTGCTATGGCCAAGTTCTCCACCCAGATTGACTGCCAATTGTCCGAAGTTGATGCTGTATTGTGCCCATGCCCGTGCGGAAATCACATTTCCATAATAATCGTAGCTATACTTGTCGCCCTTTTTGGCAGCACGTGCGTGACCGTACTTTTCGTAATAGTCCATATCATTCTGATAGGGAATCGGACTTAAACCACCCATGTCGCGTTCGGCAAATTTATCGATGTCAATCCAGTAATCGCCTCCCAGAAGGTCTTTTACCTCGCTGTAGTATTCCGTACGGTTACGACGTAGATTCACTCCACCGTTGATTTTCGAATTATTACGGAATAGATGTGAGAATTGGGTATAGAAATTCCAGTCCAATTGGTCGGTATGACGTTCTTCTATCATGTTGATGGCACGATGTCCGGAACCATAAGTGGGGTTTTCAGGTTGTTCCCGGTTGATGTTGTACAACTGATCCCAGTCGATGTGACGTATGTTGTCCGTATTGGTACGCCAAGCTTCATCCAGCCATGCGCCTACTTCCGTGCCTTGGTAGAAGCTCGGCAGATAACGGTAATAATCCGGGCGCGGATCCGGGCCTCCATACCATGTCAATGCCGAATAACCATTTTTCCCAAAGCGTAGTGAACTGGCTACGTTCAATTGTGAACGGTCGTCGATATCGAATGTGTAATTAAGCATAGCGATCGGTTCATGATAATCGCGTACACGAGCATTACGGCGTTTACCATCTTGCCATCCCCAGTTGGGGTTGTAATAATTGTTGCCCACTAAATCGTATGCTTCCTGTGTGGACGCCTGCTGTGCGCCACGTTCCGTGGGCGCTCCGAGGATGGTCAAGCCGAGGCGATGTTGCAGATTGAATTGTTTCTCTACGGATGCGAAGTAACCGAAAGCATTGTAATACACACCATGTACATAAGAGTTACCTCCTTGACGGGTAGATACGGAGAGTGCATACGACCAACCGTTGTCTTGCTGCCCGGAAGCATAGGTAAACATGCCACGGAAGCGGTACATGGCGTTACCATTGACCAAGCTCGCGCGGAAACCTTTACGCATTTGTGAAGGGCGTGTGTTGATATTGGTTGTTCCGGCAATACCACCGATACCCATTTCGCCCATATTTAATCCGGAAGTAATTTCCTGATTACGGGTTGCATCGTTCAAGCCGCTCCACAGTGACCAGGGAGTATATCCGGTCATTGCGTCATTCAGTTGGATACCGTTCATGTAAACATCGGAATATTGTGAATCGTAACCGCGTACATTGAAACGCATTTCACTGAATTTATAGGAAGCGATGTTATTGAATACATCCTTTGATGCCGAAAGCGAGGTTGGCAATGACTGTGCATCTTCCAATGTCTCTGTGTCAAACTCTGTAAAGATGGCATCATCCATCATCGGAGTTGTGTTTTCGGGTACCATGATCACATTATTAATATCTCTCATCATCATGTCCACGCGGACTGCGATGGTCAACGGCTCATACTCTACTGCTTCGAAAGTTAGCGAATACTCACCTTTTGCCAGATTATTAATTTCGAATTTACCTGCATTGTCAGTTTGAGTCGTAATGTCGCCCGGAGTCAAGGTGATCTTGACATCGGATATGGCAGCCCGTGTCATGCGGGAAACTACCTTACCTTTGATACCACCGCTTTGTGCAAAAACTGCCAGCGACATCAAAGACAACACCATAATAAGGAATGCTTTTATTTTCATAAATATTGAAGATTATTATTTACCTATATAGATATATACCGGGAAGTGGTCACTGTAGCCTCCCTGGAAATTATTGCCTACGTAAGTGCGTAGCGGATACCCTTTGTATTGCCCCTCTTTTTGCACCATATAGTGCTGTTTGAAGATATTGCCGTAGAATTTGGATCCGGGTGCTTTCTGCAGTTTGAGTGAGCCTGTAGAACCTTTTGCCAAATTTTCCGTCACCACAATATTGTCGAAGATATTCCATGCGTCTCCGTAAGCTAATGAACCGTATCCTGCTTTCAGCATGTCAGCGTAAGGATTGTAGAGGTCGCCAGCTTCAAGATCTTTCATCTTGAATTTCGCTCCTAATCCCTGCGCGATACTTTTATCAGTCGGGTCATCATTGAAGTCTCCCATCATTACGATTTTCGTAGCAGGGTTGGCCTTTAATACGGAATCTGCAATGCTTCGCATCTGCTCGCCTACGGCAATACGTTTGAATTCCGATGCTTCCTTGCCACCTAACCGTGAAGGCCAGTGAGCTACCATGAAAAAGAAAGGTTCTTCTTCAATGGTTCCCCACATGGTAAGGATGTCACGAGTCTTGAAATCAGGAAGAGAAGGAATGACGGTTTTCACGGGAAACTGCCCTTCTATCTTGAAAACATCGGGACGGTAAATGAAAGCTACATCCACACCGCGTGCTTCCGGTGAATCGAAATGCACGATTCGGTAATTGGCAGGAGCCAGTTTACGAGTGGCAACGATATCCTCCAATACACCGCGGGTCTCCACTTCGGAAAAACCTATTACAACAGGGTAATCCTTGTCTATGGCTGCGATATCGAATAATACTCGTTCAGTATTACTGAGCTTTTTATTATATTTCGCACTGTTCCATTTTTTAGGCCCTTCCGGAGTGAATTCATCATCATGCACTTCTGGGTCGTTGATAGTATCGAAAAAGTTCTCGACATTGTAGAAAACTACTTTATAAGGCTTTTGTGCGAAACTGAATGAAAACAGCAGCAACAAAAATACAGCCGGAAAAAATACTCTTTTCATAAGCCGAAATGTTAGTTAATACCCCATTGAGTAGGGTTGTTTTGTTTTTTCACAGTTGCAGATACTTTGGGGAAGAAGGTGAAACCTGTCTTCTGTTCGATATCGGCTACTGTAGTACAAATTGAACGCGGTGGTTCAATATTACCGTAAGATTTCTGTTCTACCCAAAATCCGATAGATATCAATTCATCATCTGTGCAGTCTTGAATTGCCTTACCCGTTGAACCCGTTTTGGTGCGTAAAAGCACTTTGTAATAGTTGGTGGGTACAGCCACCGTATTACCGGCGCCATCGAAAGTGGTCGTTGCATTACTGCCAAAGTATGCTCCCGTAACCACATACAGTGTATCTGAGCATTTGTTGACACGCACCTTTGCTTCCAGTTTCGCCCACATATCTTGATTCAGGCGGTTCAATTGCGGAGTCATATTCGACATGTAGAACGTTTGTGCATTCAAGTCGTTGGTTGCTAAACGGTCGGCTGAAGGCAACTGATGCCCCCGGTCATAACTGCCTTTGTAGGATCTGTCCACACAATTGGCTTGAAATTTTTCCGGAATAAATGGGTCGAAAGCCCATGCATCGGTACGACTTCCCGAACCGGTAAGGTATGCATTATGTATCGGATAAGCCACCCACAAAGCCGCTTGTTTGGTCTTGTCAAAACAGAGCGAATAATTGCGCACAGGCTTATTATTCAACTTTGCATAATGGGCAACATACTGGTAGTTGGCATTTTCCTTTTCAGCCGGCAACTCAATCCAAGTATTGAATGATGGTAAGTTCTGCTGGCCGGATGAAAGTTGTGAAAGGTCGAGCGTTAGTTCTGCTTCATCAGCAAACCGGAGTGATATTTTTGCCTGGCGTTGTGTGCTTCCTGTATTGTTTTGATAATAAACGTACAATACATTCAGGCCTTCCTTTATTTCTCCGCTTTTTTGTGATGAATTCGTGAAATCCTTGTTGCTGAATGAACACCAGGTATTTCCTTCTGTCACTTCAGCATTCCACACTGTGCCGGTAGTTCCCGTGATGATGATGGCTGAAGAGCCGCTGGCAGCGCTCACGGTGGATGATGTTTTCCAATATGCCTCGTTCGGTACTTTGACAATATCGGGATCGTCATTGCTACTACAGGCTCCTACCCACAGTGTCAATACTGTGAGCAGGAGGATATTTACAGTTGTGGTATAATATCTATGAATTGATGTCATTAGAATCTGTTAAGTCTTTGATTTATTCGTAGCTTAGTTCCCATTTGGTGAACTGGGCATTATACTTATTCGCAATGAAAATCCTATATTTCGTATTTACGGATGTTCCACTCAGGTTATAGGTGTATTCCAATACTCCTCCGTCTTGTGCCCATTTTACAGCTTCTCCACCGGCTACTTCAGTAAATTCATTGTCTACAATGGCTACATCTACATTCTTAGATGCACCTTCGCGGGTGGATGCAACTACTTTTGTCAGTTTCTTCCCGGCAATGGCTGGAAGTTCGATATAGGCTCCGAACTTACCGATCAGTGTATAGACGCTTCCACTACTTTCTGCTTGATAGTATCCTGTCCCGGCATCTTCGCCTCCAGCGAAAGTATATTCATATCCACCAAATGTGAAGGTGATGGGGTCTGATTTCATTTGAGCTTTAGCAATCGGGAAATCCTGCGGATAGTTGGCTGTATTGCTTAAATCCAATGAAATGACTGTCTCATTACCGCTTCCTTGTGCTGCAACGCTCACCGGCACAGTTTTGCTGTTGCCGTTTGTCAGGGAAATGGTCAAGGTTTGTTTGATAGCTGATGTGCCTGTGTTAGGCTGAGCTGTAACCGTTATCTTATTTCCTTCAACAGTAGCTGAAAGAGGTGCGCTCAGACCATCTACTGAAAGTGTATTGTCGCCTTGATTGGCAACTTCCACATTTAAGACCTCTGTACCTCCCGTTGCTGGTAAGTTCACGGAAGAAGGAGTAACAGACAGGATTGTCGGAGTCGTGCCTATACTGCTATCCAGGTCAATAATATTACCACCTTCGCCTGCTGCTAAAGTAATATCGTCTAAACGGAAAGCAGAGGCAGCAAGTGCCGTAAACTTAATGTACAGTTCAGGGGATGCTTGCTTCAACGTAAAGTTGGCAGTTGCAAAAACCCAATAAGGATTTGTTTGGTCGCCATTGTTATTGGTATATTCAACCGGCACCCAATTCGTACCGTTTGCACTCAGCGATACGATAAATTTGCTTGCATCGAAAGTATTGTCATAACTTCCACCCTCCGGTTTGTATGAGTAACTTGCACCGAAGGTCAGCTTGAGGTTGGTTTGTCCGGTAGGTAAGGTGATTTTATTGATTACAAAGTCAGCGGGCAGTGTTCCGAAGAAAACAACGTTCGGACCGGAAGCACCTTCATAAGCACCGGTATTTGCCAGGCCACTTGAACGAACCGTTGCCTTTTCTCCGCTATAGGTCACGCTACTTGCACCGGAACCTGTCGTACTCCAACCTGTGTAAGCGTCGACATACGGGTAGGGGCTGGAAACAGAAGCATTTCCTACGGTTTCATGATAGATTGCTGTTGTCGGTGGTACAACACTTCCGCCTTCGAGATCAATCTCTTGTCCGCCATTACCTGTAGCCAATGTGATATCGTCTAAGCGAATAGCTGACGGTGCCAATGCTGTGAACTTAATATAAAGTTCGGATACTGCTTTCTTCAGTGTAAAGTCTGATGTTGCGAATACCCAGTACGGAGTGGTTTCATCGCCTTTGTTCTTGGAGTAAGTGACCGGTGTCCAAGTCGAGCCGTCTGCGCTTAAGGATACTGTAAATTTATTTGTGTCGAAGGTATTATCATAATCGCTTGAACCTTCTGCCTTGTATGAATAACTTGCACCGAAAGTCAGTTTCAGGTTTGTTTGGTTAGGCTCCAAAGTAATCTTATTGATTACAAAGTCGGAAGGTAATGCTCCGAAGAAAATTACGTTCGGGCCGGATGCATCTGGATAAGCATCTGTATTTGCCAAACCGCTGGAACGTACGGATGCTTTCTGGCCGGAATAAGTAACACTGGCAGCTCCGGTACCTGATTTGTCCCATCCAGTGTAGGCATCGACATAAGGATAAGGGCTTGTAACGGCAGTAGAACCTACGCTTTCATGATAGATCACTACTTTCGGCTGAATGTTTCCACTCTTAATAGTGACAGTTTTCGACATCAATGGACCTACTTTATTCGAGATTTGTATATCGATATTTGCTTCGTCATTAATTCCTTCGGGAATGCTCACTTGTATGGTAGCCGAACCGTCACCTTCCGTTGCAGAGAGGGTAACCCAAGATTTGTCATCTTGTACGGTAGCTGTCCAATGACGATTGGTCGAAATTTCAAAAGAGGATTGACTACCTTCGGCAGGAACACCATCTGTAGTAAAGGTCAGGTTTGTTGGAGAAACCTCTAGGAAAGGAGCTTCTGTGTCGTCATTATCATCCACACAACTCACAAAGGCCATTAAGACCGTTAGAAGCATTGTACCAAAAAACAACTTCGGAAAATAAAGATTCTTCATTGATGTTTAAATAATAAAAGTTAATACTTATGCTATCCCAAGAAATATTTGCTCTAATATTTGAAAGGGGGGAACAAAGATATAATCTTGAGTTGAATTAACAAAACATGTCGAACTTATTTAATGTAACATAAACGTTAAAAGAATGTTTCAAAAATGTTACTGTAATCAGATTATCCTACAATCGGATGGCTCTGACTGTCATCCGTTTGTCAGGCAAGTTTCGTGCTTCTTTTTGTTTTCTTAACTCCGAATATTTCGTATGCGTGAATAAACCATCTACTTTTGCCGGAACCTTGTAACAAATCTTAGGATTAAACGTCTATTAGACTATAAACTAAAACCAAATAAAACATGAAAGGCAAACTACTGTTGTTATTGATGCTTGTTATAGCATCTGGTACGCTTTGTTCACAAAACACGACAAGTCCTTCTTATACAGTGAAGGGTGTACTTCTTGACTCTATAACCCATGAAGGAGAGCCATATGCGACGATTCGTATAGCGAAAAAGAAAACTCCTGAAAAAGCTGTCAAAATGGCTGTAACGGATATGGGTGGTAAATTTCAGGAGAAGGTCAATGCTGATCCCGGTACGTATCAGATTACTATAACTTCCATAGGGAAGAGTACGGTGGTCAAAGATTTTGAAGTGACACCCAATGAAAAGACGATCAACTTGGGGACTCTTTATAATTCAGAAGCAACCAACGAGTTGGGAGGGGTGGAAATCGTAGCACAGAAACCGTTGGTGAAGGCGGATATTGACAAAATAGAATACAATGTGCAGGATGATCCCGATTCGAAAACGAATACGGTACTTGAGATGCTTCGCAAAGTGCCGTTAGTGACAGTAGACGGAGAAGATAATATTAAAGTCAACGGCAGTAGCAGTTTCAAAATTCACATCAATGGCAAACCCGATAATATGATTAGTGATAATCCGGTGGATGTGTTGAAAAGTATGCCTGCCAATACAATCAAACATATAGAAGTGATTACCAATCCCGGTGCCAAGTATGATGCCGAGGGTGTGGGAGGTATTTTGAATATTGTTACCATAGGAGGTGCGGGCTTCAAGGGGTATACCGCCACTTTCAGTGGAAACGGCAGCAATACCGGAGGTGGCGGTGGAGTGTATGCCACCATCAAAAAAGAGAAGCTTACGCTGTCTGCACGGTATAACATGAACCGCAACAACCAGCCTCGTAGCTATTCTTATAGCGAGCAGAGGCAGGACAATCCGGAAGACAAATCGGAGGGAGCCCAGAGAGTCGTTAGGAACGATGGATGGAATGACAGTAAATATGGCTTCCAAAGTGGTAATCTGGAAGCTAGCTATGAAATGGATACATTACGCCTTATTACTATGGGCTTTGGTATGTATGGTGGTAATAATGAAGGGGACGGGAGTGGTTACACCTATATGCAACCGTTTAATGCTCAGGATGGAACCAATCCCTTTTATTCATATAATAATATAAACGAAAGCGATGGGTCTTGGTATTCGATTCGGGGTAATGTGGATTACCAGCGAACCTCGCGAAAGAATAAGGAGAGAATGCTTACCCTTTCTTATAAAGTTAGTACCCGTCCCAGCACTTCCAATTCGCTCTACGGATATACGGATATTCATGCACAGGATGATTGGAAGGAATATGTAGACAAAATGCTTACCGGCCAGCGTTCGGATGGAAAACAGAACAGTTCCGAACATACCTTCCAAGCTGATTATACGACTCCTATAGCGAAGATACACACACTGGAAGTAGGTGGAAAGTATATCATTCGGAACAATCACAGTGACAATAACCGTTATGATAAGGATGGTAATTACGATATGGAACGTAGTAGCCATTACAAGCACATCAATGATATTTTAGCCGCTTATTTGGGGTATGCCATCAAAGTGAAGAGCATTTCCGGTCGTGCCGGACTGCGCTTTGAACGTACCATGCAGGATGTGAAATATACCGAGAGACCGGAAGAGAACTTTGATGTGAATTATAATGACTTGGTGCCTTCGGCAAGTATCGGCTACAAAATAACTGATATGTCCAATATACGCTTTGGTTATAATATGCGTATCTGGCGTCCGAGCATCTGGTTTTTAAATCCATATCTGAACGATGCTAATCCGAGCAATATACGCCAGGGTAATCCCGGACTGGATAGTGAGAAGAGCCATTCGCTCAATTTGAGTTATAGCAATTTCTCACAGAAATTTAATATCAACGTATCAGTGAATTACACATTCAATAATAGTGGTATTGAGGAGGTGACACGTCTCATTAACGATTCGGAGATTGAAGATTTGAAGGATAAGACGGGCAAGGAAGTACTTTATACTACTTACGAAAATATTGGTAAAAGCAAGAGTCTTGGTTTTAGTGGATATGTCAGATGGAGTATCACACCGAAGACCACTGCTTCTATGAACTTTTGGGGAAGTTATTCCAAATTTAAAGATCCGGTGCAAAAACTGGAGAATAGTGGCTGGAGTGTTTTTGCATATGGTGGATTGGAGCAGACGTTACCGTTGGATATCCGTTTGAGTTTGAATCTGATGGGCAGTACGCCATGGGTTTCACTGCAAGGAAAAGGTAGCAGTTACTATGATTACAGTATTGGCCTGAACCGTTCTTTCTTGAAAGAGAAACGATTAACATTAAGTGCCTTTGCCAGCAATTTCCTTAAAAAGTACATGGATAGCAAGAATTCTGTAGAAGGTGCCGGCTTCTATCAGGAAAGTAATTACCGCTACTCACGTATGCGTTATGGAATCAGTGTGAGCTATCGCATCGGAGAGTTGAAAGCCAGTGTAAAGAAAGCTGCACGTAGTATCGAGAATGACGACGTGAAAGGTGGAGGAGGAGAGAATTAAGAAGAGAGAATAAATAAAGGCTGCGCTATATATGTCTCGGGCTTTTTAGGAATAAATAGCAAACTACGCGAAATATTCTTGTAGTTTGCTATTTATACATATTTGAGATAATCGAATTAACTTTGGCAGATTATTTATTGCTTGTTATTTTTACCTTCTAAAAAATCAATATGTTGCTGAAGTTCTGCAATCATATCATCTTTATCTTTAAGAAGGCGTTCGTATAGTTCGGTGATTTTGTCAATGGGGTTATTAGTAATTCTGTTGTCATTAGAAATTTCGTCATTAAGCCCTGCTTGAGTATTATTACCTCCATTATTAGTAATACTGTTATTTTCAAACACTATGCTTGGAGCATCTTCTTCCAATGTTTTCAGATAATCTTTCGGCACATTCAGTGCTTTGGCAAATCTTTCAAGTATATCATCTTCGATAATTCTCATACTTTCATATCTTGAGACTGTCGGTTGAGACATACTTACTTTTTCGGAAAGGATATCTTGGTTCATGTTTTTCTCAATTCGTGTACGTCTGATGTTATGTCCATGATGTACGTTACTGTTGATTTTCTCTTCTGTTTCCATATCTCTTTAGTTTTATTTTCAAACAATTTGGAGGATGATTAGTTTCCTTCGTAGCAAATATACGTAAAAAATGGATAAATAGGATAGAACATGACGAATGAATATTCAACAGGTTGAGTTTTGAATAAATGAATAACATTTTTCTGCCTTTATATCATCCAATATCATTTTCTTTGTACTTAAATCAATACCTAATCACTATGTTTAAAATACTGACAAAGAAAGAAACCAATTTCTTGATAGAGTTGGCGGTTATATTAAAAAGATACGATGTGATGATTGCTGCAAAAGACAAAACTGTTGAAATTTCTATATTCGATGGTGATGATGTTGAAAATGGAGAAGTGAAAAATCCTATAAAATTCTATTCTGAGTTTGATGAGAGTGATATCTATGAATTGATGGTTGATACGAAGGAAATAATAGATAATGTTTCGGAAATAAAGGAGCTTATTAATAATATCTCTGGAATAAAGGGATATTTCAAGATTAAACGCTCTTTAGAAGAAGAGGAGTAAAGCCCCCCGACTTTACTCCTCCCAATCTTTCCTCCTTTAAATAAACTAATACGGAGAAAACACCATTCATTTAATCATTAATACCTTTGAAATTTTAGAAATTGTTTTTACCGGTATCCCACCATAAACGGGTACCACCATTGTCGGCACCTCCAAGTGCTTGCAACAAGAATTTATATTGTATAGGATCTTTATCTGCATCGTCTGTAGAGAATGGAAGGCGGCGGATCATAGCATCTGTATCGATTTTACCGGCACTGTTATTCGTTTGTACTTTAAACAATTTCGGATAACCTGTGCGACGTTGTTCACTCCATGCTTCATAACTCTCAGGCCAACATGCCAGCCATTTCTGAGTAATAATTTGTTCGAGCTTGCCTTCATTGTCCGCTGAAGCATTCCATTTAGGAGAAATGCTGATTAATGTTTTCATGTCCTTTCCACCGCTGGCAGGAACCATCTCTTTATAATCCAACGGTTTTTTGTTGCTGGCAAGATAATCGGTTGCATCTCCGGCTCCCCATTGTGCGAATGAAGTTCTAACACCGGTTTCGTAACACTCTTTAGGGTCTTCGTTGGTAAAGTGGCGTAAAGCAGCTTCAGCACGGAGAAACCAAGTTTCGGCAGCGGTCATCAGAATGGCTGGAGTGGATTCGCCCCCGGTAGCTTTCATCGCTGAATATGATTCATAGTAGTTAGGATCGCCATCCTGCATGTATACTCCTTGAGGAATGCCTAACCATTCGTCTTCATGTCCTTTTAGTGTGGCTTTGTTATACCATTTTTCACGGCGCGGATCTTCGTATCCATTCAATACGGAAGCCATTGAAGCTCCCATGTAGACTTCACCCCATCCGGCAACGCTGATCAACGGATTGGTGTAACCATGACCGGAAACCTGGATTACTTCTTTTGCTGCTTCGAGTACACCATAAGGGTTTTCCAACGCTTTTTTTGCTTGAATTTCGGCATTTTTCTTGTCTACATTCGAAATGCGCATGGCAAGACGGAGCCGCAAGGAGTTTGCAAACTTGATCCAGCCTTTGATTCCTCCCGCATTCATCATATCGGTTGAATTAAATGCATCGTCTTTTCCTCCGTTTTTTAAGTACGTGTCCAATGCGTCTATACCTTTATCAAGGTCATCGAAAAAGTGAGTATAAGCTTCTTGTTGCGTGTCAACGGAATTGTCGTCACTGCTACCGAATTTGCTATATACGATAGGTCCGTAGGTGTCGGATATACGGTGCATCAATTCTACCTTCAATATTTTTGTAAGACCATAGTAATGAATGGTTTTATCGGAACCGATGCTGTTAATTTCTGATTTGTATGCTGTAGGGAAAATATATTTATATGTATAGTTCCAAGCTGCATTCGACCATCCTGTATTGATATTGTAGACAGAGTTTTTGCTATTGAATGAAGACAATTTATCATGGAAATACCCTGAGAACATATCATGCTGGAGAGCCTGTGTCAGTTGCCAAGGCCAGTTTAGCCCGTCTCCCCAGTTATACTGGAAGTAAATGCCCGATTGAATGATTTCAAAAGGCATTGTATACTTCTGATAGTCAAATTCCTTGACTTCATCATTGAAGGCACCTTTGGTCTCATTGTCCGATTCGAAATTATCGGTACATCCGGTGAAACTTATCAAGCTTCCTAAAAACAGCGTTGCTATATATTTATATCTTTTCATGATAATCTGTGAATAAATGGTTAGAATGTGAATTTAACGTTGAAACCTAGGTTGCGGGTGGTTGGCATGCCAAACACATCCACTCCTTGGTTGTTGTTGCCTACCGACATGGTTGCATCTGGATCGAACGGAGCATCTTTGTAAAAGAAAAACAGGTTGCGGGCTACAAATGAAAGGTCGATTCCTTTGAATACCTTGGTTTTTTCCAAAAGTGATTGTGGAAATGAATATCCGAGCGATAATTCGCGCAAACGGATATTGGTGCCATCGTACATGTAATACTCGGAGATACCGTTTCGTCCGCCTACTGCACCATAGAAGCCTTTAACGTTGTCGAATCTCTGGCCTTGATATTCTGCGTATTTACGGTCGCGTGCTTCGGCTGTTTCTTTGGTCACACCTTTTGAATCGAGATCGGCTTGTGTGAGAGACATTACATCACCACCGATGCGAGCATCTATTAAGAAATAGAGCGTAAACCCTTTGTATGTGATGGTGTTGCTCCAACCCAACATATAATCCGGATTGGTATTTCCCAAAAGATCATTGTTTCCGGTCGTTTGTACCGGGGCACCATTTTCATTGACCTGAATAGAACCATCCTCATTACGGGCAAAAGCGTTACCATAAATATCACCTAATTTTCCACCTTCTTTGATACGCATTTGGTAAGCCATTGAGAAACCTTCTTGTCCATAACTGAACTGTGTGTAATCCGGATGAAGTGAAATTATCTTATTTCGGTTGAGAGATAAGTTTACTGAAGTTTTCCAACGGAAATTATCATTCATCAGTGGGGTAGCATCGATAGTCAGTTCTATACCTTTGTTACGGATTTTACCGGCATTGACATAACGGTAGGCATAGATGGAGCCTGCTGGATTAGGCATTCTTAGCAATTGGTTTTTAGTATCCGTTTGGTACCATGTAAAATCGATACCCAAGCGACTGTTGAAGAATCTCCATTCCGTTCCGAATTCGGTTGAGTTACTGATTTCCGGTTTTAAGTCTCCACGTTGTTCTGTGTCGTTTACTTGTATTACACCGCCTGCCTGTATAATGTCTACAGGATTTGTAATACCTATCGGAAGGTCATTACCTACTTGTGCCCATGAACCACGTATCTTGCTGAAAGATATCCAGTCCGGCATGCGTAAACTTTTAGATAGAATCCAGGTTAGACCTACCGAGGGATAGAAGAATCCTGAGTTTTTGCTTTTGGTATATGCCAGAGTCGATGACCAGTCGTTACGTGCGGTGATATCTACGTATATTGCGTCATCCCAGCCTAACTGAGCGGTTGCAAATATGGATTGAATAGTTCTTTTTTTGTTGATATCTTGATTTATGGAGGCTTTTGAAGTGGTAACTATGTTGGAGACCGTAAACACATTCGGATGATATAAAGACGCAGTTTTTGAATCTATCATTAATTTATTGACAGTATTGACATTGATGCTGGTACCGACAGCACCGTTGACTGAAAATTTATTGAATGTTTTGTTGAACATAGCCATTATGTCTCCATAAAGTAATAATTGTTGGTCGTTTGCCCATATATACCGACCGTTCATTTTGCCTTCGTAAGTTCCTGCGATATTAGGAGAGGTGGAAGCATACATCTTATTTTCAAATTTGTCATTCACATAGTCGACATTGCCACGTGCCTGCAAGGTAAACCATTTGGTAACTTCTAAATTAGCAGATAAAGAAGCCAAAGCGCGATAGCGTTTATTGTTGTTAGTCACGCGATTCTTTAACCAATAAGGATTCTGATCCCATTCGCTGATGTCGCCATTCTCATTTGCTATATACCAGTTTTGCAGATTCATGTTACGGTCAAGATTATATGTCTCGAACTGGTCTCTGTATGGAGCCATGTCCATACCGCGCGGAAAACCATAGATGTTTACTAAAGGATTCAAATAGTAACCTCCGGTGGCCGGACTGTTTTTGATTGTCTGCATCATGAGGTTTGCATTTCCGTCCAGTTTTAACCGGTTATTGAAGAATGCAGCTGTCTCACGGAGAGTGAGATTATGTTTTTGTAGTTTATTTGAGTCGATAATGCCTTTGGCTGTGGTGTTAGCATAAGAAAAATAAGTCTGCATCTTATCATTGCCACTCATGATTGATACCGAGTTGATTGCTGTAACACCGTTTCCAAAGAAGTTTCCTGTGTTATCGTAATCTGTCAGATTTGCTTTCTCGCCCCAACTGCTCGTACCGTTTTCCAATCGACCGTATGAATTTTGGAACTCAGGAAGGCTGATGGCTTGATCAATAGTGAGATTGGAGGAATAAGTTACTCTTTGCATACCGGCTTTACCTTTTTTGGTAGTAATAAGGATGACGCCATTGGCTGCTTGTGTACCGTAGAGAGCAGCGGCAGATGCGCCTTTCAGAATACTCATGCTTTCGATATCTTCGGGGTTAAGGTTGGAGATACCGTCACCGGCATCACGGTTTACTCCATTATTTTCTCCTCCCATTACGGTGGCGGTGGACTCTGTACTGTTATTTAGCATTGGTACACCATCAATGACATACAAAGGTTGATTGTTTCCGGTAGCGAAGGCCGAACGGGCACCGCGAATGGCTACTTTGGCAGAACCACCTAAACCTGCGGAACTTTTAGTGATTTGTACACCCGCTGTCTTACCTGCCAGAGCATTGATCATGTTCGGATCTTTAGCTCTTGTCAATTCATCTCCTCCTACTTGCTGGGTAGAATAAGTCAGGGACGCTTCTTTCTTCTTGATACCCATTGCAGTTACGACTACCGTTTCCAATGCCAACGACTCTTCTTCAAGTTTTATTGTGAAATTCTTTAGTCCGTTTACCGGAATATTCTGTGGTTGATATCCTACATAGGTAATTGCCAACACGGCATCTGCAGGAACAGACAAGGTAAAGTTACCGTCTAAATCGGTGATTGTACCGTTCGTTGTTCCTTTTTCCAGAATGTTCGCTCCAATGATCGGTTCACCGTTCATGTCGGTGACGATACCCTTAATGGATATGCTGTTTTGTTGCACGGATGCAATATCCTCGGTATTTTTGGTAAGCACGATATTGTGTCCTTCCATCACATATTTGATTCCTGTACCTTTGAATACTTCATCCAAAACTTCTGATACAGGTTTGTTGCCGACGTTAACTGCCACTATGCGTCCGGTATCTACGCTTTTCTTATTATAAACGAACAGATAATCGGTTTGTGATTCTATTTGGGAAAGTAATTCGCTTACTTTCAGGTTAGAATGTACGATATTAATTTTTGCACTTTGCGAGTAGCTGTTTCCACAATAAACTTGGAAAGTTACAAACAAAAGAAGGAAAACGGTAATCTTCATAGTAAGTAATATTTGCTTGAATGCTAAACTTTTTGGGCATAAATGCCCTTTCAAAGAAATTTTTCTCATATCTTTGTAATGTGTTAAGTTAATAAATTGATTAAGGTCGATTTTTGACTGTTTCGAATCGGAAAGTATGGGGGTACTTTCCGATTCTTTTTTAGGGAGTAATGTTTTCTTATTCTTTATTTCATGTGCTATCTGGGTTTTAAAAGGTTCGTACTAAATTAAAGGTTTTATTGAGCTCTTTTTCCTGTTCTAATAGTAATGCTGTCTTTGTCACTATTGATGGAATAAGTGAATCTAAGATCTTTCTGAATGACACGTAAAATGTGTTCAATGCCATCCTGTTCTTTAAACTTTCCGGTACAACGGTAGTTCAGTATATCAGGATCATTAACAGCAATTTTCACATTGTAATATTTTTCAAGTTTGGAAAGGATTATGCTGAAAGGAGCGTCATCGAAGCAGTACAATCCTTCGGTCCATCGTAGATAGTCTAATGATGTGAGCGTGCTTTTTTGATATTTTCCATTGTGTGAGGCAAAGAATTCATTTTTAGTCAAGCGGGTGAGCGGCTTTTTATTTCCTTTGGCATAAATATCAACAATACCCTCTACGAGAGTCGTTTCAAATTCATTACTTCCATCGTATGCACACACATTGAAATGAGTGCCGACTACTCGAACTTGGTTTGTTTCTGTATTTACCAAAAACGGTATGTCTTTGTTTTTAGCCACTTCAAAATAAGCTTCCCCATTCAATTTCACATTTCTTTCTTTTCGGCCGAAATTACTTGTATAAATCAATGTTGATTGTGAGTTCAGCCAGACTTTTGTTCCATCTGCTAAGGTGATTTGGGCACGTTGTCCGGCTGGTACTGCGATGGTTTGTAATTGAGCCGTTTTATTATATTGGTAATCTTTGAAGAGAATCCCAATGCTAAACACAATTATAATAATAGCAGCTATTTGAGTACTCCACCTTAATACGGATATGATTTTTGCTTTTTTATTTTTAGGAGCAGTTTGTTTCTCATCAGAGAAGAGAGTGATATCATAAAGCATACGTTCTTTCCTGAAGGTTTCTTTGTTTTCTTTGTCGGCATCTATCCAGTCAAGAATCTGTTTCTCCTCTTCGGTTGTGGTATTTCCTTTAAAATATTTATATAATAGATCCTGGTTCATAGGTTTTATTTTATCTGTTATCGTTCTTTAGCAAGAATTCTTTTGAACCCTTTCTATATATATAACAGGATACCTTAGAACATCCCTAACGAAAAATGAAACTTTTTCAGAGGAAAAGTGAAATTAGATAATCTTTTAGTTCAAGACGCAGTATCTTCAGTGCTTTTGTGATATGAAATTCTACGCTTTTTATAGAGACTCCCAATTGTTCGGCTATCATTTTGTTGGGGGCATTCTGATAGCGGCTAAGTATAAATATGTGTCTGCTTTGTTCCGGCATTTTCCCAAGTGCTTTGCGGACAATATGCTGAATCTCTGTGTTAAAAATCGAATCCGGTTCACAAGCCTCCAAAGTAGATATACGAAGATCAAGTTCTCGCTGTTTATGTGTATTGATTTCATCTTCAGCACGCAAACGTACCTGTTCATGTGCGAGATGATTGAGCGCTCTGTTTTTTATAATGGTAAGCAGTAATGCATGCATGTTGGAATTTTCTTCCCATTTTTCTCGATTCTCCCATAGAGTGATCATGGATTCCATCAATATGTCTTCAGCCTCAGCTTTGTTTCGAACATATGAGTTGGTAAATGACAGAAATTTATCCCGATTTTCTTGAAAGAACCGGGTGAAAGTGTCCATAGTATTGAGTTTGTCCGTTTGAATCATTATCGATTTTAAAGGTCTTTTTCTTTTCTTTGAACAAAGCAACGCATTCTTTTTCAAATAAACAAGTTTATTGCAAAAAAACAGCCGGATCACATGAAATGATCCGGCTGTTTTTATGAATAATATGGTAGTTTCTTATTTCTTTTCCGGTTTGGGTAATAAAACTTTTCTTGAAAGTTTGAATTTACCTGTCTTCGGATCGATATCCAACAGTTTTACCTCAATTTCGTCTCCCTCTTTGATACCGGCCTCTTCAACTGTTTCCAATCGTTTCCAGTCAATTTCAGAGATGTGAAGTAATCCGTCCTTACCTGGCAGGAATTCAACAAATGCCCCATAAGGCATAATAGAGCGTACTTTGCCTTTATATACTTCGCCAATTTCCGGGACAGCAACGATTCCTTTAATTAAGCGCATGGCATCTTCGATACTCTTTTTATTGGTACCGGATATTTCGATACGGCCAATATTGTCAATTTCTTCGATGGTAATGGTGGCGCCTGTTTCTTCCTGCATTCCTTGAATGATTTTTCCACCCGGGCCAATCACTGCTCCGATAAATTCTTTCGGTATAGCCATTGTCTCAATGCGCGGAGCGTGGTCTTTCAAGTCGGCACGTGGTTCCTGAATGGTTTCAGTTATCTTACCAAGAATGTGCATACGACCTTCTTTCGCTTGGTTCAATGCACGTTCCAGAATTTCGTATGACAGACCGTCTACCTTGATGTCCATCTGTGTGGCGGTTATTCCGTCTTTGGTTCCTGTTACCTTAAAGTCCATATCTCCCAAATGGTCTTCATCGCCAAGAATATCAGAAAGCACGGCATATTTTTCTTCACCTGCATTTTTGATTAACCCCATGGCGATACCTGATACCGGTTTCTTAATTTTAACTCCGGCATCCATCAGTGCCAGTGTACCAGCGCATACAGTAGCCATGGAAGACGAGCCGTTTGACTCCAGGATATCTGATACAACGCGTACTACGTACGGATAATCAGCAGGTATCATTCCTTTCAAAGCACGCCATGCCAAGTGGCCGTGACCTACCTCGCGACGGCCAACACCACGTTGTGCTTTAGCTTCACCTGTAGAGAAAGGAGGGAAGTTATAGTGCAATAAGAAGCGTTCTTTTCCATGAGTCAGAACGTCATCGATAATTTTTTCATCCAGTTTGGTTCCCAGCGTAACAGAACTCAATGACTGAGTTTCACCACGTGTGAAGATAGCTGAACCGTGAGGTCCTGGCAGATAACCGACTTCACTCCAGATCGGACGAATTTCATTGGTCTTGCGTCCGTCGAGACGTTTACCTTCATCAAGGATGCAACGGCGCATTGCTTCTTTTTCCACATCATGGTAATAACGATCGATCAATGAAGCCTTTTCTTCCAATTCTTCTTCGCTGAATTGAGCTTTGAATTCTTCGCGTATGGCATCAAAAGCATCCTGACGTTCGTGTTTGTTTTTGTTTCCAGATTGAGCTACAGCATATGCTTTATCATAGCAAGCTTCACGAACAGCTTTGCGTAACTCTTCGTCATTTACTTCATGACAGTATTCACGTTTTATGGTTTTGCCGACTTCTTCTGTCAGCTCCATCTGTGCCTTGCAATGAACTTTGATGGCTTCGTGGGCGACTTTCATTGCTTCCAACAACTCGGCTTCGGATACTTCGTGCATTTCGCCCTCTACCATCATGATGTTTTCATAAGTAGCGGCTACCATGAGATCCATATCCGCCTTCTCAAGCTGATCGAAAGTCGGGTTGATGACGAACTGGCCATCAATACGTGCTACACGCACTTCAGAGATCGGTCCGTTGAAAGGGATATCTGAAACGGCAAGTGCTGCTGAAGCGGCAAGTCCTGCCAAAGCATCAGGCATATCAACGCCATCGGCTGAAAACAGGATGATGTTTACATATACTTCTGCGTGGTAATTATCGGGGAATAAAGGGCGGAGCGCGCGGTCGACTAAACGGCAAGTAAGAATTTCATAGTCAGAAGCTCTGCCTTCTCTTTTGGTGAAACCTCCGGGAAAACGGCCGAATGCTGAAAATTTCTCTTTGTACTCTACCTGAAGTGGCATAAAATCTGTTCCGGGAACTGCATCTTTAGCGGCACAAACAGTAGCAAGTAACATGGTGTTTCCCATGCGAAGCATTACAGAACCGTCTGCCTGTTTTGCCAACTTTCCCGTTTCGAGCGTGATGGTTCTGCCATCTCCCAGCTCGATCGTCTTAACAATTGGGTTGATCATAAAAATTGTTTTATCTATATTTTCTTTCAAAATTCCCGCAAAGATACACATTTATCCTTCTAATATCGTGAAAATGAGATAAAAAGTTACTGCTTATTTGGTTTTTTTTCATAAAAGGGGTGAAGAACAGGGCAAAATGCTTTGACTAATCTTGAAAAGAAGTATATTTGCAGTTTGAAAATAACACGCACAGTTTATGAAAAAGATAACTTTAGTGGCACTTGCTGCTTTGGCTTTGGGTTCTTGTAATAATGGTCCTCAGTTTAATGTAAATGGAGAAGTGGCCGATGCTGATGGAAAAATGCTTTATTTGGAGGCTTCAGGATTGGAAGGGATTATCCCTTTGGATTCGGTGAAGTTAAGTGGTAAAGGCTCTTTCGGCTTTAAACAAGCCCGTCCTGAATCACCTGAATTTTATCGTTTACGTATAGAAGACAAAGTCATCAATTTTTCAGTGGATTCTACTGAGACAATTGCTATTAATGCGCCATATACGGAATTTGCCACGGCTTATATAGTGGAAGGGTCCGAGAATAGTCGGAAAATAAAAGAATTAAGCTTGAAGCAGGCGAGATTGCAGCAAGATGTCAATGAGTTGTTGAATGCGGCTCGGGCCAATAAAATAAGGAATGATGTTTTTGAGGATAGCTTGTCTGCATTGGTCAACGATTATAAGAATGACGTAAAGATCAATTATATTTTTGCCGAACCCAATACGGCTGCTGCGTATTTTGCTCTGTTCCAGAAATTGAATGATTATTTGATTTTTGATCCGTTAAACAATAAAGATGATATCAAATGTTTTGCAGCGGTGGCTACGAGCCTTAATAATACGTATCCTCATGCGGTTCGTTCCAAAAACTTATATAATATTGTGATAAAAGGAATGAAGAATACCCGTACTCCGGTAAAAAAGACCATTGAAATACCTAAGGAAAAAATAGTAGAGACCGGGCTTATTGATATCAGTTTGCGCGATTTGAAAGGCAATATCCGTAAATTGACCGACCTGAAAGGTAAAGTCGTATTGCTGGATTTTTCGGTTTATCAGACCCAGACCGGTGCGCCTCATAATCTGATGTTGCGTGACCTTTACAATAAATATGCAAGTCAGGGATTTGAAATTTATCAGGTATCTTTGGATGCGGATGAGCATTTTTGGAAAACATCAGCAGATAACCTGCCTTGGATATGCGTGCGTGACGGTAATGGAGTATATTCAACAAATGCGGCCGTGTATAATGTTCGCCAGTTGCCGGCTTATTTCCTGATCAATCGGAAGAATGAGTTAAGCGGTCGTGGAGAAGACATAAAAGATCTGGATAGTGCGATCAAGGAATTGCTCTAGGGTGTTATTATATAGAAGTTTTCGTTTAAATATGTTACATAGCATTGGTTTTTACTTGACACGTATCGTTTAAAAGCCTATCTTTGCAGAAATAATTATAGGAAGAGGGTTCCAACATGGCTCATGTTGGAATTCTTTTTTGTTTTATATGACCGAAAATAAAAAAGGAGGAAAAATCATGGCTTATATGTCAGAAGAAGGTTACAAGAAATTAATGGCAGAACTGAAAGAATTGGAAACAGTGGAGCGCCCCAAGATTTCTGCCGCAATAGCTGAAGCGCGCGATAAAGGAGATTTATCGGAAAATGCAGAATATGATGCTGCCAAAGAAGCTCAGGGGATGCTTGAAATGAGAATCAATAAGTTGAAAGCAGTGATTGCTGATGCTAAAATCATCGATGAATCCAAACTCAAAACTGATTCTGTGCAGATTTTATGTAAAGTGGAACTGAAGAATATGAAGAACGGCATGAAGATGGTTTACACGATCGTTTCTGAAAGCGAAGCAAATCTGAAAGAGGGGAAGATATCCGTAAATACCCCTATAGCACAAGGCTTGCTAGGAAAGAAAGTGGGTGATATCGCTGAAATTCAGGTTCCGCAGGGTAAAATCAATCTTGAAGTAGTGAACATTTCGATTTAACACAAAGGCAGGTCTCCTTAAAGGAGCTTGCCTTATTTTATATAGTAAGGTTATGGCAACAATATTCAGTAGAATTATCGCAGGTGAAATACCCTGCTATAAGGTGGCGGAAGACGATCGTTTCTTTGCTTTCCTTGATATTAATCCGTTAGTACAGGGACATACCTTGGTTGTTCCTAAACAGGAGATTGATTATATTTTTGATTTAAACGACGATGA
This sequence comes from Jilunia laotingensis, assembly GCF_014385165.1. Classification (NCBI taxonomy): domain Bacteria; kingdom Pseudomonadati; phylum Bacteroidota; class Bacteroidia; order Bacteroidales; family Bacteroidaceae; genus Jilunia; species Jilunia laotingensis. The sequence goes on along the minus strand of NZ_JACRTF010000001.1, from coordinate 938,494 downwards.
CTTGGCAGCTATGCACGTTTTTGCAAAGTCGGTAGCCCGTGCCATTGAAAAAGCTGTTCCTTGTAAACGTGTAGGTGTGGCTGTTATGGGGCTGGAGGTTCCTCATGCTCATATCCATCTGATTCCTATTAATAAAGAGTCGGATATGATTATTTCCAACCCGAAACAGAAATTATCCGATGAAGAGTTCAAGGCAATTGCCACTGATATCCAGCAAGCATGGATGAATAAATGATTTTTCTTCCCTTTTAGAATGATATGATAAGCAGAGGCGTATTGTCCGATAGAAGGATAGTACGTCTCTTTTTCTTTCAATCCGTTTTGTTTCTCATTTAAAACTCCTACATTTGTGCTATAATATAATAATGTAAAGCATGAAACGTAGTTTATTCTCAATAATTACTCTCTTTTTCATCACTTTGTTTGTTGCTGCCCAACCACGAATCTCGTCTAATAAAGAGACGCATAACTTCGGGCAGATAGAGTGGAAGCATCCTGTGAGTGTGGAATATATCATCACCAATACAGGCGATAAACCCTTAGTCTTGACCAATGTCACCACATCCTGTGCCTGTTCGGTTGCGGATTGGACTAAAACACCTATTGCTCCTGGTGATAAAGGATTTGTCACCGCTACTTTCGATGCCGAAGCTTTGGGACATTTTGAAAAGACGGTCGGTATCTACAGCAACGCTCAGCCCAGTCTGGTTTATCTCAAATTTACAGGTGAGGTGGTTCGTGAAGTGACCGATTACACAAAGACGCACCCTTATACGATTGGTTCAATTCGTTTGGATCGTAACGAATTCGATTTTCCTGATGCACATCGTGGGGAGAAGCCGACAATAACTTTTAGTGTTGTTAATCTTTCAGGGAGTCCCTATGAACCTGTACTGATGCACCTTCCCCCTTATTTGAAGATGGAGAAGAGCCCTGAAGTACTTCTTAAAGGCAAGAAAGGTACAATCAAATTAACGCTCGATACGGAACAACTTACCGATTTGGGACTCACCCAAACATCTGTCTACCTGGCCCGTTTCTCAGGCGATAAAGTTGGTGAGGAAAATGAGATTCCCGTATCGGCTATTCTTCTTCCCGATTTTACCGGTATGTCCGAGCAAGACCGCCTGAATGCTCCATCTATTAGCCTGTCTGAAACCAATATCGATCTTAGTGCCCGTCTGGCAAAGAAAAACAAAGCTTCGCACGATATTGTTATAACCAACACGGGGAAATCGCCTTTGCAGATTAATAAATTGCAAGTATTCAATTCTTCTGTTGGCGTAAGTTTGAAGAAAGCACTTCTGCAACCGGGTGAAAGTACGAAACTGCGTGTGACTATCCATCGGAAAAACGTTGGTAAGAAGAAACATCACCTGCGTATTCTGATGATCACGAACGATCCCGTTCAACCGAAAGTCGAAATTAATGTAAAACGATAAATCTAAATACCATTACCATGGAACATCCTGAAAACAGTGAAGAATATAAAGGGCTGGTTGTTAACAAAGGTATCGAACAGCCCGCATCAGTGAATCCTTATCTGAAACGTAAACCTCGGAAACGTGAGCTTTCCGTAGCTGAATTTGTGGAAGGGATCGTAAAGGGCAATATAACGATTCTTAGCCGTGCCGTGACACTTGTGGAAAGTGTAAGACCTGAACATCAGGCTATTGCTCAGGAAGTAATAGAGAAGTGTTTGCCGTATTCAGGCAATTCGATTCGCATCGGAATCAGCGGTGTTCCCGGTGCCGGTAAAAGTACTTCGATCGATGTTTTCGGATTGCATGTGCTTGAAAAAGGAGGGAAGTTGGCAGTCCTTGCCATCGATCCGAGCAGTGAGCGTAGTAAAGGCAGTATCTTAGGGGATAAAACCCGTATGGAGCAGCTTTCCGTTCATCCCGATTCATTCATTCGTCCCAGTCCATCGGCCGGTTCATTGGGAGGCGTTGCGCGCAAGACCCGTGAAACGATTATTCTTTGTGAGGCAGCAGGATTTGATAAGATTTTTGTTGAAACTGTTGGAGTGGGGCAGAGCGAGACTGCCGTACATTCAATGGTGGATTTTTTCCTGTTGATTCAGCTTGCAGGTACGGGAGACGAGCTTCAAGGCATAAAGCGAGGAATCATGGAGATGGCTGACGGTATTGTCATTAATAAAGCCGATGGAAATAATATTGATAAAGCTAAACTTGCCGCATCCCAGTTCCGCAATGCATTGCATCTTTTCCCTGCTCCTGATTCGGGATGGACTCCGCAAGTATTGACTTACTCCGGTTTCTATAATATCGGAGTGAAAGAAATCTGGGACATGGTGTATGAATATATCGACTTTGTGAAGGGAAATGGCTATTTCGAATTTCGCCGTAATGAGCAAAGCAAATATTGGATGTATGAGAGCATCAACGAACAGTTGCGTGATAGTTTTTATCATAATGCAAAGATTGAATCGATGCTGGCGGAGAAAGAACGCCAAGTGTTGAGTGGCAATCTAACCTCATTTATTGCTGCAAAAGCATTGCTGGATACTTATTTTGAGGATTTACGAAAATAGTAAATATGAAGACGAAGAAAGTCTTTCTTTTCTTGGTTTGTGCATGTATCGCTCTTTTGGTAGATGCACAAACCAAAATTACTCCCTATACCCGCTTATTTCTGAAAAAATATTCCCAAACAACGGATACTGTTTATCATAGCCATTCGTCATTCCCCAAGCCGTCTCTGCGAAATGGCATACCGACCATAGGCGCTTTTATTGAATTGAAAGAGGGTGCGAATGTTGAAGAAGCAATCAGCTTAGGTGCTAAAGTGTGTTGCAGAGTTGGAAACGTATTGACTGTAGAGATTCCGGTGGATAAGATTACGGCACTTGCCGAATCGGACGCTATCAAGCAGCTTGATGTGGAGAAGCCTGTAAAACCGCATAATGATGCAAGCCGGCATTTAACAAAGGGGGAGTTCGTGCAGGATGCCACCGGCTTGAAACAACCCTATACCGGATCGGGAGTGATCGTCGGTATTTGTGATACGGGCTTCGATTTCAATCATATTTCATTTATGGATACTGACGGGCGGTTACGCATAAAACAGGTTTATATGCCTGAAGATAACACAGGTACTTCTCCTTCTTTTGAATTGGAGGGTGAGACGTTCATTTTGCCCGGTTCGGAGTACACTGCCCCGGAGGAGATAAGCCAGCTTACTACTGATAATCCTAACCAGTCCCACGGTAGCCATACCTTAGGTACGGCAGCAGGGGCTTACTTGGGAAACAATTTTTATGGTTATGCAACCGAAGCCGATATTGTATGTTGCGGTATGCCGGAAGAGGCATTGACGGATGTAAATATTGCTAATTCCATAGCATATATATTCAGATATGCCGAAAGTGTCGGCAAGCCGGCCGTCATAAATGTCAGCCTTGGCGGGCATGAAGGGGCGCATGACGGTACGTCTTTTTTGCCTCGGATGTTTGATGGTATATGCGGGAAGGGCAAGCTTATTTCTGTTTCGGCAGGTAATAATGGGGGTACTCGGGTACATTTAACCGGGCAATTCACCGAAAAGGATAATGAATTGAAGACATGTGTATGCCCAGGCGATTTCAATGGATACGTAGATGCTTGGAGTAAAACGAGTAGCCCTATAGGAGTGAAAATGTTTGCGTATAGATCGTATTACCCGGAAAAAATCGTCTATGAGACTCCACTATTCTTTCCTGGAGGAGAAGGAGAAGTCGTTTATGATTCTTCTAAGATGCCGGAATTGGCTCGATACTATCAAGGAACGATTGCGTTTGCTTCGGAGATCAATCCGTATAATGGTAAATTCCACGTCCTGATTGAATCAGAACTGTCTAAAGTGGAATCTTCCGAAGCGGCTTATAATGTGTTGGGTTTCGCGTTCGTCGGTGATGCCGGTGAGCAGGTGGATGCCTGGGTGGGCGATCGTTATGAGTTTTTCAGCCAAGGCTTTGGCCTTGGAGGAGACTATGATTACTCTATCAGCGACTTGGCGACAGGGGATAGTACCATAACGGTAGGTGCGTATAACTCTAAGAATTTTTATAAATCGATTGGTGGGCAAGAGATTAATTACGGTGAATCCATGCCATTGGGCGAAATATCCTATTATTCGAGCTATGGTCCTGATATGCGAGGCGTTCGCAGACCGGATGTGATTGCTCCGGGAACTTTTGTAACTTCAGCGGTCAACGGATATGACAAGAACAATGTGGAACTGAATCACGGAATGTTAGCGGCAGAAACAGAAGCTAACGGCAGAAAGTACCACTGGGGAAATATGTGGGGCACGTCTATGGCGGCACCTGCCGTTACCGGCATCATTGCGCAATGGCTCGAGGCTGACCCGAATCTGACACCGGCACGTGTCAAAGATGTCCTGAAGAAGACTGCTATCAGAGATGAATATACCACTTTCGAAAATGCGGAACTTTGGGGATTCGGCAAGATTGATGCCTATGCCGGACTGCTCGAGATACTGAAAGGCATTACCGGGCTGGAAGCGGAAAGGAACATTAATAAAGTGCTTGTTTCGAATCCTGTAGACGGCAGTTTTCAAGTTTTTGCACCCGGTGAAACCGGCAAGGTGTCTGTGAATCTGTACAGTCCGGGCGGTGTATTGTTATATACCACCACCCAGTCTGACGGAGGAACTGTACAAGTCGATGCCGGAAAACTCCGGGGAACAGGAATAAACATTCTGCAAGTAACCGGGGAGAAAACGAACTACCGGACTAAAATATATTTGGAATAAGATGCAGCTGTCACTAATAGGTTGAAATCTTGTCTATCCGTCTTTTCTGTCTTTTTCTCTCCCGCATTCGCCTTTTCTGCCTTTTTTTATTGGATAGGCACCAGAGGCGGGTGGGTGAAAGCACCAAATGCTTGGCATATCGTCTACTGAATCCTTAAAAGGGGAATGTCAATAAATTTCAGCTTTTGATACTTGTGCTTTAAGATCAAACTTACAAACTTATGTGGCTGATAGTCAATGCTGATTGATGACCGTTTTTTCCTCACCGATGAACGACCTCTTCCTCGGTGATGAAGACCTTCTTCCTCGGTGAGGAAGAGGCTCCTCATCACCGAGCAACGATGCCCTCAGTTGGGGGCTTTGCTTATGTAATAAGATTTCACTCGCTTCCATGATTAAAAGATGACTGTGACAAGCTGTTTTCCCCATTCCACTGGAAGAAGTATTGCCGTATTTTGTCTTTTCGTGCTATCTTTCATGGCTATAGTAGATAGTGCTTTATACTCAAACGGAATTGGTTCGCGGAAATTGAGGCTTCCAATGGTAGTAAATCAATGCAGGTGTGAGTTTGCTTTTTTGCAAACCAATTCTGATTTACTATAAAAAGAAAGTTGTAACTTTGCACCCCCAAAAGCAAAACAGGAAAATAAATATTATAGAGATGACTACAAATAAGATGATGACTGAGCAAGAAGAACAACTTTTGCTTCTACGCCGTAAACTAGACTTATTGCTTCGTACCGGTAAATTGCTAATGGAAAGCGCGGCAGACACCAATCGAATTGTGCGGAATATGAACCGTGTTGCAGCTTACCTCGGTCTGCCGGAAGATAAATTGCATATCGATGTAAGGTATACGATGTTGATTGTTAACCTGAGTGATGAGGCGCATTCTTTTTCCAAGTTCCAGAAATGCGAATCACATGGCATTAATATGACGGCCATTTCCGCTATCAGCAAACTTTCCTGGCGTGCCATAGAGAAGGATTATTCTCTCGACCAGTATGAAGAAGAGTTGGAAAAAATCCGTAAGCAACCACGCAATTATACTCCTTACGTAGTTGCTATTGGGGCTGGTTTCGCCTGTGGTGGATTTTGCAAATTGTTCGGTAGCGACTGGATGGCCTTTTTATTAGCTTCCATTTGCGCTTTCGCTGGTTTCCGTGTACGTGCGCGTCTTCTTGAGGCGGGGCTTAATGTATATATGAGTATCGGTGTGGCAGCTTTTGTCTCTACTTGTCTGGCTTATCTTTCATCATTTACAGGTTGGTCGTCCACTCCTTATCTTCCTTTGCTGGCATGTGCCCTGTTTATTGTCCCCGGAGTTCCTTTGATTAATTTTGTGGATGATATGATTGATAACTACTTGTTGGTCGGTATCACCCGTGCCGCCAATACGGTGATGATGGTTGGAGCGATGGCTTTCGGTATTGTGTTGGCTATTCGCCTGTGTGTGATGGAGGATGTCAGTATCGATAAGAAGTTCAGCGAGCTAAGTATGATCCCGCACGATCCTTATTATGTCTATGCCATTGCCGCTGCCATTTCTGCGATGGGTTTCTCGATGATATTTAATATCCAGCGTCGTTTGCTTTGGGTTGTTGCCTTAGGAGGTATTATAGCGGTATGTACCCGTAATTTTGTTAATTTCGAGTTGGGGTTTGGTCCCGTCATCGGCTCGTTCATGGGAAGTTTTGTTGTTAGTCTGATTGGTGTCAAAGCCGTTCATTGGTTTCATGTCCCCAACCATGTATTGTCCATTCCTTCGGTTATACCGATGATTCCCGGTGTACTGATGTTCCGTTCGCTGCTCGGTTTTATCGGCATGCATGGTGTAGTGGGGGAAGTGACCTTTGCTTTCTTCAATGGCATCAATTCAGCCTTGATCATTCTTTGCATTGCACTGGGCGTAGCCGTTCCGAATATCTTTGCCCGTCGGTATATCGCTAAAGACCGTCAGAAATTTCTTCAAGAAGAACTGCAAAAGCGTAAAGCACGTGGCAAATTCCTGGAATGGTAGGAATAAGGAAAGAAATCCGTAAATCAGGTAGTTATATCCGTAATTGGGGTAGGTGGCCACTTGTTGCAATCCTTTAACTTTGCAAAGTGAAATCAATAAAATTACAGGTGGCATGAAAGATATCAATTTGACAAAACGAAAGCTGTGTGTCGTAATGTTAGCATGCTTTTGCATCATGGGAAACTTGTCTGCTGCAAACTCTACCGGAGAGATTGTTGCAATGAAGAATCCCGCCCAAATGGCAGATGATAAATTTAATACTGATATAACGATGAACGGAAATCTGAATTTAGTGGAGGAGTGGGATAAGGTGTTCCCACAAAGCAATAAAGTGAATCACAGCAAAGTGACTTTCCGTAACCGCTACGGGATCACACTCGCTGCCGATATGTACATACCGAAAAATGCGACAGGCAAACTACCCGCCATTGCCGTTTCAGGTCCATTTGGAGCCGTAAAGGAACAGTCGTCGGGACTTTACGCCCAGACGCTTGCCGAGCGTGGGTTTCTGACTATTGCTTTCGATCCATCGTACACAGGCGAAAGTGGTGGCGAGCCCCGTTATGTGGCTTCTCCCGACATCAATACGGAGGATTTCAGTGCTGCGGTCGATTACCTTTCAACGCGCAATGATGTCGATCCCGAACGAATCGGTATCCTCGGCATTTGCGGCTGGGGTGGCTTGGCTCTCAATGCAGCGGCTATCGACACCCGCATTAAGGCAACCGTAACTTCGACCATGTACGACATGAGTCGCGTCAATGCCAACGGCTATTTCGACTCGATGGATGCCGATGCCCGTTACGAGCTTCGTAGGCAGCTTAACACCCAGCGGACTGAGGATGCGAAAAAAGGTACGTATGCTCTTGCCGGAGGTGTGGTCGATCCTCTTCCTGCAGATGCTCCGCAGTTCGTAAAAGATTACTACGATTACTATAAGACCGGACGCGGCTACCACTCCCGTTCGCTAAATTCGAACAATGGCTGGAACAAGACTTCGGCTTTGTCATTCATCAATATGCCTTTACTCACATATAGTGATGAAATCCGTAGTGCTGTACTTATGATTCATGGTGAAAAAGCTCACTCTCGTTATTTCAGCGAGGATGCTTTCAAGAAGTTGCAAGGCAACAACAAGGAATTGGTGATTATTCCCGGAGCAAACCATGTGGATTTATACGATCGGATGGATGTAATACCTTTCGACAAGTTGGAAAGATTCTTCAACAATTATCTGAAGTGATTATACAAAAGCAAAAGACATCGCAATCGACGGATTTTTGGAATAGGTCAAGACGTGTGAATCGTTCCTTCCGATATCCGTCGTTTTTATAGGCGAGTTGGATCAACGGCTGATAAGATCCGCTCTCGATTTGCTTTGTGTCACGATGTAGACCCCTAGGAATACAAGTCCGATGGCTAAGCCTTTTGCCCATCCGAAAGTGCCTACTCCCATGATGACCGCTGCGATGGAAGCTACAATCGGTTGGACGTAATTATACATGCTCACTACGGTTGGGCGTAATAGTTTCTGTGCCGTCATCACGCAGATATAGGCGATGAAGCTTCCCCCTAACACTACATACGACACTTGGAAGATAGCCGTGGCAGATATGGTTTCCCATTGGATGATTGCTATGTCATTATAGGAAAATGGAATATAACACATCGAGGCGTATATGAACATCCATTTGTTGATTGTCACGGCAGAATATTGTTGTGTCAATCCCTTGAATACGGTCAGATAGATGGAGAAACTGAGCTGTGCCAGCAAGCATAGCAGATCTCCCCAAATACTGCTCCCCCCATTTGCAGAAGTCTGACTGCTCAGTATTAATATCAATGCCCCCATTGCCCCGACAAAGATACCCAGTACTTTCTTGTTTGTTATAGGCTCTTTCAGGTAGATGGCAGCCACAATCATAGTGATAATCGGCAAAGTGGTAGTCACGATGGACGCATCGATAGGCGATGTGAGTGACAATCCGAAAATGAACACGCCCTGATTGAATACTAATGCGAATAGTGAAGCGAAGAAGATCTTCAACATGTCTTTAGGGGGTACGTGTTCTTGTCGGCAAAACACGGAAAGAATCCAGAACGCTGCCGCTGCCCCTACCATACGGAATGTCGTGACCGAAAGTGCGGAAAATTCCTGCAATGCGGATTTGCCGATCGGGGACATCAATCCCCACATGATGTTGGCAGTCAGGGCAAACAGATGCCCTTGCGTATTCTTGCTGATATTCATCTTTTTTGTTACCTTTATCGAAAACTCCGGCAAAGGTAACTATTTTATCATTTGATTTCTCTATATTTGCCTTGATATAAAGCAAGAACAGTATGGAAAAACAGGCCAATTATATCAGGCGCATTGAAATAACCGGGTTATGGGGGCGATACGACATCGCCTGGGATCTGAATCCGGAGGTAAATATTCTTTCGGGCATCAATGGGGTAGGGAAGACAACCATCCTCAACCGTTCCGTGGGTTATCTGGAAGAACTTACGGGAGAAGTGAAAAACGGAGTGAAAGACGGAGTGTCGATTTATTTCGATGATCCCGAAGCGACTTTTATCCCTTATGACGTGATCCGCAGTTACGACCGTCCCCTCATCATGGGCGATTTTACCGCCCGGATGGCCGACAAAAATGTAAAGTCGGAACTGGACTGGCAACTCTATCTTTTACAGCGCCGCTATCTGGATTATCAGGTGAATATCGGCAATAAGATGATCGATCTCCTTTCCGGTAATGATGATGAACAGCGAAAGAAAGCTGCCGGGCTGTCCCAAGCCAAAAAGCGCTTTCAAGACTTGATAGACGAGCTGTTCAGTTATACCCGGAAAAAGATTGACCGGAAACGGAATGATATCGCTTTCCATCAGGACGGTGAACTTTTGTTGCCTTATAAACTCTCTTCCGGAGAGAAACAAATGCTTATTATCTTGCTGACCGTATTGGTTCAGAACAACGAACATTGTGTCCTTTTTATGGATGAACCGGAAGCATCGCTCCACATCGAATGGCAGCAGAAACTCATCGCCATGATCAGGGAGCTGAACCCGAATGTGCAAATCATACTGACAACCCATTCACCTGCCGTCATCATGGAGGGATGGCTTGATGCCGTAACGGAGGTAAGCGATATATCTACTAACATTAATCATTGAATCCCGTGGCACGAAATTTACGCGACAATCTGACTTCTGCTTATTTTGATGCGGCTCACAAGCTTTACCCTAAAAAGTCGCGCCGTAGGATTGTGGCTTATGTGGAAAGTTACGATGATGTGCCCTTTTGGCGTACTTTGCTGGAAGAGTTTGAGAATGATGAATGCTATTTTCAGGTAATGCTTCCTTCCGCCACTTCGTTGGCAAAAGGGAAGAAGATGGTGCTGATGAACACTTTGAATACGGATGAGTTGGGCAAAAGCCTTATTGCCTGTGTCGATAGCGATTATGATTTCCTGTTGCAGGGAGCTACGTCCACTTCCCGTAAAATAAACCGGAACCGTTATATCTTCCAGACGTATACTTATGCCATCGAGAATCATCATTGCTTTGCGGAAAGTCTTCATGAAGTATGCGTGCAAGCTACTTTGAACGATCATTCATTGATCGATTTCCCGGCATTCATGAAACGTTATTCGCAGATCGCCTATCCTCTGTTTCTGTGGAACATCTGGTTTTACCACCGTCATGATACCCATACGTTCACAATGAGCGATTTCAATTCTTACGTCCGGTTGCAGGATGTAAGTCTCCGCCATCCCGAACGCGCGTTGGATGCCATGCAAAGGGTGGTTACGGCTAAACTGTCCGAGCTTCGGAAACGCTTTCCGCATTTCATCGGGGAGGTGGATGCTTTAGGTGTCCGGTTGCGTAAGTTAGGCTTAGTGCCGGAAACCACTTACTTATATATACAGGGACATCACATCATGGATAATGTGGTGATGAAGCTTCTGATCCCTGTATGCACGGCATTGCGCAGAGAAAGGGAACTGGAGATTAAAAAACTGGCAGAGCATAATTTGCAGTTCCGCAATGAACTGACGTGCTATCAGAACAGCCAGATCAGCGTGGAGGTGATGCTGCGGAAGAACAGTGCTTATAAATCCCTATATTTGCATCAGTGGCTACGCGAGGATGTGAGGGATTTTCTTGAAAAGGGATAATGAAGTTAAACAAACGGGTAATTCAGCTGTTACCCGGTTATGATAGCAACTCAAACGATACAAATGGAAGAGATTACAACTTTTATAAAAGACGAACTCCTCTCATGGGGGCTGAGTCAGTCATGGGCTGACAGTTTTACGAAAGCTATTATTCTGGTTTTTATTCTGGCTATTGCATTCCTATGCGATGCCGTTTGCCGTCATGTGATCCTGAAAGTGGTGGCGAAGCTGGTCAAACAGACTAAAGCGACTTGGGACGATATCGTTTTCGACCGTAAAGTGATGATTTACGTCAGCCACATGGTAGCTCCTGTCGTTTTGTATCTGCTTTTGCCGCTTGCCATATCCAATGGCGCTACACTGAGCTTCATACAGCGCATGTGCTTGATTTACATCATTGCCGTATTTCTTAAGTTCATCAGTGTGTTCCTTTCTGCCGTTTACCATGTGTACAGCCAGCGCGAGCAGTTTCGTGACCGTCCGCTGAAAGGCTTGTTGCAAACGGCTCAAGTCACTCTGTTTTTTATCGGAGGCATCGTAATCATCAGTATTCTGATAAATAAGTCCCCGATGTTCCTGCTGACCGGTTTGGGAGCTTCGGCCGCCATACTGATGCTGGTGTTTAAGGACAGCATTATGGGGTTCGTGTCCGGCATCCAGCTTTCCGCCAATAACATGTTGAAGGTGGGCGACTGGATTTCGATGCCTAAGTACGGTGCGGACGGGACGGTTATCGAGGTCACTCTCAATACGGTTAAAGTGCGCAACTGGGACAATACGATCATCACCATCCCGCCCTACGCTTTGGTGAGTGATTCTTTCCAGAACTGGCAAGGCATGCGCGATTCCGGTGGTAGGCGTGTGAAGCGTTCGATCAATATCGACATGCGTACCGTCCGGTTTTGCACTCCGGAGATGCTGGCTAAATACAGGAAGATACGCCTGTTGAAAGAGTATATTGATAAGACCGAAAAGGTAGTCGAACATTATAATAAGGAGCATGACATCGACAACTCCATATTGGTGAACGGTCGCCGCCAGACCAATCTGGGCGTGTTCCGCGCTTATCTGACGAACTATCTGAAAAGTCTGCCCGATGTGAATAAAGAACTGACCTGTATGGTTCGTCAGTTGCAGCCTACCGAACAGGGTATTCCTCTTGAACTCTATTTTTTCTCTTCTGTCAAGGATTGGGTGCCTTATGAAGGTATACAGGCGGATGTGTTCGATCATGTTTTGGCCATCATTCCAGAGTTTGGCCTGTCCGTATTCCAAAATCCTACCGGGGAAGACTTCCGGGCATTACGATAGACAAATTGACATTCTGTCTTTCAAGTGCGTCTCTGAAGGCTGTATTCCGGTCAATGGTACGCTCCGCTCATAAAAAACGATTGTAGTGCAATCAGGATTTTCCGTCTTTCCATCCAAACGGAACGAATATTGGTATGAGGCTTCTCCTTTCTTGTATTTTATGTCCGTAATGATCGATTTTGATGCGATTTAACTTTAATTTGTCAGACCGGGAAGCATCATCGGAAAGTTCGAAATAGCGAAAGAAAAGACGAAGAAATGCATTTTTCATGGAAATGAACCCCCTTTTTATAGATAAAGGATACTTCATTTGATGGAAATTAATACTTTATCTGCTGGATATGGTTATTTTATCTGTTGGAAATTAGTATTTCATCTGATGATGATGCTAGTTTTGTCCGTCAAAATGCCCATTTTTCTGGTTTCTGACCCCTGAACTCATGCTTTGAAAGTCTGTTTCACTCTTTTAGAAAGAGAGGCTGGTTATTGAAAAGAAAAGAATGGAAGCAAAGTGATGAGAAACCGACTGTTTTTCCTGTTAATATGATATTTGTCCGGTATACCTTTGGGAATGTAACATATTTTTCTTTGATTTTGTCTTCAAATAAATGACTAAAAACAGTAAATAGCTATTACATGTATTTTTCGGACTCAATTGCTTGGACATCTCAAGTAAACTCTCTACTTTTGTTTTTGTAATGCACGAACAGTTATTGATGACACATTGCTTTACATGTGTTTATGGCAAGTAGAACACATTAATAAAATAAGAAACTATGAGAAAGTTTGTATTATTATGTATTTCCCTTTGCTACCTTTGGGCTGCTTATGGACAGGATGTGATCCGGTATAGTTATGATAATGCCGGTAATAGAATTAAAAGGGAAATAGCCTTGTCTAGGGCAAGTGAAGCGAAGGACGATAAAAATCCTGAATCATATTCGGATAGAATTGAAGAGCATGAGATCAGAATTTACCCAAACCCTACTAAAGGTGATCTTGTAATTAATATATCTAATATTGATACTGAAAATCAGGTTACTGTTATATTGTATAACATTGAAGGTAAATTGATGAGGAGAGCAGAAGTGAATGCAGGACAGGCATTTATGGATATCAGAGATGAACAAAACGGCATTTATTTGATGCAAATAAACATTGATGAGAATAGCACGATTTGGAAAATCTTTAAGGAATAATTGATACTTGATCTATATACTTTACAAATATGAAAAAACATACTTTGGTAATTATGTCACTGATCCTATTTTTGCTTTTAGGAATCAGCACTTTGGTTCGTGCCGATGGACTGCCGACCTTTGACTGGAATAAAATGAGTTCACCATCCGTAGTAAGTGGAATAAGTGCTTTGCCTGTGGTATACCAGGAAATACCAGATCCGAGCCGTACTTTGGACACTTCTATGAAGGTAGGCAGGATAGAAGGGACGGTTGATGTGTCGTCCACGGGTGCAGCTACCTATCAAATCCCTATCAAAGTCTTGGATGGAACCAATAAGATGCAACCCCAGATAACAGTCGGTTATAATAGCCAATCAGGTAATGGTATCATGGGGTATGGCTGGAATGTATCTGCCATTTCTTTTATAACCCGAACCGGGAAAAATTTCTATTTTGACGGCACTTCAGAAGCTGTCCAGTTGGGGCTGTCCGATAACCTGCTGCTAGACGGAAAAAGACTGATACGTATCATTGGTTCTTATCTTTCCATTGGTTCCGTCTATGCCCCCGAAGTTGAAGATTATAGTTTGGTCGATTATGTAACTATCAACGGAAGGGATGCGTTTAGGGTGAGAACCAAGGACGGAATGGTATATGAGTATGGCACAAACAGCGATTCTTATATTAAAGCTCAAAACAGTAATTATGCCCTATATTGGTTGCTTTCCAAAGTGTCCGATCGGCATGGAAATTATATGCTATATCATTATGATACGAACCTTTCCTCTGGTGAATTTCGCATTTCTAGCATAGAATATACCGGCAATACAAATGTTGCTCCTTATAATCGTGTGGATTTTGTTTATAATACACGTGATGATGCCATTGAATCTTATGTGGCGGGCAATATGGTTTCTCAAAGAGTGTTGCTGACTGGTATCAAAAGTAGTTCTCACGGAAAAGTACTAAAAGAATATAAGTTTAAGTATATCTATGATCATTATTATTCAAAATTGAGTGAAATAGAAGAATATGGATTGAATGGATCTAGGTATAATTCTACAATCATCAATTGGGGCGATATCGATGGCGAATATTCAAGGTATGCAAATGAATATTTGGCCACGTTGAGTTCGACCTATCACGGTGCTTATCCTGATTTCCTTGACTTTAACGGTGATGGGATGACCGATATGATGGTTTATCCTAATAAAAAGCCAGGTGAATATAACTCATCGGATGAGGCCGTCCTATATCTGGCTTATTCTTCCTATGGAAATACAGCTTTCGCTAAGAAATTCATATTCACGCTAAATGAAAATTTTGTCAGATTCGCTTATGCCGATTTAAATGGTGACGGCAAACTCGACTTGATCTACATAAACAAGTTGGACAGGTTTGATTATGACTTCCATTACCTGTTGTCCGACGGAGAAGGGTATTCTACAGGACTGAGTGCTTCCTTTAGCAATGAAGATCCAAGGATATTGGTCGGTGACTTCAATGGCGATGGGAAAATGGAAGTACTGACTAGGGATGGAAAATTGTACAATGAGGAAAGAACGGTTATAGCTAGCGGAGGTATTGATGATTGGGGGGATGATTATGTTTATTGTTATCCCAATAGTACTTATATCGTTGATTTTGATGGAGATGGAAAATCGGATATACTTGCAATGAATGGTAATTCCTCATGGGTATATACGTTGAGAGGTAATACCTTTGTCAAACTTCCAACTTTTACCGGATCAACCCTTAAGAATTGGGCTTTCAACTATTTTGGAGATTTTAATGGTGACGGTAAGACGGATGTGTTATGCAAAGAAGCTTACAACCCTGCTAATGTTGCTCTATATTTATCAACAGGTACTTCTTTTGTGAAAAAACAAATTACCGGACATGATATAAGTTCGAAAGTCTATGTGGGGGATTGTAATAAGGATGGGAAAAGTGAAATTGTTCATTGCGGAATTACGACAGATGGTAAACTTAGAATTAAAGTAGGCACTTTTAACGGGACTAACTTTGATACGGAATACTATACATCCCGATATATGGATCCTGCTGTTATAAAAGATAATCCTGAAAATATAGCTCAATCAAACATTGCTGTTGGTGACTTTGATGGCGATGGTCGTGCGGAACTTATATTAGGAGGGTATACCGATACAAATGTCATTTTTGAATTCAATGATAAGATGAATCTGTTAGTGAAGGAAATTATAGACGGATATAACAAACGTGTACAATTTCAATATGCGCCACTTACCCAATCGGGAATTTATACCGACACTGGAGGTACCGAGGAGTTTTCTGTAATGAATCCGAAATTTCCTCTATATGTGGTGAGCTATAAGCGTATCAATGCCGGATCTTCTTATCAGGCTTCTTCCTATTATTATGAGAATGTGTGCGTGCATTGCCAAGGGAAGGGATTGCTCTGTTTTAAGAATATAGAAGAAATAGACAGGCAGAAACAGACAAAGATAATATATTCATATTCCTATAATACTGATGCATATTTACCTCTTTTATGGAAAAAAGAGGTAAAGACGACTGACGGCTCTTTATTATATGAGCAGGCGAGCTATTTTAGTATATTGTCCAAAGGAAGTAAGAGGTATGAGTCTTTATTAATGAAAAGGACTGAGACGGATAAATTAAAAGGAACAACCATTTCAGAACGTTTTGAAGGTTATTATGTGGGAATCCCACGTGGGGTAACCACTACTACTAATAATTATTCCGAAAAAAGAAAAACAACAGTTTTTAATGTGGAAACGGCTACCCAAAGGTTACTGGGTTTACCTTTAGAAGTAACAATACTAAAAAGAAAAGTGGGCAAAGAGCCTTGGCCTGAGTTGACGTTATACAATTATGATGCTTTATATAATTTGCAAAGTAAAGAGACCTGCATAAGTAGTCGTGACAACAGAATTTCTCAGGACTCATATACATATGACTCATTTGGCAATATCCTGACTGCATCTGTTCGTCCATATGGTTCAGATAATCAATTGAAGACAAGTTATAAATATTCGGCCAATGGGTTGAATCTGATAGAGAAAACTGATCCCATGGGTTTTAAAACCAGTTATTTTTATGACGAGCGTGGATTATTGACTCAGAGGAAGGACTTTAGAGGCAATGCCACGACTTTCAGTTACGATGATATGGGAGAACTGGTTCAAACTAGCTATCCGGAGGGGGTAATTGAAAAGAGAAATGTATCATGGGAAACGTCCGTGCCGGAAGCTTTATACTCCGTGAGGATCAATTCTTCCAAAGAGCCAGAATCGGTTGCCTATTATAACCTTATGGGGCAAGAAGTCAAAACAGGAATAAGACAGTATAATGGGAGAATGCTTTATGTAGACAATACTTATGATACGAATTGTTTGTTACAAAAGAAATCCCTCCCTTATACGGGTAGCTCCGCCTCCTTGTGGGATACATATACTTATGACCAATTCGACCGTCTTACAAAAATAAAATATGCTTCGGGCAGGGAGGACACCTATAGCTATTCCGGCACTTCGATTACGGAAAATAAAAATGGTATACAAACAGTACGTACCACAGATTCTCGGGGAAAACTGATAAAGGTCACAGATGCATCAGGTACAGTTTGTTATAGTTATTTGTCTAATGGATCACCTGATTCAATCTCTGTCAATGACGCGATATATACAACTTTTGATTATGATGAATATGGACGACAAATTAAATTGATTGATCCCAATACAGGAACTAAAACAATGACATATGACCATTGCGGTAATGTTGCTTCTGAGACAAATGGCAATGGAAATGTCGTGGAATATAGGTATGATAATTATAATCGGAAGATAAAGCAGGAGTATGTAGGAGAATTAACCACTGATTATAGTTATAATGAGGATGATGGTTTACTAGCTAGCGAAATAAGTAGTAATGGGACATCTAAGACTTACACTTATGATGAATATGGGAATTTATTATCCGAATATGAAAGGTCTGGGGTCAACGGTTTCAATTTAGGCAAAAATTATGTTTATGATAAAGGCCTAGTATCTAGGATTTATTACACTTATGAACCACAGCCTTTTGCAACTATGGCCATAGGTAATGAGAAATATGAATATTTGAATGGGCATTTGGTAAAGATATATTGGAATGATAAAGAAGTATGGGAGATATCGGGAATAAATGATCAAGGGCTAATAACTGACTGTACAACCGGTGCTTTGAGCCGAACCTATGCGTATGATTCCTATGGCTCTTTATTACGAAGAACGGTAAAGAATTTAAATACTGGTGTAATGATGCAGGCGTTTGGTTATCATTTTTCTCCCACGAGTGGTAATTTGATGTGGAGAAAAGATGAGAAACGTAACCTTCAAGAGAACTTTGAATATGATATGCTTAACCGTTTGACATCTTTTGGAGGGGCGACTGCGAAATATAGTATGGAGGGAAATATTGAATATCTGAGTACGGTAGGTTCTATGAAGTATGATAGAGAAAAACCATATGCTATAGAATCATTAACGCTCTCCCCTAGTAGCCTTCAAAATACAGATAAACAAGAGGTTATATATAATAAAATGAATCTTCCTAGTAAGATTTCCCAAGGTGGTAACAATGCAACTTTTACTTATTATGGCAATGGGGAAAGGGCTAAAATGAGAATTACCCGACCGGATCCGTGGACTAAAATTGTGGGAGGCTTATATTATGATCATTATTATTTTGGAAATAAGTGTGAAGTAATTTATGATGAATATACACAAAGTTGTAAACGTATTTTATATGTTGGAGGGGATGCTTATAATGCTTCTGCAGTTTATGTTCAAAATGGTGCATCCGAATGGAAACTTTATTATATTTGTAGAGATTATTTAGGAAGCATTACGCTCGTAACAGATGCTTCGGGAAACAGTATCCAGGAGTTGAGTTATGATGCATGGGGAAATCTTCGAAGTCCGGTTAATCATATAGTGTATGCATCTGGAAAAGCTCCAGAACTATTTTTAGGACGTGGTTATACAGGCCACGAACATTTACCGCTCTTTGGCTTGATTAATATGAACGCCCGGTTATACGATCCGCTTATAGGACGTTTTCTATCTCCGGATCCTTACGTGCAATTGCCAGACAACCTTCAAAGCTTTAACCGCTATACATATGGGATGAACAATCCTTTGTGTTATGTGGATCAGAACGGTGAATTTTGGTGGTTTGTAGCAGCAGCTGCTATTGGAGGTTTTGCTAATCTTGTATGTAATTGGGATAATATAGATAATTTAGGGCAAGGTCTGGCGTATTTTGGAGTTGGTGCTTTCGCAGGGGTTGCTGGTCTTGCTGCCGGGGGAGCAGCCGCTGCCGCTTTAGGACCAATAGCGGGTTTTGCCGGTGGTTCGGTAGTGGGAATGGCCTCCGGTGCCGTTTCGGGATTCGTACTAGGGGGTGGTAATGCCCTTGTGGGTGGTGCGAGTTTTGGTGAAGCTTTCGAGAAGGGGATGGTCGGCTTTTTTTCAGGCGGACTGACCGGTGGTATAACTGGTGGCTTGACAAGCGGCTTCACATCCTATATGCAAGGTAAGAATTTCTGGAACGGTGATAATATAGCCTTGGGACGCAATGCATTTTCGCTGAAGAATACACCGCTTGAGGAGCTGGAGCGGCATAATCCAAATGCTTTTTTACCTGATGAAATTCCGGATATTGCTGCTTTAGACTCGCCAATGTCTTCTACTGAATCACTAATTAATCAAAGAATGACACCCTATCAAAAGGGAGAGTTAGGAGTACAAGCAGCTATAGAAGATTTTAAGTCTGAAGGTGGGATAATTTATTCGAAGGAAGTTTCAGTTGAATTAAATGGAGTGCGTAATCGATTTGATTTTGTTGGTGAAAAAAATAATATGTTATATTTATACGAAATAAAGAATGGAGCAGCTGCTGGTTTTACTAAAAATCAAAAAATAAATCTGCCTCAGTTCTTAATGAATAAACCTACATTTATCCCTGTAGGGGGAAATGCTATGCAAGTTCCTAATTTTCAAAATATAGTACCATTAAGACAGCCTTACACAGGTAATTATATAGTTGTTATTAAACATGTTTTTTGATGATGGATTTAGAAAAGAAAATTAAATGTTTTTTGAAGGAAAGTTTATTTCATCACGGATTCAAGAAAAAATATAAAACTTGCTTCCAGCGTTCCTTTGTTGATGCAATTCAAATGCTAACATTTGGGCATTCAACTCATAATGAAGTAAGCGTCCGTTATTTAACATATACAGTTAGTTTAACATATCCCACAATAGATAAGATTGCTACACAGTTGCATGAAATCATGGGTAATATTGGAGTAAATGTAGGCTATTTAATGCCTGAAAAGAGTTTTAAAGAATGGCGTCTTGTCCTTGACTGTCCTGATGAATGTCTTCACCAAATTTTAAATAATATTATGTTTACAGTAGAACAGTATGCTATACCTTTTTTAGATAAATATTCTAACATAGAAGAGTTGATTGTTGGACTAGAAAATGGAGAACTTCGTTGTACTGACGATATTAAGGACAGGTATTTACCTATTTTGTATTATTTGTTAGGTAATAATCATAATGCTCTGTTGCTTGTCGATGAAGCTATTAAAAGACGCTCAGCTGAATTCTTAATAGATGAATATAAAATAATACAAGAAATTCATAATGCAAATAAAATGCAAATACCTCAAAATAAAGCCTTAGATTCATATATTCCATTTGCTGAAGAATTTAAGTGTATGTTAAAGAGTGAGAATGTTTATTAGGCATATGGTTATACAGTATTAAATATTTAATGTTAAGATCTTTGTATGTTTAAATGTACATCATTAATGTTCTTGTTAATGTTAGTTATTGAAGGAATTAAATTAAGTAGACTCGTATTCATTTCGAGAGTTTTTAATCCCCCTTTTATTTCTAATTTTATTGTAGGAAAGTAATTTGTAGGAAATTTTATAATTTTTTATATGAATCCACTTTAAAAAGTTTTTCTTTAATTGGTTAATAGTAATTTAAATTCTCATAATCGCTCTTTGACATTATGTAATTTGAAGTATAATTTGTGTCTTTCAGATACTAAAACAAGATAAAATGAATGTGCAAGAAAAGTCCAAATACCAAGCAATACGATCTTTTTAACTCTCTTTCGAATATGATGTGTGATCGTGAAAGCCTTTTGTACGATGATGACAACACATGGCACAGCAAATTTTGCATGGAAGCGGCTTTCTGTGTCGATGAAGAGATTTTCAAAGTTCTCTTTACAGAAGGTCGAGAAGACAAGAAAGATGGTTGTCCCAATGTGGCACTTCGCATATTTTTTTAATTGTAAAGAGTATGAGAGAATTAAAAAACGAATTAGAGAACTTTTGTATCAGAAATTGTCTTCATACGGATTGAAGAAGAAACAGTAGCGACTTCTTATCTACATAGCAGCCGATGGTAATGTCACTCAAACGATGGCGTTGACCTTTTCTTAATAGAGAGAAACAAGTACTGTATGTTAGTATTTTCATTGATGTCATTTATAAGAATATAAATGACATCACTATAAAATTGGGGGAGCCTGATCGTACTAAATATTACTTCTCGACAACGAATAATCATACCGGTGAGCTTATGCCTGAAAAAAGTTATCATGAATGGTGTTTCTCACAGGAAGATGATGATTTGTTGAACGCACTCCATCATGACTTTAATGATGGACGAACCATTCCGATCATATATTATTTGCGAAATGATAAAAAACGTGCATTAGAACATATTGAAAAACGTATAAAAAGACTCTCCCGAGAGTTTGAAGAAGATTATGAGACTTCTCCTAAAATGGGAGGCGGAGATAGGACTTTTGTAGTTGAGGATAAGGCTTTGAAGTATTATATGGAATTTGTGGAGAAGTTCAAAACTTTACTAAATGATAAGGGATAGAGTAATTGTTTGGTTTTATCTGCTGTTTATGAAACATGTTTGAGTGATTTGATAGCTCTAAAAAATCAGATATATCAGTGTATGTCTACAACAAATCCATAATGTAAAGTATGTCGTTCCGAAAATGCAGAATCCTCATGTTTTATAAAATTTATGGATTTCAAAAGTAGTGTAAGTTCAGGCTGTCTCCAATTCAAGTTGCAAATATCCGGCTTTATCTTTAAGATCTTGTTCGAAAGCTATGTTGGTCGAGAAGAATTAATTCGGTTTGGGAAAGATTTAGAACAAATGATACGGGGAAAATTGAAAAAGTATGTTATCGCCCTATTAGGAGAATTTTGGTTCATTGAATTTTTAGTACAAGAAGGGGAGCTGGTTGAATTAAGGGAAAGAGTAAGTGATGTGTAATTTTCTCAAAATAGTTTGGATTTTTATAATGTTATAACTGCTGATGACTTGAAAATAATAAGAAATTAGATTGATGGTGCTTCTTTAGGATTGTTGATACTTTAAATTTTCGGAAACTATACGAGTCTGTCTACTGTTTAGGTTGGTTTATAATAGGTTATTGTCTCATTTGGTAGAAGCAATTAATATTTAACAGATACAAAATATCTACATTGGAAATGATATGTTGGAATATATACTTTAAATAATTAAAGTATATTAGGTACTTTATCTTATTTGTGCTAATTTTGTACAATTCCAATAAATCTGATAAGTATGCTAAAACAAATTCTATCTATGTTTCTTATGGCGGCCCTTGTCGGGGCTTGTACTCCGAAACGTCCTGTGGCTTCCTCTCCATTCATACGGGTGGAAAACGGACAGTTCTTGCGTGGTGATACACCTTATTATTATATAGGTGCTAATTTTTGGTATGGTTCCGTTCTGGCTTCTGAAGGCGAAGGGGGCGACCGGGATCGGTTGCACCGTGAATTGGATTATCTCAAAAGTATAGGTGTGGACAATCTTCGAATATTGGTCGGAGCGGATGGTGGGTGTGGAGTGAAATGCAAAGTGGAACCTACCCTGCAAATAGCTCCGGGAGTATATAATGACACTATTTTGGCAGGTTTGGATTATCTGCTGGCAGAGATGGGCAAGCGGCAGATGGTAGCCGTCCTCTACCTTAACAACTCCTGGGAATGGAGTGGCGGATACGGACAGTATCTCGAATGGACAGGTCATGGCAAGGCTGCCATACCGGCAGTGGACGGATATCAGGCTTATGTGGAATATGTGAGACAATTTCAACAATCGGATAGCGCGAGGACGTTGTTTGCAAATTATGTAAATGATATGATAACTCGTGTCAATAGGTATACTAATATAAAGTATGTAGATGACCCGGCGATAATGTCGTGGCAGATATGCAATGAGCCTCGCGCTTTTTCCGATGAAAATAAGGCCGCATTTGCAACATGGATTGCGCAAGTCGCAGCTCAAATCAAATCACTGGACAAGAATCATCTGGTGTCCACCGGTAGTGAGGGAAAGTGGGGATGTGAAGGCGATCTCTCCTTGTTTGAACAGATACATGCCGATCCGAATATAGACTATATAAACATTCATATATGGCCTTACAACTGGGGATGGGTATCAAAGGACAGTTTGCAGGAGAAGATGGGAAATGCCAAGGAAGAGACAAAGGCTTATCTGGAAGAACATCTGCCTGTGGCGCGTAAGTACAAGAAGCCGATAGTAATAGAGGAATTCGGCTATCCGCGTGATGAATTCCGGTTCACTAAAGAGAGTAGTACGGATGCACGGGATGCATATTATTCTTATGTGTTTGATCTTGTTTCTGATAAAGTTGCTTCCGATGGTCTTATCGGTGGGTGTAACTTTTGGGCATGGGGAGGTTATGCAATTCCTTCTTCAGAGCATGAATATTGGCAAAGGGGGGATGATTATACCGGTGATCCGGCTCAGGAACCGCAGGGATTATATTCTGTATTTGTAACGGACAATACGGTAGATATCATAAAATCGGCCTGCAAATGTTTGAAACAGAATGGTCTGTAACCTGATAAAGAGAGGAAAGTACCGATGGCACTTTCCTCTCTTCTTTTTTAACTTTTAAGTTGAAATTAATAAACTGTATTCTGAGGATCGAAATTTGTCCATCCATCCATCCAATTGTCGGTTTCACCACTGAAAGCACCTACATAAGTCACTTTGTCTATATATGAACTGTTCAGCCCGGAGAAGTCTGCCGCATTCAATAAAGGACTGTCCATTGCAGGGCAATATCCCTGTCCGGCATTCTTTGGATCGGTTAACTTCAAATCATCTTCTGTAAGATTCCATTTGCAACCACTACACATTGTTTTGAAAAAAGTTGTAGAGAATGACGGCTTGGACGGATCATAAGTAATGGTATTCTTACCGTCTGCTATACTCCATGTGCCGAGTTCGTCCTCATATTTCTTGTTGAAATCGGTTCCTGTGACGCCCATTCCGGCAAAGAATACATTTTGCAACTTGATATTTCCGCTCTTGGCAGACTCTATTGAATTACCTTTTTCACCATCGATGATGAGTCCCACAGGCCATCCTAATGCAATGGAATTATAACAGTTCAACTGGCTGCTGCGGCGTATATGCATGGCGGCCTGGAATTTGCCGAGAGCCGCTTTGTTATTGGGTTTCATGTCACCGGCAGTGATGTATTCTGTTGTATTTTGGAATCCGGCTGCCAGATTCTTTTTTGTCATCGGGCCAATGAAGGTGACGTTGCTGAATTTGCAGGTGGTATAGGGTTCGATGATGCTGCCGTCAGCATTATTGTCCGATTCGAATCCGTTTGACTGTGAAGTATCAGCGATACGCGGATCGCGGATAGAAAGGCAATACTGTACATGTCCGCTGAATCCGTTGTCTGTGTCGAATTCATCGTCCCAGCCTTTGTAGGCAACCAGATATTTGCAATTTACCGAACCTCCGAACCACTCGTAAGAATCGTCGTTGGAGTAGGATACTTGTAAGTGGTCTACGGTCGTGCCGCTACCTACAGAACCGAATGTGATACCGTTGATTTCCTTGTCTGTTTGGAAAGGGTATCCGGCAAATTCGACACGGATATAACGGAGTACACCGGAGTTGTCGTTCTCGACATTACCACCGTGTTTTGTTTTCGGACCTCCTTCGATTTGTTGGCCTCCGGCAATATTATTTAATCCTTTTCCGCAAACGATCAGACCTCCCCAGTCACCCGGACGGCGGTTCCCTACAGGCTGGGCGGAAGTGAATACGATAGGTTCGCTGGCAGTGCCTTCGGCATAAATCTTAGCCCCCGGTTCTATAATTAAAGATCCCATGGTTGCTTTGTCACCCTTGATGACCGTCCCCGGTTCAATGGTCAGTTCGGCACCCGGACGTACGTATACCCAACCTCTTAGCAAATAAGTTCCTTTTTTAAGAGTTTGTTTGCCGGTAAAGCAGAAATGCTGGTCTCCGTTACCTAGCGCTGTACCGTCATTGAACAAAATACCTTCGCTGGTGGCAAGACCTTGATAGTCTGCATCACCGCCTGTTGGATAGGTCACTTCAGGATCATTGCCGTTGCTGCCTTTGTTGTCATCATCGTTACAGGCAGTCATTGCAGTCATTGCCGCAGCCATCAGGAACAGGCTGCTCCATTTCATTGCTTTCGTTTTCAATTGTTTCATAATCATTTTTGTTTTTAATAGAGTGGCGAAACCTCTCTGTTTAACTATTTTAGTTTGATGTCTTAAGTTTTTAATGGCACATGTTTTAAAGGATTGACCGAAGTAAGTGATCAGAATGAGTAGGCTACTGTCAGGTTAAAATTGCGTCCGGGCTTATAGCTTCGTGTCAATTCCTCATACTCTATCTTTTCACCTGCTTTCAGTATGCTTCCGAATTGTTTGAACTCAACCCGTTGCGCCAACAGGTCACGCACGCCTGCTTTGATTTCCAATGCTCCGAATCTTTTGCTGATGGACAAATCGATGGCATCCCGTGGCATTTCGTAGGAATTGGGAATATTGGTCGTTTGTTCGCCACTTGTTCCCACTGTGCGTCCGACTCCGATGATACGCTTTCCGATCCGGTTGTATAAGACTGCTATATTCATGTTCCAGTTCGGATGCTGATAAAAGAGACCGGTATTAATTAGGTATGGAGATTGGCCTTGCATGGCGCGGTCTTCTTCTTTGCTCCCTTTTTCAAATTTGACTTTGCTCTTGATGAAGGCACCGTTGAACGACCAACTCAGGTTGGGTAGTCCGATAAATCCTAAATCTTTGCGGAAGTCGAGTTCGATGCCGTAGTTGTTGGCTGCTTTAGCATTTTTGTTGGAGTAAGTCAAATCAGTCCCTCCGTTCACAGTGTACGTCCATTCGATGGGAGAATCGAAATTTTTATAAAACAGAGCTATTGAGAACATTTCTCCGCTTGTAGGATACCATTCGTAGCGAAGGTCGATGTTGTGGATATAGGCTGGTTTTAGTGCCGGATTACCTTCCACATTGGAAGCCAAGTCGAAATCGTAATATACGGCTGTGGAGAGTTCACGGAATTCAGGCCGGTTTACTGACTTGCCGTACGAAAAGCGAAGTTGTTGCTTTTCTGTCAGTTTGAAAAGGACGTTGGCGGATGGAAACAATTTATTATAGGTATAGAACATACTGCGTGGGCTTTCCACGTCGTTGCGGGTATTGCCTATTAGTTCCATTCTGGTGTATTCATAACGTACTCCGGCGTATATGTTTAAACGTTCGCCAAGGGGAAGGTTAGCGCCTACATATCCGGCTGCCATCCAGTTATGACCTTTATAGTCGTTTGTCTTGCGTACATCTTCATAAAGGAAGAGCTTTTCCAATCCGTAATTGTTATCTTTCAGCAGTTCGTTAGCAATATCGAAATGTTTGAATCCTTCAGGCATCTCTTTCCCCCAACCGTAACCAAATTGGCGGGTGTTGTACGAACGTGTACGATATTCTCCGTATGCTCCGGTTTTCAAGGTAGGCGTGAAATTGCCGAATTGAAAATCGTGTTGGTAATTGAGGTTGATTGAACCGATATGTTCATCAAGACGAGTGAATTCGCGACTGATGTCATTTCCTGTTGCCAAAGCGATGACATTGCTTTCTTCAACATCGCTCAAGAGGATACGCCGACGGTCGGGCAGGTTGCGGTTAGCATAGGAATAACCTGCACTCCAGTCCAACTTACCGGTGTCGAAACTGTATTTGCCGGTGAACTGCCCGTTGTAGGTGCTTCTGCTTGAATAGTAGTATTCCATACTCTTCTCATTGTTACTCTGAGCATCGAAACCATAACGGCTGGTATAACGGTTCTTGCCAATCTGATTGAAGACGTTTTTGAATTCATAATGATGTCGGCTGTTACGTGGTTGGAACATTAGGTTGAGCAATGCGCCCAGGCGTACATCGTTATTGTACTGGTTGTCTGTGCTTTTACGCAGATATACTGAGTGGTCATGTACGGTGTCATATGATCCGAACAATGAATTCTCCATGTTAAGATAACTTTTATAGGTGTTGCTATAGTTGGCGGATGCCAGTACACCGAACTGCCTTCCGCTTTCCGATTCCCAACGGTGGGCATAATTGAGGTTAAGCTTCAGGTCGCCTATAGGCTTTCTGGTATGGATAGTCCAATCATTGTTAAGCCCGTTGCTTAACAAATCGACCCGTTCGGGGTCAGCGGTGAAAGTATTGACTTTACCCGTCATACCTGCATTGAGTGAGCGCAGTCCGTTGTCGAAACCTAGAAAATCGGTAGCACTACCTTTGTTATAGAGAAAATCTTTAAAATGGGTCTGGTCATTGAAGCTGGTTCCTACCGAAATATTAAAAGAATTCTCGTTTGGCATATCTTTCGTGTTGATCAGGATGAATCCTCCTGTGAAATCTGCTGGGTATTCCGGTGCCGGGCTTTTGACGATTATCATATTATCCAGTTGTGAGCTGGGCAGGATGTCAAATGAGAAAGCACGTGCGTCAGCCTCCGAGCTGGGAACGGCACTCCCGTTAATCCATACATTATTATATCTTTGCGATAATCCGCGTACCATCACGAATTTCTCGTCTATGATGCTTACTCCGGGTATACGTTTGATGACTTCCGAAGCGTCTTTATCCTGAGTCTTGCTGATTTGTTGGGCGGAAACTCCACTTTGTACCACAAGACTGCGCCGTTGGTCGGTCATCATGGCTATGTCCGTGTTCTTTTTCAACCGAGCTACTACTGTGACATCGCTTAAAACTTGCGTGTCGGCATCCATTTCGAAATTGAATGTCAGGGTTTCGTTACCGACCTTTACATTTTCCAGTACAATCTCTTTATATCCTATGAATTTGACTTCAAGTGTGTAAGTACCGCTTTTTATATTCTCCAGTCGATAATTGCCGTCCATATCGGCTACCACTCCTATTGTGGTTCCGACTATTTGTACGGTAGCTCCGGTAAGTGGCTCATGAGTTGTGCGATCGGTAATTGTTCCGTGGATGTTAGCTGCCTTTGCAAAGAAAGGTGTTAAGACGAATAGTAGAAATAAAAGGAGAATTTTATCTCCGTGTAGTTGTTTCATAATCATTCTTACATATGTTCTTTTTGACGTTGCAAAATTGGCGTAATCAGATTACGTAGGCGATACAAGCCGGATACGTTTCTTTTTCGCTTTGATTACGTTTTGATGACTTTTTTTATATTGATTGTTTAAAAGTCAAACCCTGTAAAATAAATATTTCAAATGGCATAAACTCTCCGTTTTTATTCCTACATTTGCAACTACACATATAAACAGCATAACAATATGACCATTTCAGATATTCATAGTGATTATGAACGTCTATGCAAATTATCTTCCGTAGCGCAAATAGGTTGGTGGGAGGCTAATTTTAAAACGAACCAGTATTTATGTTCGGAGTTTCTCCGTAATTTGCTCGGATTAGATAAGAATGAAGTCGCTTTTGAGGAGGTTCATTCTCTTATTCGGGAAGATTACCGACATCGACTTATCCGTGAGTTTTTCTCTATTGTCCGTCTGAATAGATATGACCAAACCTTTCCGGTGGTTGTTAACAACAAGGAAATCTGGGTACATTCCCGGTTGGGATTTGTAGAGGACGGTCCGGATGCCGAAACTACAGCCTTCGGATATGTTCAGTGTGTAGCCGATCCTACGTTAAATCTAACTTCAGAGACACTGAACCGTATCAATGAACAGCTATCACGTCAAAATTCTATATCCCATTCATTGTCTCATTTTGTTCAGGATGCCAATCCATCTCCCGGTATAAATAATATTCTGAAAGATATTCTCCAGTTTTTTAAAGGTGGACGTGTCTATATTTTTGAGTATGATGAAGATCGTCACTACCAAAGTTGTACATTTGAAGTCGTGGCAAAAGGTGTAAGACCGGAGATCGATTCATTGCAGGATATTCCTGCTGCTACACTTCCTTGGTGGACTTCCCGGGTGTTAAGCGGACGTTCTGTCATACTCAGTTCTCTTGAAGAACTTCAGGGAAAAGCGACAGAAGCAGAATATGAAATACTTGGCAGGCAAGATATAAAGTCTTTGATGGTGATTCCCTTGATGACTGGTGATAAAGTATGGGGCTATATGGGGGTAGATCTGGTCGACAGATATTACCAATGGAATCATGAGGATTATCAATGGTTTGCTTCCTTGGCGAATATTGTGAGCATCTGTATGGAACTGCGGCGTGCAAAAGATGAGGCGGAACGTGAACGTACGTTTTTATCCAATCTTTTCCGTTATATGCCATTAGGATACATTCGTATGACAATTATTTGTGATAAGGCCGGCATTCCGGTTGATTATCTGATTGCTGATGCCAATAGCATAAGTAGTGAAATAATTGGAAAATCGCGTGAGGAGTATGTCGGAAAATTAGCAAGTCAACTCAATTTTGATTATAAAGAAAAGTTGGAGTATATACTTGATATGACAGATGATAATTGTCACAAAGAACTTGATGAGTATTTCCCAAAAACAGGAAAATCTTGTCGTTGTATAGTATATTCTCCTGAAAAGAATGAAGTGGTAGCTTTGTTTATGGATGCCACGGATACTATTCAGGCACATAAAGCATTGGATAGAAGCGAAAAGCTGTTCCGTAATATTTTTGCAAATATTCCAGTAGGAGTAGAGATCTACGACAAAGACGGATTCTTGATTGATATCAATAATAAAGATATGGAGATTTTTGGTGTCCGTACCAAAGAGGATGTCATTGGAGTAAATTTATTCTATAATCCGAATATTACTGATGATCTTAAAGTTCGGATTAAAGAAGAGGAGGAAGTTGATTTTCGTATGAATTATAAATTTCGGGCAACCGAAGGTTATTATGAGACGGGAAAAAGAGGATATATAGCTCTTTATACTAAAGTCAGCCAACTGTTTGATGGAGAGGGAATTTTCATGGGGTATCTTTTCCTTAACATCGATAACACCGAACGTATCGATGCTATCCAACGTATTCAGGATTTTGAGAACTTCTTTTTATTGATCTCTGATTATGCCAAGGTGGGATATGCTAAACTGAATCTTTTGGATAGGCAAGGTTATGCCATAAAGCAATGGTTCAAAAATATGGGGGAAAATGAAGATACTCCATTGGGCGAAATAGTAGGTGTATATAGAAAGTTGCATCCAGATGACCGGCAGTTGGTACTGGACTTTTATCGGAAAGTCATTGCCGGGGAACGTAAGCATTTCCGTGGAGAAGTGCGAGTCAGGAATGCATCAGGTGGGCAAGGAGAAGAATGGAACTGGATAAGAATGAATATTATGGTGTCCCATCATGATCCGGAGAATGCTGTAATTGAGCTGATAGGTATTAACTACGATATCACCGAACTGAAAGAGATCGAAGAAAAGTTGATAGAAGCCAAAGAGAAAGCTGAAGAGGCCGACAGATTGAAGAGTGCGTTTCTTGCTAATATGAGCCATGAGATACGTACTCCCTTGAATGCAATTGTCGGATTTTCCGGATTGCTTATGGAAACGGAAGATTTGGAAGAAAGGCAACAATATATGGATATTGTAGAGGAGAATAATGATCTGTTGCTGCAATTGATTTCAGACATTCTTGATTTGTCCAAGATAGAAGCAGGTACGTTCGAATTCACGCGGAGCGAAGTCAATGTGAATTTGCTGTGTGAGGATATTGTACGATCCATGCAGATGAAAGTATCTGAGAACGTGGAACTGGTGTTTGATCCGCATCCGGCCGAATGTTACATTGTAAGCGATCGCAATCGGCTGCATCAATTGATCTCCAACTTCGTTAACAATGCAACTAAATTTACTTCGGAAGGATATATCCGCGTTGGGTATAATTATGCGGATGAAAATCATTTGCGCTTTTATGTTTCTGATACCGGAATAGGAATCGAAGAAGAACATCGGGTACAGATATTCGATCGTTTTGTCAAACTGAATAGTTTTGTTCATGGAACAGGATTAGGTTTGTCAATTTGTCGAAGTATCATAGAACAACTGGGAGGAGAAATCGGTGTGGAGTCGGAAGTAGGTAAGGGATCTTGTTTTTGGTTCGTATTGCCAATCACATAGTTATTTTTATGTTTGGAATTTTTTCTATATCTTCGTTAACGATATCTGATTTGTGGTATCTTTGAATTGTGTAGGAATAATTGTAAGATATAGATTAGGATGAAGATAAATTTAGCTACTCCCGTTGAATTGCCGGAAAAGGTACCTTCTGTGAAGCATAACCAGCATTTGTTGTTAATGGGATCTTGTTTTGCTGAAAACATAGGCAATCTACTGATTGATCATTTTTTTCATTGTGATATTAATCCATTTGGAATACTCTATAATCCGTTATCGGTTTCGGAAGCATTGCATGAAATCTTGATTGGGAAAGTATATAGCCGGGAGGATCTGTTTTATTATGGTGGTTACTGGCATAGCCCGATGCATCACGGTGTGTTTTCTTCGGTTTCCTGTGAGAACACGTTGCGAATGGTTAATGAACGATTGGAGCAGGCGCATAGCCGGTTAGGGGAAAATGATTGGCTGCTGTTGACTTGGGGTACGGCTTTTGTCTATGAAAATAAGGAGACGGGAAAGGTGGTTTCTAATTGTCATAAACAACCGGAAAAAGTATTTATCCGTAGAAGGTTGGAAGTGGAGGAGGTCGTTGATAAATATATGGTATTGTTTACAGCATTACTCCGGCAGAATCCAAGTTTGAAAGTCCTTTTTACACTCAGTCCTATCCGCCATGTGCGTGACGGTATGCACGAAAATCAGCTTAGTAAAGCCATATTACTATTGGCAATCGACCGGTTGCAAGCTATTTATCCGAATACAGTTTATTACTTTCCTTCTTATGAGATCATGTTGGATGAATTACGGGATTACCGTTTTTACGCAGATGATATGTTGCATCCGTCACCTTTGGCGGTAAAATATATTTGGGAACGGTTCTCTGAAACATTCTTTCTACCTGAAACTAAAAAGATTATGGAAGAATGTGAAAGTATCCGCAAGGCTTTGAAACATCGTCCCTTTCATCCGGGTTCAGAAGAGCATAAAAGATTTTTAGGACAAATTGTGTTAAAAATAGAACGACTTAACGGAAAATACCCGTACTTAGACTTTGAAAAAGAAACAGAACTATGCCGTACACTATTGAATCAATAGCTCAGATAATAAATGCCCGCAGGGTAGGTACACTTGAAACAAACGTCGATTGGTTGCTAACAGATAGCCGTTCTCTCAGCTTTCCTGAAGAGACGCTCTTCTTTGCGCTGACTACGAAAAGGAACAGGGGCGCACGTTATATTCCCGATCTTTACGAACGTGGAGTGCGGAACTTTGTTCTGACCCAGGAAGACTTTAATGAATTGGAAAAAACTAATTGCCAATTTGTTGCTTCCAACTTTTTAATCGTGGCGAATCCTCTGAAAGCTATACAGAAGCTAGCCGAACAACACCGTGAAAAATTTCAGATACCGGTAATAGGCATTACGGGAAGTAACGGTAAAACGATCGTAAAGGAATGGTTACATAAATTGCTGAGTCCGGATCGGATTGTTGTCCGCTCGCCACGTAGTTATAATTCTCAGATAGGGGTTCCTCTTTCTGTTTGGCAAATGAACAAGGAGGCCGAACTGGCTATTTTTGAAGCAGGTATTTCTGAAATGGGAGAAATGCGTGCGCTTCAGAATATGATTAAGCCTACCATTGGTATATTGACCAATATCGGAGGGGCGCATCAGGAGAACTTTTTCTCTTTGCAGGAAAAATGTATGGAGAAGCTGAGCTTGTTCAAAGATTGCGATGTCGTAATCTACAATGCTGATAATGAGCTGATCAGTATGTGTGTTGCCAAGTCGATGCTGACTGCTCGTGAGATAGCATGGAGTTGTAAGGATGCTGAACGTCCTTTATATATAAGTAAGATTCAGAAAAAAGAAGACCATACTGTTATCTCCTATCGTTATCTGGAGATGGATAATACATTCTGTATACCTTTTATAGATGATGCTTCCATAGAAAATTCACTGAATTGTCTGGCAGCTTGCCTTTACCTGATGATGCCGGCTGATCAGATAACTGAACGGATGGTTCGTCTTGAACCGGTTGCGATGAGACTTGAGGTTAAAGAAGGCAAACGTAATTGTGTGCTGATCAACGATAGTTATAATTCTGATTTGGCATCATTGGATATTGCACTTGATTTTCTGGTACGTCGTTCGGAAACAAAAGGTTTGCAGCGCACACTTATTCTGTCCGACATTTTGGAAACCGGACAAAGTACTACGACGCTTTATCGCAAAGTAGCGCAATTGGTTGAAAGCCGGGGTATCAACAAGATCATAGGCGTGGGACCGGAGATATCTTCCTGTGCGGCTCGTTTTGATATGGAGAAATATTTCTTTCATACTACGGAAGAACTTATGGCATCCCAAGTCCTTAAGAGTCTGCGTGATGAAGTGATACTAATCAAAGGGGCTCGTTCTTTTAAATTCGATCTTGTTTCTGATGAACTCGAATTGAAAGTTCATGAAACCATATTGGAAGTTAATCTAGGTGCTATGGTTGCCAACCTGAATCATTATCGTTCTATGCTGCATCCGGAAACGAAGATGGTTTGCATGGTGAAAGCTTCAGCGTATGGTGCAGGCTCTTACGAGATTGCAAAGACTTTGCAGGAACATCGTGTCGATTATCTCGCGGTAGCTGTTGCAGATGAAGGTGTTGAGCTGCGTAAAGCCGGTATTACAGCTTCTATTATTATTATGGATCCGGAACTTACGGCATTTAAAACGATGTTCGATTATAAACTGGAACCTGAAGTGTATAACTTTCATTTGTTGGATGCACTGGTTAAAGCTGCCGAAAAAGAAGGTATGACGAATTTCCCGGTACACATTAAGCTGGATACGGGAATGCATCGTCTCGGTTTCTCTGAAAAAGAGATTCCATTGCTGATACGACGCTTAAAGAATCAGAATGCAATCATTCCACGTTCCGTATTCTCTCATTTTGTTGGAAGTGATTCTCCGCAGTTTGATACTTTTACACGTGGACAAATAGAAATTTTTGAGAGGGCTTCTAAAATACTTCAGGAAGCTTTTTCGCATAAAATACTTCGGCATATTTGTAACACGGCTGGTATAGAACGTTTCCCGGAGGCTCAGTTTGATATGGTGCGTTTAGGGATCGGTCTTTACGGAATTAGTCCGATTGATAATGCGATTATTAATAATGTCAGTACGCTTAAAACTACTATCTTGCAAATAAGGGATGTTCCAGAAGAAGATACTGTCGGTTACAGCCGGAAAGGCCGTTTGAGTCGTCCTTCTCGCATTGCAGCTATTCCGATCGGATATGCTGACGGGTTGAACCGTCATTTGGGATGTGGGAATGCTTACTGCCTTGTTAATGGAGAAAAAGCTCCTTATGTTGGTAATATTTGCATGGATGTCTGTATGATAGATGTGACCAACATTGATTGTCAGGAAGGTGATTCTGTTATCATTTTTGGTGATAAGTTGCCGATAACCGTGCTTTCGGATGTTCTCGAAACAATTCCGTATGAGGTATTAACCGGGATCTCTACACGAGTGAAAAGAGTTTATTATCAGGATTGATGGTTTATTTCTGCCCCGGGTTGTAAATTCCTAATTTCAAAATTCTTATATTTGCACGCGAACTTATATACTTATACGAAATTATGACAAACTTACTATTAGGCTTTTTGCCCAGTGGATCTGAATGGATCATTATTGCACTTGTGATTCTGTTGCTCTTCGGAGGAAAGAAAATTCCCGAACTTATGCGTGGATTGGGTAAGGGGGTTAAAAGCTTCAAAGATGGTGTAAACGAGGCTAAGGAAGAAATAAATAAGGCAAAAGACGAGCTTGACGAACCTTCTACAACAGATAAGGAAAAGAAATAATCATGGCTGAAATGACTTTTTGGGACCACTTGGAGGAATTGCGCCGGGTGTTGTTTCGTGTCATTGGGGTCTGGTTTGTATTGGCGGTGGGATACTTCATCGCCATGCCCTTTTTGTTCGACAACGTAGTGCTGGCTCCCTGTAATAATGATTTTGTGTTTTACGATTTGCTGAGATACATCGGTGAGAAATTCGATCTGACAGATGATTTCTTTACGCAGGAATTTCATGTAAAACTGATAAATATTAATCTGGCGGCTCCGTTTTTTATACATATGTCTACTGCTTTTTGGATGTCGGTAGTGACTGCTATGCCCTATATTTTTTTCGAAATCTGGCATTTTATCAATCCGGCTCTGTATCCTAACGAACGGCGAGGGGTAGCAAAAGCATTGACTGTGGGTACGGTTATGTTTTTTGCAGGAGTTTTGCTGGGCTATTTTATGGTGTATCCGTTGACTCTCCGTTTCTTATCTACTTATGTTTTGAGTACTGAGATTGAAAATGTAATTTCACTCAATTCATATATTGATAATTTTATGATGTTGGTGCTTTGTATGGGATTAGCTTTCGAATTACCTTTGGTAACTTGGCTATTGTCGTTGTTGGGACTCGTGAATAAGTCGTTTCTTCGGAAATATCGTCGTCATGCAATTGTGGTGATAGTTATTGCAGCTGCTATTATTACTCCTACCGGTGATCCCTTTACATTGAGCGTGGTGGCTATTCCACTTTATTTACTTTATGAAATGAGCATTTTAATGATAAAGGATAAAAAGGAGGAAACGGAAAAACAGGAAGAAACGGTATAGAATGACCCAAAATTGTATTTATATGATCAGGAAAATCTAGGCTTCAACCTCGCAAAATAAAAAAGCCTCTTCTCTCGAAGGGGCTTTTTGAGTTTACTTGCCTCAACAAAAGAAAAATTGGCAGTAAACGTTAAGGCGAAAAAAAGGGAAGTCTCACGACTTCCACATTTTTTCTAACCTTAAATCTAAATCTCTATGAAAAAAACGTAGTGCAAATATAGCGAATTGTTCAATATAGAGGTGTTAATAAACCGCATAAAGAGGGAATAAAAATTAATAGATGTAAATATAGATCAAATATGACCGTTTCCCTCTATTAATTTTATCAAACTTACGTAGATCGGATTCAATCTCAGCAGTTTGGGAACCCCGGTAATGAACATTTGCTTTCGGGCACGTGTCATGGCAACATTCAGTTTGCGGTCTATCAATACTCCGTCTTCTACTGTCAGATTAGATAAAAATTTAAGCTGATAAGGGTAGTTCACACAGAATGAATAAATGATAATATCCCTTTCACTGCCTTGGAAACGTTCGACAGTATCAACCATGATGTCATTGAGAGTTGGAATGCCGATTTGCGAAATTTCTTGCTTGATTAAAGCAATCTGGCTGCGATAGGGTGTAATGATTCCCAACGTCTGTGAAGTGTTAAACTTGTCAGCACCGATTCTCTGATAGGTCTCCAATGTGAGACGGGCAACAATTCTAGCTTCGGATAGATTTGTTTTGGCAGATGAAACGCTAGGTTCTGGTTCGGATGGATAAAAAGCTAACCGGGTGATTGTGTCGGAACGCTCTTGCTGGTGAGGAAGACCTACTGGGAGCAAGCGACCTTCATAAAAGGCTCGGTTGGCAAAGGATGCTACGTCAGGGTGCATACGACCTTGCCGGCATAGCATGTCAAAAGGAATTATTTGATTTTCATCAATTGATCGGATTTTCTTTTTGGCATTACGATACAGGCGTTCAAAAAGAGAATCTTTTAAATTTAATAGTCCTATTTCACGTAGTTTTTCATCGTGTACCTCCGATTGTTCTTCGCGTTGAAGTACCACGGCAGGAAGCTGTTTATGATCACCAATAAGAATAAATTTTCCGATAGCATTCTCTCCGTTTTTGCTACATGCGCATAGGATACCGAGCAACTGAGGTTCAAGAATTTGAGTCGCTTCATCGATGATAGCCACTTCAAATCGTTTTAGTCGGAAAAGCTCGGGCTTACCTGCAAGGGAGGCTACGGTTCCTATGAAAATCCGGCAACGATCGATGCGTTCGGATACTTCCGAACGGTGGTTGCAGAGAGAAAGTTCATTTTCTATCAAATGCTTCCGGTAAGCTTCGTCACAAGCAAGTTCGCTTCCTAAACGAATAAAATCGACTTCGGGGTGTATGGAAGATACGGATTTGCATATCTCATCTACCGCCCTGTTGGTGTATGAGAGCAGTAGAATATTTGACTTTTCGTCATGATAGAAGGTTTCTACCATTTTTTTGAGGGCACAAGACGTTTTACCGGTTCCTGGAGGACCTATCAAGAGGAAATAATCTTTTGCTGCTTGTGCTTTCAACGTTACTCGTTGAAAGTCATTTGTTTCAGCTGCAATTTTTGAATGAAATGATTCATCGAATTCAGGAGGGCGTTGTGACAGTAATAAGTCTCTCCGATCTTTTGTGGCAGAAGCAAAAGTATAAAGCCCTTGATACATGTTTCGGAAGGTCGTATCCATTGTGTCATGCTCGATGGCATAAAGACTGTCGGGTGGGAGTACAGAGGTGTTTTGTTGGGTGGCACGCAAACGGATACATATTTCTTTTCTGGTGGTGGCTTCTATATTGCCTTTGAATACCATCCTATTGGTGACATTGTCTTTATCGGTATTGCGTTCGTACAGAACGATAGCATCTCCTTGGCGAAAGTTTGGGAGAATCTCATCTTGTCTTTCTTTCCTTGAAAATGTTAAACTCGCTTTGTGTGCATCGGCAGCATGATTTTCTTTAAGTTGCAGATCGAACATGATTTCTCCGGCTTCACATTTTTCTGCTAAGGTGGATAGCCATAGAGCAGATGCTCCTGTGCGTCCTTCATAATCTATATCACCGGACTTGGATGTATACAGTTCTTTTGTGATGAAATTGTATAACGAATAAAAATAGGCTCGTTCCAATGGCGAAAGTTTTGTTAGAGATTCGGTGAAACGGTCGATGGAGGGACGTAGGTATTGTTCCCAAAATCTGCCTTGCAATCCTCGCTCATTCAGAATTTCCGAATGGATCATCTGAAGTCTGGAAGCTGTATATTCTATGTTATTGTTTAGTTGAATGCCATATTCTTCGGCAACTATCCGGTTCCTTAAGTTGATAGTGCGGCGTACCATCGCCCAAGATGGACGTGCAGGATAGAGTAAAGGATAACGTGTATAAAGTAAGTATGCTTTTACGTGATGATGATCCATCTTCATGGAATATTGAAGGACGGCTTGGTAAAGGAGCATTTGCACTTTGTTATTTTCCTTTGGTTCTATTTTTCCCCGAATGGAATATTCATCCGCTTTCCCTGATTTCATTTCAATGAACGAGGTCATGTCACGTTGCATATAGTCCAGTCTTCCTTGTAGCCCTAACGGTTCACAGATATAAGAAGGTTCAAGTACGGCATCTGTTTTATCCAATTCATAACCGGGTGCATGAAAGGTATCGGTTATTATTTCACGGATATGTTCGAAATGGGTTTTACAATCTTTGAAGAATTGGCGTTCTTTCTCTGGTTCCTGTAATTCTGTGCAAGCTGCCAGTTCTATAGGGTAGCGCTTGAAGGCTTTTTGCATGCAAGAAAGATAATTTGCTTCTCCATCAGCATAAATCCATTCGTCAAGAAAAAGATTGGCGATGTTTCCGAGTAGCAGCGGGCGTGCATTCTCTATGGGTTGCAAACGAGATAGTAAATAATTTCCGGGATGGTGTCCGAAATCACGGAAACATTCAGCAAGAGAACTGATATCTATTAAATAATCCGGTTCGAGAACTATAAATGAGGGAGTAAGTATTCCCTGCTCGTCAACAGCAATATCCAGCAAATTGATCTGTGCATGTTTCCAAAGTAATTTACAAGTTTCTGTAAATTCTTCATTGATTTGTGGAATATTATAGCGTACTTGCAAGGGCTTGTCAACGATCCGGTCGGTTGGCTGTACGTATAAAAACTCTTCATCAGAGTATTCAAAGCAAGCACGTATTCGTTCAATATGTTCCCGTGCTGGTGGTGATACGACATAGGTGGCATCAGCTACCGGGAGTTGCTGGTATAATTTTGGGGGAATATCTGTGTTAGTAATTTTCTTTATGAAGAAAGCCAGTGTTTTGACATCGCGTAATAACTTTTCGCGAGAAGCTTTTGTCTCTCGATTTAAGATGCTGTTTGAAGTGAGTCGGAATGTATGCAAGCGGTTCTGTTCGGCAACGGATAAACCGATTTTGGCTGCAACGAAACTGATTCGCGCAGAAAGGTCAGTCATTTGAAGACTGTCATTCTGCATTTGACTCCTGCATAGACGTTCCAGTAAATCACGCATTTGTTTATAGGCGATGCCAAGTTTTGTATCGTCTGTATTGCAAACTGCCAGAAGAATTTCGAAAGCTTCTTTTATCTCCTCTTTTTCCATGTTGCAAAGATAGTGAAAAGGAGAATAATGAATATCCATATAACAAAAACAGGCATAAAAAATAGCAATCGGCACGCAACCGATTCTATTTTATAAAGTAGATGCCCCGATTGTTTACAGAGTAATAAGTTTATTTGTTATAATTTGATCCATGTTCCTTGTCTCCATAGATATTCCAAAGGGCCTTGTTTGTGTTTGGATAACCAGTAACGACTGAAAGTTAATTGTATCATGAAAATAGCTAAACCGATTAAAATTGTTGCTGTTGCGCCTGTGGAATTATAAAGTCCCAACCCGAAACCATAATAGATGCATACTCCCATGATTGATTGTGAAATATAATTAGTTAAACTCATGCGACCGTAAGGAATAATCGTTCTTTGCCATTTATATCCTTCTCCTCTATTAAACCATAACAATGTAAATGCAGATACCAATATGGCCATAAAAGTAAAGTTTGCCAATGAAGGGATAGCAACGTTGTAGGAGATTAGTATCGAAGGGTTACTGATATATACAGGGACATAGAATCGAAGCATGTTTAGTGGTATGAAGGCTAGAATTGCCATTTTAAGAATACGTTTCCATGCTCTTGTAGATCTGTTACTCTTTATGAAATACTTTCTTCGTCCCAATAACATACCGAACATGAATAAAGCAGCTGTTTGGAATAAGCGTCCGTTTTCTACTTGCCAGAAGTTACTATATAATTGTCCGTTCCATATATTATTACGAAGAACTTCAAGGAAAGTTCCGTGGGTTGTTGCTTCAATGGCCGATTCTGCATAAGTTATAAAGTGGGTACCGTTTATTACATAGTTTGAATCGAATAATGCGTATAGCATTCGTCCCCATTCAAAAGGTTGTAAAAGTAAGATGAGAGCTATCCAAAAAACAGTTTTGTCATTTAGTCGGCAAACAGGTATTAAAACGAATCCTACAACAGAATAGAGGAGCAAAATATCACCATTGTAGAATAAGGCATGAAGTTGTGCAAATAAGAAAAGTAAAACCATTCTCCAGGCAAAGCGACCTCTGAAGTCTATTCCACGTTTTTCGGCATTATGGTATTGTATATAAAAGCTGAATCCGAACAAGAGTGAAAAGGTGGCATAAGCCTTCCCTGCAAGTAGAAAAAACATAGCGTCCCATACATATTGGTCAATGGTTTGTAACCATGATGGAAGAGACTCTGGGATGAAATAAATGTTGTAGTGTTCTAAGTTGTGCAATAAGACTATAGCCAGTAAAGCAAAACCACGGAGTGCGTCTACTACTCCTAATCGATGGGGTGTTTGAAGTGTTTTATCCATTTTTTGCAGTTTGTTTCTATTAGATTGCCCAAGATGACAATTAATTGTTGCAAATATATGAAAATAGTTTCAGTGTTTTGACTTTGGCGATGGCGGAATAAAAATATAGGGGCATTTTTGCCCCTATACTATGTAAAATTAAATCTTTGTATTAAATGAAATCGTCTCCAAGCTTCATTTGTGAGTCATTGACATATTTTCGGATAGCATGTTCTTCATCTTTCTTGCAGATAAGCAAGACATTGTTTGATTCTGCAACCAAAAACCCCTCTAAGCCTTCGATTACTGCCAGTTTACCTTTAGGTAGGACGATGATATTATTATTGCTGTTATAAATAAGCGATTCACATTTCAGCGTTACATTTTGGCTCTCGTCCTTGGGTGAAAGGTCATATAGTGATCCCCATGTACCCAAGTCAGACCAACCGAAGTCGCCAAGTGAAACATAAACATTGTCTGCTTTTTCCATCACTCCGAAATCAATAGATACATTAGGGCAAGCGGGGAAATTCTCTTCAATAAAAGCTTTTTCTCCTGGGGTTCCATAAAGATCTTTTCCGGCAGCAAGCTTTGAAGCCAATTCGGGTAATAGAATCTCGTTGGCTTTGATAATTGAATTTACATTCCACATAAAGAGACCTGAATTCCAGTAGAATTCACCACTTTCGACAAAGACTTTTGCTAATTCCAATTCCGGTTTTTCTGTAAAAGTTTTGACTTTATAAAAGTTTTTATCCTCTTCCTGTTCTGCAATCTGAATATAACCATATCCTGTTTCTGGTCGGTTAGGTTTTATTCCCAATGTTAATAATTTATCTGAATGAGATAC
Source organism: Jilunia laotingensis (assembly GCF_014385165.1). Taxonomy (NCBI): domain Bacteria; kingdom Pseudomonadati; phylum Bacteroidota; class Bacteroidia; order Bacteroidales; family Bacteroidaceae; genus Jilunia; species Jilunia laotingensis. Next base: position 896,991 of record NZ_JACRTF010000001.1, on the reverse strand, counting down.
GAATTCAAGCCCTTTTGCAATGGCTTCAAGAAATTCATTTTCTTTCAATATCAGGTGATCTGAAGGAGCTACGACAATGTTAGCATTCGGATTTAAAGCCCGGATGTGGTAGGAAGCCCATGCTATGCACGGAGCAGTATTTCTTCGTGCTGGTTCGAGCAATATCTGCTTCGCGTCTAATTCAGGGAGTTGTTCTTTAACAAGGTCAGTATACATCGCATTTGTGACGATGAAAATGTTTTCAGTCGGGATGACTTTGTTAAATCGGTCGAAGGTTTGTTGTAAGAGTGAACGTCCTGTTCCAAAGAAATCAAGAAATTGTTTTGGAAGTGTTTTGCGACTAAAGGGCCAGAAGCGGCTGCCAATACCGCCTCCCATAATTACACAATAATTATCTTTATTTGTCATGATATTGACTGTTTTAAAAGTTTGTGCTAATGTACGGTTTATTCTTTGAACAGAGAAAGGTTTCTACAATGTTTTATCTTTTTTTTCTCCTTTTTCTTACTAAATATTTGCAGGTTTAGAAAAAAGCTGTATCTTTGCACCGCATTTGAAAATAAATGCCCAGATGGCGGAATCGGTAGACGCGCTGGTCTCAAACACCAGTGGATTCACTTCCATCCCGGTTCGACCCCGGGTCTGGGTACGAATAAACCCTGATAATCACCTGATTATCAGGGTTTTCTGCTTTTATAGGGCGTACTAAATGTGTACTGAATGACGAATACAAAGAAAAGGTGTACTTTAATAGTTTTCTTCCCCATATCTTTATAATTTCTTAACGCTTATCCTATCTTTTCTTCCTTATTATTGCCGATGTTTTCGGGAAAAGTGAGATTCTTACCTTATATTTGTAGTAAGAACGTTTAAAGGCACACGATTATGGAAAATCATATAGAAACCAATTTCAGAGAAATACAGAAGATATTAGATAGTTGTATAGCTCATGACTATAAAACTAAAGTAGATGCACTATTTTTAAAACGTGAATATTTGACGCAAGCCCAGCTAAAGGATTATTTGCGACAAGAAATTTTCCGTGTGACTGAAAATATTGTAGCCATCCAACAAAAATACCGTGTCGTGCGTAACATTGTATTGGACATGGATATTCCCGATTTTTTGTGGGAAAGTGGTTATTTTGAGGACTTGAATTCTGATGAAAGAAAAAAGTATATCGGTTTCCGCTGCTCTGATTTTGATATGGATGCATATTTGCATGAACCGTCCTGTTATGATGGGCGGCTTCCTTATTTGTCCATTATCGTTAATCTTGTCGTGCTTTCCAAATATTTGCGCTATCTGCAAGAACAGGAAAGCAATTACCATACAGATGCGGTTGCCATCCAAGAGCAAGCCTTGCCAAAAGAGAAAGAGGAAAGTGCAGATACTAATCCAACCAAGATTGTGGGCAAAAGCAATCCTTTCAAGTCCACGTTGAAAGCTAATGAAATCAAACTTCTGACCGACTGTGTGAATGAAGCGAATATGTTTACTACTACCGTCAGTGCCAAAATACTTACCGATTTTTTCAACTGCAAACTGAATGGGGTATTGAAAGTTAATAATACCCGTCTGTTAGCCTATCTTATGATGCAACTTAGCTGTTATAATTACATCGTTTATGAATGGCAGTCTGTCATAGCAAACAATAAACTGATATTGAAGAAGATAAAAGGTGAACCGCTTACACGTACTGACCTGTCGAGTGCGACAGACCAAGCGAAAAACATCTATCCGAAAGGATATGAAATCATAGACAAATACATCAAACAACTGCAAAAAGGTTGAGCATAGATTGAACGCTCAAACAAAGGTCAATTAGACTTCATTTTCAAGCTCTTAACTTTGCCCCCGTTAACAAAAAAACGAGGGTGCGCACCTTCATATTGTTTCACCTAAATTCCTAAACAATATGGAAAAAAATTTAGAGTTAAGAGTTTCCGAACTCGAAAAGATGTTGTTCCTTTCAAAGAACGTGCTTAGCTTCGATGAAGCGAGCAAGTTCTTGAACCTTTCTAAAAGTTACCTGTACAAGCTGACTTCGGGTAACTTGATACCCCATTACAAGCCGCAGGGCAAAATGCTTTATTTTGAGAAAGCGGAGTTGGAAGCATGGTTGCGTCAGAACCCGGTCAAGACGCAGGCGCAGATAGAGCAGGAAGCGCAGAAGTATATCCTTAACCGTCCTCTAAAGAAATAACGGCTATGGAAAATAGAAAAGCGACAGAAGCCGGGCAGGACATCACCATGCAGAAAGAGGATTTCGCAGCCCTTTGGAAAACCATTCATCTAAAGGTGACGGACACTTACGAAGTGCCGCCCGAAATACTCTGGGTGAACGGCTCTACCATTGGCACGTTGGGTAATTTCAGTGCATCCACGGGTAAAGCCAAGAGCAAAAAGACATTCAACATTTCCGCTATCGTTGCGGCAGCGTTGAAGAATGACGAGGTATTGAAGTATTCGGCATACCTGCCACCGAACAAACGGAAAATCCTCTATGTAGATACCGAGCAGAGCAAATACCATTGCCACAAGGTCATGGAGCGTATTTTGCGGCTTGCCGGACTGCCTACCGACAAGGACAGGGACGATTTTGTTTTCATCGTGCTAAGGGAGCAGACACCCGATAAGCGGAAACAGATTATCGGTTATATGCTTGAAAATATGCCCGATGTGGGGTTGCTCATCATTGACGGAATCCGTGACTTGATGTATGACATCAACAGCCCCAGCGAATCGACTGACCTAATCAACCTCTTGATGCGCTGGTCAAGCGGATATAACCTGCATATCCATACCGTACTGCATTTGAACAAGGGGGATGACAACACAAGGGGGCATATCGGTACGGAACTGAACAATAAGGCTGAAACCGTCCTGCAAATTACCAAAAGTACGCAGGACGGCAACATAAGCGAGGTAAAGGCGATGCACATACGTGACCGGGAGTTTGACCCGTTCGCATTCCGTATCAACGACAGCGCATTGCCCGAAGCCGTGGACGGTTATGTATTCAAGCAACCCAGCCAAGACAGGGGCTTTCCACTGGCAGAACTGACGGAGCAACAGCACAGGACAGCTTTGGAAAACGGTTTTGGCAAACAGGTCATATATGGTTACGAGAATGTCCTAAAGACCTTGAAACAGGGTTATGCAAGTATCGGCTACAAGCGTGGACGCAATATCCATGTGGATTTGAACAAGTTCCTTGTGAACAAGCGCATGATTGTGAAAGAGGGCAAGGGCTACCGCTATAATCCCGATTTCCATTATTAAAAGTCAGTTTGGTTTAGTCCGGGTGTATATATAAGAGGAACGGACTTACTATTTCCCTGTATCGGAACAGGCAGGTTTAGTATGGTACGGGTATATATATAACGGACTAAACAGGACTGGCGCACTTTTCAACTATTTTTTAATCCCCAAAAAAGAAAATGTTATGAACATCGAAGATGTGAAACAAATACCCATCGCAGACTATCTGCATAGTTTAGGTTACTCTCCTGTCAAGCAGCAGGGTAACGGCTTATGGTACAAATCACCGTTAAGGGAGGAACACGAACCGTCTTTCAAGGTGAACACTGACCGCAACCTTTGGTATGACTTTGGCGCAGGCAAGGGCGGCAACATCATCGCACTGGCAAAGGAACTCTATTGCTCCGACAGCCTGCCATACCTGTTAAACCGGATAGCGGAACAGACACCGCACGTCCGCCCGGTCAGTTTTTCTTTTCCCCAGCGTAGGACAGAACCGAGTTTCCAACATTTGGAAGTCCGTGACTTGACCCATCCGGCATTGCTCCGTTACTTGGAGGGACGGGGTATCAATATCGAACTGGCAAAAAGAGAATGTAAGGAACTCCATTTTACCAATAACGGCAGACCGTTCTTTGCTATCGGTTTCCCGAACATAGCAGGAGGTTACGAGGTTCGCAATTCCTTTTTCAAAGGCTGCATCGCCCCGAAAGACATCACCCATATACGGCAGCAGGGAGAGCCGAGAGAGAAGTGTTTGGTATTCGAGGGTTTTATGGACTATCTTTCTTTCCTCACGCTCCGGATGAAGAACTGCCCGACCATGCCCGACCTTGACAGGCAGGATTATGTCATACTCAACTCTACTGTCAATGTGCCGAAAGCTATTGACGTGCTGTACCCGTATGAACGCATCCACTGTATGCTTGACAATGACAAGGCAGGATATGAAGCGACACGGGCTATCGAATTGGAATACTCCTACCGTGTGCGTGACTTCTCGGGCAATTACAGGGGGTATTCGGACTTGAACGATTACCTGTGCGGCAGGAAGCAGGAACAGAAGAACAGCACCAGCCAAGCGCAGGAGATAAAGCAGGAAACCGGACAACGTGCCGCCCCAAGACAGAAAAGGGGCAGGGGCATTTAGTCCGGCAGGATTACCAGCGACAGGCGGTTTAATTTGGAGAGCAAGGTTATGTTTCGGTAAACCGAAACTACCTTGCTTTGCTTGACAGCAAAGAAAATTTCTCCCGTTGGTCGCAATTTTTAAGATACCATTTAAATGTAAAAACCTATGACGAATATAAAGGATAAGCCGGGGGGACGTCCGGCAAAGAAACGGATAGAGAAGCAGCAACGGGTAGTCAGCACGAAGCTGACCGAGTTGCAGTATTATGCCATCAGGAAGCGAGCCGGGGAAGCCGGGTTGCGTGTCAGTGAGTATGTCCGGCAGGCGGTTGTTTCGGCAGAGGTCATACCCCGGCTGAATAGGCAGGATGCGGACACCATCCGCAAGCTGGCAGGGGAAGCCAACAACATCAACCAACTGGCGCACCGAGCGAATGCCGGAGGTTTCGCACTGGTGGCGGTGGAACTGGTGAAACTCAAAAACAGGATTGTCGAAATTATAAATCAGTTGTCGGATGATTGGAAAAATAAAAAAGGGAAGCGGGTTTAAGGGCTGTGTGAACTATGTGCTTGGTAAGGAGCAGGCGGTTTTGCTTCATGCGGACGGGGTTCTGACTGAAAGCCGGGGCGATATAATCCGCAGCTTCTGTATGCAGACCGGGATGAATCCCGATTTGAAGAAGCCTGTCGGACATATTGCGTTAAGTTATTCGGCAGTGGATGCACCCAAATTGACAGACGAGAAGATGGTACAGCTTGCGCAGGAGTATATGCGTGAAATGAAAATCACCGATACGCAGTATATCATCGTGCGCCATCAAGACCGGGAACACCCACATGTGCATATCGTGTTCAACCGCATAGACAACAACGGCAAGACCATTTCGGACAGGAACGATATGTACCGTAACGAGCAGGTATGCAAGAAGCTGAAAACCAAACACGGGCTTTATTTTGCTGGTGGAAAAGAACAGGTAAAGCAGCACCGCTTGAAAGAGCCGGACAAGTCGAAATACGAGATTTACACGGCTGTAAAGAACGAAATCGGGAAGTTCAAGAACTGGCGGCAGTTACAGGAGCGGTTAGCGGAAAAGGGTATTACTGTCCGGTTCAAGTACAAGGGGCAGACGGGCGAGATACAGGGCGTTTCCTTTTCCAAAGGCGAATACACGTTCAAGGGTTCGGAGATAGACCGCAATTTTAGTTTCTCCAAACTGGATAAATGTTTCGGGGATGCAGGACTGAATACGGTCGGAAATCAACGGCAGACAGCTTTTACACCCGTTCGGGAGCCATTGCCGACACAGGGAAAGACTGACAGTCCGTTGATAACTGGCTCACTCGGTCTGTTCACCGCTTCATCACCCCCTGCGGATGAAGAACCAAACTTGAATTTAAGAAAGAAGAAGAAAAAGAAAAAACAACTTAATTTGTAAACACATGGAGAAAAATTTGATTTTAGAGGGGCTTCTCTCAATGGTTACTGAATTGAAAGAGAAGCAGGAAGCACAGGTAACGCCAGCCAGTCGGGAGGAAACTCTTGAAAGACTGAACGCAATCGAACAGGCATTGTCGGAATTGCACAGTAACCCGGCTGTTCCCGAAAAGGATTTGCAGGCTATCCGAAGCCAGCTTGACGAGATAAGGAATAGGATGCAAGGTCAGCAGAAACATATCGAGGACACCAAGAAAATAGTATTGGAAACCTACCGTTGTTTCAAGGTAATGCTTGATGCTTTGGGCTCTTGCAAGACGGATAAAGAGGAAGCTATACCCTTACCGCTCTATCAACGGATTTGCAGCAAGGTCGCTTCTTGGATTCGTCCGGGATTGTTCCTTTTTTCGGCAGTGCTGGTTATCTGTTCCGTTTCCATATTCTTGAATATCCGTTTGGCTGAACGTATGCAGCAGTTACAGGACAACGATATGAAATACCGCTATTTGCTGATGCAAGGACAGGCAGACGGGGAAACTTTTGATATACTGGAAAACAAGTTCAAATGGCAACGGGATAACGGCTTTATCCGAAGTCTGACCGATTCAGTGATGGATTTTGAATACCGCATCCAAAAGCAGGCGGAAGCACTGGAACGTGCAAGGCTGTTGAACGAGCAAGCCGAACAGCTAAAGAAAGAAGCTGATAAGCTGGGTAAGCCATAAACGGGGAAAGCCGGGATGGATGAAGCACATTCACCGTTCCGGCTTTTCAGATTCACTTCTTTTTCTTCGTACAGTGTTCTTTCTCGAACTGGCGTAGCGTGGTGACGCTGAACCTTTCCTTGATGAACTCCCGGACATCGGAAGCCTTGTAATACACTTTTCCGCTGATAGTGAAGTATGGCAACGCACCGATAGCCCGGTAGCGTTGCAGGGTTTTGATGCTTACTTTGAACAGCAGGCACAAGTCTTGATTATCCAATAGGTTATCATCTTCGGGCAGTACCCTGTCTGCATTGCGTAGTACCCGTACATCTTTGCAGAGTTCTTCCAGTTTGGCATACAGCTTCTGCATCCATCCACCAAATTCGTCATTGTCTATATACATAATTGCTTCATTTTTCAGATTATACATTTTGTTTGTCAATCGATTGATGAAGCAAAGTTCTAAAAACGGATACAAAGAAATTACAGGAGAACTAATGGAGTCCCCTATAAATAAATCATAAGTTGCTGATTATCTATATCCTTTCTTATCATGTTCATTTTTGATTAGGTTTGCCAGTCCATTAAGAAATTCGGTGAGTTTGCCCGGCTTCCGTTTTATCACGTCCTCATGTTTTTGGTGGCAGTCGCTTATCTTAATGTTAAACAACCATTCAAAACCTTTGGATAAGTCCACTAAATAGGCAGGTTTACCGTTCTGATAAACGATGTCTTTGGAGAGGAATAAGCCGCTTACCACTTCCATGATATTGATAAGGGTTGTTTTGTCGGCGAGGTAGAGAGGGGAAAGGGGCTGTTTATTGATGCGTTGCTGTAGTTGTTCCGGGTATTTGATGCGCCATTCAATAAGGCGTATTTCAGTGTTCAAAAGTCCTATCGCTTCATCAATTAAATGCAAATAGGGCATTTTTTTCTTGCTCAAACCGTACACGATACGATTTAAGACGGTGTAAACCAAAGGAAAAATAGCGAAGTAAAATACTGTAATCCTGTTCGTTGATACCAAAATCGGCTACATGCGTAGCCAATTCCTCAATAGCTTCTGTAAACTCCGATGCAGAAACTTTACGTTGTGAATATTCCGACAATAAGCGGAAAAATCGCTGTTCTAAAATTAGATTCATGTATGTATTCATATAAAAAATAAGCCTTAGCGAGACTTAGGAAAAGGCTTATTTCAATTCATAATATTGTAATCCGCAAGTTGTTGTTTTGGGGGAATTTAGAAAAATAGTTTATAGCAAAGTAATCCCAATAAAAATAGCACTAAAAGGCATATTGTAAGAAATATATATATCCTAAACATATATATTTGGTCTGATTGCTCCTTTTCTATGGTTTTTTTACGGATTTCTTCTATCTTTTCAATGGAAACATTGGATAAATCAGCATTTTTACCTTTGCCTACAAGATATTTGTGATGTTCTTTCATCCTGTCTCTATTCAACTTGCGAAGCTCACGGTTCTCTTTGTCCCGTTGTAGCATATCATTTATGCAACCTAATGTTCCCATTTTCCAGTTAACATTTAATTTCCAAACCTTGATATATCAATTTCTTTTTGTAGTTCCCTAAAGATACGTTCCAAATCATATCCATGCGGATTGGAAATTTGGAAACATCCGCTTTCTATGGGGCTATTAACCTGAGGAGCAGTTATCACCGTGTCATTGAAAACGAAAGCGATGTACTTTCCTACACTCTTTGTTGTGGCTTCTCTCCATATAGGCAATTTATCTTGGAGGAAGACACCGGTAATGACCGAGTGTCCAAAAGCATCAGTTTCCAAACGTAAAGAATCGAAATCCATAACAGTAAGGAAAGGTGTTTGTGAAAGGCTGTCTGTAGTCTGTGATGTTACGTAGTACCAGCCGTTTGTCCGGTGAAAGGATTTTGTCTGCATACAAGCTGTCATTAGTAGGCAGAAAAAGAGAATTGTTGAAATCTTCATATCCGCTATTTTTAGGTTAATACATCTTCTCCAACGTCCACACCATCTTATTGGGATTATAGGCTTCCATTACGAGATGTGTTCCTGTGTATTCCATCACTGTCCACGGACCTGCTATGTTGTCGAACGTGATGATTTTTCCATTTACTTGATAAGTAAAATCTGTGTTCCACATATATCCGTCTTCTTCGTTCGTCCTTGTATAAATGCCTTCTGATTCGTTAGTAAACTGAAGAATGGATTGTTTTGTGTAGTCTATCTCATCTTCGATATTGTACACGGTCATTTGCGCTTGCCAAGTAGTTTGCTTCAGGGCTTCGGGGGTGAAGACAGAAGTAGGGGCATCATCGTTACTACAATTTGTCAGACATAACATGGCGCAAATAATGAATGTGGAAAGCACCATACATAAAGTAATTTTCTTTTTCATCTTATCTCTATTTTAAGTGATTGACAATAATTATATATTTCTCTTCATAGGGATACTAACAATACCTTTATTAATCTCTTTTTTACCCACTTTTTTGAAGCCTAAAGATGTATAAAAAGTTTCTGCATAGGTTGAAGAATTAACTGTTATATAAGTAAAATTACAATTGCTCATCATATAGTCAAATAACGATTTTCCTATTCCTTGCCGATGATAGTGTGGCAAGACAAAGAAGAGGGATATATGTTGCCTTTCCCGATGTACACCGATTATTCCTATCAATAAATGATTGTCAAAAGCCCCATATATGTCAAGCGTATTCATCAACGATGTGTCATACACGAAACTTTTAAAGGTTTCAATCCCTTCTTCCGTAAAATCGTTAATGCCACACTCTATACATACTTGATAGGATAAGTTTATAGCATTTTTATATTCTTCTTTCATTAATTTCCGTATCATACTAATAGTTTTTAATCAATGTGTGCAAAGTAATGAAAGGTGGAGGAAAAAGGTCTTGACAATTATCAAGACCCCAATATAACAATTGTTAAAAGGTGAGTTATATCTCTAACTTGCGGCGTATGCGGCTAATGGTTTCCGGTGTAACCCCTAAGAATGAAGCGATGCTTTTCAAAGGAACTACTTCTTTCAAGTTAGGACAACGTTCCATCAAGTTCCTGTATCGTATTTCAGGCGTACAATATGAATCAAGTAATCGTTCATATACCATTTCAAATAGACTCTCTGCCACATGCCTTCCGAATCGTTGAGTTTTCATATCCGTTTCCCAATATTCAATAATGTCATGACGGGATATTTCATATACAGAACACTCTGTTATGGCTTGAATATTTACTAACGATAAGCCACTTCTCATTAAAGAAGAATAGTCACATACAAACTCGTTGGTGAAAGCGTATCCAACAATGTGTTCTTCACCCTCTCCATCAATATATGTATATTGGAATGTACCGTTTTCTACCCATTCGGCAAAACGTGATATTTCATTCTGACGAATAAAGAAATCTTTTTTGTGGTATATACGTTGCTTCCCTTTTTCATGAAATAAATCTTTTACGAGGGAATAGTCTAAATTGTCGAGGTATGAATTAAAATCTTTCATTGTCGTAAGCTATTTATTCAGTCCACGGCGTATGCGACTGATTGTTTCCGGTGTGACTTGCAAGAAAGAGGCAATCTCCTTTAACGTAATGTACTCTTGAATATCGGGGCATCTATTCAATAAGTCAAGATACAGTTCTGCCGTAGTCTTGCAGTACATATCTATTAATCTATGATACATTAATAAGTATGATTGTTCAATAAGAGTACATTTTACTTGCATGGTTTCTACATTTGTGGCAAAGAATTCCTCTACTTTTAAATAGGGTATATAACAAATCTTTGTATCGCAAACGGCTTCAATTGTTACTAATGACGGTTGATTAGGCTCTATAAGTGTGCATAAACTTCCTGTAAACTCTCCGGAGAAAGTATATCCTACTATATGTATATTCCCTTTTTCATCCACACGAGTATATCTCAATAAGCCGTGTTCGATATAAGCTCCCCGATGATTCACTTTGCCTTGAATAGTGAATTGTTCACCCTTTTTGAGTTCGATATAAGTACCATGTTCCAAAATGAACTGCTTTAGCTGTTCTAATTTCGAATGGTTGGCATATTGTGAGTTAAAATCTTCCATACTATAAACTAATTGCAATTAAAATATAGAATAACCTCGTGAGTTGTTCTCTTAAAAAGGGAAAATAGATTCCTGACTTTATCAAAACATCTTCTCTTTTTTTTAATCTACTTTATTGTGAGTTTAGTTTGTGCTTTTGTATATATATCCAAAACGTACCAAACTAACTTTTGTAGCCTGCAAAATATATGTGCTGGCGAAAGAAGAAACAATCTTTTTTCTTTTCGCCAATTTTAAAGTTTGTAACTCTCATAGTTTGAGGAAGAAATGAATACTTTTATTTCTTCTTCTGTTGGAAGTTCTATCCTATACTTTTGCACAAAAATATTTGGGTCTAACCCGGCAGTGGCATACTTAACCAAGGTATCTCCCTTTTCGGTGCAGAGCAAAATGCCGATAGGTGGGTTATCATCCGGCTGCATCACTTCCGCTTTAAAATAGTTCAGATACATATTTAGTTGCGAAGCGTACTCATGGCGGAACTTATCTATCTTCAATTCTACAATAACATGGCATTTCAAAATGCGGTGATAGAACACAAGGTCGGCAAAGAAATAATCCTCGTCTATCAAGATACGTTTTTGCCGGGCTTCAAAACAGAAGCCATGTCCCATTTCTAACAGGAAGTGTTGCAGGTTGTCAAGAATGGCTTGTTCCAAATCAGTTTCTGTCACCAATGCACGTTCATTCAACTCTAAGAACTCCAAAGTAACAGGGGTGTTGATAACATCTTTAGGTTGTAATAAGGTTGCTTGTTGCTGGACTAAAGCGGAGAGGGCTTCTTTGTTTTTGGATAGTCCGCTACGTTCGTAATATAAAGATGCGATTTGTCGCTCCAACTCCTTTACAGACCAGCAGCCACGAATGGTTTCCATTTCATAGAAAGCACGTTTTACCGGGTTCTCAATTCCCGATATAGTGTTTAAATGGGTGGAAGATAATCTATTGAATAATCTATCAGCCGGAATCATCCATGTTTCGGTTTGTGGGTATTCTGTTGATAGTTTCCAAACTCCATTTTCAGATTCGGCGGTCACCAACCGCCGAATTGGTTCAGTGAATTCGGCGGTCAATGACTGCCGAATTTGAATTTGTGATGCAATGTATTGTGTAACAGGTTCTTTTAGTTGTGGATAAACAAGGTACAACCGTCTAAATTCCCTGAATCTACGTTCATTCAGACCTTTTGTTTTCAGTCGTTGTTCCAGCTTCTTCAACAGTTGTTCACCGTAGGCGGCACGGTCTTCTCCGTTCTGCTCAAATTCTACAATATAGCAACCCATAAGCCAGTTACGGGAAGTAAGGGCAAGGTTTACAGCATGTGCGGCTTGTGCCTGCAACGTGTTCTGTATCGTGCTGATATGTTTTACTAATGCTTCAAAGTTCATAGTTACAAAGATAAGTCTTTTATGGTTAAAACTTTAGTTCGGGCAAGCTGTTTATTGCTTCCTCTTTCAATTTATCCACCGCACGGGTGTACTTCTCCGTATGCTTCAATCCGCTATGCCCTAAAAGGCTGGCTACGGTTTTGATATTTGCCCCATTGTTCAGAATGTTCACGGCAAACGAATGCCGGGCACAATGCCAGCTTATATGTTTGTCTATCCCGGCTCTCTTTACCCAACGCTTTACTGATTTACAGCAACTTTCGTAAGTAGGTAAATCGAATATCAAACAGTTTTTATCTGCCGGGGCTTCACCAATGATAGACAATAGACCATCATTCAGGGGAATAACCACACCACTACTGGCAGAATGTCCCTTTGTCTTGCTTTGTTCAAATTTCAATAACCGATTAGCGTAATCCACATTCTTATAGGTAAGGTCTTTTACATCACAGAAACGCAAACCACTGTATAAACAGAAGATAAAAGCCCGTCTGACATTCGGGTTCTCGTTGTCATAATGGCAAGCCGCCAACTTTTGTATTTCTTCGGGAGAAAGAACATCTTTTCGAAGCATTTGGCTATCCACTTTACAGGTAACACTTTTACATGGGTCTTTCAACATTACATCGTGGTCAATCGCATATCGAATAACTTTCTTGAAACGCTGGTAAATGCTTTTAGCACCTTCACCCACACTTCGGGATTGCAAATAGGCTACAAACTGCTCCATCATTTCTTTGGTGATAAGTTCCGGTTTGATACTAAACTCATTCATGGGGTATTGCTCTTTTAAGAAGTCCTTAAAACGGCTAAGCGCAATTTGTACCATGCGAATATCTTTCTTGGTATAACTGTTGATATAGGCTTGGAAATAGTCTAAGAAATTGACCGTTCTATCTTTTTTCAACCGATAGCCCAACATACTTTCTTTAAATTCCTGCTCACGCTCCGCACGTATCTTTGTGGCAAGCTCCAATGTTTCTTTGTTCTGCTGGCGTTCCGCAGGGGTACGGGGCTTATCTATCAGATACAGACTAAGGTTTTCTTTTCGCCTGTTATGCTTTACTGCAAACTTGGGCTTACCTTGCATCTTTCCACTATCATAGTACACTTGATTGCCGTTTTCATCTAATACGGGCTTTTCCTCTCTACCTAAATAATACTCTAAGTAAAGGCTGATTCTACCATCCGAGAGCTTATTTTGCTCTAACTTGGGGTTTTCTTTCGTTTTATTTTCTAACTTTGCCATTGTTTAGAGGTTTTATCCCGATTTAGGTACCATAACCGGGTGATTACGCTAAATAGTTGATTTTCTTTTGTTTTCCAATATTGCAAAGGTACAAAAGAAAATGATATTTCAAAGTGTACTAAAAGTGTACTGAATAACGGAAAATGGGCAAAATATGGCAAAAATAGAGAAAATAGGAAATATTCAAATAGTTGATAATAAGGAAGATAAATTCTTTTATTTTCCTATGATTTCTATGGCTTGTACCGGCTCTGGGTACGAAGAAACCCTGATAGTTATTTAATTATCAGGGTTTTTATTTTTATAAAGTGTACTGAATGCCAAACTTTGTGCCGATACACCTTTAGAAAATAGCTATATAACTAATAGTGTATAACCGATTTTATATAAATTGTATTCCACTTCTTAAAATGTTATATCTTGATTTTTATATCTTACTTTTAGCTTCAATTCTCTAGTCTTTTCGCCATCTAAAAATTAGTGAGGGAAAGCAGATTTGCTTTGCGTTTCTGTTCTTCCTCCACTATATAACCTCTTTTTTCAAAGAAAGGAAGGGCCGTTAAGCTTACTTCTGATGTAATCCTTGTAATTCCTGTTGTGATTGCATACCGTTCTATTTCATTAAGAAGTATCGTAGCAACACCGTTACCTTGAAAATTTTTATGCACAAACATAGAATGTAAATATCCTTGTTTGGTGATGGATGAAAAGCCAATAATCTGAGACTGTCGATTAGTTGCTACGATAAAATAATGTGTCCTAATCATTTCTTTTATGTGGGAGAGGTCGTTTCCACACGATGCCCAATCTTCTACTTCCGCTTTTGAATAATCACGCTTGTTTATATTAAGGACTGTATCTTGAAATAGCTCTTTGACCTCAGAGGCATCCGACGGTTTGGCTGTTCTTATTATAAAATCTTTATCCATATTTTATGAAATACTTTATCTATAATTGGGATCAAATATTTATATATTTTTTATCATTGGAATACTTGTTATTCCTTTGTTAAGCTCTTTCTCGCTTACTTTTTTAAAGCCTAACGACTTATAGAATAACTCTCCATAGGTTGAAGAATTAACACTTATCTTGGTAAAGTTACAATCATTCATCATATAGTAGAAAAGAGATTTTCCTATTCCTTGCCGATGATATTCCTGTTGGATAAAAAAGAGTGATATATGTTGTCTTTTTCTATTAATACCGACAACTCCTATCAATAGATTATTATCAAAAGCCCCATATAAATCAAGTTCATTCATTAATGATATATTATATATAAAACTTTTAAAGGTTTCAATACCCTCTTGGGTAAAATCGTTGATACCACTCTCCATACATACTTGATAAGATAAATCAGCGGCATTGCGATATTCGTCTTTTGTTAATTTGCGGATCATATTATGTTTTTATTATATGGAATTGGACATTTATTTCTTCAGTTTACGCCTTATGTGGCTGATTGTTTCGGGAGTGACTTGTAAGAACGAAGCTATCTCTTTCAAAGTGATATGTTCTTGAATATCGGGGCATCTGTTTAGCAAGTCAAGATATAGTTCTTCTGCATTCTTGCAATATGAGTCTAATAAACGGTGATAAATAACAGAATAAGACCGTTCGGCAAGAATACAGCGGATGTATAACGTTTCCATATTTGTGTTGAAAAACTGTTTTACAGCAGGATAAGTAATATCGTAAATCTCCGAATCACAGATGGCTTCTATCGTTACGGGAGATGGCTGGTCGGGATTTATCCATGTATCCAAGCTCCCGAGAAATTCATGAGGAAAGGCATATCCAATTATATGCTCATTGCCTTTGTCATCACTACGGGTATATCGGAACGCACCGCTTTTAATGTATGCGCCTTTGAGGTTTTTCTTTCCTTGTATGGAGAATATCTCTTTCTTTTTTATGATTTTAAATGCTCCATGTTTTAAAAGAAAATTTTTCAGTAAGTCCAATGAAGGATGTTGAGCATATTTTAAATTAAAATCTTCCATGTGCCTTAAGAATATATGTAGTGCATTTGCAAAAATAACTTTTTCATTTTATAACCGGTTGATTACACTAAATGATGGATTACCTTTTGTTCATCCATTTAAGAAAACCTCTTTTCTACTTTTCCATTGCGGCATAGCTGAAACATTTTTATATCTTCCATTCGTCCTGCTGAACTTTATCGTTATGAAAGATTTTCACTTTAGTTCCATTCCGCCAATCATAAACATCTAATAATAGAGATGATTTATTGTCTTTTGATACTGAATATGTTCTAACATAGAAAACAGATTTTTCATTGAGTAGATCATAAACGCACGTTTGTTTGATTATTGAGTCATTGTAAAGAATTCTCCGTAAACTCAAGTTGGATGTGTTTTTTGAAATATCTGTTAATCTGATTGCGTTTAATTTATCGCCTTGTTCTTGTATTACAAAATAGAAAAACTTACTTTTATCTTTTCTATCTTTGTAGATTATCGTGTCTTTAGAATAATAATATGTACCGGAACTCCATATGACAGGAGGAGCCTCTTCATTGGTCAGAGGAAGGTCGTCTGGCCGATTTAACCATTCAGGCTTGGTTGATGAAAGGCTGTAGCACCGATTAGAATCTAAATTCAAAGCAATAGTGCCGTTTCCATAATTATAAGAATAATTATATCGTCTTTGTCCTTTGAGAGGCATCGCAGGTAATATGATTAGTGCAGTTAATAAGAATATAATTCTTGTTGTTGCACTATTGTGGAAACTCAAAGCTAATGACTTTATAGCAGAGTAGATAAACGATAAATTCGAATTATTTTTCAATGTAATAATATTTGTATGTATATCTTTACTATGTGATACAAATATATAATTTTTCTATTAAATACTTCGTTATAGCGTAGCTTTTATTTTTATTGAAATCTAATCTATTGTTTTCTCAAAGGTGGTGTTAATCCGACCTTTTTTATCCATACTAAGTAGATAATATAAGAGAAACTCATCGTTAAACTAAGTTTTATCAATGGCGGGTAACTTATAATGATTTGATCTATGTTGAATTTAAATAACTACCTACTATTCTTCACGAACGGTAGGTAGCAGTTTCACTAATAAATGTGTGTTTCCCATATTATTAGATTTGTTCTTCTATCTCAAAATGCCGTAACTCAGTTACGGACTAGTACCTTCCTTACATGTTCCTTCCTGTCCTGTCCTGTTATTCTCACGATATAGACTCCCGGTTCCAGGTTCTCGTTCGGCACTGGCATCCCTTGCAGGTTGTACACCTTCAGATCGCTGTATTCTCCGTAGGCATGGACCGTCCCGTCCTTAGCGAATACCGGGAGGGCCTTCTCCAACACGTTTTCAGCTTTTAATCCGGTATCCCCGACATTCAGTGAGGCCGTTTTGTTCGCGTTCAACACGCAACAGTTGTCCGGGTATACCGTATCGAAATTGGACACAAATGCCACAATGTTCATGTTTTCCGGAAATGCCTTCGTCCTTGCTCCCGTGGTCGAGACATAGGATGCCGGGACGGTATAGTCGTACCTCCTGCTGTAAGTGCCGTCCGCGTTAAAGGTTATGACGTCTCCCATCGGGTCGGACAGCACGGCCCGGAGGATGTTGTTGTGTTCAAAGTTGTCCGGATCACCGACGCCGAGTTGGCGGGCAATGTACTTGTTTTCAAGGAGGAATACGGTCAGTCCCACATGCTCGCCTATCAAGTCGGTTATTTTGTTCCCCGAGACGATGACAACCAGTTTTCTGTCGGCCTTGTCATACGAGCAGTCTATGCCTACCGAGACCATCGAGGGCAATGCGAGTTCTTTGGTCAGCGTGGATTTCGACAGCAGCTTGGGATTGAATACCATTGATCCTGTCCCTTGTGTGTCGTAGTCGGGTAGGTATGTCCTGTCCATCGTCATTCCCGGGGCGAAAGTGCCTGCCGGTTTATAAAAGTAGCAATAGCCGTCACTCTCCGGTATCGAAAAGTCGTCGGGTTTAAATCCTGAGTGATGAAGTACCAATGCAACCCGGTCTTCCTTGTCGGCTATGGTTCTATGCAGGTTCGCCTGTGCGGCCGGGCAGTTGCCGCACGACTGCGAGGTGAACTCTTCAATCAGGGCAACCCGTTCGATGACATCCTCGGCTTTATAGGTGGATACGCTTGCCGTTACGGGGGATACGGATACGGGGTTTCCCTCTATTTCTTTTAGTGTGTATGTGTATTTTCCACTCATGGAAGACGTGACCGGCAATTCCAATTCCCCGGTGGAGTTTCCCCTCACCGTCCTTTTGAAGTAGCAGATGGTGTCGCCCAATTCCGTCCCGTTAAACTTTCTCCCCAGCTTTATCTTGGAGACATTGTCCTCTCCTTCGTTCGCATAAATAATGTTCATTTCCGTGGACTTGTTTGCCCCCTCTTGCAGGTAAGGCTTGGACGAATATGCTTTCACCATGCTACCGAGACACCCGAATTCACTCTCCGTACCGTCCACTTCCACCGACAGGCAGAGGTTTCCCAAGTCCGCTGATCCTGAAAAATCCTCCAGATAAGGATAGTATTCCGATGCCATGAATAAACCGTTCAATTTGGTGGTGTTCCCTAATTCGGTCGCAATTACAAATACACCGTTGCGCTGTGTACAGGTATACCCGATATAAAGTTCCTGCTCTTCCGGTACAACCAAAGGTGTTTCAAGTGTGATGTCGTTCCAGCCCAGTTCCAGTGCTTTGTTAATTTGCCAAATTGCCGTCCCGTCCGTTTTCCTGATAAAAACGGTCGCGTCCTCCGCGTCGGTCGCCACGCCCACTCTGAGCCGATGGATATTCCTGCCTTTCAGCAGTGTCATGAGACCTTCGGACATACGGATGGCAGCGGTTACTTTGACGTCGTCATCCGTTTGAATTCCAAGCCCGCTTTTTGCCGTGACCGCAGCGATGGAAGAGCAATAGCTGTAAAGTACTTTCCCGTCACCCTGATTCTTAACGGTCTTGGATATTTCTGGTTGTTGCCGCACCGGAGCTTCGGAAGCGGAACGCCACTGGGCGTTTACCGTTGAAGTGCCCCATAGCAATCCCGTTGCTAACAAGAGATATTTATATTTCATTGTGTATAGAATTTATTATTGAATATTGAAGGACGGTAAGACTATATCGGCTTTATGGGAAAGAGCCGATACAGTCTTACATTTGATAATGTTACATTATTTTTTTACCAATTTGAAAACACCTTCCCGGGTCTTGACGACGTATATTCCACTTTCCAAAGTTGAGACGCTGATGCTCGTTTCATCCGATTCAAGCACCTTCTTGCCGGAAACCGCGTATACTTTCGTGTTTCCTCCTGTGGTTATGATCTGCATGGATTGCGCATCATAATGGCTTTGCATGGAACTTATGGATTCAATTCCATCGGGTATTTTCTTGAAGGCGCCCTTGATGATAATAATATCTTTATCCGTATTCTCAACCGTATAAGTGGTTCCGTCAAGCTTATTAGCTTCATCATAACTAAGATAACAGAAATCCAACATGTATCCTGTTACCGGTTCTACAATTACTTCTACTGTAGTCCCTACCGGAATATAGACATCATCATAAATCTTACCTTCATGACGAAGCCTTATTCTTCCAATCGGATTATAATCTTCACCGTACGTAATATCACCGCCTACTTGTACTAATTTGGATGTTCTGACTGCAATTACGGCATCATCCTCTACTGTCATCGTATAACTTCTGGCATCTATTCCTTCATCTCCATCTGGAGTTCTTTCTACACCATTCATCGTACAAGATGTAATTTTAGTATTTTGTGTAATCATAAAAACTTGGATTTGGCTTTCTTTTTTTATTTCACATGGTTTCGATGGATCGAGTCTGGTCTTTTCAGAGCCATCTATATTAACAATAGTAAGTAGACTTCTTGCACCTTCATCCAAATCAAAAGTGACTTCTACATAGCCTTCTCTGATAGTTCTAAATATGGCTCCCACATTTATGTCGTCAGATCCTGAAACAACATATGTATCAGAGCATACTTTGTTATTGACAAGATAGTATTCAAAGAAATAGCTGGCTTCGGGTTCATTCTTGAATGATAATTTCTCATTGGTTATGATTTTGTCACCTTCTTGCAGTTCTTTTCCATCACGGAAAACAGAAATAGTACCGCCTTCGTCCGGCTGAATGATGTGCAGCGTTAAAGACGCAGCGGTCTTGATATCAAATTGCATGTCTCCGGTTATGGTAACAAGATACTTGTTATCAGAAGCGGTAAGAGTCTTGCCATCGGCCATTGCCGATTTTATGATGAAGTTCCCAGCTGAGGGTTCAATGGTTATTTCCGTGCCGATAGGAAGTTCCACGGCTTCACTGATATCCAATATATCGGTTCCTGACAATACTTTAATGCGTTCCGAGGCGTCTACCTTAAATGTCAAAACCGGAAGGACCTCTTTGGTTTTCACTTCAATGGTTAGGTTTGTGGTGACAGCCGTCATGTAGTTGCCGTTTCCTAACGGAGTCAATGTAACTCCATTTACTGTTACGGATGCGATGCGAACCTCATCGTTTGCCGGTTCAATAACAAGTTGCGTGTTCTTTTCCATTTCATAGGCCTTCATCACGTCCAGCATCTCCTCACTGTCCATTTTGTGTACTTTTACATTTTCCGGGTTATCCACAATGAACTTGACGGACGGAGTCGTTGACGAGGTTTCAATCGTTACTATTGTGTTGGCTTCTACGCCTACGTAATATGTTTTGCTTCCGATGGCGGGTGCTTTGTCTGTCCCATCAACCTTGAAGGATGTAATTGAATAGTTTTCGTTGGAAGCTTGAAATTCTAAGACTGTTCCTTTGGGCATGGACAGTTTTAAGGAAGAAATATCAATGGCTTTGTGAGTACTCTGATTTACTACGCTAATTCTTTCCGGAAAGTCAATTTCAAATGTGACAACTGGTTTTGCAGGTTCGGTGGTGACATAGATTGTCATCTCTTGATCAACGCGGATGGTATATACTCCATTTACGGATGGAAGTTCCGGCCGTTGGGTTGTAGCTACATTCTTAATTTCAAAACCTGTCGTTGGGGCAATGGTCAATTCCGTCCCTTTTGCAAATTCCTTGGGTGAGCTTATGTCCTCAATGACCATATCATCCGCTTTTACAATAATTTGGCTGGGATCGGTTACTGAAAATGTCACCATTGGATTGGCTGCATGTGTTTTTGTGGTAAGTACAATATTCAAACCTTCAGTTATTGCAACCCGGATTGAGCCATCCCCACCAGGAGTTACTTTATCACCATTTATAAAACACGATACAATTTCTGCATTTTCCGCTGCCTTTATTTGCAAGGGGTTCTCGCTGCTGTTGTTTAACTCTAAGTTATTTACACCATTCGTTAAGGTTATTTGCGTTCCACGTCCGGCTCTTGTTGCAGCACTCACATTGCTGGCATTATCCACTTCAATCGTTACATTGCAGAGAGCCTCTGTGGAAAATATCTTTTCAATTTTTGCTGAAGCCGAAAATATATTGGCGACCAGCAAAAGAACTATAAGGAAATAATTCTTTTTCATAATGATTCTAATTTTGATGATTATCTAATAGTGATTTTCTGGGTATATACAGAATCGGTATTGGCTATTTTGACAATATAAATGCCCGGATGCCAGCCTGTCGTAGTCGTTTCAGCATTGGCTTTATTCAATGTGGCGACACATATACCTGTTGTATCATAAACATAGGCGGTATTGAAGTCTCCTTCAATGGCAAGACGGTCACCATCCAGACTGACTTTAGTATTTCCTCCGGCATTCACGGTTTCGATTCCGTCTGGTATGCCTTCTGCAATCATGACATTATTGATTTGGAACAGTTGGCTTGTATTATCTCCATACATGGTCACCAAATTAATCCCGACACAATGGATGCCTTCGGTTCTAGGTAACTGGAATTGATAGGTATAAAACGCCCCTTCAGCTTCTTCCGTGAACAAGCCGGATACTATCCTCTGATTTTGAGCTTCAACAGTGTTCAAGTCTCCAAAAGTAATGTTCAACTCATCCACCCCTGCAGAACGTACATCAAAACTTAGATAGTAATCTTTATTTGCTTCAAAATTAATAGGAGGACTAATCAACCATTCATCGGCATCCAGTTGACTGTCTAACGGGTTTAATACATATTCGGCTGCAATGACATAATCATTAAATAAGATCGTGCCTAAACCTGAATTTACACGCCAACTATTTCCATCATGATTACCATTTACAAAAGTCCATTGATTTCTAGCAATCGTTTCATCGTTAAAACTACAATCATAAGGAACTTCTACCGCTTTACCGGCAATAATAATCTCATTTCTTTTATATTCGTTATTAGAACCTGCTTTATTGAAGCCGGTGATACCGTAATAATAAGCTCCCAAACGTTTAATAGTATTATCTTCATAAGAAGTTCCCCCATATTCCTCTTCCAAAACCGTATTATCCGGATAGCGTACAATTCTGTATCTGACATTCGATTTGTCATAATATCCCCCATGAGCGCCTTTGTCCGGAATATTCCATGTCAGTTTAATATTCTTACATTCATTTCCCACGCTTGCCATCAAGTCTGTTATAGTGGCCGGGACATCATCTCCTACGTATACAAATACTTCAGCAAGAGCGCCTTCCCCTTTTTCATTGATTGCTTTTACCGTATAGGTATGTTCTCCCAGTTTTACCGATTTGTCAGTCCATGACATCTCCGCCCCGGCTTCACTCATGGAACTGCTTATAACTTCTCCATCCCTTTCTAATATAACATTCATATTTCCGGATAAATCGTCTCCGCCATGTGTTTTGACGGGGTTTTTCCATGTAATCGTTGCTTCAAGGGCACCTTTTTCTGCCGGAACTGCCTTCAATTCGGTTGCCTGTCCCGGTGCATCAAATCCCGCTAATACAAAAGGAATATACAGCCCCTGTGCTTGTGTGCCTGCTCCACCATCACCTAAGTGTCCGAGAGATTTAATCGTTTTTTTATTAACATCGATTTTATACAACTCGTTAGAAACACCAGCTCGACCAATCATTGTAGCCCAATAAAGACAATCATCAGTATGGTCGAATTCCATGGATTGCATATAGCCCAAATGAACTTTTGTATCCATGACGCGTGTCAGATTGCCTGTTTCTTTGTTGATTTTAAAAAGTATACCTTTCATGTTAAGTCCATATAAGCGACCATCATAAGTAGCAGCTAGTGTAGCTATAGTTTGTTTTTCCGCATTTGTTTGGAGAAGAGGACCTTTAGTTAGGGTTCCTGTTTGTAAATCGATGGAGTAAAGAAATGTATCTCCCAGCTCAAAACCTACCGCATACATTGTATTTGTCGAATAATCAAAAGTCATGTCAGAAAGCTTCACAGCATTATCTTCCATAACTTTTATTTCTTTTGAATTGTCTGAAACAAGGCTTACTTTAGCAAATGAAATATTTTCTACTTTACCTACACCATCAGAATTATAATGATACATTTGGACATAATATTCTCCATAGGCTGCCGCTCCGGAGAATATAGCATATCCATTTTTCCATTGAGAGAGTAATTCCAAATTTTGTGGAGTATCGGTCTTAAATTTTGTTATTCCGCACCCTCCAAGAGTTAAGTCTCCAACAAAACCATAAACTGTTCGATTTTCTACATCACTTACAGTTTTTTCCTCCGATACAGAATTAGGAGACTGAGCATTAACACTAGTTGCATAGGCAAACCAGCAAAATAGCATAAAAGCTAATTGGTAATACTTTTTCATAACATCAGTTTTTAATAATAAAAAATGTTTATAATAACGATATGATATTTTAATTTAATATTACATTTATAACTTTATCAGCTATTTGTGTATTTGCAAACATTGAAACAAAGGTTTATCTTTTTATTCTAGATTTCATTTTGGTTGAAAATATGCTCAGCAATAAATTATATTAAAGAATTTGCAGATATAAATTTATTTCGAGGCAAAAATATTAATTTGATTTTTGATTTTACTGAATATATATTAAGAAATCAAAATATAATAAATTTAAAGTGTAAGTGTCTACATTATTTATAAATATCTATATTATGTATAAGTCGCAATTAATAATTTTTTTTTCTATCATTTTATATTTATGTAAACCGTTTGGGTTGTGCTTTCGTGGACTATTGTAAAGTGCCGTTTTTCAAGAAAGAAATGAAGTGTGAGTGGACACTCGGATATGTTCGACCTTGTTTGTAGACTTTTTAAAAGACGTGTACAAAACTATGTCTTTTATTTATAAGTGCGGTGGTTTGGTAGACATAAAACAAATATAGTATGGATGATAAATTGTGGTATCTGATAGAATAGGGGGAAGATAAATAAGTCTCAAATAAATTATTTCCAACTGCAGTTTGTGTTACCAGTTGTTGGAATCGGTAAGAAACGGTGAGAATATTCGTCTAAAGTTAAAGTTAGGTGTGTATTGTATATAAGGGTGTAGTATATGGAAAAAATCAGTTTGTGATCCTTTTCTCTTCATTATATCCTATTTTTAATTGTTGTTGATAATGTAAACCTATATTAGGATATGACAATCTTTAAAAAGGCTATTCCATATTTTGATTTATTAGGTATTGCTATTCAAAATGACAGTCTATAGGATGTAGTTGATAAAATCCCTATTACCTATATATCAGGAATTAAAGTTGAATAACTAAAACATCCCTATGTTCTATACAAAAACATCCGGGTGTTCTATATTAAAACATCCCCATGTTTTATATAATAACATCCGGATGTTTTTCTTTTATAAAAGGTATATTTAATTTATAAAGTGTGCTTGTTCAATCCCTTTATGTACCCTTTTGGGGTTGTTGAACTACTGCTTTTCAATGCAATGTTCTTTATTGATACATTATAACTTTACCTTCGATTACATTTTTTTGCAAAGTGTAATGTAGATTACATCCTGATTCCTTTTTTTTCCTCAACTTTGCTCCCGTAATACATTTATCTGTGTCTTATGAAAGTAAAAGAGATTATCAATAGGTGGCTTCCTTCCAGACGATGGAAGAGGATTGCCATTACTTTGTCAGGGCTGATTGTGGGCGGAGGGCTGTTCTTCTTGTATATGCTCCGGGCACATACTTATCTGGGCGACGATCCGGCTGCCTGTGTCAACTGTCATATTATGGGACCTTACTACGCCACATGGATGCACAGCTCCCACGGACGGGATGCCACTTGCAACGATTGTCATGTACCCCACGAAAATGCGGTGAAGAAATGGGTGTTCAAAGGGATGGACGGTATGCGGCATGTAGCGGTATTCCTCACCAAAGGCGAACATCAGGTGATACAGGCAAACGATGAAAGTGCGGAAGTGATTATGAACAACTGCATCCGTTGCCATACGCAGCTTAACACGGAATTTGTCTCTACCGGGCGTATCGATTACATGAGGGCTCAGGTGGGCGAAGGCAAAGCTTGTTGGGATTGTCACCGCGAGGTAGCTCATGGGCAGAACAGTCTCTCCACCACTCCCGATGCATTAGTCCCTTATCCGGAGTCACCGACCCCGGAATGGCTTCGTAAAATGATTAATAAATAAATTCATAAAATAGCTGTCAATCATTAGGTTGGCACATTAGCACATTATCGATTATGGAAAAGAAAATAAAGTCGTGGCAAGGATGGCTGTTGTTCGGTGTGACAATGGTGGTCGTATTTGTTTTAGGACTGGTGGTTTCTTCATTGATGGAACGCCGGGCGGAGGTAGTCAGCGTTTTCAACAATAAACGGGTAGACATCAAAGGCATCGAAGCACACAATGAAGTGTTCGGCGAAAACTATCCCCGTCAGTATGACACGTGGAAGCAGACTGCACAAACTGATTTTGAAAGTGAGTTTAACGGCAGCGAAGCGGTGGATGTATTGGAGAAACGTCCCGAAATGGTGGTTCTCTGGGCAGGATATGCTTTCTCGAAAGATTATACTACCCCGCGCGGGCATATGCACGCCATAGAGGATATCACGCGCAGTTTGCGCACCGGGGCTCCGATGGATGCGCACAGCGGGCCGCAACCTTCCACTTGCTGGACTTGTAAGAGTCCCGATGTACCTCGCATGATGCAGGCTGTCGGTGTCGATTCTTTTTATAATAATAAATGGGGAGCTATCGGTGATCAAATCGTGAACCCGATCGGCTGTGCCGATTGCCATGAACCGGAGAACATGAAACTGCAAATCAGTCGCCCGGCATTGCGTGAAGCATTTGCCCGTCAGGGAAAGGACATCGACAAGGCTACTCCGCAGGAGATGCGTTCGTTGGTTTGTGCCCAATGCCACGTGGAATATTATTTCAAGGGAGATGGCAAGTATCTGACCTTCCCGTGGGACAAAGGTTTCACGGTGGAAGACATGGAGGCTTATTATGACGAAGCGGATTTTGCCGACTATACACATGCGTTGAGCAAGGCTCGCATCCTGAAAGCACAGCATCCTGATTATGAGATTTCACAAATGGGTATACACGCCCAGCGGGGTGTGTCCTGTGCCGATTGCCACATGCCGTATAAGAGCGAAGGAGGAATGAAGTTCAGCGACCACCACATTCAAAGCCCGTTGGCTATGATCGACCGCACTTGCCAGACTTGCCATCGCGAGAGCGAAGAGACACTTCGTAACAACGTCTACGACCGTCAGCGCAAAGCGAATGAAATCCGTAACCGTCTGGAACAGGAATTGGCGAAGGCGCATATCGAAGCTAAATATGCATGGGAGCAGGGAGCTACGGAAGCTCAGATGCAGGAAGCGTTGAAGCTGATCCGTCAGGCGCAATGGAGATGGGACTTCGGTGTGGCTTCACACGGTGGTGCTTTCCATGCTCCGCAGGAGATACAGCGCATTCTGGGACACGGGCTTGATAAAGCTTTGCAAGCTCGCTTGTCGATATCTAAAGTATTGGCAAATAACGGATTTACAGGTGAAGTGCCGATGCCGGACATCTCGACCAAGGCGAAAGCACAGGAATACATCGGTCTGGATATGCAGAAAGAGCATGAGAACAAGGACAAGTTCCTGAAAGAGAGAGTGCCGCAATGGCTGGAGACTGCGAAGGCCAACGGACGTTTAGCGAATTTATAATTTATGTGGCAAAAACCATGGGGATATAAGGAGGGGTTCGTCCTGTGTGGCGGACTCTTTCTGATTGGTATACTCTGGCAGATAACTTTGGGAAAGTGTACGCTTTCCTTCCTTGTCTGGCCGGTGAATGTCTGGGTGGGAACAGCCTATGTGCTTCTGCTGCTGTCACTTTATGTTTTCTTCCGGAAGTACTATCTGATACGTTGGATGAGTAGCTATCAGGCTGCCATCCCGGCAATGATTTCGTTGGTAATGATGACGGTGGTGATGGGGCTTATCCGGCAGATACGTCCGGAAGCCTCCGTTACCGGAGTCGAAAGCTGGCTGGGATTTTCACAAATGCTTTCTGCCTGTTCATTCGTGTTGCTCTTTTTATGGTTTATCACTTTGCTTGGGATGGTCATCCTGAGACGTATGCATCACTTTGCTTGGAAACGTGATATTCCTTTCCTGCTCAATCATCTGGGACTATTCCTTGCATTGGCAGGGGCGGTATTGGGAAGTGCCGATATGCAAAGGCTTGAAATGACGGCACAGACCGGTAAAGCGGAATGGCGGGCTTTCAACCGGCAAAAAGAGATGCAGGAGCTTCCGCTGGCGGTGGAACTACACGATTTCAGCATCGACGAGTATCCGCCTAAACTGATGCTGATTGACAATGAATCGGGGAAAGCACTTCCGGCAGGTCAACCGGCAAACCTGTTGGTTGAAGAGGACTTCCGGCAAGGAAGCCTGGTGGATTGGGAGATCGAAGTGACGGAAAAATTACCGATGGCTGCCAGCGTGGCAACGGAGGATACGCTGAAATTTGTGGATTTTCATTCCATAGGTGCGGCTTATGCCGTTTATGTGAAAGCTAAAAACACGGAGAGTGGCGAGCAACGCGAGGGGTGGGTGAGCTGCGGGAGTTTCATGTTTCCTTATAAAGCACTCCGGCTCAATCAGAAGATGAGCCTGATCATGCCCGAACGAGAGCCAAGACGTTTTGCTTCCGATGTGACCGTTTATACTCAGTCGGGCGCTCTGGAAAAAGCAACGATTGAAGTGAATCGTCCGTTTGAGATAGACGGATGGAAAATTTACCAGTTGAGTTATGACGAGTCCAAAGGGCGGTGGAGTGATATCAGCGTGTTTGAACTGGTGCGTGATCCGTGGTTGCCTGTGGTGTATGCAGGCATCTGGATGATGATAGTAGGTGCTGTCTGCATGTTTGCACTGTCTCATACAAGAAAGGAGGAAAAGGCATGAGTTGGGATTATTTCTGGATTTTTGCTGCCGTATCCCTTTGTTTGTGGGGAATCGGAGCCGTTGCCGCATGGAAAGGTAGTAACCGGGGCTGGGTGCTGGGAGCTACGTTGGCGGGACTGCTGGTCTTTTTTGCCTTTATTCTGGGAATGTGGATTTCGTTGGAGCGTCCACCGATGCGTACGATGGGAGAGACCCGTTTGTGGTACTCCTTCTTCCTGCCGTTAGCGGGTATTATCACGTATGTCCGTTGGCAATACAAATGGATACTTAGCTTTAGCTTCCTATTGTCACTGGTATTTATCTGCATCAATCTGTTTAAACCTGAAATTCATAACAAGACATTGATGCCCGCTTTGCAAAGCCCGTGGTTTGCACCGCACGTCATTGTGTACATGTTTGCTTACGCTATGCTGGGAGCTGCAGCGGTAATGGCCGTTTATCTGCTTTGGATCAAGAAGAAGCCTGCTGCTGAACGGGAAATGGAGCTTTGTGATAATCTGGTATATGTAGGACTTTCTTTTATGACCTTGGGAATGCTTTTCGGTGCATTATGGGCAAAGGAAGCGTGGGGGCATTATTGGAGTTGGGACCCTAAAGAAACTTGGGCAGCGGCTACGTGGATCGGATATCTCTGTTATATACATTTCAGGCTCCATCAGCCCAGAAGTCACCGGAAAGCACTGGCGGGGTTGCTGATTTGTTTTCTTCTACTCCAGATGTGCTGGTATGGCATCAACTATCTGCCTTCGGCACAAGGAACAAGTGTTCATACTTACAATTTAAACTGATACTTTATGAAACTTACAACAGTTATTTTAACAGGATTAGTATTCTGCTCGGCTGCCACTCTTAGTGCGCAGGAGAAAAAGAATGAGTTTGCCATCGATGCACAGTTGAGGACTCGTGCCGAGTATCGCAACGGTGCGCTTCTGCCCCGGTTGGAAGGGGAGTTGCCCGCTTTCTTTATAAACAA
This sequence comes from Jilunia laotingensis, assembly GCF_014385165.1. Classification (NCBI taxonomy): domain Bacteria; kingdom Pseudomonadati; phylum Bacteroidota; class Bacteroidia; order Bacteroidales; family Bacteroidaceae; genus Jilunia; species Jilunia laotingensis. The sequence continues at coordinate 868,328 of NZ_JACRTF010000001.1, read as the reverse complement.
CCGTGCGCGTTTTGCACTGGGGTATAAGCGGGAGCGTTTACAGATGAAGCTGGCTGCACAGCATGTCGGTGTGTGGGGACAAGACCCGCAGATCGATAAAAACGGTCGCTTTATTCTCCATGAGGCTTGGGCAAGGCTGGACTTGGGGAAGGGAACGTTTGCCCAGTTGGGTCGCCAGCCGTTGGTCTATGATGACGAACGCCTGTTGGGTAGCCTTGACTGGAACGTTGCAGGACGTTTTCACGATGCTTTGAAACTGGGATATGAGAATAAGCTGCACCGGGTACATCTCGTTTTGGCTTTTAACCAGAACAATGAAGGTACGAAGGGTACTTTCTACGACATAATGAACGCACAGCCTTATAAAGCAATGCAAACGGCTTGGTACAACGGGAAATGGGCAAGTAACTTCGATGCTTCCCTGCTCTTTATGAATGTAGGTTATGAGACGGGAACCAAAGATAAAGGGGAAACGAAGTATATGCAGACTGCGGGTACGTACCTGACTTATACGCCCGGACGTTGGACTTTGAACGGAAGTGCGTACTATCAGTTCGGTAAACGGAAAGTGGATAAAGAGGTGAAGAAAGTTTCCGCTTATATGTTCGGTGTGAAAGCCGCTTATAAAATCAATGACCAATGGGCGGTGAGCGTGCTGACTGACTATCTGAGCGGTGATCCGACCAGCGACAAGGTTACGACTTTCGATCCGCTTTATGGTACTCATCATAAGTTTTATGGCGGCATGGATTACTTCTACGCATCGGCATATAACAAAGGATTGTGGGACAAGCAACTGAGCGTTGATTTTAAACCGGATTCCCGTTGGGCACTTTCGTTGAATTATCATCATTTCTCGACTACTTATGATGTAGAAGCTTCTTTTGGTGACGAAGGTCGTAGCCTCGGTTCGGAAATTGATTTTCAGGTGGATTATGTCGTAATGAAGGATGTGAAGCTGACATTGGGTTACTCCACTATGCTTGGAACAAAGTACATGGATGTAGTGAAGGGAGGTGATCATAGTTCCTGGCAGGACTGGGGATGGATCTCATTGAATATCAATCCACGTATTTTATTTACCAAATGGTAGTACATACCGGAAAAAATTAGTTATTTTTGCCACAGAACTAAAGGAAAAACACTGTGGTACAGATTGACTTTTCGGATGATTATAAACATATTTTGTTGCAGATACCTCTTTTTCGGGATCTGGATGCAAATGTAAAGAAACGTCTTCTGGACGAATTGCAGATTACATTGTATGAAGTGCCCCGCAAAGAGGTGGTGCTGCAACAGGATACACGTTGTAATCATTTATATATTCTTCTGAAAGGAGAACTGGAAGTTGACATCATCGACGTAGCCGGCAATCTGGTCAAGGTGGAAGAGATTCTTGCACCGCGTGCTTTTGCCACTCCCCATCTTTTTGGTGAGAACAATACGCTTCCCGCTACTTTTACCACCAGCAAAGATTCTGTTCTGCTGATGGCTACCCGCAATTCTGTTTTTAGCCTGATCAGTTCCGTACCGGAATTGCTTCATCGCTTTTTGTGTGTCACCGGGAATTGCAATAAATGTACCGTCACCCGTTTGCGTATCCTCTCCTACAAGAATCTTCGTAGCCGGTTTGTGTACTATCTGATGGAGCATAGGACTTCTCCCAATGTGGTAATACTGGAACACAATCAGGTTCAGTTGGCTGAATATCTTGGAGTGACTAGACCAGCTTTGTCGAAAGAGATTAATAAAATGATCAAGGAAGGACTTATCACAATTGATAAACGGGAAGCGAAACTACTGGATACGAAGGCATTGAAGGAGTATGTTTAGTTTTTTGTGGATGGAAGCGACTCAAATAAAAATCCATTAAGATTAAAGGCTGGCAGTTGAGAAACTGTTTTGATTTTTATCTGAAAAGGAATATCCCTAAATAAGCATCGAATAAAAATCAAAACAGTATCTGAATGGAACATTTCAGAGATAACAGTATATAAATGACGCGGACTAATGCGGTGCTTGATTTACAACCGTATTAGTCCGCGTTTTTTCGCGTAATCCGTATCTGAAAGAAAGGATCAGACAGTCATCAGGTAACTGTTATTTCTTTTTCTTTTTAAGATCGTTCGAGAACGAATACGGATAATCTGTCTCCTCCGTACTACGGTTCTTATTGGGCTGATTGCTCAGATTGAATCTGATAGAAGCACCCTTCACTAAATCATCGTGTGTCAGATACCGTTTGGTGTAATCTTTTCCATTCACCGTCATATCTGAGATGTAGCGATTCTCCTTGCTGTTTGCAGGTGCTTCAATGGTAATCGTATTCCCATTTGACAAGTTTACTTTCACCTTTTTGAAGTAAGGCGTACCCAAAATGTACTGATCCGTACCGGGACAAACCGGATAGAATCCTAAAGCGGAAAATACATACCATGCCGAAGTCTGACCGTTGTCTTCGTCACCGCAATATCCATCGGGAGCTGCGTTATAGAGCTTGTTCATCACTTCGCGAATCCAGTATTGCGACTTCCACGGTTCATTGCTCCAGTTGTACATGTAGATCATGTGTTGTATAGGCTGGTTTCCATGAGCGTAGTTACCCATATTCATGATCTGCATTTCACGGATTTCATGGATAGGGAATCCATAGTAGCTGTCATCGAAGTGGGGAGGAATATTAAAGATGGTATCCAGTTTTGCAGTGAACTCATTGCGTCCGTTCATCAGTTCGACAAGTCCCGCAGGATCGTGGAATACCGACCAAGAATAATGCAGACTGTTGCCTTCTGTGAATGCATCGCCCCATTTCAGCGGATTGAAGGGAGACTGGAAAGTACCGTCTTCATTCTTTCCTCTCATCCATCCTACTTCTTTATCGTACAGGTTCTTGTAGTTCATCGCTCTTTTCTTGTAGATGGCAATCTGCTTTTCGGGCTTTCCCAGTGCTTTGCCTAAGGTGTAAATACACCAGTCGTTGTAGGCATATTCCAGTGTTCTGGCTGCATTTTCTTTGATGTCGACATTGTAAGGAACATAGCCCAGTTTGTTGTAATATTCCCATCCCCAACGTCCGGTTGACCTTACTTCCGGATGACGGGCACTGGTTCCGTGGACGACTGCTTCCCAGAGCTTTTCAATATCGTGGTTGCGCACACCTTTGATCCATGCATCGGCAACAACAGAAGCAGAGTTGTTTCCAACCATGCAGTCCCGATGTCCCGGGCTTGCCCATTCCGGCAAAAAGCCACTTTCCAGATAAGTATTGACCAGACCTTCCTGCATCTTTTGGTTCATTTCCGGATACATCAGGTTCAACAATGGGAACAAGGAACGGAAAGTATCCCAAAATCCGGTATCGGTAAACAGATAGCCATCACAAACCTTTCCGTTGAACGGGCTGTAATGTACTCTTTTACCATCGGCTGTGATTTCTGAAAGATCGCGTGGGAACAATACTGACCGGTACAAGCATGAGTAGAAAGTACGTAGATGATCCGTGTTATTGTCCTCTATTTCTATCCGTCCCAGAACTTCATTCCAACGATTTTTCCCCTCTTGTTTGATTTGTTCAAAAGAACGGTTGGCTACTTCTTTCAAATTCACTTCCGCCTGCTCCAAAGAGATGAATGAAGACGCAACTTTGAGTTGGACTTGCTGTCCTCTGGATGTCTTGAATCCGACAAGCGCACCGGCATGGTTGGTTTTTGATTCCAAACGGCCTTCTTTTTGTTCATTGTCCGCTACGGTTGCAACATATTCAAATGGGGTGTCTGATTCGATTACAAACCAGTTTTTGAAATTGTCAGGCACACCCCCGTTATTCTTGGTGGTATATCCTACAATCCGGTTTTTCTCTGGTTCAATCTTCACGTATGAACCGTTGTCGAAAGCATCGACCACAAAGTAGGCTCTATCCATTTCGGGATAGGTGAGACGAAGGATTGCCGCACGTTCGGTGGGCGTGACTTCGGCCGTCACATCATGATCTGCCAGATAAACGCTGTAATAATAGGGGGTGGCAACTTCCGCTTTATGGGAAAACCAACTGGCACGTTTCTCTTCATCGAACACGGCACCTGTGGTAACGGGCATGATGGCAAACTGTCCGTAATCATTGATCCACGGACTGGGCTGATGGGTTTGTTTCAGTCCTCTTATCTTGTCTGCATCATATGTATATGCCCATCCGTTGCCCATCTTTCCTGTTTGTGGCGTCCAAAAGTTCATTCCCCATGGACGGGCGATGGCGGGGTAGGTGTTTCCGGTAGAAAGTTCGTGTTTCGACTGTGAGCCGACTAAGGTACTTACATAGTCGACCGGTGTTGTTGCTTCATACGCCCAAGCAGATAGAGCAAACAACATTCCTATTGCAGTTCCAAAAAAATGTTTCATATCGATTTTTCTATTGTTTTATTACTATAACTCTTACTTTTACCAGTTAAATTGAACGGATACTCCTTCCGGACTGTTTTCGAATTCAACAAGGTAAGTTTTACTTGCGGCATCCCAATCAGAGGCATTGAATGTCTCGTTTCCGTTGATTTTTACGCTTTTCGGGCATTTGGGAAGAAGCACTCTCGATACATTAGTCGTTTCTGCCGGACTTTTTGCTATGTATGAATAAGAATTTTTCTCTCTCTTCTCATCGTAGGCTCTACTTGCCGATGCCAATATTTGCGCTTTTTTCTTGTCTTTTACACGGTCGACATTCAGCATCAATGCTTGTTCTCCCGGATTAACCTGCTTCGATGTATATACCGGCAGTTTCGAATCGAACAGGTCGATGAGGCATCCTTTCAAAGTATAGGGTTCATTGCTTACGCTCTCTTCAAGAACGGCTGCCAAATCGTACACGCCTCTTTGGAGATAGAAATGGTTCTTGAATGCCAGTTTTCCGGCTTTTGCTTTTTGCTCATACATGCGGCTCACGGTATTGAGAAACTCTTTATCGCCTCCGGCATTTAAAATATATTCTTTCGGATCTGTACGGGCGATATAAACAGTACCTTTACCGTATGTATATTCTCCTTCTTCCGGTGAACTTGAAAGCCCCATTAATTCGAATAAGTGAGCCGAGGGTGTTGCATAATTATTACCATTGGTGTTCCACCACTCTCTGACAGTCTGGAAAGGATCTTTGTCGCTTCCACTAAAGATCAGTACACCTCCTTTTTTAACCCAGTCGGCAATGTGTGTATGGGCTTCCGGGTCCAAAGGTTTCATGTTGGCATAGGACATAAGCAGTACTTTCGTATCTGCCAATGCTTCTTTGTACCCAAGGTTTTCGATGTGAGCAGTCTTTACGGGTACGCCTCTCTTCAAGAGCGGTAATGCCTGTCCGTAGAAGTTGGCAAGTTGCGGATCTTCGTATCCTTTGTGTGTCGGGAATCTCTGGAACATCAATGAGTTGGACATCAATACGCTGATACCTGTATTTCCTGATACTTTGGTGTCCGAAAGCGGCATAGAATTCAGCGAATTAATCATCACTTGCATTTGTGTGGAATAAAAACGCGGTATCCGCGCCTTTGTTTCGCTGTTGGCACTTGTACGGTAGAGTCCTTCGTAGATTCTTTCCGGCCAAGGCATCACTTCATAGTTGGCAATGTTAGGATACAGCAATTGTGCGGTGAATGTAGCTTGGTAGTTTTTCTTATAATCGACCCAGTCTCTTGGCCAGTCCTCGATAGGGTCAGTCAGGAAGAACATTTTGCGACCTGTCGGGGCAGTCATTGATTCCATGGAGCCATATTCAAGGTAAGCTGTTTCGAAAACTCTCTCTTTGGCTTTTCCGTCGAAGTAGTTCGGTTCGCGGGAAGTTCCCGTCCAAACCTGTGCGATGTAACCGTCAATGCAAGGAAGTGAAGCAAGGCTTGCTTCGGGGCTGACGATGTTCCATTGCGAATAGTTTACCAGCGAGTGGGTGGGGACATAACATTTTACGTCCATTCCTTTGCTCTTACCATACTCTTTTGCATAGGTGAAAACCTCGTTCAGTGCATTATAGTACAGATGGTATTTGAGTTTGCTTGATAAGTAAGTGTTTTCAGGCGATTCATGTTGGGGACGCCAATCGAAGCCGTAGTATTTCTTCCATTCTTTCTTGAAAGATTCGCTATATCCTGCTCTTGCCCAAAACTCGGGCTCTTCCATGAAGATGGCATCGATTCCTGCATCGATCACCCTTTTTATATGTCTTTCTTTCATGTATTTCAGGAAATTCTCAGACGGTACGATGTAAGGAACCATATGGCCGTGCCATATGGTATCTCCTTTTTGTGTTACCTGTCCTTCATCGAGATGCCATTTCCCATCCCACTGTCCTGTGAAATAGTCCTGATATTCGCCCCATGCCATACCGGTCATAAAATGAATAGTATAACCTCTGTCTTTCCAGGATTTTACCCGGTCTTCGAACGACATTTTTTTAGATCTATCCGATGGATTGCCACCGACTCCATATACCATTACGGCATCTGCCCGGTTATCGATAGTCGGTCTCCATTCGCGTGAAGTCTGAAAGGTCGTTTTAACATTATCCGTTTTCTGGGCGATCGATGGGACACTTATTCCAAGTGCCAAAAGCCCTATAATAAGGTGTTTGCGTTTCATATCAATTAATGTTTTTACAATGTTACTAATTCTTTAAGAGGTACATGCCGGTAAGGCGAATAAAAAATCCGGGAGGGTGCAAGGCAAAAGTCTTTGTACACTAAAATCTATACACCCTCCCGGAAAAGAACGAAAATAAAAAGTTATTATTATGGAATCATTACTTCCATCGGTTCACTATAGTTCCATCTTCTGGTTCCTGTGGCTTCAGGAGTACCATAGTTGATACGTGCGGCTGCGCGTACAAATACTTTACGTCCCGAAGGAATGGTTCCGTTCGATTTGATGGTGACAGGTTCGCCCAGCAATGCATTGAAAGAATTTCCAGAGTATTCGATGCTGCTTGACCAGCGTTCGTCACGTGCCCTGTAACCTACGGTAGAAGAGTAGCTTACGAACAGCTGAATGTCTGTAATATTCTTATATTCGTCTTTGTAGTTACCCATCGGTTCGATCTTTTCACGGAATTCTTCTTCCGAAACTCCGCGTACGACACGTACTTTCGCTTTAATAACACCGTTGCTTACCATCGGGTCGCCTACGATTTCCACTTTGAGGAAAGGCTGAACTTCAAATTTTACTTTAGTGACCCCTTCGATGTTGACTGTCTGTGATTTATCTTCGAGAGGCACTCCTTCGCTGTTTTCTCTTACCAGTGGGATGAACGGGCCATCAACGCGTACATTATATTCACCTTTGAAGATTTTTGTATTCTGGAAAGTACCGTCTGGCATACAATAGAAGTCAGGATTATGAGTCACATTATCCCCCCAACTGAGTTCTGTCAGACGGACACGGATACCTTCACTTCCCTGATCGGTCAAGATCGGTTCACCGGTAGCTGCATCTACAACTTCGCCTTGCAATGTCTCACTGGGCTCCTCGTAGTTGTCTATTTTGAATATCTCACACGATGTTAATAACAGCAGTGTGCATAATAAGCTATACAATCTTATATTTTTCATATCTGTATATTCTTAATTTTAAATATAAATCTATTATCTGTTAGGCTGCTGATCGATCACCGAACTCTTTGAAACTTCTCCGGTAGGTATCTCGAAATAGTAGTCAATAATCGAGTAACTGAATGTTTTCAGACTGATCCATTGATAATGTACATCAAAGAAATACTTCTTTGCCTCTGTTGAGTAGAAAGGATAGATTCCACGGAAACGATAACGTTCATTGTTGCTATAAGCAGTCTTATCGCGGTTTTCACCCCAGAATCCGTCACGTCCTTCGTAGTGGTTTACTCTCCAACGACGTAAGTCCCATTTGGATTTATGCTCGAAGGCTAACTCTTTACGACGCTCTTTACGAACGATGTTTCTGCTGTCTATCGTACCTGTCAGCTTACCGGTAAGAAGCTCGGCACCGGCTCTTTCACGAACATCGTTTACAGCATTTGTTGCTACTTCAAGCATATCTGTTCCGTCAGGTGATGGTACGCCTGCCAATGAAAGTTCAACGGCAGCTTCGGCAGCTGAAAGTAATACTTCTGCATAGCGCATCAGGATGAAAGGCTGTGCCGAGTTACCTTCTTTTGCTGTAAACGAAGGATCGGAATTTAACCATTTACGTCCATAAAGACCTGTCAGACATCCTTCACCGTTGTCATAGAACGGACCGTTAGCACCGGCAGCAGTCATTTCACCTCCATCTACGGGAACCATTTCCTGATTGGAGCCTTCTCTCGGACTTAAATAAAGAGTTTTAGGCTTTCCTTTGTAAGCGTCCAAGTTCTGGTAACGGGTTTCCGCTGTGTTGTAAGAGTAATCATCGAAAAGTGGTCGGATAGGGGTAGAACCGGTATACACACCACCGCGGATTTCAATCTCTTTACCTTTGAATACATCTCCAGGGAATATTACGTAAGCTCTCAAGCGAGGTTCTGCATTCTTATAGTAATCGAGTGGAGAATCGTATAGCAGATAATCGCCTTCTGTGTTGGAGTTACCTGTAGTGACTTTCAAAGTACCGTCAGGATAATGTTCGAATCCATCGAAGAGTTCTACGAAGTCGGCCGTAGGACAAACTCCTGATGCGAGTGGCGATCTGAAAATGAACGGAGCGTTGTAAGCATCATAGGCGTGAGTACTGGTAGGATAAACATATTCTTTGACATAGATGTTCTCCGGACTGGTCAAGTCGGTGAACATATCCACCATGTTCTGGTATTGAGCATCTTTATCATTGGCAGCCCATTTCTTTTTGTACAATGAATAACCACCGTCTTTGATTACTTCCGAAGCAGCTTTATAGGCTTCTGTGAAATACTTCTTGGAAGCAGCTTCCCATCTGTCTTCGGCAAATCCCATGACGCGAACGCCTGTCTTCTTTCCTAAACCGGTCAAACGTCCTGTAACTGTTTCATTGTATTTTGCAACGCATCCAGCGTATAACATGGCTTGTGATTTGAAAGCCAATGCTACGTATTTATTAGAGTAACCGCTTTTAGGACTTTTAGGTTGCATCAGGGATGCAGCTTTGTCGTAGTCGGCAAGAATCTGATCCCATGTTTCCTCTTCACTGGAACGTGGAACCTCCAGCTTGTCTGATGAAGCGGGATATTCAATGACGCGTGTTACCAATGGAATACCACCGAAACGACGAGCCATAGCATAGAATACGGTAGCACGTACATAATAAGCTTCTCCCAAATAATGATTATAAGTAATCTCCGGGAATGAAGTGCCATACACAGGTAGGTTTTCAATCAGGTAGTTTGCATCACGAAGCAAAGTGAATGCTTTTCCCCAATATGGTTCATCTTCTCCTGTAAACGATTTGCATATACCGTCACGATTCAGCGCTTCACCGGAACCATCGATACCTGTTGCGGACAACCAACCGTCAAATTTGATACCCCATTGGCTTTGGTATTTGAAATCTTCAAAAGGCATATTACTATACATTCTCGCCATGTATATGTCCATACCCGATTCACTCGTAAGAAGGTTCTCGGATGTAACGATATTCTTTGGGGCAATATCCAAATCAACACATGAAGTGGCGAGGGTCATGCATAGTATAGCGGATATTATTTTATTTTTCATATTCGATAATTTTATGTTGATAATCATAAATTGTTTAGAAAGACAGGGATAATCCCAATGTATAGGTCTTGTTCAAAGGATACATACGTCCTAAATCATCATCAGGATGTTCCGGGTCTACAAACTTCACACCGGTAAAGGTTAACAGGTTATAAGCATTGGCATATACGCGCAGGCTAACGTTGGGCATTCTGCTGATACGTGGCAATGTATAACCGACTTCTATGCTCTTAAGACGCAGATAAGCGGTGCTTACGCGGTTAAATTCGGAGTTGCTTTTCGGATAACGTCCTGTGTATCCGTAATGACCCGATGTCCATGTGGTAGCAGGATCATAAGGATCTGCTGTCGGATCGTTCGGATGCCAGCGGTCGAGATATTGTTCAAGCGTACCTCCACCATTAGTACCCCAAATTGAGTACAAAGGTTCTTTATATTCCATAGAACCTAATGCCGAACCTTGGAGAAGCATATTGAAATCGAAGTTTTTGTATTCCAGCCCGATATTCAAACTATAGTTTAACCACGGAGTCTGGTCGAATGCAAACGGATGTTCATCTTGTCCGTTGATCTCACCGTCACCATTCCAGTCTTCATATTTATAATCGCCCGGGAGGATGTCTCTGTCTTTGTAGATGTTATATGACCAAATGTCTTCCCAACTGGTATAGCGTCCTGCCGATGTATAACCGAACTGAACTCCCTGATAACGATGTGTCAGGTTGTCATTGCGCCATCTGTCGTATGAGTTTGCCCAAGGACCTTTTTCCGAAGCGGTAAGGTATTTCTGACGGGTAACTGTAGCGATACCTTTCAAGCTGTAAGTAACGTCACCGATTCTGTTTCTGTGAGATAACTCAAGTTCAAGACCTATCTGACGGTCGCTATCCAAATTCTCACGGGGAGCAGTTGCACCTACTACTGTAGGAAGATCTCCTGTGCGGCGTGCAAAACGTCCGGTACGGTAGCGGTTGAAGTAGTCGAATGAAATGCCTAACATTCCGTCCCATGCCTCAAAGTCAACACCGACATCGAATGTTTTGGATTTGAACCAAGTAATGTTCTCATTGGGCAATGCCAGCGGAGTTGCACCATATATATACTCACTGCCAAAAATGTAGCCGGGAGAATATTGGTTATAATAACCGTTTTCTGCATTACCACTTGTAGAAGGATAAGTATATCCCATAGCCCAGTCATACTCCAAGCTGCCGTCATCACCCAAAACACCGTAACTTGCACGAAGTTTGAACTGATTGATGAAGCTCAATGCCTGGCATTCTTTGAAGAAGGATTCTTCTGAGATTCTCCAACCTGCTGATACGGAAGGGAAGAAGCCCCATCTGTGTCCTTTGGCAAACTTGGAAGATCCGTCATATCTGAACTGTGCTTCCAACAGGTAACGATCGTTATAGGCATAGTTGATACGTCCGATCAATGCTTCGTTGGCATGTTCGTAAAGGTCATTGTTGCCACTGTTCATACCGCCCACTTGGCCTTCATCCACACCGGCCAGCAGATAAGGCATAGAGAATGCCAGGTCGCGAGTAGCATAGAAGTTGTCACCTTGGCGTTTCTGGACTTCCCAACCGATCACGGCACCTACGTTGTGCGCACTGTTGAATGTACGGTTGTAGTTCAATGTGAATTGTCCCAATACCTGCGATTTATCGTAGAATTCACGGTGAAGGCGGCTAGGTGAGCTACTGTTGAACAGTTTTTGGTTGTAGGTCTGAGTATTTTCATCATAAGCATACTGATAATACTCTTTCCGGTAGCTTTCGTTGTTATCCATACGGTAGTCATAACTTACCATTGCTTTTGCAGTCAGACCTTTTAATACAGGTGTGTACTCACCGAAGTCTACCGAGATGGCTCCCGACGATTGGAAATATTTCTGGCGATACTTTTTGTAACCAGAGATATCAGAAGTCATCATGGCAATTGTATTCTGCTCCAGGTCAAGACCATCATAATTCAGCATGGTGTTTTCAGGATCGGCATAAGCCGGGAAAAGCACTCCTTGTTTCCAGTAGTTACGGATAATATCGACTGAACTTGAGTACGGAGTATTGCGTTCGTCTGAGATACCGTTGATATTAAGATCGAACTTAATACCTTTGGCAATGTTGGTGCTGATGTTCGACCGAAGGTTGAACTTGTCATAATTAAGGTCGCCAGAACGGAAGATACCTTCTTGATAGAAGTAGCCCATACTAATATAGTAGGTTGTTCTTTCGTTACCACCGGAGATACTGATGTCATGTTGTGTCTGGGGTGCATAATTGGAGAAAACCAAATCGTTCCAGTCGGTTGTACGACGGGTACCGTTGCGGAAAGCTTCAAAATCTGATTCTTTATAAATGATAGAACCTCCATTGATGTTGTTCATTGACTTCTCATTGTAGATAGTCATGGTCTGGTAAGGATCGGCCAAAGTAGGCATGTCCGACGGCTTTTGGAAGGTGTAAGAACCGTTGTAAGTGAATTTAGTCTTTCCAGCGCTACCTTTTTTGGTGGTTACCAATACAACACCGTTAGCGGCACGTACACCATAGATGGCTGCCGAAGCGTCTTTCAATACAGAAATGTCATCGATATCTGCAGCGTTCAAGCGTTGAAACTCTTCCACGCTACGAGGAATTCCGTCGATTACTACGAGCGGGCTACCCATACCACGAATATCGAAAGTGTTGTTGAAAGTACCCGGTTCCGAGCTTTTTTGCCATACGCGAAGACCGGCAATACGTCCTGTTAGCATGTTCTGCGGGTTCTCATTCTTGGTCTTAATCATATCCTGGCCTTTTACACCGGCTACGGCACCGGTGATTGAACCACGGCGTTGCGTTCCGTATCCTACGACTACTACCTCATCCAATGCTGTTGCGTCGGTCTGCATAGTCACATTGATAGTAGTGCGGCCATTGACTTTCTCTTCTACGGTTTTATATCCTATATAAGAGAAAACGATAACACTGTTATCCGGTGCGTTAATCGAATAATGACCCTCTAAGTCGGTAGTGGTTCCGATCGTTGTGTTTTTGACCATAACCGTACCTCCAATGACAGGCTCATTGTTTTCGTCCATTACTATTCCCGATACGAGAATAGATCTCTGTGCAAAGATCTCAGTAGGAATCAGCGCCAGAAGCAGTGCCATAATCATACATGAGAATCCATGTTGAAGCTTGCTAAAATTCTTCATAGTTCATTGTATTAAAATTAATTTTTCTTTAATTCATACCCTGCCAAGACAGCATACTCGGCGGCAAAAGCAAAGGTAAACATTCCTTCTACCTTATTATTGCTGTTCTCGCGACTCCAACCCACCAAGAGGTTAGTAGGGAGCATGTGTTTGTAAAGGTAGTTGCTGTAAGCATAGTCCAGATTTTTCTGGAAAGCATCGATGTAAGTGGCCGCTGTGGGATAGAACGGATGTACATCGACATAGCCACGCATCATTACACCGTTGAACCAGTTGTTGAAACCGCTTATGTCGAAGGTGTAATAGCCGGGTTTGGACGAACCGTATTTTGCAAAATATGCGAAACTCTTATCCGACAAAGTGCTTAAGTCGGTCAGATATGTCTTGTCATTGGTGACACGATACAAGTCGGCTGCTCCCGACAGCATGGTTCCGCTGTTATATGAAATGGGGGGACCGACACGGTCTCTGAGTTGGGTATTCTTGCGATACTTAACACCGTTCACTGTTTCATAGGCTACGTCGCAATTCGGAACACATCCACCCATCATATCATCGTAAACTCCTTCTGCGGTTAGCAGATGTTGCTTTTGATAATCATATACGGCCTTGGCCATATTCAGATAATAGTCACTCTTCTTTTCCGTTTTCTTTTGACGGCTGTTGTCGGTAGCAACATATCCGTAAGTGATCTCGTCGTTCTTACCTTTATACAATTCATGTAACCATACTAACGGGCTGATAAGCGGACCGTTGCTACATGAGTGCTTAGTGGTATAGCCGGGCCCCCAAGGGATTCCACCGTTTTGGTTGCCATTGGCATCGAGTGTGCAGTCCCATCCGTCAAGAACATATTCTGTCAGGTATTCGGCTTTGGTCAGGTATTTTGTATCACCGGTGAACTTGTAGGCTTCAAGGTATTCCCGGATCAGCCACATTTGATCATCGTATACATTCATGATGCCTTCAACCTCCGCAATACCTTTGTCGCGGCCTCTGTTGACACCATATACGGTCCATTCCTTTGTTTGAGTGAAAGATACGAGTGTGTAGGTCCCGGCATAGTAGTCGGTATTACTGTATAGTTTGGACAGTAACTCTTTGTAGCGTTCGAAGTGGGCATCGTATAATTCGTTGATGCCTTGCTCCTTTTGAACCTTGAGGGCATGAAGCACTGCATTGACTGCCTCGATCGAACTTGTGTACATCCATACGCTTCCTAACTCTTCGGAGCGGCTTCCTGTATAAGGATTGTAGTATCTCGACATGGCCATGCCTGCACCAGTAAAATAGCACTCTACGGCATTGTCTATGATTTCGATAGCGCGCTCGACATTCTGCTTGGATTGTTCTGCCGGAGTCGTAGGGGGATTGGTGTTTCCTTTATTGCCTTCTTCTTCGGAAGAGTTGCTGCACGAAATGAATAATAAGAGTGTACACGCTAATAGTGTTAATAACTTTTTCATCGTTTGATTTCTTTTTTTGTTTATCGGTCGCTTACTGTACTTCTGTTATTGGTGTACAGTAAGCGACTTCCGATATCGGGAATCTATTTTAGTTTATGCTGATCGTATGGATGACTAATTTATTCTCGTTGCCGTTGGCTTCTCCCTTGAATACACCGAGAGTCAACATGACATCTTCACCATTAAATTGAGACAAGTCGTATACGAATTTTGCATAGTCGTCCGGACTGCCTGCTCCACCTGATTCGTGGATAAACTTCCAGCAACCATCGGCAGCGGCTTCTGCGAAGTTGGCTTCATATGATTCAGGGCTGAGGTGAGTAACCGTACCGTTATCCTGAATAGCAGTCAACTTGAAGAAGGTTGCATTGGTTCCATCGAAGTTACGGGTGCGTAAAGTAAGCTTGTTATTACCTGCTGCAATCGAGAACTTAGCGTAGAAATAAGACTCAGGCTCAGTGGTGCTGACATTATCACCTCCGCGAGTTTTGATCAAATAACCTTCGGACGGGGTTATTTCAGGATCTTTGTTCACAGGCATGAACGACCATTCAGCTCCGATATGAGCTACATCGCGCCAAGCTCTGTAGATTTCCGAACGATTGTCCTTTCCTCCGCCAATCGGACTGATACCAGTAAAGGTCTTCTTGGTATGCGGCATGGTCGAACGAACCATTTCCTGCGTAAGTTTCCAGCCTTCAAGACCTGTTACTTCCGTGCCAGGGAGCCATCCCCAACCGGTGACTTCCTCTTTTGCGAATGCAATGCGGCGGAGTACTAACTGTTTCCAATAGTCACCAGTCTGCTGGCGGAAAGTACCGATGGCAATGATCACTTCTTTGCCGATGTAAGGGCTGAGGTCGACCGGAACGGATACATAATCTTCCGAATTGAGTGTGCGGACACCACCTATCAGCACTGCTTCCGGGTCTGTTTCGGAAAGATCGACTACCTGAACTCCGTAATAAGTAGGAGCATCGTCGGTCGCGTTGTGCGTACGGATTTGGAGAGTCATGATGTTGTTGTCGGCTGTGATTTCTTTGCTTCCGAAAACAAAAGAGTCGAACATTTCCATGTCGGCAGGATTGGATTTTTGTTCGTCATTGTTACGAATTTGAAGAGTAGTACCTTCGTTCTGCTCTTCCCAAGCTCCTCTGAAGTCGAGTGTACACATGTAGTCGCAAGACCAATCCCAGTGCGGGTAGCTTTCGGCATTACCACCACCACGGTATTCATTATAATACCATTTCTCGGCTGCTCTCAAGTCGTCGATCGTGAGGTCTCTCAAAATATCACGACCACCCATGCGAAGATCGATAGTAGCTATACCATCCACGAAACTGTCGATTGTAAGTTTCTTGGTGATCGTTGCGTATCCCTCTTTTTCGAAAGTGACGGTATAATCTGCCAAAGGAAGATTACCGATTTCGAACGTACCGTCCGCACCGGTCGTTGTCTTGACTGACGAACTGATGCTGACCGTTGCGCCTTCCAATGGTGCGCCACCAGCTTTGGCATCTGTGACCGTACCCCTGATCTTGGCTGCTGCGTATTCCATATCGGCATTGACCGTAGCTACCAGTTCGCTGTTGAACTTCCCGGCTACGATAGTCACGCTCACCGTTTGATAGTCTGCCTTGGCAAATGTAATGATATGAGTACTTACTGGGACATTTTCGAGTGTGTAGACACCTTGGGAATTGGTGGTAGCTGTTATCTCGGAATCTTTGACCGAAACGGTAACACCCTCGATGGGGGAAGATTGATCGTCTGTGACAACTCCTGTCACTTTTCCTCTTAATGCTGTTCCGTCGTCTTGATCATCATCCGAACAGGAACCAGCCATGAATGCCATACCGCTTAGTATGGCTGTAAGTCCGAAGACTTTCAACATTTTTTTTAGCTTCATGTTTTTAAATAGTGATTAAAATGGTTAATAAAATGTGAATTGTACGCTTTGTGTACTGAAATGATTGCTACACCATACTCGCAAACATTTTTTGCAAAAGTGGGGTAAGAGAGATTAATTAATAGGTTAATTTAGGGTTAATATCGAAAAAAAAGCATTAATCTGATAGAAATTAACCCGTTTAGAGGCGGGTTAAAAGTTACATTAATTAACATGCAGGGAGGCTTGTAGATTATTTATCGGTTTGGTGACTACGGTTCGGTTTAAAGCAACAGTGACTTGCTTCTAACCATGACGTTGCAAAGTTTAAATGGAAGCCTGTCAGACATCCCCATGTTTAACAGTGAAACACCCCCATGTCTGACAGTGAAACATGGGGGTGTCTAACTGCGAGACATGGGGGTGTCTGACATTAAAGAGTCAAGGGTAAGGCAATGGATGTCTACGGGAAAAGTAACGTTCCATTGCAAGGTAAGTTGTCGACCGCTAAAGGGAGCTGTTTTCAAGTTCGGATACTCCCCGGTTGCCAACGTTGAGGCGGAAGCTTATCGCCAATAGTTTCTGAAAGGGTGGGGATAATTTTCCCCGGTGGTCTTTTTGTATTCTGTGATGAACTTCTGATAGGTGGTGATGGCCTCATTCTCTCGTTTGAGTATGAATTGCGATTTGAGATTGTACGACAATGCCATCTCGTTCAGAGGGTCGATGTTGAACGCGGCCTCCGTGAGACTGACGGTTGTCTGATAGTTCCGGGCACTAAACGTTTCTTCGATTTGATGCTGGATCACGTTCTCGAGTTTATATTCCACATCTTGTTTGAAATAGTCGAATACCGGGTCGTCAAAGAATTGTATGAATTTTCCCCTGTGGATTATGTTCAGAAATTGCTGCCGGTATTTGTTGACCGTATTTGTAGAGATAATCTCCATGCATTTTAAATAATCGCAGTACATTTCACTGTTCGTCACGATTTTAAAGCATCCTTTTTCATACACTAACTCGATGCCGTCGAGTTCGTTCAGAATCTTCCGCAGATGGTTGATGGCTACTCCACGTGAGTTTTTCACTTTATCTTTCGACTTATCCGGCCATATCAGATCGCTCAACCGCTTGGATGATATACCCTCCGCGTCACTGTATTGCAGGATCAGACAGAACATTTGCTTGAGGCGTGCTGTAAACATATAAGTGATGTCTCGCTTATTCTTGCTGAAAACGGCAAAGTCACCGAATAAAAAGATGGAGTTAGGCTGAGCCGTTTCGCTTATCATTTCCGTTTTTGTTGTCGGCAAAATGGTTTGTGGTACACTCTCCTTATTTTCAGGCTTATGCTTGATTTTTACGATCACAGCCACGATGGTGGTAGCGACTGCCAAAGTAATGATCACAAGAATCCACATAGTAGGAATCCGAGACGAACCGGTGGGAATGCCGGCATATTCTTCAAGCGTTACCGGTGGAAAAGACAATGAATAAACCGTCAGGGACGATGATACGTCGTCCTTTGATTCCTGGACAGTAACGTAGAGCCTGCTCTGATGCTCGTTGTAATAGAGATGGGCGTTCGTGGTGATTTTATCGGACAGGATGGGAATGGAATCGCCAAGAATCTGGTAGCTGCCATCTTTTACTGAAAAACGGTATAATTTTAGAAAGGAGTTTGAAACGCTTTCCGGATAACGTAGAGTATAGAAACAGGAATCATTTAAAATCACCATTCCTCGGGCAGGCGCTGTATTTATCTCGTCATCGGAAATCTCCCAAAGCTTTTGGACCTGTTTATTTTCAATGTCCACTTTGTAGAAATCATAGAAATAACGTCGTCCAACGATCTGCTCACCCGATTCGTTTCCCATGCCTCCAAATACATAAATGCAATGGTTGTTTTTCAAATAGCCGATTGTAGAGAAATAGCGCGGGTAAATGACGTCGCCTGAAAGGGAGTCGAGTACTTCCCAACGCTTGTCCGTTGTATTGAGCGTGTAGAACTTGTTGCTGTAATACATGTTTCCGAATCCACCGAATATAGTATAAAGGTTCTGCTCCGGATCGTAATAAGAATCATGGTGATGCAATTGCATGCTAAGTTGTTGATAACTTTCTACATTCCAGGTTAAAGTGGTGAGGTCGAGACTCGCGATAGTAGGCCCGTCATCAGGGGGGTCATGATACACTTCATAGGCATATAGTTTGTCATGGGCATCATCAATAAAGCTGCGTGCTAGAGATAGTTTTACGGGGCATCTTTCGGCAAAAGCTCTGGCGGTGATCTCTTTGGATTTTGTGTTGTAGGTGAATATCGAATCCCGATTGAAATAATATATTTCATTATTGTTGATGTTATAATTGGCTCCCGCTTCTGTATTTGATGAAAAACATGCTTCTTTATGCCAATGGTACGCTTCGTTAATAAGCCATATCGGATTATCCACCTTTCCGCACAAACGTCCTTCTTGGTCATACACAAACTCACCTTTGGTTTCATTCAGTGCAAATACATAAGATTTGGTATTGCCGACTTTTAATTGATTGATGGCAATCGACGGAACATCGATGATATGGTCGCTTTTTCCAAAAACTATTTCCGGGCGGAACTCATCGGGAAGAGATACGCCTTCGCATGTCATTTTCTTATTATGTATTTCCAGAATGATTTCATCATTCTTTAAGTCGAAAGCGATTTTTACTTTGAACCAGTGGTCTTTTGTCATCTCATCCCGATTGACAGGCATGGATATTAAGACACTTTTCCCTTCTTGGTTCAAGCGGAAAAGAATATCATCACCACGCACATCGAAGAATAGATTGAATATTTTTGTGGGATCACCACTTTTGATACGAGTGATATAGCCAATTTCCACTGTGGGATATAAAGCCATATTGAATTCTATATCAAAGTAATCTTTGAAAACGGGTCGTTCGTGGACAAATACACTATATGAGGTTCTCTGAGCAATAGGATGGTCAGTGCTGTAAAACTTTAGTCCGTGCGCGGATATTTCCAAACTAATACAGAGACTTATTATAAAAATAATATATTTATAGAGATGCATAGCGACCTTTCACTTATGGATACTTTAATTTAAATACTGTGCTTTAAAAAATAATAAACACATTACTAAGTGTTATACTCGGACAAAACGTCTCAATATGCAGGCATCTTTCGTTTTTCTCTATGGAATGCCCATGAAAGCAAAAAAATAAAACTGTCTAATATCTTCATAATATCTTTATTTAATATAAGGTTTGTCTATCTTTACTGCCTCTGCTTCTCATTACAAGTTCCTATTAACAAAGCTATTCGAATCTAATGGGTTGAAACTGTCTATAACAGCAACTTTACATATCGTTATACTTTGTTATATTCTTATTAAATTAATGATTATGGCGTAATCATCACAAACTGATCCCTTCGATAGTATGCTGTTAATACCTTGAAGATAAGCAGTGTATCACCCATATGCCATTGCTGATTCTGAACTTAACAAATTAATACATTGCAAAAGTATATATTATTTTTCACTAAACAACGGTTTATGTCTATATTCTATGTAACAAAACCTTATTTTTGTTTATATGATACGTTTGGTAAAGACAAAGTTTTGGTCTGAAGGAATGATATTTGACCATTTGCTCTTTACGATAAAAAAGTTTACTGATTCCCAACATTGGTTTATTGAATATTCGCAGTTCCATTCTTTGTATTACTATATGTTGGCTTCTTTAAACAGTAGATTTTATTTAGCTATCAAATAATTAAGTACTGACAAGAACATTTGAATCAATAAGCATTAGTGTCACTAAAACAAAAAACGCATGTTTTCTTTATAAGCAGTCAAAATACTAATAAATATTATTTGTCTGATGAGATATTATTGTAACTTTGCTATCAGTGATTATTGCGATAGTAACAGATTGGCTTGTAAATAGATATCGGAAGTAGCGTTTGAATAT
Organism: Jilunia laotingensis; assembly: GCF_014385165.1. NCBI lineage: Bacteria > Pseudomonadati > Bacteroidota > Bacteroidia > Bacteroidales > Bacteroidaceae > Jilunia > Jilunia laotingensis. The sequence continues at coordinate 848,123 of NZ_JACRTF010000001.1, read as the reverse complement.
TAATAGTCAGTTAATCAATAGAGTATGAATTTATATATTATTGTTTGTTTTCAACCATCTCAATATGGAGAATAATAATCATTCAAAACATATAATAGCATATGTGCTTGTATCTTTTACTTTGTTCTTACGAGTCAAAAGTATTGCTAGAATAGTCTAATAGAGCATATAATCCTAATTGATAACGTATTTTTGATAAAGATAATAATATAAATAGATGGGAAATTATAATGATTTGGCTTTGCATAAAAAAGTGCTTGAATATTGTAATCATTATCACTATTTAACCAGTGGGAAAGAAATTGAATATGATAATAAAAGTGGATATTGTGCAACGCATTGGCCTGCTTATTTGACTGTTGATTTGGAACGAGAGTATGATCTAAGACAAATCTCTTTTCAATTATGGGATTATGAGGATCCAAACAATAAATTGGCCGATAAAGCTAAATATGTTGATCAGATTTATGCTTATAGGTTGCTTCTTTCAAGTGATAAACGTAGCTGGCAAGTTATACATGATACTGCTGGGACATCTTCTAAATACCGAAAAGGCTGGCAAACATTTCTTTTTGACAATGCAATCAGGGTTCGTTATATTCGTGTACATGCTATACACAATATGAAGAATTCGGGATTTCATATTGTGAGATTACATGCTTTTGAAGAGATTAATCCCTTTTTTGATAAAGGGAATGTATTTATTTGTTTCGATCCATACGAGTTGGAATTGGGGGATGCATATCCTCTGTCAAACCAATTGCTGGATCTTTCAGGACGAATTCAAAATGCTATGCCTCGAACGGTAAGTACGATGCTAAAACAAAGATATACTCAGATTATTGATTATTTATTTGAGAAATCGAAAGAGTTAGATGCGGTTGATGGAAAGGTTGACGAGGTTAGAAAATTAATAGCTGAACCAATAAGTGAAAAATTTGAAGAAGAATTTAAGAAGAACAATCGTAGTGAAGTAGTTGGTTTAGTGATTTCGGTTGTTTCCCTTGTAATTTGGATTGTGATTATGATATTTAAATTATAGGAATGAGGCATATGAATAATGAGAATTATTTAGAAAATGAGAATGTGTTTTCTTTTGACTCAGATGGCAATAATTCAATGAATTCAAAAACGATTTGTGATTTAGTATCTTTAGAGTTAAAGGAAGGTGAGAAGGTTATACGTTATTACGATGCGAACACAGGTTTTCATACGATAAAAAATCCCGGTTGGATTATTTTTGATTTACGGGAGAGAAAAAGAATTTCTTATATTCGTTTTTTATTATGGGATAATTGTGGGTCTGAGAAAAAACAGCCTAGTCGTAGAAAGTACCTTTATAGGTTGTTAGTTGCTGATGAAATGTCTAAGGAGGGTATGGGGGCAAGTGTTTTAAGATGGGAGGTAGTATATGATACCATGTTTAATGGTAGTAATGGCTGGCAAGAGTTTTATTTTGAATCAACATGTAAGTATATACGTTATATCAAAATATATTTTATGAATAATTCTCGTGATCAATATACCCATCTTGTAAACATTCAGGCTTATGAATATCCTACGCAAGTTCTTTATAATTGCTCGCAAGGATTCGGTCAAACTTCTCAAAAAAAGCAAGGAGTTTATAAATGGTTTAATCATTTACGTGGTGATTCGGGGAAAGTAGAAGATCAAGAGATGGCTCCCCCTATTCATGGTTTGATAAACAACCGTGTAATTATTGGAAAACAGAGTGATGAAACAGTATGCAGTATCTCATTAAGAGTATATGAACGTGTGGTTCGTATGCTCGTTGATTTGAATGATAATATTTTCAATACCGAATTGGAAAATATTAAAAGCGAAATAACCGAACGTTTAAAAGAACTACATACAATAGATAAAGAATTGCAGTATTTTCAAAATTCAATTTATAATCCGGTGATTCGTAGATTCTCTCATCAACAATGTTGGAGTAAATGGCTAGCTAGATTTACTACCGGGGCTCTGATTATAACTATTATACAATGGATTGTTGATACATGTTCTGCTTTTGCTTGGCATGAAAAATTTATTTTGTTTATAAGGAAATTGATTGCATTTATATATCCTTACTTATTTGTATAGTTAAAGGATTGGGGCTTGATGTTACAATGAATATAGAAAGCCAAATTTTTTGTAATCAATGGAAACGTTTATTATGGGTCAGCTCTCTTATTCTACTTTTTATGAGGGAAAATTATTCCTGAGAATTAGATGGATAATAATTCTTTTGTTAATCGGCTAGTTATGTTTTTGATATAAGGAATATAATGAAAAAATGTGGGCAATTTAAAAATCAAGTTCTTGCTATTTCATACTAATAATAGACATGAAATAGCAAGAACTTGATTGTTAGTAGTGTTTATTGTCAGATATTTTTTTCCTTAATCAGATATTCTGCAATTTGTACGGCATTTAGTGCTGCGCCTTTTTTGATTTGGTCGCCTACAATCCAGAAAGTCAAACCACATTCGTTGGTAAGATCCTTGCGGATGCGTCCTACGTAAACTGGATCTTTTCCTGCAAGGAACAAAGGCATTGGATACTCTTTCTCTTCCGGATTGTCTTGTAATACAAGTCCTTCGCCTTTCGCAAAAGCTTCGCGGGCTTCTTCGACGGAGATAGGACGTTCTGTTTCTATCCAAATACTTTCAGAATGAGCCCTCAAAGCAGGGACACGTACACAGGTTGCACTGACTTTTATATCCGAATGCATGATTTTTCGTGTCTCATTGAACATCTTCATCTCTTCTTTCGTATAACCGTTTTCTGTGAAAACGTCGACTTGTGGAATCAGATTGAAAGCAAGTTGATAAGCAAATTTTTCTACAGTAACGGGCTCATTGGCCAATACCTGACGATATTGTTCGTAAAGTTCATCCATAGCTGCTGCCCCAGCACCACTAGCTGCTTGATAAGTAGAGACATGGACGGTTTTTATGTGTGAAAGCTGCTCAATGGCTTTCAGTGCAACTACCATCTGGATCGTCGTACAGTTAGGGTTGGCAATTACACCACGTGGACGATCTTTTGCATCGGCTGCATTAACTTCCGGAACCACCAAAGGTACATCGTTGTCCATACGGAAAGCACTTGAATTGTCGATCATTACGGCACCGAATTTGGTAATCGTCTTTTCGAATTCTTTAGAAGTTCCTCCACCTGCTGATGTAAAAGCGATATCCACTCCTTTAAAGTCATCGTTGTGTTGCAAGAGTTTTACCTCGATCTGTTTACCGCGGAAAGTATATTTGCTTCCGGCACTACGTTTAGAACCGAACAAAACCAACTCGTCCAACGGGAAATTTCTCTCATCGAGCACGCGCAGGAATTCTTGTCCTACGGCTCCGCTTACGCCAACAATAGCTACTTTCATCTTTTTCTCTTGTTTAAATTGAATATTGTATTTAATATACTATTCTTCCGAATAGCAAATAATTGGTTGCAAAATTATAACAATTTGCCATATAATTGATAAGTTTTTTGTTATTTTGCAGAGAAAACGTAAAACTTAGATATATGCAATGGTTTGATATCAGCTTACAACTACCTATAACCGATCCTACATGGATATTTCTCCTTGTACTTCTCATTATATTATTTGCTCCCTTAGTATTAGGAAGACTTCGCATACCGCATATTATCGGAATGATACTTGCCGGTGTAGTAATTGGAGAGCATGGCTTTAATATTCTGACAAGGGATAGTAGTTTTGAACTGTTCGGTAAGGTGGGGTTATATTATATTATGTTTCTTGCCGGGTTGGAAATGAACATGGGAGATTTTAAACAAAATAGAGGAAAAGCTGTCGTACTTGGGCTGCTTGCGTTCATAATACCTATGGCAATTGGCTTTGTCACTAATATGACGTTACTGAAATATGGGTTGGTGACATCGATATTGCTTGCCAGTATGTATGCTTCACATACATTGGTTGCATATCCTATTGTGATCCGGTATGGCGTATCCCGGCATCGTAGCGTGAGTATTGCAGTCGGTGGTACCGCTGTAACCGATACTCTGACCTTGTTGGTGTTAGCGGTGATTGGAGGACTTTTCAAAGGAGAATCTTCCGGGTTGTTCTGGATATGGCTGGTTGTAAAAGTTATATTTCTTGGTTTCCTTATTATTTTCTTCTTCCCGCGTATCGGGCGTTGGTTTTTTCGGCGGTATGACGATAATGTGATGCAATTTATCTTTGTACTTGCTATGGTGTTCTTGGGAGCCGGTCTAATGGAATTTGTTGGTATGGAGGGAATATTGGGAGCATTTCTTGCGGGTTTGGTGTTGAATCGGCTTATTCCACATGTCTCTCCATTGATGAATCATCTTGAATTTGTTGGTAATGCGTTGTTTATACCCTATTTCCTTATAGGGGTGGGTATGCTTATCGATGTCAAAATTCTTTTTGGACATGGTGATGCATTGAAAGTGGCATTAGTGATGACGACTGTTGCTTTAGTTAGTAAATGGATAGCCTCGTGGCTGACTCAAAAAATTTACCGGATGAAATCACTCGAGCGTGAACTTATGTTCGGTTTGAGTAATGCACAGGCGGCTGCTACGTTGGCGGCAGTGTTGGTGGGATATAATATAATTTTGCCTGATGGTGGCCGATTGTTGAACGAGGATGTATTGAACGGCACCATCGTGCTGATCCTATTTACCTGTATAATCAGTTCTTTCACTACAGAACGGGCTGCCCGGAAACTGGCAATGAATGAGACTTTGTTGCTGGAGGCAGAAAATAAGAAAGAGACGCATGAAAAGATCATGATTCCGGTTGCCAACCCTGAGACGATTGAGGAACTTATGAATTTGTCTTTGGTCATTCGTGATCCTAAACAAAAGGACAATTTGGTAGCTCTGAATGTCATTAATGACAATAGTAGTTCGGAGCGATTGGAATTAGCAGGTAAACGTAATCTTGAGCGCGCTGCTAAAATAGCAGCATCTGTAGATGTCCCTTTGGTTCAAGTCAGTCGCTATGACTTGAATATTGCTTCAGGCATTATACATACGGCTAAAGAGTATGAAGTAACGGATCTGATAATTGGGTTACACCGTAAGGTGAACATTGTTGACTCTTTTTTTGGTAATTTGGCTGATAGTTTGCTTAAAGGTCTACACAGGGAAGTGATGATTGCTAAATTCCTCATGCCTGTTAATACTTTGCGTCGTATAATTATTGCTGTTCCGCCAAAGGCAGAGTACGAGGCCGGATTTAAAAAATGGGTGGAGCATTTTTGCCGCATGTCGAATATTTTAGGATGCAGGGCACACTTCTTTTGCAATGAACAGACAGAGGGCTATATACATCAACTCGTTAAGAAAAAACATGGAGAAACAATGACTGATTTTTCACGGTTAGACAATTGGGGAGACCTTTTATTATTGACTGGACAAGTAAATTATGATCATTTGTTGGTTATAATCAGTGCGCGGCGGGGCTCTATCTCTTATGATCCGTCTTTTGAGAAATTGCCGACACAACTTGGAAAATATTTTTCTAACAATAGTTTTATTGTTTTGTATCCCGATCAACTGGGAGAACCGCAGGAGGCTATTTCATTCTCTAATCCACGTGGTAATAACGAATCACAACATTATGAGAAAGTGGGTAAATGGTTCTATAAATGGTTAAAGAAGAGCTAATGGAAAATTGGAAACAGAGGACAGAACTTCTTTTGGGAGAAGAAAAAATGGAACACCTACGCAATGCTCATGTTTTGGTGGTCGGCTTGGGTGGAGTAGGGGCTTATGCTGCAGAAATGATTTGCCGTGCCGGAGTTGGTAAAATGACGATTGTAGATGCTGATACGGTTCAACCTACAAATTTGAACCGTCAGTTGCCGGCATTGACCTCTACGTTGGGGATGTCCAAAGCACAGATTCTTGAAGCGCGATTCAAGGATATCAACCCTCAAATAGAACTGACAGTACTTCCGGTTTTCTTGAAAGATGATAATATACCAGAACTGCTTGACAATACTAAATATGATTTTATAGTGGATGCTATCGATACGCTAAGTCCGAAATGTTACCTGATTTATCATGCTTTACAACGACGTATTAAGATCGTATCGAGCATGGGTGCAGGAGCAAAAAGCGATATTACTCAAGTCCGTTTTGCTGATCTTTGGGATACATATCATTGTGGCTTGAGCAAGGCAGTACGCAAGCGTTTACAAAAGATGGGGATAAAACGAAAGGTACCGGTCGTTTTCAGCACAGAACAGGCTGATCCAAAAGCCGTTTTACTGACGGATGATGAGAAGAATAAAAAGTCCACTTGCGGTACGGTAAGTTATATGCCAGCGGTATTTGGATGTTATCTGGCGGAATATGTTATAAAACGATTGTAAGAGTTAACTTATAGATTATCAAATAATGATGTAGCTGTTGATGATACAGAAGGAGAAATCGTGATCAAAAGGAATTAATTATAATATGCAGATGATAAAACTGGAAGGGATTACAAAAAGTTTCGGTGCTTTACAGGTATTGAAGGGGATTGATCTTGAAATAAATAAAGGAGAGGTTGTTAGTATTGTAGGTCCGAGCGGAGCTGGAAAAACAACTTTATTGCAGATTATGGGTACGCTTGATGAACCAGATGCAGGAACTGTTTATATAAACGAAGCCAATGTCAGTAAAATGAAAGAGAAAGGACTTTCTGCTTTTAGGAACAGGCATATTGGCTTTGTATTTCAGTTTCATCAATTGCTTCCGGAATTTACCGCATTGGAAAATATTATGATACCTGCATTGATTGCCGGTGTTTCTTCCAAAGAGGCAAATACTCGTGCTATGGAGATACTCAATTTTATGGGACTTGCCGAACGCGCCTCTCATAAACCTAATGAATTGTCTGGTGGGGAGAAACAGCGTGTGGCTGTAGCTCGCGCTTTAATCAATAATCCGTCAGTGATTTTAGCAGATGAACCATCAGGCAGTTTGGACACTCATAATAAGGAGGAATTGCATCAATTATTCTTTGATCTTCGTGACCGTTTGGGACAGACTTTTGTTATAGTAACTCATGATGAAGAGTTGGCTAAAATTACTGACAGAACCGTTCATATGATCGATGGAATGGTTAATAGGTCTTAATAGGGTAGCGTAAATTCTAAAAAAAAGATACCATATAGCTTATAGATTATTGTCAATGATCAATTAACATTATCTTTGAAAACGCTTCTCTATGTAAGGTCTGTGAAGATATGAATTAGAGTGTTTGTTTTGTTTGTGTGTGATGCATTCTTATCAGGTGTGATAAGAATGCATCTTTTTTATTCGAAACAGATGTAATGAGTTAATTTCTCGAAATCTTCCTCTGAGAATTCTTCGTAAAGTTTGAAGGGTTGTAAGTCTTTAAGAATTCCTCTTTTTCTTCGGTATTCAATGATGGCTTTTGCCTGATAGAAGTTGATATAGGGATGTGCTTTTAATCGCTCTATACTCGCTTTATTAAGATTGATTCGTTGTATTTGGCTAACGTCAACAAGGAACCATGAACGTAGTTTGTCAACGGATAAGTTGATATCCTCTAATTGCTCCACAGAGTAGTAGCCACCTAATTTCTTCCGGTATCCAATTATCATACGGGCGATTGCACTGCCTATTCCCGGAATTTTCTTTAATTCCGTTGTATCGGCTTGATTTAGGTTGACAACTGTTCCAATAGGGTATTTATAAATTTGTAGGGTGTCTTGTACTTCTTTGCGGGTAAAAAGATGGATCGTATCTTGTTTAGTGGTTGTAGCTGGCAACGTTATGTAAGGTTGAAGTGTGGTGTATTGCTCTTCTGTTAGTCCGTATATTTTGCGAAAGTCTTCCGGTTTTTTGAACATTCCCCCTTTAGCACGGTAGCGAAGAATATTCCGTGCCATCCAGGGAGGTAGTCCTAAAGAAATAAATGTGGCGGAATCTGCTGTGTTAGGATTGAATGCTGCTAAAGTTATCGAATGTTCTCGGATGTTATATGATTGATGCTTAGAGAGGGATGATTGCTTTTGTTCTTTGATGGAGGCCATAAATTCAGCATACTCCTTTTCAAATTGTTCATTGTCACCAATCGGAGGCATTTCTCTTTCCGGGATGAACCATGAGGCAATATAAACCAAAACAATGAGAACAGCAAGGATAACGATTCCTTGCCGTTCCGTACGTGAGAAGTAAAAGAAATCTTTCCACATCATAACTTTATTACTCCCAATTCATTGATAAAAATGCAAGAAATTGCTATAGGAGCTATGTATTTTAAGATGAAAATAATCAGTTTGTATACAGGAACTCTTAAAGTGCCGTCGTTCGTAATCTCACTCCATACGATTTTCTTATTCATGTACCATCCTGTAAAAATGGAGATAAATAATCCGCCTAACGGTAACATGATTTTTGCCGTTACAAAGTCGAGCAAGTTAAACATGCCTAAACCGAAAACAGTGACATTTTTCATCACACCCAGTGATAGGGAACAAAAGATACCGAGAACGATGCATCCACCAGTTACAATTTGTGCGGCCCTCTTCCGGGTAAATTTAAACTCTTCGTGTAGATAAGCTGTTACGACTTCATGCATGGAAATTGTAGAAGTCAACGCTGCTACGGCCAACAAGACGTAAAACATTACGGAAAAGAGATAAGCCAATACAGGGACTCCGCTAAATGCTTGTTGGAATACATTAGGCAGTGTGATGAAGATGAGGCTCGGGCCTGCATCCGGTTGGATACCTACTGAAAAGGCTGCAGGAAATATGATGAAACCTGCCAGTATGGCTACCAGTGTATCGATTATTCCTACACTAAAGGCTGTTTTGGTCAGATTGGTATCTTTGCTGAAGTAGGATGCGTAAGTGCATAAGCAACCCATTCCCAAGCTAAGAGAGAAGAAAGCTTGCCCCATTGCACTTAGAAATACATTCCCGTCCACTTTGCTAAAGTCCGGTTTTAATAGAAATTCTATGCCTTGTTCTGCTCCCGGCAAAGTTACGGAACATACTACTAATATTAATATAATTATGAAAAGTACCGGCATCATGATTTTTGAATATTTCTCTATTCCCTTTTCTACTCCTTTCACGATGATAAAATGAGTACCCAATAAAAATAAGGTAAGCCACAATATCGGTCGCCAGGGATTACTTGAGAAAGCCTGAAAGGATGAAATGAATTCATCGGGCGTTTTGCCTGAGAAACTATTGGTTGCCGCTTCAATAATATATTCCAGTGTCCATCCTGCTACAACGGAGTAATAACTGAGAATAAGAAAACCGGCCAGTACACCCATACGTCCTACCCAACGCCATTGAGTTCCTGGTGCTAACTTTTCAAAAGCTCCGGCTGTATTTGCACGTGAACGGCGTCCGATTAAGAACTCTGCTACCATAATCGGAAGTCCCAATAAAAGTACGCATCCCAAGTATATGAAAATAAAGGCAGCACCACCGTGATTGCCGGTTTCGTATGGAAACCTCCAAATGTTGCCCAGTCCTACGGCCGAACCTGCAGAGGCAAGTATCACACCCAATTTGCTACCAAAATTTGCTCTGTCATTTTTAGTCATAGAAGCTTTATTTATCTTACAATTCGATCTCTTTTTTTGGTTAAATATGCAAATATAGAAAATGTTCTGTATATTTGCCACTCACCTGTAATTTATTTAGATATGCTTTATTATATTAAGAAATATCCTTTGTCGTTGGTAATCATTCTGGCGGTTATCTATTTATCATTCTTTAAGCCGCCTTCAACTGAACTTAACAAAATACCTAATATAGATAAAGTTGTACACATGTGTATGTATTTCGGAATGTCAGGTATGTTATGGTTGGAGTTCCTAAGGGCTCATCGAGACGGCTCTTCTCCTATATGGCATGCATGGGTGGGAGCTTTTCTTTGTCCTGTACTGTTTAGTGGATGTGTGGAACTCTTACAGGAGTATTGCACATCGTATCGTGGAGGAGATTGGTGGGATTTTGTGGCTAATACGACAGGCGCTGTTCTAGCAAGCCTTATCGGTTATTTTATCGTTAGGCCAAAGATGTTGACAAAGTAATACTTTGGCAACTGTGGCTTTACGACTATTCGTGGCTATGTACAACCACGAATAGTTATATGAAAAGCTGTTATAGGTAATCTATGATAGAGCTTAATTTTATCCCGTTGGAACCTTTTATAAGTATGGTGTAATTTTGTGGCTTTTGCGTTTGTAAAGCTTGGATCAATGCTTGGGCATTCGGATAAGTCGTAAAGGAGTGTTGTGCGGCAGCAAATTGAGCGCCCACTACTATAACTTTCTCAAAGTTGCTTTCTTTAATAAAATCGACTATCCTTTGGTGTTCCATTAAGCTGTCGGCCCCCAACTCACGCATATCTCCCAGTATAAGCATTTTATGTGGCACCTGCATGTTTCTGAAGTTTTCCAGAGCTGCCATCATACTGGTGGGATTGGCATTGTAGGCATCAATTATTAAAGTATTGTCAATTGTCTTTTTAAGTTGTGATCTGTTATTCTGTGGAACATATCCTGCAAGTGCTTTGTCTATACCGTTAGGTTCTACTCCAAAGTAATGACCAATAGTGACTGCCGCTAATGCATTGGGGAAGTTATATTCTCCGATGAGCTGTGTAGCAACATCGTGAAATTCACCGTCTTTTCCTGCTTTCCATTCAAAAGTAAGATAGGGTGAATTACCGGTTACTTTCCCATTTATATAAAGTTCATTGTCATTACCGTATCGGATCAGATTAAGCCCCGAAGCAATGTTCATGAGATAGGAATTGTCGTTGTGAATGAACACTGTTGAGTTTTCTTTCTTACGAAGGAAATCGTATAACTCTCCTTTCGTTTTTATTACTCCTTCGAAGGAACCAAAACCTTCCAAGTGTGCTTTACCTACATTAGTGATGATACCATAATCGGGCTCGGCAATATTACAAAGGAATCTGATTTCTCCTTGATGATTTGCTCCCATTTCGATGACAGCCAGATCATGTTCTGCTTTTAAACGGAGCAAAGTGGTTGGTACACCGATATGGTTGTTAAGGTTCCCTTGCGTGTAAAGCACATTGTAGGATTGTGACAATACAGTGGAAATTAGTTCTTTCGTTGTGGTTTTTCCGTTGGTTCCAGTAATTCCGATGATACGTGTGCCTAATTGGCGACGATGATAATTAGCCAATTGTTGCAGTGTTTCCAAACAGTTGTCGACAAGTATATAACGTTTGTCTCCTTCCACTGCATAAGTGGATTCATCTATCACTGCGAAAGCGCAGCCATCGTTCAGTGCTTGTCGGGCAAATGCGTTTCCATTGAAAGATTCCCCTTTGAGGGCGATAAACAAGGAACCGTCAGGACAGTTGCGACTGTCAGTGGTCACTTCATTACAGTCCAGAAATATCTGGTAGAGAGCAGAAAGTTTCATATTCTTCTTCTATAAATTAAGATGGCAACAAAGATAAAGTTTAATACTGAATCCTGTATGAAATCTACTTCTCTTTTTCTTTCCCTGCTTTTCTATAAAGTGTTTTTATTCCGCAAGTATAAGCGGTAATGTAAATATGAACCGGCATCCTTGGATGTACTCTTTATCGATGGTGAGATTGCCTCCCATTTTTTCCGCAATTATCCGACAGATGGAAAGCCCTAATCCTGTGCCTTGGGAAAAGTTATCGAGCTTTGCAAATCTTTGGAATACGAATTCTTGTTTTTCTACTGGGATTCCTTTGCCTGTATCTTCAACCGTATATTTTATGTACTTATTATCTTGTGTTAAGGAGTAAGTAAGGCTTATACTTCCTTCAGTTGTAAATTTTGCTGCATTGAGTAATAGGTGAGTCAATACTTGTGAAACTCGATCGGGATTGGTTTTGATCATTAATGAATCGCGTTCGGGGTGAAATATAAGGTTTATTCCCGGTTTTACCGATGACTGTGCCTGTTCGATACTTATCAGGCAGCTATCGTTAATGTCTGAAGTTGTGCTATATTCTAATTTTTCTGACTCGTCGAGGTAGGAAATGTCGAGTACGTCATTTATTAATCGCAGCAAGTTTACACTGCTTGTCTCAATGATAGAAGCAAATTCTTTGGTTTCATTATCTTCTTTAAAATAACTGGTCAGAACTTGCGAAAAACCTACGATAGAGTTTAGTGGTGTACGTATTTCATGCGACATGTTTTGTATGAATGTTGTTTTCATCATACTGGCGTTTTCTGCTCTTTCCTTGGCTATACACAGTTCTTTTTCCTTCTCTTTCAGTTTATGGTATTGCCGGGTTACTGTATTCTCTGAGTTTCTTAACTTCTTATTCAATTTGTAAGTACGCATGAAAAAGACTCCTCCTGTTATCAGAAGAATGCTCAGTGAGAGAACAGCTATGCGATTGACTAATAGTTCTTCTTTCTGAATATGTAAAAGTAACTGGTTCTTTTCATTTTCCAGCCTTTCTATTCCTAATAGAGATGCAATCTCATTGGCTGAATTTTGTATGGTTATATTTCTTATTGAATCGGTCGATTGGATGTAATCGCGGTAGAACCGTGCGGACTGTGGCATGTTATTCATTTCCCAATAAATATCTCCCTGTCGTTTGGTAAGAATGTAATTCAATCCTTCAGAAGCATTGCCGAGAGAATCCTGTGCAATTTGATGTATGGTTTCTAAAGCTGCCTGATATTGTTTGGTGGCACAGTAGTATTGCGTCAGGACATTGCGGTATGCGTTATTGTTGATCGATCGGTCTTTTTGCTGATCTGCCAGTTTTTCCATTTGTTGGATCGCCTTTTGCGCTTTGTCTAATTCTTTGGTTTTGATATGTAACAAAGCGTATGCTTTTTGTACATTAAATTTCTGATATATGCTTTTGGCTAATGGTAGTGCCTTGTTTAAGGCTTCTTTTGCCTCATCGATGCGACCAATTTGGATGGCGCATTGCGATAATGCTGCATATTCTGTTGGAAGATTTAAGTCATCCATATGATTTTTCTCTAGGATGTCTATTTCTCTCCGGAAATTTTCATAAGCAAGTGCATTGTTTTCTTGAGTGATGTATATGTTTGCCAATGAGTGGTAACAAGTCGCAAGTCCTTTTGGGTAATTGTCGTTTTGTACAGCTTTTAGCATTTTCTCTGTTTCATACATTGCTGTATTTATCTGGTTTTGTTTGAGATAATAAGTAATGAGTCTGTCTCCCCATGCAAAGTAGTAGTATTTCAGTTCGTTGTACTCACGGCTTTTCTGCTTGACCTTTTTGACATATTTCAGAATGTTTGCTTTATCATTCTGATAGTAAAAATAATCGAGTTTGGCGCAGAGTGCAATGATTTTCATATGCTTATTGTTGGATTGTTTAGCCAATAGGCAAAGTGTGTCGCATATTTCTAATGCAACCGGATGCTTGATGTTTGATTTGCATCTTTTGTAAAGAGCAATCATGATACTGTCAGGCTCTGTAGAATGTTCAGCATGAATAGATTGTGAAAGGCATATCACCGTTAATATGAAAATACATATTGCTTTATTGAAAATATATTGTAACATTTGTTTGCCCATTTATGTGTTTATAGGGAGTGTCAGTACAAATCTGCATCCCGATAGGTAATTCTTGTCGATTCTAAGATCGCCACCTAACTTCTGTGCCAACAGTTTGCTGAGGGGTAATCCTAAACCACATCCTTGTGAAAAACTACTTATTTTTGTAAACCGTTCGAAGACCTCTTCTTGTTTGTCGGCAGGTATGCCTATGCCGGTATCCGTTACTGTTATAACAAGTTTTTCTTTGCTTTCCGATAAGGTATAAGCTAAAATAATCTGTCCTTTTTCAGTGAATTTAGCAGCATTATGGAGCAGATTAAAAAGAATTTTGGAGATGCATTCTTCATCAGTCTGTATTGTCAGGTCATCATATGCCGGGTGGAATTCAAGAGTCACACTTTTAGGGATGTATGGACGAACTCTTTCCAGACTGTTCTGGCAGCAACTATTGATTCGGGTAGATGTTAAGACTAGCTCTTCACTCGATTCAAGATCGGAAATATTCAAAACATCATCAATCAATTTCAGTAATTTATCGCTGTTCTCACCAATGATATTGGCAAATTCATACGTATCTTCGTCTTTCTTGAACTGGCTGGCGATAATTTGTGAAAATCCTACGATGGAATTAAGCGGTGTTCGTATTTCATGTGTCATATTTCTTATGAAAGACGTTTTCATTTCACTGGCTTTTTCAGCTTTATCCCTTGCTTTTCGAAGGTTTTCCTCCGATTCCGTCAACTTTTTATTTTTCAAAACTAACTGTCTTTCGGATATTTTTAACCGTTTGTTCAAGTGATATTCCCTATAAAAGAGAACGACCACGATAAAAAGAATAATTGCTAAAAGAATAATGAAGTTCCGGTTATACTTAAGTTGCTCTTCTTTAGATTTAAGTTCAAGTTCCTTTTTTTCGGTTTTTAATTTTTCGAGGTTTAAAATGGTTGAAAACTCGGTGACGGCCGATTGTTCGTTCACGTTATTGGCAGAGTCTGATAATGTAATGTAATTATATAAATAATCGGCAGCAATGGCTTTTTGTCCCATTTGGTAGTATAAGTCTCCTCTTTTTAACATAACATCCAATTCAGTCTGGTCTTCTCCCATTGATTGTACTATTTTCTCTTGATATTCTAATATCTTTAGTGCTTTTTGAAATTGTCCGGTGTGTCTGTAGTAGGACTCTTCTGCATCCAACAAGTTTTTTCTTTGATGCTTTAACCTTTTATCTTTAGCGTGAATATCTTCTGCTTCTTTCAGGTATTTCTGTGCCTTATCATATTGTTTCAGTACTAAATAGTAATAAACATAACTTAGTTTCTGATCTGCTTTATGGAGGCTTGTATAAATATACTTTTCTCCTTTCTCTATTGTTTCAATTGCTTTTTGAGGTTGTGACAGTTCTGAATAAAGCTTTGCGATTGTTGCAAGTTTGCTGAACAAATTATATGAATTCAGATTGTATGTTTCAATTATTTCAACTGCTTTTAATTTGGCATTGATTGCTTGCTCATTCAGTTTCTTGATTATATAGATATCACCGATGCAATCGTAACAATATGCCATACCTTCTTTATCGTCTCTTTTTATGGCATCTTTCAGCATAAGTTGCGACTGATAAAGGGCTGTATTGATTTTCCCACTTTTAATATAGTACAAGATCAATCGTTTTCCCCATGCAAAATAATAATATTTGGATTGATTAGTAGTTAATGCGAACTCTTTGATTCGTTCCACCCATGACACTATACTGTCTTCTTGAGCGTGGAAATAATAAAAGTCGAGTTTGGTGCAGAGGGCTACAGCTTGCATTCTTTGATCATTTTGGCTTTTTGCCATTTGGAAAAGCGTATCGGACATGGTCAAAACGATTGGCGATTGAATATAGCCTTTGCATTGCTGATAGTAGACGTAAAGAGTACTGTCAACATTAAAGTCTTTCATTTCGTTATTTTGAGCTATTGTTGTAATACTTAACAATAACATATAGAGCAATAAAGATACCCTGATTATTATAGTATGTTGAAAGTGCTTCATCACAGTCGGCCTATTATTATAAGGAGTGAGTGCAAATATACGTTTATTTCTAACAATTTTACGTGGTTGCTCGCTTTTTTTCTCTACATTTGCAACAATCTAAACGATAAAAGATACAAATGATCGCATCAAAGCATAAATATTTAAATGTTAATGGGCATTTGCTTGATCTTTCTGTTCCTCAGGTTATGGGAATTCTGAATGTTACTCCTGATTCATTTTATGCCGGAAGCCGGATGCAGACAGAAGAGGATATTGCTAACCGTGCCGCACAAATCCTTGAAGAAGGAGCTTCAATTATAGACATTGGTGCTTATTCTTCTCGTCCTGATGCCGAGAATATCTCTCCGAAGGAGGAAATTCGCCGTTTGAAAACTGGATTGGATATTCTGAACCGTGACTATCCGGACGCAGTTATTTCTGTCGATACGTTCCGGGCTGAAGTAGCGGAATGGTGTGTGAAGGAGCATGGAGTTGCCATTATCAATGACATTGCAGCAGGGGAAATGGATCCGGGAATGTTCGAGACTGTAGCGCGTTTAGGTGTTCCATATATCATGATGCATATGCAAGGAACTCCTCAGACGATGCATAAGAATCCGCACTATGATAATTTACTTAAGGAGATTTTCATATATTTTGCAAGAAAAATCCAACAACTACGGGATTTAGGTGTTAAAGATATAATTATCGATCCGGGATTTGGCTTTGGAAAAACTTTGGGACATAATTATGAATTGATGGCTCATTTAGAGGAGTTCTCTGTCTTTGGACTGCCATTGTTGGTAGGAGTCTCGAGGAAGTCGATGATATATCGGCTTTTGGGAGGCACTCCAGTGGAATCGTTGAACGGAACAGCGGTGCTTGACACCATCGCTTTGATGAAGGGGGCGGATATTCTTCGTGTACACGACGTTCGCGAGGCAGTAGAGGCTGTGAAGATTGTGAAGAGAGTTACAGATTGTAATTTATAAAATAGTAAATAGCTATATTGTGTTTTTTGAATTTGGCATAAAAGATTTTATAGACATTCTTCTGGTTGCTTTCCTACTATACTATGTCTACAAGCTGATGAAAGCATCCGGTTCTATCAAAGTATTTACCGGAATTTTGGTATTTATCTTGATTTGGTTAGTAGTGACGCAGGTACTTGAGATGAAACTGTTGGGCTCTATTTTCAATACTTTGATGAATGTAGGAGTCTTGGCGCTTATTGTACTTTTTCAGGATGAGATCCGCCGTTTTTTATTGACGCTTGGATCGCACCGGCATGTCAGTGCTTTAGCACGTTTTTTTACGGGTACACGGAAAGAGAAATTGGAACATGATGATATAATGCCCGTTGTCATGGCGTGCATCAGCATGGGTAAACAGAAAGTCGGTGCCTTGATCGTGATAGAACATAATGTTCCTCTTGATGAAGTAGTCCGTACGGGAGAAATTATCAATGCAGATGTCAATCAGCGTTTGATAGAAAATATATTTTTTAAAAACAGCCCATTGCACGATGGCGCAATGGTGATCAGCAAGAAACGGATAAAAGCAGCAGGATGCATCTTGCCCGTCTCGCACAATCTGGATATACCGAAAGAACTCGGGCTTCGTCATAGGGCTGCAATGGGAATATCACAGGAGTCTGATGCTCATGCCATTATTGTTTCAGAAGAAACTGGAGCGATCTCTGTGGCTTATCGGGGGCAATTCTATCTTCGTCTCAATGCAGAAGAACTGGAGAGGTTGCTGACAAAAGAAAATTGATTTTGTCGATTAGCTGAGTAATAATTTATGAATACATGAAATCTTCTTCGGATAAAATAGGCAAACAGGTTCTTCAGCGTTTAAAAAACGGTGATGAAGGGGCTTTTGACACTGTTTTCTGGAGTTATAATTCACATGTGTTTCATTTCATTGATTCTCTTCTTTATGATAAAACGCTTGCTGAGGATTTTACCCAGAATGTTTTTCTAAAAATCTGGGAACGTCGTGAGAGTATTAATCCTGAGGATAGCTTTGAATCGTATCTTTTTACAATAGCCCGTAATATGGTATATAAAGAGAGTGAAAAGCGTTTACTCTC
The DNA here is from genome assembly GCF_014385165.1 of Jilunia laotingensis. Taxonomy (NCBI): domain Bacteria; kingdom Pseudomonadati; phylum Bacteroidota; class Bacteroidia; order Bacteroidales; family Bacteroidaceae; genus Jilunia; species Jilunia laotingensis. The sequence goes on along the minus strand of NZ_JACRTF010000001.1, from coordinate 830,447 downwards.
GGAAAGATTCCTTGAATATATAGGTAATCAGCAAGACTTTGACGGGCAATTGGAAGCAAAAATAGATGCCGAATCCCTAAGGGAGTATGTGGATGAACTGGTAGAACAAATGCCGCCTTCCAGAAGGAATATTTATTACCTGAGCCGCAAACAGCATCTCACTAACAAGGAAATTGCCAAGCAACTGTCGATTTCTGAAAAAACGGTAGAAACGCAACTTTACCGTGCCCTTCAATACCTGCGAGTGAAGCTGGCTGATGAAATCACAGTCCTAGCTCTCCTTTTTATTTCTTCCGAAATGTAAGGGTATGTTTTAAGCTTTTCATATATATTAAAAGTCATATCGAGTACATCATCCTGTTGGGGAAATTGTGTGAAATTAGGGCGAATAGTGTATAATCGAAACGATACTTTAGTTCTTTTTTTATTACATGCTTTTAGCCCCCGACTGAAGGCATCCGACCTCACCGATGAACACCCTCTTGGTCACCGATGAAGGGAACGTTGGTCACCGATGAAGAGGCCGTTGGTCACCGATGTCCAAATTTCTTTCTTTATTAGTTGATTATCAATTATATACTTCTTTGGCTTGCTCACGGGATAAGGATGCCGTGAATGGAAAATTGTTGACATGGTTCAATTGAAGGACTATTAAATGTTGTTAAATATGTGCGTCTTTTCTATCCCCATGTAAGGGAATAGGGTTCTCCATGGATATACATTTTAAAAGCACGTGGAAAAAGACAGCAACATAGTATTATTCGGGCGGTTTATGCGGGGTGAAACTTCCGTGGATGAAGAACGGCAACTGATGGAGTGGTTATACAGTTCTGTCGGTCGTAAGCAACTGATGGATTACTATCATAGCCTATGGTTGAGGTCTGATAAGGAACTATCGACTGACGTTCAGCAACGTATGTTTGCCCAAATTAAAAGCCGCATACATGTTGCTCCTAAGGAGAACAAAAGACAAGGTCTTTCATTTTTCAGACGCTTCTTACGATATGCGGCAATTGTTATTTTGATATTAGGCGGAGCTTTGGGAGGTGGAGTATATACTTCATATTTCGGAAAGTCCAAAATAGCCAAGGAATATCTGGTAAACACGGATAAAGGGCAACGGGCTAATGTAACCTTACCCGATGGGACAAAAGTTTGGCTGAATTCTTATACAAAGTTAAGTTATGATGCTGATTACGGAGAGGGTAAACGGGTGGTTTCATTAGTAGGAGAAGCATTTTTTGAGGTAGCGAAAGATAAGGAGCATCCTTTCATTGTGAAGACCGATGATATGGAGGTGGAAGCTTTAGGTACCACATTCAATGTCAAAGCCTATGAGGATGATGCCCGAATTATAGCGACCTTATTTTCAGGTTCTGTTCGCGTATCCGCAGGCAGATACAATGTTATCCTTTCTCCGAACGAGGGGGCAATTTGGAGACGCAAATCAGGAAAACTAGCAGTGCGCAAATTGGATAACTCGAATTATGCGAAGATGTGGCGGGATAATGAACTGGTATTCAGTGGAGAAACGCTCGAGGAAATAGCAGTTATACTAAACAGAATGTATAATGTCCAGATCGTATTCAAATCTGACGAGATCAAGAAATTTCGTTTTACCGGAGTGATTTGTAATAATAGTTTGGACAATATTATTGAATTGATAAGTCTTACTTCGCCCATCACATACAAAACGATGGGAGATACGATTGAACTGAACAATAGGTAACTAAATATATAGAATTAACCAGGGTAGTAATTTTTTAAACAGGAGGTACATATGGTATAAAACACGGAAGAAGATGCAAACACATTAAAAAAGGATAGCCTGACAGGTCAGGACTACCCCAAGTTAAGCTTAAATCGAAACATGAATATTCACTCTTATTCTGACGACTGGCGGAAGGCAGTTTACGAGAATATCTATGTCCGGTTTTCAGCTTGTAAAGTTACAATTTTTTTATCGTATAATGAATAAAATCTTATAAAATGAGTAACATCAAGCATTTATTATTTACTCTTATATTTTTATCCGGTAGTTTGGGCATTTCGGCACAGATTACACTTTCCATGAAAGACAAACCTCTGAAAGAGGTTATACGGCAAATAGAGAAAGTGAGCGATTATCGCTTTTTCTATAACAATGATTTGGCGGGGCTTAAAAAGTCCGTGTCTCTTGACGCACAGAATAGTAGCATTGACAAGGTTTTGAAAGATCTTGCAGCGCAAGCTTCATTTAGCTATTTAGTGAAACCCAATAACCAAGTGGTGCTATCTGATGTTTTACCTGCCCAGCCTGTTAAACTTCAGGATATTACGGGGCATGTTGTTGATGATAATGGAGAACCCGTTATCGGAGCCAATGTGATCGTGAAAGGAACTTCAAACGGTGTGATAACTGATATAGATGGGAATTTTACACTGAAAAATGTTCCGCTAAAGTCTCAGTTGCAAATTTCCTATATCGGTTTTGAAACGAAGGAAGTGCTAGTCTCTTCGGGGAGAACAGACTTTAAAGTGGTGTTGTCCGAAGATTCCAAATTATTGAACGAAGTGGTTGTGACGGGTTTCGGTTTGGCACAGAAGAAAGCTACACTGACAGGTGCTATTGCGTCCGTAGGTGCCGATGAACTTAGCCGTTCTTCTTCTGTAAACACTTCCGGTGCATTGGTCAGCAAGGTGGCAGGTATTAATTACAGGCACACGGATGGCCGACCGGGCTCTACCACTACTTTACAGATACGTAACATGGGGGCTCCCCTTTACGTGATCGATGGTGTGCAGACAGACGAGGGGCAGTTCAATAATATAGATTTTAATGATATCGAATCTATTTCTGTATTGAAGGATGCTTCTGCTTCTATTTATGGGGTGCGTGCAGCTAATGGGGTGATTGTGGTAACGACCAAAAAGGGTACGAAGAATTCCAGAAATACGGTAACGCTCAATACTTATTACGGTTGGCAACATGTCTCCCGTATGGCGAAGCCAGCCGATGCTGTTACCTATGTGGAAAATTACATTCAGTCGGAAACGATTCAAAATAAAGCTTCCCGCACTTACTCCCCGGAGGACTTGGCTAAATGGAGGCAAGGTACGGAGAAGAATTACAGACCTTTCGACTGGTACGATTATATATGGGTGACCGCCCCGCAATACTATGTAAATGCGAATGTTTCCGGTGGCTCAGAGAAGATCAATTATTATTTTAGTGTGGGACATACTAACCAGGAATCAGCCATACGGAACTTTGGCGGAATGAAGCGCTATAATGTCCAAATGAATGTGGAGTCGCAGATTACCGATCGGTTCAAGATAGGTATGACAATGAATGGGCGTATTAAGCAATTGGTGAATCCGGGAGTGCCGGGAGTGGATGATTATGAGAAACCGCGTACGGCTACCTACCGTAATCTGCCTACACGTCGCCCTTTTGCAAATGACAATCCTAAGTATCCTACTATGACCGGAACCGACTATACTTTAAACTTCGGTCTGTTGAACTTCGAAAACTGTGGTAAGTATGAGGATACCTGGCGGATGGCTCAGTTGAACCTGAATCTTGAATATGAAATCATGAAAGGATTTACTATTAAGGGGCTTTTTGGCTATTACTTTGCCAATGAGTTACTGAATAATAAAGAACGTACTTTCCATGTATACGGTTATGACGAAGAAACCGATACCTATCCCATCGTGGCCGAACGAACCAGTGCATGGCAGGAACGCACCAATGCCCATGTGGAAGAGCTTACATCCAATATTCAAGCCGCTTATAAGAAAAAGTTCGATGCACACTCCCTTAATGCGATCATCGGTTTTGAAGCCATTAAGAGAGATACTCCGAAATCTTGGTTGCATTCAGTGCCGGCTTCGAATGCCTTGAAGTTGGTCTATTTTGATACGATGGATAAATATGATGATACGGGAAACAATACGGAAGCCCGTTTGGGATGGATGGGGCGTATCAATTACGATTATGCCAATAAGTACCTGATCGAATTGTCTGCTCGCTATGACGGTTCTTGGAAATTCCCGCCTCATCACCGTTGGGGATTCTTTCCTTCCTTCTCTGCCGGATGGAGAATCTCCGAAGAGAAATTTTGGAAAGAAGCCCGGTTTGCTTCTGTTTTCAATGATTTGAAAGTACGTGGTTCTTATGGTTTGGTGGGTGATGATAATTTAGGGAAAGATGCAGACGGTAATCCGCTGTACAGTCCTTTCGATTACATGTCCGGATATAATTACAACAGTGGCGGTGGGGTAATCGATGGAAGTTACATGGTGGGGACTTCTCCGCGGAATTTGCCGGTAACTACGTTGTCGTGGATTAAAGCAAAAATCCTGGACGTCGGTTTCGATGCGGCCTTCTTTAATAATCGTTTATCCGGTTCGTTCGACTTTTTCCGCCGGATCCGTTCCGGAATTCCGGCTACACGCGATGATTCTTTGCTGCCACAAGAAGTCGGTTTTGAAAGACCAAGAGAGAATCTGGGCTCTAATGTCCACATGGGATACGACTTCTTGATCCGATGGTCTGACAAAGTACGTGATTTTACTTATTCGGTTGCCGGTAATATGACCTATTCGCGTTTCTATAATTGGGAACAATATAAACCGAAATATAGTAATTCCTGGGATGAATACCGTAATTCGAAATGGCATCGTTTCGGAGACATCAACTGGGCTTATGAAGCAGACGGACAATTCCAGAGTTGGGAAGAAATAGTGAACTGGCCGATCGATAATGACCAAAAAGGTAACACTACTTTGCGTCCCGGTGATATCAAGTATGTAGACCAGAATGGTGACGGTGTGATCAATGCGATGGATCAACGGCCTATCGGGTACAAAGAAGGTTCGACACCGGTTCTTAACTTTGGCTTGAATGTTTCATGTGCATGGAAAGGTTTCGATTTGGGACTGGATTTTTCCGGTGCAGCTATGAATACATGGAATCAGACACTTATCCAAAGAATACCATTCAATAATGGTGGTAATAATCCACAATACTATATGGGCGACACTTGGCGGCTCTCGGATATATTTGATGCGGACAGTGAGCTGATCCCCGGTAAGTATCCGACTTTGCTGGTCGGGAATAACGGCCACAGTAATTACTGGCAAAGCGCTTTCTGGAAACATAATGTCCGTTACCTTAAACTGAGAAACCTGGAAATAGGATATTCATTGCCGAAGAACATGTTGAAAAGGGTATCCATCCAAAGCTTGAGATTCTATGTGGCAGGACAGAATTTGTTTACCATTACCAATGTACCGGGTATCGATCCGGAAATAACTTCCGGAAATGGGGCTGATTACCCGACTATGAGAGTGATAAATGTTGGTTTAACGCTTAAATTATAATAGAAGAATATGAATAAATATTGGATAATTTCTATCTTATTTGTCTGGTCTCTGTTCGGGTCGTCCTGTGACGATTTTCTTGAACGTAATCCCGACCAGATATTGACCGACGATCAGGTATTTAGTGATGCCAAAATGGTAAAGTCTATTCTGGCAAACTTTTATGGCGGAATGGATGGTTGGGGACAGGACTTCTCGGATCTCAATACTTTTACTAAAGTAGACGATGCTTGTCTGACATCCGGTGCCCCCGACAATATGCAATCGTACGGGAATGACCAGTGGAGGGTTTACAATTATAAATTGATTCGTAGTATTAACCAGTTTTTGGAAGGACTGCGTGCATCCAGTGCTTTGTCGGAAACGGAAAGAAATGAGTTTGAGGGCGAAGCCCGTTTTATCAGAGCATGGGTCTATTTCAATATGTGCCGCGGACTGGGGGGAGTGCCAATCGTTTATGATCAGGTTTTTGAATATAGCGGTAGCACAGATGTCCTAACTCTTCAGGTGCCTCGTTCCAAAGAATACGAAGTGTATGATTACATTATCAGCGAATGTTCGGATGTTGCAGGCTATTTGCCGGAGACCCCCTCTATAAATGCTGCTCGTGCCACCAAGTGGGCTGCTTTGATGTTGAAGGCCCGGGCTGCAATCTATGCCGGATCGTTGGCGAATTACAATAATAAGATGGCTGCCCCTATTGTGACTACCGGAGGGGAAGTAGGAATTCCTGCGGAAAAGGCTGCCGGATATTATGAAACGGCGTTCGCGGCTGCGAAGGAAGTGATTGCCTCCAAAAAGTATGACATCACGCCTTCTGATCCGAAAGATCTCGGGCGAAACTTTTATGAAGCCGTCTGCATTAAAGATAATAACAAGGAAGTGATTTGGGCGAGAGACTATGCCTATCCCGGGTCTACCCATCTCTTTACATTCAGGAACATCCCGGCATCCCATGCGGTGGACCCGGAACGTTGCTTTGCCGGGCCCGTGTTGAATCTGGTAGAAGAATTTGAATATAAGGACGATCGTGATGGGAAGATCAGAATCAAGGATGAGGCGGGTAATTTCATTATGTATGACAACCCGGAAGATGCTTTTGCTAATAAGGATGCACGTTTGTGGGGCACGGTCATTTATCCGGGGGCGGAGTTCCGCGGAAGCGAAGTGACTCTGCAGGCTGGTCAGAAAGTATGGGAGAACAATAAATGGGTAACTAAGACCGGTAAGGTGGGATCAGTGGATAGCGATAACCGCATACTTACCTCTATTAACGGTCCTGTAGCCAACAATGAAAATCTGGTGAATAAATCCGGTTTCTTCTTTCGTAAATTCTTGGATGAAGACCTTGCTGCCGCTACTAATGCTCGGAAAAGTGCTATCTGGTTTCCTCGTTTCCGCATCTCCGAGGCTTATATGATTGCTTGTGAGGCTGCTTTTGAACTTGGAAAGACGGGTGAAGACAGTCCGTTGGTATATATTAATAAGGTACGCGAGCGTGCCGGTATCAGCCAGTTGACGGAAATGACTTTTGATGATATCGTTCGCGAGTGCCGGGTAGAGTTTGCTATGGAAGACCATCGTTACTGGGATTTGAAACGTTGGCGCTTGGCAGACAAAATATGGAACGGAGTGAATGACGATCCCAATGCGCAACTTTATGCATTATTTCCTTATCAGATCAACAATCCGGGGGCGGATAATGACCAGAAATGGGTGTTCGAAAAGATAAAGGCGAATATGGCACCCTATCCCAGACATTTTGAGTTGAGAAACTATTATAATTTCTTCGATAATTCATGGCTTAATAAGAATCAGCTTTTGGTAAAGAACCCATATCAATAATTTAATGACTATAGAATGATGAGAAAGATATTTTTTTATTTAATTTTGTCGGTGTTCGTATGCTTTATGACAAGTTGCGGCTTTGATAACTATGATGAACCAAAGTCTGTATTGAAGGGGGCGATCACTTATGAAGGGCAGACAGTCCGGTTGAAAGGTACAAATGGAGGTATCCAGTTACAGCTCTATCAAGACGGATACGACAAACACGATCCTATTACGGTTTATGCCGGTCAAGATGGAGAATTTCAAGCTGTTTTGTTCGATGGTGAATATAAACTGGTCACAAAAGATAAAAACGGTCCTTGGGTGAATAACCGCGATACGATCTATGTAACTGTCAAGGGCACTACTGATTGTGAAGTGAAAGTTACTCCTTACTTTATGATTACGGAGGAGGATATAACAATGACTGACAATATCGTTGCTGCCACCTGCAATGTCAATCAGATAGTGGACGGAGCCAAAATCGGTCAGGCTATGCTTCTGGTTAGTAAAACTTCATTTGTGGATGAAGCTACGAATATAGCGCGACAAAATAAGGCGAATGTGACTGCCGGTAAAGTCGACTTCTCGTTGGACGTATCTTCCAATGCAAATGTGAAGGCTGCCAAAGCTTTGTATGGGCGGATTGGAGTGAAGCCACAGGGCGCTGACCAGGCGATCTATTCCCAGGTATTCAGACTTAAATGAAATAAAAGACGATGAAAAGAAGATCATTATTGTTGGGAACTGCCACATTGCTGTCGATGACAGCAATGGCACAACAAGGCAAACAACCCAATATCGTGTTGATTATGGTGGACGATATGGGCTATTCCGATTTGGGGTGTTACGGAGGGGAAATTCCCACTCCGAACCTCGATAATCTAGCAAAGCAGGGAGTACGTTTTACGCATTTCTGCAATACGGGACGTTCCTGTCCGTCACGTGCCAGTCTGCTAACCGGATTATACCCGCAGCAGGCGGGTATCGGAATGATGTCCGAAGACCCTCATTCTGCTGAAGATCACGGTGTGCATGGATATATGGGGTTCCTGAACCGTAATTGCGTAACAATGGCGGAGGTACTGAAAGAGGCGGGATACCATACTTACATGGCCGGTAAATGGCATGTTGGTATGCATGGTCAGGAGAAATGGCCATTGCAGCGTGGGTTCGACCATTTCTATGGGATACTGTCGGGGGCATCCAGCTACCTGCGTCCTCATGGCGACCGTAATCTTACTTTGGATAACCAGCAATTACCACCGCCTGACCAGCCGTATTATACCACGGATGCATTTACGGATTATGCTTTGAAGTTTGTTGACGAACGGCCGAAGGATGGAAAACCGTATTTCCTTTATTTGGCTTATAATGCTCCTCACTGGCCGTTGCATGCGAAACAGGCAGACATTGATAAGTTTGTAGGCAAGTACCGGAAGGGGTGGCAAAAAATCCGGGAAGCCCGTATGAAACGGATGATTAAGATGGGGCTTATCGATAAGAGTTGGGGGCTTGCCCAGTGGGAAGGCCGTCAGTGGGACGAGTTGACTGAAGAAGAGCAGATAGAACTGGACAGACGAATGGCTGTTTATGCTGCTCAGGTACATTGTATGGATTATAATGTAGGCCGGCTTTTGAATTATCTGAAAGAAAAAGGGGAAGCGGAGAACACATTGGTTATCTTCCTGTCGGATAATGGAGCCTGTGCCGAACCCCACCGGGAGAAAGGTTTCGGAACGGTCGACATGATAAATGATCCCGATGAATGGGTCAAGCCTTCCTATGGTTTACCGTGGGCACAAGTAAGTAATACTCCTTATCGTAAATATAAAGTAAGGGCCTATGAAGGCGGCACTTCTACTCCGTTGATTATTTCCTGGCCGGAAAAGTATGCTGAATATGACGGAGAGCTAAGACATACTAGGGCTTTTCTACCCGATATTATGGCAACCTTCATCGATGCTTCCGGAGCCACTTATCCCAAGACTTATCACGGTGGAAATGAAATCATCCCGTTGGTAGGCACAAGCATGTTTCCCATTCTGACCAATCCGGATGTGGAACTGCACGAATACATATTTGGCGAACACTTTGACAATTGTGTCGTGTGGTGGAAAAATTGGAAAGCGGTAAAGGATCAAGCTTCTAAGAATTGGGAACTTTTCAATCTCGATAAAGACCGTACCGAACGGGTTGATCTATCAAGGGAAGAGCCGAAGATACTGAAGCAGATGACCGATAAATGGAAGGAATGGGCCGATACTCATTATGTTTATCCCAAAAGCAAATAATCTGATGAATAATAAGTTAATTTCAGCATTACCGGCACTTGCAGGGGCACTGACAGTGGTCCCTGCTATGGCTCAAACATCGAAGCCTAACATTGTGATCATTATGACCGATCAGCAGCGTGCCGACCTGTGTGGTAGGGAGGGCTTTCCGATGGCTGTGACTCCTTTTGCCGATTCATTGGCTCACCGGAACGTGTGGTTTGACAAGGCTTATACGGTAGCACCGGCGAGTATACCTGCTCGTTGTTCCATGTTTACGGGACGCTATCCGACAGCTACCCATGTACGTACCAACCACAATTTGGGAGACACCTATTATACAAAGGACATGCTGGAGGTATTTAAAGAAAATGGCTATAAGACGGCTTTGGTCGGTAAAAACCATGCCCATGTCAAAGACACTGATTTTGACTATTGCGACGGCTATTTTCATTGGGGGAAGAATCGGAAAGATACCCAACAGGATAAGGACTTTGCCCGGTTCCTGAACGAAGATGCAAGAGGGCAGTACCTGGAAGCTACTCCTTTCCCCGTGGAAGCCCAGAACCCGGTAAAGATCGTAACGAAAGCGCTGGCTTGGGTCGAACAGCAGAAGGATGCTCCCTTCTTTATGTGGGTATCTATGCCCGAACCGCATAATCCTTACCAGATTTCCGAACCATATTTTTCCATGTTTTCGCCCGATAAGCTTCCTCCGACATTGACCAGCCGCAAGGACTTGTCTAAAAAAGGAGAGAAGTATGAAATCCTTGCCGAATTGGAAGACGCGTCTTGTCCGAACCTGCAACAGGATCTTCCCCGCTTGCGTGGTAATTATCTGGGGATGCTCCGCTTGATCGATGATCAGGTGAAACGTCTAATTGAGGGCTTTGTCGCTACGGGGCTATATGACAATACGATCTTTGTTATCTTGTCCGATCACGGAGACTATTGCGGTGAATATGGACTGATTCGCAAGGGTGCGGGTGTACCCGAGTGCCTGACTCGTATTCCGATGGTTTGGGCGGGACAGGGCATTAAGCCTCAGTCTAAACCGATGGACGCACATGTTTCTTTGGCAGATGTATTTCCAACGATATGCTCTGCCATCGGAGCAGAAATACCTTTGGGCGTGCAAGGCAGAAGTCTTTGGCCGATGCTTAACGGAGAGTCTTATCCGAAGAAGGAATTTGCCAGTGTGATGGTTCAACAGGGATTCGGAGGTGAGGATTTTACCCGTAAAGAACCGCTGACCTTTCAGGAAGAAGGGGCTTTGCAACCTAAAAAGATTGCCTTTTTCGACGAATTGAACACTTGGACGCAGAGTGGCACGGAAAGAATGGTTCGCAAAGACGATTGGAAGTTAGTGTTGGATAATTACGGACGAGGTGAATTGTATAATTTGAAACAAGACCCATCCGAAATCAACAACCTTTATAATAACAAGAAATTTGCGGCTAAGCAAATGGAAATGTTGGAGGAACTGATGACTTGGGAATTGCGTTTGCAAGATCCGCTTCCCGTTCCAAGGAACCGGTATCATTTCAAACGTAATCCTTATAATTATCATTTTATGCAGGAGAATAAGTAGATAATTCATAATTGATTTAATTGAACGGAAGCGGAACTCTGCATGTATGTGCGTGCAGATTCCGCTTCTTTTTGTCAGGTTGAATTCAATGACTATTCATTTTGACAAAACGTTTTTCTTATCCTTCAGGGATGCGATATTTCGGGGCAATGGGAAGCATGATTGAGAAGAACGGAATCTAAGACGATTAGCACTTTTCACTTTTTTACTTAAAGGATGGAAGGGGTTGCATAATGCTTGCTATCTTTTATTATTCTTTCTTTGTGATCTACTTTAGCTTGTTATCGCTTTATTCTGTCACTTGTGGAAGTTTCACCGGATATGACGAGATAGAGAAAAAAGAAGGATAAAAAGGCATCTTTTCCGTCCAATTATACTCCTATTTGCTAGTTATTGCTATTCAATCTACAGGATATGGTTACTTTATCTGCTGGTTATTATTGTTTCATCCGTTGGAAATGGTTATTCCATTTGCCGAATATGGTTATTTCATTTGCTAAATGAGGTTGTTTAACCTGTGTTTTGTTGTGTTTTGACTCATAAAACGGGCTTCCACCGTGCTATTTCCATGATTATGAAAAAAAGTTGGTTAGCCATAGAAGTAAAATGCTATCCCATTGCTTGGTATTCTCGAACTTCACTTTCAAAAAGAAAGTAGGCTCTTGCCTATGTTAGAAATGCTAATTTAACATCAAACTCATATAGGGCTGCATCGGTGCCAGTAATAATTCCCCTAATTCGCTTATGGTTAATTTGAGCGGGGAATCTGAAAGCCGTTGTTTGCTATGTGTACATTTTCCTTTATTGAGATAATAATAACCGTTGTTTACAGAAAGGTATTTGTCCGTTAATTCAATGCTCATCTCTTTTTCAGGATAGTACGCTGCATAAAGTTGTAGGAAACCAAGCGCATCGATAATACGAGCCATTCCCAGCACGGATTGTTCTGCGCCCAAGGCAGGAGGAGTGATGAAAAACATACCCTTTTGAGTGGTGTTCTCGAATGCGATATGATGAAGTAGTCCGGCTTTTACCTTCGGGCTATCGGAGAAAAGTTCATTGATATACAAGCCGCTTTCTCTCAGATAAGTGACGGCTAAGCCGACAATACTGTTCCCGACGGACGCTATGTACACTGATCCGCCACTGACAGCAGCATCGGCAAGTATCACTTTGAAATCATCGGAAGTATGCTGTATGCAGCAGGGACGCTCATGCATTTTATGATTTAAATATCGGTAGGCTTCCGGATCGTAATCGCTTACTTTCCGGATCACGACTTCTTCGTCTGTAGTTCCGGCATCAGACACTTGTTGTAAAGAATGACGGAAGACTGGAACGTATCCCAAACGCGCATAATAATCGAATAACCAAGGCTCTGCCGGTATCAATGTGCTAAGCATGACTCCTTCATTTGTCATCCGTTCAAAAGCCTGTGAAAGTAATTCGCGCATCGCTCCGTTGCCGCGATGGTCGGGATGGGTGCATGCACCCGATATGTAAGATGTCCGAATCTCTTTATCGCAAAAGGTCATGGGATAAGGAATCATCTGAAGTGCTGAAACAACTTCTTCGCCATCCTGGATGGTCATAGTTATTTCATCTTTATAACGCAGACGAAAATACAGGTCGATGAACGCCTGGCTGTCGTCAAAACAAAGCTCCCATAGTGTTTTTACCTTATCCTTGATCATTGTATATCCAATCCTTTTAATGCGGTAATTCTATCTGTTTACCATTTTATCATATCCAACGGCTCATTTTTGAGGCAAGCCATATATTTTTCCAGAATAATCGTCGGCTGATAGGACAGTTTTGCTTTTCGCAAGCCTTCGATTCCTAAATCTTCTTCCCGGTTGATGTAAGTGTACTGTTCAGGGATGTGATTGGCAAACTCATAATTAATCATGGCATAAGCTCCGTCAATATTGGTATCCGCCTTTTCGACATGTACCCCGAATGTATCCTTGTTGATAGGCATACCGAACGTAAATGCAACGATCTTACCATTGGCATGCAATATGCCACCGGTCAGTCCCAATTCTTCAAAGTGATGCAGGGCATAAACCAATGCCCGGCGTTCATTCCCCGTGCCTTCTTGTTTATCGCAGTTGTTTGCTTTACACCATTCAGCTTCCAGCTCGAGGCATTCCGATATGCGGTCGGGAGTGATGGGTGCATATTCATAATTACCATAGGTGTTGCGGAATTTGTTAATGTGATTCCGTTTCGCTTGAAATTTCTTACCTTTCAATGTGGCAAGGTCACTCCGTAGATAAATGTAGTCGGCATAATCCCTGTCGGCTGTAAAAATGAATTGTCCCGGAAAGATGCTCTCCAGCTCTTCACGCATGCATGAACATACTCCCAGCATGCAGAATGGCTGATTCTCTTGGGATGCGTCTTCGATAAGTGCTTTCAGGACTGGTTTTACATTTCCTTCACCTACGGGCATCATATAAGCCAGTTCGTCTCCCGCCCAGAATTTAAAAGCAAGAAAGTTATCGATAATGGCATATTTGGTATGGTATAAAAATCTCCAGCTACAGAGATTAGAGAAAGATAAATCACAATTCCTGCGATTACTGTTCATCGTGTAGGCGGTAATGATATCTTTATCTTTGATAGTGATATCTTTAAATTCTATCATAAAGTATACTTTTCTTTTAGTGGTCTTTTTATATATAACAATTAACTGCCTTTTTTGTTAGAAGAAGCCTAATAAACGAAGGATAGTAGGAGTCAATAAAGCTGTGAATATGCCGTTTAGCGTTAATCCCAGGCTGGCATAGGCTCCGTATTTACTGCTGATGTCCATCGCTGTCGAGGTGCCTACCGCATGAGCTGCGGTTCCCATGGAGAGCCCTTGTGCAATGGGGCTGCCGACATGCATCAGTTTCATTGTCTTGAAACCGAGTATGGCCCCCAATAGCCCTACGCAGACCACCACTGCTGCAGTCAAGGAAGGGATGCCTCCCAATGTTTTCGTTACTTCCATGGCAATGGGAGTTGTGACGGACTTGGGAGCTAGCGAGAGAATCACCTCTTTGGAAGCCCCCATGAGTTTGGCTATCAACACCACGGAGACGACTCCGACGATACATCCCGCCAGTTGAGAAAGCAGAATGGGAAGCAATTGCTTTTTGATCGTTTCCAGTTGCAGATAAAGCGGTACGCCCAATGCAACCACGGCAGGCTTGAGCCAGAATTCTATCAGATGACCGCCTTTATTATAAGTCTCATAACTGATATGAGTTACCTTCAGGAAAATAATAAGAATGGCAATCGTCAATAATATAGGATTCAACAACAGTAATCCCGTCTTCTTCTGAAGCAACTTTGCAAAGAAAAAAATCCCGAAGGTAATAGCCAACAGGAAAAATTCATTTTCTAAATAACTCATTTGATTTTACGTGCTAATTGATGAACCCATCCGGTGACAACGAGAACCAAGACGGTGCTGACAAGGGTGGCAATAACAATTGGCCAAAACTGTGCCGCAATGATGTCGAAATAGAGCATTAAGGCAACTCCGGGGGGAATAAAGAAGAATCCTAGGTTAGCAACCAGGAAATCGGACATGCCCTGCACCCATTGCAGTTTGATCCAACCTAATTTAAGAAAGAGGGTGAGCAATAGCATCCCTATGATGCTGGAAGGAAGTTTGATCCCTGTGAGAAAAACAATCAATTCACCCAAAGCCAAACAGCCAAATAAAATGGCGCACTGACGTATCATACTTTTATACCTATTGAATTTGAAAACGGTGCAAAGTTATTAAATAACTTATAGAGTTGTAACGGATTACCGTGAAGAATTTATTTTAATCCTCTATTTTCTAAAAAAAAACAATTAAAAAAGAGATAGGAATAAAAATATATATATTTTTGCAAAAGACAACGAATTAACCAAAGTATGAACATTAACCGTTAAAACAAAACGAATATGAAGAAAGGTTTATTAATCAGCGCTTTTACAGCGTTAGCTATGATGATTTCTGTAAGTTCATTTGCTCAGGAGAAAGCAACCAAAGATGACTACAAAAAGTTAGCAAAACAAGAAAAAATTCTAAACAAAGATCTCCAAAAGAAAGCGATTAAAGATGCGCGTAAAGAAGCAAAAAAACTGACTAAAGAGGGATTTAAGACGCCTGTCGGGAAATTGCCTTTAGACAAACAGCTTGAAAATGCATGGCAGAAACAAGCCGAAATGACTCCGGACGGAACACCGTTCTGGTATATAGCCTCTTCTAGAGCTGTGGGCGGTAATCAGTCTTCAGCTGCATTGCAGGCAACAAACGCTGCTAAAATAGACCTTGCCGGGCAGATTCAGACGAAAGTATCACAACTCATTGAAGCAAAAGTGGCAAATGACGATATGGGACAGGAAGAAGCTGCCAGCCTTTCGAGCGTGGTAGGTGCCAGTAAAAGCGTTATTTCTGCAACTTTAGGACGCGTGATTCCATTGGTTGAAGTGTATCGCACTTTGCCAAACAAAAACGTGGAAGTAATGGTTACTTTAGGCTATAGCATGGAAGCTGCCAATAAAGCTGCTATCAATGCCTTACGTTCCGAGTTGGCAAAGAAATCGGAAGATTTGGCCAAAGAATTGGATAAACTCGGCTATTAATCAGGATATAATATAGAATAAAACAAACTGAATGAAAATAAAAGGGATATCTGGCGCCATCGTCATTTTATTACTGATGGCTGCCAATACTCTTTGTGCGCAGGATATCGTGAAAGTAAAAGGCGTGCAAGGGCGTTGGCAGGTCAGTGAGGAGATCACTTTGAAGCAAGCCGAGGAACGCGCATTCATGGAAGCGAAGAAAGCCGCCTTGCAGAAAGCAGGCGTGATGGAGAATGTCTGGTCTGTATTCGGGCAAATAACTCAGGAAGACGGACAGGAATTTCATGAAGCCTATTCGCAAATGAGTGTGTTGGCAATTGGCGGAATGGTGAATGTCACTAATAAAAAGGTGGAGGAGGTATGGGACGTGAATTCCCGCAGCCTTTACAAAGTAGTGACAATAGATGCTACCGTGCGGAAGAACGATAAACCGGATAACTCGTATGTACTTGAAGTGAAAGGTGTGGAAACTCTTTATAAAGAAGGAGACGTGTTTACTTGCAGTCTGAAGGTACACGGTGCGGACTCTTATCTGAAGTTTTTTTGGTTTGACAGCACAGGTGGATCTTTGCTCTATCCTAATGCCTATGAAGCTGACAGGTTGCTGACAGCAGGGCATGAGTATAATATACCTTTCAGTAATTCTGTGGATTATCTGATGGAGAAGCAGCCGGGAAAGGAGAATGAAAAAATAAACATGATGATGGTAGCTACCAAGGAAAATATCCCGTTTACGGATACAGTTACCTATCAGAATGTGTTGAAATGGGTTTATTCGATCCCTGCCAACCAACGGTGTGCTTTCTATGAGATGGTACTGATTAAATAAGTGACTAAAAAATGTACAGATGAATAACAAGGTGAAGTATATTATTCTTTTTATAGCTGGGATGTTTGTATCTCTGCCGGCAGCTATGGGACAGGAGGTGGATTATGAGAAAGATTTCGATGCCTTCCAGAAAGCTCAGCAAGAAGAATTTAATGAATTCAAGAATAAGGCAGATGCAGAGTTCGAAACTTTCCTGAGAGAATCCTGGGCGAAGTTTGAGGCGTTTGATCCGTTGGAACCTCCGGTTAGGCCGGAACCTGTGAAACAACCGGTGTTTGATGGAAAGAAACCTCAGGCTCCGGTGGCTATTAAGCCCGCCTCACCTAAAATTCCGGACATGGAAAAACCTACCATTGCGGGCCGTCCTGTAGACGTGAAGAAGCCGGAACTGCCCGTAATGACAGATAAACCTGCTCCGGGGGTATATGTTCCCGGACATCCCTATCTTCCCGTAAAAATAGACATGCCGAAAGTGCCTGTTACTGAAAGACCGGTTCAACGGAGTTCTGTGAATTTTTATGGTACACCGATGAAGGTCGCTACCGATGCAATAGAAAATTTGGCACTTGCAGGCAACCGCGAAGGAGACGTGGCGGATGCATGGAGTAAGTTGTGCAAGGCGGATCATGAGCAACTGATCAAGGATTGCATGACCTTGCGTGAAGAAAAGAATATGAGCGACTGGGAGTATTTGTTGTTTACCCAAAAGATCGGAGAACAGCTTTACGGTGAGCAACAGAAAGATGACATTGCTTTTCTGCAAATGTTTATTTTGAATAAGTCGGGTTACAAAGTACGTCTTTCTAAAATCAATGGGAAGCTAAAACTGATGGTGGCTCCTGCTGGTGCATTGTACGGCATACCTTATATAATGTTGGAAGGAACGAAGTATTATGTTTTTAATGCTGAAAAGCAGAATGGGGGGATGGGAGTATATACTTATAAACAAGATTTCGCCAATGCTAAAAACTACATCTCGTTAGCTATTAATGCGGCTCCTAAATTTGATATGGCGGAATATCAAGAAACTGTTTCTCCTACCTCCGGGTCTGTAAAAGTAGAGACGGTGGTCAATCGAAATCTGATGGAGTTTTATAAAAACTATCCCCAATGTGATGTTTCAGTGTACTATCATACGCCAATGAGTGAGGAGCTGAAAGCAACCTTGTACCCTCCTTTGAAAGAGGCAATCAAAGGAAAGTCGCAACGTGAAGCGGCTAATCTCTTGATCGAATTTGTTCAGACGGGTTTTGAGTACCAAACGGATGGTGATCAGTTTGGTTACGAGAAGCCATTCTTTCTGGATGAGAACTTCTTTTATCCCGCTTGCGATTGCGAAGACCGGGCTATTCTGTATGCTACTTTAGTAAAGGATTTGTTAGGATTGGATGCCATTTTGCTGGATTATCCGAACCATATTGCTTCAGCGGTTCGCTTTACTGAAGAGATTCCAGGTGACTATATCATATTGGATGACGGGACGAAGTATCTTATTTGCGACCCTACCTATATCGGTGCCACCATCGGAATGTGTATGGAGCAATTTAAGGATGTGGCTCCACAGGTAATCTATTAGTGTTAAATATTATAATAATTGTATATTCGGGGCATATTTATGCCCCGTTTTGCAATGTAGATGTTACAATATTGTGTACTTTTGCAACGTGAATGACACGTTACTACCAGACTATACATATATTTTAAAATATTTATGCTCAATTTAATTAACTCTATCGTTGCGCGTGCGAAAGCGGATCGCCAACGCATTGTTCTGCCCGAAGGAACGGAAGAACGTACCCTGAAAGCTGCCAATCAGATATTGACAGATGAAGTTGCAGACCTTATTCTTATAGGAAATCCGAAGGAAATTGAAGAAGCTGCCGCCAAATGGGGATTGGGAAATATCAGTAAAGCTACCATCATCGATCCGGAAAACCATCCGAAGATGGAAGAATATGCACAGCTTTTATGTGAGTTGCGTAAGAAGAAGGGTATGACTATCGAAGAGGCTCGTAAATTGGTGCGTAATCCTTTGTATTTGGGGTGCCTTATCATTAAGAACAATGATGCTGACGGGCAGTTGGCGGGTGCGCGTAATACTACAGGAGATGTGTTGCGTCCTGCACTCCAAATCATTAAAACGACTCCGGGCATTACTACAGTTTCCGGTGCGATGCTATTGCTGACGCATGCTCCCGAATACGGAAAGAATGGCATTCTCGTTATGGGGGATGTTGCCGTAACTCCTGTGCCTGATGCTGAACAATTGGCTCAGATAGCCGTGTGTACGGCTCGTACGGCTCAGGCTGTTGCAGGAATAGAAGAACCGAAGGTTGCTTTATTAAGCTTCTCAACCAAAGGTTCGGCTAAGCACGAAGTTGTGGATAAAGTGGTTGAAGCATTGAAGATTGCCAAGGAGTTGGATCCTACACTGGCTATCGATGGCGAGTTGCAGGCTGATGCAGCATTGGTTCCTGAAGTCGGTGCGAGCAAAGCTCCGGGGTCTCCCATCGCAGGTCAGGCGAATGTGTTGATTGTTCCGAGTTTGGAAGTCGGTAATATTTCTTATAAACTGGTTCAGCGTTTGGGACATGCCGATGCTGTTGGACCGATTCTACAAGGCATAGCCCGTCCGGTAAACGATCTTTCACGCGGTTGTTCCATTGAAGATGTTTACAGAATGATTGCTATTACTGCCAATCAAGCTATTGCGGCTAAAAAGTTGAAATAACCTATAATTCGATATAGAAATGAAGATATTAGTATTGAACTGTGGAAGTTCGTCAATCAAATACAAACTGTTCGATATGGACAGTAAAGAGGTAATTGCACAAGGTGGTATCGAAAAAATCGGCCTGAAAGGTTCCTTTTTGAAGCTGACTCTACCGAACGGTGAAAAGAAGATCATTGAAAAGGACATTCCCGAGCATACCGCAGGCGTGGAACTCATCCTTAAGACATTGGTAGACCCGCAATACGGTGCCATCAAATCATTGAACGAGATAAATGCCGTCGGACACCGTATGGTACATGGCGGTGAACGTTTCAGCAAATCTGTATTACTGAATAAGGAAGTGCTTGAAGCTTTTGCTGCTTGTAACGATCTGGCTCCGCTTCACAATCCTGCAAACCTGAAAGGTGTAAATGCTATTTCGGCTATTCTGCCGGATATCCCGCAGGTAGGTGTGTTTGATACGGCTTTCCATCAGACAATGCCGGATTATGCATACCTTTATGCCGTTCCTTACGACCTGTATGAAAAATACGGTGTGCGTCGTTATGGCTTCCACGGAACTTCCCACCGTTACGTCTCACAGCGTGTATGTGAATTTCTGGGCATCAAACCGGAAGGGCTGAAGTTGATCACTTGCCATATTGGTAATGGTGGCTCTATCACTGCCATAAAAGATGGTAAGAGCATCGACACGACCATGGGCTTGACACCGTTGGAAGGTTTGATGATGGGTACTCGTAGCGGTGACATCGATCCGGGTGCCGTTACTTTCATCATGGATAAGGAAGGCTTGAATACCACTGGGGTGTCCAACTTGCTAAATAAGAAGAGTGGAGTATTAGGCGTTTCGGGTGTGTCCAGCGATATGCGCGAATTGGAAGCAGCTGTTGCCGCTGGTAATCCCAAAGCTATTCTCGCAGAGAAAATGTATTTCTATCGCATTAAGAAATACATTGGTGCATACGCTGCTGCATTAGGAGGAGTTGATGTGATTCTCTTTACCGGTGGCGTAGGTGAGAACCAAGCATCTTGTCGTGCGGGGGTATGCGAAGGCCTTGAATTCATGGGAATAAAGATTGATCCGGAAAGAAATAAAGTTCGTGGAGAAGAAGCCATTATCTCAACGGATGATTCCAAGGTGAAGGTAGTTGTTATCCCTACAGATGAAGAGTTGCTGATTGCATCCGATACAATGGATATTGTAAGTAAATAGTCGTAAACAAGAAATATTTTATAGGACGGGACATCCTTTGCGGGGGTGTCCCGTCCTGTTATTAAAATAATCACTTATCTTTGCCTGTAGAATAGAAAAATAGAAAAATATGAGATATTCCGTCATAATTCCTGTCTATAATCGTCCGGATGAAGTGGATGAACTGTTGCAAAGCCTTATGTCTCAGCATTTCAAAGACTTTGAGGTGATCGTCGTGGAAGATGGTTCTTCGGTTCCTTGCCGAGAGGTGGTTGATAAATACAAGAATTGTCTGGATATAAAATACTTTCAGAAGCCTAATTCCGGTCCGGGACAAACGAGGAATTATGGTGCGGAGAGAAGTCAGGGAGAGTATCTCATTATTTTGGATTCGGATTGTATTTTGCCGGAAGGATATCTGGACTCGGTTGAAAATGAATTAAAAGATTCCTCAGCCGATGCGTTCGGGGGGCCTGACAGGGCGCATGATTCTTTTACCGATATCCAGAAGGCTATCAATTATTCTATGACTTCTTTTTTTACTACCGGTGGCATCCGGGGTGGAAAAAAGAAGATGGATAAGTTTTATCCCCGCAGCTTTAATATGGGCGTAGAGCGCGAAGTGTATCACGTTTTAGGGGGATTCTCTAAAATGCGTTTCGGAGAGGATATCGATTTCAGTATCCGTATTTTCAAAGGGGGCTATCGTTGCCGTCTATTTCCCGGAGCGTGGGTTTATCACAAACGGCGTACGGATCTTAAGAAATTCTTTAAACAAGTACATAATTCGGGGATAGCCCGTATTAATCTGTATAAGAAATATCCGGAATCATTAAAAATAGTACATCTGCTTCCAGCCATCTTCACATTAGGAGTTGTCCTGCTTTTAATCGGGAGCTTTTTCTGCCTGTATAGTCTGATTCCGATCGTTCTGTATGCTCTGTTGGTCTGTATTGATTCTACATGTAGGAATCATAGTCTGCGGATCGGCATCTATTCTGTCGCTGCTTCATTTATACAACTTATCGGTTATGGAACGGGCTTCTGGAGAGCTTGGTGGGAACGTTGTATCTTGAAACGCGGTGAGTTTGGAGCTTTCCAAAGGACTTTTTATAAATAACAGATTTTTATCAATAGTAGAAACCTCTTATTCAGGAGGAGGCAATCGGTTCTTATGGTCGGTGCAACTATACCTTATAATATAATAAACATGGAAGACAGGCAGAAACTTAATATTAACCAATGGGCGGAGGAAGACAGACCACGTGAGAAAATGATGAGTAAAGGAGCGGATGCTTTAAGTGATGCGGAGTTA
The DNA here is from genome assembly GCF_014385165.1 of Jilunia laotingensis. NCBI lineage: Bacteria > Pseudomonadati > Bacteroidota > Bacteroidia > Bacteroidales > Bacteroidaceae > Jilunia > Jilunia laotingensis. The sequence continues at coordinate 808,687 of NZ_JACRTF010000001.1, read as the reverse complement.
CTGGCTATATTGATTGGATCGGGAAATACGGAAGAAACAGCCGTGGAGCTAATGCGCCGAATGCTTAAAGACTGCCATAACGACCTTAACGAACTGGCTCGATGGGAACTTCCTGATTATGCTCGTTTTAAGGGATTGGGTCCAGCTAAAAGCGTCACTATTATGGCTGCTTTGGAATTGGGAAAGCGTCGTAAGCTCCAGCAAGCAATGGAACGGTCTGCCGTCACTTGTTCCAAGGATATTTATGAATTGTTCCATCCTTTGATGTGCGATCTTCCTTTGGAAGAATTTTGGGTGTTATTGCTCAATCAGGCAAATAAGGTGATTGATAAAGTGTGTGTCAGCACAGGCGGGATTGCCGGGACATTTGTGGATGTACGTACCCTTCTTAGGGAAGCCATATTGAAACGTGCGACTCGAATGGCTGTCGTTCATAATCATCCATCGGGCAGTAATCGCCCCAGCCAGGAAGATAAGGCGCTGACCAAACAGATTCAGGATGCAGCTCATACGATGAACATTCATTTGATCGATCATGTTATAATCTGTGATGGTAAGTTCTACAGTTTTGCTGACGAAGGACTTGTCTGAATGATTTTATTCTTATATTTGCAAAAATAAATACTCACTTTTATGACTAAGTTTGAAATAGAAGAGAAAATAGTAGATATGCTCAAGACTGTGTACGATCCGGAGATACCGGTGAACATATACGATCTGGGACTTATCTATAAGATTGATGTTTCCGATACTTTTGAAGTATCCATAGATATGACGTTGACGGCTCCTAACTGTCCAGCGGCCGATTTTATCATGGAAGATGTCCGGCAAAGGGTAGAGTCGGTAGAAGGAGTCACTTCTTCCACTATCAATCTGGTCTTTGAGCCGGAATGGGACAAAGACATGATGAGCGAGGAAGCTAAATTGGAACTGGGATTCCTGTGAGAAAAGAAACATTCCGTTTGATATTTTGTAATTACTAATTCATAATTGAAATGAAAAACATCTATTTCCTTTCCGATGCCCATCTAGGCTCACGTGCTATTGAACATGGGCGTACTCAGGAACGAAGACTGGTGAATTTTCTCGATAGTATTAAGCACAAAGCTGCCGCTGTCTATTTGTTGGGCGATATGTTTGATTTTTGGTATGAATTTAAGTTGGTAGTTCCCAAGGGCTTTACCCGCTTCCTTGGAAAGCTTTCGGAATTGACAGATATGGGAGTGGAGGTGCATTTCTTTACCGGGAACCATGATATATGGTGTGGCGATTACTTAACAAAGGAATGTGGGGTTATCATTCACCGTAAGCCATTGACTACCGAAATATACGGGAAAGAGTTCTATCTGGCACATGGTGATGGATTGGGAGACCCCGATAAGAAGTTCAAGTTTTTGCGTGGCATGTTTCACAGTAAGACTTTGCAGACGCTTTTCTCTAATCTTCATCCCCGGTGGAGTGTTGATCTTGGTTTGACATGGGCAAAGCACAGCCGTATGAAACGTGCCGATGGTAAAGAACCGGATTACATGGGTGAAAATAAGGAATATCTTGTTCTCTATACAAAAGAGTATCTGAAGAATCACCCGAACATCAATTTCTTTATTTATGGGCACCGTCATATTGAACTTGACCTAATGTTAAGTGCGACGGCCCGTGTCTTGATTCTCGGAGATTGGATTAACTTCTTCTCTTATGCCGTTTTCGATGGCGAAAACCTGTTTCTTGAGGAATATGTGGAAGGGGAAACGAAATTGTGACCGGATTGCGAAAGAAGAAATATAGAAGAGATAGGTGATATTAATATATGTAATGCCCCGTAAGAATATATCTTACGGGGCATTACATATATTGGCATATTTTTTACAAATAAGCCCGACTGGAGAAAACTAATAATGAAGGTCACCATATATGAAAACAGGATTCAGGTATAAAATCTGAATCCTGAAGTTTTCCATTTACAATAAAATAAGGAACAGTGCCATGCAAAAGGTGGACAATGCCAACTCGTGGGCAGTACTGAGGAAAATAGCTTCTTCCCCCTTGATTCTTAATTCTTCCTTCTTTTAGTATTTTCCCGCTTTTGCAATTCGTTTCGGGATTTCGATATTGTCTATTTTCTCTCCGAACAAATGAGCGCCGGCTCCGATGGCAAATACCGGAACATATCCTGCCGAATGGCTACCGCTTGCCCAGCTGATCATGGCGATCTCGTCCATTACCTCTTTAGCGCGTGCTGCCATTGGTTCGCTTTTGGAGTATAAACTTTCTTCAAACACCACTTTGTTATGAACAAAAGATTTTTCGAACTCGTCGCGAAGCTTCTTTTCCTGTTCCCAAGAGATGGGTACTTCTCTCCAGAATCCCATCTTGTCAGCTAACAGAGCTTTCATTTCTTCCCAAGTGACCTTGTTGTTTTTGGCTTTTCTCAATTGGCTGATCTGTGTTGAAAGTTCATCGGCTGATTGTTTTTGGTATTGGAGTGCTTTCAGGTTTAAAGCATATTCTCCTGTACCCAGCGCGATGCCACCGGTTTCATGATCGGCTGTTACTACGATCAGAGTTTCTTTCGGGTGCTTCTTATAGAACTCATAAGCGACTTTAATGGCTGCGTCCATATCCATCACTTCATTGAACACTGTAGCCGCATCATTTGCATGGCATGCCCAATCTATTTTACCTCCTTCTACCATTAGGAAGAAACCCTTGTTTTTCTCTTTCATCAGGAAGTCGATGGCACTTTCTGTGATTTGGGCTAAAGTCAGGTCATTTTCCTGACGGTCGATTGCATACGGCAGTGACCCTGTGTTTGCACCTTCTTCCTGAATCAGAATCATTTTCTTCGCGTTCGGAGCTTTGGCTTTATAGTCATTGTATCCACGTGCCAATGTGTATCCTGCTTCTTCGAACATGGGGAAAATGCTGGGGGCTTCTTTCTTGTCGGCTGTTGTAGTCGGTTTTAGGAATCCGGACCCTGCATAGAAGTCAAAACCGGCTTTGGGTAAGTCGGTAGCAATCTCATAATACATGCTTCGATTGGGCTGATGAGCATAGAAGGCGGCAGGTGTGGCGTGGTCTACACTTACGCTAGTAGCGATGCCCACTCTTTTTCCGGCCTTTTTCGCTTTCTCTGCTACGGTTTCGATAGGTTCTTTCTGATCATTCATACCTATGGCACCATTGTATGTTTTAATACCTGTCGATAAGGCGGTACCTGCAGCCGATGAGTCAGTAACCGAATTAGTGGCAGAGAAGGTGCTTGCCATAGTGCCTACCGGAAACTGTGTAAACAGGAGTGGTTCCACTCCGATCCGTCCGTTTTGCAATTCTGCACGGAACATTTCCGTACCGTTCACCTGGTTTACCCCCATACCGTCTCCGATAAAATAGAAAACATACTTTGCTTGCCCATGTGCTACGATGGAAATCAAGACAAAGCATAATACATACATTAATCTTTTCATGCGAATATTACTTATATAATTGAAACTTTAAATATATCGATGGAGCAAATGTACATAAAAAAGATAGGAGAAGAAAGAATTTGTGATTTTAATCGGTCTTGCATTTCTGTTTCCGGCATAGGGATATAAAAGAAAAAGGCCGATATCTACGGATAGATACCAGCCTTTTGAGACTTATAATAATCGAGATGTTATGCTTTTACACGTCCTACGTAAGAACCGTCGCGTGTGTCGATTTCAATGGTTTCACCTTCATTGATAAACAAAGGAACACGTACCGTAGCACCCGATTCCACTGTTGCAGGTTTCAATGTATTGGTTGCCGTATCGCCTTTCATGCCCGGTTCGGTATAAGTAACTTTCATTTGTACTTTTACAGGCATATCGGCATAAAGTACAGTTTCGGTAGAAGCATCGGATACTACTTCAAGAACAGCACCTTCGAGCAAGAAGTCAACGCCATTGATAAGGTCGTGTGCTATCGGATGCTGGTCGAAAGTTTCTTGATTCATGAAGATGTAGTCTTCTCCTTCTTTATACAGAAATTGGTAAGGACGACGTTCTACACGCACATCTTCCAGTTTTTCACCGATGTTGAAACGGCGTTCGAGGACATAGCCACTTACTACATCTTTAAGTTTTGTACGCATGAAAGTGTTACCTTTTCCTGGTTTTACATGAAGAAATTCGACACAGAAATACAGTTTTCCGTCCATACGGATGCAGGTTCCGTTCTTGATGTCTTGAGCGTTAATCATAACTTGATATACTTTATTATTTTAATGTTATTGAGTAAATTCTGAGATTTCCGGCTGCAAAAGTAATCTAAATCAGCAAAAAACACAAAATCTTTTGACTAAAAATGAGTTATCTCTTGGTTTATTTAAAAAAAGTATCTATTTTTGCAGCCCGATTACGTGGAATAATAACAATAAAACAAGATACAATAATGAAGAGAACATTTCAACCCTCTAACAGAAAGAGAAAAAACAAACACGGTTTCCGTGAGAGAATGGCATCAGCTAATGGTCGCAGAGTATTGGCTTCTCGCCGTGCCAAGGGACGTAAGAAATTAACCGTTTCTGACGAATACAACGGAGTAAAGGCATAAGTCTACTATCGTGATTAAAGAAATGAGAAAAGCAAAGGTGATCCCTTTGCTTTTTTTTGTTACTCTGTACTTAATATTGTATCTTTGACCCCGGATTAACAGCTAACTAAGGTTTATGACGTTAAAGGATTTTTTTTCATTCAAAGCCAGTAGATATTTTTGGCTGAACATGATCGGTATGGTGATAGTGGTCATTGTGTTGCTGTTTGGCGTTTTGAAATGGCTGGATGTCTACACGCGCCATGGCGAAGCGGTCGTTGTCCCCGATGTGAAAGGCATGACGGTAGGGGAGGCTGAGATGATGTTTCGTAATCATGGCTTGGTATGTGTGGTATCAGATTCTAATTACGTAAAAAATAAGCCGGCGGGAAGTGTTTTGGAACTAAGTCCTGCTGCCGGTCAGAAAGTAAAAGAGGGGAGAACTGTCTACCTCACGATAAATACCATAAATGTACCTTTGCGTCCTGTTCCGGATGTTGCCGATAACAGTTCCGCGCGTCAAGCGGAAGCGAAGATATTGGCTGCCGGCTTTAAGCTGACCGAGAATGAAGTGATTGCCGGAGAGAAGGACTGGGTGTATGGCGTGAAATATAACAACCGTCATTTGCTTGCAGGAGATAAAGCCCCGGTTGGAGCAACATTGACGTTGGTGATTGGCAACGGTGAACGTGAAGCGGAGCTGGATGGTGATTCTATTGACGTTGTTGAAGGGGCTGCCGAAACCGGGACGGAATCATCGGCCGATGATTCTTGGTTTTAAATAATTAGTCTGTTTAATAAAGAAGGGAAGATACTATATGATTGAGGAATTGCCCGACGACATTGGGAATGATGATATAGATGATATAGAACCTGTCGGTGAGGAGGCGGAGGCTCAATTGTACGAGCATTTTCGCGTGGTAGTTGATAAAGGCCAGGCGATGGTGAGGGTGGACAAATATCTGTTCGAACGTATTGTGAATGCATCGCGTAACCGCATTCAGAAAGCAGCGGAAGGTGGTTTTGTCATGGCCAACGGTAAGCCGGTGAAGAGCAGCTACAAAGTGAAACCGCTCGATGTTATCACGGTGATGATGGATCGTCCGCGCTATGAAAATGAAGTTATTCCCGAAGATATTCCTCTTGATATTGTCTATGAAGACAAGTTTCTGATGGTAGTGAATAAACCACCCGGACTCGTTGTACATCCCGGACATGGAAACTACCATGGTACGCTTGTCAATGCCATAGCCTGGCACATGAAAGATAATCCCGATTACGATGCTAATGACCCGCATGTCGGTTTGGTACACCGAATCGATAAAGATACTTCCGGCCTTTTGGTGATAGCTAAGACGCCCGATGCGAAGACTAATCTCGGAATGCAGTTCTTTAATAAAACGACCAAACGCAGATATCGTGCGTTGGTATGGGGGATTGTGGAACAGGATGAAGGAACGATTGTCGGTAGCATAGCCCGTAACCCGAAAGACAGGATGCAGATGGCTGTGATGTCCGATCCGACGATGGGCAAACATGCTGTCACCCATTACCGGGTACTCGAACGTCTGGGGTATGTCACTCTCGTGGAATGCATTCTTGAAACCGGGCGTACGCACCAGATACGTGTACACATGAAGCATATCGGTCATGTTCTGTTTAATGACGAACGTTATGGTGGACACGAAATCCTGAAAGGAACTCATTTTAGTAAATACAAACAATTTGTAAATAACTGCTTTGCCACTTGTCCGCGGCAGGCTTTACACGCCATGACGCTGGGGTTTGTACATCCTGTTACGGGAGAAGAAATGTATTTTACCTCGGAAATGCCCGATGACATGACTCAGCTTATCGAGAAGTGGAGAGGCTATATCAGTAATAGAGAAATAGAATGAAACGCACAATTGCGATCGTAGCGGGAGGCGATACCTCCGAATTTTATGTATCTCTGCGTAGCGCGCAGGGAGTGTATTCCTTTATAGATAAGGAAAAGTATGACTTGTATATAGTCGAAATGGAAGGACTTCGATGGGAGGTCCAATTGCCGGACGGGTTGAAAACACCGGTTGACCGTAATGACTTTAGTTTCATGAATGGCACGGAGAAGGTTAAGTTTGACTTTGTTTATATTACGATTCATGGCACTCCGGGCGAAGATGGTCGTCTTCAAGGCTATCTCGATATGTTGCGCATTCCTTATTCTTGTTGCGGAGTGCTGGCGGCTGCCATGACTTATGATAAGTTTACCTGCAATCAGTACCTCAAGGCGTTTGGTGTACGCATTGCCGAGTCTTTGTTGCTTCGGCAGGGACAGTCCGTTTCCGATGAAGATGTTTTAGATAAGATCGGTTTGCCGTGTTTTATCAAGCCGAGCTTGGGCGGATCGAGTTTCGGGGTGACAAAGGTGAAGGCCCGCGAACAGATTCAGCCTGCCATCACGAAGGCTTTTAGTGAAGCACAGGAAGTGCTTGTGGAGGCTTTTATGGAAGGTACGGAAATTACTTGCGGATGCTACAAAACAAAAGAGAAATCGGTAGTGTTCCCTATCACCGAAGTGGTTACGGATAATGAGTTTTTTGATTATGATGCAAAATATAACGGTCAGGTGGACGAGATAACTCCTGCCCGCATTTCCGAAGACCTGACTCGCCGTGTGCAGACATTGACTTCTGCTATTTATGACATTTTGGGCTGCTCGGGCATCATTCGTGTGGACTATATTATCACTTCCGGTGATAAGATCAATCTGCTGGAAGTCAATACTACTCCGGGTATGACCTCTACCAGCTTCATCCCTCAGCAAGTGCGCGCTGCGGGATTGGATATCAAGGATGTGATGACAGATATAATAGAGAATAAATTTACTTAGAGAAGTGGTAAGCGCTTTTCGTTATATACTATTTTACTCTTAACTTTAATGATTATGGATACAACAGAATTCGATGAAATCCGCCCTTATAATGATGAGGAGCTACCTCAGGTTTATGAGGAATTGATTGCCGATCCGGCATTTCAGGAGGCTGCGCATATTGCAATGCCGGATGTTCCCTTCGAGTTATTGGCACAAACGATGCGTGCCTCTAAGACAAAACTGGAGTTTCAGAAGGCATTATGTTATGGGGCTTTATGGAAACTGGCTGGAAAATGTACGGATGGCCTGACTTTGGATCATACGGCACTCCCGGACAAGGAAAAAGCTTATACATACATCTCCAATCACCGGGATATAATCCTGGATTCGGGCTTTCTTTCTATTCTGCTTGTCGATCAAGGAATGGATACGGTAGAAATTGCTATCGGTGATAATCTCCTTATTTATCCGTGGATAAAGAAATTTGTCCGCGTCAATAAGTCCTTTATCGTGCAACGTGCGCTTTCCATGCGTCAGAAACTGGAATCATCGGCTCGTATGTCCCGCTATATGCATTATACGATAAAGGATAAGAACCAGTCCATATGGATTGCACAGCGGGAGGGGCGCGCCAAGGACTCGAATGACCGCACGCAGGATAGTGTACTTAAGATGCTGGCTATGGGAGGGGAAGGTACTCCGTTGGATAGCTTGACGGAAATGAACATTGCTCCGTTGGCCATTTCGTATGAATACGACCCTTGCGATTACCTCAAAGCGCAGGAGTTCCAACTGAAAAGAGACATCGAGGATTATAAGAAAACGACTGCCGACGATCTGAAAAATATGCAGATCGGGCTATTCGGCTATAAAGGGAGAGTTCATTTTCAGGTTGCTCCATGCATTAACGAAGCTCTTGGAACAATGGATCGTTCTGTGTCCCGGCAAGAATTATTTGCCTCTATATCTACACTGATCGATAAGTCCATACATAGTAATTACCGCATGTATCCGGGTAATTATGTGGCACATGATTTGCTGACGTGTACAAGGGAGTTTGGCAGCCATTACACGATGGAAGAGAAAGAGCATTTCGAGGCATATATTGATAGGCAGTTGTCCAAGATAGACATCCCCAATAAAGACGTGCCTTTTTTGCGGGAAAAGATGTTACTGATGTATGCTAACCCGTTGACAAATTATTTGGCTGCCCGCTAAAAAGTATAATAATGAAAAAGAATAATATGATGAAGATCGGTTCTCTTTTTGCAGGTTTTTTCCTATTTCTTTCCACACTTTTCTCTTGTCAACAGCAGAAAGGTGATTTCAAAACATTGCCGGTAGACGACTTTGAATCTCTTATTAAAGATTCCGAGGTGCAACGGGTCGATGTTCGTACGCTGGCTGAATATTCCGAAGGACATATTCCCGGTACGGTGAATATCAATGTACTGGATGATTCATTTGCTGCCGTGGCCGATTCTACTTTGCAGAAAGACAAACCGGTTGCTGTTTATTGTCGTACAGGAAAACGGAGTAAGAAAGCTGCTGAGATTCTGACTCGACGGGGGTATAAAGTTTACAATCTTGACAAAGGCATTACAGCTTGGCAAGAAGCCGGTAAAGAGGTAGAACGGTGAAACGATGAGATGGGCAAGGTAACGGTTAGAGGTTAAGTTCGGCACATTTGAAGAAGTGGATGCATTCATCCGCGATCAATCCGCATTTATTTTGTTGCTATCGTGCAACTGCCAAAGAAATGATAAGAACGCGAATTACATAAAACTCAAGAATAAGGGGAATAGGAGTTTTATGTAATTCGCGTTTTTTATTTATGCTTCCCCGTTTCTTTCCTGTTAATATTTAGTACCGATAAAGCATGGCCTGATTGTTGGGTGACATGCTAAAGAGTCGGCTAAAGTTGCCGATCTCTAATTTGCTTTTCGGGGATATCCTAATAGTCATACAGAAAAACGGTAAGGCTAATCGCTTGATATTCATAGCTGTTTTTACCCCTGTTCTTCCTCGGTGATCAAGGCCCCGTTCATCGGTGACTAACGGGCTCTTCCTCGGTGATCAAAGACTCCTTCATCGGTGACCAAGAATTGCTTCATCGGTGATCAGCAAAGTGTCTTTTGAAAGTGTGATATATTCACAATTCCGGGTGATCGGTGCATATGGATGATTGTCCATTAATTTCTTTCTTTTCATCAACTTCTGACATACCAAATATCGCATATGGAGAAATGTCTTCAATCTAGAATACACCAGAAATGACCGCAAGAGATATCATGGCTTTTTTGCTGTTTTCGTTAGCTGCTATTATGCTATTTCAACCCCTCCAGCAGTCTTTTTAATACCACTGTAGCTGAAATTTCACGATTGGCAGCTTCCGGGATAACAATTGATTGGGAACTCTCGATTACTTCATCCGTAACAATCATATTTCTACGTACCGGCAGACAGTGCATGAAGTATGCATTATTGGTTACCGCCATTTGACGGTCGCTTACCGTCCATGCCCGGTCGGTGCTTAATATCTTTCCGTAGTTATCCCCTGTGTAGGCAGCCCAGTTCTTTGCATATATGAAGTCAGCGTCTTCGAATGCCTTCATTTGGTCATACTCCACTTGGGCATGCCCTACAAACATCGGGTCAAGTTCGTAGCCTTCGGGGTGCGTGATGACGAAGTCATAATCGGTGGCATTCATCCATTCGGCAAAGGAATTGGGGACAGCCTGAGGCAATGCGCGAGGATGGGGTGCCCAAGTCATAACGACTTTCGGACGATCTGTTTTCTTAAATTCTTCAATGGTAATCAGGTCGGCAAAGCTTTGTAGAGGATGCCGTGTGGCTGCTTCCATTGAAAATACCGGACGGCCGGAATGTTGAATGAACTGATTGATAATTACTTCCTTATAATCATAGTCGCGATCTTCAAAACGGGCGAAAGAACGTACACCGATAATGTCACAGTAACAACCCATTACCGGGATTGCTTCCAACAGGTGTTCCGGTTTATCGCCATCCATGATGACGCCACGTTCTGTTTCCAGTTTCCATGCTCCTTGATTTATATCGAGAACCATTACGTTCATACCCAAGTTAAGGGCTGCTTTCTGGGTACTCAGGCGTGTCCGCAGGCTGGAATTGAAGAAAATCATCATTAAAGTTTTGTTCTTTCCCAGTTCGACATGTTTAAACCGGTCTTTTTTAATCTCGAATGCTTCTGAAAGGGCTGGTTTTAAATCGCCCAAGTCTTGTACGCAAGTAAAATTCTTCATATTTGTGGCTTTTAAGTCATTATAATAATATCAAAGATAGGTATTTTATTATTCCAAAACAAAAACAATGGTTCCGTTTACAGGTGCCCAGTCGTAGATGAACTTGGCGTGAGAGGTCGCATTCCGTACGCACATGTGCGAGCGTGGCGTGGTTCCTAGTGACGGACTGTATTCTATCAGTGACTTTTGCGGAACGTTGGTCGGTACTCCGTGAATATATCCTCCATCGGAAAAACGGCTAGCGTAAGGTGCGAATCCCCCCGTCTCCTGTGAACCGTCTTTTAGGAAAATCATTTTGCTCTTCTTTTCCTGCAGGACAAAAATACCGAGGGGAGTCTCTTGGGCATAGGGCGGCAGGTGGCGTCCGGTGGTAGCCGGATTCATGCTTCGTACCGTCCATTGACCGTGCCCGGCCTGTTCCAGAGTTGTAATATTCTGATTTTTCCGATCCACCATGATAGCTTTGTCAAATACGACCGTGTCGGGAATCAGCTTGATATATTTCCGGGGAACGTACCACTCGTCTCCCGTAAAGATGGGGATAACTTTCATGAATCTTTCTCCATCGTCTAAAATCCGAGCCAGTTCGCCATCCTGCCCGTAACGTTCGGGAACAAGTGTATCGTTGAGCATATAAAGCGGAATGGACTGATAGCGTTCCACGCCCAACGTATCGGCTATTCGACGATAAGCATCGCGTTTATACTTCTTCACCAGCGGTGCTTCACCGTTGCGGTTTTTGTAATTCTGCAGGATGCCCCATTGGAGGGGAGATTCTTGTTGGATGTTCTCAAGCAATGCCAGCCTCTCTTTGATTTTGTCCCATTGAAAGTTACGGGTGGTGTCTTTATAAGGATAAATATCTTCTAATGTATATTTATCGTATTTCAGCTCTTTTATAATCGAAATATCCTCCGGTTCCAGTTTCTTGGGAGTCTCTTTTTCAGGTTGAGGAAGTTCCTGTTCCAGTGAGTCAATCACCGGGACTGCGAATTCTTCCGTCTGCGATGTCTTTTCGTTAAGTTGACATGACAGGCAGGAAAGAACAAGGAAAATTATAAAAAGGTATGTAATGTATCTGTTCATTTATACTCTGATTTGACCGTTTCCTTCGATAATCCATTTATACGAAGTGATTTCCTCCAATGCCATCGGGCCGCGTGCGTGCAGCTTTTGGGTGCTGATACCTATTTCTGCTCCCAAACCGAATTGGGCACCATCGGTGAAGGCGGTAGATACATTGCTGTATACACAGGCTGCATCTACCAGTTTACAGAACAACTCCGACCGGTCTTTGTTCTCCGTGATGATGCTTTCACTGTGTTTGGAGCTATATTCCTGTATATGGCCTATGGCATCCTCAAAGCTGCTTACGGTTTTTATGGCCATTTTGTAATCCAGAAACTCCGTACCGAAACTTTCCGGAGTGGCAGGCTTCAGAAGCTCCGGAGGATAACATCCCTTCAAGGCTTGAAATGCTTGAGCATCGGCAAATATGATGACTTTACTTTCCGAAAGTTTCCGGCAAAGCAAAGGCAATTCATTTAATCGTTTTTCATGGATAATGACGCAATCCAGTGCATTGCATACGCTCACCCGGCGAGTTTTGGCATTGTTGATGATTGCCGCACCTTTTTCCGTATCACCAAACTCATCGAAATAAGTATGGCAAATGCCTGCTCCGGTTTCTATTACAGGTATGGTCGCATTTTCACGGACAAAATTTATCAACCGGCTACTGCCTCGCGGAATAATAAGGTCTACAAATCCATTAGCATGGAGCAGGGCGGTGGTTGCTTCCCGGGTTGCAGGAAGCAGTTCTGCTACATGGGTGTTTATATCGAAACGCTTTAATACCTGATGTATGACATTTACAATGGCTCGATTGGAGTAATCGGCGTCGCTTCCGCCTTTTAAAATGCAAGCGCTGCCACTCTTTAAGCAAAGTGAGAACACATCGAAACTTACATTCGGGCGTGCCTCATAGATAATTCCGATCACACCGAATGGCACACTGATCTTGGTCAACTTCATTCCGTTGGGACGTGTTGACTCTTTGAGAACTTTTCCAAGTGGTGATGGTAATGTGGCTACATTGCGTGTATCAGCGGCAATATTCCTCAAACGGTCTTCCGTTAACTTCAGCCGATCGTACTTCGGATTGTCCGGGGACATTCTTGCCAGGTCTTTCTTGTTCTCGGATAATATATATGCTGCTTCGGCAATCGCTGCATCGGCTACTGCATTCAGTATTTCATTTATGCGTTCATCGCTGATTATGGCTAATTCTCTTCCGGCCGATTGGACGGCGGTGAAAGTTTCATTCAGATGTATCATTTTCCTGTTTGTCCTTTAGATTGATAACGATTATTGAACACCTTTTATATAGATGTGATATGGATGGAAAGAGTTCCGCTATTCTATGTACAGATAGTCATAGTGTACAATTTCTTTTTTCCCATGTTTTCCCATCACTTCACGAGCCTGTAACGAATTGCAATTTGCCTTTCCTACCCCTATGGCGTTTCCTTTGTAATCGATGATTCTTACAATATCATCTTTTTCAAATTCTCCTTCTATGCCTACTATACCGACGGGAAGGATGCTGACTGCATGGTCTGAAGTCAGGATTTCCGTGGCTTGTTCATTGATATGCAATTCTCCTTTGGCAAAGCCTTCACTGTGGGCAATCCATTTTTTCACACTTGACACGGGGGCCTTAGTGGGGACGAAATGGGTGCATACGGTTTCTTCAGGCTGTTTCAAAAGGTCGCCTAATATATTATCCCGTTTCCCGTTGGCAATTATGACGCTTATTCCTTCGTCTGCCACCTTACGGGCAATATTGGTCTTTGTCAGCATTCCTCCTCTTCCAAAACAGGATTTCCCGGCTTGAATGTAATTCGACAGATCTTCTCCATGTCCTATTTCGCGGATTACGGAGGAAGAAGGATCGCTGGGGGAACCGTTGTATATTCCGTCGATGTTGCTTAATATGATAAGAGCCTGTGCGTCCATCATTGAAGCAATCAGTCCGGACAATTCATCGTTGTCTGTAAACATCAGTTCGGTGACGGATATGGTATCATTTTCGTTGACAATGGGCAGTACACCGTTTTCCAGCATCACTGTCATGCAGTTTTTCTGGTTTAGGTAGTGGCGGCGGGTTCCGAAACTTTCCTTAGTGGTCAGCACCTGGCCGACAGGAATGTTGTGATCGCGGAAGAGTTCATAATAACGATTGATTAGCTTGGCCTGTCCCACGGCTGAAAAGAGTTGTCGTTGGTCTACGCTATCCAACTTTTTGGTCGTGCGTATCTCGCTTTTGCCGGAGGCTACGGCACCGGAGGAGATCAGGATTACTTCCACACCGTCTTTATGCAATTCTGCGATCTGGTCAACGAGGGCAGACATGCGCGTTACATCTAATGTACCGTCTTGGCGTGTAAGTACATTACTTCCTACTTTTACAGCTACTCTTGTAAACTCTTGTTTCATTTTTGCTTTCGATTTGGAAGCACAAATATAGAACTTTTTATCGAAATGAAAGTTATCGGCCTTTCTTTATTTTCAGATACTCATAGGCCGTATTCATGCGTATTCATCCTTGTTTTTAGAGGTATTGATACCCTTCACAATGGGTATTAATATTCATCGTATTGGGTATTAATACTTATCGCGTTGGATATTAATGCCTATCGCCTTGGGTATTAACATACATCGCGCTGAGTAGCCATTGCTGTTGTGGCAGATGTCATCTACTTGGAAGTACGAATTTAATAGGCTCTTCTTAAGTTATTTAATCATACACATTAACTTCATACCGGGGATTAATCCGGTATGAACAGAGAAAGTAACAGCGTACTTATTCATTGTACGCATTACCTCATTGAAGAATCTTCATTATGAAATCTGCTCTATTCAGTCGTTGTCAGCCTTGCTCCGGCTTCTGATAACTTCCATTGCAGATTCATAGTCTTCCTCTTTTACCATAACGGAAACTGTCGGACTGATATAAGGCGCGATTGCTGTCATAAGTCCATCCTTCAGAAGGGCTTCTATGTCATTACTTTCAAGCAATCCTTTGATCAGTTCAGCTTCCCATCTTGATCCGTTGAATACTTCAACTAAACGGCTATTATCTTCTTCTTTCATAATTTCACGGTATAAAAAGGTTCATACTTTCACAAATGTACAAGTTTTTTCTTAATAAACATATTACGGAAGGAAAAAGTAGGGATCGTATTAGTGAATTAATGTTTCTTTTCAGTGACAACCTGGTAAAGAGCTTGGTAAATCCAAATGGTTTTATGGGACTCCCGTTTGTTGTCATATGCATAAGAAACTATATTTAACGTTATGTGAGCAAAATGGATAAAT
Organism: Jilunia laotingensis; assembly: GCF_014385165.1. Lineage (NCBI taxonomy): Bacteria > Pseudomonadati > Bacteroidota > Bacteroidia > Bacteroidales > Bacteroidaceae > Jilunia > Jilunia laotingensis. Next base: position 793,615 of record NZ_JACRTF010000001.1, on the reverse strand, counting down.
AGTGTAACTGATTGAATAATATAATCAATTATATATTTAAAAAATGAAAAATAAACGTATATTTGCATAGCATAATCCTACTGTTAATCAATACAAAAGATGTATTTAACAATTCTACGACGAATATTATTGACTTATTCTTTTCTTCTTTCCTGCTTTATGATTGTAGCTCAAGAGGAAAAAGAATACAATGTGGATAGTACGCTTTATTCATATTTTCAGCATTGCCAGGAAAATATAGGTAATGAAAGTGTGCTTAGGATGGCCGATTCGCTATATGAAATGTCTGGGGATAAAAAAGATCTCCGGATGCAAGCAGTAGCTTTGACAGTCAAGCTGGACCATTATTATTTCAATGGGGAGAATGAAGACAGCATAATCCATTATACAAATATAGTAAAAGACTTTGCGGCTAAAACGAACCAGTTGAAGTATTATTATTTTGTATGGAACAATCGGTTGATTCTCCATTATCTAAAGACCGGTAAAGCTAATCTTGCTCTTTATGAGGCTGAAGAAATGTTGAAGGATGCACGGAAAAAAGATAGTAAGATGGGATTGCTCTATTGCTATAATAGTTTGTATCAAATATATGAGATGAAAGACTTGAAGGATTTGGCCATTGAGTACTATCAGAAGAGCATTGAACTGACGGAAACTTACCATGTCGATTTTTATAACATCTCGTTAACCTACGCTGAAGTAGCCAAATACTACATTGATCATGAAGAATTGACCAAAGCTCAAGAAATGTTGAAGAAAGCGGAATTGACCGCTAAGGCCAGTATGCACAATTTCTATACAAAGTTGGTCTATGTGCGTTATTATTTGGCAACTAATAAGGTGAATGATGCGTGGAAGACTTTGCAAGAGTGCAAACAGATGCTCAACAATGACAGGAAACTGGAAACTTACCAGAAATTGTATTATGAGAATGAGTACTTTTATTACAAAGAGAACCGGCAATACCTGAAAGCATTGGAAGCTGCTGATAAGCAGATTGCAGCGGAATTAAAACTCAATGAACATGCCTTGCGAAGTAACCATTTACGAATGAAAGCGGAAGTATATCAGGCTATGGGGAGGAATGACCTGGCTGCCACATTCTTTGGTCGTTATATCCAGATGGTGGATTCTATCCGACAAGCGGATGAAGAAAAGTCAATCAGTGGATTTGCCACTTTGGTCAATGTCGAGAGACTGAGATCGGAGAAAAATGAGCTGATGCTTCAGGCGCAAAGAAAGGAATTGCACAACAAACAGATTTTAATTGTTTCTTTGGCTATCCTGCTCATTATCGTTTTTATTTTCCTCTATCGGGAAAACCGAATGAACAAACGTTTGCTCCATTCCGAAGAGGAATTGCGCAAGGCCAAGAATTCGGCCGAAGCCGCCAGCCAGATGAAAACAATGTTCATACAAAGCATGTCGCATGAGATACGTACACCACTGAATTCGATTGTAGGCTTTTCACAGATTTTAGGCGACCAGTATCAGAATGATCCGGAGGCGAAAGTATATGCAACTATTATTAAAGAGAACAGCAATAATTTGCTGCGGTTGATAACCGATGTACTCGAACTATCCGACCTTGACAAGGGCAGTTGCATTGCATCGGATATATCGACGGATATTCATGATTGTTGTATGATAAGTATGGAACGTATTCGCAAAGATATCCGGGAAGGAGTGGATTTACGTTTCCAGTCTCCGTGCCGGAAACTTACTGTTTTAAGCAATCCCGATCGTATTGTTCAGGTGTTGGTCAATCTATTGCACAATGCTGCTAAGTTTACGCAAGAAGGTAGCATAACATTGGCTTACGAAATATTGGAGAAGGAACGGATCATATGCTTCACTGTTACAGACACCGGTATCGGTATCCCTGTGGAAAAACAAGAAGAGGTCTTTGACCGTTTTGTCAAGCTGAACGGTTATTCGCAGGGTACAGGCTTGGGGCTTGCCATTTGCCGGGGAGTGGCTCAGAAGCTAAACGGTAGTTTGGTTATCGATGGCAAATATACCGGTGGTTGCCGATTTATATTCACAGTACCATATTCACAGATTTATTAACATTTTAATTACCCCAACAAATGAAAACAAAAGTATTTCTTATGACACTGGCATTAAGTTGCCTATGGAGTTGCCAACAAGAAGAAGAGACAAAGCAGCCGAATGAACCGCGCATGTCTTTCACCGGTGTAGTGATTGGCGAAGGAAACCTGACCCGTGGTCTTGGTTCGGACATCGATATTATTTCGATGAGTACGAATCTGGAAGAGACATTCACCGTATTGAATATTAAAGAGGATACACGTTCGTGGAGTGAGTATGGTGATGTGAATGATGTTGTCTTTTATGCCCATTATCCGCGTTTGTCAGGTGAGGATGAGTTTGATGAGGAAACCCGTGAATTGACAGGAGGGATGGATTATCTTTTTGGGGTAGCTACTGCAAAAAACGGACAACAACAAGTTTGCCTGGAGTTCAAGCATGTTACTTCTCCTTTGCAGGTTGAAATTCTCAATGAAGACGGCAGTATTTATCAAGGCAAAGTCAAAGTAATCGCTCCTGTAAAAAACAAAGGTAAGCAAGATCTGCGAACGGGTGTTATCACTCCTGTGAATGAATTGAACCGGGTTACGTTGGTCGATGGGAATAGTCGTACTGTAAATCTTTTACCGCAAGCTATTACGAAAGGAACTGAATTTAAAGTCGAATTGGAGGATGGTCGCACGTTTACAGCAAAAACAACTGAAACTCAAACATTAAAGCCTGGATATAGTTATACGGTTGTCATCAACTCGAACGGTACATCTTATATCGTGGATGGTGCTATTCCACTTTAGCAATATGGGTCTTTAAGAGTAGATCGAACCTTCTTCGCCTCGCTTATGAACAGGACGGGGAAGGTGTTTTTTTATGTCCGATTGGAAAATATTACTCCAGTGAGATGTGCTGTACGCTGATCGTCTCTTCTAAAAAGGCAGATGCTGATTCTGTGAACTTTTCTTCTGCTTCGGTTGTGTAAAAATGGCACTTCCCTTTCTTTGTACATCTGCTATCCATCTCGGGATGACGATATAAATAATCTTTCAGACTATTTGCTACATATTCTCCTTGAGAGACTATGTTTATTCCATCAGGCATGAATTGTTTTATTTTTGGAAGCAATAGCGGATAGTGGGTACACCCCAGTACTATGGTATCTATTTTCGGGTCTTTGCATAGCAATGCATTGATATGTTTCTGTATAAAATAGTCGGCTCCCCGGCTATCTGCCTCATTGTATTCCACCAAAGGCACCCACATCGGACAAGCTTCTCCACTAACGGTTATATCCGGAAAAAGTTTGTGTATTTCCAGAGGATAAGATTCGGACTTGATGGTACCGGCCGTAGCAAGTACACCGACATGGCGGCTACCAGTCAAATTGCCGATGCATTCTACCGTGGGTCGAATCACTCCTAATACACGTCGTTGTGGATCGAGGTGGGGGAGGTCGTTTATCTGAATGGTACGGAGTGCTTTGGCAGAAGCCGTGTTACATGCTAATATCACCAAGTGGCATCCCATTTCAAACAATTTATTGACGGCCTGCAAGGTGAACTCATAGACTATTTCGAAAGATCGCGTCCCATACGGATTCCGCGCATTGTCACCTAAGTATATATAGTCGTATTGAGGGAGGACTTCTCTGATCTTGCTGAGAATGGTCAGTCCTCCGTAACCCGAATCGAATACCCCGATTGGTCCGGGGAGTAGTGGAAGATTCTGTTTCATAGCTGGCGTTCTGATATGTTTTTTAGTTCGATGGGGTAAGCTGGCTCACCCGACCGATGTCTTGTTTTCGAGTGGCAAAGATAGAAAAAGAAAAAAGTGAAAGGGGAAAAGAAGCTTTAAAACTTCATTTCCCCTTTCACTTTTTATGATTTGTTTATCGATCTCTTATTTGATTCCTAGTTGAGCTTTCACTTTTGCAGTCAAGTCAATGCTTTGGGCACCAATATATGGAATCGGAGTACGTGCAACGTCGAAGATATAAATTACACCTTCAGCAGCACCTACGGCTTGAATGGCCTCGTCCAATTTCTTGTAGATCGGAGTCATAGCCTCTTGATTTGCTTGTTGCAAACCTTGCTCTGCTTCCTGTTGGAATTGTTCTTGTCTCTGGGCCATGTCAGCTAATTCTTTTTGTCTTCTTTCCGCAATGTTTTGTGGCAGTGAATCCTTAGCCATTGCTTGTTGAAATTCCTGATATTTCTTGTTGAATTCTTCCTGAGTCCTTTGGAATTCGTCGGTATACTTTTTCTGCAAAGCCTGCATGTCAGCTTGGGCTTTTGTAAATTCCGGCATGGCCATAACTACCTCTTGGCCGTTCATATGACCGAACTTAAGAGTTTGCGCAAATACCCCCATTGGAAGTATCAACAAAATTAAAAGTGCAATTTTCTTTAGCATAGTTTTATTATTTATTTTAATGATTACTTTTTAGTTATCGTCTGCAAATGTATGAAATTAATTTGAATATCCCAGCTTTGCGAGTACTTCATTGCTTATATCGATGCGCGGAGAAGCAAAAATGATACTTGTTGCCGATGCTCTGTCAACGATAACCGAGTAGCTTTTTTGTTCAGCCAACTCTTTCACTGCATTGTAGATTTCGTCTTGTATCGGTTTCATCAGACTCTCTCTCTTTTTGAAAAGTTCACCTTCCGGACCGAAATATTTGCGTTTCAGTTCGGCTGCTTCTTTTTCTTTTGCTACTATCTCTTCTTCCTTTTTAGTCTTTTGCTCTTCGGAGAGAAAAACCGTTTCTGACTGATAGTTTTTATACATAGTCTGAGCTTCCTTGGCAAGTGTTTCTACTTCACTTTGCCATTTTTTGGAAGTTTGATTTAACTGTTCGGTTGCACGCTCGTAAGCAGGAATGTTCTTCAGGATATACTCCATATCAATCAGAGCAAACTTTTGCGCACTGGCTGTCATGCTTATTGCAAACAGCATCATGATAAATAGAACAGACTTTTTCATAACGTTTAGTCTTTAAATTAAACAATTAAAATTCTTGGCCCAATACGAAGTGGAAGTGACTGCCACCATATTGTTTGCTATTGAATACTTTGTCGAATCCGTATGCCCAGTCAATACCCATCATACCGATCATAGGCAAGAAGATGCGGACACCTACACCTGCTGAGCGTTTGAGGTCGAATGGATTGACGTCTTTAATATTGTTCCAGGCATTACCAGCTTCTAAGAATCCTAACACATAAATGTTAGTACTTGTTTCGAGCATAAGCGGATATCTCAATTCAATTCCTAAACGTGTGTAAGCATATCCCTCTTGCCTATAAGGTGTTAATGAACTATTCTCATATCCACGTAAAGCTATACTTTCGGTTGCATAGCTTGAATAGCCGGTCATTCCGTCACCACCAACATCGAATGTTTCAAACGGAGACTTTTTATACTTATTATAATGACCCAATATACCAAATTCAACACGGCTCATAAGAACCAAAGCTTTGGGATTTTTTGTATAGTCCATCAACGCGGTATATGTTTTGGCTTTGAATTTCCATTTATGATACTCAACCCAGTTGTATAGTTTGTTCTTATTTTCCTGAGTTATTCCATTACTGTTATCAGGATTATAATAATAACTCTTATAATCTTTTCCATCAAACAATGAATACGGTGGCGTAATCTGTGCTGACAGAGAGAATTCTGATCCTTGACGAGGATATAGAGGGTTGTCTATTGAGCTTCGAGCCAAAGTCAAGTTCAAGCTGATATTGTTGCATTTACCATTGGTAACAGGGAAATATTGCCAGTCTTTCAAAATGTAACGTTGGAAAGACAACTCTGCGGAAAGTGTGAAATAGTCATCAGGCCATTTCAGACGTTTACCCCAACCAACAGAAAGTCCCCACATCTGGATAGACTTATCAGGGTCGTAGTAATTTTCATAACTATTGGTATTACCGTAGTTATAAGCACCATAGCCGCCATAGTACATACTGTTATAGTAATTATTCATGTAGGCACTGTTATAATAACGGTCACTAATATCCGTTTGCCTTGAATAGAATGCGGATACCGAGAATGAATTCGGCCGTTTTCCACCAAACCAGGGATCGAAGAATGACACACTATATGACTGGTAGTAACGTGCATTGGTCTGACCACTGATTGTCAATGTCTGACCGTCACCTTGAGGCAGAATTCCGCGATAATTATCCCCCGGATGCAATAAGTTTGCTAGAGAGAAGTTTGTAAATTTCAGACTCAGTTTTCCGATTACACCTGTCTGTCCCCAACCGGCAGAGAATTCGACCTGGTCGTTGGCTTTAGATACAAGGTCGTATGCGATATCCACAGTTCCGTTCATCGGGTCGGGTTGAATGTTCGGTGTAATGTTTTCCGGGTCGAAATGCCCCATCTGCTGAATCTCACGCATGGAACGCATCAAATCTTCGCGACTGAATAATTGTCCGGGACGAGTACGAAGTTCACGGCGGACTACATTCTCATACAGACGGTCGTTACCGTTGATCTTGATTTTATTGATAGTAGCCTGGCGACCTTCATAGATACGCATTTCCAGATCGATAGAATCACCGTCAATGTTGATTTCAACCGGATCGAGGTTATAGAACAGGTATCCGTTGTTATAATAAAGATTTCCGATGGCGTCTTCATCCGATGACAGACGTTCGTTCAACAATTTTTGGTTGTATACATCTCCCTTTTTCATCCGGAGCAAGTAGTTCAACTGTTCCGATGGATAGAGCGTGTTACCTACCCAGGTGACATTGCGCAGGTAGTATTTATCACCTTCATCTATCTCGATGTAAACGTTTACTGTTTTGTCATCAAATGGGGAAACACTGTCTTTGACGATCACTGCGTCACGGTATCCCAATTCGTTATACTTGTCGATGATAAGTTGTTTGTCTTCTTCATATTTTTCGTTGATGAACTTCTTGGTTCGGAACAGGTTTTTCAACTTACCTTTTTCGTTGGTCTTCTTCATCACACGTTTCAGTTTAGAAGTCTTGATGGCTTTGTTTCCAACGATGGTAATCTCGTGTACTTTAACTTTTTCCTTCTTGTCGATATTTACATCAACAATCACCTGGTTATCGTTTGCTACATCGTCTTTCTGCGAAATGATGATTTCTGCATTCTTAAAACCTTTATCATCGAAGTAACGTTTAATCAAAGTTTTGGCACGATCCACGAGGTTCGGGGTGATCTGGCTGCCTTTGACAAGGCCGAGTCTTGCTTCAAGGTCTTGTCGTTCCGACTTTTTCACACCGTTATAACGAATCTCAGAGATACGTGGCCGTTGCGTAAGATTGATTTTCAACCATACTTTATTGCCTTCTATTTTCTCGGCCGTAATCTTCACGTTTGAAAACAACCCGTGACGCCAGTAGCGTTTGATGGCTGATGTAATTTCATCTCCCGGGACGGAGATGGTTTGTCCTACCGATAATCCGGAGAGGCCGATAAGTACATAGTCCTCGTAATTCTTAACACCTTCGACTTGGATGTCGGCTATCTCATATTTTTTCGGTGTCCCTGAATATAGAATAACAGGTTTTGAAGATTCGTCTGTGTCAGTATCTTGTGCGCTGCTCGTCAATACAAACCCGAACAGGCAGATAAACGTTACGAATATGAAGGAAATACGATAATGCATTTATGTTATAATTATAAGTTTTAAGTTAACAGATTTGTTCACTGGTTTTGCCGAAGCGACGTTCCCGTTTTTGGTAGTCGCAGATGGCTTTTCTCAACTCTTCTTCCCTGAAGTCAGGCCAAAATGTGTCGCAGAAATAAAGTTCGGAATAGGCACACTGCCAAAGCAAGTAATTACTCAACCGGAGTTCCCCTCCTGTACGGATCAGTAAGTCCGGGTCGGGCATAAAATTGGTGGTCAGATATGTCTCTATATTTTTACTGGTAATTTCTTCCGGAGTAATTTCTCCTTTTTGTACCGATTCTGCAATTTGGCGTGTGGCTTCCGTCAGTTCCCAACGGGATGAATAACTAAGAGCCAGTACCAGACTCATTCCGGTGTTGTGTGAGGTATGTTCTACGCAAGCGTTCAATCTCTCTTGTACATTTTCCGGCAATTTATTTATGTCGCCTATGATGCGGAAGCTGATATTGTTCTTCATGAACGTCTCTTCTTCGATAGAATCGAACAAAAGACTCATCAAGGCTGCAACCTCGTCCGACGGACGGTTCCAGTTTTCGGTAGAGAAGGTATACAATGTAAGATACTTAATCCCCAATCTAGCAGCTTCTTCGGCAATAACATGAACAGTTTCGGCACCGGCTTGATGTCCGAAACTGCGCTCATGTCCGCGCTGTTTGGCCCATCTTCCGTTTCCATCCATGATAATTGCCACATGTTGAGGTATCCGGCTAAAATCTATTTGCTCTATATAGGACATTATTTTAGTTGTTACATTCTTTACATTTGGAGAAAAGGTCATAAGTAATAAAAAAGACGGTATATGAGTAACTGTCTTTGTTCTTCAAACCATTTCCTTTTATCCTGTATGGATCATTCAGTTGCAATCCTTCTTTGTTGGTGACATCCAATTTGTCACTCATGCTGAAGCGCATTGTAAACTCACATCCGATATTAATTCGACGGGCTAATTTATATTTTACTCCGACTCCGATAGGGAAATTTACTGTGAAAATCCCTTCGGCTGGTGCCGGTGCAAAGGTAAATCCCATTCCTCCTAATATATAAGGAGTCAACCGATGTTCGCCTCTGAATCCATATCCTGTTCCATATCCCAGGAAATTATATTCAAATTGTGCCCCTAAATCGAAGATCGTGCGTTTGAAACTTGCCTCTCCGTTTTCCGGGTACTTGTTTTTGAAATTCTTCGTATCGCCGGATATCCTTCCGACTGTGAAATTGCCTTTTATTGCCATTCGGGGATTCATGATATATCTTGCCACAATCCCTCCGGCAAATCCTAAATCCTTGAACGGTGTGGTATAATTGGCATCGCCCATGTAAAAGCTTCCACCTAATGCACCACCCAGTTCCATTTTGTACTCATCTTCATCTTGAGCCGAAAGGTACAAGCAAGGTAGAGTCAGTAACAGTAAACATATAATCAGCGCTCTTTTAATCAATCCCATATTACTTGTTTTTATAACGTGGATGTTTATTAATAAAACGGCTGATTAATTTGAAAATTGTATATTACTATTGCACTTTAAAACCTAGACGGTTCAAACGTCCCCGCCAGACTTCATTAGGAGTGCTACGCATAATCCAAATAAAGTGATCCTTGTCCACTACCATTGAGTAATCTGATTCTTTTCCTCTGAAACCTCTGGTGGCTTCTGAGTTTTCTGAAGAAGGAGTAGCAACAGGGAACATGAATTTGCTTTTTACTTCGTTCCAAACAAGACCTGCTTCCGATTTATAGAAAGTTTTGAAATCTTTGCCGAAAACATAGAAAGCACCACCGTAATACATTACCGAAGGATCTTTCAGTAATGGGCAGGAGTATTTGGATTCGGTATTCAAGGCTACCCATTCTTGTCCTTCCATATAAGCCCATACGACAGTAGCCGTATCCACTTTTTCTACAGGATCAATTACGTTGCCTACCACTGCTACATTCTCGACTCCAACTATGTTATTGTAAGTTGTTACGGAAATGTTGTTACGTGGGAAACTATGTGGAGCAATCTCTCCGGGTGTCCAATCACTTCCATCTTCAGTCGTACAGAATCTCTCAACGTTTTCCGGAATAAATGTTTTAATACCGGTTAATATCTCTCCCGATAAACCTTTATTCATCGGAGAAATTAATCTGATTACTTCACCGAATGAAGGAACTTCATTCCACGTCCGTCCGTCCTCCGAACTGTATACTTTACCACTGCCTTCTACTGTAGCATATAACAGACCTCTAAAAGTGACAATGGAAGTAAGGTCAGTGGAAGGTAATCCGCTGGCAGCCCCTGATGTCCAGTTCCTGCCATCAGACAAGTTGGTCGAATAAACGGGTGAATTGGCAGCGTAAGTAAATATTTGTTCTTTATAAATAATGGATTTTTGTTTCCCTGTAATTGTGGGAGCAAAATCAACTTTCATGGCGTCTTTCCCCCATTGTAGAGAATCGGGCACTTGCTGATGGACACGTACATAAAGAGAATAATCTTTTGAATATTTCATATCCATAGTCCATACTTTGAATTTGAAAGGTTTTCCGGGTTTGCCGTCAGGTAGAATTTCCATTGTTCCCACCAGATTGACTGAATCTTCCATATTGAAGACTGAATCTCCTGTGTTGGCATGATTTCTGATTGTAACGAAGCCGGAAACACTGAGTTTGGTAATTCGGATTTTATCGATAATAGTATCCGAACCGACGGGTAATGAATCTACATTGTAAATTTTACCGGTAAGTTGATCTATTGTGAATTTGTAATTAACTCCATGCACAGTATCAAGTTCAAATGCCATTAACATTGAATTCGGACTGTATTCGACCGGATCATCATCACCAAGGCAAGAACTCATGGCAAATGACACGAGTAGGAAACTTACAATGACTGATAAAAACTTTATTCTCATTTGAAAGATTGTGTTTATTTACAAGTTGCAAAAATAGGAACATTTTTCCCGATAGAGAAGATTGTGAGGAAGTTTTATATAAAATTATAGATAATAATCCCCGTTTTATCGACAGAAAACCCTCTGAACAGGGCTGTTTTAGACTTCAAGGTTTGAGTAATGTTTAATTTCTACTCCGAAACATTTTTCTGTGGAATAACTAATTTTATTCCTTATTTCAGGTGCTTTAACACCGGAATGTAACTCTTTTGAGGCTTGCTCTACGAAAGCTTCATCCCAACATCCTGCATCTATAAATGATTGTAGTAAAATAGAACCACCTTCAACCAAAAGCGATTGTATTCCTCTTTTATAAAGCTCTTCCATTATTTGGGGCAGAATATCTTTTTGATAATTGAGGACAATGTATTCCGGGTTGGAAAGCGGAGAATGTTGATTCTCCGTGAATATCAATGTAGGTACACTGCCGTCGAAGAGGTGGAGGCTGGTCGGGAGAGACAAATCTTTATCCAGTACGATTCGAATGGGATTTTTACCATACCAATTGCGTACAGTCAGCGAAGGGTTGTCAAGTAGTGCTGTCCGAGTTCCCACCATGATTGCATCTGATTCGCTCCTTTTTTTATGTACAATCATTGATGTCAACGGAGTAGATAGTTTTACCGGGTTGCCGGCAGTCCGGTTGAGGTCAATAAATCCGTCTTGAGATTCTGCCCATTTCAGAGTGATATAGGGGCGATGGAAAGTATGAAAAGTAATGAATTTGCATATCAGTTGACGACATTCGGCTTCGAGTACTCCTACTATAACTTCTCTGCCGGCATCACGCAACTTTTGAATACCGCGGCCTGCCACTTTTGAAAAAGGATCTTGGCAGCCTATTACAATTCTGGGAATCTTTTTTTCAATAATCAGGTCCGCACAGGGGGGAGTTTTACCGTAATGTGAACATGGCTCGAGACTGACATAAATTGTAGAGCGTTCTAATAAGGATTCGTCCTTAACAGATCGGATAGCATTGACTTCTGCATGTGCCTCTCCGCAACGTATATGATAACCCTCTCCAATGATTTTCCCATCGCACACGATGACTGCTCCTACCATCGGGTTGGGTGACACGTTGCATAAACCGTTTCCTGCCAGTTCAATGCAGCGTTGCATATATTTTTCTTCTTTCATTTTCTACCTTTTGCTATAATATTTTGTACTTTTGCACTCCAAAAACAATAATTTATGAATCGAGTTTCTGCTTATATCCGTCAGTCGTTGCAAGATTTATATCCTCCTCAGGAATTAAAAAGCCTGGTGATGATGATTTGCTGTGACATGCTGGGTATGGATGCGCTCGATATTTACTTGGGCAAAGATATCAATTTATCGGAAAGCAAACAGCATGAACTGGAAAACATATTACTGCGTTTAAGGAAAAATGAGCCTATACAATATATACGAGGTGTTGCGTCTTTTCTCGGTAGGCCTTTTCAGGTAGCACCGGGAGTCTTGATTCCTCGTCCTGAAACCGCTGAATTGGTTGAGCTTATTATCAGTGAAAACAAGAACCGGTTCATTCGGATACTGGATGTTGGAACCGGAAGCGGATGCATTGCTGTTTCCCTTTCATTGGAGGGATATAAAGATGTTGTTGCGTGGGATATCTCGGACGATGCTCTTGCTATAGCTCGTACTAACAATGAAGTATTAGGGGCAAACGTTCTTTTTGAAAAGAAGGATGTGTTTGCGGATCAATCTATAGGCTCTGCAAAATTTGATATTATTGTCAGTAACCCTCCTTACGTAACAGAGGCTGAGCGAGAAGAGATGGAGTTGAACGTACTTGACTGGGAACCCGAATTGGCTTTGTTTGTTTCTGATAATGATCCGCTTTGTTTTTACCGGTGCATTGCAATTTTGGGGAGAGAATTATTAACGGGCGAAGGACAACTATATTTTGAAATAAATCGTGCTTACGGTGTTGAAACTGTGAGTATGCTTACTGACTTGGGATATCGCAATCCTCGAATTATTAAAGATATTTCAGGTAATGATAGAATAGTAACTGCATATAAATGAATACGATGACTGAAGAAGAGGCATTAACTCGTGTGTCTGCCTATTGTGCCACTGCGGAACACTGCAGGGCCGAAGTTAGTGAAAAATTACAAAAGTGGGGGATAGCATATGAAGCTATCGAGCGCATTGTAAAACGGCTTGAAGCCGAGAAATACATTGATGATGAACGCTTCTGCCGTGCTTTTGTAAATGATAAGTTTCGTTTTGCCAAATGGGGAAAGATGAAAATAGGACAGGGGCTATATATGAAAAAGATCCCTGCCGACCTTTCTTGGCGTTGTCTGAATGGAATTGATCAGGACGAATATCTGGCGGTTTTGCGTGATTTGATTGCTTCCAAAAGAAAAAGTGTACGTGGAAAAGATGAATATGAACAGAATGGAAAATTGATTCGTTTTGCTTTGAGCCGTGGCTTTGAAATGAAAGATATCAAATGCTGCATTGAAGTTTCAGACGAAGAAGCATACACCGATTGAAAAAAATAACAGGAATCTTCTTTCTTGTTTCGTTCTATTTCCGTATTTTTGCAACCATAATTATCAAGTTAGTTTAGTTATGAAAAACTTAGAGAGATTATTTGCCGAGAAGTTACTGAAGATCAAAGCGATTAAGCTACAACCAGCTAATCCTTTTACTTGGGCTTCCGGATGGAAGTCACCGTTCTACTGCGATAACCGCAAAACTCTTTCCTATCCGTCTCTTCGGAATTTTGTGAAAATTGAAATTACACGTTTGATATTGGAACGTTTCGGACAGGTTGATGCCATTGCCGGTGTTGCTACCGGTGCTATTCCTCAGGGGGCATTGGTTGCTGATGCGTTAAATCTTCCTTTCGTGTATGTTCGTTCTACTCCGAAAGATCATGGATTGGAGAATCTCATTGAAGGAGAACTTCGTCCCGGGATGAAAGTTGTGGTGGTTGAAGATTTGATCTCTACTGGTGGAAGTAGTTTGAAAGCTGTTGATGCCATTCGCCGCGATGGTTGTGAGGTGATCGGCATGGTGGCTGCTTATACTTATGGATTCCCTATCGCTGAGCAGGCTTTCAAAGATGCCAAAGTTCCTTTAGTGACTTTGACTAACTATGAAGCTGTACTTGATGTGGCACTTCGTACCGGATACATTGAAGAATCGGATATCGAGACATTGAATAAATGGCGTAAAGATCCTGCACATTGGGAAGCTGGAAAGTAAGCAATTATTTTAGATTAATATTAAATAGAAATAGAATATAGGAAGAGCTATTCGGACATGTTTTGCCCGGGTTGTTCTTCTTTGTCTTTATAAAGAGAATAAAATGACTAAATTTGAAAGTAGTGTTAAGGTAATACCTTATGGTCAGGAGCGTGTATATAATAAGTTGGCTGATCTCAGTAATCTGGAAGCTATCAAAGATCGTTTACCGGAGGATAAGGTGAAAGATATAAGCTTCGATACCGATACATTGAGCTTTAGCGTGGCTCCTGTCGGTCAGTTGACTTTGAAAATAATTGACCGTGAGCCGGATAAGTGTATTAAATTTGAGACTGTTAATTCTCCCCTTCCATTTAATATGTGGATTCAAATAGCACCTGTTGCTGTGGAAGAATGTAAGTTGAAAATCACTATTGGAATGGAATTGAACCCATTTATGAAAACAATGGTGCAGAAACCTCTTCAAGAGGGGTTGGAAAAAATGGCAGACATGCTTTCTATGATTAATTATTAACTGAGAGTGGTGTGCGATTGTTTCTTGCTTCGTGCATTGCTAATTACTGACTATTATGGCACAGAAACTTTGGGAGAAATCCGTTCAGGTAAATAAAGATATAGAACGTTTTACGGTTGGACATGACCGTGAAATGGATCTTTATTTGGCAAAACATGATATTATGGGTTCTATGGCGCATATCACAATGCTTGAAAGCATTGGTTTGTTGACAAAAGAAGAACTATCTCGACTCTTGGCTGAGTTGAAGAATATCTATGCCGAGGCTGAACGGGGGAAGTTTGTTATTGAAGACGGTGTGGAAGATGTTCATTCACAGGTCGAATTGATGTTGACCCGTCGTTTGGGGGATGTCGGTAAAAAAATACATAGCGGGCGATCCCGTAATGATCAGGTATTGCTTGATCTAAAACTCTTTACCCGCACCCAATTGAAAGAGATAGCAGAGGCTGTGGAGCAACTTTTTCATGTGCTTATTTTGCAAAGTGAGCGTTATAAGAATGTATTAATGCCCGGATATACTCATCTACAGATAGCTATGCCTTCCTCGTTTGGCTTATGGTTTGGAGCTTATGCCGAGAGTCTGGTAGATGATATGCTTTTTCTGCAAGCAGCTTTCAAAATGTGTAACCGTAATCCTTTGGGATCTGCAGCAGGATATGGTTCTTCTTTCCCATTGAATCGTACAATGACTACCCGTTTGCTTGGTTTCGATTCATTGAACTATAATGTAGTTTATGCCCAGATGGGCCGTGGGAAAATGGAACGAAATGTAGCCTTTGCTTTGGCGACTATTGCAGGTACTATTTCTAAGTTGGCATTCGATGCTTGTATGTTTAATAGCCAGAACTTTGGATTTGTTAAGTTACCGGATGATTGTACTACCGGTTCAAGTATCATGCCGCATAAAAAGAACCCTGATGTTTTTGAATTGACACGCGCCAAATGCAATAAACTGCAATCGCTTCCACAACAGATCATGATGATTGCTAATAATCTTCCTTCTGGATATTTTCGTGATTTGCAAATCATTAAAGAAGTCTTTCTTCCCGCTTTCCAAGAATTGAAAGATTGTTTGCAAATGACTACTTATATTATGAATGAAATAAGGGTAAATGAACACATTCTTGATGATGACAAGTATTTGTTTATTTTTAGTGTTGAGGAAGTAAATCGATTAGTTCGTGAAGGGATGCCTTTCCGCGATGCTTATAAAAAAATAGGACTTGACATTGAAGCAGGTCGTTTCTCACATGACAAACAAGTACATCATACGCATGAAGGAAGTATCGGCAACCTTTGTAATGATGAAATTTCTGTTTTGATGCAGAATGTGATAGATGGTTTTAATTTCCATTCTATGGAAGAGGCAGAAAAAGCATTATTAGGACGCTAATTTTACGATATGATTATGAGAAGGTTGATATTTATATTTTTGATGACGGTGATTGCGGTTTCGTGTGGTGATGATTATAAATCAAGTATTCCGGATGTCCGGTTTGATTTTTCTTGTAGTCTTGTGCAGGCTGAATATTCTAAATTGACCACACCTGGGCAATTTATCAAAAAGACAAAGAATGTTCATGGTATTCCTGTTGGTTATGCTGGGATTATTATTGGTCAATCTGTCTATTCTGATGGTTACACTTATCTTGCTTTTGAGGCTGCTTGTCCGGTAGAAGCCAGTCGTACTGTTTCTATTAATGTGCAGAATGATGGATTAGGAAAGGCAATTTGCCCTTCTTGTGGAACTACCTATGATCTCAATAATGGTGGGGCTCCTACTGGTGCAGGTAAGGAGTATCTTAAACGTTATACCGCAGTCGTTTCTGGAACGACATTGCAAGTACGTAATTAGTTTGTGGGTGTTAGAATAAATTGTTTCTGAACTAAAACGGCTTTTATGATTTAATTCTAACTTCGTCGAATATTCTGAAATCTAGTTTAGAATTATATCTTCTGTAACTTTTCTCCGAAAAAGTTTGGCAGGAATAAGTAAACTTCTTATCTTTGCACCCGTTGAAAAAATGCGGAAATAGCTCAGTTGGTAGAGCATAACCTTGCCAAGGTTAGGGTCGCGAGTTCGAGTCTCGTTTTCCGCTCATTCTTTGAAAGGATGCTCGAATGGTGGAATCGGTAGACACGAGGGACTTAAAATCCCTTGGCCATTGCGGCTGTGCGGGTTCAAGT
Source organism: Jilunia laotingensis (assembly GCF_014385165.1). NCBI lineage: Bacteria > Pseudomonadati > Bacteroidota > Bacteroidia > Bacteroidales > Bacteroidaceae > Jilunia > Jilunia laotingensis. The sequence goes on along the minus strand of NZ_JACRTF010000001.1, from coordinate 777,017 downwards.
CCCGCTTCGAGTACTCTAAGGGACGAATCGTGTTTTCCACGGTTCGTCTCTTTCTTTTTATCTCCGTTACCTTTTGGATATGAATACTTTAGGAGAAAGAATTGGTTCACTCTTTTAGGTTCAATATGCTCGTTATCTTTAAGGAAAGATTTTATCATAAAAGTGCAAACACAAAACATGGCAAAGATATTCAAAGTGGTCAGATCGTAAAAGAATCGATATGGTTCGGAAAATTCTTGAAACAAAAAAAAGAGTGTCTGTCAAAAGCACGACTTTTGACAGACACTCTTGCTATTACATAGATTGAAAACTAATCGATAACGATCTTACTTGCGTAATTACCTATTCTGACAATGTAGATGCCATGACCCGAAAGGGCTACGGGGATAATAGCGTCCCTACCGTCAAAGTTGGCAACCAACACTCCCTGAAGGTTATAAATAGCAATGGGCAAAGCATCCTCGTTTCCTTGTATGACGAGATTGCCTTTCGTAAAGAGTACTCTGATCTTTCCGTCTGCGGTATTATTGGTAATACCCTGTTCACCGTTGATCATAAACTTCCCTTCACGGTAGACGAAATCATAATGATCGTCTTCTGCACCGGTTGCGAAAATCGTAAAGACTTCACCTTCTTTTGCTGTCTCTGTTACTTGGCAGATTCCAATAGGAAGGACATCTAGTGAGCTTGCATTATCTTCATTTACGAAACCTTCGTATTTAAACTCGTATGTTTCTGGAATCACCACACTTCCCTCTTTGCAGATAATATCCTCCGGAGTAACGATCAAAGTCGCTTTGTTTACAGTCAGTATCCGTACACAGGTTTCTTCGATTGTCTGCTCTGTGGCAGGGATGGTAAACGTAATCGTGTCTGTTCCTACGCTCAGGACTTTATATTCTCCGACTGCATCGGTTTCCTGAATAAAATTCTTGGTAATCGTATATTCAGTGACGGGAGATCCGTTTGCTTCAATTTCTATCTTGAACGGTTCCTTGCGTCCGTAAACCAAATTATCGATACCTTTTATTTCAACCGTTGACTTGCCCGGTACCAACATTACTCCTTTGACCGTATTGTCATAGTTGTAGGCATATTGTGTGGATTCGCCTCCTTCCAGAGTGAATGAATATTTTCCGGTAGGCAATTGGTGAAGTTTCTCTACCGCTTCTTCTTTGAAACTGTTTTTATAGTCACTTTCGGGATCTACTTCCAGTTTCAGAATGCCATCGGGTGTTTCAATATTCAATGTCGGACAAGTAACAAATGCTCCTAACATACCGAAAGCATCCAAGTCTTTTTCCAGAATTTCTTCACTTTGGATATAAATAGGAAATGCATCACCCATGTTTCCTATAAAATCACCGGCAGACAGAGCAAAATCCTTAGGACGGATATTCGCTTCTTTTTTCAAGATGAGCGTATGACCTACAACTTCTGTTACAGGCAGTGTTGTTTCTGTCTCTTTTACCGTAACTTTTATTTCTACATCACCAGTGGCTCCATTTACACTTCCCCACAAACGGTAGTCCCCGTTCTTTTCAATGCCGAATGCACTGTTTGAGTTCGTGCTGAAAGTTAACAGGTCGGGATCCATCAGGTTTCCTTCCTTGTCATAGACAAGAATTCTTCCTAAAATATCGGTATAACCGGCATATACGTATTCTTTTTCAGGCAACCCTTCTACTTTGCTTACCAGATCCTCGAATGCAGGCTGAGTCTTGATAGCTTTAATAGTCAACACCCCTTTCTCGGCATAAGAAATGCTTTCATAATTCTTTTTAGCTGCTTCTGTCAATGTGCCTTCTGCATCGAAGAGGATATCGTATGTACCCGCTGGAGAGCCTTTCACTGCTGAAGTTTTGAGGGTAGGCTCCGCTGAGAATACCAGAGAGTGGTCTAATTTGTCTTCACCGATCAACTTACTGTAATCCACCGTCAGAACCGGAAGGTCGCTGCCCTCATCCACGCTGGCAGCCTTGATTCCGATCACTATAGGAGCGGCCGGGGTCACGGTCAATGTACCGGTTGTATAGGTCGGTTCGTAGTTTGCTGCAGTAGCACCGGAAACTGTCAATACATATTCTCCTACATAAACTCCTTTCGTCGTTTTCAATATCTTACCGTTCGGTAGTGTCTGTTCAGGAATAGATACTACGGGTTTGACGGTGAATACCCGGTCGATATGTTCGGCATCGTCGTTTTTCAGTCCTTCGTATACGAACTCGAATTTATCGTCCGAGTAATTATATTTACGTTCGATATCCTTTACACCGATCACCAACGGAGCTTTCCGGACATTCAGTACCAGAGGCTCGGACACTGATGGTGAATATTCTCCACCTGCGGCTTGTCTGGCTGTAATTTTTATTTCACCTACTCCTTTGAAATGCAACTGATTTCCATCCACAATCTCAGCCAGATCGGTATTGCTGATTTCATAACTGAATAATCCCTCCGTATTGGCTGAAACCGGCTTAATGTCGATCGTATTTCCATATACGCAATCTTCCGCGCTGACCTGTTTCCATGATAGTTCGGCAGGTGCGCCCTTATATATTAAGGTGTAGACATGCTTCTTCACTCCGGCAGCTGTTAGGTCTTCAACTGTGATGGTTCTTTGCGAGTCTTTCAGTTCACCGATCGTCACGTTTGCATTCTTGCCGAAAGCTTTGGCTGCAACGGTTTTAGACGCATCGGCTTGTGGCAATACATAAGTCAACGTATCTTCATCGAAGCCATCCAGTGCTTTACCGTCGATAGTGATTGATTTCAATTTTGAATTGTAGATGAAACGGACATTATCTGCCCATAACTGATTTTCGGTTCCGATATTGGAACGGTTGAAATAATCGGCTGAGGAGATGATCACATTTAGCTTCATCGGATTCTCTTCACGCTGGTATTCGATCGGAACGGAAATACGTGTCCAATCGGGCAAGTTTCCCTCGATCGAGTACATTTGTTTACCGATCAGCGTTATACCGTTTGCCGGTTTGCCGTCATTTTGGATTCCTAATATATCTATGTCCCGGTCTACGAGTGCCTCTTTCGGAAGATTCTCCGTGAGATCCATGCCGTCGCCAACAGGTGAATAGGACTTGGATGTGCCGATCCAGGAATAAACGATGATTTGGGCAATCTCGTCCGGATTCTGAGTACCGTGTGACCTCTTGAAATAACCGGAGATTGAATCGGGACGGAAGTTGAAATCAATTCCACCCAATGAGCCACCGTTGCTATCGTCCGGATCGCTCTTGTCTCCCAATTGGGACATGACGCCCAGAATATCGGCATATACCCAGGTAGTACCCAGTGTAATGTAGCTTGGAGAATTGGCTCCGATTCCAAAAGCTCCCAATTTGCGATTCATCATTTTGACACTTTTTCCGTTCCCTTCCATTCCGGCATCCCCGAAAACTAATGGGAAATTGAGCCCCATCTGAGTCACATTCAAAGCTGACCACCCATCGGGAGTAATACCCATATCGGTGAAAGAGGGGTCGGGTCCCGAAAATGATGTTTGTACACCCCAGTCCGTTTGTTTATCAAAGTCACCTTTGATTTGCTGGGCATGGACAGTGGTTCCCAGTAGCAAAGCACCTGTAATAGCAAAAATAAATTTCCTCATAAATTATTTGATTAATGCTGTAAATATATAAATCATTTTCTCTTTCATGTGAGTGTAAGTTTTGACACTGCAAAGTAACAGCAGACTTCTTTCAACTGCAAGGTCTATTTTTATTAATATTTGTTCGATTACTAAAATTAAATTTCTGCCGGATTTTAATTTTACTATAAATTAGGAAGATAATTGAGATGATTCGGTTAAAGTAGGTATTCTTTTTATTAAAATATTACTTCTCTTTATTTAAATAGGTAGGTGCTAATATCCATTCAAGAGGGTCTGTTTGCTTGATTTAAGGTGGTTGGCAAGAGAGTAATACAATATTATTATGTAAAAATAAAGGATGGTGATAACTGTAAGCCAATAACTCTTGGCTACATAAATGTATACTTTATCTTTATCGGATCGGCTTTTATAGGATGAAAAGAAGGTAATCTCCGGCTCTGAAAGAACAACGGTTTGTTTCGGGCAAAATAATAGGATATGCCAAAAGTCTGACATATCCTATTATTACAAATTCAAAGCTTGTCGTACAGCTTCGATTCTCTTTAAACCTACGAAACTCTTCGGTTGCTTATTACCCGCATGGCAGCGGTGTAATACTCGCAAGGTACGGATAATAATATTCCGTCTGTTCCTTTGTCTTTTGTCGATACTTCAATGTAAGCTGCAATTAGCAGGTTCTTTATGCTCGCTACCTCCCAAGGGCTCCCCGCGAAAACATCTACCTGTGAAATCTTTCTACTCGTGATCATTTTTACCTTTAGTTTTTGTTGTATTATGAACACAAATGTAGAGGATGTTTTTGGTTCTGCCGATGAAAAATAGTTCAATATATACTACTTTTGATGCAAACGTTAGCGTTTATCCTTTCAGATAAGCCCGTTTGCAACATGATTATCCTTCTTTTGCATCATTTTTGCGAATCTCCACCCGACGGATTTTTCCACTGATTGTTTTGGGCAATTCGTCTACAAACTCTATGACACGGGGATATTTGTAGGGGGCAGTCACTCTCTTTACATGGTTCTGCAATTCCTTGACCAGTTCGTCACCCGCGCGGTCCTTGTAGTCTTTCGACAAGACGATGGTAGCCTTTACCACTTGACCGCGAATTTCGTCCGGAACACCGGTGATGGCGCATTCCACGACAGCCGGATGTGTCATCAAGGCACTTTCCACTTCAAACGGGCCGATACGGTAGCCGGAGCTTTTTATAACGTCGTCTGCCCGGCCTACGAACCAGAGATAACCGTCTTCATCTTTCCAGGCTACATCACCGGTATAATAAATGCCGTCATGCCATGCTTCGTGGGTACGTTCGGCATCGCGGTAGTATTCCTTGAACAATCCCAGCGGCTTGCCTTTACTGGTGCGGATCACGATTTGCCCCTGTTCACCGGCTTCCACTGAACGACCTTCATGGTCGATGAGATCGACATCGTATTGCGGATTGGGCAAACCCATGCTTCCGGGTTTGGGTTCCATCCAAGGCATGGTGGCTACGGTCAGCGTTGTTTCGGTTTGACCGAAACCTTCCATCAGCTTGATACCAGTCAGTTTCTTGAATGTGTCGAAAACTGCGGGGTTCAATGCTTCGCCAGCGATGGTGCAGTATTGCAGTGAAGATAGGTCGTATTTGCTCAGGTCTTCGTGAATCAGGAAACGGAAGATGGTGGGCGGTGCGCACAAGGAGGTGACGTGGTAATCCTGTATCTTTTCAAGGATGTCTCCCGGTGTGAATTTCTCGTGGTCGTAAACGAAGATGTTGGCTCCTGCGATCCATTGTCCGTACAGTTTTCCCCATACGGCTTTTCCCCAGCCAGTATCGGCAATGGTCAGATGGAGGCTGTCCTCTGTCAGGTTGTGCCAGAAACTGCCCGTGACGATATGTCCCAATGGGTAAGTAAAGTCGTGTGCCACCATTTTAGGTTCACCGGTCGTCCCCGAAGTGAAGTACATCAATGAAATATCATCATTGGTATTGCTGTGTTCGGGCTTGACGAAGGGAGGGGCCGATTCTATGCCTTTGTGGAAATCCTCGAATCCTTCGGGTATTACCGGACCAACGCTCACGAGCCTTTTTACGGTCGGACAATCCGGCAAAGCCTCTTTGATGTGCTTGGTGATCACCTCTTCACCGGCACAGACGATCATCTTTATATCTGCGGCATTGCAACGGTATACGATGTCTTTCTTTGTCAGCAGATGGGTGGCGGGGATCACTGTGGCTCCCAGCTTGTGAAGGGCGATGATGCTGAACCAGAATTCATACCGTCGTTTCAGTATCAGCATCACCATGTCGCCACGGCCGATGCCCAGCGATTGGAAATAAGATGCGGTCATGTCCGAGTAGCGTTTCATATCGCTGAAAGAAAACTGGATATGTTCGCCTTTGTCGTTCGTCCACAATAAAGCGGGCTTGTCGGATTGTTCGGTTGCCCAGGCATCTACTATGTCGTAACCGAAATTAAAGTTCTCAGGTACATTTATTTTCAGGTTCCTGATGAAGTCTTCTTGTGAAGTGAATGTTGTCTGAGATAAAAATCTTTCTACCATTAGTTGTATTTACATTATTACGGAGAGGAAACGCACGGTCTTGCCATCGAGCGCTTTCATGCCGTGTGGAAGTTTTGAGTTGAAATAGAGGCTGTCGCCTTGGTTGAGTACCAGTTCTTTTCCGTCTATGCTGATCATCATCCGCCCTTCGAGTACCAAGGTGAATTCCTGACCGCTGTGGCTGTTGTAGTGTATGGGGTTGTCGTTCGGTTCTACTGTCACGATGAACGGGTCGGCATTGCGGTTCATGAATCCCGCGGCGAGCGACTGGTATTTATAGGCTTTGGTGCGTTCGATGCTGGTTCCTTTCCCTGCGCGGGTGAGGAAGTACGTACTCATCTTGGGCTCTTCACCGAACATGAGTGCATCGAGCGCGATGCCGTAGTTGCGCGCGATCTTTTGCAGCATACTCACGGAGATATCATAGTCTCCAGTTTCTGCCAAAAGGTATTCGTCAGCGGTGATATCACAGTCGCGGGCAATATCATCCGCTGTGAGTTCCAATACATCGCGCAGTCCGCGCAAGCGTTCAGCTATTTGTCTGATTTGGTCGTTCATGTCGTAGCAATATAAGTTATTGTGGTTAATGATGATTTGTAAAAGGCGGCAACCTGTCAGGATTTGCTCGCTTTCATGGCTCTGATCACTGCCGAGGTGAATCCGGCATGTTCCAGTTCGTTGATACCTTTGATCGTGATTCCTCCGGGAGTAGTGACTTTGTCTATTTCGACGCTTGGATGGGTGTCGTTGTTCAACAATATTTCCGCAGCTCCTTCAAGGGACTGGGCGATCATGGTCATGGCATCCTTGGGAGAGATGCCCATTTCAATGCCTGCCTGCATGGCGGCCTGTACATACTTCAATACGTAGGCTATGCCACAGGAAGTCAGGGAGGTGGCGGCAGCCAGCTTGGATTCTTGTATCATCATTGCCAAGCCCATTTCGTTGAACATGTCCATCAGAAGCTGTTTCTGCTTATCGGATGCGTTGCGTGCGGAGATGAGCGTCATGCTGGCACGTTCGGCAATGGCCGTATTGGGCACGACACGGAAGATAGCCATCTCAGGTTCTCCGCAGAAGTGTGCCAGGTCGTCGAAACAGATGCCGGCTGCCAATGAGACGAGTATCTGTGAACGTTTCAGGCGGAGCGGGGAGAGTACCTTTTCCATCAACCAAGGTTTAACGGCAACAATAATGACATCGGCATTGTTGGCCGCTTCCGCATTGTCGTTGGTCGTTTGGATGACGGGGAAGTCTGCTTTCAGCTTCTCCAACTTGCCGTTACTAGGATTTGAAACGATGATTTCACGTTCTGTTCCTGACTGCCGGGCTAAACCGCGTGCTATGGCGGAACCCATATTTCCTGCACCAATGATAGCTACTTTCATAATTTGATGTTATTTAGTCTACTGGAGACAAAGTTATAAGGAAAAAACGAGAAAGCGAATAAAAGAGTTTATATTTTATTGATTTTATAGGCTAATATTGTGCTTTTGTATCAATTCAACAGTACGATGGCCATCCCTTGGGAATAATAAGGATATTCTTAGGAAATGCGATTATGAGCCTTTAAGGAGAAGAAAGGCTTTGAAGTTAATTGTAAGAACATGGGGGTGTTGTGGTATAAAACATCCCCATGTTCTATATCAAAACATCCGGGTGTTATTGTATAAAACATCCGGATGTTCTTTATATTGAGTCAAGAGGAAAACTCTGTAAGATGTTGCTTTTTAATTCGTTACATCCTTGTTTTTCTGTCGCTGGAAATAGGATATAAAAGAGACTGAATTCCCTTTTGATTTTCTCCCTTTTTTATCGGCTATTAATCAAGTATGCTTTTGAACCGCGAGAGGAATTCCCCGGCTTCTGCTTTGCTGAGGCAGAGGGGAGGCAACAGACGGATGACATTTGTCCCGCTGGCACCGGTAAATACTTTTTGTTCGTGGATGAGGCGGTTGCGGATCTCTTTCACGGGTTGGTCGAATTCCATGCCGATCATCAATCCTTGTCCGCGTACTTCCTTGATCTGAGGGAATTTTTTCAGTTCTTCCAACAGATACCCCCCCACGGTTGCTGCGTTTTCTACCAAATGCTCCTGCTCTATTACGTCCATCACAGCCAATGCTGCCGAACAGGCAAGGTGATTGCCACCGAAAGTCGTTCCCAACATGCCGTAAACTGGTTTGAACATCGGGCTAATCAATACCCCTGCCATCGGGAAGCCGTTTCCGATTCCTTTGGCTACGGTGATGATATCCGGCCGGATGCCTGCGTACTGATGGGCGAAGAATTTCCCGCTGCGGCCGTATCCGCTTTGTATTTCATCCAGGATGAGGACAGTGCCGTTCTCCGTACAGGCTTTCCGGAGTTCCCGGAAGAATTCCCTGGTCGGTATTTGTATGCCGCCTACTCCCTGAATGCCTTCTATGATGACAGCACACGTATCTCCCTTTGACAGTTCGGCTTTCAGGGCATCCGTATCGTTCAGGGGAAGATAAGTCATATGCCCGTTGGCATTGATAGGAGCGATGATTTTAGGATTATCCGTAGCTTCGACCGCCAAAGAGGTGCGCCCATGGAAAGCTTTGCTGAAAGAGATCACCTTGGTTCTGCCGGTATGGAAAGAGGCGAGCTTCAAAGCGTTTTCGTTCGCTTCCGCACCGCTGTTAATAAGGAAGAGTGAATAATCGTCATAGCCTGAAATTTTTCCCAGACGGGCAGCCACTTCCTGTTGCAGTTTGTTGATGACGGAATTGGAATAGAAACCAAGCGTAGCTACTTGGTTACTGATCATTTCTACATAGTGAGGATGGGCATGTCCGATGGAGATTACGGCATGACCTCCGTAGAGGTCGAGGTATTCCGTGCCGTTTTCATCCCATACATGGCAACCTTTGCCTTTCACTATGTTTATATCGAAAAGGGGATATACGTCGAATAAGTTCATCTTTATTTAGAAAGCGGAAGGTTTCAGTTTTAATCCTACTGTCTCTTCCAGGTTAAACATCAGGTTCATGTTGTGAACGGCTTGTCCGCTGGCACCTTTCAGCAGGTTGTCGATGCAGGAGATGATGAGCAGCTTGTCACCGTGTTTCTCCAGATGCAACAGGCATTTGTTGGTATTGACTACCTGTTTGAGGTCGATGTTCTTGTCCACGATGTGTACGAAAGAGTCTTTTGCATAGTACTCCTCGTACATGCGGACAATCTCGTCCAAGGCAACTTTCGTTTTAACAACGATGGTGGCGAAGATGCCGCGCGGAAAATCTCCCCGGTACGGGATGAAGTCGATCTCGGAATCAAAGCTGTTTTGCAGTTGCTTCAGCGACTGCTTGATTTCGGGCACATGCTGGTGGTCGAAAGCTTTGTAGACGCTCATGTTGTTGTTGCGCCAGCTGAAATGGCTGGTTGCCCCCGGCTTGACACCTGCTCCCGTGCTTCCGGTGATGGCGTTTACCATTACGTCCTCATTCAGCATCAGGTGCTTGGCCAACGGGAGGAGCCCCAACTGGATGCAGGTGGCAAAACAGCCGGGATTGGCTACATGTTTGGCTTTGCACGTAGCCCGGCGGTTCAGTTCGGGCAAACCGTAGATGAAGTCATGTTCCGGCGAAGCGATACGGTAATCCATGGAAAGGTCGATGATCCTTAAATCTTCGGGTATGTTGTGGCTTTCCATGAATTTCTTAGTGTCGCCATGTGCGGTACAGAAGAACAGTACATCGATGTCTTCCAGCGGAAGCTCATCGGTGAAGGTCAGGTCGCATTCTCCGTATAAGCCCTCGTGTACATCGGTAATCTTGTTGCCGGCATTACTGCTGCTGTTTATAAATACTATTTCTGTTTCGGGATGGTGAATGAGTAAACGGATCAATTCGCCTGCCGTATATCCTGCACCACCGATAATTCCTGCTTTAATCATAACTTAGTTCTTAAAAACTTAAATAATTTCGTCTTTGTGGTTCGCATAATATGCACGTAGCGGGGTGGAAGTCACCTTGATAAATCCTTTGGCATCTTCGGCAGTCCAGCCTTTTTGCATCTCTCCGTATTCACCGAATTTGTTCTTCACCAGATCATCTTTGGAGTCTACTCCGATGGTAGAGAAGCAAAGTGGATGCAGTTCGAGGATGACCGTACCGTTAACGTTCCGTTGTGACTCTTGAAGCATGGCTTCGATGTCGCGCATCACCGGTTCGAGGTATTGGCTTTCGTGAAGGAACATGCCATACCAGTTGGCTACCTGGTCTTTCCAGTACTGCTGCCATTTGCTCAGCGTGTATTTTTCAAGGAAACGGTGGGCACCGATAATCAGCATCGGAGCGGCAGCCTCGAACCCTACACGTCCTTTGATACCGATAATCGTATCGCCTACGTGCATGTCGCGCCCGATTCCGTAAGGGGCACCGATCTCTTCTACTTTCTGGATGGCTTTGATTTTGTCATCGAACACTTCACCGTTGACGGCACAGAGTTCTCCATTCTTGAATTCAAGGCGTAGTTGTTCGCTTCCCTCCTTGGTCACTTGCTTCAGGTAAGCTGTTTCAGGCAGCCCCTGCGTAGAGTCGAGAATCTCTCCGCCACAGATCGATGTGCCCCAAAGCCCTACATTATAAGAGTATTTCAATTTCGTGAAGTCGGCGCTGAACCCGTTCTTGTTCAGGTAGTCGATCTCTTCCTGACGGCTCAATGCCATGTCGCGGGTCAGGGTAATGATTTCTACCCCCGGGGCAAGTACCAGGAACGTCATATCGAAACGAATCTGATCGTTACCGGCTCCCGTAGAGCCGTGTGCGATAGCGTCCGCACCGATCTCGTTTGCATAACGGGCGATTGCCAGTGCCTGGAAGATACGTTCGGAACTGACGGAGATAGGATAAGTGCCATTACGGAGAACATTGCCGAATATCATATATTTCAGGCTCTTTTCGTAATACTCCTGCGTGACGTCGAGCGTTACGTATTTGACGGCACCCAGTTTATAAGCATTTTCTTCGTTCTGTTTCAGTTGTTCCGGACTGAAACCACCGGTATTGGCACAAGCGGCATACACTTCATACCCTTTTTCCTTAGCCAGATACATCACAGTAAACGAGGTGTCGAGACCTCCACTGAATGCTACTACTACTTTCTTCTTCTTCTCCATAGTGTGTATCTTTATTTAAATATTATTTCTTTCTTGTTCTTTTTTCATATTCTTGGGGTCTTCCGGATCGTAAAGCATTGCGGTGCAGATGCAGAACTTGCGGTTCTTTGATACGAGGATGTCATGATTGGTGCATCCTTCGCATCCTTTCCAGAAAGCGTCATCATCCGTCAGTTCATTGAAAGTGACGGGCACGTAACCCAGTTCCGTATTCATCTTCATCACCGCTGCACCGCTGGTGAGGCTGAATATCTTTGCCTTGGGCCATCGTAGGCGAGCTAACAGGAAGGAGGCTTGTTTGATACGTTTCGCTAGGCCCAGCCCGCGATAGTCGGGATGTACGATCAATCCGGAAGTAGCCACATATTGCTTGTTCCCCCATGATTCAATGTAAGTGAAACCAGCGAATTTCTCTCCTTCAAGGGCAATGATTGCTTTTCCTTCCTTCATCTTGGTGGCAACATATTCGTGTGTACGCTCTGCAATACCTGTCCCGCGAACTTTAGCTGCATTTCTGATTGTCTCCAAAATAGTGTCAACGTATACCTCGTGTGAGGCGTCGGCTACCATAACATCTATTTGTTGAGTATCCATTTCTTTATTTAGTGTATAGATATATAGTTATATAGTTATATAGATTATGTATGTCAGATATTATATGAAATAAGAGAAACCGGATTCTGAAAACCAGATATCCCGTTTCTTATTTCCATATAAACTCCGGTTATTGAATATTCGGGATAATGATGGATAGATAGCTGCGTACGGATCGTTGGTCTGCCCCTTCGCGTAACACGAGCAAGATGGTATCGTCACCGGCAATCGTACCGATAATGTCACTGAATTCACGGTTGTCAATGTCATATGCCATGCTGCTTGCGTATCCGGGTCGGGTTTTAATGACAGCCAGGTTGCCGGAGAATTGCATGGAGATGAAACCGTTGTTCATAAGCATTTCCGTTGCACTTTGATCGCCCGAACGTTTGTACATAATGTCGTTCGGCAGTACATATACGTATTTACCCTGCATAGTAGCGGCTTTGGCTACTTTCAGTTGCTTCAGATCGCGTGAAAGAGTGGCTTGTGTCAACTCGAAACCTTCCGCTGCAAGTGCTTGCAGCAACTCTTCCTGAGAACCTATCTCTTTGCTTGAGATAATCATTTTAATGGCATCTAAACGGTTGGCTTTCTTCTTCATCATCTTGTATAATTATTCTGTGAACGGTGCAAAAATATGCATTAAATTGGATATTAGTGCATAAATACTATCTTTTTTATACTTTTTATACATAGATGGTGTATAAATATAGTCGATGCTGTATATTTCTTGGCATTTTATTGTGGATAGCGTTGGTGGAATAAGCGAGGGAGAGAATGATCTCGAAATTGTAGCTTTGTTATGTAGCTTCATTATTATGTATTAACAAAGAAAAAGTCACTGATTACTCAGTGACTTCTCTAACTTTTTGTCGGAATGAGGCGACTCGAACGCCCGACCCCTACGTCCCGAACGTAGTGCGCTACCAACTGCGCTACATTCCGCTGCTTTTTAGAGGTGGTGCCACCAGGAATCGAACCGGGGACACAAGGATTTTCAGTCCTTTGCTCTACCAACTGAGCTATGGCACCTTTCTTGTTTGCGGGTGCAAAGATAGGTATATTTTTTAATACTGCAACAACTTCTTGGAAAAAAAGCAATGTTTTTTATCTGGTCAATTTTTTGTGTAATGCCAATCTGAAATTAAATAGACGGAATAGATGAAGGGGATGGGATATTTTTATATTTTTACGCTCTGAAATCGATGATCGGAGTGGAAATCGAAAAACAACATTAACAAACAATGATATTATCTTACGTTGCTACGGGTATTCTGTTTGCTTTCGGCATTCTTATGAGCGTAAAGTACAGACAGTTGCAGGAAAGAACTTCTCGTGAAAAAGAGAGTGTGTCACAAAAGTTGCATGATTCAGATGAAATATTGCAGAAGTTGGGTACTTGCTTTTTCTTAATCGATAAGAATTTCGTCGTACAAAAAACAAATTACTATACACTCAACCGTCTGCCTGAGGATAAGAGTATAAAGCGGGTCGGGGATTTGTTGCACTGTAAGAATGCAGTGGAGGCAGGAGGATGTGGAATGCATGAACACTGTAAGTTGTGTGGCATACGTGCTAAAATTAGCTGTACCTTTGAGGATGGTAAAGACTTTAGCAGGTTCGAAGCTTCGATGAAGTTACTTAGTGCGGACAGACAACAGATACTCCCGTGTGATGTATATGTGTCAGGCACTTGTCTGAATATTGACGGTGGATTCAGAGTATTACTGACTATAAATGATATTAGCGAACTTAAAAATGTAGAACGCCTTCTTTTATTGGAAAAAGAGAACGTGCTTTCATGTGATAAGCTTAAAGCTTCGTTTATTGAGAATATGAGCCATGAAGTACGGACGCCTCTCAATGCAATTGTCGGCTTTTCAAGTTTATTGGCTACGGCTTCTGATAAAGAAGAAAAGGATATGTATATCGACATTATTAATCAGAATAATGACCGATTGCTGAAATTAATAAATGATATTCTTGATTTGTCGCAGATAGACTCCGGTACTTTGAATTTTCAATATTCCGACTTTGATGTGAATGACCTTTTACGAGAGTTATACGAATTGTTTAAGTTCAGGCTAAAAGAGAAACCGGATATTACGCTGCTTTGCGACGCTGGGCTTGATCCTATTATGATTCGGACAGAACGGCAACGTGTGATGCAAGTTCTTATCAACCTGTTAACAAACGCAATGAAGTTTACTCAGCAAGGAGAGATTCGTTTTGGCTGTCAGTTAAAGGAGGATAATGAAATATACTTTTTTGTAACAGATACAGGTAGTGGCATTCCGGAAGACGAACGGGATAAAATATTCAATCGTTTCATAAAATTAGACCGGGAAATACCTGGGACTGGGCTGGGATTGACACTTTCGCAAACCATTGTTGAGAAGTTAGGCGGACGAATAGGTGTAGAGTCACAGCAAGGGATCGGGTCTACGTTCTGGTTTGCAGTGCCTCTTGGAGCATACGATTAACACGTGTGAAGGGGAGGAGGATGTCTTGATAATATCAATAAAAGAATTTTCGAGAATGTTTAAAATAGAAGTTCACCCTCATTACATGGTAGTGAGGGTGAATTTACTATTTCAGGACTTTTGTGGTAGTTCCTACACCTTATTTATATATGTATGCTCTATCCTTTGGGAGGATTGTCGTTATTGCTTTCTGTATCGGAGGCTTTCTTCGAAGCAGAAGAGGTTGAAGAACCGGTATTATTTGCGGAGGTACTGCTTGCCGGAGCTGCTTTTGCGGTAGTTGTTGCACTACTTGTTGTTGTAGCTACTTGTGGCTTAGCCTGTTCTTCCCAGTGGAACGGTTCGAAACTTGTGTTCGGATCAACCCAAGACGGTTTCTTAGAAGCATAAATGATGAACGGAGCGATGATAACAATCAATGCACCGATGATAAGAACGGAGAACCATACTGTATTGCTGCCTGTAGAAATCTGGCTAGGCGGGATAAAGCTAAGGATGAAAGCTAATAATGAACCACAGAAGCCGAGTCCGCCTATGAGCCACATCAAACCATTACCTTTTTTACCGATACGGAACGGGCGGTTGGCTTTCTTCATATTGTAACGCAGATAGATTGCACCGGAGAACATGAGCAGGTACATCACCAGATAAAGTATTACTGTCAACTGAGAAAGAATCTGATAGAAGCTCTGTACGGATGGCATGACAACGAACAAAAGACTTAATACGGTTACAGCCCCACCTTGTACGTAAAGGATATTCTTTTGTACACCTAATTTGTTGGTTTTCTGGAAGAAAGGAGGCATATAACCAGCTTTTCCTACGGCAAATATACCTTTTGACGGACCTGCGACCCATGTCAATACACCTGCCAATACACCGAATGCAAGGGCGATAGCAATGATTGGTGACAACCAGGAAGCATGGATATACTTAAAGTAATTGTCGAATCCGACAAGTAAGCTCTGTGTCAGGTTTATGTCCTTAGCCGGAATGATGATACCCAATGCGAATGTGCCGAGTACGAAGATGACAACGGTAATAAACGCACCGATAAATACAGCCTTCGGATAGTTCTTGGACGGATTGACCATGTCTTTTACATGGATACCGCCCATTTCCATACCGGCATAAAAGAGGAAGATACTTGCTGCCAGTACAACGTTGTCGAAGTTGGTGAAATCGGGGAAGAAACTGCTGTGGAAGTCCAGGTTGGAAACTCCACCCGATGCCAGAAAGACAATTCCTAAAATGATCAGTAGGGCTGCCGGGATAATGGTACCTACAAGACCACCGACTTTGGCCACTTTACCAACCCATCCCATACCTTTCAGAGAGATGAAGGTAGCTAACCAATAAATGATAAGCACCACGACCAGTGTATAAACTTTGTTGCTTGCCAGCGACATGTCGTGAGCATCGTTAGTACCTATGAAAGCGATAGATACAGCACCGAATGTAAGCACTGTAGGATACCATATCGTACTTTCGATCCATTGTAGCCAGATAGCAAGGAAGCCTAGTTTCTTTCCATAGGCTTCGCCTACCCAACGGAACACACCACCTTGTTTGTCTTGAAACATGGCAGCCAATTCCGCTGCAACGAGTGATGTCGGAATTAAAAAGACAATGGCTGCAAATAGATAATAGAAGGCCGAACTCATTCCATAAACGGCCTCGGCAGGAAGTCCACGCAGGGATACAACTGCCGTAACATTCATGATTGCCAGGGTGAAAACTCCTAGCTTCACTGCTTGTTTAATATTTGCCATAAGTTAAGGTTTTAAGTGAAAAATATTTTTAAGTCTGATTTATAACAACATTTAAGTAAAGATGTTTTCGGGGGTGACAGTCAAACTTGGTTAATTAACATTCGTAGTCAGGTAAACAAAGGCTATACCGAGGTTGTTTTTACTTCATCTCTTTGGGAAGTCAGATGTATAACTTAATATAAAAAATCTTATGAATATGGCTCTATCGGATTTTGCTTTACGTAAAAGGGGTATTTACGGTGTATTGCATGTTATTATCCTTTTGCTTTCGCTGTTCCTTGTGATTAGTATTTCTGTGGATACTTTCAAAGGCATTCCATTTTATACTCAGTCCTTGTATATGAAAGTACAATTATGGATTTGTATCCTGTTTCTATTCGATTTCCTGCTTGAACTTTTTCTTTCGAAAGACAAATTGAGGTATTTCAGTACACATTTCATCTTCTTATTAGTTGCCATTCCTTATCAAAATATAATTGCTTATTTCGGTTGGACGTTTTCACCAGAGATTACTTATATGTTGCGTTTCGTACCTTTGGTACGGGGAGGCTATGCGATGGCAATCGTAGTAGGTTGGCTGACATATAATAGGGCATCCAGTCTTTTTGTCTCCTACCTGACGATGCTACTGGCAACAGTTTATTTTGCAAGTCTGGCTTTCTTTGTGTTAGAGCATAAAGTGAATCCGTTGGTTGTAGGATATGGAGATGCACTGTGGTGGGCTTTTATGGATGTGACTACTGTGGGATCGAATATAATAGCGGTGACGGTGACGGGACGTGTCCTGTCTGTTTTGTTGGCGGCATTGGGCATGATGATGTTCCCCATCTTTACGGTTTACATGACGAGCCTTATCCAGAAAAAGAATAAAGAAAGAGAAGCATATTATCAACAGATGGAAGCTGAATCGGAAAAAACAGCTAAACAGCAACAGCCTGCGAACTAGGCTGCTGGTCAGCGCGGATCATAGTAAATCATTCTCCTGTGATGCTCGCGCATAGCTTGTGCTATTACTTTATCACCGATAAAGCGTTGCTTTAATGCCGATAAAGCAGTGCTTTAATCCTGATAAAGCGATACTTTAACCCGGATAAAGTGGTGCTTTAATGCGTTTACAGTGATGTAATAGTTATTGCATCTAATTCACACGTAGGCAGTAGGTCGTCAGAATCGACTGCAATAAAAAACACAGTTATACAATTAGCAGATATGCTCTTTGCATAAAGGCAATAGTCATACGATTCCCGTATAAAAAAGAGAGGTCACTACCCTTTGACCGGTAATAACCTCTCTACGAAAAAGGACAGAATTTTTATTCAACTACACTAATTTGCTCGCCGTTGAATACATTCAACCCCAGCTTATTCATTATAAATTTGATGGCCAATTGTGCCTTCACTGAATTGCCTGCATTATCCAAAGGAGGAGCAAATGCGGAGATGCCCAATACTCCGGGGAAGACTCCCATCACGCCACCGCCTACACCTGTCTTAGCAGGTATTCCGGAAGTATACATCCAGTCGCCCGTATGCTGATAGAAACCTACAGAAGCAATCATGGAGGTGATTTTCGGTGCTAATTCGGCAGCAAATACCTGTTTCTTTGAAACGGGATTTGTACCACTGTTAGCTATTGTAGCAGCAGCTACGGATAACATTTCGGATGTAACACCCAGTGAGCATTGACGCGTGTAAAGGTCAAGCGACATATCGGGATCATCATAAATACGGTTATAGTTCTTCAATAACCAAGCAATACTGCGGTTGTTGAAGTTCGTTGCCGATTCGGATTTGTATAATTCATCAATCAGTTGCGGAGCATCGTTGCAAAGATCGGTGATGTTTTCTACAATCGCATTCCATTTTTTAGTAGAATCGCCTATCGGCTGTACCATGGAACAGGCAGAGATGGCTCCTGCATTTACCAATGGAGTAGAAGGATGGTCATTTTCCAGAAGGATGGCCATGATAGAGTTGAAAGGCAACCCGGTAGCATCGGCACCAATCATATCCAATACCTTTTTAGCACCGTATTGACGTAGGATTAAAATGGCTGTGGGTACTTTTGAAACGGATTCGATGCCGAAACGATAATTATAATCGCCAACATTGAATTTTTCACCGTTCAACAGACAAACACTTATACCGAATAGATTCTTGTCAATATTGGCCAAGTAGGGGATATAGTTGGCATTATTGCCACCGGTATCGCCTTTAACCTGTTCGTAAGCTTGTTGAACGGCTTCTTTGATTTGCGAAACAGAGATTTTATTATTCATATAGATTCTTTTTAGATTTAGGATCAGACACTTTACAATTTACGATTGAAATATTTTCGATTAACTTTAAGAGAGTAACTAAAAACTAAAGAATACATCCAATCGTAAACCGTAAATTGTCTAATGGCAAATAAATTTATTTTTTAGCAGCCTGTGGCTTACCCGTGTGGTTGAATACTTTCGTAGCTACCGGCAGGTTCTTGTCTTGGGCAATACGGGTAGTGGTCGGGTATTCCAGCTTTTCAAATTCGGCAATTGCGTTCTTGATGTCGCCCAGCAACATGTCTGCCATGTCGCGGCTGAATCCTTGGCGAACTACAATACGCATTACTACGTAATTTTCCAGGTTGTTCGGCAATGTATATGCAGGAACCATCCATCCACTCTGAGCCAGCTTGTCTTGCAGGTCATATAAAGTCCATTTCGCATTTTTAGCATATTCCGGTTTCATGTACCATATAAATAATGGATTCACGACATCTTTAGCATAGTTAACGAACGGAGCCATTTTGGCTATTTCATCATGGAGATATTGGGCAATAGTCAATGAATTGTATTGTACTTCCTTGTATCCCTGGAATCCTAAACGAATGAACTGGTAATATTGTCCCAAAATCTGAGCAGCCGGACGTGAGAAGTTTAGTCCTACCTGAGTAATATCTGCACCCAGATAGTTTACGCTGAATGACATTACCTCGGGGAGATATTTCTTGTCTTTCCAAACAACCCAACCAAGTCCCGGATAAACAAGGCCGAATTTATGACCGGATGTGCTGATAGAAAGTACCCATTTCAAACGGAAATCCCATTTTACTTCCGGGTTGAGGAATGGAAGAATGAAACCACCGGTAGCGGCATCCACGTGGATACAAACTTCATATCCTGTCTTGGCGTTGTAAGCATCGACCGCTTTGTCGAGAGCTTCGACGTCGTCGTTCAATCCTGTCCATGTAACTCCCTGGATAGGTACGATACAGATTGTATTCTCATCACACATTTTCAAAGCTTCTTCAGGATCGAGAGTGGTCTTATCGAGAGTCAAAGGCACCTGACGCATTTCAATCTGCCATAGTTGGGCAAACTTTTCCCATACAACCTGGAAACCGCTTGAGATAACGAAATTAGGTTTATCAAATGGTTTGCCTTGTGCTTGGCGTCTTTTACGCCAACGCAGCCATGCTGCCACGCCCCCTAGCATACAAGCTTCGGAAGAACCGATTGCCAATGCACCCGTTTTCCAGTCTGCTTTTTCAGGAGAATTCCACAGATTGGCCATGATATTGATACATTTACCATTCATGACGGCAATACGGGGATATTCCGTTTCGTCAATATAGTTGATATTGATAGCTTCATTCATTAACTTCGTAGCATAATCATCCATATAAGTGGTGACGAAAGTAGCCAGGTTGAGACGGGGCTGTGTTTGAGCAAAAGTTTCATCTTTTACCATCTGATAGGCGATTTCCGGAGTTGTAGGCCCATCAGGGATTTTATCTACCGGTGCGGGCTGTAACATTCTGTTTGAACCGAATACTTCTGTTTTGGCATCACCTTTTCTGAAATTTAAATCTTCCATAATTACTATAGTTTTAATTAGGTTTAGGATGGCAGGGAGTTTCCCCGTCGGATTTCCCACAAAAACAGTAAGCGGTAATGAAAGTTTGCCCGTTTTACATTATTTGGCGTTTATTAAGGAGGAATTTTTGTGAACTTTCCAAAACGCTTGTTGTTCATAACGAAAACTTAAATTCAGCCGTCAGAGGTCTAACTTAAAAAATAATAGAATTGATTATGAGAATACAAACCGGTCGTGGGACAATTCCCCTTATTACACTCATCGGTATATGGTCTATTTCTGCACTAAATGCACTGCCAGGACTTGCCGTATCTCCTATTTTGGGAAAGCTTTCCGTTATTTTCCCGCATTCTACGGAATTGGATGTGCAGATGCTTTCATCATTGCCATCTTTGTTGATAATTCCTTTTATACTTTTAGCTGGTAAGCTGACGGAACGTGTGAATATCATCCGGTTATTACAGGTGGGGTTGGGGATTTTTGCTCTTAGTGGCATACTTTATCTCTTTTCTAATAAAATGTGGCAATTGATTGCCATCAGTGCCATGTTAGGAGTGGGTTCGGGGATGATCGTTCCTTTGAGTACAGGCTTGATTTCGAAATATTTTGTAGGAACATATCGGGTAAAACAGTTTGGCCTTAGCTCCGCCATAACAAATATAACACTTGTGATAGCTACCGTCGTAACCGGTTATCTGGCTGAAGTAAACTGGCATCTTCCGTTTGTGGTTTATCTGCTGCCACTGGTTTCACTGGTCCTTTCGGTTTATTTGCAAAGGAGTATGATTAGTGAAGGTGGTTCGGTGTCGATGACGAATAAAGAGGATGCTGAAAAGCAGGATACGGAGATAAACGCTGAAATTGGTAATAATAAGAATGGCATAAACATCAAACATCTTGTAGGTGTGATGCTGTTTTATGGACTTGCCACTTATCTTGCCTTGATTATTACTTTCAATCTTCCTTTCCTGATGAAAGAATACCACTTTACCAGTGGGAATTCAGGTGTGATGATCTCCCTTTTCTTTCTGGCTATCATGGCTCCCGGCTTTTTTCTGAATCAAATAGTGAAGCTTTGTGGTAACAAAACTAAATTTTACAGCTTATTGAGCATAGCTTGCGGTTTGTTCTTGATCTGGATTTCTTCCAAGGAATGGATGATAGCTCCGGGATGTATTTTGGTGGGTTTGGGGTATGGAGTTATTCAACCTATTATTTATGATAAGACTACCCATACGGCTATTCCGAAAAAAGTCACATTGGCTCTTGCTTTTGTTATGATGATGAATTACTTGGCCATTTTGCTCTGTCCGTTTATTATGGATTTCTTTCAATCTACGGTATTTCATATCAAGTCGCAACAGTTTGCATTTGTTTTCAATCTATGCATTACTTTGGTTGCACTGGTGTGGGCGTATACCAAAAGGAATACATTCCTATTTGATGATAAGGCATAAGTAGTCGTTCGCATCGTGGAAAAGGGGCATCTTAGATGGCATGTTAAATAGATATAAAGTAAAACTTACATTATGGAGAATAAAAAACTGGAAGCCAATCTGAGTATGGCGGTATCGAAAGTGTTTAGCGGATTGAATATGAATGCCCTTAAATTCTTGCTCCCTTTGTGGTTGAGTCCGTTAACAGGGGCAACGCTTCGCTGTACGTTTGCTGCGGTGGCGTTCTGGGTGATAGATTGGTTTTTGCCATCGGAAGAAAAAACAAGTAAGAAAGACAAATGGTTGCTGTTTCTGTTAGGTGCGGCAGGATTGTATGGTTTCATGTTTCTTTATTTGATCGGATTAAGTAAGACGACTCCTATATCCAGTTCTATTTTTACGAGTTTGCAACCTGTTTGGGTTTTCATCATTATGGTATCTTTCTTTCATGAGCGGGCAACCGGTTTCAAGATTTTGGGCATATCGATAGCACTTGTAGGGGCATTGGTCTGCATCTTGACGCAGAAAAGCGATGATTTGGCCTCGGATGCTTTTGTCGGTAATATGCTTTGTTTGCTTAGTTCAGTAGTTTATGCCATATATTTGGTAGCAAGTAAGAAAATCCTTACAGCAGTGGGAGCCATGACTATGTTGAAATATACTTTTTCCGGTGCGGCTTTTTCTGGGATTATCGTATCGGCTATTACCGGATTTGATGCTCCCGTATTTTCATTGCCTTTACATTGGTTGCCTTTTACCGTGCTGATGTTTGTGCTTATTTTCCCGACAGTGCTAAGCTACATGTTGTTGCCTATCGGTTTAAAATATCTTAAGGCGACGGTTGTTGCCATTTATGGCTATTTGATTCTCATCGTTGCAACGATAGCTTCTTTGATTTTAGGGCAGGATCGTTTTAGTTGGACACAATTGTTTGCCATACTCTTCATATGCGTCGGAGTCTATTTGGTAGAGGTTGCTGAAATAAAGGATAAAACTGTCCTGATAAAGAAATAAAAGTTATTCATCTTCAATAAAAGAACACCGGTTGCATTTCCTGATGGTTTGCAACCGGTGTTCCTTTAGAGTGATCATCCTACTTATTATTCGATATGGAGTCTATTTTATATTCGGATTCAGCATATGCCAATCTTTGATAGGTGGAATGATTCCCATGCCTATTACTTCATCACGAAGCTTGCAAAGATGCTTGTAGCTATCTTCCAGTTCCTGTTGTTCTGCTGGACTACCTGTTACTTCTTTATAACTGATGCCGTCTTTTGTGATAGAAGTTTCCATTGCCATCATTATATGGTCGAATTTTCCATTAGATACGTATGTACCTGCAGGCCAGCGGAAAGGTTCGCCTCCCATTGCTGCAGCAATCATCTCAATGGAAAGGTAGGCAGGACTTTGGAAAGAAGACCTTCCACGCAAATCGATAATGTGTTTACCTCCTTGGATGACGCGCTGTTTGATCGCATCCCATTCTGTTTGCGGTAAACGAGTGGTACCAATCCAATTGGTCAAAGTATCACCATCTACCGTGGTAGTAGAAGCAAATACAGCCATTTGTTCCCCGTGGCCTCCGTAAGTACGGCAGTTCTGTATCTTGGAAGCGGGGATCTTAAAGTATTTCACCAGTTCGTTTTGCAGGCGAGTACTGTCCAATGCTGCCAGTGTAGATACTTGTGAAGGTTTCAGCCCTGAATAAAGTAAAGTAATCAGTCCCGTTATGTCTGCCGGGTTGAATATAACTACCACATGTTTCACTTCCGGACAATATTGGCGGATATCTTTGCCGAATTGAGCGGCAATTTCAGCATTCCCTTTCAAAAGGTCTTCACGAGTCATACCAGCCTTACGTGCAGCGCCACCGGATGATACAATGTAGGATGCTCCCGTCAAAGCTTCTTTGATATCTGAAGTAAATGTCAGGTTGACATCAGCAAATCCGCAATGAAGCAACTCTTCTGCCACACCTTCCAGTGCCGGTGCATATGGATCGTATAAGCAGATGTTGGGAGTCAGTTTCATCATCATAGCCGTCTGAGCCATATTGGAACCGATCATTCCTGCAGCTCCTACAATCGTAAGTTTTTCGTTGGTTAAGAAATTCATAATCATATCTATTTTATAGTTGAACAATCTTAATTTGTTTGTCGTTACAAAGATAACGACATAATGGGTAGAATGTTTATTGAAAAAGGTTCTGGCTGATAATGAAAAGTTATATCAGAGATGCAGATGTAAGGTAAATAGATTATCTTTGTCGGGAATTAACTTATTATTAAGTTCTGATTACTAACCGCTAAATATATGAGTATAAAATTAGGAAAGTTCAACCAGCTGGAGGTTGTGAAGGAAGTAGACTTCGGAATGTATCTGGATGGAGGTGAGGAAGGTGAAATTCTTTTGCCCTCGCGGTATGTGCCTGAAGATTGTAAGGTGGGAGACATGCTGAATGTGTTTCTCTACTTGGATATTGACGAGAGATTGGTAGCTACCACATTGACTCCTTTGGTACAGGTAGGAGAGTTCGCCTGCCTAGAAGTAGCCTGGGTGAATGAATATGGTGCCTTTCTTAAGTGGGGATTGATGAAAGATCTTTTCGTTCCCTTCGGCGAACAAAAGATGAAAATGCAGGTAGGCAATAAATACATCATTCATGCACATATTGATGAAGAGAGCTATCGGATTGTAGCTTCGGCAAAAGTAGACCGTTACCTTTCGAAAGAAACACCGGAATATCAACCGGGCGATGAGGTGGATGTCTTGATCTGGCAAAAGACCGATTTAGGATTTAAAGCCATCATTGACAATAAGTTCGGTGGACTGCTATATGACAGTGAGATATTCCAACCTTTGCATACAGGGATGGAACTAAAAGCTTTTGTGAAGCAAGTGCGCGAAGATGGTAAAATCGATCTTATATTACAAAAACCTGGTTTTGAAAAGGTTGGTGATTTTTCCAAAGACCTGTTGCAATATATCAAAGACCATGAAGGGCATATTGCTTTGACTGATAAAAGCCCGGCAGAAGATATTTATGCGATCTTCGGTGTGAGTAAGAAAACATTCAAGAAGGCTGTCGGTGATTTATACAAAAAGCGTGTGGTTGCTTTGGAAGAAAAGGGTATCCGATTGGTGCGACCCTAATTGCAATAGGGAAAACCCTACTTACGAATAGAGAGAATCATTAGGGTGGGGAGTTTTCTCACCCTATTTTTGTGATATAAAGAAAATATCCAAGTTGATTCACTAAAAATAGGTAGGTTATGAAAAGATTAAGATTGCTTTTATTGTTATTTCCTCTGTTGTTTGCCAGTTGCGGGATACTAACAAATAATATCATGAAGGTACAGGAAGGAATGAGTAGGCAAGAAGTTTCAAAGCTTTTCGGAACACCTGATTTCCGCCGTTTTGACAGGGAAATTGAAGAATGGGAATACCGGGAAGCCTCTGGTGTGCCGGGTGAGTGGAAGGTGGTTGTGATAACGTTTGATGGTGACAAGGTGATTAGCATGAATACATTTACACTTCCCCAAGGGCATGAGCATCATCACCCGCAACCAATCGGGTGTTAGTGAAGTTCAGATATTTTAAAACTTAAAATGATAGATATGATACGTAAATTGATATTCGGTTTCTTCTTTCTTTTGGCAGCAGTTTCGCTAAAAGCTTTTTCATTGGATGGCATCCGGATTGAAAGTCCGGGTGAAAGAATTGTGGTCTTTGTAGACGGACAACGGATTTGTGAGCCGACAAACAGTTGTTTTGTAGCCAATTTGAGAGGGAACTGCCGGGTGGAAGTTTATGCCGCACACCGGAGCGATGATTACAGAAGGGAAGATGCACTTTTTGATGAACGTGTCTATTGCTCAGTAGGAAAAATAAAAGAGATTATTATCCGCGATTCGCACAGGCCGGGACATGGAAATGGCAACCGACCGGATAGACCCGGGCATAACTCCCATGATGCGTATGGTGACCCACCGATGAGCAACAGTTCTTTTGAGCAATTCATCCACTTGATGGATAAGCAAAATTTCACTTCAGATCGTGAAGAGCTACTTAACAATGCATTGATAAGTTCTTATTTTACTACTGACCAATGTATCCGGTTGCTCAAATTCTATACTTTTGATAGCGAGAAGAAAGCGTTCTTAAAAAAGATATACCCTCGCATTGCGGATAAACCGAACTTTTTTCGGGCGATCGATCAACTGACTTTCAGTATGGATAAGAATGAAATAAATGAATTTATAAAGAAGTATCACGAAAATAGATAACCCTATAAAAACGATTGATCATGAAACGAATCATATTAATACTTTTTGCCATCGGGATGACTGCCATGAGCAGTACATGTATGGCCGCCATGAGCAATAGCCGCATTCGCAAGGAGACCCGTTTCCTGACGGATAAGATGGCTTATGAACTGAATTTGAATACACCGCAATATAATGATGTGTATGAGATAAACTTCGACTTCATTTACTCGATCCGTTATCTGATGGATGATGTGATCCGTGGGTACGAATGGGCTTTGAATGATTATTACGAAGCTTTGGATATACGCAATGAGGATTTGCGGTGGGTGTTGTCTGATTCACAATATCGTCGTTTCCTTCGGACAGATTACTTTTACCGTCCGATTTATGCAAGTGGGGGTGGATGGAATTTCCGCGTCTACATCACGTATGTAAACCATAATCATTTTTATTTCCCTAAACCTCACCACTATCGCAGTTATAATGGTGCGCATTACCGGAACCATTATCATGATGGTTACTATCGTGGACGTTACAATCATCCTCATTATTCCGGTGATTTCAGTGTTAGAAATGATAGGGTCTATCGTTCCAATCGCCGTTCTGATTTCGGTTCGGTAACGATCCGTCCGAATACGAATACAAGACCGGGCAACGTTACAAGACCCGGAACTTCCACTCGACCTGGAAGTAGTACTCGACCCGGAACGACGACTCGCCCAAGTACATCAGCCCGTCCTGGTAGCTCAACCAGTACGGATACTCCCACACGCCCAAGTACGTCACGTCCAAGTACTTCGACTTCTCGTCCTAGCACTTCCACCTCCCGTCCGGGTGCTTCTTCGTCTACCAAACAGGAAAGTACATCTGGAAGTAACAGTTCTAACAGAGGGTCCTCTTCCAGTCGTCGAAGCAATTCTACCGGAAGCAATTCAGGAAGGAATTCTTCCTCCGGTTCCTCTACAAGTGGGCGGACGAATAATACGGAAAGCGGAAGAAATACATCCACCAGTCGGGGTAATAGTTCCCGATCAAGTTCTGTTTCAAGCAGTCCGAGCCGTAGCTCTTCCTCTTCAAATTCCTCTTCAGGCAGCAGCAGTCGTAGAAGTAGCACGTCAAGTTCTGCCGGTTCTTCAGAACGGGGAAACAGTTCAAGAAGATAATACACCATTTGAATTTACTAACTATTCGTTCTCAGTGTTTTATAACTTGTTTGATGAGTAACCTTTTCCATCACGTTGGGTATTAATACCCAGCGTGATGGATATTAATATTCAGTGTGATAGGTATTAATGTCCAGCGCGATGAGTGTTAATATCTCAAACGCTGGTTAGCCATATCTGTCTATTTTCTTGTTTAATAGAGCCTGTATTCTCATACTTTTTACTCACTCATAAGATTTAATGTATGTATCTATTGTCAATTGTCATTCGATATAGCATATCCGTTAATTTCCGGTTGTAAAGTTAACATAAAGCCTCAGTCATATAATAATATCCGGTAAATATCGTTTCTTATAAAGTATGGATTATTTAAAGACATTTACAGATAAACGAGGTAGCTTGACACTTCTTGAATTTGAAAAACAGGTACCTTTTACAGTGACACGTGTCTATTGGATATATGATGTGCCACAGGGAGAAGAGCGTGGAAAACATGCAAACAGGCTGTCTTATCAATATTTGATAGCTATCCACGGCAGTGTAGATGTTTGTTTGGAAGATGTGAATGGGAGAAGGACGTATCATCTGACATCAAAATCGGAAGGATTATTGGTTCCTCCCGCTACTTGGAATGAACTGAGCAATTTCTCTTCGGATGCCGTTTTATTAGTTTTCGCTTCTCATGTATATTGTCCTGAAACTTATATAAATTCTTACGAGGAATTTTTGGATTTCATAAAACGATGAATGAGCATATTGCAGAATCGCGGTTAAACGTAACCCGTTATACTCAAGATCTGAAACACATTTGGGATCAATTCGTTCCGGAGACTAAGAATGGGACTTTCTTATTGCAACGTGATTATATGGACTATCACTCCGATCGGTTCGATGATCATTCGTTGATGTTCTACAAAGGGGAACAACTGATCGCATTATTGCCGGCTCATCTTTCCGGAAATGCTTTTTGCACTCATAATGGATTGACATACGGTGGATTGCTCCTTTCTTATCAGGCAACAATAGATTTGGTACTGGAAATATTCCGTTTGCTTTTTCAATATCTGAAGGAAATACCGGAAGTGGAGAGAATCATATACCGTCCGGTTCCACATATATATCATGCTTATCCTTCGGAGGAAGATCTTTATGTTCTTTTCCGTACAAATGCACATGTGATTGAACGCAAGATTTCTTCGGTAGTCTTACTAGACAAACCTCTCCCTTTCCGTACCTTGCACCGCCGGAAATTGAAAAAAGCCCAACATACAGGTTTGAACATTTGTACGGACAACGCCTTTGAACTCTTTTGGCCGATATTAGAAGCCAATCTGGAGAAACGTTATGACGCACAGCCTGTACATTCTTTGAAAGAGATGATGCTGCTTCATTGTTATTTTCCTGCAGAGATAGAACTCCACCGCGTTGTAAATGTGGAGGGTGAAACCATAGGGGGATGTGTGGTGTATGTTACTCGGCAAGTTGCCCATGTTCAATACATCGGTTCAACCGAATATGGGAGAAGTGTAGGCGCACTTGATTATTTGTTCGATTATTTGCTTTATGACCGGTACGCAAACAAGAAGTATTTCGATTTTGGAACTTCGGTTGAAGAGGGGGGGCGGTATCTGAATGCAGGATTGATTTTTCAGAAAGAAGGATTCGGAGGTCGTGCTGTCGTATATGATGCTTATGAATTAAATTTAAAATTCCTGTCAAATGATAAAGTATTTTGAATTACAGCGTGTCAGTGACTCGTTCGAGCCTGAACTGTCGGAGGCAATAAATAGAGTGATTAAATCCGGATGGTATATTCAGGGAAATGAAAATGCAAAATTCGAGTCTCGATTTGCGGAATATTGCGGAGCGAAATATTGCGTAGGTACGGGAAATGGTATGGATGCACTGACACTTATTTTTATGGCTTACCAGCAGTTGGGCATTATGCAACCCGGAGATGAAGTGATTGTACCTGCCAATACTTGTATAGCTACTATCATCGGTGTACTTCGTGCCGGACTGAAACCGATACTCTGTGAACCTTGTTGGGATACCTGCAATATAAATCCTGAAAAAATAGAAGAATGCATAACCTCCCGTACCCGTGCCATACTCCCGGTACACCTTTATGGGCGTTGTGCGGATATGGATCCGATCCTTGCCATTGCCCATCGTTATCATTTGAAAGTAGTAGAGGATGTAGCACAAGCGCACGGTGCGGTATATAAAGGAAAACATGCCGGACATCTGGGAGATGCAGCCGCGTTTAGCTTTTATCCTTCTAAAAATCTTGGAGCTTTGGGCGATGGTGGAGCTGTTGTTACTGATGATGAAGAAGTAGCTTCTTTAGCGCGTTCATTGGGTAACTACGGATCTTCTGCAAAATATATACATCCTTACCAGGGCATTAACAGCAGACTTGACGAATTACAGGCTGCCGTACTTTCAGTCAAACTTTCGCGATTGGATGCCAACAATGAACGTCGCCGGACGATTGCGCGCCTTTATATAGATGGTATACATAATTCTTTGTTGACTTTGCCTCAGGTCGATGAATGGGAACAGCATGTATTTCATATTTTTCCTATCTTTTCACCTGTTCGTGACCGTTTGCAAGCTTATCTTACAGAAATGGGAATACAGACATTGATCCATTATCCTATTCCACCACATAAACAAGGGGCTTTGAGTGAATATAGCTCTCTCGATCTACCTGTTACCGAACGAATTCATCGCGAGGTACTGAGTCTTCCGCTTTCTCCGCAAATGTCGGACGAGGAAGTGGGACAGGTGATTGCTGCACT
Source organism: Jilunia laotingensis (assembly GCF_014385165.1). Classification (NCBI taxonomy): domain Bacteria; kingdom Pseudomonadati; phylum Bacteroidota; class Bacteroidia; order Bacteroidales; family Bacteroidaceae; genus Jilunia; species Jilunia laotingensis. Next base: position 747,301 of record NZ_JACRTF010000001.1, on the reverse strand, counting down.
AAATAGGTTTGAATAGATCCGGATTGCATATAATGTCTTGTACCCGGATCTTTCTTCTTGCATAGTAACTTGTCAAAGAATGGAAAATTAATGTGTTGTCCAGAAATCAACATATTCTTGGGCTACTTTTATATAGTCATGGTGCTTTTGGACATATTCTATACTCTGTGCCGAAAGCTCAGGTATTCTTTCTTTATGCAATACAATATCTTCTAACTTTTGAAAAATGTCTTCTTCCGAAGGATAAACGTTTATAATAGGACGTAATTGCTTTTCGTTTAATATATCATAATTTTCTTCTTCTCCACCTCCTACTACTACAATTCCTTTGGCCATTGCCAAAAGTGAATTCATTGATGGGGTGTAAGAATATAACTGATCTAATTGGACATCTGCTCCATCCAGTAGTTTTTGGTATTGAATATAAGGAATATTCTTGGCTTCAGTGATATGGCATAAATCAGGATATTTCTGTTGTACTTTTTTTAGTACCGGATACATGATATCTGTTCCTTTGACATCACTGCGTTCAGATTGGATACCTATGAAGAAATTTAATTTATCGGGTATATTATGCACTCGACTTGTTATTTCGTTGCAATTAATAGGTAAGGGTATAAAGGTGACTTTATCTTCGAAATATGGTGCATAGGATACATAGTATTCCCAAAGGCATGCTATAATCCCATTACATGTTTTTGCTATTTCTTGGTTGGCACGGGCTGTTCCACCTGTTAGACATTCTTGTAATTCTATTCGATTAGTTGGAGTGTCTTTAAAAGTATTACCGATTTTGAAATCGGAATAGCGAAACGTATTAGTTTCCATACATGCTTTTGCATAATAATAATCAGTTCCGAATGCTCCGAGGAAAATCTTCTTGTTGTATTTTTTAAGGTAACGATAAAAAGGCAAGGCTTTTTCAGAACGTATACGTAAAAAATAGGGATGATTGATCTGAACGATATCATAATTTCTGAATTTGGGGAAATGATATAATATTCGTCCTAAACAAAGTAAGCCGTCTTTGAAACTGCTTGTTTGACGATTTAATGAAATGTCAAATTTATATTGTCTCCACCCATTATGGCTTGCTGCAACATGTACTTCATGGCCCAAAATACGTAAACCTTGAGCAAGTGTCCAGTGTAAATTGCTACATTCTCCGATTAGTAATATTTTCATAAATAAATTAATGTATTTATAATTTTACATGTTATAGAATATTTCCAAGAATAACTTTTATCCGGTAAGGGTAATAGTCCGTCGTTGACTAATTCTTTTATTTTGGTTCGAATTTCCATTATGCTGAGTTTATTCCTTCTTAATTGTCGTATGTAATCTATAGTAAGGAAATTTAATCTACGAGTTAACGCGTTTTGAGAAATCTGAGAGATCAACTCTTCTGTTTTTAATAAATGATCAATTCGCATCAACATGGCATGAAAGTCGTTTATCCGTTTTGTTTGCGTTTCCTTTGTTTGTGTACTTGTAATAGATTGTTGCTGGCAACAATAAGCGTAAACCGGATAATCCGTGATAATTGTTTTTTGTGCAAAGCAATATGCTTTTGCGACAAAGTCTTCATCTTCATGGTATCGGTTTTCTGCAAATCTAAAAGAAGATATAAATTCTTTACGAAATATATGCCGGCATGCACTTCCTGTAAAATTGTGGGAACTCATATATTCAGCACCTGAAAGATATGTTGAATATGAAAATCTCTTTTCAAGAGTTAATTTGCTTTGGTTGATAATGACCTTTCTGAGACCGAAGGAGAGGATGTCTGGCTCATGGATTTCTATAAGTGCTAAGCATTTAAGCAGACTGTCTTGGAAAATGTAATCATCTGCATCTATAAAAATAATGTATTTGCCTATTGCTTGGCTCAGGCCAATATTGCGTGCTCCACCTAAACCTCTTCCGTTATCATTTGCAATGATAATTTCATAATCACTGTCTTTTATTCCTTGATTTTTAATGGATTTAATACAGCGATTTAATAGTTCCTTGTTTGCATTACCATAAAACGGTATAATGAAGCTTAATTTTACATTCATGGGAACAAAGATAATAATTTGCTTTGTTATTTAACTTATACGTCATATTTTTGTGGAGGTAAATGAACTTTTTAATTAGATGACAAATCAACAGTCAACCTATCGCCAAATATTCAAAGCAACCAGTATATTTGGAGGCGTGCAGATCTTTAATATATTGATAAATATCATTAAATCCAAAATTCTTGCTGTACTGCTAGGTCCTACGGGGATCGGATTATTTGGAATGTTGAATTCTACTTTAGATGTTTTAAAAACGATTACAGGCTTGGGGATAAACTCCAGTGCGGTAAAGGAAATTTCAGAGGCTGCAGGGAGTGGTGATATTGTAAAAGTCTCTCGTATATTGAAAACTTTGCAACGTTGGTTGCTTCTAACAGGGCTTTTGGGATTTATAGTCACATTACTACTAGCTTCTCATCTAAGCCAATGGACTTTTGGTAATAAAGAATATACATGGTCTTTTATATGGTTATCTGTGGTTCTGTTTTTTGCAGCCTTAAGTTCAGGACAATTAGCTGCTTTGCAAGGAATGCGGAAAATTGGTTATATGGCTAAATCGGGAATGATTGGTTCATTTGTCGGTTTACTATTGTCGATCCCCCTTTTCTATTTATTTTCTTATAATGGCATTGTGCCGTCTATTATTATTTCGGCAGTTTGTACACTCATATTTTCTTCGGTTTATGCCAAGAAGATAAAAACGGTAAAAGTGAATGAACCCTTTTTGAAATCTTTGGGGCACGGTTTGGGACTGATTAAGTTAGGTATAGCTATGATGTTTAGCGGATCATTGGCTATTATTGCTGGGTACATCTTAAAAGCTTATATAACACAAAAAGGAGGGATTATAGATGCAGGAATTTTTCAAGCTGGTTTTTCAATTTCTGAGGGCTATTTTGGATTGATATTCACTGCTATGGCGACTGATTATTATCCACGTTTGGCTGCAGTAAACAAAGATAATTTAAGAATTAAAGATGAAGTAAACAAACAAGCCGAAATAGGTATATTGATAGCTTCACCAATTATAATTATAGCATTATTTTTAATGCCAGTTGCGATTAGAATACTTTATTCAAAAAGTTTTCTCAATGCTGTTACTTATGTGAATTGGGCTATGTTGGGGAATATCTTTAAAATTGCATCTTGGGCTATGGGATATGTTTTACTGGCTAAAGGGAAAAGCCAAATATTTATTTGTACGGCAATATTTTTTAATTCAACTTATTTGGTTTTAAATATTACTGGGTATAATTGGTTGGGAATTGAAGGCCTTGGTGTTGCCTTTTTTATTTATTATATAATTCATTTTATTGGAATATATATCATATGTAGTCTGTTTTTTAACTTTGGATTTCAAAAAAGTTTCAAGAAATTATTTTTGAGTATATTAGCATTGTCTATTGTGGCGTTTTATATACAATCTGTGGAAAATATATGGATAAAATATATATTTGCAGCCTTTGTATTTATGGTGAGCTTGTATTTGTCTTATTATCATTTAAATAAGAAGATTGGAATAAAGCAGATAATAATAAAGAAAATAAATAAAAATGGGAAACGTTTTTGATAAAACCTATGGTTTTATATCTGATGTGATACATGTCAATTGGCTTAAAACTCTATATATTAATTTTCGTATGTTACCATTTATTGATGCAATAAGGCTACCGATTATCATATGGGGTAGATGTCAACTTGCATTAAAAGGTGGTAAGATCGTATTTGCGGTACCGGTTAAGAGAGGGTTATTAAAAATTGGATACCACTATGAAATATTTAGCTTTAAGGAGCCTTCCCAAATTAAAGTTCATGGTACGTTTACCATTAAGGGAGAAGTATGGTTGGGATCTTCTATTAAGATATTTATTGAGCCAAATGCTAATTTATGTATGGGGGAATTATCGAGTCTGGGTTCTTGTAGCTCTTTAGTATGTTCTAAAAGTGTTGTTTTTTCCGATTATGCTCGTGTCGGGAGTTTTTCTGATATTTCAGATAGTAACTATCATTATATGAAAAATCTTATAGATAATTCGATTTTTCCTTATAGTAAACCAATTCTGATAGGAACGCGGAATTACATAGGGTCCAGAGTTGCACTTCTTCCGGGTACGATGACTCCTGATAATATTACAATTGGATTTGGTTCCGTTTGTAATAAAGATTATAGGGGAATAATACCAGAGAATTCAATAATGGCAGGTGTCCCTGCTAAATTAGTGAAGAAAGATATAGTTAGGATATTTGATTTTAAAAAGGAATCAGTGATAAGAGACTTCTTCTTGCAGTCGGGTGAGGACGTTTACTATGATAATATATAACCATTTTCATAATCAAATTTCATTGTCTTACTTATATTTTCGGCTTTTAATAAATTTTGCAGATGTTCCAATCATAGCATAAAACAGGAAACTCTTTGATTTAGATTTAACTTAAATCAAGGAGTTTCCTGTTTTATGCTATGAGGCATATTACCATAATATGAGTTCTCAAATAGTTTTTTATTCTATCATTTTACCTCTATAGAAATCGAGTATCTTAGTACGGAAAATATAATCGTATTTAGCTTGTATTTTGTCAGATTGAGCCTTCATCAGATTTTGTTTTGCTTCGTTATATTCAATGAAAGTTGCTTTCCCATTATCAAATTTCTCATTAATTAATCTGAATGATTCATTATTGGCAGTAACAGCCGCAGTACTGCTGTTGAATTTACTTTCGGCAGCGACGGCATTATACCAAGCTTGTTGGATCTCTTTATAGAGCGTCTTCTTGGTATTATCAAGTTGTAGAGCAAGATTTGTTTGTTGCAATTTGGCTTTTCGTACGCGGTTACGGGTAGAAAAACGATTAAATAATGGAATATTCAGATTAAAACTGACATTTTTATTGAAATTGTTTTTTAGCTGTCTGCCGAAACCATCATTTGATGCTCCGTTTATGGTATAATAGTTTGTCCCTAATCCTGCACCGAATGATAATTGAGGGTAATAATCGCTTTGGGCGATGCGTATACTTTTTTGGCTTCCTTCTAAACGGAATTGTGCTGCACGGATACCCGGCTTGTTTACCAAAGCCTCCGTATAAATTTCATCCGGTGGAGTCAATGGGATGAACGCTGTTAGTGTGTCGGGTTCTACAAGTGAAAAGCCTTCGGGTGTTGGTAATTCTAATAGTTGACTTAAGTCTAGAAGAGCAAGTTTATAATTATTATTGGCCTGTACCAGATTCATTTCATCTTGTGCAACGCGAGCTTGGGCTTCAGCAACTTCAGCAGCAGCGGCTTTACCTACTTCTGCAAGACGGGTTATTCGTGAGCTTTGCTCTTTACTGAGTTGCACTTGGCTAGCCGCTACTTTACTGAGTTCCATATTGAATAAAACCTGTAGAAAAGCGGAAGTGACATTTATTGCCACATCTTCTTTGGCTTTATTCAAGTCTTCTATGGCTGCTTTAAAATTGAGTTTAGACAGTGCATATTGATTGGGTAATTCCAATCCTGTAAAGATTGGAATGTTACTGTTGAGCCCAAATTGAGTACTTCCACTATTGATGTCACTGTATGTGTTGTCAACCGGTGAAGGAGAACGTCCCCACGACCAAGCTTGTCCCGCTGAACCGTTCAGATTCGGAAGTCTTGCCCATTTGGCAGAATTCACATCCACTGCACTTTGATCCGCAGCATTGGCTGTCTGGAGTACATTGATATTATGCTCTATGGCGTAATCGATACATTGGCGTAGTGTCCAACTTTCTTGCGCCTGAGTAGTAACACATACTGTTATGAGTGAGAATATGATAACTTCTTTTTTCATAATTGTTCTACATATTGGTTCATTCTTTATTTTTTCTTCTCTGCTCCTCGTAGCTTATCCTTTGTTGTCACTCCGTTCTTAATTTCAATCTTGATGCCGTTGCTCATTCCTGCGATAACTTGTTTGCGTTGAAATTTCTGTTCCGGTACGGAATCGGTCAAGATATATACAAAGGTGGAATCACCATTGAATTCAATTACACTTTCGGGAACTGCAAGAGCTTTCTGCGCCCGCTCAAGAACAATTTCTGCATTCGCTGAATAGCCGGAGCGTATTTGTACGCTGTCCGGAACGATGACTGCCGCCTTGATTTCGAATTGGTTCGCCCCATTTTCTTCCACACCTTTCGGAGAAATGTATTCTAGATGGGCTTCGAATGTCAAGTTCTGTAAAGCACCGATGGTCAGTTTGACGGGCATCCCTTCGTGAATACGTCCTACTTCTGTTTCATCTATCTTCCCACGGAAAATCAGGTCGTTCATATTGGCTACTGTGGCTATGGTAGTACCATCATTAAATGTATTACTCATGATAACAGAGTTACCTGCTTTCACCGGTACGTCAAGAATCAGCCCGTCAATCGTTGAACGAATCAAAGTACTTGATAGGGATGCACTGTTTTTTGTGATACCTTCTTTTATGATCTCGAGAGCATCTTTTGCTGTCTGTACTTCCTCTCGAGCTTGTTTCAGGGATACTTCACTTTTCTCAAAATCTTCCCGACTAATAAGCTTATCTTTAAACAGTTTGTCTATGCGGTCGAAATCTGTTTGTGCTTGATTCTCATTAATTTGTGCTATTCGTACGCGGCTTTCGGCAGAGTTTACTTGGCCCAATTCTGGGATTACCTTCACTTTGGCAATAACTTCCCCTTTTCGTATGGTTTGTCCGGCTTCTTTATAGACTTCATCGATAATGCCGGAAATTTGAGGTTTAATAAGAATCTCATCGCGTGGTTCTACTTTGCCGGTGGCTACAGTTGTCTTTTGAAGATCTGTAACTTCTGCTGTTACAGTGTCATATACGGTAACTTTAGGTCTTGATTTCATCCACAGGAATACAAAAGTACCTATGATACCGGCAGCCAGAAGTACCAGTAGTGTGATTTTCAGAATCTTTTTCATCTTAATCTTATTTTTGATTATTATATTATTCGCTTATTTGAATCGTATATCATAATTGCCTTCATCTTTTTCTGTAAAGAGGGAGGAGTGGCTTACTCATCCCTGATAGCTTCAATCGGTTTTATAGCCATAGCGCGATAAGCCGGAGCTAATCCTGCCAAGATACCCAAAGTAATGAGTAAAGCACATGTTCCGACTGCCAGTCCAAATGTAACCTGATAACCGTAAGTTTCCCCATTGTCCCTGATTGTCGCCATATCCAATATCTGCAATACAAGCACGGCAAATGAAATGCCGATCATTCCCGCTACTGTGGTTAATACTATACTTTCTGACAGGATTTGTTGGAGAATATCTTTTGGACGGGCACCAATGGCGCGGCGGATTCCTATTTCCGTAGTACGTTCACGAACGGTTACCATCATAATATTCGATACTCCGATAGCACCTGCCAACAAAGTGCCGAGTCCTACCATCCAGATAAGGATTTTTATGCCAATAAACAAGTTGTCCATCATTGAAAACATCGCTTCGGTGTTCAGTAACATGATTGCTTGCTTGTCATCCGGGGCAATGAAATGAGCTTCTTTAATGATACGTTCTACCTCTGGTTGTACATCTGTTACTTTTAGTCCCGGTCTTACTGTAAAGCAAGCCAGTTCTATATTACGTCCAAGATTGTATGCCTGTTGCATGGTTGTGAAAGGTAGTATGACGGATTCTGATGATTGTCCTTGGATGTTGATGTCTCCTTCTGTTATTGATAATCCGATGATGCGGTAATAGATACCATCGACACGGATGTATTTCCCGATAGGATCGGAACCGGGAGCAAATAAACTTTCATAAACTCGTTTTCCGATTACGCATACCTTACGTGCTTCACGGATGTCAACATCATTGATAAAACGGCCTTTATTTATTTTTTGTGCTTCGATATGCTCGTATTCAGGATGTAATCCTTTTACAATGCAATTGAACTTTTTATCTTCATATACAGATTTTGAACCCCAACGAGCTATCGAAGGTGTGATTAACTCAATACCTTCAACATTCTTACGTATGCGTTCGATATCATCAATATTCATGCTCCACCAGCGGCCTTTGCGAAAGCCTTTGTATGCCTCACCGGTTTGTTGTGGCCATGCAAAACCCGAATTGGTGGCAAATCCTTCAAATTGTACGCGCATTGCATTTTGCATACCCCGACCGCCTCCGATAAGTGCTACGAGCATAAATATGCCCCAGAATACCCCGAATGCCGTAAGTAGGCTCCGGGTTTTGTTTCTTGTTATTGTGAGAAGTATTTCCTCACATGTATCCATATCTATTCTCATAATCTTAATCTGCTCTAAGTGCTTCAATCGGTCGGATACTTACTGCCTTGCGTGCCGGGAAGAATCCTGCCAGTGTCCCGGCTAGTATTAAAGTAAGTGTGGCTTGTATGGCGATGCTGATATCTACTGTCGGATTAGAGAATACTGTCTGTGACCATATGCCATTGTCCATTTGTTGGTGTCCAAAGGTGGAATTCATCCATTCGGTAGCGGCAATACCTGCTACCATTCCTATATAACCGAAGAATGTAGTAATAGTGACGCTCTCTACTATAATGAGCCATAGAATCGATCTGGGTTTAGCTCCCAATGCTTTCCGGATTCCAAATTCACGGGTACGTTCTTTTACCGTGATTAGCATGATGTTAGATACACCGACAATTCCACTCAACAAAGTAAAAATACCTATAACCCATATGGCTGTACGTAGCATCGTTGCTGCTCCTAGACTTTGCAGATAGTTAGTGAACCGGTTCCATATCCAGATAGCGCTGTCGTCTGTTGGATCAAAACGATGTTGGGCTCCCAATACTTTGCGGTATTGAGCTTCGAATGCTTCATTGTCTTCCAGTGAATTAAGATTTTTGGTCGTAAATATTAAATTGTTCAGCTTATCTCCTTTATTATAAATGGTTTGTAGTGTAGAGAAAGGAATATAGGCATCACTTGAACTATTGTCTCCTTGGTCTTTGTAAAGACCTACGACCTGATAAATTATATCTCCGGCTTTTACGCTTTGTCCAATGGGTTCGGTACGAGATTTTCCGAAAAGTATTTCTGCTGTTTTTACATTAAGTATGGCTACTTTTCTCCGTTGTTGTATGTCTATGTCGTTGATGAATCGACCTTGAGCAAGTTTTACAGTTTCCACTTCTGTGAAGTTCGGGAATACACCAGTAAGGTTTAGGTTGACATATTCTTTACCGAAGCTCATGTTGACGCTTCCTTGGTATACAGTTGCCCCAGCACTGATTACATGGTCTTTAAAATATTTTTCAGTCGCATTCAAGTCCTTGTTGTCCAGTCGGATGTTTCGCCCTTCTTTCAGACCTTCGTACGATTTTGTAGTCCATCCGGGAAATATTTTGATAGAATTCAATGCACGTTCCGAAGAAGACTCCTCAAAGGCGTGTATCAGTCCATTGCCTGCCCCCAGTAAAACGATAAGCATAAAAATGCCCCATGCTACGGCAAAACCTGTGAGAAATGTACGAAGTTTGTTTCGTTTGATCGTACTGTATATTTCTTGCCAAATATCTATCATGTTCGAAAGTGGATTTTAGTTGTTAATAGCTTGGAAGAATTATTTCATGAAACCGTTCTGTCCGAAAGGAGAAGCATCATGATTCCGATTTTCCTCGATACGTTCAATGATTCCGTCTTTGATATGGATGATTTTATCCGTTTGGTTGGCAACTCCACTTTCATGGGTAACAACGACGATAGTCATTCCGGATTTATGCAGGTCTTTCAGAATCTGCATTACTTCAACCGAAGTTTTACTGTCTAATGCACCGGTAGGTTCATCCGCCAGTATAATCTGAGGCTGTGTGATCAATGCGCGGGCAATTGCTACGCGCTGTTTTTGTCCACCGCTCATTTCATTAGGCATATGGTGCGCCCACTCCTTTAATCCCAGTTTTTCAAGATATTCCAATGCCATGGCATTGCGCTTCTTTCGGCTTACCCCTTGATAGAACAAAGGTAAAGCAACATTCTCCACTGCATTTTTGAATGAAATAAGATTGAATGACTGAAAGATAAATCCGATCATTCGATTACGGTACTCGGCGGCTTTTGTTTCACTGAGGTTTTTTATAAGTACATTGTTCAGATAATATTCTCCGGTATCATAATTATCCAATATACCTAATATGTTGAGTAATGTAGATTTTCCCGACCCGGAGGCCCCCATGATAGAAACGAACTCACCTCGTTTGATTTCGAGATTTATACCTTTGAGTACATGAAGAGGTGCCCCGTTATAGTAAGTCTTGTTAATGTCTTTAAGGTGTATCACAATTCCTTTTATTTAGTTCTTTTTTTCTTATGATTTCTTTTATTAGACGCGAAGGAGATACGAAAAGTTGCAAATGAGTTGAACTTTTTTAAAAAAAGATTTTGTAGACTCAAACTTCTTTACGTAATTTGTGAGCAATAAACATTAATAAGCTAACCCTTTTAAACAAAGTATCATGAATTCAAACATGGAGAAGCCCTATGTAGTGGGTATTGATATAGGCGGAACAAACACCGTCTTTGGTATTGTGGATGCACGCGGAACTATTATAGCAAGCGGTTCTGTAAAGACTCAGGCTTATACCGCAGTTGAAGAATATGTGGATGAAGTTTGTAAAAATCTCCTTCCATTGGTTATAGCCCAAGGTGGTGTTGAAAAGATAAAAGGTATCGGTATCGGTGCTCCCAACGGGAACTTCTATAGTGGTACGATTGAATTTGCACCAAATCTTCCTTGGAGAGGAATCATTCCTTTGGCAGCTATGTTTGAGGAAAGACTGGGTATTCCGACAGCACTTACCAATGATGCTAATGCTGCTGCTGTGGGTGAAATGACCTATGGTGCTGCCCGTGGTATGAAAGATTTCATAATGATTACTCTTGGTACAGGCGTAGGTAGCGGAATCGTAATCAATGGACAGATGGTTTACGGTCATGATGGTTTTGCTGGTGAATTGGGACATGTGATTGTTCGTCGCGGTACAGGTCGTATGTGTGGTTGCGGACGTAAAGGCTGTCTTGAAACTTATTGCTCGGCAACGGGTGTAGCGCGTACTGCACGTGAATTACTTGCTGCTCGCACTGACGAAAGTCTTCTTCGCAATGTTCCGGCTGAGAACATAACATCTAAAGATGTATATGACGCAGCTGTTCAGGGTGATAAATTGGCTCAGGAGATTTTTGATTTCACAGGAACTTTGCTTGGTGAAGCTTTGGCAGATTTTATTGCTTTCTCAAGCCCGGAAGCTATTGTCTTGTTTGGCGGTTTGGCTAAATCTGGAGATTATATTATGAAACCTATTCAGAAAGCTATCGAAGAGAATGTACTTAATATCTATAAAGGCAAAACTAAACTTTTAGTTTCAGAACTGAAAGATTCTGATGCTGCTGTTTTGGGTGCCAGTGCATTGGCTTGGGAACTGAAAGATTTATAAATAATAAGTCCACACATTTTATATAGAGGTAGAAAAGTCTCGGAGAAACGATTGTTTCTTCGGGACTTTTTGATTCACTAGGCTGTTGCTATTTATATACTGAGATTTATTTTGATATCTAATTCTAGAATTAAATAGTTGGTTGTATATCTAATTTTCTGTTTTATAGCGTGATAGGTTGAAGGTCTTTGTCTGAAATGCTACATTACCTTCTTATGAGTGTAGATCGTTATAATCGTCTCTAATTCGCGAATCAGCGATTATTCAATTTGTATTTTTACAATCCATCCTCTATTTTTGCCCTCGTGCTAATGATCATTGGATAAGTTACCATTAAAAAATTAATAGTATGAGAAGAAGTTTACTTTTAGTATTGTGTACTCTTTTAGGAGTGTTCGGTTTACAGGCTGAAAAGAAATTTACTGTAATTAATGATTATGCTTTAGGGAAAAGTATATCGCCCGATGGGCGTTATATAGTAGGTGTAGACCCGACACAAAAAGACTTTGGGGTGAATGGAATGACTGGTTTTAGAAGTTTCTTATGGGATGTTCAGGAGAGTTCCATATCATGGTTGACTGAGGGAGACAGTGAGGACTTTTCTAAAACGGGATCATTCACCGATGTAACAGATGACCGGGTGATTTCTGGTTTTTTTAAAGATGAGGACTATAAAATTACTGTAGTGGAATGGGAAGGATCTTATACGCTGCCAATAAATGTCGCTGCTATCTGGAAAGATGGAAAAGTTACCAGTTTAGGTATAGGTGATTATAAACTGTCTCAATTTACTAACTTTGAAGACGGTAGCTTTGCAATGGCTCTTTCCAATGATGCGAAAACGGTAGTTGGATACATTGCTTTGGAAAATTTTGCTTTTTCTTTTCCTTGTCAGTGGAGGTATGATGAGAATACAGAAAAGTGGGAGTTTGCACATCTCAGTTTGCCGGATGAAGCAAAGGGAGGACAGGCAGTTGCCGTATCGGATGATGGAAAAGTTGTAGTGGGTACTGTTTGGTTTAAAAATAAAGAAGTAGCCGCTGTGTGGAAAAATGGCGAATGTATTTTAATCGAAGGACGTAATGAAGGAGGTTCGGATGATACAATTTATAATATGGATAACAATCGGGGAGGTGCTTATGGCGTGAGTTCGAATGGTGAATACGTAGCTTTCCGGTTCACTGAAGCTGTTCCGGGTATTTATATGGTAAAGGAAGATAAATATATCAAATTGCCTGAGTATGCAGATGTGACAGGACTTGAATTTTCGGCAGTTGCAGATAATGGAGATATGTTCGGGGCCTATAAATATGGAAGCTTTTGGAGTCAGCGTTATACACGAACGGTATTTCGATCACACCAATCTTCCCAAATGGTTGATTTTGAATATTTCCTAAATCTATGTGCTTCTGGGATAGATATTCCTTTGTCTTTTAATTTTGAACAAAAAGTGAATGCAACTCCGATAGCTGTATCATCAGACGGAAAGACCTTGTTAGGTAATAATGAATATAAAGTTTGGGTACTCCAAACGGATAACAATCAGATCGTGGTTCCTGAGGAGGTTGATAATATCCATGTGAAGATAGCTGATTTGAAAAAAGTAACGGTGGCTTGGAATAAAAAGAATGCAACATCAGATTTTACTCCTCAATCTTATAATATTTATTGTGATGGAGAAAAAATTGCAAACGTACCGGCTGATCAGACTGAAATGACTTATCTACATGATGGAGTAAAGTCTGGAATACGTTTATATAGCGTGTCTTGCATTTATCTTAATAATATTTCGGGTGCGGAAGTCGAGTCTCCGCGAGCTGATCCGGTAAGTATATGTATGCCTTCTACTTTCGAAATCCCTATGTTCGATAATTTTGATAGTCAGTCTATTCTTGCTAATTATTGGACTGTTACCGCACAGCGAAACAACCCGTGGAAGGTTAACTTTGGTGCGCCTATGTTCCAGGGTATAGGTTGGACACCGGGATTGACAACAAGTGTTGATTTTGACCATATTCCTTATTCTGCTGCTATAGAATCTCGCCTTTTGGATGCTAGAGAACAAGATAAAGTATATGTATCTTTCCTAAAACGTTTCTTGTTCTTGAATGGAAGGGGGTTGGAACTGAATAGTGATACTTTAAGTGTTGAGGTGGCAAAGTATGGAGGAGAATGGACTTCTGTGAAAGATTATTTGCTAAAGAAAAATGAAGAAAGTTACTGGATTTATGAATATCTGGATATTAGTAAGCAAGTGGCAGGTTCTCTGTTCCAACTCAGATTCAGGGTTCATGGACAGGGGTTGGCAATGTATTCTTATTATTTTGATCTGTTTAAAGTAGGGAATGAACTTGAATGTGAAGCTCCTGTCGGTTTGATTGGTGAGAAGAAAGACGGTAAACTGAATTTGGCTTGGAAAAATGATAACAATGTTTATGAGATAGGCTATTCGGTTAGCAATTATGAAGTGGATGTCGTTAGACAGGCTTTGGGGGATGAAGGAAAGATATTTATTGCTGCCAATTCATTCGAACCGGGAGACCTGAGTTTATATAAAGATAAGTATTTGACCTCAGTTACTACTTTTATCAATCACGATCCGAATATTGAAGAATCGAAAGATACTCATGCTGCCATTGTAGTTTTTGAAAACGGGAAATTGATCAGAGAGCAAAATATAGATGATATAGAAATCAATGCATTCAACACTGTCATTTTGAATGAACCGGTGAAAATAGATGACAGCAAAGACTTGAAGATTGGGCTGAAAATATACGATTATGATGAACGGCAAATCCCAATTAGCTATCAGATAAGTGATTTGTTTAAAGCCGGTAAGAGCGACCTGTACTCACAGGATGGTGGTGTAACGTGGAAAAAACTTTCTGATTATTATGCTACCATGGAAGGAAAAGAACGGGAGGGACATTGCTGTTGGGAAATCATTGGAAATGTCACCAATGAGTCCACTGTTGAAGCCGATGAAATGGGCGATGAGCAACCTATTGCATATACGCTCTATCGTAATGGGGAAAGGGTAAACTACTTGTCATTGTACTTACCTGCAAGATATACTATAGATGATCCGATGCAAGATAATGATTATTATGAAGTCAGGGCTTATTACGAGGATGGCCGTACATCGGAACTTTCCGAGAAATACTCTCCCTCTTTAACATCTTTAGATGCTGTAGACAAAGAAAGTGGTATTTCCATATATATGGACCCGGTTTCTGATCGTATTTATTTGAATGGTGAGTTCGTTAAAGCTACCTTGTATGGGATTGATGGACAAATCCTAATTGCTACTACTGAGAAGAATATTAATGTAGCTCATCTATCGGGAGGTATCTATGTTTTGAAAATCGAAAATGGTGGTTCTGTTGAGAATCATAAAATATTGATTAGAAGATAATTTCTGCAATAACTTTTCGCTGATTAGTTAGCGACATCATTTCGTAATCTTAAAGTTCTCTTTAATGGGATGCTCCGTTCTATTAAAGAGAACTTTTATACCTACTATCTTTGTTTTCAACGCTTTTCTGTAGTGAAGAGGAAGGTCGTTAATCTTGATTCAAATTTTATTAATTAATTGGCAACGAATAACAACGGATATGGAGATGATATATTGAGGCAGTTGAAAGGGATAAAAAAAGAGAAAACCTAATGGAGTTTTCTCTTTTTTTATTTCGAATAGGAGATTGCAGTTGTTAGCTGTTAACTCTTTTTTCTTTGATTCTGGCTTTCTTACCGGTAAGTTTACGCAAGTAGTACAATTTAGCGCGACGAACTTTACCTACCTTGTTCACTTCGATGCTGTCGATAGCTGGTGATTCGATTGGGAAGATTCTTTCTACACCTATTGTTCCTGACATTTTACGTACAGTGAAACGTTTCTTTTCGCCATGACCGGCAATTTTGATAACTACACCACGGTACAACTGTACACGTTCTTTGTTACCCTCGACGATACGATATGCCACGGTTACTGTGTCACCTGCTTTGAAGCTTGGGTGCTGTTTTCCGGTAGCAAATGCTTCTTCTGCAATTTTAATTAAATCCATTGTTGTTATTATTAAATTGTTTTATCGTTACAACGCAACATACCAGACAACCCTCTTCTGACAGCGATTGCGCGAAAGCGGTGCAAAGTAACGACTTTTTTGGCACACTACCAACTATTTTATTTATATTTGTGGCACAATAAAAAAACAATATATGAAACAAACTTATGCAAAACTCTTTTCAGGAGTAACTTTGGCGGTGCTTCTGACACTTTCTTCTTGTCAATCGCCTTACAAACTGACGAAAATTGAGGGAAGTATGATTATTATTGATTCTGTATGGGATGCACAACCGGATGCAGATGCTTTAGCATTGCTGGCTCCTTATAAAGCAGCGGTGGACAGTATGATGTACCGCGTGGTGGGAGTGAGCGAAATGACGATGAAAGTCGGTGCGCCCGAGAGTTTATTGTCCAATTTGGTGGCGGATGTCCTGCGGGGAGCTGCTGCACAAACCCTTGGCAAGCCAGCCGATATGGGATTGGTAAATATGGGAGGGCTACGAAACATACTCTCCGAAGGTGAAATTACTTGTGGCAACATCTATGAAATATTGCCTTTTGAAAACTCGCTTTGTGTACTCACCGTCAAAGGGAGTATACTAAAAGAACTTTTTGCAGCCATTGCTGCCCGTAAGGGAGAAGGTGTGAGTGGAGTTTACTTGGAGATTACAAGTGATGGCAAACTGTTGAATGGCACCGTAGGTGGGAAAGAAATAAAAGATGAGGACCTCTATACGGTGGCTACCATTGATTATCTTGCTGACGGAAATGACGGCATGAAGCCTTTGGTACAGGCAGAAAAACGGATATGTCCTGAGGAGGCTACTTTGCGTGGCCTGTTCATGGACTATGTGGAACAGCAGACAAAGGCCGGCAAAAAGATTACTTCAAGTATGGAAGGCAGAATAACCATTAAATGACTGTAGGAGAAAAGGAATATGAAAAAAAATAAGATATCAGTAATCATGTTGTTTCTGCTCTGCATCTCCTTTTGTGGGTATGCTCAGCAAACCAAAAAGTTAACATTGCTGCAAACCAGCGATACACATAGCCGTATCGAACCGATTGATAAACATGCCGCTGATAAATATGCCGGTATGGGTGGGTTTGTACGTCGCGCTACTCTGCTCGATCAGTTCAGGAAAGAAACTCCAGATGCATTAGTTTTCGATTGCGGGGACTTCTCACAGGGAACACCTTATTATAATCTTTTTAAAGGTGAAGTTGAGATGGAAATGCTGAACTTGATGAAGTATGATGCGGCTACTATTGGAAACCACGAGTTTGATTTCGGTCTGGAGAATATGGCCAGGTTATTCAAAAAGGCTGATTTCCCGATTGTTTGTGCCAATTATGATGTGAAAGGTACGGTGCTTGAAGGATTGGTGAAACCATACATTACCATTGAACGTGATGGATTGAAGATCGGTGTTTTCGGATTGGGAGCGCAATTGGAAGGTTTGGTTCAGGCTGATAAGTGCGAAGGAGTTACTTATCTTGATCCTGTAACGGTAGCCAACGAGGTGGCTGCTAAGCTGAAAGATGAGGAAGGTTGCGATGTGGTAATTTGCCTCTCTCATTTAGGTATTACAGAAGATGAGATTTTAGTGCGTGGCACCTGTAATGTCGATGTCGTTTTAGGGGGGCATTCACATACGTTTATGAAAGAGCCTGTCGTCTTTCTGAATAGGAACGGAGAGAGCGTGCCTGTTTCTCATACCGGAAAGAACGGTATTTTTGTCGGAAAGCTAGACTTGACATTTGAACAGTAAAACAGAGAAATAATAAGAATGAAAAAAGGGATATTTTTGCTTGTTGTGCTATTGGGAACATTGGAAGTACTGGTGGCGCAACAAGTTCCTTATTTGCTTTCTTCGCAAGAAGGCGATGTAGTTGTGTTACGTAATGGTTGCCGGACATTGCCTTTGCCGGAAGATCAGTCGATGGCTATTCTCAGTGTGGGAAGTGAGGGATCGGATCAATCGTTTATTGCTCGTTTCAGCCAGTACCCAAAGCCTGTTGCCTGTTTTCGGTTGACAGAGAAAACATCGGAAACAGAGTGGGAACAGATCGTTGGCGGTCTGCAAAATTATAGTAGGGTAGTAGTCAGTGTGACTGTTGACGGATATGGGATGTGGAAAGTGTCTACTTTTCTCAACGATTTGAAACTTAAAGTGCCTATCGTTTATGTTTTCTTTACTCCTTATGATAAATTACGCTTATTGAAGGGGGCGTTGAATCGTGCCGCAACCGTTGTACTGGCAAATACTGCCCGAGAGGAAGTACAGCGTCAAGTGGCGGATGTCTGTTTTGCCAAAGCGGGTACGCAAGGAAGACTTCCGGTTGCAGTTCATGGTTTGTATCACGCGGGTGATGGTACCGATATAGTTCCGGGCATGCAACCTATTCCCCAACCCGAAGAACATGGTATGGATGGCTACGTTCTTCAACGCATTGATTCTGTAGTGAATGAAGGGATTGTTGCCGAAGCTTACCCTGGATGCCAGTTGTTAGTGCTGAAAGACGGTATTCCCGTTTACAATCGTTGTTATGGTACACATTCGTACGAAGATCGCACGGTGGTACGTTCTACGGACTTGTTCGATTTGGGCTCAGTCACCAAAACAACGGCTACCTTGCTTGCTGTAATGAAACTATATGATCAGGGAAAGTTGAAACTAACGGACAAGGTATCGACATTTTTACCTTGGTTGCGTGCGTCCGATAAAAAAGAAATCACTATCCGTGAATTACTATTGCATGAGTCCGGCCTTCTGCCTTACATTCGATTTTATAGGGAAGCGATTGATGATAACACGGTGACGGGACCTTTCACACAAGGTTTTGTGGATGAATGGCATCATACCCGTATCGGTGAATATACGTATGCCTGTTCGGATTTCAAGTTTAAGAAAGGATTGGTTTCACCCGAACAGACAGCTGTTTATACCTTACATATGGCAGAAGATATGTGGTTGAATGAAAGTTTTAAAAATACCATCCGGCAAAAGATTGTCCGGTCAGAGATGGGGCAAAAGCGATATGTATACAGTGAGATCGGTTTTGTAATTCTACAGCAAGTGGTTGAAGCCATTACCGGACAGCCGATGGATGAATTTCTTGAGAAAGAGTTTTATACACCCATGGGTTTGAAGCGTACACTATTTCTGCCATTGAATAGGTATCCCAAATCAGAAGTAATGCCAACGGTGGCAAATGATTATCTTCGTCGTCAGGACATATGTGGTTACGTTCATGATGAAACAGCCGCCTGTATGGGGGGAATTTCAGGGAATGCCGGCTTGTTCTCCACCGCCAGTGAAGTGGCCGCTGTTTATCAAATGTGGTTAAATGGCGGTGAATGGAACGGTCAACGTTATCTGAATGAAGATACGGTCAGGTTGTTCACAACTGAAACATCTGCTGTCAGCCATCGTGGGTTAGGTTTTGACAAACCAGATTTGATAGATGCGAAGGCCAATAATTGCGCACCAGATGTTCCTGTACGGGTATTTGGGCACACGGGAAGGACGGGAACTTGTGTCTGGGCTGATCCCGGAGAAAAGTTGGTTTATGTCTTTCTCAGTAACCGCCTTTGTCCCGATGTATGGAATAGTAAATTGAATGCCATGAAAATCTGTCCGGTTATACAAAACATAATATATAGTTCAATAAAATAAGCATGAGAATACGTATTCTAACTCTACTTTTAGTTATCCTTTTATCCGGAATATTCCCTTCTGTTTGTGAGGCGGTGAACACTCCTTCGGATGTGACTCCTCTTTTACTTTATAAAGCCGAACGGGATACCTGTTGCCAACAATGGGTGGACTCTGTGATGAACCGCCTTAGCTTGAAGGAAAAAGTAGGTCAACTTTTCGTCTACACGATTGCACCGATAGAAACGAAGCGCAATCTTGCCCTGTTGCGGGAAGCGGTAGACACCTATAAAGTCGGTGCCCTTCTTTTTTCAGGGGGTAAAATGCAGACACAAGCTACATTAACGAACCAGGCACAGCGTATGGCACGGCTGCCATTGATGATAACGTTTGACGGTGAATGGGGGTTGGCTATGCGTTTGAAGGGAACACCTGTTTTTCCACGGAATATGGTGTTGGGATGTATTCAAGACAACCGCCTGATATATGAGTATGGACGTGAGATGGCGCGTCAATGCCGTGAATTGGGCGTGCAGGTCAATTTCGCCCCTGTTGCCGATGTTAACATCAATCCTAAGAATCCTGTTATCAATACCCGGTCTTTTGGTGAAGATCCTGTGCGTGTAGCTGATAAAGTGATTGCCTATGCCACCGGATTGGAAGGGGGACATGTGCTGTCTGTCTGCAAGCATTTTCCCGGTCATGGTGATACGGATGTAGATTCCCATAAAGCATTACCTTTGTTGCCCTTTAGCCGGGAACGATTGGACAGTGTGGAGCTATATCCTTTCAAAGAGGCGGTTCGTGCCGGTCTGGGCGGAATGATGGTGGGGCATCTGCAGGTTCCCGTCATTGAACCGATAGGAGGGTTGCCCTCCTCTCTTTCGCGCAATGTCGTATATAAATTATTGACGGAAGAGTTTGCTTTTAAAGGGTTGATCTTTACCGATGCCCTTGCCATGAAAGGTGTTTCGGGTAATAAGAGTGTTTGTTTGCAAGCTCTGAAAGCTGGCAATGATATGGTGCTGAGCCCTCACAATTTAAAGACGGAAATTACCGCAGTTATCGAAGCCATAGAAAAGGGAGATTTGTCACGGGAAGAAATCGACCGTAAGTGCCGGAAAGTACTGACTTATAAATATATCCTCGGCTTGAAGCGGAAACCGGTGATTCAGGTTTCCGGATTAGGAACCCGGATCAATACTCCGCAGACACGTGATCTTATCCGACGTTTGAACCTTGCGGCAATTACTGTTTTGAACAATAAGGACCAGGTGCTGCCTCTTTACCCTAGCAAACGAGATGGAAAAACGATTCCCAATGCCTCTTCTATGGCTCTTTTGGAAGTAGGCGATCCGGGAGAAACGGATGCATTGGCTACTCAATTGGAGAAATATACGCCTTTGGTACGTTTTCGTGTTCGTAAAGAGATGACAGCAGCACAAGAAAAGGCTTTAAGAGATTCTTTAGCGGGTTATCCCCGTGTGATAGTGGCTGTCTCCGAACAGCGGCTTGCTCCTTATCAAAGTTTCTTTGCCGATCTGGCAGCGGATAAGAAAATGCCTCCGGCCGTCTATCTTATTTTTACTCCCGGCAAAATGATGCTGCAGATTCAGCGTGCCGTAGCAGCTGCCCGGTCGGTGATATTGGCACATTCTGCAGGTCAGGAAGTTCAACGTCAGGTGGCGGACATTCTTTTTGCCCGTGCTACGGCCGATGGAAGGCTTTCTGCTAGTCTGGGAGGCTTATTCCCTACGGGTGCTGGTGTGACTATTTCTCCGCAGACACCCTTGTATTTTCGTCCCGAAGAGTATGGTATGTCCTCTACGATATTAGCGCGCATTGATTCTGTGGCAAAAGCGGGAATCAAAGAAGGGGCTTATCCGGGCTGTCAGGTAGTGGTCTTGAAAGAGGGTAAAACCATGTTCGACCGTTCTTATGGAACCCATTCCGGTAAAGGTTCTGCTCCTGTGCGGCCAACCGATCTTTATGATCTTGCTTCTCTTTCTAAAACAACCGGTACGTTGCTTGCCTTGATGAAGCTATATGACCGCGGACGTTTCAACCTGACGGATAAGCTATCCGACTACCTGCCTTGGTTACGAAATACGAATAAAAAAGATGTTACGATCCGTGAAGTACTCTTTCATCAAGCCGGTTTGCCTGCCGGTATCGTGTTTTATCGCGAAGCCATTGATTCCGACAGTTATAAAGGACGTTTGTTCACAACTCGGCGTGATGCAGTGCATTCATTGCGTTTGGGTATGAATACGTGGGCGAATCCGAATTTCCGTTTTCTGAAAGGGCTGACTTCTAAAGTACGTACGGCTGATTGTACGTTGCAGGTATGTGATAGTCTCTGGCTCAACCGGAGCTTCCGTAGAGTCGTTGAAGAACAGATCGTGAAGGCTCCGATGAATACAAAGCAATATCGTTATAGTGATGTCGGTTTTATTTTGCTTCGTTTCCTTGTCGAACAGTTGGCGGGTGTGCCGATGGATGAGTATCTGGCACGGGAATTTTATGAACCGATGGGGTTAGAGCGTACGCTTTATCTTCCCTTGCAACGTATTTCCAAAAATGAGATCGTTCCATCTGCCAAAGATCCTTTTCTCCGGAAATGTACTCTTCAAGGATATGTGCATGATGAATCTGCTGCTTTTCAAGGCGGTGTCTCGGGGAATGCCGGATTATTTTCTACGGCACGGGAAGTGGCGCAAATCTATCAGATGTTGTTGAACGGTGGTGAATTGAATGGACACAGGTATCTGGGCAGGGAAACGTGTGAACTGTTTACAAAAGAAGTTTCTAAGATCAGTCATCGTGGACTTGGCTTTGACCATGCCGATGCCAAATCACCGGATAAAAGTCCATGCGCTCCTTCTGCCCCGGCATCTGTTTACGGTCATACCGGTTTTACAGGTACTTGTGCATGGGTAGATCCCGATAACGGATTGGTATATGTTTTCCTTAGTAACCGGACGTATCCCGATGCCACTAATCGCAAATTGATGCAGATGGATATCAGGGGACAAATTCAGGAAATAATGTATAAAGCGTTGAAAAAGGAATAATAATCTCTCTTTTTCCAACTCTGAATTTGTTTAGGGCTTTACAAACAAATCGCCCTTCCACCAGCCAATGGCGAAAGGGCGATACCTAAAATGATTATTTACTTACTATACGTTGTTATCTGTATTCAAATTTTAGAAGGATACACCGACGCGGAAACCGAAGTTATTCAGTTTGTCAACACTGTAGGTCAATACATCAGCTTTGTTAGTTCCGTAGCTGTAGTATACTGCAAGGTGCAGCCCCGGTCCGTAAGCCCATGGATAAACGTTTAAACCAACTTCAGGAGAAACGTAGAAGCCCCAAGAGTCATCGCTGGATTGGAATATATTGTAATTGGAACGTGCTTTGGCATATTCGGTACCTAATTTTACGCCAAAGTAAGGTTGCCATGCTCCACCGCGGTTAAACTGATAGCGTGCTGCCATACCAAAAGGTAACTGGAAGATAGTATGTTGTTGGTCGGTAGTAATGTGACCACCGTTTACCGAAAGAGTTTCGCGTCCAATATATTCATGATTACTGTGATAATTCAGGAACAGTCCCAAACCGATGTTCGGAGTTACAAAATAACCACCTTCGAAGTTCATACCCCAGCCGCTAGCTTTATCTGCAAAATTATTGCTTAATGGCGCATTGAACTGCCAGTCGATATTAGCGTATCCGTTGTCTGATAATTGTGCCTTTGCCGGCATGGCAAAGACGAGTGCAAGAGCCACTATGGCCATCACTCTGAAAGAAACATATTTTATTGTCTTCATAATGGTTGTACTTTATTATTTGTTAGTAAGATAAGGTGACTGGGCAAATGCCTGGTTGACTGCTCTTACAGCTAAAGTCTTATTGATAGAGCTGGAATAAGCGAGTCCGCTCATGTAGCTTGTCCACAGTACGGGAAGCTTTTCTTTAGCTCCTTCGGGTGCTTCCAGGTTTACTATTTCAGTAATAAATGAGTTGGTGCTA
Source organism: Jilunia laotingensis (assembly GCF_014385165.1). Classification (NCBI taxonomy): domain Bacteria; kingdom Pseudomonadati; phylum Bacteroidota; class Bacteroidia; order Bacteroidales; family Bacteroidaceae; genus Jilunia; species Jilunia laotingensis. Next base: position 724,029 of record NZ_JACRTF010000001.1, on the reverse strand, counting down.
TAGCTATAGTTTACAGCGTACGGATAGTACCATCCGCCACCCCAGTTGCCCCAATAACCTGAGCCCCAATATCCGGGATAACCCCACCACCATTGTGGATATCCGTAATCGGTGAAATAATAGGTACTCTTAATATAACTTACTTGCACGCCAAGATCGGCTTCTTCTTTAGTTGCAGCCATTGTATAGCCTCTTGCGTCCATATTACTCTTATACGCAGCTAGAATTTCCTGTGCGCCTTCGCCTTCCAGATATTCCGGTTCGGTTTTATCATTGATCACGAGAATCTTATCAGGCAGATAGTAGGTGTGAAACTCTTTGAAATTTGCCTTCTTGTCGTAATTGGTGTAAACTAAATAGTCATTGTCCAATTTGTCCATGTCAGGGTCTTTCTCGCATGATGCGAGTGCAAAGACCGCCAATAAAATAGGAATTAATTTCTTCATATCTTTTATAATGTTTAGGTTAAATAAAAAATCCTGCCCTGGTACCTTAGGCTTTTGTATAGAAACAACAAGTTTTGTTACAAAAGGTTCGGAATAGCGGATGTTAAAATGTTAAAGTTTATAATAGAGGTTTCAACATCTCCGGCACTTCTACCTTTTCAAGGTTAACTTCTTCTAGCTTTTTTCTCCCATCGGGAGTCAGTTTGAAATACATTAGACGCTTATCGGTTTTGCCTAACGACCGTTCCAATAATCCTTTTTCTTCCACAGCCCGGATCACTTTGGAAGTATGTGAAGGTGCCATTCCCGTTCGGGAGGAGAGAGCGGTGGAAGTCATCTCTTCCCTTGCTTCCTGCAAAGCGCACAATATCATTGCTTCGTTCAGTGTCAGTCCATATATCTCTTCAAATTGCGCTTCAAAGCCCGACAGGGCTTTGAATATATCGCGCATCAGGCATATTGTTTTCATCTTTATTCGTTAAATAAACAGATTGACATTTGCATTATCGGCACGTTCCATATAAGTTGCTACACCGCCTACAGTAACTTCATCCAATAATTCTTCTCGTTTTACGCCCATCACGTCCATCGACATCTGGCAGGCTATGAATTCTACACCATTCTCCAATGCCTGTTGCCGAAGCGATTCCAACGATTCGATTCCTTTCTTGCCCATGATGTGGCGCATCATTTTTCCTCCTATACCGCCCATGCTCATTTTCGATAGTTTAAGCTTCTGTGAACTGGAAGGAAGCATCATGCCAAACATTTTGCCATAAATGTCTTTCTCCGTTTTCGTTTTGCTGAGGCGTTTAATGACGTTCAGTCCCCAGAAAGTGAAGAAGATGGTTACTTTTTGTCCGGTAGCTGCTGCGCCATTGGCTAAGACAAATGTAGCGAGAGCTTTATCGAGGTCATCGCTGAACATGATGAATGTTTTTCCTTTGCCTTCGCAGCTGGTCACTACGCTACAGGCTTTGGGCTCTTCCTTTTCGATGACAATCACTGATTTTCCCGCTGTGGATTCTTTGGAAATGAGTTTGTTACCTGTTGAATTGCACCAGGCGGCTGCATCCCGGGCAAATCCTGGATCGGTGGAAGTGACTTCAACCCGTTCTCCGGGGGCTAGTGTATCCATTGTTTTCTTCATTTTCAGGATCGGACCGGGACATTGCATCCCGCAGGCATCTACACGAATGGTTCTCTGTGGCTTTTTATCGTCCTCTCCGGTTGTTTCGGTTTCAATGGTTGACATAGGTCCAATCACAAGGGTTTCTGTAGAAGATGTCGCTGTTGCAGCTTTCCGATCAACCGCAACAGTTGTTTTCTGTTCTTTTTCTGTTATCGTCCGCTTTTCTTTTTTCGCGACAGGCTCCTCTTCCCGTTCACAGTCCTCTTCATTCAGTATGATAGGGGCAGTTGCTGCTTTGTAAATCTTTAAACCACCAGACAAGTTGCGAACATTATCGTATCCACGTTGCGACAGAATCCGATAAGCGAGGTAACCGCGCAGTCCGACTGCACAGAATGCATATACCGGTATATCTTTCGGTATTTCAGTTATGCGGTCGCGTATTTCATCCAGCGGAATGTTAACAGCACCGGGCAACGAACCGAGCGAGAACTCATCGGGTGTACGTACATCCAGTAGGAATACATTTTCTAACTCGATATCCCGTAAGTCACGCCAATAAACCATTTTCTCATTACCGGAAATAATATCCTGTGCTACGTATCCCGCAATGGCTACAGGGTCTTTCGCTGATGAATAGGGAGGAGCATAAGCTTGTTCGAGTTCCATCAAGTCGTAGATGGTCCCTTGGTGTTTGATGACCTGGGCAAACTCGTCAATGCGTTTATCCACCCCATCATATCCCACGATTTGTGCGCCGAACAATTTGCCCGTTATCGGTTCAAACGTGATCTTTATGCTCATCTGGGTAGCACCCGGATAATATCCTGCATGCGATAATGAGTGTGTGGTGGACGATATGTACTTAATGCCAGCTTGTCTCAGCCTCTTTCCCGGAAGTCCGGTAGCGGCTACCGTCTGGTCGAAAACTTTAGCGATAGAAGTGCCGATGGCTCCTTCGTAACTGAGTTTCGCTCCTAAGATATTGTCGGCAACGATACGTCCCTGCCGGTTTGCCGGACCAGCCAGATAGTTCAACCAAGGTTTCCCTGTAAGTGGATGGGGATATTCGATCGCATCTCCGATAGCGTAGATGGATTCATCCGATGTTTGCAGATGATCGTTTACCGCAATGCCTCCTGCTTCTCCGATGGTAAGTCCCGCTGCACGTGCCAAGGTTGTTTCCGGTCGTACACCGATAGAAAGAATGACTATGTCTGCCGGTATGGACTGTCCATCTTTAAAGATCACTTTTATCTCTTTTCCCGTTTTTTCAAAAGAAGCCACTGCTTGTTCCAGATAGAGGTTTACCCCCTTTTCCATAAGATGCTGGTGAACCAGTGAAGCCATAGAATAATCAATGGGAGTCATCACTTGGTTTGCCATCTCTACGATGGATACTTTTGCACCGAGGTCATGTAGATTCTCCGCCATTTCCAGTCCGATGAAGCCTGCACCTACCACTACAGCCCTTCGTATGGGATGTTGATTCGTATATTCTTTGATGCGATCTGTATCTCTGATATTACGTAATGTGAAAATACCTTCCGAATCGATACCGGGCAAAGGCGGTTTTACTGGAACTGCTCCGGTAGAAATCAGTAGCTTATCGTAGCTCTCTACGTAAGTATCTTCGCTTTTCATGCGTACGGTAACGGTTTTTTTCTTCCGGTCTATAAAAATAACTTCATTCTCGGTACGGACATCTACCCGAAAACGTATTGAAAATGATTCGGGTGTTTGTACAAATAATTTTTCCCGATCGGTAATTACGTCTCCTATATAATAAGGTAAACCACAGTTGGCATAAGAGATATACTTTCCCTTTTCAATAAGAATAATTTCTGCTGTTTCGTCCATTCTCCTGATACGTGCGGCAGTGGTTGCCCCACCTGCTACGCCTCCGATGATGATAATCTTCATATTTGTTGTTTTAGTAAATAGTTTCCTTTGGAAATAATAACGCAGATGAAGATAAAAAAGTTCATGGTCAGTTATAAGAAATTTGCATGCCTATCCCTTATTTTTGCATTGTTTATATATTAGCACTTTTCTTGATAAACAGTCATTTGAAGTTGGAAATAATAAAAAAATGTATAACTTTGTGGATTGTTCTATGTTATAAATCAATAGTTTACTTATGAAAAAGATTACTTCTTTTTTGGGGATGCTGCTTGCATGCTTGTGGCTCCCATTAAGTATTCTTGCAATGGACTATTCTACGCAAAGTGTTGCCACTGTCCCGAAGTCCGCAAAACTTTCGCCTAAAACACTGCAAGAACAGCCGATTCTCAGGTTGAGTAAAAATGGTAAGTTTATCAAGGAGGAAACTTCTACTACTGTTAAAAAGCTCCCTTTAAAAGCTGCTTTGGTAAGCTCCGTGAATGAAATTACAGGAGATTACGTACAAACCTACAAAACTCTTTTAAACCCGGGTGCCGATGGGGGTAGAAGTGTTACGATTGAGGCTGTCGATGGAAATCCTAATAACATCGAGTTCATCAACTTCTACGATACAGGTGTAAATGTGATGGCAACAGTAGATTTCACTACAAAGACTATTACAATTCCAAACCAACAAATTATTGAAACCCCGGCTCTTGGTAAATTGGATATCGCCTTTGTCGAAGTTGGTGACGATGGATTACCGAAACCGAACCGCACGAAGGATATCGAAGGGGTTATTAACGATGATGGTTCAATTTCCATCACTTCATGGTGGGGCATTTTTCAAATATCTACTAACTCGTACGTAGGATGTTTCTACCAAACTGAATTTCAAAGGGCCAATGCCACAATGTCACAGACAAGACTCGTGACCACGAATTCACCCTTTACAGAAGAAGAACTTACTTATAGCGTAATAGCGGAGCAAACCTCACCTAATATTCTGACAGTCGTAAATTTCGGAAATTATGGAATGACGGTGGAATTGGAATTGAAACGCGACCAAAAGGCCGTAATTGGTCGACAATTAGTTCGTAACGCCAACAATGGCGATAATTATTACACCAATGCTATTACTTATGATCCTTCGACAGGACGAATTACCGGTTATGCTGATGCAATCGCTACCGAAAAGGCAACAGATAACCGAAGTATGGCTTGGAAAAATTGGACCATGACAAACTCGTCTAGTTATCTCGCAATCATAACCGAAGGTAAGTTGACTGTTCCCTTCGACATAAGTTATCCTACGATTTCCGTAAGTGACTTTGAAGGCGAAGGAACAGAAAAGAGTCCATATCTGATTAAGTCAATCGATCAGTTGGTCTTACTTGGCGACAAAGTCAATGACGTTAAGCAATCCGACTATAATTCAACTGATGCAGACGGAAAGAAATACAATCGTGCCTTTACCGGCAAATATTTCCGTTTGGAAAACGACATTGACATGGCAGGATACCGCTTTACCCCTATAGGACAAGACTGGTTCCATCATTTTGACGGAATATTCGACGGTAATAACCATACAATTAAAAACATCAATGTATCGACGGGAGGTGCCGGATATGCGGCTCTGTTCGGTCGTGCCGGTGAGTCAAGTGTAATCAAGAATCTCAATGCGGAAGATCCCGTAATTAGAGCTTCCAACTATTATGCGGCAGCCATTGCCGGTTGGTCTGACGGTATCATCGACAATTGTCACGTTTTAAATGCCGACGTACAAAATTCAGAAAGAGCCACAGCCGGATTGGCAGGCGTGGTGAAAACCATAACAAACAGTTCTGTAACAAACAGCAGTATTATTGGCTTGGTAGGAAATGTTGCCGGACTCGCAAGTGAAGTCGATGAATTGATACAAAACTGTAGTGCGACTGAAACAAACGTAATAGCTTACTCTTCAGGCGCGCTCAATTCTCCTGCCGGAGGCTTAACGGCTCTATTATATTATGCAAAAGCCGAGAATTGCTTCTTCTCCGGAACAGTCGATTGCCAGTCTCTGAATGCAAAAGCTTTGTGCGTAGGTGGTATCACGGGAAATTGCTACCAAGGCATTATCACGAAATGTTTCAGTGTCGGAACAATACTAGGATGCAACGACACTAATACAGCTGTCGGAGGTATCGCTGGCTCTCTCACAGGAGAATTGAACGATAGCTATAGCATCGGTTCCGTACAGGCCAAGGCTTCGAAAAGAGTCGGTGGTCTGACTGGATTTGTGAGTAGTTATACGGATGCAGAAAAAGTGCAGAAGCAATCTGTAGTGACTGGTTGCTACACTTCCACACAAATATTTGCCGATACATATCAGTACAATCTTGAAACGGAGGCACGCGAAACACTCGGTATGATACAGGATGGTTCTACTCCGATTATCGACAATATCTATTTTGACAAACAGATGTCAAACTTCGGCTCCAAATACACAAAAATATCAGGTATAGAAACAGCCGACCTAACCAAAGTGTCCGGAATTGCCGGATTGAATGCTTCTGTATGGTCATTCACCGAAGGGCAATATCCCCGTCTTAAAGGATTGGATGACAATGAAGCGGCTAAAATGGGAGCTTCGGTTATAGGTTTGGCAAGCGGAAACTCGTTGGGAAAGATATCGAAAGATGCTATTCTCAAACCGCTTGGTAATACGCAATATTCTCTTTATAAGGACAAGAAATACGGAACTGAGGGTTATTCCAGTTCTATTGATGATGGTAAAATCAAGATAAAGGACAGTTTCGGGACCGATACTCTTGTCGTAAAAAACGGAAACGTAAGCTTTGCTTATTTCATCAAAATAGTACCTGTCTCATTTGAAGGAGATGGTACGGAGCTGAATCCGTTCCTACTAAAAAACAAAGATGATTTGATAGAATTGGGAAACATGACCAATATTAAAATGCAGCCGTTCACCGATACTTATTTTAAATTGGCTAATGACATTGATATGGAATATACTACGGAATTTGACGGTATATCATCTGTTTACAATAACAACGATTGTCAGTTCTCAGGAAATATCGATGGTGATGGTCATACCATAAGCCGGATGTTGATTGACAGGGTACTTTGGAAAATTCGTCCGGAAGATACGGAAGATGGATTAGGTACGCCCGATAATATGAATAGCCGCAGTAACGGTGGCTTCATCGGCAGATTAGCAGCCGGTGGCGTTATTAAGAACATTACATTTGCCGCTGATTGTAAATTTGAATTTTGGGCTACAGCCGGAACTTTCGCTGGGGAGAACTATGGGTTGGTTGACAACTGTAAGAATTATGCTGATGTAAGAGGCTATAGCAATAACATAGGAGGTATCGTCGGATATGTTCGTAAGGACGGAAAGGTCACCAATTGTTATAATGCCGGAAACATATATTGCGGATACAATACGGTAGGTGGTATCACGGGCATTAACTATGGATTCGTAGAAAGTTGTGCCAACGCTGGAAATGTAGAGGTAAAGCAGATCTCTATGTTCCAAAAAATGCAAAGAATGATCAAGACCGCTGGAGGTATCACAGGTTCATCGACAGGCGGTGTGATCCGTAATTGTGTGAATGCAGGTACGATATACTCTTGGGGTGAAAGAGCCGGAGGTATTGCCGGTATTTACTCGAAGGTGATTATGGCTGATGTTTCAGGACATAACGACATGTATAACGCTGTCAACTTCGGTTCAGTATCGGCTGATGGTGAAGATAAGAATACCATCAGTGCAATTGCCGGTGAGGGAGGTACACAAGGTATCATTCAAAACAACTATTGGGACGCACAGATTTCTATGTTGAACGCAATAAGCAATGTCGACATGGAAGGTATGAACGGTGTTGAAACGTCAGTTCTTGTTTCCGGCACTGCTTTGGAAGGATTCGATGTTTCTATTTGGGATTTCACCAAAGGTCAATATCCGGTATTGAAACAGTTTGCCAATGAAGACAAAATGACCAAAGCCCGCAAAGTAGTAGTCACCATGAAGCCGGGTGTAACAGCTAAGGATATGAACCAGAACGCTAAGCTTACATTAGTCGATGGCCTTACCTGGTCGTTGGAAGAAAATAAAGAGTTTGCTATCGGAGGTAGTACGCTCTACTCTCCTGAGGAGGTGGAAGAACTTACCATAGATAACTTAATCGCAGATTTCGGTGACTATGTGAAAAAGATCGAGATAAAAAGAGTACCGGATGTACCGTTGGCAGGTTCAGGAACGGAAGAAGACCCGTATCTGATTTCTTCCCCTACCGATTGGAATAACCTTTCTGACTATATCGACATAATTGCAGAATCGTTCGAAGGGAAATTCTTTCAATTAACAGCAGATATTGATTTTGCCGATACCGAATTTAAGATGCTTGCAGCTGAAGGGGTAACGCCATTGCAGGCTTCGCTCGATGGCAACAATAAGAAAATCAGTAACATAAAATTGACTACTACGAATGCCGGACAAGCGGCAATACGTATCTTAGGCGAATCAGGTTCTATCTCTAACCTTACGATGGCAGGGGAGGTAACTTCCAGCTATGCTTCCACAGGTGGTTTCACGGCTGCCGTATATGGAAAGCTCGTCAACTGTGTAAGTGAAATCAACGTTACCTCTTCCAAAGATAAAGGTACTTCGGGATTCGGACAATTGTATGCTACCGCCAGATTGACCGATGTTATTAATAAAGGAACGATTTCGGGTACCGGCAATGATATTGCCGGCATAGCAGCTAAGGCTGCCGAAGGTGTGGAATTGATACGTTGCGGAAACGAGGGAAAGATCATCTGCAATGCAAATCAAATATCTTATGTGGCAGGTCTGATAGCGGAATCCGAACCGATAATGATGGAAGAATGCTACAATAAGGGCAATGTAGAAACCATCGACATTGACAAGACCAAATATGTAGCCGGTCTTATAGCATACGCAAATGCTTCCAATTCAAGGAAACATACCATGACTTTGACAAGATGCTACAATGAAGGCAATATTGTAGGTTCGGCTGCTGTGGCCGGTCTGATTGCGAATGCAAATGCCAGTGGAACTACAATCACCAATCCGTTGATTTTCGAAGGTTGCTATAATACGGGTGACATCACGGCAAGACCCACTACAACGCAAGCGAGTTCAGGCGCTCCTACTGCAGGGTTAGTTGCTTTTTACACAGCTGGCTCTAAATTCACAAATTGCTGGAACTCCGGAACTATCAGTACGACCAACATCAATACCGGAGGTATCGTAGCTTACTATAAGAATGCACCGAATGAAGACAGCCCTGTTGTCATTAGCAATTGCTACAATACCGGGAAAATAGAATCCGATGGTAATCATATAGGAGGTATAATAGGTTATAGTACTGATTACACGATTACCGAAAACTGTTATAATACAGCGGAACTCAAAGGCTCTTTCGGTATTGGAGGTATTTGCGGATACTTAAATGGAGTGACAAGCACTCTAAAGAGCTGCTGGAATTCAGGACAAGTCGCTACATCGACCAACCGTGGCGGAGGACTTGTTGGTCTTGGTAATAAGGGAGTCGTTGAATCGAGCTTCAATGTAGGCGATATAACTTCCCTAAGTACTGAAATAGGGACAGATAAGACTTCAGGTTACGGAATTGGTGGTCTTGCAGGAGAGGGCACTGCTGTATTTACAGACTGTTACAACATGGGTCTCGTGACTGGAGCAAATCAAGTAGGTGGTCTTGTCGGAGTGTCGAGAAGTGGACATACACAGATCTTTTGTTGTTACAATGCCGGTAAGATAGTTGCCCTGTCCGATGAGTGCGGAGCCCTTATCGGAGTAGACCTAAGCGATGGCGCATACTGGAATGATGAAAATAAAGTGGAAAATTCATATTTCGTTACCGATTACGGCACTTATCACAATAACACAGTAGGAACGGCCACTACTATTGCCGAACTTGCAAAGATCGACATAGGTAATGGATGGACATCGGGTGATGACTATACATTACCGATTCCGAAAACACAAATATCCGAACCGTATGCTTTGATTAATGCTGTCACGATTGCGTTTGCCGAAGGTGATTCCGAAAATTCGGTTACGAAAGATTTCTTTGTAGGCACACCCGAAGGAGTCGTTTGGACATCTTCCGTTGCTAATATTTCATTCTCCGGTTTCAACGCTATGTTCGATGACAAAGAATGTGTTGATAAAGCAACATTGACTGCAACGGCAGGTGAACTGGCACGAATGTTCGAAATCAATTGTAATAAGCTATCCGGTATCGGTGATGTCATTGACGGCAAGATTGTAGTGAAAGAGGTTTATTATAATACTTACGGCATTGAAGTTCCGAAGCCGGCATCCTACGATGGTGTTCTTTATATGGTTGTCCGTACTTATAATGACGGGACAACAAATACTTCGAAGTTTTTCAATGTGAAGTAAGATTATCAACGTACTCTCATAATACAAAGAGGATATATTCGGGTAGGGATATATCCTCTTTGTACAATAAGATTCAATTCTTTAAAGAGCATTTTTGAGTTGTCTTCGAGATACGAATTTCAAAAGATAAGGTTTTCAGAAGGTACAATATCCGGTGATAAGTTCCGTATGTTTCCAATTATTCGGGCTGCAACTCACTGGCAGAAGGAAGTACTCTCCACCTTTCGCCGAAGGTAGCGTATGCGTCGATGACTACGACAAAAGCACGCGGATCGACTTCTTTGATTTTCTGCTTTACACCGGCCACCTCTTTGCGGCTGACAACAAGGAAAAGCATTTCTTTATCGGCACCCGTATATAGCCCGCTGCTTTTGATGCAAGTAGCGGTACGATCCAGATCTTTGAGAATATAATGGTGAAGCTCCTCCATCTTATTCTCACTAATGACAAAGAATAATTTATCATCTTTTGCCCCGTTTATTACGTAAGCGATAACCCGTGAGATAACGAAAATGGCAATAAGCGAATAGAATGACAGATACCATGTGGGTTGGCTGATATCATCCGCACTTCCCACACCGAATCCGATCACTACCAGTCCGAAGCTGACTACGGTGGCATCTACCAGTAAGATAGCGTTCGAAAAACGAATATGGAAATACTTCTGCAAGATCATACCGATAATATCGCTTCCTCCCGTAGTTGCCTGATTGCGTACAACGATACCGCTGCCGAGGCCGATCAGCGTGGCTCCGATAATACAAGTCAGCATCAGATGGTCGGTCATATTCATGCTGCCTCCCAATAGTTGTGCCGGGTCGAGTTGTTCGAGTGCTTCCTGTGAAGGGTAGACCCACTTGGACAGGGCATTCATGATGAGTGGAGTGATTAATGCCGCCACAATGGTACGTGAGCCAAGTTTGGCTCCGAGTAATACTACGGAAAGAATCAGCAACGGTACATCGAACATATAGCCGAACGTTCCCACCTGAATGGAAGGAAAAAGGTTGTGAAGCACGATACTTGCACCGTATACTCCTCCCGGTACTATATTATAAGGATTGATAAAGAAAACAAAACCGGCAGCAAGAATTGTACTGCCTAAAAGTATTCCTCCCCATGAGGCCCACCAGTCTAACCGGGTGGCAGGTTTGCAAAACTGCCTTAATGTGTGTAGTGCTTTTCCCATATATTTGTTATAGGTTTGATATTTATGCAGCAAATATACAAATTATAGCATTCTATCCTCACTAATTCTCTACTTTTTTCAAGTAAATTGCTGTTAGGCGATTCTACTACCTTGCCAAAGGTTTTGGCAGTCCCGTGAAAAGCACTATATTTGCGCACCCTGTTTTTTACCGTTCTTATTGAATCATGAGTAAGATTCTTATTATCGATGACGAAGTCCAGATTCGTAAGCTTCTGGCACGGATGATGGAACTGGAAGGTTACGAAGTATGCCAGGCCGGTGATTGTAAATCGGCCATGAAGCAACTTGAACTTCAAGCTCCTGATGTAGTGCTGTGTGATGTTTTTCTTCCTGATGGAAATGGTGTCGATCTTGTGCTTTCGTTGAAGAAAGCATCTCCTCATGCGGAAGTCATTCTGTTGACTGCGCACGGCAATATTCCCGATGGGGTGCAAGCCATTAAGAACGGGGCGTTCGATTACATAACCAAAGGAGATGATAATAACAAGATCATCCCGCTTATCAGCCGTGCCGTGGAGAAGGCGCGGATGAATGTACGTCTGGAGAAACTGGAAAAGAAGGTGGGGCAGATGTATTCTTTCGATTCTATACTGGGCGAATCGAAAGCATTGCAGGAGGCTGTCCTGTTGGCTAAGAAAGTCTCTGTAACCGATGTACCGGTTTTGCTGACGGGAGAAACGGGAACCGGGAAGGAAGTCTTTGCTCAAGCCATACACTACAATAGCAAGCGGAGCAAACAGAGTTTTGTGGCGGTGAACTGCTCTTCATTCAGCAAAGAGTTGCTGGAAAGCGAGATGTTCGGTCATAAAGCCGGATCGTTTACAGGTGCTTTGAAGGATAAGAAAGGACTTTTCGAGGAAGCGGACAACGGTACCATATTCTTGGACGAGATCGGAGAGATGGCTTTTGAACTGCAAGCCAAGCTGCTTCGTATACTTGAAACGGGAGAATACATAAAGATTGGAGATACGAAACCCACGAGGGTGAATGTACGTGTCATTGCCGCTACCAACAGAAATCTGCCGGAGGAGATTGCTGCCGGACGTTTCCGGGAAGATTTATTCTACAGACTTTCCGTCTTTCAGGTGCTGTTGCCCCCTCTTCGTGAACGTACGGGAGATATTAAAATACTTGCAGAAGCATTTGTGCGCAGTTTCTCCGAAAAGCTTTCCCGTCCGCAACGAGAAATGTCTGCAGGATTTCTTGCCGCACTTAATCAACAAGTCTGGAAGGGGAATATCCGTGAACTGCGTAATGTGATCGAACGTAGCCTGATCGTTTGTGACGGAGAATGCCTCGATGTATCCGATCTGCCGTTGGAGATACAAAACTCCCATTACGAACATTCCGATGAGGCGGCTCCCGGAAGTTTTGAACTTTCCACAATGGAGCGTAGGCACATTGTCCGGGTATTGGAATTCACTAAAGGCAACAAGACGGAAGCAGCGCGATTGCTGAAAATCGGGTTGACCACATTGTATCGTAAAATAGAGGAGTATAAATTATCATAGAAAGAAAAGACCATAATACATTATCTCTTTCCAAACAGCGTGTCTCCAATGGTGTGCAATTGATTGGGGCTGGAGTAGATACTATGACCTTTCTTATCATTCAGCCGGACTCTGTGTATCGCTCACTATAACCTTGCGCATCGTTGGGTCGTACCCTTTCATGTCAAACATGGGGGTGTTTGACTGCGAGACATGTACATGTTTCACTGTTAGACATGCCCATGTTTAACAGTGAAACATGGGCATGTCTAACAAGCTATGTTCCGGACAAACTTAAGCTGCCCCACCGGGAAAGGATTACTTGCTCTACGGGAGACTGTCTTCTCATGCAGTACCTTCTTATGTTCCATCATGGTTCTATAATTATCTCAGTCCGACGTTCCTGCAACTTTGTTTTGTTCAAATTTCCCCGGTATCCTTTTCAAAATAGTATGTACCCTACCAAAATGAAAGGATACGGCATGTGTCTTTTTTCCCTTCCTTCTTTTTAATCTTTTGAATAATAATAGATTAACCCTTTCCTTCTTCTTTTGGCATATATTTGGCACAAAGAGATTCAGGTAAAAACAATTAGTAACATTTTAAAACAAGGTAAAAACATGGGAATTACAGTATCATTTATTGTCTGCCTTTTAAGCGGCTTCGCCTGCTTCTGGCTATTTTGGAAATGTGTAGATTGGTTTGAGAAGATTTAGAAAGGAAAGGAGATTTGAATTATGTACACTGTACTATTTACAACAGGGATTGTGATCTTCGGCTATTTGATGTATGTACTCGTCAAACCCGAAAAGTTTTAATTCAACAGATAATGGTTTTAGGACGGTTATCTGTCGGCTAATAAATAAAAGCAGATGAATACGGAAATTTTAGGTGTGGTTTTGCAGATTCTCCTGATGGTGGTGCTTGCCTTTCCATTGGGAAAATACATAGCCAAAGTTTATAAAGGAGAGAAGACGTGGTCGGACTTCATGGCCCCCGTAGAGAGAGTGATTTTTAAAGTGAGCGGTATCCGGCCGAAGGAAGAGATGAACTGGAAACAGTTCTTGAAAGCATTGCTGATTTTAAATGCTTTCTGGTTTTTCTGGGGAATGGTATTATTGGTCAGTCAGGGGTGGTTGCCGTTGAATCCGGATGGGAATGGAGCGCAGACACCCGATCAGGCTTTTAATACCTGTATTAGTTTCATGGTAAACTGTAACTTGCAGCATTACAGCGGGGAAAGCGGGTTGACTTATTTCACCCAGTTATTTGTCATCATGCTTTTCCAGTTTATTACCGCTGCCACGGGAATGGCTGCAATGGCAGGTATGATGAAGGCAATGGCAGCCAAGACGACAAGGACGATTGGTAACTTCTGGAACTTCCTGGTACTGAGTTGTACTCGTATCCTGTTGCCTCTCTCTCTGATTGTCGGTTTTATTCTTATTTTGCAGGGCACTCCGATGGGATTTGATGGTAAAATGAAACTGACCACTCTTGAAGGTCAGGAACAGTTGGTATCGCAAGGTCCTACGGCAGCCATCGTACCTATCAAGCAGTTGGGTACGAATGGTGGCGGTTACTTTGGTGTCAACTCCGCGCATCCCTTGGAAAACCCGACCTTTCTGACAAATATGGTGGAATGTTGGTCTATCCTGATCATTCCGATGGCAATGGTACTGGCATTCGGTTTTTATATCAAGCGGAAAAAGCTGGCTTATAGTATTTTCGGAGTCATGCTGGCTGCCTATTTGGTTGGGGTAGTAATCAATGTCAGTCAGGAAATGGGAGGTAATCCCCGCATTGACGAAATGGGAATAAACCAAAGCGGTGGAGCGATGGAGGGTAAGGAGGTACGTATCGGTGCAGGCTCATCAGCACTCTGGAGCATTACGACCACGGTTACATCCAACGGGTCGGTAAATAGTATGCACGATTCTACCATGCCGCTTAGTGGTATGATGGAGATGCTGAACATGCAGATCAATACCTGGTTCGGTGGTGTCGGTGTGGGATGGATGAACTACTATACATTTATTATTATAGCCGTGTTCATCAGCGGGCTGATGGTAGGACGTACACCTGAGTTCCTGGGTAAAAAAGTGGAAGCCCGGGAAATGAAGATCGCCACGATTGTGGCACTGCTCCATCCTTTTGTCATTCTGGTCGGTACGGCACTCTCGAGTTATCTGTATGCCCATCATCCGGAATTCGTTGCAAGTGAAGGTGGGTGGTTGAACAACCCCGGTTTCCATGGATTGAGCGAACAGCTTTATGAATTCACTTCTTCGGCGGCCAACAACGGTTCCGGTTTTGAAGGGCTGGGCGATAATACGTATTTCTGGAATTACTCCTGCGGCATTGTCTTGATCCTGAGCCGCTTCATCCCGATTATCGGTCAGGTGGCGATAGCTGGGTTGTTGGCTCAGAAGAAATATGTCCCCGAAAGTGCCGGGACGTTGAAAACCGATACAGCTACATTCGGAGCTATGACATTTGCGGTGATCTTTATCGTAGCTGCCTTGTCATTTTTCCCCGTACATGCATTGAGTACGATTGCTGAACATTTTAGTCTATAAGTAGTATCAGGATAGGAGAAAGAGTATGAAAAATAATAAATCAGCTTCTTTGTTTCAAAAGGAGCAAATAATGGAAAGCATGAAACAGTCGTTCGTAAAGTTAAATCCGCGGACGATGGTGATGAATCCGATTATGTTTACCGTAGAGATCGTAACCCTCATTATGCTGGTGGTCACCCTCCTTTCAATAGGGACGGAGCAATACGGTTCGTTTGGGTATAACCTGTTGGTGTTTGTGATTTTATTCCTCACGTTGCTTTTTGCCAATTTTGCAGAAGCGATAGCCGAGGCACGGGGGAAAGCACAGGCGGACAGTCTGCGTAGGACACGTGAAGAGACTCCTGCGAAGTTGGTGGCAGGTGCAGAACTCCAAACGGTAAGCAGTTCAAAGCTGAAAAAAGGAGATGTCTTTGTTTGTGAGGCTGGCGATACGATCCCGGCAGATGGAGAAATAATAGAGGGACTGGCTTCTATTGATGAAAGTGCCATCACGGGGGAGTCCGCACCCGTCATTCGTGAAGCAGGAGGTGACAAAAGCTCTGTGACGGGCGGTACGAAAGTGCTTTCGGACACTATCAAGGTATTGGTCACCCAACAGCCGGGAGAGAGTTTTCTGGATAAGATGATCGCCCTTGTGGAAGGGGCGAGCCGCAAGAAAACCCCGAATGAGATTGCATTGACCATTTTGCTGGCAGGATTTACTTTGGTGTTTGTCATTGTTTGTATCACGTTGATTCCGTTTGCCGACTATACGAACATCGATCATCCGGGAACTGCAATTCCGATTGCAGCTATCATTTCACTTTTCGTCTGTCTCATTCCGACAACGATAGGTGGTTTGCTCTCCGCCATCGGTATAGCCGGTATGGATCGTGCCTTGCGGGCTAATGTGATTACCAAATCAGGGAAAGCTGTCGAGACGGCCGGGGATATCGACACGCTGTTGTTGGATAAAACCGGCACCATTACGATAGGCAATCGTAAAGCTACCAAGTTTCATGTAGCTCCGGGGATGGACGAGCGCAAGTTTGTGGAAACTTGTCTGATGGCATCTTTATCGGATGAAACACCGGAAGGCAAATCGATAGTCGAACTGGGGCGTGACTCCGGATTTCGTATGAGAAACCTCAATACCACCGGGGCAAAGATGATTAAGTTTACCGCTGAAACGAAGTGTTCCGGTGTCGATCTTGCCGATGGCACACAAATCCGCAAAGGTGCTTTTGATGCCATTCGACAGATGACAGAAAAGGCTGGAAATGTATTTCCCCGTGAAGTGGAACAGGTGATTGAAGCGATTTCGGGCAACGGTGGTACACCGTTGGTAGTCTGTGTAGACCGGAAGGTGATGGGGGTTATCGAATTGCAGGATATCATCAAACCGGGTATTCAGGAACGTTTTGAACGACTTCGTAAGATGGGGGTAAAGACAGTAATGGTGACTGGTGACAATCCTTTGACTGCAAGATACATTGCCGGGAAAGCCGGAGTGGATGATTATATCGCTGAGGCAAAGCCCGAAGATAAGATGGAATACATAAAAAAGGAACAGGAAGCCGGGAAGTTAGTAGCCATGATGGGTGATGGCACGAATGACGCTCCTGCTCTGGCTCAGGCCAATGTAGGTGTGGCAATGAATAGCGGTACACAAGCTGCCAAGGAAGCCGGCAATATGGTAGACCTTGACAATGACCCGACAAAACTGATCGAGATCGTGGAGATCGGCAAGCAGTTGCTTATGACACGCGGCACGTTGACTACCTTTTCTATTGCCAATGACGTAGCCAAGTATTTTGCCATCGTGCCGGCACTTTTCATGGTAGCTATTCCCGAGTTGGCAGCCCTGAACATCATGAAGCTGCATAGTCCGGAAAGTGCTATCCTCTCAGCGATCATTTTCAATGCTGTCATTATCCCTGTTCTGATCCCGTTGGCATTGCGGGGGGTACAATATAAACCCATAGGTGCCAGTGCTTTGTTACGCCGCAATCTGCTGATATACGGCTTGGGTGGCGTGATCGTTCCTTTTGTAGGAATTAAGTTGATAGATATGATAGTAAGTTTATTCTTTTAAAACAGATTAGTAATGAAGACTTTATTGAAATCGATTAAAATAACGCTTGTTTTTTGCGTATTCTTTTCACTGTTTTATGTCCTTGTCCTTTGGCTGTTTGCGCAGGTAGCCGGACCTAACAGGGGCAATGCCGAAGTGGTTCTGTTGGATGGGCAAGTGGTAGGAGCCGCCAATGTAGGGCAAAGATTTACGAAAGATATTTATTTCTGGGGACGACCTTCCTGTGCCGGTGACGGTTACGATGCTACCGGCTCTTCCGGAAGTAATAAAGGAGTTACAAATCCTGAGTATCTGGCCGAAGTAGAAGCACGTATCGACACTTTCCTAGTGCATCATCCCTACCTGAACCGTAAAGATGTGCCCGCAGAAATGGTGACTGCCAGTGCTTCGGGCTTAGACCCGGATATCACACCTGCCTCTGCCTATGTACAGGTGAAACGGGTGGCACAAGCGCGCGGTATGCGGGAGGAAGTGGTGAAAGAGATTGTTGATAAATCCGTAGAGAAACCCTTGTTGGGACTGTTTGGAACTGAGAAGGTGAATGTATTGGAGTTGAATATCGCTTTGGAAGAAGCAGGGAAATACAATAAATGATGAAAATGACTGATAGAAAAACGATTTTACGTTCTTTGGCTGCCGCTGCTTTATGTTTTATAGGGGTAGCCGGCACAAATGCACAGGAATTTGCGATACAGGGAGATATAGTCAGTTCTTATATCTGGCGGGGGATGTATCAGACCGGGGTGAGTATTCAGCCGACATTAGGTTTCAGCATCAAAGGTTTTTCGCTTACGGCTTGGGGATCGACCGACTTTGACGGTTGCCGGTCATCCGAAGGAATGGCAAGCAAAGAGATCGACTTGACTGCGGCATATACATTCGGTGACTCCGGACTTACTCTTTCCGTTGCCGATCTTTGGTGGGCGGGACAAGGAGCAGGTAAGTATTTCAACTTCAAGAGTCATGCGACTGCCCATCATTTTGAAGCCGGGCTGGCATATACGTTACCTGTTGAAAAGTTTCCACTTTCGGTTGCCTGGTACACGATGTTTGCCGGTCAGGACAAGACAGTCAATGATCGGGGAGAAGAAAAACAGAACTACTCCTCTTATGTGGAATTTAATTATCCGTTCAATGTAAGATCGGTGGCTTTGAATCTTACCTGTGGCGTGGTTCCCTATAAAGCTCCTCAATATTATTGCAAGGGTTTCGCTGTCACCAATGTTGCCTTAAAGGGAACAGCGGAGTTACGATTAAGCGACAGGTTTGCCCTCCCTGTTTTTGCACAGGCCGTCTGGAATCCGCGTCTGGAAGATGCGCATTTAGTATTTGGAATTACTTTGAAACCATCATTTATATTCGACTGATGAACAGAGAGGAGAGCGTGCAGCATTTTCTGGATTTGATTAAGAAGTCGCGTCGGGGAAAGTTTAAGGTCTACATCGGTATGATTGCCGGTGTCGGAAAGACCTATCGTATGCTTCAGGAGGCACACGACCTGCTTGATAATGGAGTAGGGGTGCAAATCGGCTATGTGGAGACACATGGCCGTGCCGGTACGGAAGCATTGTTGGACGGGCTGCCTGTGATTCCCCGGTGCAAGGTTTTCTATAAAGGAAAGGAACTGGAAGAGATGGATCTCGAGGCAATTATCCGCATTCGTCCTGAAATAGTGATTGTGGATGAACTGGCACACACCAATGTGGAGGGGAGTTTGAACGAGAAGCGTTGGCAGGATGTGATGACTCTGCTTGAGGAGGGAATTAATGTAATCTCAGCCATCAATATACAGCATATCGAAAGTGTGAATGAGGAAGTGCAGGACATATGCGGCATCGAAGTGAAGGAACGGGTTCCCGACAGTGTACTTCAGGAGGCTGACGAAGTGGTGAATATCGATTTGACTGCCGAAGAACTGATTACTCGGTTGAAAGCAGGGAAGATTTATCGTCAGGAAAAGATAGCGGTGGCACTCAATAATTTCTTTAAGACCGAGAATATTCTCCAGTTGCGTGAACTGGCTCTGAAAGAAGTGGCTTTGCGTGTCGAGAAAAAGGTGGAAAATGAGGTGGTGACAGGTGTAGGCATCCGTCATGAGAAGTTCATGGCTTGCATTAGCAGTCATGAAAAGACACCTCGGCGCATTATTCGGAAAGCTGCCCGTCTTGCCACACGATACAACACGACCTTTATCGCCCTGTATGTGCAGACTCCCCGGGAAAGTATGGATCGCATTGACCTTGCCAGCCAACGGCATCTGCTGAATCATTTCAAGCTTGTGGCCGAACTGGGAGGCGAGGTATTACAAATACAATCCCGGGATGTCTTTGGCAGCATTGTGTGTGCTTGCCGGGAAAGGCAGATTACTACCGTTTGTATGGGGAGCCCGTGCTTACGTTTGCCACAGGCTCTTTTTACCGTCATGCATTATAAAAAGTTTTTAGAGAATCTGGCACAAGCGAACGTAGATTTGATTATACTTGCATAATATTTAAGATTAGAGCTTTATGAATATAAAAACTAAATTGCTTCTTGGCATCGGGATGTTAGCCGGAATGATTATTCTATTGGTTACACTTTCGGTCGTTAATCTCCAGATTCTTACAGCTACCGAACCGGATAGTCCGGCTGCTATGCCCGGCTTGGAACGCGCACTTTTATGGATTTCCATTACGGGTGGGATTTGTGTCCTTACGGGTCTGGTATTACTTTTCTGGTTGCCCCGCTCCATCAGTCGCCCCATTAAGGAATTGAAAGAAGGTATCCTCGAGATAGCTGGTCATAATTATGAGAAGCGGCTGGATATGAAGAACAGTCAGGAGTTCCGTGAGGTGGCAGATAGTTTCAACCGCATGGCGGAACGCCTGACGGAATATCGTGCCAGCACGTTGGCGGATATCCTGGCGGCAAAGAAATTTCTTGAAGCGATCGTCAACAGCATCAATGAGCCGATCATCGGACTTAATATGGAACGAGAGATACTTTTTATCAATAAAGAAGCACTCAATGTCCTTAATTTGAAACGGGAAAACGTCATTCGGAAATCCGCTGAAGAGCTTTCGTTGAAGAATGATTTATTGCGACGTCTGATCCGTGAATTGGTCACTCCCGGAGATAAAAAAGAACCCTTGAAGATATACGCTGATAATAAAGAGAGTTATTTTAAAGCATCGTACATTCCTATTACGAATGCAGAGGCAACCGGAGATGAACCACGGAAACTGGGAGACGTAATCTTGTTGAAAAATATAACAGAATTCAAAGAACTCGATTCGGCCAAGACGACCTTTATATCCACGATCTCCCACGAACTGAAAACCCCTATTTCGGCAATAATGATGAGTCTTCAGCTTCTTGAAGACAAACGGGTAGGCGATTTGAATGAAGAGCAGGAACAGCTCTCCAAAAGTATTCGGGAGAGTAGTCAGCGATTGTTGGAGATTACTGGCGAGTTGTTGGATATGACTCAGGTAGAAGCAGGCAAATTGCAGATGATCCCGAAGATAACGAAACCAGTCGAATTGATTGAATATGCCATTAAAGCTAATCAGGTGCAAGCTGATAAATTTAATATTCAGATTGAAGTGGAATATCCGGAAGAAAAAGTGAGTAAACTATTCGTTGACAGTGAGAAAATAGCTTGGGTATTGACCAATCTTTTGAGCAATGCCATACGTTATTCCAAAGAAAATGGTCGTGTTATCATTGGTGCTTCCCAGGAAGGTGAATATATTGAACTTTATGTACAGGATTTCGGTAAAGGAATAGATCCTCGGTATCATCAAAGTATCTTTGACCGCTATTTCCGTGTGCCGGGAACCAAGGTTCAGGGTAGTGGTTTGGGACTTTCCATTTCGAAGGATTTTGTTGAGGCACATGGCGGCACTCTGACTGTGCAGAGTGAATTGGGCAAAGGAAGTCGGTTCATTATAAAATTGAAAGCATAGGAATTTTCCAACATTTCATTTTATAAAAGTACGTATTTAAGCCATTGTTAAGATGTATATTAACAGTGTATAAAGTATGTATACCTATACTGTGAAAGTACGTATTTTTACAACCAGTAAAGTGAATCAACTGAAAGTATATATGTACATACTATTATGAGATTATGAGAAATTTTGTTAGAAAAGGATTGTTGATAACTGTGTAGTACTTTAATTTGTTTAGTAGAAAAAATACTTATATATCATGATGACAGTAAATTAACCTGTTAATAACTTTGTTAACAACCTTGTTAGTAAATGGAAGAGTAAAGGAGGTTAGCAAAAGAAAAAGGCACCCAAGAGTGGAAGCCTCCCAAATGCCTTATTCTTTATCAAGTAGCGCGACCCAGGATTGAACTGGGGACCTCATGATTATGAATCATGCGCTCTAACCAGCTGAGCTATCGCGCCATCATTTCTCGATTGCGGGTGCAAAGATAGATACTTTTTTTAAAACTCCAAAACAATTGAAGAAAAAAACTGTTTTTCTTTTATTCTTTCGGGATGAAATGAGGGAAACTCCCCCTCTCAGAACCGCAAGAAGGAAGAGAAATGAAAGAAAGTACTTAATTTATGCCATGTAATTAGAAAAAAGTACCTATCTTGGCACACACAAAAAGTTAATTGAATCATGAAAAGAGAGAAAATTCGTTTAGAATATCTATTGAATGCGACCTCAAAAAATATACTTTGGTCCGCTATAAGCACCCCGACCGGTCTGGAGGACTGGTTCGCTGATAGAGTGGTGTCGAATGATAAGATCGTTGAATTCCATTGGGGAAAAACAGAACGCAGGGATGCCGAGATAATAGCCATTCGTGCTTATTCTTTTATCCGGTTCCGTTGGTTGGACGATGAAAACGAACGGGATTATTTTGAAATTAAAATGAATTTCAATGAACTGACAAATGTCTTTGTATTGGAAATAACGGATTTTGCCGAACCGGACGAGGTGGAGGATATGAAGGAATTATGGGAATCTCAAGTTGTTAAGTTAAGAAGAACTTGTGGTTTTTAGTTAACTTTCATAAGAAAACTTTCCTCACTTCTTTTTTTGTGCTAATTTTGCATCTTAATCGCATGAAACGGATTATAAGATGCTTCGCATAAAAAGATTAGATATATTTATAGTAAAGAGTTTTTTGTTGCTCTTTATTGGAACATTCTTCATTTGTCTCTTCATCTTTATGATGCAGTTTCTGTGGAGATATGTGGACGAATTGGTAGGAAAGGGGTTGGAAATGAGTGTGATGGCTCAGTTCTTCTTTTATTCCGCTTTGACTTTGGTACCGGTCTCTTTGCCGTTGGCTGTATTACTGGCATCATTAATTACTTTTGGTAATTTCGGAGAACGATATGAATTGCTCGCCATGAAAGCGGCGGGCATTTCTTTATTAAAGATCATGCGTCCTCTCATTATACTCGTCTGTTTCATTTGTGTTGTTTCGTTTTATTTTCAGAATGTAATCGGTCCGATTGCTCAAGGTAAGTTGGGTACTCTGCTAATCTCCATGAAACAGAAATCACCAGAACTCGATATTCCGGAGGGAGTTTTTTATTCTGAAATCCCCGACTATAATCTTAAAGTAGGAAAGAAAGACCGTAAGACCGGCATGTTATATGATGTGCTGATTTATAATTTCAAGGATGGGGCGGAAAATGCACACATTATTTATGCCGATTCCGGTAAAATGGAAATGACCGCCGACAAGCAGCATTTGTACCTTCATTTATATAGTGGGGAGTTGTTTGAGAATTTGAAAAGTCAGAATGTAAAATCCCAAAACGTACCCTACCGGCGAGAATCTTTTCGTGAGAAACATACCATTATAGAGTTTGACTCTGATTTTAATATGGCGGATGCGAGTATCATGAGCAATCAGGCAACGACCAAAAGTATGGGAACTCTTAAAGCATCGATCGATTCCATGACACATTATGGTGACAGTATCGGCAGGCAATATTTTAAAGAGGCCATGGGGGGGGCTTACAGCCAACCTTCAGGTCTGTCGAAGAATGATACCCTTCGGATTGCGGAGGCAAATATAGCATCTTATAATGTAGACAGTCTTTTTGAAGCGGCTACTTTGATGCAAAAACAGAAAATAATATCTTCAGCCGTAAGTCGTACGGGGAGTTTGCAAGGTGATTATAGTTTCAAAACTTATACGCTTGAAACCAACGATTATCAGATACGCAGACATCGTATCGAATGGCATAAGAAGATTACGATATCACTTTCATGTTTGCTTTTCTTCTTTATTGGTGCGCCTTTAGGGGGGATTATCCGTAAAGGAGGTCTGGGAATGCCGGTAATCGTGTCCGTACTGGTGTTTATCATTTATTACGTCATTGACAATAGTGGTTACAAGATGGCTCGCGATGGGAAGTGGATTATTTGGATGGGGGTATGGTTAAGTTCGTCCATTTTGGCTCCTTTAGGCTTTTTTCTGACGTATAAGTCCAATAATGATTCTGTCGTACTGAATGCCGATGCATATATTTCATGGTTTAAACGGATTGTCGGAATCCGCAGTGTACGCCATTTGGCGAGAAAAGAGGTTATTATTCATGATCCCGATTACTCACGGATCTCGGATGAACTGAATGCATTGACCGCACGGTGCCGGGCCTATGTGAATACCCACCCGTTACGAAAGATCCCCAATTATTTTAAACTCTGGATGAGTGTTGGCGAGGACAATGAGATGAAAGCTATTAATGAACAACTTGAAAGCTTGGTAGAAGAAATGTCTAATTCTAAATCAGTCACCATGCTGACTGCTTTAAATAATTATCCCATCATAGCAGTAACGGCTCATGTACGACCGTTCCATATATATTGGCTCAATTTGTTGGCGGGAGTGATTGTTCCAGTGGGATTGTTCTTTTATTTTCGTATTTGGGCTTTCCGGATTCGACTGAGCAAAGACATGGAACGGATCATTAAGAACAACGCGGAAATACAGGACATTATTAAAACAAATAATAATTTATAAATAGATAAAGATATGGAAAGAATCAGATTGGATCGAATCGAAGATGCGATTGCCGATTTTAAAGAAGGTAAGTTTGTTATTGTAGTAGATGATGAAGACCGTGAAAATGAAGGGGATCTGATTATTGCTGCTGAAAAGATAACTCCCGAGAAAGTTAATTTCATGTTGAAACATGCACGTGGTGTATTATGTGCGCCGGTCACAGTTTCACGTTGTAAAGAACTGGACTTGCCTCATCAGGTGAGTGACAATACATCGGTATTGGGCACACCGTTCACCGTGACAATCGATAAGCTGGAAGGTTGTACTACCGGTGTTTCCGCTTCCGACCGCGCTGCGACTATTCTTGCATTGGCCGATCCTGCTTCTACGCCTGCTACTTTTGGTCGCCCGGGACATATCAATCCTCTCTATGCACAGGAAAAAGGAGTACTTCGCCGTGCCGGGCATACGGAAGCCACCATTGATATGGCACGTCTTGCCGGACTTTATCCTGCGGGAGCATTAATGGAAATTATGAGTGAAGACGGCACGATGGCTCGTTTGCCCGAACTTCGTAAAATGGCAGATGAACACAATCTGAAACTAATTTCCATCAATGACCTGATTGCCTATAGACTAAAGCAAGAGTCAATTGTAGAAAAGGGAGTGGAAGTAAATATGCCTACTGTGTGCGGTGATTTCCGTCTGATTCCTTTCCGCCAGAAATCGAACGGCCTGGAACATATGGCTCTATTCAAAGGTACTTGGGATGAGAATGAACCGGTACTGGTTCGTGTACATTCTTCTTGTGCAACAGGAGATATTTTGGGATCTAAGCGTTGTGATTGCGGTGAACAACTTCGCAAATCGATGGAGATGATCGAAAAAGAGGGAAAAGGAGTGATTGTTTATCTTAACCAGGAGGGACGAGGTATCGGCTTGATGGAAAAGATGAAGGCTTATAAATTGCAGGAAGATGGCATGGATACTGTAGATGCTAACATATGTCTGGGACATTTGGCTGACGAACGGGATTATGGTGTAGGTGCGCAAATCTTGCGTGAATTGGGCATACATAAAATGCGTTTGATGACTAATAACCCTGTTAAACGTGTCGGTCTGGAAGCTTATGGGTTAGAAATTGTAGAAAATGTCGGCATTGAAACAGTGCCTAATCCTTACAACGAACGCTATCTGAAAACCAAGAAGGAACGAATGGGGCATACGCTGCATTTTAACAAGTAAAAAGCCGATTTGCTTTCATATGTCGGATTTTATAGCTTATTTTGCAGCGAATTTCATTCAACAACCATAAAATAGATACAAAATGAATCAGTTATCAGACCGTTTGAACAGCTTGTCGCCTTCGGCAACGTTAGCCATGTCGCAGAAAAGTAACGAACTTAAAGCGCAAGGCGTCGATGTAATTAATTTAAGTGTCGGAGAACCCGACTTTAATACACCCGATCACATCAAAGAAGCTGCGAAGAAGGCAATAGACGACAACTTCTCACGTTACTCACCGGTTCCGGGCTATCCAGCGTTGCGCAATGCGATCGTAGAGAAACTGAAGAAAGAGAATGGTCTGGAATATACAGCCGCTCAGATTTCGTGTGCCAACGGTGCCAAACAGTCGGTTTGTAATGCGGTACTTGTCTTGGTTAATCCAGGAGATGAAGTGATCGTACCTGCTCCTTATTGGGTAAGTTACCCGGAAATGGTAAAGCTGGCTGAGGGGACTCCGGTAATTATTCCTGCCGGTATCGAACAGGATTTTAAAATTACTCCTGCACAGTTGGAAGCTGCTATTACACCGAAAACGAAAGCACTGATTCTCTGTTCACCCTCTAATCCTACCGGTTCGGTTTATACTCATGAAGAACTTGCCGGACTTGTAGCCGTATTGGCTAAACATCCGCAGGTAGTTGTGATTGCTGATGAGATTTACGAGCATATCAATTATATTGGTAAGCATCAGAGCATAGCGCAGTTCCCCGAGATGAAAGAACGCACGGTTATTGTAAACGGGGTTTCAAAAGCTTATGCAATGACAGGCTGGAGAATCGGCTTTATTGCCGGACCGGAATGGCTTGTAAAAGCTTGTAATAAACTTCAGGGACAGTACACTTCCGGACCTTGTTCGGTATCTCAGAAAGCTGCCGAAGCTGCCTATACGGGTTCACAAGCACCGGTTGAAGAGATGCGCAAGGCTTTCGAGCGTCGTCGTGATCTGATTGTGAAATTGGCGAAAGAAGTACCGGGCTTTGAAGTAAATGTGCCTCAGGGTGCTTTCTATCTGTTCCCGAAATGTGATTCTTTCTTCGGTAAATCGGATGGTGAACGTAGAATTACTAATTCGGATGATTTGGCTATGTATCTGTTGGAAGTAGCCCACGTAGCTTGTGTCGGTGGTACTTCTTTCGGTGCTCCTGAATGCATCCGCATGAGTTATGCAACCAGTGATGAAAATATTGTTGAGGCTATTCACCGTATCAAGGAGGCATTGGCGAAGCTAAAATAAGGAATAATATTTTCCCAAAAAGATAACGGACTATCTCTATGTATTTAAAGAAGGTAGTCCGTTTTTGCATTCTGTTTCTTTTCAGCATATTTGGAAGGGGGAATCCCGAACTGCTCTGTAAAGTGTTTTCTGAGGGTACGTGCATCGCTATAACCCACCATTGCGGAAATCTCTTGGATAGAATACCGGTTTTCCATAAGTAGGGCAGCTGCTTTATTGATGCGTACACTTTGGATAAGGTCGATCACCGTTAGTTCACCACATTGTTTCATGCGTCTGTATAAGGTAGGCTGACTCATGTTCAACTCTTTTGCCAGTGCTTTTACATTGAAGTTCTCATCTGGAATATTCGTTTCGATTACATGAATGACTTGTTGCATGAACGGATTGTTTTTTTCTTCATCCGCGGTTTCTTCTTTAGTCATCAATGTGGCGTTATAGATATGTTTCAGCCGTTCGTGTTGTTCGTTAACAGTGAGCAGTTCCTGTTTTATCCGCATTTCCTCTTCTTTACGCTTTTTGCGTTTTAGAAGCAATCGAAATCCGTATGCCGATAATCCTATTAGGCCTAATAAAAAGGATAGTCGAAAAAGAGGTGTATGACTCCAATGTGGGAGTATTTTTATTTTCAGTGAAGTCGCCTTGCCGCTATGTCCGTCGGGGAATATACTTTTCACTTCAAATAGATAGTCTCCTTCGGGCAGATTGCTATAAGTTGCTTTGGCATCTTCCTCTGCAACCAGCCACTCTTCTTGAACAGGCAGGAGGTGGTACGTGTATTTTTGTAGTTCCGGGATGTATGATAAATTATTGAAAGTGAGAGTAAATTCCCTGTTAGTATAGTTTAGTACCAGTGAATCGGTATAGGTAATGCTCCTTTTCAGGATGATTTGTCCGTGAATCTGTTTGTTTATAGGAACTGTTCTATTTTCGACTTCCATTCCGGTAATTAGCACCTGTTCATTTGTAGTCGATCGACTAAGGTTGTCAGGCTCAAAATAAGTCAGGCTTCGGTTATTCCCCCACAACAAAAGGTTTTTGTATGATAGGACGGAACGGTTACTTCCGGTAAAATAATAATTGTAGAACAGGTGCTGATTACGGTTATAAAGAGAAATCCCTGAGTTACTTCCGAGCCATATCCTGCCTTTTTCATCTTCGGTGATCGCACCTATATAATTATTGGGCAGACCGTTGTATGTTGTATAAAAGTTTGAAATCCGGTCGGAGTCAGGAGTTAAAACTGCAAAGCCGTCCATATATCCTATATAAAGATTGCCATCGGACGATGCTGCCAAAGAACGTACGGATTGAGGGGCGATTTTTGCATCCGCTTCATAACCGTTGCGGACAGAAGATATATTTCCATCAGGAGAGAGTATTACCCGGCAAATCCCCGCATTGCTGGTTCCCAACCAGATATCTCCGTTAGCCATACCGGTAATAGCTCGTATTAGCAGCCCTTTTGTTATTTCGTTCTTCAAAGACTCTTCTATATGCAAACGCCTGAATTTACCTGTTTGGAGCGTATAGAGAAACAGGCCTTTTTCTGTTCCTACCCACATTCGCTGCATAGAATCAATGAATAAAGTCCAAACAGGAGAATTCAGGTTGTTTTCTCCGTCTTCGATCGTATGAATTTGGAATTTCCGGGTGTCAGGATGATAAGAGGTTATGGTTCCGTCATGATTACCGAACCATAGCGTTCCGTTGGTTTCTTTGACCGTACAAAGCACCGTTTTCTTTGAACGTACATCATCCGGACCTGTCGGATGGAAATCCGGTACAGAGTAATCATTGAAAGGTGTTATACTTTTCATGATGCCTTGATGGTAGGTTGCCAACCAAATGTATTGTTCGTTATCGATTGTGATACCACAGATTTCATTATGTCTTTTCTGATAGAATTGTCGATACGGTTGTGTTTGCAAATCCATATGTATCACACCTCCTCCGTTAGTACCTAACCAAAGTTGATGGTGCCGATCGTAATAAGCCGATAACATCCGGGTCTCTATGTTTCGGTAGGTGTGAGAAAGAGTTTTATATATATTGGTTTTGCATATCCTGTGGGTGTCTTTATCACAAGTCAGTAGGGTATATCCACTCCAAGTTGCAGCTATATATTGTGTTTCATTGATAGGGGTTATTTGATATACATCGGTATGTGACAATTGTTGTTTTTCCGGATTGTCTTGGTAGGTGATGTGTTCAATTTCCCGGTTTGGAAAATGAATGCGGTATATGCCTTTGGCGATTGTTGTGACCCATAAGGAATATTTGTCCGTATATACGGAAGTAATCTCTAAAAAAGAAAGATCATCTGTCAGATTGATAATTTCATCCGTTTCAAGAGAGTGGAGGGGAATCAGAATCAAGCGTCCACGGTTCGTTATCAGTCCTGCTTTTTTCAGACTGCCGATGTAACAGAAGTCAGCCAATGCTTCTTGATCATTATTTAGGAAGAATTCTTTTTGTCTGAGGACACTTAATTGGATTTCTGTTACTTCATTTTCCCGATTTTTTATTTCCTGATATTGGTATAAGATCATTCTTTTGCCCGTTATCCCCCATATTTGGGAAGAAGAGTCCGTTAATAGATGAGAAATTTGTACGGCAGAGTGGTCAGATGTATGGCTTATGGGTATAAAACATTCCCTTTTACGGTCGAAACATTGAAGTTTTCCATCTGATAGGATTGCCAGATAAGAATCTGAGATTTCTTTAATCTCCGAGATTCGCATATGGGAAGAACTATTACTAAAGTTTCTGATTGTCTTTCCATCGTATCGGTTCAACCCGTTGTCGGTACCGAACCACATGAAATTATCAGCATCTTTATATATGCAAGTTACTGTGTTGTCCGATAATCCATTTTGCATAGTCAATAGTGTCATGTCATAATCAGGAAAAGCATAACTATTGATCAATGGTAACAGTATGGTCCAAAAGAATAGTCGGATTCGGTTCATCACAGTATTGTTTTGAATACAAATAAACGAAATAAATAAGTAAAAGGCAAGTATAACTCTAAAATAACGGGTTTTGAATTAAATATGTATATCGATTGAGAGGAATATGTATGTTGTAAAAGCATCTAATTCTCTACTTTTGTCCCAGTTTCAAAAGAATAAGAAAGAAATCCTAATCGTTTAAACTAGTGAAGATTGATGATCCGTTTACCTATTGTTTTTGATAGCATATAAACCTGATAAATTAATTATAAAACATGAAAAAGTACTTTTCTGCGCTTGTGTTACTGAATCTCGTCATAGTATTTCTTCAGGCACAAGAAATTACTATTCCGAAGCCTCATCAACTGAAATGGCATGAAGCTGAGATGGGTGCTGTGTTCCATTATGATTTACATGTGTTCGACGGCATACGGTATGGGCAAGGCAACAACAGGATTAATCCTATGGAAGATTATAATATCTTTAATCCCACAGAGCTGAATACCGATCAATGGGTACTGGCGGCTAAGGCTGCCGGATGCAGGTTTGCCATACTTACTGCTACTCATGAGACCGGATTTGGCTTGTGGCAGAGCGATGTCAATCCGTATTGCCTGAAAGCTGTAAAATGGCGTGATGGAAAAGGGGATATAGTACGTGACTTTGTGAACTCTTGCAGGAAATATGGCATCCAACCAGGAATTTATATAGGTATTCGTTGGAATTCTCTATTAGGTATTCATAATTTTAAAGCAGAAGGTGAAGGCGATTTTGCACAAAACAGACAAGCTTGGTACAAGAGACTTTGTGAGAAGATGGTGACAGAATTGTGTACCCGTTATGGTGATTTATTTATGATCTGGTTTGACGGTGGTGCCGATGATCCGCGTGGGGAAGGACCTGACGTAGAGCCTATCGTGAACCGTTATCAACCAAATTGTTTGTTTTATCATAATGTGGACCGTGCCGATATTCGTTGGGGAGGTTCAGAAACGGGAACGGTAGAATACCCGTGTTGGTCTACCTTTCCTACACTCTCTTCGCATAATAAAAGCCTAGAATCCAGTGAGAAACAACTGTTTTTGTTAAAGCATGGTGATAAGGATGGAAAATACTGGGTTCCCGCTATGGCGGATACTCCTCTTCGCGGAGCGAACGGCAGACATGAATGGTTTTGGGAACCGGATGACGAAAACAATGTCTATCCTTTGGATGAATTGATGGATAAATATGAGAAATCGGTTGGGCGAAACGCGACTCTTGTATTAGGACTAACTCCTGACACGACAGGATTGATTCCTACAGGTGACGTTCAGAGATTAAAGGAGATGGGAGATGAAATTAATCACCGTTTTTCCACTCCCATTGCAACTGTCAACGGAAATAAAAAGGTTCTCAATCTCCGTTTAGGGAAAAGACAGCCGGTAAACTATTGTATTATTCAAGAAAACATCTGTTATGGAGAGCGCATCCGTAAATATAAAATAGAAGCAAAGGTCGATGGAAAGTGGCGGCAAGTGTGCAGCGGTGAATCGGTCGGGCACAAGCGAATCGCTAAGTTTGCACCAGTGCAGGCTACCGAACTGCGGCTAACTTTGACAGAAGTAGCTGCAACACCGGATATCATAATCTTCAGCGCATATTTTGTTTCACAATAAACAGCAATTGAAATAATTCTTTTTACACTATAATATACCATGAATAAGCAAATCCTTTTTAGTGTTACTTTGGCATCACTAACCATCGCAAATGGCAATGCGCAAAAGCAGAATTCTTTAGAACGGGTAAGCAGGCAGCCTAATATTATCCTTTTTCTTGTGGACGATATGGGATGGCAAGATACTTCCTTACCTTTTTGGACGCAGGAAACTCATTATAATGAGGTTTATGAAACTCCCAATATGGAGCGTTTGGCAAAGAAAGGAATGATGTTTACGCAAGCATATGCCTGTAACATCAGCTCCGCTACCCGATGCAGTCTGATTACAGGTGCCAATGCTTGCCGCCATCGGGTGACCAATTGGACATTGGAAAGAGATAAGGCTACGGATCGTAGCAGTGAGACCATACAAGTACCTGACTGGAATTATAATGGTGTGAGCCAAGTACCGGGTACTCCTAATACATTTGTCGGCACTTCTTTTGTCGAACTATTGAAACAGAACGGATACCACACCATTCACTGCGGCAAAGCTCATTTCGGATCTATAGATACTCCCGGTGAGAATCCTACTCATTGGGGTTTTGAAGTCAATATAGCCGGACACGCAGCCGGAGGGTTGGCGACTTATCTCAGTGAAAAGAACTATGGGCATTCAAGAGATGGCAAACCTTATTCATTAATGGCTATTCCCGGTTTGGAGAATTATTGGGGAACCGGTGTGTTTGCTACGGAAGCTTTGACGCAGGAAGCCATCAAAGCATTGGATAGGGCAAAGAAATACAACCAACCCTTCTATTTATATATGGCGCATTATGCCATCCATGTACCGGTTGATAAAGACATGCGCTTTTATCCAAAATATGTCAGAAAGGGATTGAGTGACAAAGAAGCAGCTTATGCTTCCTTGATCGAAGGCATGGACAAGAGTTTGGGCGACTTGATGGACTGGGTGGAGAAGAATGGTGAAGCCGATAATACAGTCATTCTTTTTATGAGTGATAATGGGGGATTGGCAGCAGAACCTGCATGGCGTGATGGCACGCCACATACGCAAAACTATCCTTTGAACAGTGGAAAGGGCTCTTTGTATGAAGGCGGAATTCGTGAACCGATGATTGTCAGTTGGCCCGGTGTCGTTGCCGCTGATACCCGTTGTGATAAATATCTCATGATTGAGGATTTTTATCCTACCATACTCGAGATAGCCGGAATCAAAAACTATAAAACGGTGAGTCCGGTAGATGGGATAAGTTTTATGCCGTTACTGAAAGGTATGGGAGATCCATCCAAAGGCCGTACTTTGGTCTGGAACTTTCCTAATATCTGGGGAAATGACGGACCTGGTATAAATTTGGATTGTGCGATCCGTCAAGACGATTGGAAACTGGTTTACTATTATGAAACGGGAAAGAAAGAGCTGTTTAATATCCCTGATGATATCGGTGAGAAAAATAACGTTGCTGACCAGAATCCGGAGATTGTAACACACCTTTCAAAACAATTAGGCAATTATTTGCGTGCAACAGGCGCACAGCGTCCGAGTTTCAAATTGACTAATAAACCCTGTCCGTGGCCGGATGAAATATAAGGTTCGGAACAATCCATAATAAAAAAGGCTGCCTTCTGAAAAGAAAAGCAGCCTTTGTTGTCTCTTGTCGATCGTATTATTCTGCCGGGTGAATTGCTTCAGAAGGGCAAACATCTGCACAAGTACCACAATCTGTACACATGTCAGGGTTGATTGAATAGATATCGCCTTCAGAAATTGCTCCTACCGGACACTCGTCGATACAAGTTCCGCAAGCAATACAATCGTCACTAATTACGTAAGCCATTTTCTTTAATATTTTAATTATTAGTACTAATTTGTTGGGCAAAAATACATGTTTTATTCATTAGTTGCTCTCATTCTTGATTAAAATCCTTTAATTTGTACCGCTTCTAAATAAGCGAGGCAATAATTTAACAATAAAATCGTTTTTAAGGATGTGAAACGAATCGTACTACTCCTCATTGTTTCGCTCCTGACTGCTGGCGTTTTTGCTCAGAAGCGTAAGGTACAGAACCGCCCCTATATTGACCAGCGGGTCTGGCATTACGGATTTTTAGCCGGTATCCACATGCAGGATCTTAAATTTGTGAACAATGGTTTTGTGACAGAAGACGGGCAAGTATGGTTTGCCGATATTCCCGAATATTCACCGGGATTCTCTGTAGGGGTTTTGGGGGAGTTATACCTTAATCAATATATGTCCCTGCGTCTGATCCCTACGTTGCATTTTGGAGATAAAAAGGTTATTTTCAGAGAACAGACAAGTGGCGACCAAGAGTCACAGAATGTGAAATCGGCTTATTTATCTCTTCCCATCAATGTGAAATTCAGTGCGGAACGATTTAATAATTACCGTCCTTATGCAGTACTCGGTTTAAGTCCTACATATGATTTGAGCGTGAAAAAATCTCGTCCCTTACTAGTGAAACCTTTTGATTGTTACATTGAAGTGGGGCTTGGATGCGACCTTTACCTTCCCTTTTTTAAATTAATACCGGAACTTAAGTTCTGCTTCGGATTGTCCAATATTTTGGAAAAGAATCGTACGGATCTTACCGATAAATCATTGATGAAGTTTACCGAATCTATCGGTAAGGTGAAGTCGCGTATGATCGTATTGACTTTCTACTTCGAATAAATCTACAAGAAAAGTTCAGTGCCTTTGCGTACTCTGTGACGAAATCGTTATTTTTGCACCGCATTCTGAACAATAAATAGTTAATTAGTAAAATAGTAGATACTTCTATGCCATTAAATTTACCCGATAAGTTACCTGCAATAGAATTACTGAAAGAAGAAAATATCTTTGTGATAGATAATTCGCGTGCTACGCAACAAGATATCCGTCCCTTGCGGATTATTATTCTCAACCTGATGCCGTTGAAAATCACTACTGAAACGGATCTGGTACGTTTATTGTCGAATACGCCCCTACAG
Source organism: Jilunia laotingensis (assembly GCF_014385165.1). Classification (NCBI taxonomy): domain Bacteria; kingdom Pseudomonadati; phylum Bacteroidota; class Bacteroidia; order Bacteroidales; family Bacteroidaceae; genus Jilunia; species Jilunia laotingensis. The sequence goes on along the minus strand of NZ_JACRTF010000001.1, from coordinate 689,663 downwards.
GTAGAAATATCGTTTATGAAGATAAAGAGTCATACTTCTAAAAATACGCCGGTCGAACATATGAAAGCGTTCTATACCGATTTTGACGCAATGCGTGATGAGAAGTATGACGGTATGATTATCACCGGTGCCCCAGTGGAACAAATGGATTTTGAGGAGGTCAACTATTGGGACGAGATTACCGGTATATTCGACTGGGCGCGTACCCATGTCACGTCTACGCTTTACATTTGTTGGGCTGCCCAAGCCGGGTTGTATCATCACTATGGCATTCCTAAATACTCTTTAAATCAGAAGATGTTCGGGGTTTTTAAGCATCGGACGCTCGATCCGTTGCATCCTATTTTCCGTGGATTCGATGATGAATTCTATGTGCCTCACAGCCGTCATACAGAAGTGCGGAAAGAGGACATCCTCAAAGTTCCGGAACTGACTTTACTTTCCGAATCGGATGAATCGGGCGTATACATGGTAATGGCTCGTGGAGGGCGTGAGTTTTTCGTAACTGGTCATTCGGAATATTCTCCGTTGACACTCGATACGGAATATCGTCGCGATCTTGAAAAGGGGCTTCCCATAGAAATGCCGCGTAATTATTATATAAACGATGATCCCGACCGTGGGCCTGTGGTTCGTTGGCGGGGGCATGCCAATCTTTTATTCTCCAACTGGCTGAACTATTTCGTATACCAGGAAACACCTTATAATATTAATGACATCGAATGATAAAACAGCGTAAGATAGAACTTTTGGCTCCTGCCAAGAATCTGGAATGTGGCATAGAGGCCATCAATCATGGTGCGGATGCCGTTTATATCGGAGCGCCGAAGTTCGGGGCACGTGCCGCTGCGGTTAATTCACTCGAGGACATTGCCGCTTTGGTGGAGTATGCGCATTTATATAATGTACGTATCTACGTTACCGTCAACACGATTCTCAAAGAGGAGGAACTTAAGGAGACGGAAGCGATGATAAAGGAGCTTTACCGGGTAGGGGTGGATGCTTTGATTGTTCAGGATATGGCTATCACGCAACTTGATTTGCCTCCTATTCCACTTCATGCCAGTACGCAAATGGATAACCGCACGGTAGAAAAAGTGAAATTTCTCGCCGAAGCCGGATTCCGTCAGGTGGTGCTTGCCCGTGAACTCACTTTGGGAGAGATCGGCAAGATTCATGAGGCTTGTCCCGATACGCCTCTTGAGGTCTTTGTACACGGTGCTTTATGTGTCAGCTACAGCGGTCAGTGTTATGTCAGTCAAGCCTGCTTCGGCAGAAGTGCTAACCGGGGTGAATGTGCGCAGTTTTGTCGTTTGCCTTTCAGTATGGTGGATGCGGATGGCAAAGTGATTGTGAAAAACAAACATCTTCTTTCATTGAAGGATCTCAATCAAAGTGACGAACTGGAGGCTTTGCTCGATGCCGGTGCATCTTCTTTGAAAATAGAGGGACGGCTGAAAGATGTTTCTTATGTGAAGAATGTGACGGCAGCTTACCGTCAAAAGCTGGATGCCATTTTTGTACGTCGGAAAGAGTATGCCCGCGCTTCTTCCGGTGTGTGCCATCTGGATTTTCGTCCTCAGCTAGATAAGAGTTTCAGCCGTGGCTTTACAAACTATTTCTTGCATGGACGGGATAAAAGTATATCCTCTTTCGATACTCCGAAGTCGCTTGGTGAGGAGATGGGAACGATGAAAGAGGCACGTGGAAATTACCTTACTGTGGCTGGGATCAAATCGTTCAATAACGGTGACGGTGTATGTTATATTGATGAGCAAGGTCGGTTGCAGGGGTTTCGTATCAATCGTGTGGAAGGCAACAAGCTCTATCCACAGGAGATGCCTCGCATCAAACCTCGTACGGTGCTTTATCGTAACTTCGACCAGGAATTTGAACGGGTGCTATCTCGTAAATCGTCTGAAAGGAAGATAGCAGTGGTCATCCTGCTTTCGGAAAATAACTTCGGCTTTTCCCTGTCACTGACGGATGAGGATGATAACAGCATAACTCTGACGTTGCCTCGTGATAAAGAACTAGCCCGCACGCCACAGGAGGAAAACCTCAGGAACCAACTTTCCAAATTGGGTAATACTCCCTTTGAAGCGACACGGATCGATGTGGATTTTAAAGAGAACTGGTTTATTCCTGCTTCTGTGCTTACAGATTTACGTCGCCAAGCGGTGGATAAGCTAATAACTGCCCGAAGGATGACTTATCAACGGGAAATAGCAGTTTTTAAACCTACTACTCATGCTTATCCCCAACAGACACTTACATATCTTGGGAATGTCATGAATGCCCGTGCCGCTTCCTTTTATAAAGATCATGGTGTGCAGGCAATTGCCCCGGCATATGAAAAACAGCCTGTAGAAGAAGCTATCCTAATGTTTTGTAAGCATTGTTTGCGCTATAGTATGGGATGGTGTCCCATTCATCATCGTGAGCGTTCTCCCTACCGGGAACCCTATTATCTAATAGGAACCGATGGTAAGCAGTTCCGGTTGTCATTCGATTGCAAAAACTGCCAAATGACAATTGGAAAAGAAGAGAGAGGGGAGAGTTAAGAAGGAAGAAGGGAGAATTAAGAATTGGATATGGGGAAAAAGAAGATGGGGAACAGAGTTCAGAAATTTATGGAGCATATAATACGTAGCAATCGGTCACGGCATAGACTATTTTCTGTGCTGCCTTGTCTACGTCATTTGTTATCTTTCCTCTTCCTCTTTAATTCGTCCTTTTTCCTTCTCTCTTGCCATTATCCTCAGCCTGATCTTTCTTCTGAGGAGATGAAAGAGAGTACAAAAGATTCTATAAGTTATTTTTATGAACATCATTATACATATAATACCAATCTTGAAGTACAAGCTGATTCTGTGACTTTAGAGTGCCTGCCGGTAAAGAACTCCTTTGTGAACCTTTATAAAGGTGACAGGGTGGTAGTAGCCGAATTAGCGGTTCATCCGGCAGACAGTATAGACAGTGTTTGGGTTAAACTGGCTCATTCACAGGAGGTACAGGGATGGGTTAGAGAACGAGACCTTCGGAAATCGTTTGTGCCTACCGACAGTATATCACAGTTCATTCACCTTTTCAGTAATACGCATGCATCCTATTTTGTAGTGGTTTTTGCCCTGTTTGTGGGGGCTTATTTATTCCGTGCTTTCCGCCGCAAGCAGTTACAGATGGTTTATTTTAATGATATAGACAGCATCTACCCGCTTTTCCTCTGTCTGTTGATGGCATTCAGTGCCACTGTTTATGAATCCATACAGGTTTTTGCGCCTGATACTTGGCAGCACTTTTATTATAATCCTACACTTTCTCCTTTTAAAGTACCATTTATATTGTCTGTCTTTTTATTGAGCATTTGGATCTTTCTGATTGTCTTTTTGGCTGTACTCGATGATTTGTTTCGCCAACTTACACCCACGGCTGCGCTTTTTTATTTGCTTGGTTTGACGTCCAGTTGCATTTTTTGCTATTTCTTCTTCATATTGACTACGCACATTTATGTAGGATATCTTTTCTTGATGTGCTTCATGGCTTTATTTGTGAAGAAAGTCCGTAAAAATAGTGGCTATAAATATCGCTGTGGGCATTGTGGGGCTAAGCTCTATGAGAAAGGAATATGCCCGCATTGTGGAGCAATCAATGAGTAGATCGATCGTTGCCGGATAATCTCCTTTTTTTAAATTTGTAATATAAAATAACTGTGGATATGTACGCCTGTTAGGGTGAAATGTGTTTTGTAAAAGATTGATATCCAATGCCTAATAGGTGCGATTTTTACCTCGGTGATGAACGCCCCCTTGGTCGGTGATGAAGGCCATGTTCCTCGGTGATGAACACCCCTTTCATCGGTGAGGTCGAATGCCTTCCTCGGTGTGTGGAATTCTTGTAAAGAATAGTTGTTGTAGAGCCGGTTTAAATTCAGGAAGAAAATCTAAGCCGGCTCTAAACTTATCTCTTTCTTTTTAAAATCGGCAACGTACTTCTATACCCAATTGCATTGGGCGTCCTTTTTGCATAAATCCGTTTCCCATACTTTCGAAATAGAAAGCTTCATACTTCTTATCCAATGCGTTGCGAATCCAAAAAGCGATGGCACCGTTTCCTTTCTCAAGGCTTACTCGGCCGTTCAGTGTCCCGTAGAACGATTGGCTGGCATTGTTGGCCTCTGTCCAATAGATGCGTCCGGCTGCATTGTAGTTGGCGTTTAGTTGTACCCGATCCAACCAATGGCGGGGAGCGATTCGGAAGATATATTGAGCGCCTGCATTGAGAGTATGCTTAGGCACAAAAGGTACATAGTTGCCTTTATAATTGGTATTCTTGTCTACTGCATACTCCCTGAACGTAGCATAGGTATAACCATAATTGGCATTCAGGCTGAAAGCATCTGTAATAGCGGCACGTAAGGCAATCTCTGCGCCATAACTGCGACTCTTTCCGGCATTTACGGTGACACGTCCTAAACCGCTTTCTGCAAATTTGGCCACTTGTTGGTTGCGCGTATCCATATAGAAAGCTGCCATGTCCGCAAACAGCCGATTATCGAATAGTGTTAAATGTGCCCCTACCTCATAATTCCATGTATATTCCGGTTTAAAAGTAGTTGCTGCTGCCACATCCGGTTCGGGACCGGCACCGGGAATGTTAGCTAGAATTTTGTCTATTACGCTGGGCGGCATTCCCTGCATGTGACTGAAAATCTCGGTCAGTGATTCTTTGATCTGACCTTGCATGCCGTTTCTCATACTACTTTTAATCAGGTCGGAAAACATCTGGACATTGTATCCTCCGGAACGATACCCGCGCGAGACTGTGCCATAAACGCTATTTCCCTTTTTCCATTCATACTGTAAGGCAAATTTGGGAAGTAATTGCAAATAATCATTATCCAATTTGCCATTGAAGGCAGGAGCCAGAGAGAGTGCCTGGCTAATCGGATCTTTGATCATGACACTGTTCATGTTAAAGTTATAATTGATGTCGCTTCGTGACGAATATGTCATGGAATTCTTTTCATAATCCAGTCGTAACCCGATTGTGAGAGAAAGTCCTTTCACCAATAAATCGTGGAAAGTGGATTGATGAAAAAGGGCACCATTAACTATCGGGGTGTCGAAGCTTCCACTTACCCAGAGTGGGGAAGTGGTGATATCCACGCTCATCTGCCCCATTTTGCCCATATCCGGAATATGGTTGTTTATCTCATCCTCCAGCATGCTTTGTATACCTCTTTCTTTAAACATTACCGGACCGCTTGTATGCAGCCATTGGTAGAAGCCGAAAGCTCCGGTAGCCCATTCCCATCTTCTGCCCGGTTTTGACTTGAGGACGATTTCTTCAGAGATCGTGTTCAGCTTCTGTTTCTGTTCCAAATTGAAGATGTCTTCTTCTGTAAAATCCTGATCAAGAAACATGCGGTCTTTCAGGTGTTGGTATCCGGTCACTGCACTCAGTGTGAAATTAGTAGCCTGATATTCGATGTTGACGCTTGCATTCAGCAAATTACGGTAATAGCTGCTTTCATCGTTGTATGAGATCAGGCCTATTTTGTCTTTACGTTCATCTTTTTCCCTGTCAGCTTCGTCAACTTTACCGGTATAGAAGTACGGATATCCTCCCTGGTCGCTATATTCATAGTTTACGTTAAAATCCAGTTTCAGGTTTTCAGAAGGCAAGTAGATGCTGCGGAGTCGGCCGCCACCGGCATTGATGCGGTCTATCTTTTTATTGTTCAACCATGAATTCTTAAAGAAACCGTCTGCATGTTCATAGAATCCTCCGGCAGAGAAGGCTAATTGATCCGAAAGACGGTGGTAGTGGGTTAGTGATGCATTGTAATTACCATAAGTGGCAGCCCCTAAACGGATGTCCGTTCCTTGATAGCTGAAAGGGGATTTTGTATGTACCCGGATAAGCCCGCCCATCGTGTTACGGCCGTAAAGTGTTCCTTGCGGACCGCGGAGTACGTCGATACGTTCTATGTCCGAATAGTTGAAATCAAAAGCGGATTGGTTGATATAAGGGATGTTGTCTACATACAATCCTACAGAAGGCGTATTGATGCGTGATCCGATGCCGCGGATATAAATGGCGGAAGTCAGTTTGGAGCCATAATCGGGAATAAAGATATTAGGCACAACGGCAGACAGTCCTTTCAGATTGGTGACTTGGTTTGCCTGCATGTCTTTTTGTGAAAGAAGTGTGCTGGCGGTAGGCAGTTCGCGTAACTTGCGGTTTTCCTTCGGGGAAGCAATGACTATTACCTCCTCCACATCTATTACTTTGATTGTGTCTTTCCGGACATCTTCAGCTTGTGTGCTGCCTATCGACATGAGAGCCAAGGCAATGAGAATGCTCTTTCTTTTCATTGTGTACTTTATTTGTCTGCAAAGAAAAGGCAAATCTCATAATTGTGCAATCCTCATTTATTAGGATTATATACGGTCGGCTTCGACATACCCGTTCATTACTGCATAAATGGTCAGGCCTGAGACAGATTTGATGCCTAGTTTTTCGGTGATATTCTTCCGGTGGGTGATGACGGTTGTCAGGCTAATATTAAGCTTGTCGGCAATTTCTTTATTGATAAGTCCTTTGGTTATCAATACCAATACTTCTATTTCGCGGGCGGATAACTCATGTTCTACGATTGTCCGTGGAGGGATCGCTTCCGATGGATGACCACTGTGATGGGCGTGCTGGTGAAGCTTCAGGATATCTTTGACCAGTTGTTCTTCCGTTTGGTAAATGTTCAATATGGGAACACCCGATAGTTGGAGAGATTGGCTCTCTCCCGCCAGTACGATCGTCTGCTTTTTCCGTGGTAGAAAAAAAGTATTGTGTTCGACGTAGATCTGTGCTGAGATAAAGTAATGGGCATACATATCGGGAGTATCATCTATCAGTTCACCGAAATTACGGAAAGTGCGGATCACTGCCATCGGGATGATCTCTTCCAGTATGTTTTTCAGACCAAGGGCGGTAAGCGTGTTTGGTTCGATGATGGCAATTTCCGGTTTATGATTCATTATTTCTTATTATTTAGGTAATTTACTGCTGCTTCCGCACATCTCTCTCCGTCTATTCCTGCCGAAACGATGCCTCCCGCATATCCGGCACCTTCCCCGCAGGGAAACAGCCCCTTGACCGTTACATGTTGCAATGTATCTTTATCTCTGACAATCCGTACAGGGGAGGAAGTACGGGTTTCCACTCCAATCATCACTGCTTCGTTTGTCAGGAACCCGTGGCTCATTCTACCAAATTGTTGAAAACCAGCCGCAAGTCGTTTAGTAATAAAGTCCGGCATCCAAAAATGTAAAGGAGACGAGACAAGTCCGGGACTATAGGATGACTCGGGAAGGTCATAACTCAGTTTTTTCTTTGTAAAATCCAGCATACGTTGTGCCGGTGCCGTCTGTCGGCAGCCTCCTTGCAACCAGCACTGACGTTCCAGCTCTTCCTGAAAATAAAGCATGTCCAATGCCCCATTCCCTTGCTGATCCCTCGCGTCCATAACTTCTCCAATCGCTCGTCCTCCATCTTCCTTCTCCAAGTCCTCCGGCCGTATCTCCACCACCATTCCCGAATTACTCCATTTTGAACCGCGATTGGAAGGAGACATTCCATTTACTACCACTTGTTCCGGACTACTGGCGGCTGGAACTATAAAACCACCGGGACACATGCAAAAACTATATACCCCTCTGCCTTCAACCTGCGTGACGAAACTATATTCTGCTGCCGGAAGATATTTTCCTCTTCCGTTTTTATTATGATATTGTATTTGGTCTATCAGTGTGGCAGGATGTTCCAAGCGGACACCTACAGCGATTCCTTTTGCTTCGAGGGTTACCTTGTTTGTCGCCAACCAGCGATATACATCCCGTGCCGAATGACCGGTAGCCAATATTACAGGGCCGAGAAACGTTTTTCCGGTATTGGTTTCAATGCCTTTCACTTCTCCCTTTTCTATGATGAGAGCATCCATTCGAGTCTCGAAATGTACTTCCCCACCGCAGTTAATGATCGTAGTTCGCATATTCTCGATAACGCGTGGCAGTTTATCCGTTCCGATATGAGGATGAGCATCCGCCAAGATAGCAGTAGAGGCTCCGTGCTGACAAAACACATGGAGTATTTTATCCACATTTCCCCTTTTTTTGCTTCTGGTGTATAATTTCCCATCAGAATAGGCTCCTGCCCCCCCTTCTCCGAAGCTATAGTTCGATTCGGGATTGACTGTATGCTCCCTACTGATCAGAGCTAAATCTTTCTTCCGGTCGCGTACGTTTTTCCCCCGTTCCACAACGATAGGCCGATAACCCGCTTCGATGAGTCGCAAGGCTGCAAACAATCCTCCGGGACCGGCACCTACGATAACAACTTGTGGTTTGTCTTCCACCTTATTATATATAGTACGTTCGAACTCATCATCGGCAGGCATCTCGTTGACGTATGCCCTCACTTTCAGATTGACAAAGATGGTTCGTTGACGGGCATCGATGCTCCGTTTCAGAATGCGGGTGGCGGTGATGTCACACAGGCGTAACCCTTTTTCTTCCGCTAAATATTCTTTCAAACGCTGTTCGTTAGCAGCTATTTCGGGCAATATACGTAGTTGATATTCCTGTATCATTGGTTGGTAGTCTATTAAGTTGTAATGGCTTTTATTATCCGAACAATGCCCGGAAAGCTTCTTCCACTTTCCGAACCGGAACCAATTCTATTTTTAATTTCCGGGTGTCAATCCCTTGCAGATTGTATTTGGGCAGTAAGAAACGTTTGAAGCCTAATTTCTCGGCCTCTCCGATACGTTGCTCGATACGATTTACCGGTCGTATTTCACCGGACAAACCTATTTCACCTGCCATGCATACTTCCGGTTCGACGGATGCATCCATGTTCGAGGATAGAATTGCACTGATCACGGCCAAGTCGATCGCTGGATCATTTACTTTCAATCCTCCAGCGATATTCAGGAATACATCTTTCTGTGCCAGTTTGAATCCGACCCGTTTCTCTAGGACGGCCAAAAGCATGTTCATCCGGCGGATGTCGAATCCGGTAGCCGAGCGTTGAGGAGTACCGTAAACAGCCGAACTTACCAAAGCTTGCGTTTCAATCAGGAAAGGACGTATGCCTTCAATGGCAGAAGCAATGGCGACACCACTCATCCCTTCATGATCTTGATTTAGCAAAAGTTCGGATGGGTTACTTACTTGTCGCAACCCGTCCTGCCGCATCTCATAAATGCCTAGCTCGGCAGTGCTTCCGAAACGGTTCTTGATGCTTCGCAAGATGCGGTACATGTAGTGCTGGTCTCCTTCGAATTGCAGTACGGCATCGACAATATGCTCCAGTACTTTCGGGCCTGCAATGCTTCCTTCTTTATTAATATGACCGATGAGGAGTACCGGTGTGTGCGTCTCTTTGGCGAAGCGAAGGATGGAGGCTGAACATTCGCGGACCTGTGATATACTTCCGGGAGAGGACTCGATGCTTTCTGTGGAAATTGTCTGAATGGAGTCGATGATGACCAAATCGGGATTCGTGTTTTTGATGTGAACAAAGATCTGTTCCAGGGAAGTTTCACACACGATGAGGCAATCGCTGGAAATATTGCTCAACCGGTCGGCACGAAGTTTCAGTTGGCGTGCGCTCTCTTCACCGGATATGTAAAGGATGCGCTTTTCGGGCATGTGCAGAACTGTTTGCAAGACAAGTGTCGATTTGCCTATTCCCGGTTCTCCACCGATCAACACCAATGAGCCGGGGACGAGTCCACCGCCCAACACACGGTTCAACTCTTCATCGTGCATATCGATACGTGGTTCGTCATCTGCTTCTATCTCCTTTAAAGTGATCGGTTTAGCCTTGGCTGTTTCTATTCCGGAAACAGGTCGGCGGTTGGAAGGTTCTTTGCGAACAATCTCTTCTACATACGTGTTCCATTCTCCACAGGAAGGGCATTTCCCCACCCATTTAGGCGATTCTTGTCCGCAATTGCTGCATACATATACGGTTTTTTCTTTAGCCATTCTTTTATCCTTCTTTATTGACAGGACAAAAGTAGGGATATTACCTTATAGATTATGCAGATTGACACAGATTATTTTCTTAATAAGGAATAATCTGTGCCGATCTATATAACGAGGTTTAGGATTATATGGTGATTTCGCCTGCTATGGGAAGCGACATTCGTTCGCGGATCTCTTCGGGGCTGTATCCGTGTCCAAGCAGGAACATAAGTTTAGTAATTGCCGACTCTGTCGTGCTGTCGTATCCACAAGTGATACCTGCCTCTAACAGGTGGTAACCGGTTTCGTAACGTTGCATCTCTACGGTTCCAGCGTTGCACTGGGTGACATTAACAATCACGATGCCTTTTTCGTTGGCTTCACGCAGCAGGCGAAGGAACCATTGGCGGCGTGGCGCATTTCCTGAGCCATACGTTTCGAGAACGACGGCTCTTAACCCATCGATGGCAAGCGTTGCCGCCACTACATTTTCATGTATGCCGGGAAACAGTTTTAATACTGCAATATTGGTATCTAACAGATAATGGGGTTTTAGCTCCTCCCTCTCCGTGATCTGGTGAATGACGGAGTGATTATATTTGATATGTATGCCTGCTTCTGCCAATAAAGGATAATTGAATGAACGGAATGCATTGAAGTTCTCCGCATTCATTTTGGTAGTACGATTGCCACGCATCAGATGGTTCTCGAAAAAGATGCATACTTCAGGCACGAGCGGACGACCGTTTTTGTCCAAAGCGGAAGCTATTTCGATACTTGTCATTAGGTTTTCCTTACCATCTGTACGGAGTACACCGATGGGTAGTTGCGATCCGGTAAGTATGACGGGCTTATCCAGCCCTTCCAGCATAAAACTTAGTGCCGATGCCGTGTATGCCATGGTATCCGTACCATGCAGAATAACGAATCCTGTATATTTATCGTAATTGTCACTGATGATCTTTACCAGTTTGCGCCAGATTTCAGGTTCCATATCCGATGAGTCCATCGGAGGGTCGAATTGATAGGAATGTATGGTACAGTCAGACTTCTTTAGCTCAGGGACATGTTTCTGCAACTGCTCGAAGTTGAAGTTTTCAAGTGCTCCGGTATTGGCATTTTCTATCATTCCAATTGTGCCACCAGTATATATTAACAATACGGAAGTATTTGAGGGATTCATACACGCTAATTCTACGATTAATTACTGCAAAGATAGTGATATATCTTGTATATTCTAACAAAATGTCATAAAAGTGCAACCGCATTATTGATCGCTTGAGGGAACGAAGAATCTTTTTAATAGAAAAATATCATAAAAAGTGATAGATTGAACGTTTTTATTGTTACTTTTGCGACATCTTATCAAACAGTAACGAGAAACAATAACTATGATGAAGTACTATCCACATACAGTCACATCGATGTGTACCATGACCCTTAGGGGTTAAGGGATAGTATTTGTGTTTCTACGTGAACCACGCTTACAGAAAGTAAGCAAATTCAATTTAAAGTTTAGTTGTCAATTTACCTTGCCTCGCAAACGGGGCAAGAATCAATAAAAGTATCTGCATGAAAGTAATGAAATTCGGCGGGACGTCCGTAGGTTCCGTGAACAGCATTTTAAGCGTAAAGAGAATAGTAGAGTCGGCTGGTGAACCGGTCATAGTGGTAGTTTCCGCTTTAGGCGGTATTACCGATAAACTGATTAATACCTCTAAAATGGCGGCTGCCGGTAATTCGGCTTATGAAGGGGAGTTTCGCGAGATAGTATACCGTCACGTGGAAATGGTCAAGGAAATCTTTCCGGCAGGAGAGGAACAGACCGCTTTACAACGCCAGGTAGGGGAACTGCTCAATGAACTGAAAGATATTTTTCAGGGAATATATCTGATTAAAGATCTTTCTCCCAAAACATCCGATACCATTGTAAGTTATGGAGAACGTCTTTCTTCTATCATCGTTGCCCAGTTGATAAAAGATGCCTGCTGGTTTGACTCACGTACTTTTATTAAAACAGAGAAGAAACATTCCAAACATACTTTGGACACGGAATTGACGCATCGGTTGGTGAAAGAAACTTTCCGGTCGCTTCCGAAGGTTTCGTTGGTTCCGGGATTTATCTCTTCGGACAAAGTGACGGGGGATGTAACAAATCTCAGCAGAGGTGGTTCGGATTACACCGCCGCAGTTATCGCTGCCGCCCTTAATGCCGACAGCTTGGAGATATGGACGGATGTGGATGGCTTTATGACAGCCGATCCCCGTGTCATTTCCACAGCGTATACAATCAACGAACTGAGTTATGTGGAGGCAACAGAGCTTTGTAACTTTGGAGCAAAAGTGGTATACCCGCCTACTATCTATCCGGTATGCCATAAAAACATACCTATTATAATAAAGAATACATTCAATCCCGAAGGAGCCGGAACTGTGATCAGGCAGGAGGTGTCCGATCCGCAAACGAAAGCGATCAAAGGTATTTCTTCTATTAACGACACCAGTTTGATAACGGTACAAGGTCTTGGTATGGTGGGCGTTATCGGTGTGAACTACCGTATCTTTAAAGCTTTGGCAAAGAATGGAATCAGCGTGTTCCTGGTGTCTCAGGCATCTTCCGAGAACAGTACTTCTATCGGTGTGCGTAACGCGGATGCCGATCTCGCATGCGGAGTATTGAACGAGGAGTTCATGAAAGAGATCGAGATGGGTGAGATATCACCGATACAGGCGGAAAAGAACCTTGCTACAGTGGCTATTGTGGGCGAAAATATGAAGCATACACCGGGCATTGCCGGAAAATTGTTCGGTACATTGGGGCGCAATGGTATCAATGTGATTGCTTGCGCTCAGGGAGCTTCGGAAACAAATATCTCGTTTGTAGTCGATTGTAATTCTTTGCGTAAATCTTTGAATGTGATCCATGACTCTTTCTTCTTATCGGAATATCAGGTATTGAATCTTTTTATTTGCGGTATAGGTACGGTAGGAGGAAGTCTGATAGAGCAGATACGTTGCCAGCAGGAGAAGTTGAAGTTAGAGAACGGATTGAAATTGAATGTTGTAGGGATTGCCGATGCTTCGAAAGCTTTGTTCTGTCGTGAAGGAATCAATCTCACCGATTACAGGCAGGAGCTTTCAGAGAAGGGAATCGAGTCTACACTCGAATCGTTGCGGGATGAAATTATCGGCATGAATATTTTCAATTCCGTCTTTGTCGATTGTACGGCAAGTCCGGGAGTGGCTTCGCTCTACAAAGACTTGTTGCAACACAATGTTTCCGTAGTTGCCGCCAATAAGATAGCTGCATCGTCCGAATACGAAAACTATCGTGAACTGAAACAGATTGCCCGTCAGCGTGGTGTGAAGTATCTGTTCGAAACGAATGTGGGAGCCGGGCTTCCGATTATCAACACCATCAATGACTTGATTCATAGTGGTGACAAGATTTTGAAAATAGAAGCGGTGCTGAGTGGTACACTGAACTATATATTCAATAAAATCAGTGCGGACATTCCCTTTAGCCGGACGATAAAGATGGCACAGGAAGAACGCTATTCCGAACCTGATCCGCGCATCGACTTGAGCGGTAAGGATGTGATCCGTAAACTGGTCATTCTGGCTCGTGAAGCAGGATATAGACTGGAACAGGAAGACGTGGAGAAGAATCTTTTTGTACCGGATGATTTCTTCAAGGGTTCATTGGAAGAATTCTGGAAACGTGTGCCGGGTCTTGATGCCGACTTTGAAGCACGCCGTCGGATATTGGAGAAAGAGAACAAGCATTGGCGTTTCGTTGCTAAACTGGAAAATGGTAAGGCTTCCGTAGGTTTGCAGGAAGTAGGGGCCAATCATCCTTTCTACGGTTTGGAAGGAAGTAATAACATCATTTTGTTGACTACCGAACGTTACCGGGAGTATCCGATGATGATACAAGGTTACGGTGCCGGTGCCGGAGTGACGGCTGCCGGAGTATTTGCGGATATCATGAGCATAGCGAATGTTTAATCAATATGAGTGAAAATGAAACATATCATCATATTAGGTGACGGTATGGCCGACTGGCCTGTAAAGTCACTGGGAGGTAAGACGCTCCTGCAATATGCAAAAACGCCTTATATGGATAAGCTTGCTCGAATGGGACGTAACGGAAGGCTGCTGACGGTTGCTGATGGTTTTCATCCGGGTAGCGAAGTGGCTAACATGTCGGTATTGGGTTATAATCTGCCGAAAGTATATGAAGGCCGTGGGCCGCTTGAGGCAGCCAGTATCGGAGTGGACTTGCAACCGGGGGAGATGGCGATGCGCTGCAATCTCATCTGTTTGGATGGGGAGAATATCAAAAATCATTCTGCCGGTCACATTACCACCGAAGAAGCGGATGTATTGGTGAAGTACTTACAGGAAAACCTGGGTAGCGACAGGGTGCGTTTTCATACAGGTGTGCAATATCGCCATTTATTGGTTATCAAAGGAGGAAATAAGCAAATCGATTGCACACCTCCTCATGACGTCCCTTTGAAGCCGTTCCGACCTTTGATGGTGAGGCCGCAAGTTCCGGAAGCAGAAGAGACAGCGGAATTAATTAACGAGCTGATCTTGAAATCTCAGGAACTCTTGCGAGATCATCCGTTGAATTTAAAGCGTATCGCCGAAGGTAAAGATCCTGCCAATAGTATTTGGCCGTGGAGTCCCGGTTACCGACCCAAGATGGAGACTCTTTCGGAAACTTTCCCGCAAGTGAGAAAAGGAGCGGTCATTTCAGCGGTCGATTTGATAAATGGAATCGGTGTCTATGCTGGTCTGCGGTGTATTGCCGTAGAAGGGGCTACCGGGCTTTATGATACGAATTATGAGAATAAAGTGGCTGCCGCTTTGGAAGCTTTGCAAACCGATGATTTTGTTTATCTGCATATCGAAGCCAGTGACGAGGCAGGCCACGAAGGAGACATCGATCTTAAATTGCTCACGATAGAGAACTTGGATAACCGTGCAGTCAGACCCATCTATGAAGCCGTGAAGGATTGGGAGGAGTCTGTAGCGATTGCCGTTCTGCCCGATCATCCTACACCTTGCGAACTCAGGACTCACACCAATGAACCTGTTCCTTTTCTGATCTGGTATCCCGGCATTGAACCCGATGAGGTGCAGACCTATGATGAAGTCGCTGCTTGCCGTGGAGCATATGGTTTGATGAAAGAAGATGAATTTATCCGGGAGTTTATGACCGTTTCCGGAACGGAAAATATCCATACCAATAAGTAAAAACAATAGATTATGAAATATTATAGTACGAACCGTCAAGCACCTGTCGCTACTCTTGAGGAAGCTGTAGTGAAAGGGCTTGCTGCCGATAAGGGACTTTTCATGCCCGAAGCAATCAAATCTTTGCCGCAGGAGTTTTATGGTAGCATCGAACAATTATCTTTTCAGGAAATTGCCTATCACGTGGCAGATGCTTTCTTCGGAGAGGATGTTCCTGCAGAAACATTGAAACAGATTGTATATGATACATTAAGTTTCGACGTTCCGTTGGTACGTGTTAAGGATGCTATTTATTCGTTGGAACTGTTTCATGGTCCTACGCTTGCTTTCAAAGATGTTGGTGGTCGTTTTATGGCACGTTTGCTTGGACATTTCATCCGTAAAGAAGGTAAAAAACAGGTAAATGTGCTTGTTGCCACTTCTGGCGATACCGGAAGTGCCGTGGCCAATGGTTTTCTTGGTGTAGAAGGTATTCATGTATACGTACTCTACCCTAAAGGCAAGGTGAGTGAGATTCAGGAAAAACAATTCACCACTTTAGGCAGGAATATTACAGCTTTGGAAGTAGACGGAACATTTGACGATTGCCAAGCACTTGTCAAATCGGCATTTATGGACAAGGAACTTAATGAACATCTGCAACTCACCAGTGCCAATTCCATTAATGTAGCCCGTTTTTTGCCACAAGCTTTCTATTATTTCTATGCTTATGCGCAGTTGAAGAAGATAGGTAAGGCTGAAAACGCTGTTTTTTGTGTACCTAGCGGAAACTTTGGTAATATTACGGCAGGATTGTTTGGTAAAAAGATGGGGCTGCCGGTTAAACGCTTCATTGCTGCTAATAATAAAAACGATATCTTCTATCAGTATCTTCTGACCGGACTGTATAATCCTCGTCCTTCGGTAGCTACTATTGCCAATGCTATGGACGTGGGAGATCCGAGTAATTTTGCCCGTGTACTTGATTTGTACGATGCATCTCATGCCGCTATCTCTTCCGATATTAGTGGAACCACCTATACCGATGAGCAGATTCGCGAAACAGTGAAGAAAACCTATCAGGAAACCCGTTATTTGCTCGATCCTCACGGTGCTTGTGGGTATCGTGCCCTTGAAGAAAACTTACAACCGGGAGAAATCGGGGTCTTTCTTGAAACAGCGCATCCAGCTAAGTTTCTGGATACAGTAGAAAGTATTATCGGTGAGGAAGTTGAAATACCTGTTAAGTTACAGGCATTTATGAAAGGAGAAAAGAAGAGTCTTCCTATGACAAAAGAATTTGCTGATTTCAAGCAATATCTGCTTTCGCTATAATTTCTCTATAAAGAGTTTACTAAACAGTTCGATTCTTTTCACTTATGGCTTGGAGATCGATCGGCTGTTGCCTAGTGGTGTGCAATAAAAAGAGATAACAATTGATAACCAGAATCTCTTATTATTGTACACCTTTTTTTACTTGTCAATCAAAGGCTTATATATCTTCATGAACAATCAAAATATTACTCGTAATAGGTGTTAAAGATCATCGTGACAGGTATTAATGATCATCGCGATAGTGGTTAAAGGTTATCGCGGTGATCATTAATAGTCATTGTGACAAACATAAAGACTCATCAAATGAGATATGAATGCCTATCTCGATAGATATCTTTACCCTATAATATAAAATTTCAATCATTCATTATCGGAAGTTCTGAAATACCAAATAGTTTCCTGATGCCTTAATATGGAATTCTGTTCCTGTAGCTTCATTCAATGTGCCTTGCCACCAATTGCTGAAATCGCTTAGGGGATACACAAGGCCATCTGCTTGCAAGCCTTTCGCGCCAAAATTGAAAATAGATATCTGTTGACCGGGATAAGATGTGAATGTTTGAGAATTGTGAGTAGGAATGAATACACCATAATCTGTGATCATCCTTACTTCTAATTCTTCTTGCAGATAATCTATTAATAAACTGATATTTCCAAGTGTGTGGTCTTCCCGCTTTCCGGTTCCTCCGACGATAGCAATTCGGTGTTTTCCTTGTGCTTGTAAAAAGCGGATCGCTTTGGTCTGGTCGTTCGATTCCTGATCTTTGATAGGGTGGAAGATATCTGCGAATTTCTTTTTGTTTTCTGCAGAAAGCGAATCTCCGTCACCTATTATGGCATCGGGAGTATGTCCACGATGAATGTATTCATTGGCTGCCCCGTCACAACAGACTACATAAGGAGCTTGTTGCAATAGGTCTAAGGGGTAGGGATGTGAAGGATAATCTCCATTGCCCAGAATAACAGCTTCTATCTCCATCTCTATCATATATCTTACTACTTTATATTTGACGATTTATTTTCCCTGTTCCATCATTCGTTTCCACTTCAGGTAGCCAAAGATAGCAATTATAGAGTAAAGTCCGTAAAGTCCCGAAGTAAAATATAATTCTTTGTAAATATAAAGACCGCAGCAAACAACATCCACAAGTATCCATGCCCACCATTGCTCTACATATTTGCGAGCGAGCATCCACATGCCGACAATGCTCAAAGCTGTGGTGAATGAATCGAGCCAGGGTACGTTGCTATCTGTAAATTCAATTAATATCCAGGCAATACCCAACAGTGTGACGAGAAATACGACTGACAATGAAAACAGGTATTTTAATGGAAGGTGTGTGATGGGAAGTCCGGCTGCATACTGCTTTTTATGCCCCGATTTCCATACAATCCATCCGTAGACGGCTGCAACAAGATAGTAAATATTAATACCAAAATCGGCATATAGCCCTGCTTTGTAATATACAAAAATGTAGATGGCAGGCATTATGATTCCTGCTATCCAGAGGTATATGCTTGCCTTGTATTCAAGCCATAAATAAATCAGGCCAATGAATGTACCGAGGATTTCGAGATAGTTCATGTCAGAAGCGAATGGTTATATGGGCTAATACATTGGTCCCCGCCATCGGATAAAATCGGGGATCGAACACAAGCACAGGTTTTTGTGTCTTATCGTTTCCTTCGTAAGTGGCAATGGTTTGCGAGTATCCGTTTGTTTCGTATTTTGTATTGAAGAGATTATAAACGGTGGCTCCAAGGGTGATTTGCTTGATTGAAGGCAATTTGAAACTATATGCCATGCTGAGATGATTGACAAAATAAGAATCCAGTGAATTTTCCTTTATTCCGAAATTGTCAAGGTACTGGCTACTGACATATTGTGACTGGAACGATGCTTCGAAACCTTTATAATTGAATCCGATAATGCTATTTCCCATGAATGACGGTGAGAAGGAAATAGGTGTGTCACCTGCTTCTATCTTGATCTGTCCTTCGTAATCATAATCGCTGACATAACCTACGTAGTTTTTGATCCGGTTTTTGCTCCATGTGCCATTGATGTCCCAGCGTAGCCAGTCGGTGATGCGTGCGCTGATGGAGATCTCTGCTCCCATACGATAGCTATCCTTTACATTTTCAGCCATCGCTTCACCGATGTCGTTGACTTTACCGTTTAATATCAATTGGTCGGTGTAATCCATATAGTAAAGATTGATTCCGGCTGTGAACCAGTTGTTACGGAAGGTATATCCCAGTTCATAGTCCAGCATCTTTTCAGGCCGTGGAACCTCATTGAAAAGTCCGTCCGTATAATTGTTGCGTGTCGGCTCTTTTTGGGCCACGGCAAAAGATGCATACGCGCTATGGTTCGTATTGATTTGCCAGAATAGACCTGCCTTGGGATTGAAAAAACTGAAATTTTCATTTACTTTCAATTTTTGCAGATGTCCCGGATCAGCTGTCCAATCCCATTTGTCATTGTCTCCATTGATCTTATATTTAATGTAACGATATTGCAGGTCTGCGTATGCATGGAGACCTCCGGTAATCTGGTAATTGGCTTTTGCATAGATGTTTCCATCTGTTTTTTCGGCTTTATTGCGGTAATACTCATGGTCGGGATTCAGATCGGAAGTGTAGTTCTTCACCCAGATTACTTTTCCATAATGATCATTGCCGTATTGGTTGATACCACCCCCTAAAGAGGCATTTAGCCATTCGCTTTTATAATTTACGGAGAATATGCCTCCGCCAAAACCGCTATCCACTAATTTTTGGCGTACTAAATCAGTTTTCTTCTGAGGTTCCGTTTCTCCGGGAAGATAAAAGGGTTGCAGGCCATATTCTTTCAGCGTCCGCATATTTTTATATTCCTGGTAATATCCGAAACCATCTGTATAATGCAATGCTACATTCATATCCCATGTGGTAGAAAAGATATGATTGAATATCAGTTGGTAGTGTGTCTGGCGGTAGTTATCCGTTTGGTCGTCATAGAATCCCGTAATGGTATTTCCATGTTTGATCGCTCCGTTCGGATTGAAAGTCCGGTCTGTTTTTAGTTGCTCGCGGCTGATACCGTCCCAGGCATGATAGGTCTTTTCTTTTCCACCGAAAGTTATGAATTTCACTGTGGTAGATTCACCATAATAGCCTCCTTGGACGAAATATGATTTTAAATCCGAAGTAGCCCGGTCACGATAACCGTCACTTTGTATGTTTGAGAGTCGCGCATCAAAAGCCCAATGATTGCCTAATAGTCCCGAACCGGCACGTACAGTCTCTTTATGGGTGTTGAAAGAACCATAGGAACCCGATACTTCAGCGTAAGGTTTTGACGGGATGCCGGCCGTGCGTAAATTAATGCTGCCACCGAAAGCACCGGCTCCGTTGGTTGATGTGCCGGCTCCGCGCTGTATCTGCATATCTTCCAATGAAGAAGCGAGGTCCGGGGTATTCACCCAAAAAATCGAATGACTTTCGGCATCGTTCATCGGTATCCCGTTGGCGGTAATGTTAATGCGGGTTGCGTCCGTTCCACGCACGCGGATACTTGTGTAACCCACACCTGCTCCGGCATCAGAAGTGGTAAGAACGGATGGGGTAGAAGTCAGCAGAAAAGGAAGGTCAAGACCGAAGTTTTGTTTTTTGATCTCTTCTTTGGAAATGTTACTGTAAGCTACCGGGGTTTTGGAGGAGGCACGGGTAGATACTACCTCCACTTCTTGTAAGTTGACAATTCTCAAACTATCTCTGGCATCGTTTTGTCCAAAGACGGATACGCTCGCTATCGTTGTCAGGATAGCTGCTAAAACATTTCTTTTCATTTTGCTACTATATTCATTCTCTACGCCGGCATTACCCGGTTCAGGTTCAATGGGTATGTTCTCAGCCCGTCATGTTAAGGCACCCCTTTCTTGTGAAATCGCCCGCAAAAATAGTTGTTTTGGATGAAGAAAGCAAAGAACCGGATAACTATCTATGACTTTACCGGTGGAAGGAGTATTATATGCCTTGCTTAAGATAGGGGGGGCTTTTTATTTGTCGTGAAAACCTTTTATTATAACTTGAAACGCAGTATCTTTGTCACTTGATCTTACAAACCATAAAATTTATATTCATATTCAAATTACATTGTTATGATATTATTACAAGTTACACAGGCGGTTGCTGATTCTTTACAAGTAGCTGCCGACAATCTTGATCAAGCTATTGCTAATGCAGACGGCCTTGATAAATTAGCTCTTATAACTCAACAACTGATTGATGCCGGTGTCCGTGCCGGAGGAAGTATTTTAAAAGCGTTACTTGTCTTTATCGTAGGACGTTTTTTAGTCTCGATGCTTAATAAATTGGCAGCCAAGATGATGGATAAACGTCATTTGGATGTGAGTATCAAAACTTTTGTTAAGAGTCTCGTAAATATTCTTTTGACCATTCTTTTGATCATTTCTGTGGTAGGTGCTTTGGGGGTTGAAACGACTTCTTTTGCTGCTTTGTTGGCTTCTGCCGGTGTGGCAATAGGTATGGCACTCTCCGGGAATCTTCAAAACTTTGCAGGTGGGTTAGTAATTCTCTTGTTTAAACCTTATAAAGTAGGTGATTGGATTGAATGTCAGAACTTTTCCGGTACTGTAAGGGAAATTCAGATATTTCATACCATTCTGACAACTGCTGATAACAAGCTGGTATATGTACCGAATGGTTCGTTGAGTAGTGGGGTCGTTACAAATTACAATACACAGGAAACGCGTCGCGTTGAGTGGGTAATTGGTGTGGATTATGGTGAAAATTATGATAAGGTTGAGAAGGTTATAAGGGAAGTCGTTGCAGCTGATGGAAGAATTCTGAATTCTCCGGAACCTTTTATAGCTTTAAGTGCATTGGATGCCAGTAGTGTAAATATTGTCATACGTGTATGGGTGAAAACCAGTGATTATTGGGGTGTTTACTTTGATATGAATAAAACGATTTATGCTACCTTCAATGAGAAGGGAATTGGTTTCCCGTTCCCGCAACTTACTGTTCATCAAGCATAATTCTCAATATGAAAATGCCCGTAACTCAAAGTGTAGGTTACGGGCATGTTTATACTATCATTCCTGTTTTAATTTAGCAAACTCCAAACTCTTCTTCTATTTCTTCGGCATTATCAGTTATATTTAATAAGTGATTAATCTTCTTTCGCTTTTCCAAGTCTGTAAAATAACTCTCTACCACCTTATATAAATCAAAACAAGATGTTGACCCTGCTGCCATGTCGAGTGACTCTACCATTTTTTCTACAGCCTGATGTATTTTAGCCTTATCAATCAGGTGTAATTCATTACTATGAATTAGATATTTTTCCATAACCGCAATGTTTTAATGTTATATAGATATAACATATAGAGGTAGATAAAGTTCAGCTTGCCTATAGTATATGTTCTCTGATAAAAAATGTATTTTATATCACGTAAAAGTACGTATTCTCAGGTTATAAAAGAACGTATTTAATGCGTTGTTAAAATACTCTTTTTACAAAGGGCGAAAAGTTGTAGCCATAATAATAAGATATCGTGTATAATGGATTGCTGTTTAATGTTTATACTTGATACCATCGGATATTCTAAAAATAAGGAGAAAAGGAATAGGAACTGATCCGGTGTTTCTATTAATTCGGTATCTTTGCATTTAAAATGAAAGACGAATTTTCACAAATGACCGAAGAAGCTAAATTGCAACTCTTGGAATGGGCAAGAGAGTATCATTGTGCAGACTTCATACAGGGTGATCCGGTTCAGTTTCCACATCGATATACACAGAAGCAAGATATTGAGATTAGTGGGCTGCTTACTGCTATTATGAGTTTTGGAAACCGCAAGCAGATTTTGAAAAAGGCCGATGAGCTGCATTGTTTAATGGGAAATTCACCTCATCAATATGTATTGTCCCGTCAATGGATGGAGGAGTTTCAGCCAACGGACAGAAGTAGCTTTTACCGTATGCTTTCTCATGCAGACTTTTATGCTTATTTTGCTCGGTTGCATGCTGCCTATGTTCAGTATGATAGTTTGGAAGACGCTTTGTTAGTCTACCTCGGTACTCCTATGGAGAGGTTGTGTGCATTTCTGGAAGTTTCAGCTAAAAGTCCGCAAAAGAAGTTGAATATGTTTCTGCGTTGGATGGTACGGAGAGAGTCGGAAGTGGATTTCGGTATTTGGAAGAATTTCGACTGTCGTGATTTGGTCATTCCTTTGGATACCCATGTTTGTCGGGTAGCCTATTTGTTAGGACTTACAGATATGGAAACATTCTCTTTGAAGAATGCACGAAAAATAACGTCCGCTTTGGCGGAAATATTTCCGGACGACCCTTGTCTGGGAGATTTTGCATTGTTCGGTAGTGGGGTAAACGGAGTGTTGTAGGATCTTTGTCATTATTTACCAGTCGATTTCCTCGATACCTTTACTCCGCAAATAATCGTTGGCTTTGCTGAAATGTTTGCATCCGAAGAAACCGTGTTCTGCGGAACGGGGTGAAGGATGAACGGTTGTCAATATAAGGTGTTTACTACTGTCAATCAAAGTGACCTTTTCTTTGGCATAAGCTCCCCAAAGCATGAATACCAGATTTTCTCGTTCATCGCTCAATTTCTTGATGACTGCATCTGTAAAAGTTTCCCACCCCATATTTCGATGCGAGCCGGTTTCGTGGGCACGTACCGTGAGAACAGAGTTCATGGAGAATACTCCTTGAGCTACCCATCGGTCTAAATTACCGGAAGTAGGGATCGGTTTACCCAAATCCTGATTTATTTCTCTGAATATATTGGCCAATGAACCAGGTATGGCTATCCCATCCGGTACGGAAAAACATATGCCGTAATATTGTCCGGGATTGGGGTAAGGGTCTTGTCCTATGATAACAACTTTTACTTTTTCAAAAGGGCATGAATTGAAAACATGGAAGATAAGGTGCCCAGGCGGCAGTACATTGGCGTGTCCGTATTCACTTTTCACAAATGATACTAACTTCTCAAAGTAAGGTTTATCGAATTCTTCTTGCAGACGTTGTCGCCAACTCTCTTCTATCTTGACATTCATAAGGTATTGATATTACATCTAAGTACGGTGCCACAAAAGTACAAATAATTTTGTTGAATGCATATGTGTTTTGTGGCTAAAAATATGTTGTAAAAAAGAAGGGGTTGTATCAAAATTTGAAGTGAACCCTAAAAGTTGGACAAAAAACTTTTAGGGTTCACTTCAAATTTTGACACAACCTCCTGAAAAACTATACCTTATCCTCAATAAATTGCGGATCGTGAATAATGCCATTTTTATAAATAATATCCTTTAACCATTCTAAACAAGGAACTTTCGTATTTACATCTTTGATCGTTTGAGCAAAATTATAAGCGGTTAATGGTTTGCCATCATCTGATTTTACCGTTATTCCGTGTGCGTCTTCAAAATTATGAATATGTACATACCGTTTCGATAAATTATTGCTTGCTTGTACATTTTCCCATATCTTGGTATTAATTGTCCACGCAGCTTTTTTTTCTTTATCATCAGAATCGTGTATAATATAATGTTCTATATGAAAAGCTGTGAGAATTTCCTGAAAAAAAGGTATGTTCATTTTTGAACCAGTATTAAGAACGAATATTTCCTCGTCAGGAAAAAAACGAGTCAATAGATCTCGGTATACTATCGTTTCAGTATCTCCTTCAACTAATAAAACTTTGTCTGCATAAAATGCTTCGCAGATATGAGGATTAAATCTGTTTACCATTTGCACCCATTTCTTTGCTTCTTCATCTCTTCCAAATAGTGTTTCCCCAACTTGATATGTTTGTGTTTCTTCATCTGTATTTTTGATCACCCTAATAAGCGACGAATGTGGTTGTGAAATGTCTATCATCAGTGGAGAATGAGTAGCACAAAGAATTTGATATGGGCTATTTTTTGATAACTCATATAGACTTTGTCGTAATTTAAATGCAATTTTAGGGTGTAAAAAAAGTTCTGGTTCTTCAAATAAGATAATGTATTGTTTCTTATTTCCTTCGTTTTCTCTTTTTAAAAATGTGAGAAAATTGAATAGAGCTTGCCGTATGACCCCATGTCCATTTTGAAGAAAAGTTTCTTTTCTTTCTGTTCCAGCTCTTTCTACTGAAATAGAATGGTTTTTCTTGAACGCATCTTCGAGTTTTATATTTTCTTCTTTTGAAGGTTGAATTTTTAGAGTAAGTTCCGCAAAAACTTCTTGAAAATGTTTATTGAGTTCTAAATTCAATTTTTCGACTGCTTCAGAACCAGTAATACGCTCCTGCAATTTTCTTACTCCATCTATTAAATTTTTAAACTCTTCTGGATATTCTGACCTTACTTTTTTGATAAAATCATCTTGAATGAGTTTATTAACTTTTTCTTCCAACGATGCTTGATCTTCCATTGCGTTGATAGCAATTGGAGTTGGGGTATATTTAGTCAATTTTGTGTGTAATCCACCAAATCCATTTTCAATCCAACTTGCATCATGTGGAGAATATGTTTCTTTTGCAAATGTACTATTAGGTTTACTCCATGTTTTTCTAACCTTTACAAAACCATTTTCATCAACCCATTTCTCAATCCAATTAGGTTCTTTCTTCTCTTTGAGGTCAGGATCATCAGAATCTTCTTCATCCAATTCAAATATACCTTCAATAACTATTGGGGTTGAATAATCATAGTTATTAAAATCATCAGTCTTTGCTATTTGTTTCGGGTCAATAAAGAACTCATATGCTCTTAGAAAAGATGATTTTCCAATATTGTTTTGTCCAATTAAGAATATGATATTAGAATTCGTGAAGTCTATAACATTACTTCCTTTCAAACCTCTAAAGTTTGATATGATTAGTTTTATAAGTTTCATGTTTTATTTATATAATTTTGTTAAGTTCTTCTTCAACTTCCTCAATTGTTGGTAATTTGCTTTTCAGATTATCAGGAAGTAGCTCCTTTACATTAAACTCGCTAACTCCAATTGGTGACGAAATATTCTGCAATGCATATTCAACTTCAATCCTATCCTTATCTCGGCAGAGTAACATTCCTATGGTTGGATTATCATATTCTCCTCTTAGGGTGTTGTTGATAAGGTTTTGATAGAAGTTTAGCTGTCCCAAGTGTTCAGGTTTAAAGTTTCCATTTTTAAGCTCTATAACTACGTAAGCTCTCAAAGGTATATGATAGAACAAGAGGTCGCAGAAATACTCCTTGTTGTTCAAGTTCAAACAATATTGCTCCCCTACAAATGCAAACCCTTTGCCTAATTCAAGAAGAAATTGAGTAATGTGAGTTACAAGTTGTTTTTCTATATCTCGTTCTCGTGCTTTTTGAGATACAGACACAAAATTAAACCAATACGGGTCTTTTACTACTTCCTGTGCCATATCCGCTGTTAGGGCTGGTAAGGTCTGCGAGAAGTTTGTTTGTCCTTGTCCGTAATGTTCGTAGAATTGTTGCTTGAACTGATTTTCTAAAATGCTTCTGCTCCAACTGTTAGATAGAGTTTGATGTGCATAGAATAATGCTTCTTCTATATTTTGCGCTTTGCTGATTATCACCTTTTGATGTCCCCAAGGAATATCAAAGATAATCTTATAATTATCAGCTAGTTGTAATTGTCCCTCAACTTGGGGGACAATTGAATTATTGGGTGAAATATGCATTTGCCCTGCATAAAACTCATAGAAATTCTTACTGTAGTATAGGTTCTGACGGGAAAAGCCCTGCATATCAGGAAACTCATTGCGCAAGTCTACTGAAAGCTTGTTTATTACCTTATCACCCCAATTTTGCTCTTTCAGTTTTAGAGAGAGCATTTGTCCTAACCGCCAATAAAAGTGTATCAACTCTGTATTAGCTGTTTTTATCATTCGTATTTTAGTAGAACGAATTTGCTGTTTGATGGCTTTCAGCCACTCTATATATTCACTATCTATTGTACTAATAGGATTATCTTTCATGTACCTTTGTTTTTTGCAAAGGTAAACAATTAAATATAATGATAGTATGTTTTTGAAATACATTCTTTTAGCTTAGTAGTGGTGAAAGTTCATAGAACACTCCTAAAGTATTCCTTTGAATTGAATAGTGTTATGCTAATACTTGGTTCCGAAAATCTGTACCTACTAATATTATGCAATTTGTATCTGTTTCCATTTGCCTTTTATGCTTTACTTTGCAATATTTTAGTTCTCAAATACATTTAATGATTATGAAGTTGAAATTTGCAAATAGAATGTCTTATATAAAGGCTTCGGAAATACGAGAAATACTCAAAGTAACAGAGCAAGAAGATGTTATTTCATTTGCTGGTGGACTACCTGCCCCTGAATTATTTCCAATAGATGAAATTAATCAAATGACCCAAATAATATTGAAGGAAGCAGGAACAAAAGCTCTTCAATATACTACTACTGAGGGGTACTCACCTTTACGTGACTGGATTGCCAAACGAATGAATGAACGTTTAGGAACATCGTTTGATAAAGATAATATTCTTATCACACATGGATCACAGCAAGGATTGGATTTGTCAGGTAAAGTTTTCTTGGATGATGGTGACATCGTATTATGTGAAAGTCCTACTTATTTAGCTGCAATTAGCGCATTTAAGTCATACGGATGTAACTTTTTGGAGATACCTACGGATGAAAAGGGCATGAATATGACTGTATTGGAAGATGTACTGAGTAATACCCCAAAAGTGAAATTAATATATGTAATACCCACTTTCCAGAACCCCACCGGAAAAACATGGAGTTTGGAAAGACGCAAAAAACTTGCGGAACTATCTGCCCGATATGATATTCCTGTTATTGAAGATAACCCCTACGGAGAATTAAGGTTTGAGGGAGAATCTTTGCCCTCTATAAAATCATTTGATAAGGTTGGTAATATCTTGTGTGCTGGTAGTTTTTCTAAGATATTCTGCCCCGGTTTCCGGATTGGTTGGATTGCTGGCGATAAAAATATTATCCGCAAGTATGTTCTAGTTAAACAGGGTACAGATTTACAGTGTAACACGATAGCTCAAATGACTATTGCCGAGTATCTGAAACGATATGATATTGATAAACATATTGGTAAAATCGTAGAAGTTTACAAAAAACGTAGAGATATAGCTATGGAGTGTATAGAACGCTATTTTCCTGACAACATCAGATATACCTATCCACAAGGCGGATTATTTACTTGGATTGAATTACCCGAAGAAATTTCAGCACGTGAGATTCTGAAAAAGTGTATAGAACGAAAAATAGCTTTTGTTCCTGGTGGCTCATTCTACCCTGTCGAACACAAAGAAAATACACTTAGACTGAATTACTCCAATATGCCAGAAGAACGAATAATAAAGGGGCTTCAAATCATAGGAGAAGTTCTACAGGCACGCATCAGCCCATCAGAGTGATTCTTTGATTATATCTCCTAATCGTTTTAAACGTTCTTCAAGGAGTGGAGTCCATCGTTGCCCATAACTTAAGCGCATACAGTTCGTGTATTGTTCTTGTAAGGTAAACATACGTCCGGGGGCTATGCTTATTTTCCGCTGCATAGCCCTGTAATAAAGCTCTGTTGTATCAATTCGCTTGTCTAACTCCACCCAAAGCATAAATCCCCCCTGTGGAGTTACAATTTTTGTGTTTTCTGGGAAATGATCCATAATTGAATGAGCAAAATGAATACTATTTGCACAAAGCTCTCGACGAAGCTTACGCAAATGATTTTCGTATCTGTCATTCTCCATAAAGTTAGCGACGACTTCCTGATTAAGAGTAGGTGTAGAGATTAGATGTATATTTTCCGACGAATAATAGCCTCTTTAAATCTTCCGGGAGCAATCCAACCTACTCGATACCCCGGTGCTAACGTTTTAGATACAGCCCCACACCACAATTCCTTCTTTATCAAATGCTTTACAAGGTTTAGGTCTTGAATTTCCAAAGAATATGTCGCCATACAAATCATCTTCTATTAATGGTATATTATGTTCAGCCAACATATTGACAACCTCTTTTTTGTGTTCATCAGGCATACAACTTCCTAATGGATTATTGAAATTACTTATAAGTAGGCAAGCATTAATTTGTGGCAAAACTCTTTTTAGAGCATCGGGATCAATGCCTGTTTCGGGATTTGTTGGTAGTTCTAAAACACGTAATCCCAAACTATTGGCAAGCTGTAACATTCCAAAATAAACTGGACTTTCGACAGCAATCGTATCTCCTGTCTTGGCAATCACAGATAAAGCTAAAGCAACAGCATTAGTGACTCCTGCTGTAGTTACTATATCTTCTTCTGCCAAATTTCCATTCCAGCTATAAGTGAAGCGAGCTACAGCCTTACGCAAGTGGATGTTTCCCTGTGTTTCATCATACCGAGTACTATTACCCGGAAGTGTTTGTATTGCTCTTATTAGTTCCTTATTGAGTTTTGCTATTGGTAATAAAACATCTTCAGGCATCCCTAAAGAAAACCGGGTAATAGACTTATCTCCAATTTCTAATGAACGATATACTTCAGCAATTAATTCCACGACCTCTTTACTTTCATTTTTCACAGATGGTTGTGTGGTGGCTGGAGCAGATAAGCGTATTGGCTTATAATTGACAATATATCCCGATTTAGGGCGTGATATTATGTAGCCGTCCTTTTCCAATTCATAGTATGCTTGAATTGCCGTATTTAAACTTACCCCATTTTCATTACTTATAGTGCGTAAAGAGGGCAGCTTTTCACCAACTTTCCATACACCCTTTTTTATCTGCCAAGCAATATTTCTTGCTATTTCTTGATATTAAGACTTCCTTTTTCATAACTCACCTAATCTGTACCCTGCAAATATACAAAAACTATATCTGTATCTGCTTTTGATTTAGAGTTACTTTTGCAAACTGATTTTAATACTCTTCTTTGTATTCTAAATAAAAGGAAATAAGCTGTATAATATAAACCTATATAATAGATAAAATGACAGCAAAACAGGTTTCCAATGAACTGATATTGAAAATCAATGCAGAGATAGAAACATCTTGTATAGATAGTGATATATCTTCAAGTAAGGCTCTGTATATGATTGATTTCATCAGACCATTGTTTGAAGAACTAAGAGAGTATATACACAAATATAACTTTCGGGATAACGAGGAAGAGATAGACTTCTTTAAAAATAGCAAACCGTTAATTCTAAGCAAACTAATATACTACAATGATATTTATACGCTTGAATTAAGAAAGCCAAATGGCAATAAAGAGGTAGTTAAGGAGCATTACAAGAAAAAGCAATCCGCAATCGTAGACTTCTGTAATAATAATCTTGACTTCTATCAATATTATCGTTCCAAAGCAATACATTTGGATAAATATTACTTTCTCAGAGGGCATGAGAACTACAAGTTATGCCATAATTGTGGCTTATTGGATAGAGATCCTTTGTTCTCGACCTGTTGTGATCATAGGGTAGCCAAGATGTTGGCTTATGATATGTTGGAAATCTATTTGCATCAGAGATTACAAGATGTAGAGAGAACAGAAGTGATAGAAACCAGCCGAGCTTCTTTGCCTGATAATCCATTTCGATGGACAGGAGCTAAAGTTGCTGCTATTGAATTGGGATATGCTATATATGCTGCCGGAGTTCTAAACAATGGAAATGCTGATATAAAGGAAATAATGACCTATATAGAGGCATCATTCAAAGTAGACTTAGGTGATTTATCGTACTTATCTTACAATCAGGGAGCGTAAAAGAGATAGGACAGCCTTTCTTAATAGTCTCATCGAAAAGCTCCTTCGGAAAATGGACGAAAACGACAATTAACTTGCTTATAAGGTTTTACTAAATTATTTTCTCTTTTCGCAAGTCCCTCATAAACTATATGGACTTTTGAAAAGAGAAAGTTTTTTTATCTGTATGCGAAAGATATAATGCAGTCTGCCAATCCAGCTATTTTGCAATAGTGCTTTCATGGTATCTTGTAATCTTGCCATCTTGAAATCAAGAAAACAAGTTGTCAAGAGATCAAGCCATCAATATTTCAAGAAAGCAATATTGCAATACTTCACTCAAAACTCATCGGTCGGGGAACGCCCAGCGGCAAGGGGCGGGACCACCCGTCCCGACGAGCGAAAAAGATGTTTATTTTAATTTTTCTTTCATTGGAAACACGACTTCGGAGTGCTTTTCTAAAAAGGTTCAGAGCTGCTGGGATAAATCTCAGCAGCTCTGAACACACCTTGCTGTAAATAGCCATGCGATTTTTTGGAAGATATATCTATTATGCATATATTTGAAAATTAACTTTTTAATCTGTTTTATGAGGATAAGTCAAATTTACAATCTTGAGAAGTCACAAGCCGAATTGGATTTTGTGGATATTGATCCAGAGATGGATTTACCGTTATTTCTTGACCCTTTTTTTCTTGGAAAAAAGCAGGATCATTGGTCTATCGAAGCGACTGCAACACTGAGGGATTTTTTTCAATGTTTAATATCTCTTATTCGAGATGGTAGGATTGATGAAGCAAAAGATTTATTTGATTACTTACATGAACCTAATACAACGTGCTTAGGTATGTCTACTGGAAATCCACAAGGACGTGGAGTTGGACATGAAGATACAGATAAGATATTTAGCAACTTGCTGCAAAGTCGAGCAATTCAAACAGGATTAATACAAGACATTGAGGATAATGTACTGTTTGTAGATAATTTCGGAAAAGACAAACTGTCTGATATGACAACTAATATTATAACTTCACATTTAGTAGAATACACTATAAATCAATGTACATTGCATAACATACCTTTAGTTTCTAATATATCTTCGGGATTTTTTTGGGATAGACGCAATAATGAATGGGATGAAGTTCATACAGATGCTTTATTAATAAATGGGAAACGAATTTTATTGGTTCCTAAAGGGGTTGTCTCATTTTGCAAAGCGTATACACCGAATAGATATTATAATCATTTTGTGTTGAATTATTTGCAAAATGAGCATATAAGATTAAGATCTGCGCTAGTCCAAAGAAGACAGAATGGAACTCCATATGTTACCAAAAAGAGTATTAAAGAGAGGAATCCACTATCTAAAGACTTCTTGAGAAGATTTACACATGAACACCCGGAACTGTTAGATAGATTTAAAGAAAATACTAAAATAGAATCATTGTCTAATTGGGAGATAACAGAAATAGATATACGTGGAGTCTCTCAAGCTATAATTCAAAGGTTGCGTCAAATACCTTTTGGTCAGGCAAATGCTTCTGCTTTTCATAATTTAATTATTGGTGCTTTGGAAATGATTTTCTATCCTTATTTAATAAATCCAGTGAAAGAAAGAGAAATCCATGAAGGAAGAAAACGGATTGATATCACTTTTGATAACGCTGCTGATGGTGGAATATTTTATAGATTATCAGAAATTTTTCACCTTCCTTGTCCATATGTTTTTATTGAATGTAAGAATTATACAGGTGATGTAGCGAATCCTGAATTAGATCAACTTGCAGGTCGTTTTTCTTTTAATAGAGGTCGAGTTGGCTTTTTGGTATGTCGGAATATTGAATCTTATGCCCTCTTTGTAAATAGATGTAAGGATACTTATAGAGATGATAGAGGATTGATAGTACCTTTAACAGATGATGATATAATATGTATGTTAGAAAACCTGAATGAGTATAATACAAATTTCATAGATGATTTTTTATCCAATAAAGTAAGAGATATAGTAGTCGGATGAAATTATAGGGGAATGTAGAGTAGGTATATTCAGTCATTCCCCTATATAACTTTAATTGGAATTAAGCTTCTGCGCTAATAGTTCCATATCATTGCTAACCTTTACATCGGTGATCCTCGCATATATTTGAGTGGTTCTGATATTGGTATGACCTAAGATTTTGGAAACAGTTTCGATAGGTACACCATTGCTTATCAGCACCGAAGTCGCACAAGAATGACGTGCGACATGAAAGGTCAGGTTCTTATTTATACCGCAAATGGAAGCAATTTCTTTCAAATAATCGTTTACTTTTTGATTGCTTATAATCGGTAAAATCATCCCGTTTGGCAACTTGTCTTTGTACTTTTCAAGGATAGCTTTCGGAATTTCGAGTAACCGGACATTGGAAGTTACATTCGTTTTGTGTCGTTTGGTCATTATCCACAAATTGCCATCGAATAAGATACGAATATTATCTTTGGTAAGCTCACATACATCAATGTACGAAAGTGCCGTGTAGCAACTGAAAATGAATAAATCCCGTACCTGTTCCAGTCTTTTAGATGCAAATTTCTTATTATAGATGGTGGTTATCTCTTCCATTGTAAGATAATCCCTGTCCGTCTGCTCAAACCTTACCTTATAATTCCCGAAAGGATCAGCAGTAACCAACCCTGTATTCTTGGCAAAGTTCACAACGGTTCTAAAGCGTTGTACAAACTTCATCGCTGTGTTGTGGGTACATTCGTGATGGTTCTTAATATACAGCAGGAAGTTATCAATGAACACCACGTTTATTTCTTTGATAAGCATATCCGAAACTGAATACTTGAACTTCATAAACTCGATAAGACGTTTCTTTGTCAGTTCGTAACGGGAATAAGTTTTATCTGCTGTATTCATCTTTACCTTCTGCAAGTATTGTTCATTGTGCATTTCAAAGAACTCTATTAAGGTTTTACCCCGTTCAATCTTACCTAAAAAGGCGTTTTTTACCCGTTCAGAGGTCACATAACCGTCTTGTTCCAACAAAGCATGATAATGTTGATATACGGTGCTGCGGATGCTATCTAACATGGTGTTGATACTTATTGCTTCGGCGCTTCTCCCTGCTGCCTTTCCTGCGCTGACGCTCCAATTAGCGGGATTTATCTCCATTTGGGTGTTGAACTGCGACACAATTTGATCAATGGTGATACGTGCGATGATTGGTGCATTGCCGTTCTTCTTTGCTGCGTTTCGTTTTACGAAAAATAATAGTTTGAAAGTTGTTCTCATAATCTCATTTTTTAAATTGCAAAATTACTTTGATCGATTGAAAATGAGATATTTGCAGCCCAGACAAATGTGGACAGAGGTTAGTCAATTTTGGACATTCCGTGACCTGTTTTTCAGAAATTTGGATTGGTCACGAATTGGTCATAGAAGTGTGTCTTTTCGTGACCTTTTCGTGTCTTTGGTCACAGACATTATACAAAGAAAAAACTCCTACAATACCTTGATATTGTAGGAGTTGTCTTCTTTAAGTCTTGTTTTGACTTGTCTTTCAGTGATCCGCCTGGGGCTCACCTATATCTTATAAATACCTGATATTCAGTCGTGATTTTCAATTATTCAAATAATCTCCACCGATTTCGCAGTGTGATACTTTCCGCGTTTTGCTCGCCACTCTTTGGCTTTTGGTTGATGCAAAGGTAGTATTATTTTTTGAATAACACGTTGCTGCTACTCGAAAAATATGTGTATAGCATCAGTCTTTTCGATTACGAAAACATTATCCGCTATGAACGTGCCTACTATAGTAATAACCCAGAGGTCATGATGGAACTCAATGACATCGACATCATGTTTTCCGATGTGGAGGTCAGACTGATGCCTGTCACCAAGAAGTAGCTTGATGATAGAAACCAAAAGCAAAAACAGACTGAGTTCCGACAAATGCTTGCACCCAGTCTGTTCATTTGGAATAAAGAATTCAATGATCGATAAAAGTTACTCTACTCAGTTCCCATACTTATCAAACTATGATTATCCTTTCCCAATTCAGCTTTAACAATTTTCTTCAAGGCAGATATAAACTCTGTAAAGGTCTTGCCGTTTGCTCTAATCACGTCTTGCGAAATAAGTACTTGATAGCCACCTGCCACATGAACCTGATTGTCCATATCAAGAGTAGCATCCTTCAGTCGTTCATTCAGAACACCAATATTATCAACAAAGGTCAGATGGTTCTTGATTTCCTCAAACGATGGGTATTCGTGCTTTTTCGCGTTTTCGGTAAACATAGTCATTTCTGCTACACAAAGAGCGTAATGGTTTTGCTGTTCGTAGGAAGTACGATGTTGAAGGGTACTCATCAATACGGATCGTTCGGTTGACCATCGCGACTTGACCTCTATATAATAAAGGGTATTACCATTCAGTTGCACCTTCAGATCCTGTCCTCCCTGTTCGTTACTCACAGGTTCCGATATCTTCAATTCTACATCTCCAAGAATATCATTGAGTTCATTCTGAAGCACATCCTCTACAAAGTTTCCAAGTTCCTTCTTGAACTGAAAGTCGTTCAACTCACGTTCCTCTCGCTCAATGGCTTCACGTCCTAGTTTTAAGATCCTATCAAAGTCCGGATCCTTTGCTAATTCGGCTATCTGTTGAAGCTTCTTCTCATCTTCCACCTGAATGATGGAGAAGATGCTATCCTTCTTAGCTTGACTGGTAATGACAGAGAATGTCAACTGTCCCTTATGCGCGTCAATATCTTTGAACAATGTACTCCACTTCGGAGTATCTTCGTCGTTAGTTGTGAGATGTTTTATGATTTCAATCACCAACTGACGATGGGTATAATTTGTGATATTATAACCCTTTTTTTCCAACTCGTCCTCTATCTTGTTACAATAGGTTATCGCCTCTAGCACGCTAGTACCAACAAAGTAATCTTGGTAATCTTTGGCAACTAATTCCGACTTGACGCTTACGTTAGGATCAATGATGGTATCGTAAATCTCCAAGGCACGATCAGGAACATCGATAGGCTTTTTCTTCAACCAACTGGCATATTTATAAACGCCCATCTGGTCAGGATAGACCTGATAGTTGTCGAGGTACGACCGCTGATCTTGATATTTGTATAGGATCTCAACCATAGTCTTCACCCATGTGGCATGTGATGCCTTACTCTCGCCAACGGTAAATCGAAACAGAGAGTCGTATATGAGAGCTGTAAATAACTGCCGGACATCAAAATCGTATAGGTTGTTATCTATTGACGCAATATCCTCATTCTGATTGATACTATAGTATTCCAAGAAGAGTGGATAAAGTTGATTTTCAATGCCTACGGCATCATCTTTGAGTAAAGCTTTGTACAGACCGAGGATTCGCTTTACCACATTATCAGTATATTGCTTGTCTGAATATGGTTTGCTATCGAACTTTTTTGTTGTTATCAACATATCCTGATACTTTTGATTCTTGATAGCCGAGCGCTGTCCGTTCTGATTACTATTGTGTTCGGTAATGTATGTTGAGATTGCGCTTTTCACCTTATCATACCCGAAGGTTGTAAAGGTGCATACATCCGCAAACGAAGGATGAACGAATGTCTCCACAGTCTCAGGTACCATCACGTCGAGCAAATCGCGAACAACCTTGTCTATCTGAATCGGTTTTACCAAAGGAGTCTTTTTCTGGAGTTTGAAATTATCGTTTGGTATCAACGTATAGGTATCGAGCAGATCATCACGCTTGATGTTGACTATGTATTTACATAATCGCAACAGCCAGCTAACATCATCGATAGTAATTTCAAGAGCAGGTATGGCAGCAACCAGATTGTCAATCGTGAGTGCATATGTATTCGTATCATCACGATACCAGCGATTGATGGTATTGCTCCAATAGAGCATATCTTCCTTTCGGGAAACCGTCCAGCCTTTGGACTTATTAATCAGACCATAGACCGCATCAAGTAGGGAGGCATCTTCCTCACAGGCTCTAGACAAAGTTTCGTCAAGCACTTTTATGGCAGAAACTTTATTCTTACCTGATGGATTGCCATCTACTATGCAGAGTGTTTCAAACTTCTTTCGCCAAGCCTTCTGAAGTTCGATATAATACTTGGCTAACTCTTCGTCACTCTGATGGGTGTGGAAGGAATCGCGCAAAAGGTATTTTGCATCAGCAAGTGTAGAGTGTTTTGCGATAATATATTGCCAAATCAGTTTGTTGGCAAGCTCTATAATTTGTCGGTTGCTTTCTGCTTGATCATCGTTGTTCTGACCATTACCCACCAATCGGAGGCTATCGCGACTGTCTTTGTCACAAGTAAAGAGAGACGAATGTAGGATGAAATTGAAGCCCCAATCCTCTGTACCCAACAAAGGCAGATAGATGAATATCTGTGGTACATCCTTATCAAAGCGGATAACACGCCTGCTACCGTCTGCATCTTCGGTGATTGGGAGTATTACCGAAACTTTTTCACGTTTAGGTTCATCTCCAGTCTGCTCATTGCTGGCTATCCAATAAATGAAAAAGGTCTTGTCGCTCGACTCGTTTGTCGCCTGATTTGTTATGGTGCGTACAACCTTATTCTTGTAAATCTTTCCGTCTGTCAGACTTTCTACATACTCAGCCTCTTTGACTGCCATCATGAACTTCACCGATTCTTGCTTTATCTCATCTACCAGTTCAATGCTCTCCACATTATTGTTGAGCATCAACACATATGGAGCCATTGCAGGAGCCTTGGCAAAGGCTGCTGCAGTATTCAGTCGGGCGCGATCGCCCTCATGCTGATAACGGAATTCGGTAAAAGGATATGGTTCGTCTGTAGTTTCTGCATACACTTTTCCCCAATCCTGCGTCTTGTTCCATTGCTTTTTGAGTTTATCCTTCATCACATCCTTGTCGGTTGCTGAACGATCAATCTCGAAATTTTCTATCTTATAGTACCTTTTGAACTCATCGGAAGTAAGCAGAGGTGCTGTCAGATTGAATTTTAGCCCGAACAAATGGGTGGTCAGAAACCCTGTGCCGTACTGCCCCACCTGCACATTATTACTACTCACCTTTGAACTAGTCTGCAGAATCAATGCCTCGATGGTTTTGTGGGTGAACGGTATTCCATCATGCCGAAACACCAGTTCGTTCTCCCTGCGTGTAAACACAATCTTGGCTCTTCTGCCATTAGACGTTACATCGCGTGCATTTTGCACCAATTCCCAAATGGCACGTACTGGATCTACTCCATTATTGTTTCCAATACCTGTTACAATGTCTCGCGCGGGTTTTCCCCACATCGTTTCCTCATGTGCCTCATTCTTTGACCTCTGAACGGATTCTAGATACTCTACTTCTGTCATAAAAATAAATTGATATTGGTATTATTCTTGTTTTTCTTCTGATTCTACCACTTAACGGTTTTCTTAATGTTTTATTACTCACCGTTATTGTCTATATATTTAATATCTTCATATTGAACCTGTAAGAAAGAGGAAGATCCTCCCACATATCCACATCGAAGAGAATAATCCAAATTATCCATGGGCAATGCTTCTTAGTGTGATTCTTTATCAAATGGTTAAGTAACTCTGATACATCTGCTTGAGAGGGCTGTGAAGTGAACTGCATCTTTTTACGTAATAAAGAGGCTGATATAGAAAATTCTACTCGTGGCTGCTCTTCCTCGCTTGATGTAGTGAAACGCACCTGATTATCATAAAAATCGATATCATTATAATTATAATACACGTCAATCATGTAATAATCGGTTTCAGCAGTGGCGTCTATCGAAAAATTAGAAGTTGACAGGTAAGACGAAAGATTCAAAAGATTATTGAATAAGACGCATTCAACTCCGGTTTCAATTTTCAGATATAGAATGTCCTGTAGTGTTTGATACAAGGTATAGTAATCTCTCTGTCCTGCGTACCCCCAACTATTTAGAATTTTACAAACAAAATCCCTTTTAACATTACATGACAAGTTCTTTAGTGTTCGTACATATTCAGTGTAACTTATTTCAAGAGATGTGTTCAATTCGTAATCTTCGAATACAGATAACAATTGGCTTTTGTCCCACTTCATCATCCCCATTGGTGAAGTGATATGGTTAAGAAAATCTCTAATTGCAGCTTTCTGTTGAAATGATAAATTGATCATACTAATAGAATGAAGTTGTTTAAACTAATTTACATTCGTTAAATTCAGTGTCTTCTCAACATATTGATTATATTATTGTCGCCAAACTTTAATATAGTTTCATTGGAGCATACCTATGAGCACTTGACTGGTTCGATGGATGCTCTCGGAATCTTCAACAACAAAGTCGCCCTCTAAGTATTCTACTTGGTGTACTAATTTTGTCCACCCACGTAAATTGGAATAACCAACCCCAAAGTCCATATGTCTAACGCCGACATTGCTGATTATATCATTGAGACCATCTTCAAATTTTATTTCAATATTATCATATATACGAGCCATTGTTTCCAATCAAGATTTTCATCTCTTGCCAAGCGTTGGACTGATTCGCAAAACATTTACGGCTTCATAGCAAATCCAATATCTTCTTATTAGCTCTGTCCACCACAGAAGTATCCAGCGAAGCAAGGTAAATCTGCGTGGTATTCTCAGAATCATGTCCCATGCCCTCGCTGATGACGGAGATAGGCACGTTGTGACTTTTGGCGACACTTGCCCAAGAGTGCCGTCCGACATACATCGTCAAGGGTATCGGCAAGTCCAACTGTTTCCCGATTTTCTTCAGCAGATGGTTCACCCGATGAAGTTCGTTGGTGTATTGCTTCCGATAATCCTCGCCCCTTTTTGTGATGATAGGTAAAAGGTATTCTGTTTCGTTTACCGGGTATTTGTCAAAAATCTCTTGCATACACTTTTCCCATTTGATGAACAACTGCTGCCCCGTCTTTCGTCTACGGTAGGAAAGGATACCGTTCTGCAAGTCCTTCTTTCTCAGATAAGCCATGTCTATGAACGACATTCCCCTTGTGTAAAAACAGAATAGGAACATATCACGGGCGTAGTCAAGATAGGGTTTTAATGACAAGTCAAGCCCTTTGATACGTCTGATGTCATTGAGCGACAAGGCTCGCTTTAGGGTTTTCTCCACTCCCGTATAGACAGACTTGAACGGATGCCGTTGCCCGGTCATTCCGTATTCCACCGCACGGTTATAGACCGCTTTCAGGATGCGCATATAGAACGATATGGTATTAGGCGAGTTACCTCTGACTTTCAGATAAGCCTCGTATTCCGCTATCAGGTCAGCGTTAATCTGGTCAAACAAGACCTCCTTGTCATTCATAAAGCCGCTAAAACTTCGGAGTGCCGCCGTATAGGTTTCCGATGTGCGTATCTTACCCAAGCGTTTCAGTCTTGCTATCTGCTGACGGAGATAGTCGTTAAACGATTGCTCCTGTTTGTTATCCTGAAAACGCGCGACTATATCATCCGTCACGAATGTGCCGGATTGGGATAATGTGTGTATAATCTTGTTCACCCTGTCTTTGTCCGACCTAATGCGTGAGCTTATCGAAAGCAGATAGTTGTTCCGCTCTTGTTCATTCGGGACACGATGCAGGACAATCGCTTCGGAACGGCAGTCCCATTCTGAAGCGAAAAGTTTATAGTCGGTATATATCTGTCTGACCACACGGTTGTGAATTACCTGATAATAGAGTGTGCCCTCCTTGCCGTCTAAGGTGGATGGGCGAAACTTGACCTTGACCGATGCCATGTCAGTCCGATTTGGATTGGTAACACTTTTCCATCTCCCTTGAAAGCTCCACAATCTCCCAGCTCAGTTTCACGAGGTCGATGGTGCACTTCTCCAACTTGTAGAGCAACGCCATCGCCTTCTTCTCCGAGAAGTGGATGCGCAGCTCCTTGACCACCTGATTGTAGTTCGTGCCTATGCCACGAAACTGGGCGTGGAAGTCCGAATTCCAATTTTTCAGAGAAGAAAGCACTTGCTTTACTTTACAGGCTGGAACAATGTACTTTGGAATTGATAAAGACTAATGAAATGATAGTACTTTTAAGCAGACGGTTTGAACAGTCCTACCAAAGAGAGGGGACAATATCGGCAGAGGAATAAAAACGGCTTGCCAAAAAAGAAAAATCCCGGAGTTGCCACGTGTACAACTCTGGGATAGTTTCTTTCTTATTTATCCGTTCCGTGTTCTTTTTCAAACTTTCGGAGCGTACCCACATCAAACCTTTCCTTTATGAACTCTCGCACATCAGAAGCCCGATAATAGGCTTTTCCGCTAATCATCATAAAGGATAGCATCTTTTTGCTTCGCAATCTCTGTAATGTTCGGGTACTTACTTTGAACAACAGACATAAGTCCTGATTATCCAAAAGTTTATCGCCCGGCATTACTTCGGGATTAGTTTGCAAACTCTTCACGTCTTTACCTACTTCTTCCAGTTTATCAAGTAGCTTTTGCATCCAGTCTTTGAACTCGTAACTATCTACATACATATTGCTTCATTTTTCAGGTTATACATAAATGATTACCAATCGATTGATGAAGCAAAGTTCAGAAAATGGAAGCAAAGAAATTACGGGGTAACAAGGCTACCCCGTATAAATTGATACTAAGTCATTGATTATCTATACCCTTTATTTTCGTGTTCCTTGCGGATAAGGGTTATTAGTCCATTAAGAAATTCCGTTAATTTAGTAGATTTCCGTTTTGTAACATCTTCATGCTTTTGGTGATAATCACCCAATTTTATATTAAAAAGCCATTCAAAACCTTTGCCTAAGTCCGTCAGGTGAACGGGTTTGCCATTCTGATATATGATGTTTTTGGAAAGAAATAAGCCGCTTACTATTTCCATGATATTAACAAGGCTTGTCTTATCAGTTAAATGGAGAGGGGAAAGAAATAGTTTGTTTGCGTGCTGTGTGAATTGTTCAGGATATTTAATGCGCCATTTTACAATGCGCATTTCAGTGTTCAACAGTCCTATTGCTTCATCAATCAAATGCAAATAGGGCATTTTTTTCTTGCTCAAACCGCACACGATACGATTTAAGCCGATGTAATCCGAAAGAAAAATAGCGTAGTAAAACGCTATAATCCTGCTCATTAATACTAAAATCAGCCAAATGTATAGCCAATTCTTCGATAGCTTCCGCAAATTCAGATGCAGAAACTTTACGCTGCGAGTATTCCGACAATAATTGGAAAAAACTCATGTTTGTTAAATTGTTCATTTTTTTATTTTTTGAGTAATAAACATATTCCAAATTGAGAATATACATAATGGAATAAAACTTATAGCAATTATTCCATATAACAATAGCATTGATTGGCTATTCATATTTTCGTTTACAACAATCCTTTCGAAGAAAACTATTGAACATACATTAATTGAAGTATGTAGTATTATTGTAGTCAGCAAATTTCTTTTTGTTTTAATGTATAGCCATGATGAAACAAAAGAGAATTCAATAACTAAAATAAGATATATAAAAAAACAGGTACTCCCAATAAAATATTCAAATGCCATATTCCCCAAAATATTCCAATTAAAAGGCTACTTGTAAATAGAGAGTGTTTTTTTAGAAGTTGTGGAAGCATAAAGCCTCTCCATCCTAATTCTTCACCGCAACTTCCTAATATTATAAGAAAGACTAATGTGCCATAATCACTTAACGAATGACTAAGTTTCAAATTAACTATCTCTTTGTATTCAACCATGGAAATCCCTATATAAGAGAAATAACATAATAAGATAGGAAATATTAATGCCAGTAAATACCATTTTAAATTTATAAACTTGAAAGACATACTTTTGATTAGTTCATAAACTCCTGATTTACCTTTTAGAAATAAGATAATTAGAATTGCAAATGCTCCCGGAGCCCATTGTGGTATGTAATCAAAAGAAAAAGTAACAACAATCAAAATGACTGTAAGGAAATTTGCAATACAAAATATTCTTATAGGATGTCTGAATAATAAATCTGTTTTCATTTGATATTCTTTAATTATCTTCATTTTTTAAAAACCAATTTTTATTCCCGCAGAAACATAAGGTGATGCTTGAAAATAATAGTCGTCATTACTAAACATACCTTTTAGTGTTCTCTCACTATAAAAGCCTGAACGAATTAAATGCATACCTGCTGTTATTGGTATAGACACTTTATTGCCGAGTTTTATTTCTGGACGAACCCCTGCAATAAAATATTGGTGGGAAAATGTTACATCTTCTCCGTCTTTCTCCGTAAAAGCTGATTGTCCACTCATTTCTACAACTAAGGATAAATCCAAGAATTTATTTATATCATATCCTGCTGCTAAATTCAATCCATCTACAACCGAAATTTTAAAATTGAATTTACCATCACTATTCCAATTGAAATATAATGCAGGAAATACCATTGGATAACCAAAGGTGCTATTTATTGCAATACCGCCCCCGACTTCCATATTGGATTTTAGATGTCTGATAAATAGAACGGCAACATTCCCTAATAAATGCTTGTACCTGATTTTTGATAGATTGGTAGATGGAGCATAGATACCTGCTCCTAAACTTGTTATCAAACTCCACTTTTCGCTTAAAGGACGCATATAGGACAATCCTAATGCGATATTCATCATTTCATTAATAACCATTCCGTCATAGTCACCAGTAAAATTCTTGTTGTTAAGTGATGCATATGCTCCATTAATACCAACACTCCATATAGTTGGACGGTCATATTTTGTGTTTTTTACCAATAAAGGAATATTAATACTACCTTGATAAACAACAGCACTCCCTTTGCAATTTC
Source organism: Jilunia laotingensis (assembly GCF_014385165.1). Taxonomy (NCBI): domain Bacteria; kingdom Pseudomonadati; phylum Bacteroidota; class Bacteroidia; order Bacteroidales; family Bacteroidaceae; genus Jilunia; species Jilunia laotingensis. The sequence goes on along the minus strand of NZ_JACRTF010000001.1, from coordinate 646,456 downwards.
CTATTTTTTTCTCGTGAGTCTTCTCCTGTTTCATGCCAATAGCTTGATGTTCCAAAGTATTCTGCCTTAAAAGAAACTTGTGCATCTATATTCTTACTGGCAAGTAAGAATAATACTGTCCAAAATAATGTTGATTTCATATTTTCTTTGTTTTTAAGTAAATGTTCGTCTGCAAATATCAGTATATTACGATGTAGTGAATAATTTTTTTGATAACTGGGCTTTAGCTTATGATGACTGGACAAGTGCTTATTGAGTAATTATCATATCTTTGTCACATGAAAAATGACTATTCAAAGAGATACGACCGTTTTGTTCTTCTTTTATGGGTCGTGATTGCTTTTTTTGTGTGGATGAAGCTTTTGAATAAAGCGCCATTCTTAGAAGTATTATCTATAACGGTGTGTTATATTACCCCCATGCTGATTATAAATATCTTATTGAGTGTGTATTTATTGCCAAGAGCAATGAAAAGAAAGAGAATGGATTGTTTTGCATTACAGTTCATCTTTCTGTCTTTCATTTCGGCATCTATATTAACTTCTGTTTTTTGGATATTTAGATACTTTGAACAAACAGGTGTGTTTTTGCCATCTAATTTAATCTCTACGGATGATACATTGCTATCTGATTTTGTAGACCAATTACTAACTGCATTTGTCGTAAATATAGCTTTTTGCGGCATGCGTTTTTACTATGAACATAACAAATTGGAAAAGATACATTTAGAGTCACAATTACACACACTCCAAGCACAGATAAATCCCCACTTTATGTTTAATGTACTCAATCATATTTATTATTACATTGAGAAAAAGGACGATTTAGCAACTACTCTATTATTAAAATATACAGATATACTTCGTTACCAATTATATAGTGGCAAAAAGGAGAGTGTCTGTATAGAAGAAGAAATAGGCTTTTTGAAAAATTTTATAGATATTGAAAAGATAAGGTGGGAAGATAAGTTAAATGTAAATTGTTCATGGGAAATACAGAATAAGCAAACTAAATTTCCCCCTTTATTACTAATCCCATTGATAGAAAATGCTTTTAAGCATGTTTCTCGAAGTTCTAACGTCAAAGGTTATATTAGTATAGTCTTTGAAGAGAAAGCGGAAATGATTTCCCTTGAAGTAGAAAATTCAAAATCAGCAATACCTATTGAAAAGGGGAAGAACTCAGGCTTAGGATTAGAAAACTTAAAAAATCGGTTAGATATATTGTATGGTGAAAAATATAATCTATCAATACAAAATTCAGAATATATATATAATTCTAAACTCACAATTTTGAAATGATTATGGCAAACTCAAATTCCTTGAAATCAGGTAATAATCCTTTAAAATGCTTGATTATTGATGATGAATTAGTTGCTATTAAGATTATAGCAACTAATATAGAAAAATTAGATTTTCTTATCGTTGAAGATACTTGTTCTTCGGCAATTGAAGCAGCAGATATTCTTAAAAGAAAAGAGATTGATTTAATGTTTCTTGATATTAATATGCCCTACCTTTCAGGACTTGACTTTTTAGAGTCTTTGAATAAAGCACCACTAACCATTATAACAACTGCATATTCTGAATATGCTTTAGATGGTTTTCGGTTACATGTAGTAGATTATCTACTTAAACCTTTTGCTTTTCAACGTTTCTTTCAAGCTGTACAAATAGCATTAGATTTATTTAATTCCCGTGTATCATTGCAAAATAATACAGATGATAAATCCGATGTTATGTACATTAGGCAAGGAGATACATTTCAAAGAATAAATTGGGAAGATATACTGTTTGTAGAAACGATGCAGAATTATTTGAAATTGCATTTTAAAGAAAAGACATTCATCATTCATCAGACAATGGCATCTTTGGAAGATATGCTACCTAAAGATACTTTCTTTAGAATACACAAGTCTTATCTTGTTAATACCTCTCGCATAGAAACTGTTGCGGGTGGACGACTTTTCATTGAGGGAAAAGAGATACCAATATCAAAGCATAAGAAAGAAGATTTCTTAAATACTGTAATATATAAGAAACTGGCGAGCAAATAATAATAGGAATATAGAATTAAAGGTCTGTTATTTTGTTGTATGGAATATTTGTTCTACTTTTATATCGGTTATTTGAAATGATGTAGAATTGAGAAAATAAAGGTAGATAGCACGTTGCTAAGTCATTACCCTTTTTAAAAATACTTATCATAACGGGCTGTATTACAATAGGATAAATCACAATGTAATAGTAGTGGCAAAAGGTGTGCCGAGCTATATGCGTGCTTAACGCTTTCTTGATGCCGCACACGTCCGCTATCTCTTTGAGGTAACTGTTCATTCGCTGATTGGACGGAACAGGCAATACTACTCCCTTTTTGATGCACTCGGGATGGTTCTTGTATTTCTCTGCAATCATCCGTGGAATGTCCAGCAAGGGAATGTTGCACATATTGTTTGTCTTTTCACGCGGCTTTCTAATCCAATAGTCCCCGTTGCTGTCTTGTGTGATATGCTCCGGTGTCAGATGCTGTGCGTCTGTGAACGCCAAACCACTCAGCGCACAAAAGACAAAAATATCACGGACGGTTTCAAGGCGTGGTATATCAACCTTTTTATTGATGATGGCATTGAGTTCCTCTTCCGTCAAGAAATCACGGTTGCTCTGTGTCTGGTGAAAACGGATTTCAGTGAACGGGTCATCGGCAATCCATTTGTTGACCAACGCAAGGCGTGTAATTTTCTTTAAATTCTTCAGATACTTGACAGCCGCATTTTGGGCGCAGCTCTTCTGCACCTTTACAAAGTGTTCAAAGTTCAGTACGAACTCATGGTTTAACTCTTTCAACGGAATGTCTTTCAGGTTGTATTGGCTTTGAAGCATTTCCTCCAGATAGCGGACAGTTCTTTCGTATCTCAAAACCGTGCCTTTCACATAATCACGGTCAATCAGTTCCCTGTACTTCTTGTTATGTTCACGGAATACCTCCAAGAGCATCTTGGGAGCTTCGCCCTCACCATTGAACTTCTGTATCATGGTGAAAGCCGTGATAGGCTTGCCGTCTTGCAGCAGTTCGCGATGTATCTGATAAATCTTCGTCCTGACAGATTCCAGATACTGATTCAGTTCCAACGCTTTGCGGTCTTTTCCTGTCACACATCCCTTGGATGCGTTCCAACGCTCTTCGGCAACACTGCGCTTGATTTGCATTTCGGCACGTTGTCCGTTTACGGTGATTCGCAGCCCGATGGGTGCTTCGCCGTTTTTCAACAGTCTTGTTCTTCTGATAAAGAAGAGAATCGAGAAATAGTTTCTTTGCATGGCTTGATACTTTTTTTGTTTGCAAAATTAAGTTCCAAAGCCGGAAGTGTAACTACGCAAAATAGTGTGTATCAACGCAAAGCAACCTAATTCGGTGGACTTTTTCGGATGGAATCTTACTCCACCGAATTGGCCTGTGAAAGTTGCCGCATTTTGCATAAAAGGGGAGATGGGCAGAAACTAAAAATCCCCGATAACTGTTGATTATCAGGGATTTTCTTCGATTTTCATCTTTGTTTGGTGATCCGCCTGGGGCTCGAACCCAGGACCCCAACATTAAAAGTGTTGTGCTCTACCTGCTGAGCTAGCGAATCAATCCTTTGAGCTAATCAGTTATTTCCTGATTGCGGGTGCAAAGGTAGTTACTTTTTTTATATTTGCAAGTAAAATGGATAAAAAAGTTGTTGTGAATTTTATTGTTATTTGTTATTTTGCTGATTGTCATATGGTTCTGAAATAGGAGAACTTATTTTTTCTTGATTGATTATGAAACGCTGGTAATAGGAAAGCATTAGTGTGGTTAAGGGAAGTGCTATAATCATGCCTAATATGCCCATTAATGAGCCCCATATTGAAAGAGATAATAAAATGATGGCAGGATTGAGGCCGGTTATTTTTCCCATGATTTTTGGGACGATAAATGCATCTTGTATGATTTGGACGACAATAAAAACTGCAGTGGCGGAGGCGATGATGATCCAGAAATTGTCTCCAGTATCGGCTGCTTTTAAAATAGCTAATAAGATAGTCGGTACGAAACCTATAATTTGAAGATAAGGTACCATGTTTAATGCACCGATAAAAAGTCCCAAACCGATAGCTAGTGGAAAGTCTATGATCAGAAAACCTATGCTGAACAGAATTCCTACACACAGAGCGACCAATGCTTGTCCACGAAAATATGTATTCATGCCGTTTTGGACATCCTTAATCAGATTGGTGGTGAAGGTACGGTATTTGCCCGGGAGAAGATGAAGCCATCCTTCTGCAATTGATTCATAATCAAGTAAAATAAATACGACATATAATAGAATGATGAATGAGGCAAAGATACTGAATAAGAAACTGATGGATTCTGATAGTAATGCCCATAGTTTAGGTACAGTACTTTTTATAGCGTTTAATATATTCTCTTCGTTGAGAATATTATTGACGGCATTCATGTCTATGTTTTCTTGAATGAATTCGGATAAGCTTTTAGGAACGTTGCTATTACTACCCATTCCAGTTGTGAAATAGGTGAGCAAAAGGTCTTTTACTTTCCAAAATTCTTCTAATACAGGTGGTACGAGAAAGTAAAATGCAGCTAATCCTATTATTGTGAGCGTCAGTAAAGCACCAAAAATAGCAAGAACCCGGTTTTTAAAATGCAATTTGTATTGGAAAAATTTGACTAACGGGTAAATCATATAGGCAATAAGCCATGCAAGGAAAAAAGGTAATAGGACACCGCTTAATCTTTCAATTAACATTAAAAGACCGATAATTAACACACAACAGATTGTGCCTCGTATAAAACTGTCAAATGTGATTTTTTTCCTTTCCATAACAATGCTAAATGATTTAAATTAACTTTTTCCTTTATCATTTTCCAAAGCTCGCAAATAACATTCACGACACAATGGCTCATATTCTGATGTTTCTCCTAAGAGAACCTGCTTGTCATTCTTTACTGTGCGGTGTGAGAAAGAGGCTAATTGACCACACTTTACACAAATGGCATGTACTTTAGACACTTCATCAGCTATAGCGCATAACCCCGGCATCGGGCCAAAAGGATTTCCTTTGAAATCCATATCCAATCCTGCAATGATAACGCGAATGCCATTATTTGCAAGTTGATTGCACACGTCGATGAGGCCATTGTCGAAAAATTGTGCTTCATCAATCCCTACTACATCTATTTCGGATGTAAATAGAAGTATGCTCGCAGATGAATCAATTGGGGTAGAAGCTATTGAATGACTGTCATGAGATACTACATCTGCTTCCGAATATCGGGTGTCGATAGCTGGTTTGAAAATCTCCACACGTTGACGTGCAAATTCTGCACGTCTTAGACGGCGTATCAATTCTTCGGTTTTTCCCGAAAACATTGAGCCGCAAATGACTTCGATTCTTCCTCTTCTACCTGTCTCTTGTATATGATCTTCTGAAAATAGTACCATAATTTAGTGTGTTATATTGTGTGCAAAAATAATACTTTTGTTTGCTTCCTCATGTTTTTTCATTATTTATTTCTACATTTGCCGAATCTTCATGAATAAGCTAAATGAGAATAATATGCGAGTACTCTTGAATGATATAGAACTGGATATCCAGGAAATAAAGTTACTGGTAGACGTTCTTTCGCGTGAACCAAATGCAATGTTGCGTGAAGTCTTGAAGAGAAATATTCTACAGGCACGTGATCGACTGGACAGGATGTTGCAGGAGTTAAATGCTGTGCAGGATATTCCTAAAGATCAAATTCGATCGTCGCAAACAATAGAAGATGTATCTGAAAATAGCGAGGAGAAAAATGGTATGGAAAATTTGCAGGTAGCAACTTCTTCCTGTCATGATATGGTGGATACTGAGCCTGCGCGTGATTCTGTTGTTATTACTCCTATATTAGGTGAGCGCATTCGTCCAGTGAATGATTTGCGTTGTTCAATCAGTCTGAATGATTCTTTTCGTTTTTCCCGTGAGCTTTTCGGAGGAGATAATGAATTGATGAATAGAGTGATAAGCCAAATTTCGGAGATGAGTTCTTTGGACGCTGCTATTGCGTTTCTACTTTCAAAAGTGAATGTCGGTGAAGAGAATGAGGCTTTACTTGATTTTCAGGAACTTCTCAAAAAATATTTTATTTAATTTATCGCAGAATATGGGAAAATTATACGTCGTACCTACACCTGTTGGAAATCTCGAAGATATGACTTTCCGGGCTATTCGGATTTTGAAGGAGGTTGATTTGATTTTGGCTGAGGATACACGTACTTCCGGAATACTACTGAAGCATTTTGAGATAAAGAACTCGATGCAATCACATCATAAGTTTAATGAACATAAAACGGTAGAGAGCGTTGTTAATAGAATTAAGGCTGGTGAAACAGTGGCTTTGATTTCTGATGCCGGAACTCCTGGTATTTCTGATCCAGGATTTTTAGTAGTGCGCGAATGTGTACGCAATGGTATCGAAGTGCAATGTTTACCTGGTGCTACAGCTTTTGTTCCAGCATTAGTAGCTTCGGGATTACCTAATGAAAAATTCGTATTTGAAGGTTTTCTTCCCCAGAAAAAAGGTCGTATGACTAAACTCAAATCTTTGGTGGAGGAACGACGGACGATGGTGTTTTATGAATCCCCTCACCGTTTGTTGAAAACGCTGATACAGTTTGCTGAATATTTCGGTACGGAACGTCAGGTTAGTGTGTCCAGGGAGATTTCAAAAGTACATGAAGAGACCGTTAGAGGTAGCCTTACAGAATTGATTGAACACTTTACCGTAACGGAACCCCGTGGCGAGATTGTGATTATAGTTGCAGGAATAGACGATTAAATAACTTCATTTAAAAACGTAAATGTATGAAAAAGTTAGCAGTTTTGATTGTATGCGCAGCCGTATTGGCTTCGTGTGATGGCTTGAAGGGCGGTAGCAAAGACCTAAAAGCTGAAAATGACTCTCTTTTGATGGAGCTGACTCAGCGTAATGCCGAGTTGGATGAAATGATGGGCACATTCAATGAAATTCAGGAAGGTTTCCGTCAGATCAATGATGCAGAGAACCGTGTGGATCTGCAACGGGGAACGATTACTGAGAATTCAACAAATGCTAAACAGCAGATAGCTTCTGATATTGAGTTTATCACTAAACAAATGGAAGAAAACAAGGCTCAGATTGCTAAATTGCAGGCTATGTTGAAGAGTAGCAAGAATAATTCGGCTCAGATGAAAAAAGCAGTTGAATCTCTTACACAGGAATTGGTTGCTAAACAGCAGCGTATTGAAGAGTTACAGGCAGAATTGGCATCAAAGAATATTCGTATTCAGGAATTAGATGCTGCCGTTAGTGGATTGGCTGCTGATAAGGAAACTCTTGCTGCAGAAAATGAAGCGAAAGCCAAGACGGTGGCCGAACAAGACAAAGCCATTAATGCTGCATGGTTTGTATTCGGTACAAAGTCTGAATTGAAGTCACAAAAGATTCTTCAGAGTGGTGATGTGTTGAAGAACGCTGATTTTAATAAGGATTATTTCACTCAGATTGATATCCGTACGACGAAAGATATCAAATTGTACTCTAAACGTGCTGAATTATTGACTACTCATCCTGCCGGTTCATATGAGCTTGTTAAAGATGACAAAGGACAGCTTACTTTGAAGATTACAAATCCGAAAGAATTCTGGAGTGTGTCTAAGTATTTGGTGATCCAGGTGAAATAATGAAATATAAGAATCTCTTTTTTGATTTAGACGATACTATATGGGCATTTTCGGACAATGCGTGTGATACATTTGAAGAAATGTATTACAAATATGGTTTGGATGCTTTCTTTAATTCCTTTGAACATTTCTATTCGCTTTACCAAAAGCGTAATACTGAGCTTTGGATAGAATATGGTAATGGATTGATCAAAAAAGAGGAGCTTAATCGTCAACGCTTTCTGTATCCGCTCCGGGCAGTAGGCGTTGACGATTCTGCTTTAGCAAACGCCTATTCAGAGGATTTTTTTGCTGTCATTCCTACAAAAACTCGTTTGATGCCTCATGCCAGAGAAGTTCTTGATTATTTGGTTTCCAACTACAATCTTTATATACTTTCCAATGGATTTCGTGAACTTCAATATAGGAAAATGTGTTCGAGTGGAATAGATGGTTATTTCAAAAAGATTATTCTTTCCGAAGATATCGGACTTCATAAACCGGCACCTCAATTATTTCATTTCGCATTGTCTGCTACTCAATCAGAACTCAGCGAATCATTAATGATTGGCGATAGTTGGGAGGCGGATATTGTCGGGGCAAAAGGAGTAGGGATGCATCAGGCTTTTTATAATTTATCCGGTCGTGATGAGTTTTCTTTTACACCTACCTATCATTTGAAAGATTTGAAAGAGTTGATGGAAATATTGTAGTTTTTATATATTAGTCGTACTTTTGCGCTCGAAATATGAACGTATAATGCTACAACTGTTATGGAAACTTTATTGCCCTTCGCTCTGCTTTGTTTTACTTCCTTTTTTACATTGACGAATCCATTAGGCACCATGCCTGTTTTCCTTACAATGACTCATGGTATGACTGATAAAGAGCGTCAGGCTATTGTGCGTCGTGCAACGTTTGTGTCTTTCATTACATTAATGGTTTTTGTCTTCGCTGGTCAATTCTTATTTATGTTTTTTGGTATATCGACCAATGGCTTTCGTATTGCCGGTGGAGTGATTATTTTTAAAATAGGTTTTGATATGCTTCAGGCGCGTTATACAAATGTAAAACTGAAAGATGAGGAGATAAAAACTTATGCTGATGATATTTCAATTACACCTTTAGCTATTCCTATGCTATGTGGCCCTGGGGCAATTGCTAATGCTATTGTGTTGATGCAAGACGCTCATAACATTGAGATGAAAGGTGTACTGATTGGCATGATTGCTCTGATCTATTTTATAACGTTTCTTATTCTGCGTGCTTCTACCAAATTGGTTAAAATCTTAGGAGAGACAGGGAACAATGTAATGATGCGTTTGATGGGGCTTATCTTAATGGTAATAGCCGTAGAGTGTTTTGTCAGCGGATTGAAGCCCATATTGGTGGGCATACTAAAAGAAGGACTCTCTGCTTTGTAGCTATTCTTTGTGGATTTTTTACTTATGATATCCTGTGGTATGGGCTGTTTATCGCTATGGAATTTCTAAAGAAATCGTCCAATGATATTTTGTAGATAAAGATTGAGATCTTCTAATTGAGTGTTCAAGTTCTTAAAGGTAGCTACCTCCTCTGTCTGCATACCAATGCATGAAATCCGCAAAGTCTTTGCGGAACTAATATATTTCTAATGTATTGTATATTAGATAAATAAATTAATGTCACTCTTATGCTAAAGAGAATTTTGTATTCTGGTTATCAACGTGTTATAAATTTGGGCTGAAGTGTTAGATTACTATTTTGATATCTTTTTTGTTCATAAAAGGCATTGATTATTAATTTATTAAATGGATATTAATAATGACGAGATATCCTAGATAAGTTTTTAATATGTTACTCCACTCATGGAAAAATAATTAATCATTAACGTTGTATGCGCTGATTGTGAATCTATGATTATCTTTCATCTAATATTTATAACATGAAAATTACTAATGTTATGTATATTCTCTACGAGAAATATACTGGATTATGAGATTTCATTTTTTCTCGTAGAGTATATTCATGACTGATCTTACATTGATGAATGAATGGTAATGCCATGCTCTTCAAGGTCACGTACGATGGTAATGTCCATGATGTTTGCGTAAACCTGAGTGGTTTTCACACTTGTATGTCCTAATAATTTCTGTACAGTGGTAATATTTACCCCATTATATATTAATAACGTAGCATTAGTATGTCTTGCCGTATGAAATGAAATCCGCTTACTTATTCCTGCTAATTTTGAAATGATAAGTAATTCTTTGTTTACATTAGAGTTGTCTCGTAAGCTGAAAAAACAATGATAATCTTTTTGGTATTTATGTAAAATATAGATTCCTTTTCCTTCAAATAATAAATAGAGAGGTAAGCGAACTTCGGTATTTGTTTTTACTGTTCTGTATATCAACCAAGTTTCATTGTGTATTTCCACAATGTTCTCAGATGTCAGATTAACAAAGTCTGAATAACGCAGACCAGCATAACAACAAAATAAAAAAGCATCTTTTGTTTTTTCAAGCTGTTTGTGTTTTTTTCCCAACTTCAGGTTTTCTATATTGATAAGTTCTTCTGGGGATAGATATGTATGTCTATTTTCTATATTTTTTATTTTGTATTTTCTAAATGCATATTTTTGAATTTCCATATATTCTTTATTGATTGCTACATTTATATGACGTTTTAAATGTTTCATATGTTTTGCTATAGTGTTTATATGGTATCCTTTATTATGAAGATATTGGTCAAATGAAGAAATAAATTCAAAAGTCAATTCTGTGAATAAAATCTCTTTTTTATATTTTCTAAGTAATTCTAAGGTAGAAAGATGATTTCTTTTTGTACTCTCTTTTAATGTGGAATTCATAATTTCCTTATGGAAAAACGCTAAAAAGGATTTTTCATCTTCCTGTGTAGGCTCTAAAGATTGCTTTAGGGCTTCCAACGAAATTGTTTTTCCTTGTTGCCACATACGTAGCTCTCTTTTTTCTATTTCTGACATGAATTCATAGAGCATATGGTTGAGAGCTTCAGCGTTAGGGTGTTTTTTAACTTTTCTTTTTCTGTTATCCCATTGTTCCGGCCTCAAATAAATATTGGTGGTGAAATACTTTTTCTTTTTATTCAGATAGGCTTCTACTTGTACTAATGCCATTCCCTTTTTATTCAGACTTTTTTTTCTGTTAAATACTAAGTTGTAGCTAATTTTCTCCATGATTTTATTTTTTTAACACTATAATACTAAGAGGTATATTGATACCTTAATTAAAACAGGATTAGCTTAAAAATCTGCTAATAAAAGCTCAAACTAAATAGTAAAAAGAGGTGTTTTCTATTTAATAATAATATTGATATTTTATTTATAAATCTTTCTTTTCAATCAAAAAGAATATATATTAATGGTTTATGAGTTCTATTTGATGTATATACATTGTAAAATATAACTTTTTGTCTATACATAATACTTTAATCGGTTTTTGTATTTAAAACTTTTTAGTTGCAAAATATATGTTATTAAGCATAATAATATGTCGTATTATAACAAATTGTTATACAGAAGAGGTTTTTTGAAAGAATTTCTTGCGTATTTTATATTTATTAATATATTTGCATTTTGTTAGAGTAAAAAATAGCTAATGTGAAGTTAAACTTTAAGAGAGAGAATTTATGAAAAAGAAATTAATGCTGTTATTGACCTACCTTTTTCTAGGGATAGGTCTTGTAACTGCCCAAACACAGAGTATTACAGGTGTTGTAATTTCTGAAGAAGATGGGCAGCCAGTTGTAGGAGCTTCTGTATTGGTGATAGGAACCAATTTTGGTACTACTACTGATGTAGACGGTAAATTTACATTGACCAATGTACCAAGTTCCGCAAAGACTTTGCGGATTTCATACATTGGTATGCAGGCAGAGGAGGTAGCTATTAAACCTAAGTTGGCTGTAACGTTGAAATCTGATGCTCAATTGATCGATGAGGTAATGGTGGTTGCTTATGGTACAGCTAAGAAGTCTGCTTTTACAGGGTCTGCCAGCGTTGTTTCGGCTGATGAAATCGGAAAGATTCAAACTTCAAATGCGACTGATGCTTTGAAAGGTAAGGTTTCAGGGGTACAACTGTCGACTACTTCCGGACAACCCGGTGCTTCCAACCCTACCATTCGCGTTCGTGGTATCAGCTCTATTAATGCCGGTAAAGACCCTCTTATTATTTTGGACGGAGTGCCGTATGATGGCGATATGAACAACATTAGTTCACAAGATATTGAATCGATGACGGTGTTGAAAGATGCCGCTTCTAATGCACTATATGGTGCCCGTGGGGCGAATGGTGTGATTATGATTACCACCAAAAAAGGAAATGTGGGTGCTGCAAAGGTCACTGTCGATGCTAAATGGGGGGCAAATTCACGCGCAACTCAAAATTATAATACGGTAAGTAGTCCGGCACAATATTATGAAATGTATTATGGTGCATTGAAAAACTATTTTATGGACAAGCAGCAACTGAATGAATCGGCTGCTCATGCGATGGTTAATCAGAATATGACTTCCGGGAATGATTATGGTTTAGGATACAATGTATATACAGTTCCTGTCGGACAAAATCTGATTGGTACTAATGGAAAGTTGAATCCAAATGCAACTTTAGGGAGAGTGGTTGATTATAAAGGCAACCAATACTTGTTGACTCCGGATGATTGGATGGATGCTACTTACAGGAACAGTTTACGACAGGAATATAATGTTAGCGTTTCGGCTGGTAATGATAAAGGGGCTTTTTATACTTCATTCAATTATTTAAAAAATGACGGTATTACTACCAATTCTGATTATGAACGTTTGACCGGTCGTATGAAAGCTGATTATCGGGTAAAACCATGGTTGAAGGTAGGTGCTAATATGTCTTATACGCATTTTGAATCGAACTCATTGGCTGAAGATGGTAATTCTGCTTCATCTGGTAACTTGTTTGCGATAGCCAGTAATATTGCCCCGATTTATCCATTGTATATGCGTGATGGCAATGGAAGTATTATGTTCGATACGAATGGAATCATGAGATATGACTATGGTGATGGGCAAAACGGTGGTGGCATTCGTCCTTTCTTGGGTAATTCTAATGCATTGTCAAGTAATATTTTAGATACGAATAATGCAGAAGGAAATGAAATCAATGCAACAGGATTCTTTGAAGTCCGTTTTTTGAAGGATTTCAAATTCACTTCTACGAATACTGTAAATGTCAACGAGGCTCGTTATACAAATGTTACTAACCCTTATTATGGACAGTATGCCACTTCGAACGGTATCGTAACTAAAGAACATCAACGTATATTTGCTTATAACTATCAGCAGCTATTGACTTATCAAAAAGATTTTGGCCATCATAATGTGGATGTTATGGTGGGGCACGAGGCTTATCGTCTAAAACATTATACTTTGTCGGGTAATAAGTCTAATATGTTTTCACCGGACAATAAAGAATTGGCAGGTGCTGTGACCGATGGCTCTTCTAACTCTTATACAACCGATTATAATACTGAAGGCTTCTTTGGACGTGCGCAGTATAATTATGATGAAAAGTATTTCTTATCTGCTTCTTACCGTCGTGATGCATCTTCCCGTTTCCATCCGGATCATCGTTGGGGTAATTTCTGGTCATTGGGAGGTGCTTGGTTGATTTCAAAAGAAAACTGGTTCAATGTGGACTGGGTAAATGAACTTAAAGTCAAGGCTTCTTATGGTTCTCAGGGTAACGATGATATTGGTAATTATCGCTATGTAAGTACCTATAATATTGTAAATTCGTCCGGTAATCCTGCAGCTGTTCCTGCGACATTGGGGAATAAAAATATCACTTGGGAGACAAATGGTAACTTTAATGCAGGTATTGAGTTTAGAGTATTGGATAACCGTCTGAGTGGCTCTGTGGAATACTTCTATCGCAAAACTACAGATATGTTGTTCTCATTCTCATTGCCTCCTTCTTATGGCTATTCATCTTATTATAAAAATATCGGAGATATGCGGAATTCAGGTGTGGAAGCGGAGTTAAGCGGAACCGTTATCAGAACTAAGGATCTGCAATGGGATCTGAAACTGAATTTTACGCATTACAAGAATAAAGTAACTTATTTGCCAAAAGAAACAAAGTTAATGGAAGTGGATGGAGTGAATGGATTCAGTAGCAGTGAATACTATTTTGGTGAAGGAATACCTCTGTATACATTTCGTGTAAAAAAATATGCAGGAGTCAATGAAAATGGAGAAGCATTATATTATATAAATAAAGTGGCTGAGGATAAAACGGTTACTCGTGAGACAACGACCAGTTATGAAGATGCCTCAAATTATCTTTGCGGAACAGCGCTTCCAGATGTATATGGCGGTTTTGGCACATCATTCAGTTATAAAGGAGTGGATGTTTCCATTGACTTTGCATATCAGATCGGTGGCCAGTGTTATGATTATGATTATGCTTCTATGATGTCATCACCGACATCCAATAGCAAAGGTACAGCTTTCCATGCCGATTTGCTGAATGCATGGACTCCTGAAAATACCGCTTCAAATATTCCACGTTTCCAATATGGCGATCAATTTACGACATCATCGTCTGACCGCTTTTTGACAAGTGCTTCTTATTTAAGCTTGCAGAATATTAATGTAGGATATACCTTACCTGCTCGTATTTGTCGTACCCTCGGTATAGAAAAAGTTCGTTTCTATGCAGTTTGTGACAATGTGTGGTTGTGGTCTAAACGTCAGGGGCTGGATCCTCGGCAGAGCATTACTGGACAAGTGACCGCATCTTATTATGCACCTATCCGTACCATTTCAGGTGGTGTTACATTTACATTCTAAAATGATAAAGAAATAACAGAATATGAAAAATATATCAAAATTAATAGTAGGCGTTTGTTGTTCGACAACCTTATTGATGACCGGATGTATCGATGAGACTTTTCCAACCAATGGAGCAACAAGCGATCAAATGTCTTCATCGGCTAAGGCTACTGAAGCATTGTTATGGGCGATGCCTGCATATGCGAATAAACTGGATATTTATAATCAGCAACCGACTGAAGACCCTTATGGCTTTGATTGGGGATATGGTTCTATCATGCATATTCGCGACGTAATGACTGAAGATATGCCGATAGTTAGTAGCGGTTACGACCATTATGATTATTGGGAACTCAATACGGGGCAGGGAGAGGGCAATCTGTTTCCACAATATATTTGGAATTATTATTGGAAATATGTGCAGACCTCTAACAACATGATCGAGGCTTTGAATCCCGAAAGCGCGACTCCGGTCCAATTGGGCTATTTAGGAGTCGGTTATGCTTACCGTGCGTTTCTTTATCTTGACTTAGCACAGATGTTCGAATTTCTTGAGAATGATAAAACTTCTCCGGTGAATGCTAAAGGGAATAATGTATTGAATCTAACAGTTCCTATTGTAAAAGAAGGTATGACCGAGGAGGAAGCGCGAAACAATCCGAGAGTGACCCGAGAAAAAATAGCAGAGTTTATCTTTTCCGATTTGACGAAAGCTGAGGAATACATTGCGAACCTAGCTCTTTCTATAAAAACGTTACCGAATTTGAGCGTGGTGTATGGTTTGAAAGCTCGTTATTATATGTGGTTAGCCGATTATGCCAAGGCTCAGGAATATGCTCGTAAAGCTATTGATACGGGCACTTATCGTCCTATGTCAAAAGATGAGTGGCTAAGCCCAACGAACGGTTTCAATGATATGTCCGTTGCATCATGGATGTGGGGCTCTAAGATGTCGAAAGAAGATGATGTCGTTAAATCCGGTATTTTAAACTGGACTTCTTGGATGTCTAACGAGGCCTTGTATGGTTATGCGGGTGCAGGACCCATGGTTATGATCAATGCAAATTTATATAATAGGATGAATAATACGGATTTTCGTAAGTTGGCATGGAAAGCACCGGTGGGTAGCAGTCTAGATGGAAAGAATATTTATATAAATGAGTCTCAAGCTGAGAATATGCCTGAATATGCTTCATTGAAATTCCGTCCCGCTGAAGGTAATACGAATGTTTCCAATATTGGTTCTTCTTCTGCCTATCCATTAATGCGCATAGAAGAAATGTATTTTATCGAAGCTGAGGCTGTTGCCCATCAGAATGAAGGGAAAGGCCGGGAGCTACTGATTGGGTTTATGCAAAGCTATCGTGATCCGTCATATGTTTGTACTGCTACTGGTGATGACTTAATCCGGGAGATTGTGACCCAGAAACGTATTGAATTTTGGGGAGAAGGATTGACGTTCTTTGATGTGAAACGTTTGAATTTGCCTGTAACACGTGGGTACGAAGGCACGAATTTTAAGGAAATGGCTCGTTTTAATACTACTACTCGTCCGGCATGGATGAATATTACTATTGTACAGACAGAAAAGAATAACAATTCGGCACTGGACGGATACGAAAATCCTGATCCAAGCGGACTTTACATACCATGGCTCGGATCGGGTAATTAAAACTGTATAAGCAATTAGAAACTTATAATTAAAACATGATTATATGAAAAAAATAAATGTATATATATTTGCATTGATTAGTGTCATTGCATTAATGGTAACTGCGTGTACTGAAGAAGTGGAGTATAAGGCAGCTGGGAAGCCGGATAACGCACAAATCTATTTTTCGAATACACTCAAATCGAATGTGGAACTTTCAAAAGATGCTACTTCTTTTACTGTAGAATTGAGACGTATCGATACAAAAGAAGCTGTTAAGGTAAACTTGAAATCCACCGATGAAAGTGGTCTTTTCACTATTCCGACTTCGGTGGATTTTGAAGCAGGCTCAGAGATTGGCAAAATAAACATTGGCTATGATCCGGAGACGCTGGAGTATGACGATTTTAAAGTAATCGCTTTGTCGATAGATGATCAGACAACACCTTACGGAACAGCAAAGTATGAGTTTAAGGCTGGTATTCCTGCTCCATGGACATCGTTGGGGATGGCTACTTTCCGTGATGAATTTTGGTTTAGTGATGATTATCAGGTTGAGTTGCAACAGCATATGTTGGAACCGAATCGTTATCGCTTAGTCGATCCATACTCGCAAGGGATAGAGAATGAAGGATTCGCTGAAAATGGGGAGGCTACCGGCAATCAGGCACCTTTTGTCGAATTTGTTATTCTTCCTGCTGGTTCTGCCGTTAACGGAGTGCAGACGACAATTGACGGCCTTGTATTCTATGATGGATTTAGTACAGGTATAAAACATCCCAAATATGGTGTTGAAGTAGAAGTGATGCACCCATTTAACTTTCAAGGGTTTGAAACCGAAGATACTTGGGTACATAATATAGTAACACAATATACAGAGGCAGGAAAGCCGGGGGTTGTTCAGTTCGCTCCGATGTTATATATGGATGGTCTTGGAGGTTTAGATTACACTCAGGAAGATGGAGTAATTACTATTGTGTTCCCCGGATTCGTCATGGCGGATTATACTACTGAAATAGAATATGGCGGTCGTTTTATAGATGCTAAAGAAAATGCATTTGCCATAGTAAAAGTCACTTTGGGCGAAGATATTGAAAGTGCAAAAGTAGCTTTAGTTCCGGGTGAAGATTTGGAAGCCGCAGTTGAAGGCATAATTGACGGTTCTATGGAATCTGTCGAAATATCTGCAAGCGGCAATGTAAATTTGCCTTGCAACGAGAATGGAACTTATTCTGCTGTAGTCGTTTCATATGCAGGAGATAAGGTTCAGAAGAATGCGGCAGTGACTTTTGATTTCTACATGGCCGGTGGTCCATACGATCAATTGTTGAAAGGGATACAAATTGATCATTATGTAGGAGAATGGCTTGTACCTGCAGAAGATTCTAAACAGTCGGGCGAATTATTGGCAGTCGTAACCAAAGCCGATGACGAAACTTTATTGGTGAATGGGCTTTCCGGTCAGGAAGAGTATGACGATACAATGGTACTGAATTATGACAAAGAAACAGGCTGGTTGACTTTAGTACCTCAACAAGTTGAATCGTATCAAGGTTTTGAAACGAAAGTAGTGCCTGTAAATATTGAAGAAGGATATTTTGATGAGCAGGAGTCTTTTGTCGGTGGTTTGACGGAAGAGGGTACTCTGCTGTTCTTGAATAGTAAAGAGAATACCGAAAAATGGAATGCCATCGCATATATTTGTGAAATGAAGGAAGGCCCGGCTGTTCTTTCACCTTTCAGCCATCTGACATGGACACCTTATTCGGAATCTTCTCCAGCGAAACGTATCGGTGGACTTAAAAAGTTGATGCCAATGAAGAAAAATTTTACAAGTCGATTAAATAATGGCACTCTTAAAAAGGGGAGTACGTCACAGGCTGCCCAAAAGATTACAAAGAACTTCCGTAAGCCTGCAACCCTTATCTCTTACACTTTAAGATGATAGTCGGTTTGAATTTCGAATAATAGTTCTTTTGTGAATGAATCAAGAGGAGGATACATGTTAAGACGCTGTTATCCTCCTTTTGTTTTTACACTTTCTCAATGAGATGCGTCTCTGTAATATACCATTCGGAACTTCTGTTCAACTTATCTTATCAAACCGATTGGATATTATACATATCCTAAAAATATAGCCTCTGGATTTAAATATACTTATAGAACGATGCTTTCTGAAAAAATAACAATATATTTGCGCTCGTAATATCAATATTTAAGAAGAAAGAATGAAAGAATTTGTAATCTCCGAAGCCAAAGTCGAGACTGCAGTACTTGTCGGACTCATCACGCAAGCGCAGGATGAGCGAAAGACAAACGAGTATCTGGACGAACTGGCGTTCCTTGCCGAGACGGCTGGGGCGGAAGTAGTGAAAAGATTTACCCAGAAATTGCCACAGGCTAATACCGTGACTTATGTGGGTAAAGGAAAACTTGAAGAGATAAAGGAATATATCCTGAACGAAGAAGAAAACGAGAGAGAGGTGGGAATGGTGATCTTTGATGACGAACTTTCCGCCAAACAGATACGTAACATCGAAGCGGAGTTGAAAATCAAAATATTAGACCGTACTTCGCTTATCCTTGATATATTTGCCATGCGTGCCCAGACTGCCAATGCAAAGACGCAGGTAGAACTGGCACAGTATAAATACATGCTTCCCCGTCTGCAACGCCTGTGGACTCACCTTGAACGCCAAGGTGGCGGTTCGGGTGCCGGAGGCGGAAAGGGTTCGGTAGGGCTTCGTGGCCCGGGTGAAACCCAGCTTGAAATGGACCGCCGTATCATCCTGAACCGTATGTCTCTGCTGAAAGAACGCCTGGCTGATATTGATAAACAGAAAATGACGCAGCGGAAGAACCGTGGCCGTATGATCCGTGTAGCACTGGTGGGGTATACCAACGTAGGGAAATCTACCATCATGAATCTCCTTTCGAAAAGTGAAGTGTTTGCCGAAAACAAACTCTTTGCTACGCTCGACACCACAGTGCGTAAGGTGATCATCGACAATCTGCCGTTTTTGCTGTCCGATACCGTAGGATTTATCCGTAAATTGCCAACTGACCTCGTGGACTCATTCAAGTCTACCCTCGACGAGGTACGGGAAGCCGATTTGCTGTTGCATGTGGTCGATATTTCCCATCCCGGATTTGAAGAACAGATCGAGGTGGTCAACAAGACATTGGCCGATATCGGTGGCGGTGGAAAACCTATGATACTTATATTTAACAAGATAGACGCTTACACCTATGTGGAGAAAGCGCCGGACGACCTTACCCCCAAAACAAAGGAAAACTTAACACTCGATGAACTGATGAAGACGTGGATGGCAAAGATGGAAGACAACTGCCTGTTTATCTCCGCCCGCGAACGAATCAATATAGAAGAACTGAAGAGTGTAGTTTATCAACGCGTAAAAGAATTGCACGTACAAAAGTATCCCTATAACGATTTTCTTTATCAGACTTACGACGAAGAAGAATAATTCGTAACTGATAATATATGGGAAATGTTTACCGGAAACTGACTGAGGACGAAGTGCTTCAGTTGAAAAGCCAGTCGTGTCTGGCAGATGATTGGGAAAAAGTTTTTGTAGCCGAAGGGTTCTCTACCAAGTATGTACACCACACCCGCTTTTCGGGCGAAGTGAAACTGGGAGAGTTCCGGTCGGAATTTACTTTGCCGGGTGGAATTAAGAAACACTCCGGTTTGCGCCATGTTACGCTGCACAATGTGACAGTGGGCAATAATTGTTGTATTGAGAATATTCAGAACTATATTGCTAACTACGAGATTGGTGACGGGGCATTTATTGAAAATGTCGATATCATCCTTGTAGAAGGCCGTTCTACTTTCGGAAACGGGATAGAAGTTTCCGTACTGAATGAAACAGGAGGTCGCGAAGTACTTATCAATGATAAACTTTCGGCGCATCAGGCATATATCCTTGCTTTATACCGCCACCGCCCGGAATTGATCAGCCGGATGAAAGAGATCACGGATTTCTATTCCAACAAACATGCTTCGACTGTCGGGAGCATCGGGAAAGGAGTGATGATTCTTAATACGGGTTCCATCCGGAATGTGCGGATAGGCGATTGCTGTCGTATTTGCGGTACTTGCCGGTTGAGTAACGGCAGTATCAATAGTAATGAAATGGCTCCGGTGCATATCGGTCACGGAGTGATCTGCGATGATTTCATCATTTCTTCGGGTTCGCATGTAGACGATGGTGCTGTACTGACGCGCTGTTTCGTTGGCCAGGCATGTCGGTTGGGACATAATTATTCGGCTTCGGATTCCCTCTTTTTCAGCAATTGCCAGGGAGAGAACGGTGAAGCATGTGCCATCTTTGCAGGCCCTTATACGGTGACACACCACAAATCTACTTTACTGATTGCCGGTATGTTCTCGTTTATGAATGCCGGTTCCGGTTCGAACCAGAGTAACCACATGTATAAGTTAGGGCCTATCCATCAGGGAACGATGGAACGGGGAGCGAAGACCACTTCCGATTCCTACATCCTTTGGCCTGCCCGTGTCGGTGCCTTTTCGTTGGTGATGGGACGTCATGTGAACCATGCAGATACCTCGAACTTGCCGTTCTCTTATTTGATCGAGCAACAGAATACCACTTTTTTGGTTCCGGGTGTTAATCTGCGCAGCGTGGGTACCATTCGTGATGCTCAAAAATGGCCGAAACGTGATCAGCGGAAAGATCCGAACCAATTGGATTATATCAACTACAACCTGTTGAGCCCTTATACTATCCAGAAGATGTTTGCGGGCAGGAAGATACTGAAAGAGTTGAAACGGGTGTCCGGTGAGACTTCCGAAACCTACTCTTATCAGAGTGCCAAGATCAAGAACTCTTCACTCAATAGCGGCATCCGTTATTATGAAATTGCAATCCATAAATTCCTGGGCAACTCTATTATCAAGCGGCTTGAGGGCACCAACTTCCAAAGTAATGAAGAGATCCGCCAGCGTCTGAAGCCCGATACGGAAATCGGTATCGGTGAATGGGTGGACATCTCCGGTCTGATTGCTCCGAAAAGCGAGATTGAGAAACTCATGAATGGCATTGAAAGCGGTGAAATCAACCGATTGAAGCACATCAATGCTCGTTTTGCCGAGATGCACACTAATTATTACACCTACGAATGGACATGGGCTTACAATAAGATTCAGGAATTCTACGGATTGAATCCGGAGACGATCACTGCAAAAGAAATTATTGCCATCGTGCAAGATTGGAAAGTGTCTGTTGTCGGTCTTGACCGTATGGTGTACGATGATGCACGGAAAGAGTTCTCCCTATCCGCCATGACCGGCTTTGGAGCCGATGGTTCGCGTGACGAGATGAAGCTTGACTTCGAACAGGTACGTGGCGACTTCGAAAGCAATCCGTTTGTCACTGCCGTACTGAAGCACATCGATGACAAAACGGCACTTGGAGATGAACTGATCAATCGTATCGGGCAATTGGCATAAACAGTCATACTATAATGAAGAGCATATGATTTGACGGGATAATTTTGTTGTAGGAATAGTACTTTTTTGGAAAGGACTTTTATCTGCCTGATGGTAACTTTTTTATTGGCAGACTATCGTTTACTTCCTCTTTTTTTGTACTTTTGCCTCACTAACTAACAACATTACGTAATAAAAAGTAAAAATATGGCAACACCTCCGTTTAAGTATCAACCCATGTTCGAGCATGGAGAAGATAAGACTGAGTATTATCAGCTTACGAAAGACTATGTATCCGTAAGCGAGTTTGAAGGAACCCCGGTTCTTAAAGTTGCAAAAGAAGGCTTGACGGCTATGGCTAACGCTGCCTTCCGCGATGTGTCGTTCATGCTTCGTCGTTCGCACAACGAACAGGTGGCGAAGATTCTGAACGATCCTGAAGCAAGCGACAACGATAAGTATGTGGCACTTACCTTCCTTCGCAACGCTGAAGTAGCCGCCAAAGGTGTACTTCCTTTCTGCCAGGATACCGGTACGGCTATCATCCACGGTGAAAAAGGACAACAGGTATGGACGGGCTACTGCGATGAAGAGGCTCTTTCACTGGGTGTCTACAAAACATATACCGAAGAGAATCTGCGTTATTCACAGAATGCTCCGCTGAACATGTACGATGAAGTGAACACGAAATGCAACCTTCCGGCCCAGATCGATATCGAAGCTACCGAAGGCATGGAGTATAAGTTCCTTTGCGTTACCAAAGGAGGCGGTTCTGCCAATAAGACTTATCTTTATCAGGAGACAAAAGCCATCCTGAACCCCGGAACACTTGTTCCCTTCTTGGTTGAGAAGATGAAAACACTGGGTACGGCAGCTTGTCCTCCTTATCACATTGCATTCGTTATCGGAGGTACTTCGGCAGAGAAAAATCTGCTGACCGTGAAGTTGGCTTCTACTCATTATTATGATGAACTGCCTACTACCGGAAATGAATACGGCCGTGCCTTCCGCGATGTCGAACTGGAAAAACAGGTGTTGGAAGAAGCTCACCGTATTGGTCTCGGTGCGCAGTTCGGTGGCAAATATCTGGCTCATGATGTACGTATTATCCGCTTGCCGCGTCACGGTGCATCTTGTCCGGTAGGTCTGGGCGTATCTTGTTCTGCCGACCGCAACATCAAGTGTAAGATCAATAAGGATGGTATCTGGATCGAAAAGCTCGATGATAATCCAGGCAGCCTGATCCCTGAGGAACTCCGTAATGCCGGTGAAGGGGATGCTGTGAAGATCGACCTGAACCAACCGATGGCGGACATCCTGAAAGTGTTGGATAAATATCCGGTAGCTACACGCCTGTCATTGAACGGAACGATTATCGTAGGTCGTGACATCGCCCATGCCAAGCTGAAAGAACGTCTGGATCGTGGTGAAGACCTGCCTCAGTATATCAAGGATCATCCTATCTACTATGCCGGTCCGGCTAAGACTCCCGAAGGTATGGCTTGCGGTTCAATGGGGCCGACCACTGCCGGACGTATGGACCCGTATGTAGACCTTTTCCAAAGCCACGGTGGAAGCATGATTATGCTTGCCAAGGGTAACCGCAGCCAGCAGGTGACGGATGCTTGTAAGAATCATGGCGGTTTCTACCTTGGTTCAATCGGTGGCCCGGCTGCTATCCTTGCACAAAACAATATCAAGAGCATCGAGTGCGTGGAATATCCTGAATTGGGTATGGAAGCTATCTGGAAGATCGAAGTTGAAAACTTCCCTGCATTTATCCTGGTGGATAACAAGGGCAACGACTTCTTCAAACAGATTAAGCCCCGTTGCGCAGTGAAATAATAGATGTGATTACAGCCGTTTCTAGAATGGCACACAGATAATACCGGTGAAGCGGGCGATTGCGGATTTATTTTATTCTATCAAATCTGCACTCGTCCGCTAACTCTGTAAAGACCGTATGTCTTTCTTTTTCATTATAAATATATCTACTCCATGAAACCACAACAGACTACAACATTGACCAAGCAACAACACATCGTTTGGCTGGATGTCGTGCGACTGATAGCCATGTTTACCGTTGTATGCTGCCATTGCACGGATCCATTCAATTTTTATCCCGGTACAGCTTCGAATATAGAAGAAATCAAACTTTGGGGTGCCATCTACGGTGCAGCCTTGCGGCCTTGTGTGCCGCTATTTGTGATGATTACAGGAGCATTGCTTCTTCCGGTACATGGCGAAACTTCCGTTTTCTATAAGAAACGTATTCCCCGTGTCTTTTGGCCGTTCCTGATCTGGTCGGTCATTTATAATCTTTTTCCCTGGCTCACCGGTGTGTTAGGGATCAAGCCTGAAGTTATTCTCGATTTCTTTCCCTATGCGGGTGAGGAAGTGATGCGTCAATCCTTGTCTGTCTCTTTGGGATATATCGCACAGATTCCTTTTAACTTTTCCATTGTGGATGTACATATGTGGTATATCTATCTTCTGATAGGACTTTACCTTTATCTGCCCATTTTTTCGGCATGGGTAGAGAAGGCTTCCGAGAAAGCTAAACTTTGGTGCCTCCTTGCATTTGCCGTTACCACGCTTATTCCTTATTATACACAGTTCGTAGCTCCGTATTTGTGGGGTACTTGTTCTTGGAATGCATTCGGCATGTTATATTACTTTGCCGGTTTCAATGGCTATCTTCTATTGGGTCATTATTTGCGTAATGTCGATTGGTCGATGAAGAAGACGTTTGCCGTGGGCATTCCGATGTTCGCTATCGGTTATGTCATCACCTTCTTAGGATTTCGTTATATCACTGCATTGCCTGAATTCACAGATGAGATGCTTGAACTCTTCTTCACCTATTGTTCGTTGAACGTAGTGATGATGACTATTCCCGTGTTTATGCTGGCTAAGAAAGTGAACATTCAGTCGGTATCACTCCGTAAAGCACTTGCCAACCTCACAATCTGCGGATTCGGTATCTATATGGTACATTATTTCTTTACCGGGCCTTCCGTTGTACTGATGCGTGCTATCCATGTTCCTTTGGGATTGCAGATTCCCTTGGCAGCGGTAGTTGCATTCGGAGTGTCATGGCTGCTGGTTTGGTTGGTTTACCGTTGTATGGGTAAGAAGGCTAAATATGTCGTTGGATGATTTACTATAAGGGCAATTTTTAAGGGAAAAGTTGAAAGAGAATATTTTACATCTGATAGTGTTGAAAGCAACTGGTTTTCTTGTTTGCGGTGAACACCTTGGAGATCACCGATGAAGGGGTCGTTCCTCACCGATGAAGGAGGTCTTTCTCACCGATGAAGAGGTCGTTCCTCACCGAGGTGAAATTACATGTGTAGTGAATTGATTATCAGTTATTTAATTTTTATTCGTTTCCATGATACTATCTTGCTCTCAAAAATAACAATTAGGAGAATTACTTACATCTTTCATTGAAGATCGGACTTGTAAATAGCCATTTTGCGTTTTAAGGTGCAGAATGATTAAAGATATTGAAAAAACGCTTACCTTTGAGAAGTCAATCATTAAATATCGCTTTGCAAAGATGAAGAAGTCAATCAAACATTTGCCTAAACGCACGCAGGAAGAACTTGCTATTCTGCAAGAGCTTATCTTGGAACATATTTCCAATGTCAGGATGATCATTCTGTTTGGAAGTTATGCCCGCGGCAGCTATTCATTGTATAAGAATAGGGATGATTTTGGAGTGCCTTCCAGTTTTCAGAGTGATATTGATATTCTGGTTGTCTCAGAGACAGGCAAGCCGGAAGCATTGGAGCGTTTTGCATCATCCACTGTTATTCCTTTGTATTTTGAACGTTTGTCAAATAAGAAACATCCTACTCCCCCTGAAATACTCGTGGAAAGCTGGGGGCAGTTGGCGAGGATGATCAGGAAGCAACAATATTTCTTTTCGGATATCATAAAAGAGGGTATATTGCTTTATGATGATGAAAAAGTTGTTTTCCCAAAGCCTGAAGAATTGAATTATCGGGAAAGATATCAGATAGCAAAGGAAGAATATGAGGGATGTTATATTTTAGGCGAAGGCTTTCTTGATACAGGTATTTATTGCTTGTCCAAAGAACAGTACAAATTAGGCTCTTTCCAATTACACCAAGCCTGTGAACGTTTCTACAAATCCATATTTTTGGTTTACGATAATTATCGTCCACAAACTCACAACTTAAAATCCCTGTATGTTCGTTCCAAAAACTATTCTCAGGAGCTAGCCTCTGTCTTTCCGCAGAACACTAACGAAGAGATACGTTTGTTTAATAAATTGTGCCGTGCCTATATCGAATCCCGCTATAATTTCCGCTTCCAAGTGGATGAAACGGAGTTTGATTTCATGCTTACACGTACCAAGACTTTACATGATGTGGTAGGACAATTGTGTGAAGCCCGTCTCGCATTTTATAAGGAAAAGGCGGAAGCAGAAGAAAAAGAAGGAATAGTATGATGTTAACTCCTATCTAACGTCAAGTCGAATTTAGGTTGGCTTTAATAATAGGATGTAAGGATAAAAAATGAACTTAGAAATATTTATGATATATCGCGGTAAAAAGTTATAGATTATAGATTATCTTTGTGCAATAGAAAATAGAAAAGAAAAATGGAAACTGAATGGTTTGAAATATTGCCTGATCTATGTCCTCCTGAGGATGCAATGGTTTGTAATGGGGCTTATTATAGAATAGCAAATGGTAATCCTGCCAAATCAGAAGATTTCTTTTCGCAGAGAATATTGCAGCCGGATAAAATATTCCAAGGTGAAGGTATTGATGAATGTGTAATAAGAGCAATATCCTTATTTTCCCGGAAAGAAGAGGCTGAAAAACGATTAAAGCTTCCTAAGTTTAAAAATGCAAAGATCGCTTTAGTTACGCTGGAATCTAAAGATGGCATGATCAAAAAGACTTTTGGGAATGCTCATTATTCTTGGTGGAGAACTACAAAGTTTGATGTATCACAATCTAAAGTAATTGAGTGATGGAAGATGTTTTGAAAATAGATAAAATATTAGATTATTGCGATCAGCCGCAACTGTTTACGGCAAGGGATAATTTTGATACATTATATTTATGTTTGATGTATGAGGATGAGCCTGTTTCTCATTATATAGCAATCCGTGTCTCTACCAGAAGATTGGAGCAATTTTATTTAGGAAATATTGATTTGAGGACACTGTTTATCCAACCAGAAAATACTGAAGAGTATTTTGATGTTACCGTCAGCAATCATAAATTACTGAAAAGATTATCCAATGAAAAAGAATTAACTGAGGATAAATTACCTGCCAGTGGGTATACTTTTTCTGGGGATATTCGTGAAAATGTTATAGTCAATTTACCAATGAAAGACCGTAGTTTATTAGCTGAACTTGTGCGGAAGTTTGGTTGGGCTTGCATGTAAAGGAGTATTTTACCGAGTAGAAGAATTTATAGCCGGAATGTAGAAACTCCGGCTTTTTCTATTCCAAATACTTCAGCACCTTCCCACTGATCTGTAACAACGAGATCTCACACAGCTTTGTGTCATATTCAGCCGAAAGTATTCGTTCTTCGGCATCCAGAAGGCTTTTTTGCGCTTCACGCATTTCGATACCCGCCAAGTCGCCAAGCATGTAGCGTTCCATGGCAATCTCATGGTTCTCTTTGGCGGCAACGAGGTTCTGGCGTTCCAAGTTCAGCATCTTCAGGTTATTGCGGTAGGCTTGCCAAAGATTACTGATGTCTGCTCTCAGTGACTGTTCCAATTCGTCACGTTGTAAGCGTGCGGTTTTTACGGCAAGGCTGGCATTCCGTTTCTCCCGGCGGCGGTTGCCATCGAAAATGTTGAAGCCGATTGTCAAGCCTCCGTTGAAACCGAGCGTCCCCCGTTGGCTGTTGGCAGCTATATCGTACTTGTTCAAGGTATATCCATAACCTGTATTCAGTTTCAGGTACGGGTAGTTCCGGGAGTTCATCTTTTTATAGTCCAACTGTGCAAGGATCGTATTTTGATCCGCCTTTAACAGGGAAGCGTTGGTGGCAAGCGTGGCGTTCCATAATTCATCAAAGTTCAGATTGGCATTCACATTGATGATGGAATCTTCGATGAAGACAGGCTGGTCGACATCGGCATTTGCCATTAATTCATTCAGGTTGATGCGTGAGGTATGAAGCAATTCCTGTTGCTTCATGTATTTGGCACTGTCGGCATTGAAATCCACCTTTGCCTGTTGGTAGTCGAGGCGTGAAAAACTTCCGATGTGATAACGTTCTTCCACGATGCGCAGGCGTTCTTTGGATAGCTTTACAGCATAATGCAGATTGGCAAGGCGTATTTTCTGTTGTACATAGTTGTAATACTCCGCAGTCAGGCTGGCTACAAAGTCTTCAATAGCGATACGGGTATTCGTTTCCCCTTGACGTTCCAGCTCTTTCAGCTTTTGATAATTGGCTTGGATATTAAATCCATCGAAGATCGTCCAGTTCAGGTTAAGACCTACGTTGACGGTTTGGTCGAATACTCCGTTCTCTTTCAACGTCTCGCCACTTTCACGGACTTTGGTCTGTGTGTTATCTACCGTACCTTTATATCCGGCCGTAAAGTCTAGGGTAGGGAGATAGCCGGCATTGCCCAGCGTTGCATTGTTCTTGCTCACCTGTTCTTCATTGTGCGTGATGCGCAACGAATAATTATTTTGCAGTCCCTTATCCAGACAAGATTTCAGATTGTATGTCTCTTGGGCACGGATTTCTCCTCCTGTCCCATTCATGCAGAGAGGGGAGAAGAGTGCGATAAAGGTCATTATTATGGAGTGGATTCTATTTCTTCGGTTCATCATCCTTTTCTTTTTTTCTGTTAGTCGAAATATAACTGTAAATAGCCGGAACGATATACATCGTCAGCAAAGTCGAGATCAACATACCTCCTACGACTGCCGTACCCATGGCGATACGCTGGTTGCTTCCTTCGCCCGTGGCGAATGCCAGCGGGATCAATCCCAGAATGGTCGAAGCACTTGTCATCAGGATGGGGCGCAGGCGTTGTAAGGATGCATCTTTGATGGCGCTCAGCTTGTCTTCGCCTGCCGCTTGCTTCTGGTTGGCAAATTCAACGATCAGAATTCCGTTCTTCGCTACCAGTCCGATCAGCATGATAATACCGATCTGGCTGAATATGTTCATCGTAATGTTGCCGAAGTGCATGAATATCAAAGCACCTGCAATGGCAAGCGGTACGGTCAGCATGATGATCAGCGGATCTTTGAAACTCTCGAACTGAGCTGCCAGAATGAGGTAGATCAGCAAAATGGCGAGTATGAAAGCAAACATCAGGCTAGAGGAACTTTCACGGTACTCTTTGGAGTCGCCTGTCAATGCCGTGCGGAAAGTATCGTCCAGCGTTTCCTTGGCTATTTTGTCCATTTCGTCCAGCCCCTGTCCGATGGTCTTCCCATCTGCCAGTCCTGCCGAGATGGTTGCCGAAACAAAACGGTTGTACCGGTAGAGTTTCGGAGGGGCGATGCCGTCCGTCAGTTCGATCAGGTTGTCAAGCTGTACCATGTCGCCCTTGTCGCTACGTATATAAATAGCTTTCAGGTCTGCCGGTTTATTGCGTTGCTGGCGGTTGATTTCTCCGAGAATCTCATATTGTTTTCCGTTCATATAGAAATACCCCATGCGCTGACCGCTCAATCCGTATTGCAAGGTCTGGGCGATGTTCCGGGTGCTGACTCCCATGATGCTCGCCTTGTCCCGGTTGATGTTGATCCTTGATTCGGGCTTACTGAATTTCAGGTCGACATCCGCCATCTGGAACACGGGATTTTCGTACACCTTCGACATGAATTTGGGAAGTACTTCCTGTAGTTTCTCCAGGTTCGTAGCTTGCAATACATATTGCACGGGCATACCTCCCCGTCGTCCACCGAACGATGAAGACTGCTGGACGAACGAGCGTGCCATTGTCTTTCCCTGTACTGCTTTTGATAGCTGTTCGGCAACATCCATCTGGGTGTAATTACGGTCTGCCATATCCTTCAGCGTGACACGCACGTTTCCGCTACCGCTCGACACACGTGCCGTTACCGATTCTGCATCCGGAATAATGGAGTCGACGAGCGCGGTGATATCTTCCGTATAATCCCGGATGAATTCATAAGTCGCACCTTCCGCACCGCGGGTGTTAATGCTGATTTGGGAACGGTCTTCCAGCGGTGCCATTTCTGCCGGGATATATCCCCAGAGGAAAACGATAATCCCAATGGTCAGGGCAATGAAGGGTAGTGCAATCCACCGTTTCCGCAGAAAAGCCGCCAGTGAACGGCTGTAAATCCGGTTAAGACCTTCAAAGAACGGTTCCGTCTTCCGGTAAAACCAGTTTTGCTTTTCGCGCTTCACCAACAGTTTGGTGGCAAGCATCGGTGTGAATGTCAATGCGGCAAAAGAAGAGATGATCACCGATCCCGAGATTACCATACTGAATTCCCGGAACAAACGTCCGGTCATACCATCCATAAACACAATAGGGAAGAATACCGCTACCAACGTGATGGTGGTCGAAATAACAGCGAAGAAGATCTCTTTCGCTCCGTCTATACCTGCCTCTTTCGGAGACATTCCCTGTTCGATGCGGACATAGATATTCTCCGTCATCACAATGGCATCGTCCACCACTAGCCCCACCGACAATACGACCGCCAGCATGGAAAGCACATTGATGGAGAATCCTGCCACATACATCACAAAGAATGCACCGATCAGTGAAACGGGGATTACGATGCAAGGCACCAGTGTCACACGCCAGTCACGAAGGAACAGGAAGATGATAATGATTACCAACAGGAATGCTTCGTAAACCGTCTGCCGTACTTCGTCGATAGACGCCCGGATAAATTTTGTATTATCAAATCCGTAATTATAGTGTACGTCTTCGGGAAGGTCTTTCTGCATACGTTCCATACGCTCGTACACGGCATCGGCAATCTTGATATGGTTGGCTCCCGGCTGTGGGGTTACTACAACGCCCACCATCGGTACTCCGTTCATTTTCATGTAGCTTTTGATGTCCGCTGGCCCTAGTTCCGCCCGTCCGATGTCGCTGAAACGTACTATCTGGTTGTTCTCTTCTTTGATGATCAGGTTGTTGAACTCTTCCGCTGTGTGCATCAAACCCAATGTCCGGATGGTCAGTTCGACCGTATTCCCCTCGATACTACCTGACGGGAGTTCCACGTTTTCCTTGTCTACCGCATTTTTTACATCGACAGGGGTAATGCCGTAGCCCGCCATCTTGATCGGATCGAGCCAAAGGCGCATGGAGTAACGTTTTTCACCCCAGATGGAAACGCTACTTACATCGGAAATCGTCTGTAACTGCTCCTTTACGGTAAGATCGGCTATTTCGCTCAATTCGAGCAACGAGCGTTTGTCGCTTTGCAATCCCACCATCAGGATAGGCATCGCATCGGCATCTGCTTTCGATACGGTGGGTGGGTCACAGTCGCGGGGCAGGTAACGTTGCGCCCGCGAGACTTTGTCGCGGACATCGTTGGCAGCCGTTTCCAGATCCACCGAAAGTTCAAACTCCACGGTGATCCGGCTTTGCCCTTGCTGGCTGGTACTGGATAAGGAACGGATGCCCGGTATACCGTTGATGTTCTGCTCCAACGGTTCGGTGATCTGGTTCTCGATCACATCGGCATTTGCTCCGGGATAAGAACAGGACACGGAAATGATCGGGTTGTCCACCGAGGGATATTCGCGAACACCCAGGTAACTGTATCCGATAAATCCGAAGAGCAGGATGATAATGGTAAGTACCGTTGAGAGTACCGGTCGGCGTATGCTTAGTTCAGATATGTTCATAGGGCAGCCGCTTTAGTCTATATTATCGAGTGTTACCGGTAATCCCGTGCGTAATTGCAGTGTTCCCGAAGTGATAATAGTGTCACCTACCTCCAATCCTCTTACTACCTGCACTTCCGATTCGGTACGGATTCCCGTGGCTATGTCCACCGGTTCCGCCTTGCCGCTTTTATAAAGATATACCTTGTCTTTGCCCATTTCCGGTACGATGGCTTCCGAAGGTATGGCGATGGCATCCTGTATTTCATCTTTCTTGAGGTGGATAGAAGCATATCTTCCCGGAAGAATCGCACCGTTGGCGTTCGGGAAGAGGGCACGTATGGTCAAGGTGTGCATATCGCTGAGCCTTGATTCAGTGGCATAGACTTTGGCATCGAATTCATCCAGTTTTCCCTCCAGCTTGAAAGTCAGGTTTGCCCCTTTCTTCACCTGTCCCGCATAGCGTTCGGGGACGGAGAATTCCACCTTCAAAGGAGATATCTTTGTCAGTTTTGCTACGATGGTACTGGGAGATGCATATGCTCCCACGCTGACCTGACGCAAGCCGATCACTCCGTCAAAAGGTGCGCGGAGTTCGGTCAGTGCTATGTTGGCTTTTACGATTTCTATGTCGGCATTGAGTGTGGCGAGTTCCGTTCTGACCTGTTCCAGTGCCTCCTTGCTGACCGCATCCCGTTTTAGTAAGGCATCCTGACGGAATACCCGGTCTTCTGCCAGCTTCAACTGGGAAACGAGGCGCTGCAGTTGGGCTTGCAGTTGGCGGTCGTTCACTTTAGCCAGCAATTGTCCCTTCTTGACGGTGGTTCCTTCTTCAAAATTTATTTCGATGATTTTGCCGGAAGTTTCGAATGAAAGGTCTACCTCCTCATCCGGTAACAAGCTACCGTTGATTTGGATCGCATCCGTCAGTAATTGCGGACGGATGATACGTGCATTCACGTTCAATATTTTTTTTCCCTTTTTTTGGCTTTGGCTTACTTTATCGGCAGCAGCCAAATCCTCATTTTGTTTAGGCATTTGTGAGTAGATGCCTCCTCCGATCAATCCGGCACCTACGAGAATAATAATACCCCATTTGATTCTCTTATCCATGTATCTTATATATATTAGTAGGTACAAACGGATGTGTACCTGTTAAGTATAGTGTATAACGCTGACCTTTGGACAACAAATATACGGGAAGGTTTAATGCATCGTTTCTAAAAAAGAGTTAATAGGCTGTGCGATATTTTCCTTCTTCTTTATCTTCCAGCATATTCAGGTAAGATGTGTAGCGTGATTCGCTGATAAAGTGTTTTTCCACGGCATCGCGCACGGCACATCCCGGTTCGTGACGATGGGTACAGTTGTTGTATTTACAATCAGCGGAGATCTTAAATATTTCCGGGAAGTAATGTCCCACTTCTTCTTCTTCCATATCGAAAGTCCCGAAACCTTTGATTCCCGGTGTATCGATAATGTATCCGCCTCCCTCTACAGGAAACATTTCGGAGAAGGTGGTGGTGTGCATTCCCTTGTTATGGTAAGTCGATATTTCAGCGGTTTTTACTTCCTGTTCCGGAAGAATAGCGTTGATGAGTGTGGATTTTCCAACACCGGAGTGCCCGGAAAAAAGCGTTATTTTCCCTTCCAATTCTTTTTTGACTAAGTCGATACCTTCCCCTTTCTTCGCGGAGATCTTTAAACAGGGATACCCTATACTGGTATAAAGATTGATGAGACTGTCCAGATAATGAAGTTCATCGGAATCATAGGCATCTACTTTGTTGAAAATGAGTTTTACCGGCACGCGATATGCTTCGGCAGATGCCAGAAAACGGTCGATAAAGATAGTGGACGTTTCGGGATAGTTGATGGTCACTACCAACATGCACTGGTCGAGGTTGGCGGCAAGAATATGGGATTGCTTGGAGAGGTTGGACGAACGGCGGATGATGTAGTTCTTTCTATCTTCAATCTCGTTGATGAATGCCGTACCTTCCTGATTCAATATGATCTGGACACGGTCGCCCACCGCAACAGGATTTGTACTCCGGATACCTTTGAGCCGGAAGTTCCCCTTTATCTTACATTCGATAAGTTGCCCGTCATCAGTTCTTACCTGATACCAACTCCCGGTATTCTTTATTACTAATCCCTTCATTTAGTTGAAACTTGAAAATTGGAGGATTGAAAGTTGGAAGTTGAAAAACATCTGTGTATTCATCCTCTTCTTTCAACTTTCAATCCTTAATTTATTAAACGGTCATGATTTCTTTATCTTTTTCAGCCAACAGTGTGTCGATTTGTCCGATATACTTATCATGAATCTTTTGCAGTTTCGCTTCTGCATTTTTCTGCTCATCCTCGGCAAGTCCGTCTTTCACTGCTTTTTTCAGTGCATCGATTCCGTCA
This sequence comes from Jilunia laotingensis, assembly GCF_014385165.1. Classification (NCBI taxonomy): domain Bacteria; kingdom Pseudomonadati; phylum Bacteroidota; class Bacteroidia; order Bacteroidales; family Bacteroidaceae; genus Jilunia; species Jilunia laotingensis. The sequence continues at coordinate 612,505 of NZ_JACRTF010000001.1, read as the reverse complement.
CGGCGGGCGTTACGTACACTGACTTTGGCTGTTTCGCCTTCTGCTTTACATTGTTTTGCCAACTGTTTACGGCGTTCCTCGGTCAACGGAGGAATACCGATACGGATAATCTCACCGTTGTTTTCGGGCATGATGCCCAGGTCGGAGTCGATAATTGCTTTTTCGATGACACGGAACATACTCTTGTCCCACGGCTTGATCGTGATGCTGCGTGCGTCCGGTGTAGTGACAGCAGCTACATTGCTAATAGGTACCATGCTTCCATAAGAATCTACGCGGATTCCGTCCAGCAGTCTCGTACTTGCCTTACCGGCGCGGATATGTGCCAAAGCCTCTTCCAAATATAGGATGGCCATATCCATCTTCTCTTGTGAATCGTTGATACAAGTCTTTACGTCTATCATATTCTTTTGCTTTTATAGTTTCTTCTATAGCTTACTTGAATTAAAAACAAAAGTAACGCATTTTTTGATTTTCTGCAATAACATGCTTATCTTTTTGGAAATAATAAGAGGGCTGTCGGTGTTTAAATATCGTAATTTTGCTATTTTTGTGCATCTAAATGGTAAACCATGGATATTTGGGATAAAAATAAGCGTTCGGCCGTTATGGCAAAAATCAAGAGCAAGGATACGAAGCCGGAACTGATTGTCAGGCGGTATTTGTATTCCCGTGGTTATCGTTATCGAAAGAATGTGAAAGGTCTGCCCGGAACCCCCGATGTTGTATTGCGCAAATATGGTCTTGTGATATTTGTACATGGTTGTTTTTGGCATGGGCACGAAGTGGATAGTCATCTTCCTCACTCCAATCGTGATTTCTGGCAGAAGAAAATCATGCGGAACAAACAACGTGACGAACGGGACAGACAAGCTTTGAAACGAATGGGCTGGAAAGTAATGACCATTTGGGAATGCCAGTTGAAACCTGCCATACGCAAGCAGACATTGCTTGAAATGGAATATCTCATCAATCACTCTTATTTGGAGCGTTTCCAGCGGAAAGCTCCCGTACTTTATGATAGGGGAGGGTACGAAGACATCCCCGGCATGGCTGCCGAGGGTGCTGTGGAATATAAGAAATCAACCCCTTTCGGTGTCATTGAAAAGGCGGATGAGTGAACGTCCGATAGTCGAATCTGAGTTTTCCAGACTATTTTTTAATTGTGTACCAAAGTACCTATCTCTTCGCCCATTATCACCTTCTTAAGGTTGCCTACCGTATCCATGTCGAATACGATGATCGGTAGGTTGTTTTCCTTGCACATGCAAGTGGCGGTCAAGTCCATTACTTTCAAACCGCGTTTCAGCACTTCATCGTATGTGATATCACTGAACTTCGTAGCCGTGGGGTCTTTTTCCGGATCGGCCGTATAGATACCGTCAACGCGGGTGCCTTTCAACATAACATCTGCTTCGATTTCGATTCCGCGCAGGGAAGAACCCGTATCGGTTGTAAAGAAGGGATTACCGGTTCCGGCAGACATAATCACGATTTCGCCTGCTTCCATATATTCGATGGCTTTCCACTTACTGTAGAATTCACCGATAGGTTCCATGCGGATAGCCGTCAGTACACGGGCTTTCTCACCGGCTGCAACGAGAGCCGAACTGAGGGCAAGGCTGTTCATGACAGTTGCCAACATTCCCATCTGGTCACCTTTTACCCGGTCGAATCCTTTACCGGCTCCGGTTAGTCCGCGGAAGAAATTGCCACCACCGATCACAATTCCTATTTCCACTCCTTGTTCATGAATCTCTTTGATCTGGGCTGCATATTCAGCCAGCCTCTTTTCGTCGATACCGCTTTTCTTTTCTCCCATCAGGCTCTCACCACTGAGCTTTAACAGGATTCTTTTGTATTTTGCCATATTGTTCTTGTTTTTAGTTGGTGCAAATATACGATTTTACTCCTTGCTTGCCGGGCTTTTGGCGGGTAATTTTTGTGAAGAGCTTTTGTGATTGCACTAGTTTTCTAAAGTATCGCCCTGTTTTTAATCTATCCACTGCTATTGTAGGGCATACCGGTAACTTTCTGGGGCGGTTGGTAGAAGCTCTCATAGGTATGATAACGAATATCGATGAGTCGTTTTCTATAAATTCTTTCCTCCTTCCTTTCCACCTTCCCCTTGGGGGGAACTGAAAGGGGGAATTCTTTACTGTTCTTTGCTACGCTATGCTTTGCTATGCTATTCTGTGCTATGCTATGTGTACCGGATGTAACATTTTGGGGGATAATTGTTACATTTTGAACCTTAACTTCGTTTTCTTTATCCGTCTTTCCGGTTATTCTCTTGCTGATTGCGTAACCTCTTTTTGCTTGTAAATGAATTAGTTCTTCGTCCGATAGCAGGCAGTAATCATTTTCTATCCGGGAGGTTTTGCGTCGCTTGGTACTGGTGAGGTATTGTCTTTGGATGTCTGCCGAAGTCAGAATGGAATATTCTTCAAAGAGAGAGGCATTGAATAGTTCATATTTTACAGCCAAACGGATGATGCGTGCCACATCTTCTGCATTCTTTTCGTAAAAGTCTGTTGATAAGTCTATATAGAAAAGCGAGTCGGCATGTATATAATATCCTTCTTCCTTATAAATGTATGACAATGTGCTGAGCAAGACGGTAAATGCACCATCTCCCTCTTGCTTCATGATGCGTCGCACACTGCGGTTTTGCATAAGATTGGTATCTACAGGGAAATAATCCAGTCCTTGTTTTCTTGCTCTTGCCATACTTTACTCCTTTCTTAATCTTAATGTTGCTGGTTACTGAAAATACTTCGTATTTCCCGTTCATTGATCATTAATAGCCATCATGATAAGTATTAATGATTAACGTGATAGATATTAATAGTTATCACGATAAATGTTAATTATCAACGCGTCAAGTATCTATACCTTGCGTGTTGGGTAATGTACGCAATGGGAAACAAGCGGGCATTCAGCACCTCACAAAGATAGTGTTGTTTTCATATGGAAAGCAAATGGTTTTAAGAATTAATATTAATTTCTCAAGCTCCTATCATCGGGATCTTTTTTGCAAGTAAGGTTTCCATGATTCCCCTAAGTGAAAGATAAACAAGGAAAGCCAACCACAAGGCATGATTGCCCATCCATTCATGAAAAGCGTAATATACCAGGAAAAAGAAGACAGACGCAACCAGTATGGAAACCAACATTTGCCGGGTAGCAGTTGCCCCTATGAATATGCCGTCCCAAAGGAAAGCGGAAAATCCCGCTAAAGGAATGGCAAGTACCCAATAAAAATAATGACCAGCTTCTTGGATAACGGTTGTTTCATTGGTTAATAATCCGAGAAAAGATTTACCCCCTATGGCGTAAAGCAGGGTAAATGCGACCGAAAGTCCGATACCCCATGCGAATAGCTGGCGTATGGTCTGATGAAGAGCCAATCGGTTTCTTGCTCCGATATATTTTCCAGCTAAAGCTTCACCGGCATAAGCAAAGCCATCCATTATGTATGAAAAGAGAGTGAATAACTGCATGAGTAGGGTGTTCACGGCCAATACTACTTCACCTTGTGAGGCACCTGCCGAAGTGAAATACATGGTTACGATGACAAGGCAGAGGGTACGCAGGAAAATATCCCGGTTCACGGAGAAGAAACGGTACATGGCCTGTTTTTTCCAAATCCCTTTGAAAACAACCCGCTTACGGAGTGATTTATAGTAACGGAGCCACAACAATACTGCCATCAGAAATCCCGCATATTGGGCGATAAGTGTTCCGAATGCCACTCCCTCCACCTTCATTTTCAATAGGTAGACAAAGCTGAGGCTGGCGACAATATTCACAATGTTTTGCGTGATGGCTATGTACATGGGGAAGCGGGAGTTTTGCATTCCGATGAACCAGCCGGCAAAGCCGTAAAGCCCCAACATGGCGGGTGCGCCCCAAATGCAGATATAGAAGTAAAGAGTGGCAAGCGATTCGATTTCCGGGGTGGCTTTTATAAGGAAAAAAGCTCCTTTTAGAATAGGGTATTGCAACGCGAGGAGACAGACGGCAATGAACAAACCGACACCTACCGAACGCAATAATAACCGCGTGACTTCATCCAAGTCGCGCTTGCCATAAGCTTGTGAGGTCATCCCACTCGTACCCATACGAAGAAAACCGAAAATCCAGTAAATGATATTGAATAACAACCCGCCTACTGCAATGGCTCCGATGTATGCCGGTGAACCCAAGTGCCCCACAATAGTGACATCGATCAATCCCAGTAGAGGGACAGTTATATTAGATATTATGGAGGGTATGGCGATCTCGAGGATGCGTTTATTTATTGTACCGATGGAAACTATTCTTTTCATTCTACGGGCAAAGTTACATAAAAAATATATATCATAAAAATTAACGGAACAATAACGCTAATTAATGAGTCCCACAAATACAAATGGCAATAAAATTGTTACCTTTGCCGGTACTTAACTAAATGGGGACGAACGAGATGAAAACCTTAACATTACTTTTTACAATTTTGCTGTCTTTTCCGTTTGCGCTTACTGCCCAATCGGTTGGAGATGTGTTGCAGACGGTGGCTGTAGCTATGTCTGCAGGACAAACGGAAAAAGCTGTCAGCCTGTTTCAACAGGCCATTCAACAGAACGTTGACAAGGCGGAAATGTTCTATTGGACAAACGTGGATAAGAACAGTGATATTTGTGTAAAGATGGCAGATGAGTTGGCATCTCATTATAAGAGAATGCGGAACTATGATAAGGCTTATCTGTTTTATAAAGAGTTGCTTCAACGGAAACCGAACGATGTCGGTTATCTGGTATCGTGTGCCGAAATGGAGGTGGCACGTGGCAAAGAGCAGGAAGCGTTGAGGACTTATAAAAAAGTAATGGAGTTGGATGCTGACAATCTGGCAGCCAACATCTTTATCGGAAATTATCTTTACCTGATGGCAGAGCAGGAAAAACAACAGTTGGAACGCGATTATAAAAAGATTAACGCTCCGACCCGGATGCAGCACGCTCGCTACAGGGACGGGTTAAGCCGTGTGCTGACTACGGGATATAATCAGGCGAAAGAGTATTTGCAAAACGTGGTTCGCCAGTTTCCCTCGACAGAAGCACGGAAGACATTAGAGAAAATTCAACGGATTGAAAAGGAGATCAATCGGTAAACCTAAATTCGACTTCTTTAAACATATATCCTCGTTCCTTACCATTTTCATCTTTTAGTATCAGCCGTCCTTCCGGTTCTACTCGGAGGATGGTGGCTTTGAATTCGCCTTCAGCATCTTTATACGAATGTAATCCGTTGCGTCTGAACAGTGATTTTTGATAACGCACTCCGATCTGTTCTACAGCATCTTGCCGGAGTAAACGATAGTATTCCTGTACACGTTGCATGATGTCACTCGCGATCTCTACCGGATTTTCTTCCTTGCCGGTTATCTGCCACAAAGATACCGGATTCGGAGCCGGACTGAAAAACTGTTGTTGGTTGATATTTATCCCGATGCCTGCAATGCTTCTTTCAATGTAACTTCCCGCGAGATTGTGTTCTATCAGCATACCGCAGATCTTTTTGTCTTTCCAGTAGATATCGTTCGGCCACTTAATGGAGATGTCGTTTGTATAGACATCCAGTGTTTCTTTTATAGCTAGGGAAATGATTTGTGAAAGAAGGAACTGGCGTTTTGCTTCAAGGAATCCGGGATATAGTACGAAGCTGAACAGTAGGTTTTTTCCGTCTTCTGATTCCCATGAATTCCCGCGTTGTCCCCTGCCGGCCGTTTGGTACCGGGATATGACGGTGGTAAACTCTGCCTGCACGGTTTCGTTGCAAAGGTGGTTCAGGTAAAGGTTAGTGGAATTTGTTTCCCTGATCCGGATAAGCGGAACAGGAAATCCATCAGGGGAGTGCATCATATTCGGCTTTTAACTTTTTGGTGAATTTCTTTATTACCTCTTCATAGGAATGATCTATTAATTGGCAGATCAAACGGTCATCGGCATCTTCTTCAAATCGTATGCTGTTCCAATATTTCTTATTGAAATGGTATGCTCCATCGATGGCGGCATAACGTTCCCGCAGTTCAAGGGCGTATTCGGGTTCGCATTTTAAAGTGATCGAATTGGCATATTCCAGATCGATGAGGGCAAACATTTTTCCCATCACTTTCATCACCAAGGATGTTTCATCAAAAGGAAAACTTTCGGTTGCTCCTTTCTTCTTCAAACAGTATTCTCTTGCAGTTTCTATATTCATATGCTTGCTTTTTACATTTACATCTTCAGAATATCGGTGGATAAAATGCCTCTTTTATATGTTCTATTTTAAAGTTTCCCGGCTTTCCGACGACCGTGACGATATCGAAACGTACCGGGACATCGATCTGAAAGAATCGGATATAAGTATCTGCGGCTCTCACCGTATGTTTGATTTTCTGTCTGTCTACCGCTTCTTCGGGTTGCATGATGTCGGCATCGCTCCGGGTTTTCACTTCAACTACAATCAACTCGTCATTTTTGGCAGCTATGATATCCAGCTCCAGATGTCCTTTTCTCCAGTTGCGATGGCGAATGACGTAACCATGACTTTCCAGATAAGCTACTGCGGCATCTTCTCCGGCTTTACCCAAGGCATTATGTTCGGCCATATATTTTTAATAATTTGGTAGTTGATGTGCAAAAATACTCTTTTTATGCTTTGTTTTTACAGAAGTAAAAGTAAATTTGCAAAGTAAATGGGAAAGAGGGATAAAAAGAGTCTGAAAATGCATGTCGAAACCACGAAACGTGAACGGCGTATGAGCATTTTGATGAGCGATGACGAGCAAATGATTGTAGACCGTTATCTGGATAAATATAAGATAACGAACAAATCTCGTTGGCTTCGCGAAACTATCCTCATGTTTATACATAAAAATATGGAGGAGGACTATCCGACTCTTTTTGGCGAACATGATATGAGACGATGATGCCTATGCTCGACGATACCTATTTCATGAAGCAGGCGCTCATTGAAGCGCAGAAAGCCGGAGAGAGGGGAGAAGTTCCTGTCGGGGCGGTAATCGTTTGCAAAGGGCGGGTGATTGCCCGTGCCCATAACCTGACTGAGACACTGAATGATGTGACGGCACATGCCGAGATGCAAGCCATCACTGCAGCTGCCAATGTCCTTGGCGGGAAATATCTGAACGAATGCACTCTATATGTCACGGTAGAACCTTGTGTGATGTGTGCCGGGGCCATTGCTTGGGCACAGGTCGGGAAGTTGGTTTTTGGAGCCGATGATGAAAAAAGGGGGTATCAAAAATATGCGGCACAGGCATTACATCCTAAAACGGAAGTCGTGAAGGGTATTCTGTCTGAAGAATGTGCCGTACTGATGAAAGAATTCTTTGCTGCAAAGCGGAGAGCGAAAGGATGATATAACAACAAAACAAACAAATAATTTCGGTATTATGAAAGAGATCATTTCGTTGCTATTTGTTGCCTGTATATGTTTCTCTTGTGTGGATAATGAGCGCAATCTGTCCGAAGAGAAAGAATCCGGCAATGATCTGGACTTAACATTTGATTTTCATTTAAAATCAAAAAAGAGTTTGACAATTACGGCAGAAAATCTTAGTGGAAAGCTGGCTGCCGGTGTTCCGTTTAATGTCTACGTTGAAAATCCTTATACGGATGGTGATCGATTGAAGGATGTGAAGCCTGTTTTTACGGGTATAACGGATGCTTCGGGGTCAATAACAGCTGACATGCTACTTCCTAACGAAGTGAAGACGATCTATGTAAGTACGACCTATCCGGGTTATGGAGCTATGCAGACATGTGAAGCGGCCAATAGCGCGTCACTGGCTTTTGGCGGTGTGAATCCGTTTGTCATCAAGGAAACGGAGACACGCGGTGGAAGCGAAAACAATGGAGAGATAACGCGTAAGAGTAAAATATGTTATCCGGGAACGGATAATCCTTATCAGTTATATACTTATTATGCGCAGGGCATTCATGCTACATTGGCTTCCGGATTGTTTAAAGACGGTGTATCGGTCGATCCGGAACTATTCAGTGCGGAAGATATCACAAAAATAAGTACGGTTGTCAATAATATGTTTCCCGAACGGGTTGCCGTATCGGATGAGAAATATTTTTCTGCCGATTATTGTACCGATCTGCAAATAACGGAACCGGTTGTAAACGATGGAGGCGTCTATCAAGGTACGGAAATATGGGTTACGTTTCTGGGTGATGGTGGTTTCTCTGATGGTAATTGGAATATTTTTAATGCATTATGTTATTATACGTATGATTCGGCAAAAGGGGTAACTGCCCAAGACGCTGCCAGTATCCGCAAAACGATGCTGTTTCCCAATACGAATGTGGCTAAATTATCTTCTGTCCATGCTCCGGTAGTCGGTGCTAAAATACAATTGATGTATTGGGATGAAGCCAGGCAACTCTATACAAATATTTTTCCGGCCGGTGTCAGCATCGGATGGGTGATGGTAGCTGCACAGCCGGGGCAAAACGGAGCCGGAGATGCAATGAAAAATCTCGGGAATTACCGCTTTTCTACTCCTGTTTTAAATAGCAACAGCGCGATGCCTTATCCCGGAGCTTATACGAATGGTATTGCCCGCTGGAGTGAAGATGCCGGTTGTAATATCGTAGGATTGGATTATCGTTTACATAAAGACCCCAATGAGTTCAATGATATGGATTATAACGATATTCTGATAAAAGTCGAATCGAATCCGATGATTAAACCTAAAGATGAAATACCTGTTCCTCCTGTAGAAGATACGGCATACAAATATTCTGTATTTGGAACACTGGCGTTCGAGGATAACTGGCCGTCAAAAGGTGATTATGATTTTAATGATTTTGTGACGGATTATACTTATACGATTGTGAAAAAGACCGATGCGGAAGGTCAACTGACCAATGAAGTCTCTGCTATTGAATTGACATTTACCCCGCGTGCGCAGGGGGCGGTTTATACAAGCGGCTTTGGCATTCAATTGCCGGTAGCCACTTCCAATGTAGATGTTTCCGCCATGTCCGGAGGAATTTTAGAATCGGCTAATACACAGGCTACAGTGATTGTGTATGACGATATCAGACAGTCCGCTTTTAATTCTGCTTCCGGAGGATTTGTAAATACTGTGGTAGGCGGGAATACGGCACCGGGCGTACCGGTGAAAGTATGGATTCCACTCAAACAGGCAATTACCGATACGGGAAATCTGTTTTCAGAGTTCAATCCTTTTATATATGTTTCAAACCGGGGTAAAGAGATTCATTTGACCGATATGCCACCAACGGACAAAGTCGATATGAAATGGTTTGGTTTAAATTCAGACCGTTCAGACCTTGAACATGGTGTTTATTACCGTATGGATAATGAGTTCCCGTGGGTGTTGGATATTCCACGTTTGAGGGAGAATACGGATGCATGGATTTACCCGGTAGAGAATAAAGAAATTACTCTTGCTTATCCTAAGTATGAAAGTTGGCTGAAAGACCATGGTATTCTTTGGCAGAAGGAGCCGAATGAAGAATTTGTTTACAAACCATGAATTTCGCTGTCGAGCCTTAAATGCCCCCCAAAAGTTAGTTGCAAAACTTTTGGGGGGCATTTAATATATGGTGATTGGTGAAGTTGCCATATATAAGCTGATGTAAGTGTTGCTACTATTATATGGTTTATAGCTATGCCTTTTTTGTTTTTGCCTCTTTGATTCTGTTTGTATCTATTTGTAAATCAATCCTGTTTTAATTTGTAAATCGAATTGTATATCGGTTGTTTTTGCCTTATTCTTGCATTTCCCGTACTTTTATTACCCCAAATATCTATTGTGTATAAAAGAGTAATTTAATAAAAAGGAATAGACCAAATGAGAACAAAACGAATGAAGACAAAACAGACAGTACTTTACAAGATTTTATTCATGATGGGCTGCTTACTTCTTCCGGAATTTGTGCTTGCTAATGTCGCTTTTGATGCTAACAAGCATATCCGCCTCTATGGAGCCGGAAGTGATCACAAGGGAAAAACATTGACTGTTGACCCTGTTACCAGCAATTCTATCGAATGGAAGTTGATGAATTCGGATGTGTATGGCTATTATGACTGTATGCGTAATTTCAAAATCTATTTTCGTGAGGCAGGGAGTAATAAAGATTATCTCTATGTTTGTAACGGAGGTGCGCATTCGACCAAAGACCTTTATATTGAAGACCAATATAAAGATGTAGAAATCTCAGGCTATGCGGAACGGGTAGGAGGAGCCACTAAATCGAGTGATTTTCGTAAGAATCCGGGATTTGGTGATCTTGAAAATACCTCTTATCAATATTGGAGTACACTTCGATGGTATTTACCAGCGGATGCACCAGGTAAAACGTATGATGTAAGAGTGGATTATTGCTGGGACAGAGACTGTGTCGGACGTTGTTACAGGGATGGTTCTATTTATTATACGATTACCGTCAAACCTTTTTCTACGGGAATTACTGTATCTCCCGAATGGAAAGACGGAACTTTTCTAAACGTTGACATCAAGAATGGAAGGACGGATGGTTATGTAACGGGCAAAACCGAGGTCTCTGTTCAATATAGTAATGCAAAGACCGACATCAAACAGTTCTCCGGAGCAGCCAGCAACGTCTATTCGTTGCAGATGCTGCCCAATGAAAATGTCACACTGAACACAAAAGTCACGTTTGAAAGAGAAGGCAATAGATATAAGATGTATCAGACGCTGACAGATACGCGATCTGTATCAGGTTACGAACTGTCTCCGTTGAAAGCCTATTATGATCGTTGTGCGGGATATATCGTACTCTCATGGTCAGCTTCCGATAAATTCCCTGCAACAAAGGATACGTATATTGCCGTCTATCGATCCAATAACAAGGATTTTACATCGCCCGTCTGCATTACGGCGAATGGAACTGAACGCTTTTCAACGGGAGCATTCATGGATACGGAAAAGATGTATGCATCCACCGATATCGGAAAGACGTACTATTATCGGTTATACCATAATATAGGGACAAAAAATGGAACTGCCGATTGCGAGCATGATCCTTATTCCGAAGTGGAATGGACGATTCGTAATCCTGAGAGCGATGTCCCTATGGTACATGTGGATTCTATTAAAGTAAAAGAGGGGGAAGGTATGGGAAAGTTCTTTTTGTCGTGGCAAAAAACATTGTGTTCCAACGAGAAGCTTTCTCTGATTCGCAAAAACTTGCAAACCAATAAATCGACTGTTATTTCGCTGAGTGCAGATGCTACCTCTTATACGGATGAGGCTCCTACTTGTGATTTGTATACCTATTGCCTCGAAGTCGAAGTTATCCATCCGAAGAGTGTCGTTTTCCGGAGTAGGGAAACGGAACCGGTAGTTGCCACTACCAGCATTCAGTTTGCGGAACCGTTCCAAACTTCTCAAGGCATTTATCCCGATAAAGTGACGACCCGTTGGAAAATCAAGGCACTTCCGGCAGATGGAACTACATTTACCATTTTAAGGCGTGAAGCGGGAAGTTCCGACAATTATCAGATCATAGAATCAGGCATAAAAGGTATGGAGAATGTGATGATGTACGAAGATAGGGGGGCTAATGCCGGGGCGTATTACGAATACGCTTTGCAAGCTGTTTTCGATTGTGGAGGTACACGGGTGACGGCAGCGCTTGAACAAGATGTGATTGGATTTGTACAACCGTTGGCCACCATCACCGGAAGAGTGAATTTCGGTACAGGTGATGCTGTAAAAGATGTGAGTTGTATGATGTATGTCAAAGATGCTATCAGTAAAACGATGGGATGGCGAAGCTTGTTGTTTAGTAATTACCTGACAGACGGACAGACGGACGGACAGAAAGACGCTTCCTACGCAACGGTTTGTTTTAAAACCAGACACCCTTCAGTCGAAAGTGGCAATGAGATGACGTGGCAGGCTTGGATTGCACCGATTGCCAAGAACTGGGCTGACGACAAACGTTCGGTCATTTACAACCAGGCGGGTGAATACACCTTATGGATGGATGGTGAAAAGTTATGTTTTGGCAAAGGTGACGATATGACTACTCCACTTCTTACTGCCGACTTGCAAACATCGGTTTCTGTCTCGGGTTTGCAGTACAACCACATCAGTTTGGTTGTGGCGGCAGATTCTCTGCGTTTCTATCTCAATGGCGAACAGGTTGCTTCCGTGAAAAATGAAAGTTACGACTTTGGATATATTGAAGAAGGAATTGCCACATTGGGGAACTTGCAGGCGGAGAAGGCTCTCCGTAGTTATGGCTTTTTAGGATGGATCGATGAAGTACGGCTTTGGAACATAGCACTGACTCAAGGGGAAATTATGCGTGATTATGGCCGTACACTTTCAGGAAAAGAAGCGGGATTGTGTGCTTATTGGCGTATGGACGAGGATCTTGAAAGTGATTTTTACGACTCTTCGTATGAGAATGCAAACAAGTATAATGAGAATCAGGGCACATTGCACAATGTGACCCGCTCGGATGTGACACCTACCGAAAATCAGTTTTGGCTCCGTGGTATTACGGATGAAAAGGGAAATTATCAGGTGTGCGGTATCCCTTATGAAGGTCAAGGAACCACTTACTCCATTGTTCCCGTCAAAGGCGTGCATGTATTCACTCCCTCGGAACGGACGGTATTTATTGGTGCCAATGATGCCACGGTTATCAACAACGTTGACTTCACCGATAAATCCTCTTTTAAAGTTGAAGGCTATGTGATGTATCGTGATTCGTCCTATCTGGCAAGTACCGATCTTTTTCCCGTGGAAGGTGTCAATATCTTCATTGACGGACAAAGTGTCATGCATGAAGGAGGGTTGGCTGCTACCGATGCGCAAGGACACTTTTCGATAGACGTACCTATCGGTAATCATACCATCAGCGTGAAAAAGGATGGGCACGTGTTCGAGAAAGAAGGTTATTATCCAGCCAAAGGTGTGACTGAGAATTATCAGGCGGATATGACGATGCCTTTGCGTTTCTATGACGTTACTCGTGCTTCATTGGCAGGACGAATAGCCGGAGGTAAAACCGAATCGGGGCGTGATGTCGGCTTTGGTGAGAGTACTAATAATGTAGGGCATACTGAAATTTATCTATATCCGGAGAAGAAAGGCTATCCGCTTCCCGGTTTCATCGGAGGAGAGTCTGTAGTGTATTTTGGCCATAGAGATAAGGCGGCTTCACGCATCACCCGTTACTCTGATTATTACCTGATCGAAACCGATACCCTTTCCGGTGAATTTCTCTCTTACCTGATTCCCGAGAAATTTACTGCCCGGCCTAAAGTACAGGGTATAGAAGGATTGGCAGAGAATTATTTCGGTGATCCGCAAGTGGCATTGGACTTGTCAAAGGTGACACAATATGCCCCCGTGCAGTATTGGGAAGACTCTGTATCTGTAGATGGTAAACGAATGCTTGCCTCAGACTCATTAAAATGCAATGTGATCCAGAAATTCACACATTATGAAATGCCACAGATTGCCGTAATAGACTTAGGTGCGAAAGAAGGGGCGTTCGGTGATTCGATTCGTTTTGTATCAGAGAAAGATTCATTGTATTTTTACCGGATGGTGGAGAAATCTGAAGAAGATTCGGAGAGTGTATATAAAGAATTGGAATATACGTTCCATGCGCCTGTTTTCCGTACAGGACAAACTTATAATTTCCGTATCATGGCAAATGAGGTTTATACGAATATGCATAATCCGTCCCTAGAGACCGAGGTACTGGTGGAAGGGGCGACTCTCACCATTCATAATAACTTAGGTTTGGTGGAAGCCAACGCGGATGGAAGTACGGTGAAAGGCGATGCATTGGAAATTCCGCTGGATTCATTGCCTGATGGAATATATACGTTTATAGCCGGTTTTCCGAATATTAACCGGAATGCTTCCAAGGCGGAGGATAGTTATAAGTTGGATTTTAATCTTTCGCTGAAGACTGCCGATGGTACGGTGTTCAACTGGCGTGATGAGCAAGAACCTTTGGAAGCTTATGTTCTCGGTTCATTGCCGAAACCGGGAGCCAATTTCGTGACTAAAGGTCCCGATGCCGTGACAGCAGTGTTGAGAGACCCTCCGGGTTCGGGCAGCTTCGCCACTTATACGAGGAACGATGCAACAAGTGTAACTTTCGATATTTCCTTGACCGGTGGCGGTGGCGGAGGATTCGGTACTGATTTGGAGGTTGGAGTGAAATCGAACTCGTCTTTTGGTACCGGCTTTTTGAATACTATTGCAAAGATTGGCGAGACGGCTAAAAAGAATATAAAAAGCGAGTTTGTATCGGATACTTCTAATGGAGCAACACTTACGACAACTAAGACTGCCACTTCTACGATATCTACCGGATCGGACGATGCACATGTCGGTGCCAATGGAGATCTGTACATCGGGTATAGCAGCAATATAAATATTGCCGAATCGAATAGTATCAATCTGTTTGCCATAGAACAGTTGGAAAAGGGAAATAGCATCGGGATAGAACAAAACGGATGGACAATAGGTCGGAAAGAACAGGATGCAATGGGGATAGAGTTTGATACGGAGTTCATTTATTCGCAAAAGCAATTGCTTGGTGAAGTGATACCTGACTTACGTGAAAAGCGGAACAGATTGTTAATAGCAGAAACTGATACGGTTAGCTTCACTAATACGGGACTATATCCTCTGTGTGTGACCCCATTGAAGGGTGATGACCCGCAGTTTGGAGAGGAGGGAACATATAAATGGTTCAATGGTTCGAAAGTGGTAGCCTATATAGACTCGATCGGTTACTATAATGGAATGATTGAAAATTGGTATTTAGCTATCGAAGATAATGAGAGAGAGAAAGTGGAAGCAATTGAAGGAAAAAAGGGAATTACTCCCAAAAATATCTCTTTCGATTCGGGAAGTACTATTTCACGGACTACATCTAAATACCATTCTTCCGCTTATCATGGTTCCACTTCTTTTGAATATACTTTCAAAGTGAATATTACTATGATAAAGGAGGCTGATGTGGACGCTGCTTATAAAAGCAGCAAAGAGAAAACGATGAGCCTTAAGGTGAATCCCGAATTTTCGGCATCTTATGATTCATCTAACACCTCTACCTATCAGTTTACTCTGAAAGAGAATAACGCCTTTTCTTATTTTTCTACCGATTTATATGGATTTGATGATGCTGTAGAGTCTGAGGAGAAAGAACGTAAATTAAAATATTCACCGGTATTCTTTCTCCGGGGAGGGCAGAGTGCATGTCCATGGGAGAAACCTGAGCATACGATGTTCTATCAGCCGGAAAAGAAGCATCTTCTTTCCAGCGGAACATTGCAAGTGGAAAAGCCGACAATATCTATCAAAAACGCTGATAATACGGATGTCACAAATGGTGAACCGGTCTTGTTGAATGTGCAACTGGGTAATGCTTCCGAAGCTAACTTGACCCGGGTTTATACTTTGACACTGGATAGTGAAAGCAAGACTTATGGTGCGGATATTACTTTGGATGGTAATCCTTTGAATGGTGGTATTGACATAACGGTGCCTGCCGGACAGACCATTACGAAGCAGGTGAAGTTTTCTCCTAACCGTATTGACTCCCTGCATTATGAAAATATTGGGTTGATTTTCCATTCTCCTTGTCAGTATTTTGGCAAGAAATCTGCGGACGGTGTAGCTTCGGGAGAGATTTTTGATGAAGCGTTTTTCTCGATACACTATCGTCAGTCATGTTCACCGTTGCGAATGACATCACCGCGCAACAATGATGTGTTGAATACTTCCACAGGAGATAAACTTACCGTGCGGGTGGATAATTATGACCTGACTTATAAGAACTTCAAGAAGATAGCAGTACAAACTCGTCTGGAGGGAAGTAATGACTGGACTACCCATGCCGTATATTGTATAGATGAAGCGACTTTGGCAGACGAAACGGCACAGAACAAATACCTGATTGAGGAGAAAGAATTCTCATATACGATCGACATGCATGACATGATGGATGGCCGATACGAAGTACGGGTGTCATCCGTTTGCATGGCTTCCGGTATTCCGGTGGAGAATACTTCAGATGTAGTGACCATTGTTAAAGATATGACCACTCCAAAGATTATCAGCTTCGAACCGTCGGGTGGCATTCTTACTCCTGACAAGCAGATTGTGGTGACTTTTAACGAACCCATCAATCAAGGTGAATTGCGTCCGGCCAATGTGAGACTTACCGGTGTACTGAACGGTACGAAAGTGGCGAACAATTGTGGGTTGGAGTTTGACGGGGAGTCATCTATGGCATATACCACTGACACCCTGAATCTTGAAGATAAAGATTTTACTATCGAACTTTGGTTACAACGTACGGCTGGTAATGAGGAAGATGTGATTATCACCGATACCCGCTTACCTTTCCGTATAGGTTATACGGTAGACGATAAATTGCGCATTGTCAGTGGTGGAGAGATATATGTGTCCGAAACGAGTATTGTTCCGCCTACCGATTCGCAAGGTACTCCTGCTTGGCAACACATGGCAGTGAGTTGCCGTAATAATGGAGGCAACTTTTTACTTTCGGCTTTCGTTTCTTACGATCAGACCAATTTGACGGTGTTTGATAATCTTCCGATCACGCCTTCCAGCGGACGAAGTCGCATCTATCTTGCCAAATTGCCAGAAGAAACCAAGGGATTCAAAGGTCGTATGCGAGATTTTCGTATCTGGAGCAAAGTGCGCATTGCAGCCGATGTGTATGCTTCGCAAAGCGTATTGCTTTCCGGCAAGGAACCGGGACTGAATAATTATTGGCTGATGGACGAGATGTCCGGTGATGTTGTACAGGATAAAGCTTCTTCACGGCATTTGCAACTGGAGTGCGGGCGATTTGTCGATCCTGTCGGTAAGTCCGTTCGGGTGTTGAGTACGGATGACCATCCGTTAGCATATGCTTGCTCTACGAAAGGGGTGTTCACACCTGAAGACAATTTTACAATAGAGTTTTTCTTCTCGGCCGATCCATCGCAGCAGGAACAGGAACCTGCCCTTTTCTCCGCAGGAAAAGGCGACGGCACGGATGTGGGTACGGATAACAACAGGGCAGGGGCGCTGTCGGTGCGTATAAATAAAGACGAGGGGCTATTACTCTATAGCAATGGATTGAAATATCGAATAGATGAAGATACGGATTATTTCGATGGACAGTGGCATCACTTTGCTTTGAGTGTCGATCGTTACGGATATGCGAATGTCTTGTTGGACGGTGTTTTGCGCTATCATATTTTGGGTAGTGAGTTTGGAGGCATGAACAATCCGTATATCAGCTTGGGCTCATTATGCTGGGTGGAAGCATTGAATTCTCTTCATTCGAGCAGCAAACTTAACGGAAGGTTCGATGAATTGCGTGTATGGAAGGGATGCCGTTCGGCACAGCTTATCAAAGAGTTTATGCATGTCAAACTGTCGGGTGATGAGTCGGGTCTCGATTTGTATTTCCCCTTCGAACGTTATGATATGGATAACCAAGGCAGGATTGTTGCTACCAATCAGTCACAGGATGCCGAAGCACAGCCAAAAGATGTGATAAATTATGTTGTAGGAAAGCAGGTCTACATAGATCCGGTCTATGCCGATGTGGCTCCGTTGATCCGTGACACACGTAGCGTGCAGGAAGTAAACTCGGAATTTATAGCATCCGACAAGCAATTGGTCATCGTTCCTACAGTGGATAATAAGTATATTGAGAAACGCAATCTCACCGTCAGCTTGCATGGCATCAAAGACATCTATGGCAACCTGATGTCGGGCACTCAGTCATGGAATGTATTCGTACTGAACAGCCGGATGGGATGGATGGAAAAAGAGGTAAGTCTGAAAAAGAGGCTTTATGAACCGCAAACAGTGAAACTGGAGATTGTTAATCTTTCTTCTTCCAGCCAATTGTTCGAAATGGAAGGGGTGCCTTGGTGGTTAACGATGGATACTGATAACGGCATATTAGATCCGTTAACTAAGAAAATTATTACTTGTACCATCGATCCGCAACTTGCCATCGGTACATATAATGAGACCATTTATCTCACCAATACCGAAAACGGAATGGCGGAGATTCTGAAACTGAATGTGAAAGTTTATGCCGAAGGTCCCAACTGGAAGGTGGATCCTTCACTCTCGAAGAAGACTTCCATGAACATCTTGGGCGATTTACGTATTGACGGTGAGTTGTCGATAGACCCGGAAGATAGCATTGCTGCCTTCCAGGACGGAATTTGTATTTCTGTTGCCGCTCCGCGTCCCATCGGAAAGAATCGGAATGACTATCTGGTATTTATGAACTTGTATACGAAAGATGAAATACGGCAATCCCCCATTGTGTTTAAGGTGTGGGATGCGAGTACGGGTACGGTATTTTCCAATGTCACTCCTGACAATCTGAGTTTTGTTGCCGATGGTATATTGGGTACTGCATCCGAACCTGTCCACTTTGTCACCCATGAGGAACGTGAGCAAGTCATCACGCTTAATAAGGGGTGGACGTGGACATCCCTGGCAGTCGATCCGGTGGACAAACGTGTAGGCGCACTTTTCTCGTATAAGGATATTGAGGTACTGAAAGGGCAGGATGGACAAAGCCTGTCCGATTTAGGAGCTGAGTCGATGACCGATCCGGATTATGAGCTGGCTATCGAAAAGATGTATAAGATTAAAACCGAAAAGGATAAGGAGTTGACTATTTCCGGGCGTAAAATTGTTCCCGCAGAACATCCGATCCAGTTGCGCATCAGCAACAAGCTGGGTTATGGTTGGAACTGGATCGGTTACACAGCGGTGGCTCCTCTCTCTCCACAGGAGGCATTTGCAGGTGCGGATGTTCGAGAAGGCGAAATGGTGAAAGGACAAGAGGGCTTTGCCGTTTACTATTCCGAATTGGGATGGATAGGCACGCTGGAAGTTTTGCAACCAGGTAACGGTTATTTGTTTAAAGCGACGAAAGAACGGACTTTCTATTATCCGACCACGATTCTGAACCGTATAAAATCACAAGCAACTGTGCATGGAAAGAATTTGAGAAATACGCATTGGAAAGTGGACATGTATGGCTATCCCAATACGATGTCGATGATAGCCGTGGTTCCGGAACTTGTTCCTGCGGCACAGGATGAAATAGGAGTATTTGTCGGTGATGAATGTCGTGGAGTAGGTGTGTTGAGGGAAGTTGAAGATAAAGGAAGTGTTTTTGTCATTTATATCTATGGAGATCTGAATGGCGATAAACTTACTTTCCGTTATTTCGACTCCAAGGAAGAAAAAGAAATAGCGTTGGAGCAGACTCTTTCATTTGTTTCTGATGAAATGGTCGGTAGCTTCGAATCGCCATATATATTGACGGTTAAAGATCCTATGTCTATTCCGGACATAACTTCGGGCATTCGGATATATCCTGTGCCTACGAAGCGTTATTTAAAAATTCATCTGGAAGGAACCGAACTTAAGCGTCTGCGTTTGTTCGATTTGAATGGCCAAGTGTTAATGCATACAGATAAATTGGTCGATGGGCAAATCGATCTGATAGGATTACCGGAAGGACATTATCTATTGGAACTTGTGACAGATAATGGAAGAGTAATCCGACGCATTATAAAGAAATGAGGGAGCTGACTGGTCGTAGTATGATGAGTTGATGTCCTGCTGTGTATGAAGATAACAGGGGTCTAAATAAAGAATGTACCAAGAGTAAAAGCCGCTATTAGAATAAGAAAATGAGGCGGCATCTTTTGGTACATTCTTTTGGTTTTATTTGACAAATGGCAGACTTGAAACTGATGATTTTCCATGTCCGGGAGGAACACCTTGGAGGCCACCGATGAAGGCCCCCTTCCTCACCGATGAAGAGGCTCTTCCTCACCGATGAGGAAGCCCTTCATCACCGAGGTAAAACTTGCTTTATAAAATTTTGATTATCAGTTGTTTGAAATTTTAATCCGTATCCATGTGCCGGAAAACTGTTTTATGTGGGCAGAAGCACTATTATTTACAAAATAACGGTTGGCAATCAGATCACTTTTCTGCTTTCTGAAAATTAGAAATGAAGAGAGAGAGAAGAATGAATGTTGGCGATTTGGCAGGTTTATATTTCTTCAAAATCGACATATTCTCCTTCGTCTTTTGCAAATATCTTTTTATGCTGTCTTTTGGTGCGTGGCTCTTTAGGAGCGTCTTCAGGTACTTCTCCAGTATCTATATTCTGCCAATCTGACGATTCCTGATGAGGCGATGATCGTTGGTAAGTTTGTTGATGAGAGGAAGTGCGGCGTCCCAATCCAAAGATAGTCCTTAGGAAAGTGCCTACTATAGCAACACCGATGATTAATACGGCTATGATGATAATGAATAAAAATCCTAAAAGGTGAAACATGGACTATTAGTTTTATACGTTGTTTGAAACTTACTCTACAACAAACGTGCCAAAAGGATTGTTTATTTATTTTTTCTTGTAAAAAGTGAAAGTATGATATACCATACGATTACTGCTGAGAATCCACTAATTCCAAGGAAAATAAGCAAAGGAATACAGACGATAAGGAATATAAAACTAACTTTGTTGTCTTTCCAGGAAAGATTTTTGAACTTCAATGAGAACATCGGTATTTCGGATACCAACAACCATGAAAATAAAAGTACTACCACTAGAAGATAGAAGGGATTGCAGGCAGGAGAAATGAGGAAATCGTGCGCACCTACTGTCAAAGCTCCCCAAAACAGAGCGTTTGCCGGAACCGGAAGTCCGATAAACGAACTGGTCTGGCGGGTATCGTTGTTGAATTTAGCCAATCGTAAGGCAGAAAAGACGGAAATCAGGAAAGCGGCATAAGGCAAATAAGGAGCAAGCCATTCCATGCTTCCCGGATAATGCATCTCTTTGAATAAAGAGAATACTACAAATGAGGGCGCGGCTCCGAAGCTGATGTCATCGGCAAGGGAGTCGAGATCTTTGCCGATAGGAGAAAATGCATGGAGTACACGTGCCAGCATTCCATCGAAGAAGTCGAATACAGCACTTAATATAATAAAGGTAAGTGCCAACTCGTAACGGGCTTGGAAAGCCATAAAGCAGGCTATACAACCGGAAAACAGGTTCAGGCAGGTAACAGTATTCGGAATATGTCTCTTGATGGAATTTGTCATTATGGTTTGTTTATTTCAGTTTGGCGATGACGGTCTGATTGCCGGTAGTTAATTGTCCCATTGAAACACATATTTCTGTTCCTAACGGGAGATATACATCTACACGAGAACCGAATTTGATGAATCCCATGTGTTCGTCTATATAACATTCTTCACCCACTTCGGCATAAGTGACGATGCGCCGTGCCATGGCTCCGGCTATCTGGCGGGTAAGGATTTCCACTCCTTCGGGAGTCTCGATGACGATCGTCGAACGTTCGTTTTCTGTACTTGCTTTCGGTAGCCACGCTTTCATGAATTTCCCGTTATGGTGCGATACCATTTTGACTGTTCCGTCTACTGGATACCAATTGGCATGCACGTTTAGTATACTCATGAAAATGGATACCATAATCCGGCGGTCGTGGAAATATTCATGCTCGTCCACCTCTTCGATAACAACGATTTTCCCATCAGCGGGTGCTACGACGATCTTCTCTGTATCTTCTCCGAAGAGGCGGATGGGACACCGAAAGAAGTTCATCATCAATCCGTAGACAATGATACTGGTCAAAGCTACCAGATAGAATGGAATTTTGCAATCAATCCCCCAGTAAAAGGCCGCATTAATGAGTAGCAGCAGGAAAAAGCTTCCCCATAGAATGTGTGTTCCTTCCCGGTGGATGCGTATCTTTTTTAATTTCTTTAGTCGACCCATGTGTGCTATATGATGATAATTGTCTGCAAAAATATAGTTAATTTGAAAATCCCACAAGTAAATGAAGGGAGAAATGATTCTGTTCATAACTTTTTAGATATTATTTTTGTTAGTAACCCCAAGAGGTTGTACTTTTATCGCTCAAAAATCATTAATCAATTAATATGCAGGATTTCGTTCATTTACATGTCCATACCCAGTACTCCCTTCTGGATGGTCAGGCCAGCGTGAGTGCATTGGTCGATAAAGCCATGAAGAATGGGATGAAGGGCATTGCCGTGACAGATCATGGAAACATGTTCGCTATCAAGGAGTTCACTAATTATGTCAATAAGAAGAACGGAGGCCCGAAGGGTGAAATAAAAGATCAGAAAAAGCGTCTTGCCGCCATAGAGGCCGGTGAAGTGCAATGCGAGGATAAAGAAGCGGAAATAGCTGCCTGCAAAGCAAAGATAGCGGAAGCGGAAGCTAAATTATTCAAACCGATTATCGGTTGTGAAATGTATGTGGCACGCCGCACAATGGATAAAAAGGAGGGGAAAGCCGACCAAAGCGGTTAT
The DNA here is from genome assembly GCF_014385165.1 of Jilunia laotingensis. NCBI lineage: Bacteria > Pseudomonadati > Bacteroidota > Bacteroidia > Bacteroidales > Bacteroidaceae > Jilunia > Jilunia laotingensis. Next base: position 590,043 of record NZ_JACRTF010000001.1, on the reverse strand, counting down.
CACCTGATTGTACTTGCCAAGAATGAAAAAGGTTATCATAACCTGATAAAGCTTGTCTCCAGAGCATGGACGGAGGGGTATTATATGCGTCCGCGTACCGACCGGAACGAGTTGCAGAAATATCATGAGGGCTTGATTATTTGTTCGGCATGTCTGGGAGGCGAAGTTCCGAAAAAGATCACTCAGGGTTTGCTTGATGAGGCGGAAGAAACCATTCAATGGTATAAGAATCTTTTCGGTGACGACTATTACCTGGAATTGCAACGGCATAAGGCAACCACGCCTCGTGCCAATCATGAAGCCTATCCTCTACAGGTGAACGTCAATAAACATCTGGTAGAGTATGCGAAGAAGTACAATATCAAACTGATTTGTACGAATGATGTACATTTTGTCAATGCGGAACATGCCGAGGCGCACGACCGCCTGATCTGTTTGAGTACGGGCAAGGATTTGGATGATCCGAAGCGTATGCTCTATACCAAACAGGAGTGGATGAAGACTCGTGAAGAGATGAACGAACTCTTCGCTGATGTGCCCGAAGCCTTGAGTAATACACTGGAGATTCTCGATAAGGTGGAATATTATTCCATCGATCATGCACCTATCATGCCGACTTTTGCCATTCCCGAGGAATTCGGTACGGAAGAGGGATACCGACAAAAATATACGGAAGAAGATCTTTTTAATGAATTCACCCGCGATGAGAATGGGAATGTAGTATTGAGCGAAGATGATGCGAAAGCGAAGATCAAGCGGTTGGGTGGCTATGATAAGCTATATCGTATTAAGTTGGAGGCGGATTACCTCAAAAAACTGGCTTTCGATGGAGCCAAGGCCTTGTATGGCGATCCTTTGTCCGATGAAGTCCGTGAACGAATAATCTTCGAACTGCACATCATGAAGACAATGGGGTTCCCGGGATACTTCCTCATCGTGCAGGACTTTATCAATGCTGCACGGAAGGAGCTGGGCGTATCTGTGGGTCCCGGACGTGGATCGGCTGCCGGTTCGGCAGTGGCTTACTGTCTCGGAATTACGAAAATCGACCCGATACAGTACGATTTGCTGTTTGAACGTTTCCTCAATCCCGACCGTATCTCCTTACCTGATATCGATGTGGATTTTGATGATGACGGCCGTGGAGAAGTGTTGCGTTGGGTGACGAATAAATATGGTCAGGAGAAGGTTGCCCATATCATCACCTATGGTACGATGGCTACGAAACTTGCCATTAAAGACGTTGCACGCGTTCAGAAGTTACCGCTATCCGAATCGGATCGGTTGGCAAAGCTCGTACCCGATAAAATCCCTGATAAGAAGTTGAACTTGCGGAATGCAATAGATTACGTTCCGGAACTGCAAGCTGCCGAGGCATCTCCCGACCCGTTGACAAGGGATACGCTGAAATATGCGCTTATGTTGGAAGGCAATGTGCGGGGGACGGGTGTGCATGCCTGCGGAACGATCATCTGCCGGGATGATATCACCGACTGGGTACCTGTAAGTACCGCAGATGATAAAGAAACAGGCGAAAAGATGCTGGTGACGCAGTATGAAGGTTCGGTGATCGAGGATACCGGGCTGATAAAGATGGACTTTCTCGGACTGAAAACTTTATCTATCATCAAAGAAGCTGTCGAGAATATACGCTTGAGCAGGGGGCTTGAATTGGATGTTGATAAAATCGACATAAACGATCCGGCTACTTATAAATTATATAGTGACGGACGCACCATCGGTACGTTCCAGTTTGAATCTGCCGGCATGCAAAAATACCTTCGTGAGTTGCAACCTTCTACTTTCGAGGACTTGATTGCCATGAACGCCCTTTACCGACCGGGACCGATGGATTATATCCCCGACTTTATCGACCGTAAACACGGGCGGAAGCCGATCGAATATGATATCCCGGTGATGGAGAAATACCTGAAAGATACCTACGGCATCACGGTGTATCAGGAACAGGTCATGCTCTTGTCACGTCTGTTGGCAGACTTTACACGTGGTGAATCTGACGCTTTGCGTAAAGCCATGGGTAAGAAGCTCCGTGATAAGCTGGATCATATGAAACCGAAGTTTATCGAAGGAGGACGTAAAAACGGTCATGACCCGAAGGTACTGGAGAAGATCTGGACTGACTGGGAGAAGTTTGCTTCTTATGCGTTCAATAAATCACACGCGACTTGTTATTCGTGGGTGGCATATCAGACTGCTTACCTGAAAGCCAATTATCCTTCGGAATACATGGCTGCTGTCATGAGTCGAAGTTTGTCCAACATCACGGATATTACCAAGCTGATGGACGAATGTAAGGCGATGGGCATTCAGGTACTTGGACCGGATGTGAACGAAAGTAATCTGAAGTTCACGGTAAACAAGCACGGCAATATCCGTTTCGGTTTGGGAGCCGTGAAGGGAGTGGGAGAGTCTGCCGTACAGAGCATCATGGAAGAACGACAGAAGAATGGGCCGTTTACCGGCATATTCGACTTTGTACAACGTGTCAACCTGAATGCTTGTAATAAGAAAAATATGGAATGCCTGGCTTTATCGGGCGGTTTTGATAGTTTCCCGGAATTGAAACGAGAGCAATTCTTTGCAGTCAATTCGAAGGGAGAACTCTTCCTTGAAACCCTGATGCGGTATGGTAACCGTTACCAGACGGATAAATCTGCTGCCGTCAATTCCCTGTTTGGCGGTGAAAATGTGATCGATATCGCCACTCCCGAGATTCTTCCTGCCGAACGTTGGGGGGATTTGGAGCGCCTGAATAAAGAAAGGGACTTGGTGGGAATCTACCTTTCAGCGCATCCGCTGGATGAATATTCCATTGTCTTGGATCATGTTTGTAACACACGCATGGCGGAATTGGAAGACAAAGCTGCTTTAGCCGGACGCGAAATAACGATGGGGGGCATTGTGACTAGTGTTCGCCGGGGAATCAGCAAGAACGGCAATCCCTATGGTATTGCAAAGATAGAAGACTATTCGGGTTCGGTGGAGCTGCCGTTTTTCGGAAATGATTGGGTGACTTATCAGGGGTATCTCGGAGAAGGGACTTTCTTATTTATCAAGGCACGCTGCCAGCCCAAACAGTGGCGTCCTGAAGAATTGGACATTAAGATAACCTCTATGGAGTTGTTGCCGGATGTCAAGGAGAAGCTGATCGAGAAAATTACGATACTCATTCCTTTGTCGGTATTGAATTCCGCTTTGGTAGCCGAATTGTCATCACTGACGAAAGAACACCTCGGAAACACGGAATTGTATTTCAAAGTGATGGATAAGGATGAGAAGATGCATGTCGACCTGATATCCCGTCCGGTGAAATTGTCGGTTGGAAAAGATTTGATTACTTATTTAAAAGAGCGTCCCGAACTGGAGTTTCGAATTAATTAAGTATATTTGCAACGTAAACAAAAGAGGTTGTGGCAGAAATGTGAAAGTAAATTTGAGCCTATGCCTCTTGACTATTAATTTCTAATATTAAACTATTTATAATTATGGCTTTTGAATTTAAAGACAGCAACTATCAGGAAATTATTGCCGAAGGAAAACCGGTTGTTGTTGACTTTTGGGCTCCTTGGTGTGGTCCTTGTAAGGTAGTAGGCGGTTTCATCTCCGAGTTGGCAGAAGAGTATGAAGGAAAAGTGCTTATCGGTAAATGCGATATTGACGAAAATGGTGATATGGCTGCCGAGTACGGTATCCGCAACATTCCGACCGTACTGTTCTTCAAGGATGGTAATCTGGTAGACAAACAGGTTGGGTCTGCTGCTAAATCTGTATTTGAAGAGAAAGTGAAGAAATTACTATAAGCTTTCAATAATAATTAAATTAAGAACTATGGGACTGGAAGACGATTTTTTACTCGCTGATGCCGATGACGAAAAGACCATCGAGTTCATCAAAAATTATTTGCCTCAGGAACTGAAGGAAAAGTTCTCCGATGATGAGTTCTACTATTTCCTCGACCTGATCGATGAATACTACTCCGAGAGTGGTATACTGGACGCACAGCCCGATGAAGAAGGATATGTAGATATCGACTTGGATAAAGTAGTTGACTACATTGTGACGGAAAGCAAGAAGGACGAGATGGGAGAGTACGATCCTGAAGAAATCCTGTTTGTTGTGCAAGGAGAAATGGAGTATGGAAATTCTTTGGGGCAAGTAGAATAACCGTTTCCAGACTTTAATAATACAATTGAAAGAGGTGCAAGAATATTTGTGCCTCTTTTTTTATATCCTGTTCTTGCCTTGCTCCTCATTTTATTTGTATATTCGCCGGATAAAATGACAAAACTATGAGACGAATTTTGCTAATTGCCACCGGACTGCTCTGCTTGTCCGCGCAAGCCCAGAAACTGACAGATTATGTGAATCCATTGATTGGAACGAAAGACATGGGACATACTTTTCCCGGTGCTTGTGTTCCGCATGGGAGTGTGCAACTAAGTCCCGATACGGATACGATCCCGCACAATGTGGGCGGGGTGTACCAGAAGGATGCCTATCGTTATTGTGCCGGTTATCAATATGAGGATGAGTCTATCGTTGGTTTCAGCCATACCCACATGAATGGTACGGGGCATTCCGATTTGGGAGATATCCTACTGATGCCTACTGTCGGTGCGATACAGTTGAATCCGGGAGTGAAGGAAGACACCCGTTCAGGCTACCGTTCGGCTTATCGGCATGAGAACGAAGTATCCCGTCCGGGATATTATTCCGCCTTTCTTGATGATTACGGAGTAAAAGCGGAATTGACGGCTACCGAGCGTGTAGGTATTCATAAATACACCTATCCGGCAGGAGAAGGAAATGTGATTATCGACTTGGATCATGGTATCTATAACTATGATGGAAAAGTGCTATGGAGTAATTTACGGGTAGAGAATGACACCTTGTTGACCGGTTGCCGGATAACGAACGGATGGGCGCGTATGAATCAGGTTTATTTCGCCATCTCTTTTTCCCGCCCTATACTTCGATATGGAGGGAAAGACGTAAGCGATAAAAGCGTATATAAAGGATTCTGGCGCAGATTCGATATGGAACATGACTTTCCGGATATGGCAGGCAGAAAACTTAAGACCTATTTTGTATTCGATATGTCCGATGGCACTCCTTTGGAAGTAAAAGTGGCGCTCTCTGCCGTTAGTACCGATGGCGCATTGAAGAATCTCCGCGCGGAAACTGCCGGGAAATCATTCAACGAACTTTGTGCGCTGGCAACTGAAAAATGGGAGAAAGCGCTTTCTGTCATAAAGGCTGAAGGTGATGAAGATATCAAGACCAGTTTCTACACCTCTTTATATCATACGATGATCAATCCTTCCGTTTATATGGACGTTGACGGTGCTTACCGCGGGTTGGATAGAAATGTTCACCAGGCAGACGGATTTACAAACTATACCGTGTTCTCCTTGTGGGATACATTCCGGGCACTTCATCCGCTGTTCAACCTGATGGATGCACGGAAAAGCAAGGATATGCTCGGTTCTTTGATGAAGCATTATGGGCAAAGTGTGCATAAAGCCCTTCCAATATGGTCGCATATGGGAAATGAAAACTGGTGCATGATCGGTTATCATGCCGTGTCGCTTTTGTCGGACGGTATAACGAAAGGGATTGTATTGGATAATGGACAGGCATTGGAAGCTATGTTGAACAGTTCCACTTTATCTTATTATGATGGGATTGCTTCGTATATGAAATTGGGATATGTACCCTTGGAAGAGAACCAGAGTGCCGCTTCCATTACCTTAGAATATGCTTATGATGACTGGACGATCTATCATCTGGCAAAAGCGATGGGGAATAAGGAGGTAGCCGACCGTTATAAGGAGAGAGCGATGAACTATAAGAAGATGTTCAATCCGGCAACCGGTTATGTATCTCCCCGTTACACTGATGGAAGCTGGAAGAAGGACTTCAACCTGTACGATACTCACGGACAAGGATTTATTGAAGGGAACTCCCTGAATTATTCATTCTTCGTGCCTCATGATGTCAAAGGGTTAATCTCTTGTATGGGCGGTGATAAGGAATTTGTGAAACGCCTCGATCGCCTCTTTACGGAAGATCTCCCTGCTGAGGCTTATGAACATACCGAGGATGTAACGGCAGAAGGAATTTTAGGCAGTTATGTTCATGGTAACGAGCCGAGCCATCACGTTCCTTATTTATATATGTGGACTTCCCAACCTTGGAAGACGGCAGAACGCATCCGGGAGGTTTTTGATAAAATGTATAAGAACCGTATCGATGGCTTGTGTGGGAATGATGATTGCGGCCAGATGTCGGCTTGGTACATCTTTTCAGCGATGGGATTCTATCCTGTATGTCCCGGCAGCGATCAGTATGTGTTGGGGGCTCCGGCACTCGATTCAATAGAGATGCAGTTGGAGGATGGGAATACCTTCCGGGTAAAGGCAGAAAATCTATCCGCGGCAAATAAATACGTAAAGTCTATCTATCTCAATGGCAAACCTTATACGAAGGCATATCTGAATCATGCGGATGTTGTGAAAGGTGGTGAGCTGCGCTTTGTAATGAGCGACAAGCCGAATAAACGGAAATATAAAGAAGAAGAAAAGCCTTACTCATTGTCGGCTGAGTCGAATTAGTTTTTTTCTGTCGGATATTTGTTATACCAAGAAAATTTTTCTGTCGGATACAGTACTAAAAGGATACTTACGTACCTATTCTCTGAATCACAGTATATACACTTTTGGTGGAATATAGTCACAAAAGAAATCTCCCGGAAAGTTTCATTCTTTGAAACTCCCGGGAGATTTTTTGTTCACACTTAGTCTTTGCTACATGTTGGCTAAGCCATTATCGCTTGTCCTCCAAATATTCCGGTAATAGTGATTGCAATAGCTATCACAACTTTCAAAATCGTATTCCAAAGCGTTTTTTTCATCTTCATTTTCCATTTTTAATGATTCACTTCTGTAAAATAAAGGCATAATGACCTCCTCATCTCACCTATGTAAATGAAAGTATTTATGCATAAACCCAATATAGATGGCAGTCAGTACTAAAATGCTTCCCAACAGATACCAATAACCTTCCTGTCTGAGATATAGATACCCCACAATAATCACAGCTTGCACTGCCATATAGACCGATGAAACCATTTGATGGGGTATTTTCAATTCGTTCGCCATAATTTGATACAGATGTTTCCGATGTGGCAAACCGATGTTTTCATGAAGCATCAGGCGATGAATGATAGTCAACACGCTATCTACCCCATAAACAACAAGCAGAATCATCCAACTGAAATTTTCTGTCTTAATTATCAATCTGCCTATTAGAAACAAAATGATAAAAGCAATACTTACCGAGCCCACATCGCCCGCAAAGCATTTCGCTTTCTTCCGGAAATTGAAGAAGTTGAATACGAATACTGCACATATTATCGTATAAATCAATCCTTGTTCCACGAACGGTACAATCATTTTATTGATATATGCCAATGCCAATAGAACGACAAGCGAATAGCCACCGGTAATCCCGTTGATGCCATCCATGAAGTTATATGCATTAATGATACCCGTACAGACTATCAGTGCCACAAGGATAGTCCACCAAGGTAAGGCAAACATTCCCCACTGGTAGAACATCAATGCCATGGCCGAGAAATGAAACGCCAAGCGCAAACCTTGAGAAGTGGAACGAATGTCATCCACAAAACTGATAAAGGTAATCAAAGTCAAAGCCAATATAAACCAAGGATATTCGAAACTGTTCGTCAGAAAAAAGACCAAAGCACCAAAATAGAAAATTATCCCGCCTCCGCGCAAAGTAATCCGGGTATGCGAACTACGCTCATTGGGCTTATCGATTATATTGCATTTATCGGCTATACGGAAATAAAAAAGTTCTGCCAGAAATAGCAGAACCAATATGATAAGATAATACATAACCTATTGTTTTTATTATACGTAATCCCGTTATATTTTTCCAGAGTCTAGAAAGCTTCGAATCGTTTTCACCAATCCTTCTTTTGCCGTAAATGGCATTTTTTCAATACCCAATGCCTTTTTTATTTTAGCATTACTCACAACATAATTCTCCGTAAGCTTACGAAGACGCTCTGTATTTAAAGGCAAATGCAGTAACGTACCCAATTCGGCACACCCTTCCATCATTCTACGGTTCATCTTCCAGATATGTGGCTTCTTTCCCATCACTTCACACATCGTCTCGATCAATTCATTGGTAGACATTGCTTCATCATCACCCATATGGTAGATACCACTTGCTACATCCCTGGTCAACAGCCCCTCTAGTACATAGCAAAGATTATCTATCGAAGTAAACGAACGACGATTTTCAAAATCGCCCAAGGGCCATGGAATACCCTTCTTCACTACATTATAAAGTAAGTTCAGATTCCCCTTATTTCCGGGGCCATGAATCATGCAAGGACGAAGAATGTAAACTTGCTTCTCTTTTGAAAGATGCTGTCGTATATACTCTTCCGCCCTGATTTTACTTTCCCCATAAGGGCCAACCGGTGTGGGAATTACATCTTCAGTCAACATATTTCCTGCCACACTGTCAGCAGCAGCTTTCACAGAGCTAAAAAAGATGAACTTCTTGGCTGACGATTCCAAAAAGAAATCGAATATCTTCTGGGTAAGACCAGTGTTGATATCAAAATAAGACTGTGCAGCTGATTGGTTCTTGGTATCATGAGCCTTGCCTGCTAAGTGGATGATAGCATCGAATGGAGGTAGTGATTGTAAAGGGTAAGAAGTAGTTTCGATATCTTTCCATGAAAAGGTTTTAACTACTCCATTTTTTGGAGGAGCAATGATATCCAATCCATAAAGCACATGCTGCTTGAGGGACATGGCAAAATTGGTGCCCACGAAGCCGTGGATACCTGTGATAAGTATGTTCATTTATTTATTATCTATAGATTAAACTTTCCCAAAATCAATGATATGATTATGTTGAGATTGAGAGTTTATGTCTTCTTTATTTGAAATAGGAGAAACCAGACATAGGTAATGACGAATTTTGGATAAGTTTGGAGTAATCGCTTAAGCATCCCTCTTTGTGTAAATAAACGGTACATCCAACGTAGCCCTAATTTATTAGACCATTCCGGAAATGACATTATATTTTCTTGTATTTGGTGTATAAAACCACCACAAGTATACACAGATCCAATATAACCACTATTTTTAAGCAATACTGCCATCTCATCTTGCATGGGAGCCCCCATACCAATAATAACCACTTTAGCGCCACTCATTTTAATCTCCTCAATAATTTGCTGTTTAGAGTCATTAATGTAACCATGATGAAAACCTGCAATTTTGATTCCTTCAAAATTTTGCTTTATAGTTTGTACTGACTTATCCACCTCACCTGGTTTTGCTCCTAACACATACATACTTTCATTGTGGGATATCATATCTCGAAAAACAGGACCAGCCATTGCAGACAAGTCAAAAGATAATCTAATGGATTTCTGATGACCGCAATATTTATTTAACTTAATTGGTCCCATCCCATCTGAAGGAATGTAGTCAAAGTTTTCATACAATGAATAGTCTATAGGGGTTAGCTTTACCAGATAATACGGGTTCAGACATGTTACTAATTTACATCTATCATATACAGGTAAAATATCATTAAGAGTATTGGGGAGTTTATCATAAAAAATTTGGTAAATTTGTTTGATCATATCTATGGATTTATTATCACTATTGTTGCTTTATTCTATAAAAGAAAAAATTAGAATGTGATTTATCAGCTATACTAAGATATTTCTTAAAAACGAAATTTGTTTTTCTTGAAGATCATAAAGTTGTTGAGGATCCAATGATACAGGCTTGCTTTTTAAAGCCTCCAAATCTATACCTACATTTTCAAAAAGGGCAATTCTTGGACTATCAGAATAGATTCTAGCTTTATTACCAAAGGAAAGAGTAGGTATACATGCATGAACCCTGTCAGAATATGTTTCTTTTACATTGTTGTATAAAAACAAATAGTCTAACGGATAATCAGAACAAATAATATTTCTTTTGGCTAATTTACTAATTTGAGAGTATGGATATGGCTTATGATCGGTATATATTATATTATTGCCTAGATTATCAGCTAATTGCTTCTTTATATTTTTATTCTTTGGAAGATCAAAATTAAGTATTACATAAGGATCTAATGTCGTTTCTGTTTTTGGTACCCCAATGCGGTTTACAAAAAATACATTATCTATACCATTGAATACTTTATCTGCATATGTGTGATAGTGATTGTATGCTACACTATCTCTAAAAGATATTGCATATGGCTTTAATTTATTGAGCCACTCTCGTGTACAATCTTGTTCTTCCGTTGTATAATAATTACCACTTGCGCCCCAAAAAATCAGCTTGCATCCTTGCTTTTTCTTTTCTTCCAAAAATTTACCAAAAATCACAAAGAATGGGACTGTTAAAACACATCCGGGGATTACGAGATAATCTATCTTTGCAATTTTTGCAGGACTAAGTACATCTAATGTACTAACAGCTTTATAAGTCTTATCATGGAGTTGATTGACAAATTTTTGCATTATTCTTATCCAAAACCAATATACAATAGGATTTTCTTTTATTGCGAACATTCTGCCCAATGAGGCTGCAAAATTAGCGCATTGACTAACTTTAATTATTTCGGCTCCTTTGGGCAAAGCAGCCTTTATCTGAACCTCTGTTCCTAAATCTATAAATGCATTACCTATATTGTTAAAAAATACAGATGTAAACAAACCTACTTTCATGCTAAAATCAGATTGTTATTATATTATTGATAATAGTATACCATTGTGTCTTTATAGAGTCTATTGAGAATACAAGACTTTTTTCTACTGCCATGTTTGCCAGCAATTCTCTTTGTTTATTATCATTACACAGTGATATAACACTATTGTCAAATTCCTCCTCATTAAAAGGATAACCTGTTATTATACCATTCTTCCCTGCATCAATAATGTCATAAATAGCTTCATAAGAGCCATAAACAACAGGAACTACACCATAACTCATTGCCTCAATCACTACCAGTCCAAATCCCTCCAAATCAGAAGTTAACAATAAGATAGAGGCTTTTTTATAAAATTCAATGGGGGGATCTACAGCAAAAGGTTTAAATTCTATTCTAGGTAAATTTTTAGCCTTTTCTTCTAATGCTTGCCTATATGGTCCATCTCCTATTAAAACCATATTCCATTCTGGTAATCTATTATGACATCTAATCCAAAAATCAACAACTCTGTCAACTCTTTTATTAGCATAATCCATTCGTCCAACGTATAGTAAGGTTTTGGTCTTTTCTGTAGAATAGTTATTATAGTCAGTTTTAACCGTTATAGGATTTCCTATCGCATACAGTATTTTATTGTTGTGTTTTCCAATAAATGTTTCTAGGACAGGAATAAATGATGGTGATAAAAGAATATATGCATCATTTACTCTCAAATTATATCTAAGCCCATATTTTATTACACATCGTTTGAAAAATAAAACCAGACGATGCTTTAATTTATCAAATACAGTCTTAGACATGAATATTTTCTCTTTAGTTGTCAATAGTGTTTTTGTAACAGTAGGGGAGCCATGGAGTTCAGAAATTAGAGGTATATTGGGAACTGCAATTTTCAAAAATAAAGATGTATAAAAAGGAAGCCCCCATTGATTAATAATAACATCTATATTATTAACCTTGCAATAACATTTCATCCTTCTCATATTGTGTAAAGATAAGACACTTCTATTAAGATGTAATAAAAAGACACGCTTGTCCAATTGCTCTAAAAGCCCTTCTTTTCCTCTCTCAAAAGATGCTATTGTAACTCTATGTCCATCTTTTATAAACTCATTCGCCAGCACAGTAGTCACCACCTCAACACCTCCATAACTGGGGTATATTCTATATAAAAAAAGTATATTCATATTTAGACTAATGATATTATCGTGAATATAAATGAGGGAAAATTTAAAATTCAAAAATTAAATTACCTGTTTCAAATAGCACAACCTAAACTTCATATTATTTTATAATAGGAGTAGCTAAACCTTTTATCCTTCCTCTCAAAATGCTCAAAGATCTTTTCGCCATATAAAAATCTGCTTTTAACAGAAACAGCAGAATACCCAAAGACGGTCGAAATAAAAGACTAAAAATATATAGCATATTCAAATGATTCTTCTTGGCAATATATCCAGTTCCTATAGCATATAAATATGTCTTTTGTAAGTATTTATCGGTTCTTGACAATGCGTGTATCGGATGATGAACTATTAATAGAGGAGTGAATAGAACCTTATGATTCTTTCCCATGTATCTTATCAAATAATCACTTTCTTCTCCTGACCCTATTCCATATTTAGAGCCTACTCCTATATTTTCATCAAACGTCAAAGATTTATCATACTTTAAAAACATACATATTGATGATGCTCCACAGAGGTTATTCCTTGATAATTCTTTAGAGCTAACAGGATACTTATTGTATTTAATACCATTCTCATTTGTAACCACACCTGTAACCCCATCGTATATATTATCCATAAATACGTCTATGACTTTTTTCAAAAGATTTTTTGGATACCAACAATCATCATCGGGAAAGGATACTATATCCCCTGTTATTTTAGGAATGGCCAAATTACGTGCATGACTTAACGAACATTTATCGGTCTTTATATATACAAAATGCAGTCTTTTTTCAATATCCACAAACAAATCTCTATTATCTGCTTGATCAACGAATATGTATTCTATATCAAAACTTGCATCATGTAATTGTAAATGTAGTGTAGAGATAAAGCGTATTAATTCATTACGTCTATTTCCAGCTGTCTGTATCAGTGTTATTCTCATACTTTCTATTTAAATATTTCACATACATATGGCACTACATCTTTAAAATTATCATCCATAATTCTATTTACAAATAAAACAAGGCAGTAAAAAATGGTAATTGTTTGATACATTACTGAATTTTTGCTGTTTTTCCACTCTTGCCATATAAAAGGTAGAGCCAAAATAATATATATCTTTAGATTATCAGACACTCTAATAAACAGCCATGACAGCGGGCTTAGTAGGACAAGGATTAAAGTGCCTATAGCGTAGATTTGAAGCCATGGATTTCTTTTATGCGTTGTATATAAAAGAAAAATAGCAAATAGAGCATGAAGCGTATTAGAGAAATAAGAAAAACTTTCTTGAACAGTAACGGTTTCCAAATATGAACTATATTTATCACTACCCATAAAAGAAATATCTAACATAGAAATAGCCCTGACTAATAAACTACTTAAAAAGATCGAAGCTAATAAACTAACAATTAATGTTAAAACTAACTTGTTGTTAGATAGAAATTTAGAATGAGTATATTTTAAGATAAATGGGACAATTATTGAAACAACAAGAGACTTATGAAAGAAAAAAGCGATAATTAAAATCCATAATGACGAAATAATGGCATTTCTTAGGCTAAGCTTATGTTTTAAAAATATTGTAATGACCAATAGAGACAATGATATTGCAAATGCTTGTCTAATACCATTAAATGAAAAAAAATAGAATGACAACGAATAGTAAATAAACAATGTTAAGATTGGTTTTGTCGATAAGTTTAGAATACAATAATAAAGGCTTGCAAATGATAACAAAAACAACACTCTTACAATCGTCATCGAATCATCAAATATATGCTTAATGGCTTTAATAAGAAAAATAAAACCGAATTCAATATCACTATACATTAATTGCAAACTGTCAATATGGAAGAAATCTGCAGCTATACCATCAAATAAATTACAATATGATTTTACATCTGTGCCAACACTGTCCGTCCTGAGAAAACCTATCAAAAATAAAGTAAATGAAAGTATTGCAAATGATTTTTTTTTATTATTGCTAATATTAGATAGAAGAAACAACAATAAAATAAAGTAAATTATCATAGCTAAACGTATGTATGTAAATTTCTAAAAGCAAACATAGCCAATGAAGTGGATGATGAAGTTTTCCACTTGTCATTAACCTATTGCATATTAAATCTTATATAACCTCCATTATTCCTATATAACTTCAATATTACAAATGAAAGCAAAATTAAACAGCATATAGATCTATATGTAAAAGAAAGGGAAAAATAGTTACATAAAAATGATAATAAAGAACATATAACTATAGAAACTAATAGGCTTATAGGACATTTGAAATGTAAATATTTACTGGTTTTATTCCACATGAAAACAAATGAAATAATACGAGAAATGCAGAGAGATACGGGAGCTGCTAGTACCCCAATATATTTTATTAGCAGTAACATGGAACATATATTAAACATGCTTCCAAATAGATACCCTAACCCTATGTAATAAGTGTTCCTAGCTATAACAATGCCAGAGGTTGCAAATGGAAAAATCATGTAAAATGACATTGCAATACACAAAATCGGTAAATATAACGAGGCATTAACATAGCTATCATTACTTAATAAAATGATAAACTCTTTAGCTAAAAAAGAAAAAACGATTGATATACCAAGTAACATTGTAGTTATAGTAGAAAATAGCCGAGTAACCTCTAATGAAAAAGTGTCCTTATTATAATTCTCATATAAGTATGGTGACCACACATTTTGAAAAGCTGCACTTATTAGAGTAAAAACGGAAGCAATTTGTAAAGATAAGGAATAAACACCCAATTCCTTTAAATCAATAAAACGTCCAACTATTATTTGTCCTAAAGAGCTATCTATCCATCCTGCTAATATTGCTGGTAGTGTTGGAATGGCAAATAGTAGTGCCCTCTTTAAATATTTCCGTTCAAAGCAAAAATCAATGTAGCTCCTATTTAAAAAAGAAAAATATATAATAGATACAATCTCACCCATTAGTACACCCAAAAATATACTTGGAATTCCTAGCTCAAGATATACAACACCTATTAATGAAATACTAATTTGTACCAATAGTTGAACAAAACTACCAATAGAATATTGAATAGGCTTTTTTTTGAACCTTGTTAATATGGAAAAATATGACATTAAACTTCCTGCCGGGATAGATAAAGCCATTAATATAAATGAACTTTTGAATTCAGCTATTCCCAAGACTTTTTCAATAAAAAAGTTAGTCGATAATAGAACCAATAGTAATGTAAAATTTGAAAAGCCTAAAATCGAGAAAAAACCTGTCGAAATCAATTTTGTCCTATCATCTTCTGTTTCGTAATAATCACGTATAATTCCCGAATGAATGTTTAAATTTGAAAATAAATCTATAATACCCTTACATGAAACTATAAGAGCCATTGCCCCATATTCCTCTTTTGTAAGGACACCTGTATAGACTGGGATGAGTAAAATCGCAGCAAGTTTCCCCATGATAGAAGCAACCCCATATATAAAAAAGTCTTTAAAAAAACGAAACATTAAGATTCAAATTGTTTGTTTCAATAGATTCGAATATGCGGAAGCCCATGGCTTAATACACTCGTTCCATGAATATTTTCCACCACCAATTTTAATATTTGCTTTACACACATCAACATAAGATTTATAAGACCACATGATATCATAAAATTTCTCAATTCCAGAATCTAAACTACCAACTTCCCAATAAATAAAGCCATCTTCTTTCAGAATATGGTAATTAGAAAACCAATTACCACAAATAAGGATTGCTCCACTACTTAATATCTCTTTAATTGAACTTGACAAGCCGTCAAATTCGGATAATTGAAAAGCCAAATCTGTAGCGTATCTTAAAATTGCAACGTCTTTATCAGTTTGATACTCTGATTTTATCATTGTATAACCACAACCTGTTTTTTTCAAGGTCTCTTCAACTTCAACTATATATTGTTCGGTTGCTCCTCTTGTCATAGATACTACAAAATGCAGTCTTTTTTGAAATGCTGCAAATTGCTTGTTAGATAGAATTTTATTTAAAATTTCTACATGTCTGTGGATTGATTTCCCACTATATCCGAGCATTACTGCAATTTTGTTTGGATGTATATTTAGTGTTTTCTTTGCTTCTATTTTTGAAATAGACATATTCTGCATTTCTTCAATAATTGAAGAACCATACATTCCATAAAAAAAATTGCCACTAAAACCTGTTTCATTTTCCACAAACTTTTTACTTTCACCGAGGCCAATATAAAACGAGAATGTAGACAAAAGTTTTTTTAATTTATAACGATAAATACTTTTTGATTGCAACAATCGAAGTTTTTCTAGCTCTCCTCCCCACATGCTGCCGCCAACATTAGACGAATATTTCTTATATTTTTTGGGGAAAATGGTCCATGCCGGTAGTAACCAGTGAAAATGAATAATATCATATTCTTTATTTTGAGATTTCAAAAATCTTTCAAACTTATATCTCTGAATATAAGGTTGTAACCTGCTGCCAAAAAAGCGGAGTTTTCCTAAAGCACTACTTCTATATTCATCAAAGTAAACTCTATCATATGGATATTCCTTTTGAATATGCCTATTATGAAATGGTGAATAAACAGTCACGTTAACATTACAATTAGCTTTTAATGCTTGAACAAACTTTATTATAAAAATTGAGCTGGCATCAGCAACTAACAAAATTCTATACATATTCTAGCCATTAAACACATTTATCATCTTTAAATATTCAGGCCATTCTCCCATATCTTTCCACTGACCATCACTAACCGGAAAACATCCGACACGTCCTCCCCTAATATTAACTTTCTCAATTAAATGAGTGATGTGAAAGAATTCCCCTTGAGGAATTTCTCTTATTAAATCTGCGTTGAGGAGATATACGCCTGTATTTATCATATATGAGATTTCGGGTTTTTCAGTGATTTCTTTCATAATTCCATTTTGACCAGTTTCAATAACTCCGTAAGGAATATTATAGCTTTTAATTGCCGTAACGATAGTTATGTCATTATGGTTTTCTTTGTGGTAATTATATACATCACGAAAGTCTTGATCGATACGAATATCACAGTTACTTACAAAAAATGGAGTTGAGATTTTATCTTTTAGCAAAGAGACACTTCCAATTGTACCTAGAGGTTTATCTTCCATAAAAAACTCAATGTCATAGTTCTTGTCTAATTGGCGAAGATAATATTCTATCATATCGTATTTATAATTTACTGACATATAGAATTTCTTACAACCAATAATCTCAAACTGATCCATTATTTCTTCGAGTATCGTTCTATCACCCACAGGAATGAGAGGTTTAGGAATAATATTTGTAAGTGGCTTAAGACGGGTACCTTTACCTCCAGCCATTATCACAACAGGTAAATCTATCTTTTCACGTTCCGGAACATTTTTAACTGCAAAAAAATCTTTCCAAAAATAAACGTCTACTAATTTGCCATTATCATCTAAAACTGGCATACTTTCAGCGCGCATAGATTGCATTTTCTTTTTGATAAGGTTAATGGGTTGACCTAATTGAGCATATACTTTTTCCTTGTCAAGAATACATGCAATTGGAGTATCAAGTGGAATATTCCTTATTATTGCTCGCTGAATATCACCAATAGATATTAGTCCAACGAACTGTTCACCTTCAAATGCATAGAATAAACGAACGTTACGTTCATCCATCTGCTTCATGGTCTGAAGGATGGTTTTATCTGCTTCAATTTTAATTGAAGCTATTTTTTTATTCAGCATATCATTCTTTATTGTATCTGAGACCAATTACTCAAATTAAAATTTAATAAAAACGCTCGAATTATTCTGTATTACTACTATTATAGTCTATATTAGCTTTTAGATAATGAGCGGGATTACCAACATAAATGGAGTTTGCATTTAAATTCTTAAGGGCAACACTTCCCATTCCTAATACGACATTATCACCTATGGTTATACGGTTACGTATGGTTGCATTTATACCGATAAAACAACATTCCCCTATTTCCACTAATCCCGCTATTGCCACTCTTGCTGCGATAAAAGAATGCTTGCCTATTTTAGAATCGTGACTAACTAAAACTCCAGGTTTTATTGTTACATTATTTTCTATACTTGCACCTTTACAAATAGTCGCGTTTTCACAAACTATGACACCTGCACCAATATTTGATTTTGGACTAACGTAAGCAGTGGGATGAATAATCGTTGCAAATGGAATTTTGTTACTATATAACTCAAATAGTTTTTTCTTTTGTGCAAACTGAGTATATGCCAAACAAATAATGACACAGTCAAATAAACCTTCTCCATACATAATAAATGCATCATTATCATTACCCAAAATTTTATAGCCATTAATTATATCACCTACTGAAGCGTATCCATCAAAATAACCGATAATTTCAAACTTATTTGTTGATTCAATGATATCAACAACTCTTGATGCAAACGCCCCTGAACCAATTAGTGCAATTTTCTTTTTCATTTTATTCCCAAATGACTTCCTTTACAACCCCATCATTCTTAGATTGTATATTAAGTATTTGCTTAATATACACTATTCTATTATTTAATTGTTCGTAACTTTTGGCAGATACAACCATAAAATAACGTGATGTCTTATCTGTGTTTGCCTTAACTTTTAATCCGACATATAGAGTATCAAGATTATTACTATGTATAAAAGGTAATGACAAAATCTCATCAATACCATCACATCTCACACATTCACCAATTGGTAAGAAAAAGGCTACATAGCATGCTATTGTTTTCATATCTTGAACAAATGGTAATGATCTCGCTTGCCCTGTAACAATGTCTATCAAGAATTTCTGAGTATCTATACCTGTCGTAAGAGGAACAAGATCGGAAGAAATATATACACCACCTCCTCTTGCGGCTACTTCAATCAAAAAAACTTTTCCATCACATATAATATATTCACTGTGAGTAAGCCCCTGCTTTAATCTAAATCCTTCAATGATTTTTTTATTTATATCTAAAACTTTTCTTACAATTTTTGGGTTATGTTGAGAAGGAAATATTCTTTTGCACGCAGCAAATACATTATTTGTACTTTTAAAGTAAAATGTATCTCCTATAACAGTATTGATAAAGTTATAATTGAAAGCACAGCCTTCAACAACTAGTTCATCACCATATACAAATTGCTCGATAAGAATTGGTTTATTATTCGCATAGGTGTTTACATAGGGATAATAATGTAAAATATCTTGTTCTGATGCTGCTTTATATATTCCTTTGCTTCCCTGATTACCGATTGGCTTCAGGATGACTTCTTTGAACTGGGAATGCTTAAAGAAATCAATAGCATCCTGAACAGAATAACAGAGTTTGTATGCGAGTGTTTCTATACCCAGCTCTTTACACCTTTCACGCATCAAAAATTTATCTGTAAATATACAAGCCGTTTCATAAGAATTGCCTGGTAATCCAAGTTTTTCTGAAACATAGGCCATAGTACGCACTGGAATATCTGTCTGATCTGTTAGCACTCCAATAACCTTGTATTGTTTGGCAACTTCAAGCATTCTACTCTCATTACAGAAATCATCTTTGACAATTTCATCAGCAAATTTGCAAGCAGGTTCATTAGGATCAAGAGTCACTACTATAGTGTAATAACCCTCTTCGTGAGCCTTCTTAATGATAGGAATCTGTAATCTTCCAGCTCCAAAGATTAGAATAGATTGTTTATCCATTGATAGCTCTATTTAAAGTCTCACAGATGAAGTCAATTTGTTCCATAGTTAGAGACGCATACATAGGCAATGTAATCTCACAATCTGTTACATATTCTGTTTCAGGAAGAACAGTTCCTTCTTCTATATAGATTGTAAATTTGTGGATAGCAGGATAATGAACACTCGTTTGTATGCCTGCTGCATGAATTTTCTCACGAATTACATCACGAGTACCTTTGTTGCTGTTAATGAGAACTACAGGCATAATGTAATTACTTGTAAATTCAGTACAGTCAGCGAAAGGAACTACAACTCCTTTTACATTTGTGAGTTTTTCTACGTAACGTTTGCGTACTTGAATTCGTTTCTCTAAGTCAGCGGGTAATTTCTTTAGCTGTTCTATAGCAATGGCAGCACGAATGTCATCCATGCGAAAGTTATAGCCCAGCTCTACTATGTCGTAAGCTGTAGCGTGTCCTGAGGCTCTTTGATATGACATGGTAGTCATGCCATGTGAACGAAGTAAACGAACTCGATCCGCCATTTCCTTATTGTTGGAGATAAACATACCACCTTCGCCTGTACTAATATTTTTGTTTGAGAAGAAGCTGAATGCGGCACAATCGCCAATGGTGCCCAGTTTTTTACCCTTGTATTCAGAAAGTGGACCATGACAAGCATCTTCTATTACTTTTAGGTTATACTCTTTAGCAATAGTCATTATTTCATCCATCTTAGCAGGGAATCCAGCCATGTGAACAACAACAATAGCCTTTGTTTTTGGTGTAATTTTACGTTTGATATCTTCAGGATCTATATTAATGTGATTAGGCCCAACAATGTCACAGAACACAGGCGTTGCACCTACATATCGAATACAGTTTGCACTTGCTGCAAAAGTGAGGGAAGGGCAAAGAACTTCATCTCCAGGGCCAACGCCACATACTAAACAGCACAGGTGAAGAGCGTCAGTACAATTTGACACGCTGACTGCATAATTCACCTGGAACATATTTACGAACATCTGTTCGAGTTCTGCACATTTCGGACCGGTAGAAATCCATCCTGATTTGATAGTGTCAGCCGCTGCGATAGCCTCTCTTTCATCGAAATTAAGGTTAAATAATGGTATTTGATAACCCATAATTACATCATATCTTTTAATAATATTACATTTTCTGGTCTAAACTCTTTCCCTTCTCTTCGTGTTCAAAATTGGGAATGAAGTGTTTGATGGCTTGCACCACTTCGTCCTTGGTGAAGGCAGGCTCGGCAAAGATGGCCTCCATCTCTGTAAAGAACCGGTCGATTTCCTCCATCGGGCGTTTCTTTACTTCCTCGATAACACCGAGGCTTTGGAAACGGTCCATATTCAGTTTCTCACCGGGCACATAGAATTCTTCGTAGGCCTTCTCACCGGTGGTGTCGCTGCCAAAATACACCACGGGATATTCTTGGTTGTCGAAAGGCATTTCAGCGGCAAACTGCTTTGCCTCTTCGTCCGTCGAAAACTGGCGCTTGGCACGGCCAATGCTCTTTATATACTCATCGCAAATGGCAGAAAAGGTAAGCATTTGCTTCTCGCCCAATTTTGGAAAGAAGATTTCACCGTTTTTACCTAAAATACAAGCTAACATACAAATCTGGCCACTTTCTTCAGGCGACACGAAATAACGTTTCACATCGTTGGGTGCGGCAAGGGGCTGCTTACGCATGACACGATGAATCCAACCATCGGGCAACGAGCCGTTGGAGAAAGCCACATTGGCGAATCGGGCGGTGGTGACCTTAAACCGGGTCGTATATGCCATAATCATATCTTCCATGATGCGCTTGCTAGCCCCCATTATATTTACGGGATTGGCAGCCTTGTCGGTGGACACACAAAAGAAATGGCGGGGTGGAAACTCACAGAGGAGGTCGAGTAAACGCTTGGCCTTGATGTCGTTATTCTCGATAAGTGCCTGAACCGAATACTTGTCCTTTTCGCTACGGACGTGCTTGTGCGCAGAGAAGTTGGCGAAAATGTCGAAACCGTGTTCCTCACGGAAGATACGTTCGAAGATGGGGTCGGCAAAGTTAAGCGTGTAAGTGCGGTAATCCTCGGGCACATACATGCCGTAGGTGGAGCGAAGGTCGCGTGTCAGTTCGGCCAACCCGTTCTCGTTTAGGTCTATTACAACCAAGGTTTTGGGCTTAAAAGTGAGTACGGCACGGATGAAGGAAGATCCAATAGAGCCGGCACCACCTACCACGCATATTTTCTTACCTTCAATTTCACGGTGCAGAGCCTCGCTGTTTGCCTCAATATCTGCAGCGAACATGCTATGAGGGCGGTTTATCACACAGTCAGAGATAAACTTCTGTAAGTTAAACATGTATATATGATTTGATTATTGGAATTAGAGCTTAATATTTCGTGGCAGAGATAGTAGTTAGAAAATTAAGCCTTTTTTAAATGCTTACACAGTAACGATAAGCCCTTTCTGAAAACATGCGTTATGCAGAAAGCTCATTATTTATTCTTCCACTTCCACCCAGGGATATGGATTCTCCTCGATCCCCCTCAACAGTTCAATCATTTCCCTCTCCTCGGGGGCCAATGAGTCCTTGCGCCATCCATCCATGATCGCATGCGCCTCCTCCGCCAAGCTGTCGTCATATACCTCCGCGTAGCAGTAAGTGAGCAGGCGGACTTTCAGTAACGAGGACGGGAGCCGTTCCAAAACGTGCCAGCAGCGGTCCAATACCTCCTGGATGCGCGCCTGCTTGTCACCGTCATCATAGATGGTGGCGTTATAGCCCATCAGGAGGGAGAGGCAAACATCCGCTTCCTCCTCGGGGATAATAGAACCGGCAGCGCGCCAAAGGGAATACAATTCATTGCTCAGCGAAAGGACGGCACCGTTCTGCCGGGTAAAAACGTCCGAATACATGGGGGCATCGTCCTCGAGGAAGAGGAGGCGGTGCGCCTGGCGCTGGAGTTCCAGCGATTTTGCTACAATTGATTCCATCAGAGTGATGTGTTATTTAGATTGTTTAACCGATAATTTTCAAGTAACTCCTGGGGAGCTTGACGCTGGCGGTCAAGACACCGCGAATGCGGATGACCACGTAGGTCCTGTTGGAAACGGTGCCGACCTCTCCTTCGACGCCCGATAGTTCGCCCTTGACGACCTTCACCCTGCTGCCCATCGTGAGGGACGCGTCGTCGAAGCTGACCCCGTCGGGGGAAAGGTCCATCATGAAGCGGAAATCGTCCATCTGCTTGTCGGGAACGACCAACATGCCATGGGTGGAAAGATCCTTCATGTAAAAAAGGGCGACCCCCTCCTTGTTGGGGAGATCCACAGCGACCTGCCGGGTGGCCCTGACGAATATCAGGTTCCTGATGACGGGGACCTCCACCCGTTTCCTCCGGTATTTCAACTGCCGGAAGACCGTCCTTGTGGGAAGGTAATATTCCAGGTCGACACCATGTTCCACCCGCAGCCTTTGCAGCCTTTCGCGGATGGCGAACTCCTGCTTGTCACGGGTGCGGGCGGCAAACCACTGCTTCTGTATATCAACCATTTGGGATGTCTGTTTGAGAGTCCGAACCTTCCCTTCCGGGCGCGCTTCGCGGTTTGAACGGGACATCTCCCCCGCTCAAACCATGACTGTTCTGATGATATTTCCAACGTTAAACGAAGCGGTAAAAACAGATGAAAGTGTTTCAATAGACGTTCGTTTAATGGAACACTTTTTTTACAATAATTTTTCGATACAATATTCATAAAAGCAGACGGATAAATCCTCAATTTTATTTTTCATGCAGATAACTGGAAAATAGATATTTAACCACGTATAAATGGACGTTGAAATATTTTTTTTATTAAACATTTTGCTATTATGAAAATACCCCATATCTTTGCGTTCCATTAAACGAACGTCTATTGAAACACTTTTCTCCAATCGCATCATCATGCAGTGTGTCAATTAATTATTATCTAAAACATCCATATTTACAGATATAATTTTACCATTCTCTTTCCGATACTGAAATAAATTCGGCACCTTTGTCTTTTTCGTACAATTTAACATTGAGTTTATCAACCGCTATTTCATAGCATAAAAAAGAATACAAATGACGACAAGGGATATATCAAAAAAAAGAGAAGCGAAAAAGTTTTGACTGCTAAGAAACAGCCTGTTAACGGGAACAAGTCCCCCAGCTGGAAAGATGGTATCCAAGGAATTCTTTTTAACCATGAGGATGTGATACGGTATTTCATTTCAATCTATCAGAAGGGGTACATGGGAGAAAAATGAAGACATACAAGTCCCACCTGGCCCGTTTCCTGGATGAAAAAGGATTACTTGTCTACATTGAGAACGGGGAATGCAAATTATTAAGCGAAAGGTCGATAGCAATCTACATCTCCACCGTCTTCAGGGAGGAGTGGAAGCATTGTTTGACCACATGCTATGCGGGCATGCACTGATCGCCTATCGCAAGCAAAATGGGGAGTTCAGGCTCGTAAAAGCGACGCTGGTTCATTACCAGGGGGACTTCCACAAGGAATTCGATCCCGGTAAAATTGATGGTGCTGTTGTCCACTGGGATGTTGAGCAACAGGGCTGGATAACTTTCCAGGTGGAGAATTTCCTTGAATGGAGACTTGTAATCTGATAAAAAAGAAGATTGACAATGGTTGGCGACTGGCAAGCCGCGACAACACGAGACACACCGGTCGCTAATCATTAAACTCTAATCACCAATTTAACGTTTGGATGGAAGCTACGAGCCGTAGAAAAAGGGATTTAAGTAAATTGCCCCACCTGTTAATAGAAATCACCAACGAGAAAAACAAAAGTAGGAAACCTGAAAATGTAAACATCCTGCCGACAAAAATGGAAGTAAACCCTGAAATTTCGGACATTTCCGGATAAATCACAGTAAAGCAGAGTAGAGCAGAGAAAAGTCAAAGATGAGGACCATCCGACTTCCCTGCCCGAACCACCGGCCTATGCACTCAATACGAAAATGCACAACTATCACGGACTATTGGAAAGCCTGAGGTTACACAAAATAACCGAAATGAATGAAATCAAGGCAGGTAAGTCACAAAACAGTTAACATGAATCAGGCTATGACAAGTACGTACTTTTGTGGTAGTAAAGTACGTACTATTGGGTGAGTTAAATGCGTATTTAATGATCTGTTAAATACGTGCTGTTTATTACTTGGATAATGCAAGATACGGATAATACTTTTCGGCATATGTTTTTGCAATTTCCTTGTCTATTAACTGAATAGCTGCACCTTTTTTTGTAGATAACCAGTTGGGGAGTGAAAGTGTACTCTTGCTTTTATTATTTCAAAGAGCTTCTTTTGGGGGAACAACTGTTTACGAAATAGGCGATTGCATGCTTATTCCGCATATACGGTTTAATTTGGGCGATACCCCCCCGATTATACTTATCGCGACATGCCCGAAAAGAATAAGGATACTTATCAGTTAGGTATGGTGATGGAAACTGATACCCGTGTATATTTCAGTTACAATGTCGATCAAGAAACTTTTGGGGATATTACAGTAAGAGTGATGGCAAAACTTATGTTATTATACTACCCACTGAAGACCAAATTACGGACAAAGGCGAAAACTGTAATTTCTTTCCTGCATGGGACTTTGGCTCCGAAACAGTCCCGCCATACAACCAAGAGATCAAGAGCCGGTTATTGTAGTGGGAGTGTTGAAATAATTTGCCTGATTGATATGGTGAATGTGTAACCAAGAATTACTCCTTATATTTCTTCTAACGCAAAATACTGATAATCTCTCAGTAACGTTTGCAGGAACTTTTCATCGTTCCCTTCTGTTTGCTTGATATTCAGAAGCGTACGAACTTTTTCAGCCAGAAGTTTTACACGTCGTGCGCGGTCTTTCTGTCCGGATGTAAGTGTTTTATTAATTACATTCACCTGTTCCAGTGATAGGTCTGTGGCAGAGGGATAAACGGGATGATACCCTTTTGTCAGATAGTCGTATTCGTCTAGACTGACCTGAATCTTGCGGTAATTCTTTTCCTTTATTACCATTGTCCCACCTGCAAGATCGCCCAAACGCTGATGATTTTTAGTCAGTAGGACGAATAGTATTCCCAATCCTCCAGTGATAGGCAGGTCGATAGGAAAAAGCAACCAACGCAATAAGTAAGAACTGAGGCTAGGTGTGGAACCGTCTGCTTTGACTACCCGGATGTTCATTAAACGCTTTCCTAAACTTTGACCGTAGTTGAAAACTTCGCAAAGCAACGAGTAACAGACTATCGGAAGGTAAATAATAACAAAAAGGAAAAAGAATGAGAAACTGGAAAAAGCATGTATATGTAGTTTTGACAAGATGATGCTGATCCCTACCGTATATATGAACAGGAAAAAATAATCGATGATGAGAGCCAATGCACGTTCGCCAATACTGGCCGGTGTTTGGCTGATACGCACGAATTGTCCTGTGATTATGGTAGATTCTGACATTTCTCTTTAAACATTTTTGTGATTCCGTTGCAAATATATCATATTTCTCTTACTTTTGCTTCCGATTCGGACAAAACTTCTGCCCGTATCTCCGAAATATGAAAGAAGTTACGTTTATTCGCCGAAATATTGAAAAATGGAAAGAGATGGAGAAAGTCGTGGAGAATGCTGCCCGGCTTAATCCGGATCGTCTTGCCGACGTATATACTGAACTGACCGCTGACTTGGCTTTTGCACAAACACATTATCCCACTTCGCGGATTACGATTTATCTCAATAATTTGGCTTCGGCATTGCACAATGTCATTTATCGTAATAAACGGGAGAAATGGTCGCGCATCGTAACCTTTTGGACTCGCGAAGTTCCCCAGACGATGCACGATGCCCGGAAAGAGTTATTGGTTTCTTTTATCATTTTTGCTTTTAGTGCATTGATCGGTATCATTTCGGCTTGGAATGATCCCACTTTCGTACGTTTGATTTTAGGTGACGGATATGTGGACATGACATTAGAGAACATTGCTAATGGCGAACCAATGGCTGTCTATAATGGCTCGGAGGAAGTTCCTATGTTTCTTGGCATCACTTTCAATAATATCATGGTATCCTTTAATTGCTTTGCCATGGGACTGTTGACGAGCTTTGGTACGGGATACATGCTCTTTTCAAATGGTGTGATGGTTGGTGCTTTCCAGACTTTTTTCTATGATTACGGATTGTTGAGAGAATCGATGCTTGCCATCTGGCTACATGGGACGTTGGAAATTTGGGCAATCATTGTGGCAGGAGCTGCCGGATTGGCTTTGGGCAATGGCTGGCTGTTTCCGGGTACTTATTCTCGTTTGGAATCTTTCCGTCGGGGAGCAAAGCGGGGACTGAAAATTATTATCGGTACCGTTCCGGTTTTTATTATGGCTGGATTCATCGAAGGTTTCCTTACTCGGCATACCGAACTGCCCGATATACTCAGGCTAAGCATTATTTTGCTTTCACTTGCTTTTATTATCTTCTACTATATTTATTTACCAAACAGAAAACAACATGGAATTAGAGAAACCTAAAATTGCAATGTATGCAAAACGTTCGTTCGGGGAGAAACTGAACGCTACCTTTGATTTTATAAAGGAGAATTGGAAGCCTTTATTCAAATACATCACTTACCTGATATTGCCTTTGTGCCTGATTCAAGCATTAAGTTTGAACGGTCTGATGAGCGGATCTTTGAGTATGTCGATGAATGCACAAGCTGGCGCATTGAGTCCCTTAGCTGGGGCAGGGTTGATGTTTTGGATGAATTATGGGTTGATGATTTTATGTTCACTACTCGGCAGTATGATTTTGGTTGCTCTGCTTTATAGTCTGATGGCGACTTATAACAATAGGGATGGACGCCTTGAAGGTATAACGTTCACGGATATTCGTCCGTTATTGTTTAAGAATATGGGTAAGTTATTGTTGGTTGGCGTATTCTGTGTTGTCGTTATTTTTATCATATGCTTTATTATTGGATCACTTATGTTTCTCACTCCGTTTACGTTAATCCTTACTGTGCCTTTGGCATTGGCTGGTTCTGTACCTTTGGCTTTGTTTGCTCCCATTTATCTGTTTGAGAATATAGGTGTAATGGCTGCTTTTAAAAAGACTTTCCGGTTAGGATTTGCTACATGGGGCGGCATATTCCTCCTTACCATTATTATGAATCTCATAGCCGGTATTCTTCAATCTATTACTATGTTGCCATGGTATATTGCTACTATTGTCAAATATTTCTTTGCAGTGAGCGATGGGGGGACTGCGGCAACTGTATCACCGCTTTATAGTTTCTTTTTGTATCTGTTAGGAATTCTACAAGGCTTTGGCGCCTATCTTTCCATGGCTTTTGTTTACATTTCCTTGGCCTATCAATATGGTCATGCTTCCGAAGTAGTGGACAGTGTTTCCGTAGAAGATGACATTGATAACTTCGATAAACTTTAATTTTGAGGTAACTTTGAATGATAGTCCCTACTGATACATTGGTTTCCGATACTCTGGTCTACGACACAGCGACAGTTGCCACTTGGCAGCGGATGCCCGAATATGACTATAACCGTGAATTGATTACTCCCGAATTCAATATTCTCGAGTGGCTTAATTTATGGTTGGGCAAACTGTTACAGAAAATATTCGGTAGTAAGTTTGCAGAGCAATATACGGAAATAGTTTTGGTAGTGTTGTTTATTCTATTACTTTTACTTATTATCTGGTTCCTGTATAAGAAACGTCCTGAACTGTTCATGAGGTTAAAGAAAAGCCAGATGGTGTACGACATAGAAGAAGATACTATTTACGGTGTCGATTTCCAAAAGGAAATTGACAGGGCATTGCTGCATAAAGATTACCGGGAAGCGGTACGTTTGCTCTATTTACAGACATTGAAGCATTTAAGTGATACAGAACGGATAGAGTGGCAACCTTATAAAACACCGACGGAATATATATACGAGTTGAAAACGGATATATTGCGGATACCTTTCCGTGGGTTGACTGATCGTTTCTTACGAGTGCGTTATGGCAATTTTGAAGCAGACGAGTCGCTCTTTCGTGAGATGCAGGCACTACAGGAAAAAATCAGGAAAGGAGGAACCGAATGAAATCAAGCCATTGGTTTATATTGATAATGGTGTTGTTTCTCGGAGTGATGTTCCTCATAGAATATCAACTCCCGAAGAAATTTGTGTGGAATCCTACCTTTAGCCAATACGATTATCAGCCTTTTGGTTGTGCCATTTTTGATGATGTTGTAGGAGAATCTTGGGAGAATGATTATTACTTGAATGATTGGACTTTCTATAATTTTGCTAATGACACTACGAATGAACCATTGGCCGTTTTGGCAATAGCCGACCGTATACAACTTACGGATACTGACCGGAAAGGGCTTTTTGAGTTGGCGGAACGTGGTAATAAGATTGTTTTGGTAGCAAATGCCTTTTCGTTGTCCGATACCTTGAAATACGATATGTCGAGTAGTTGGTTCAATGCGGGTACCTTGAAGAAATATGCCTCAAATGGTTTGAACCGTAAAGACACTCTCTATTGGCTTGCCGGTTTGGAAGATTCTTTATCTTATCCAGCGAAGATATTTGAATTTTATCCACAGATGTGTGGTGTTCATTTTACTAAATTTGATTCATTGTTTACTCCCTTGGTTCAAAGAGATTGTGATACTCTCTATCAAAAAGGATGTTTCAAACCACTGCCGCATAATAATATGCTGGAAAATGTTTCCGATTCCGTCTGTGTTTACATCGATTCTATCGGCAGTAATGCTTTATTATCGTGTTCTCCCGTAGCCTTGAGTCGTTCG
The DNA here is from genome assembly GCF_014385165.1 of Jilunia laotingensis. Taxonomy (NCBI): domain Bacteria; kingdom Pseudomonadati; phylum Bacteroidota; class Bacteroidia; order Bacteroidales; family Bacteroidaceae; genus Jilunia; species Jilunia laotingensis. Next base: position 560,497 of record NZ_JACRTF010000001.1, on the reverse strand, counting down.
ATAGGGAAAGGTGAAATAATCCTGATCACTACGCCTTTGCTTTTCACCAATTATGGTGTGCTGGACGGTGATAATGCGACCTATATATTCCGTCTACTTTCCGAGGTGAGGGGGTTGCCTCTCTATCGCACGGAAGCTTATAATAAATCTGCTTATGAACGGCAGTCGCCTTTCCGTTATTTCCTTTCTCAGCCTGCATTACGGTGGGGATTGTATTTGACAATGATAACAATACTGCTTTTCATGATCTTTACTGCACGAAGGAGGCAGCGACCGATTCCCGTTGTTAAGGAACCGGACAACAAGACATTAGAGTTTACCGAGTTGATCGGTACTCTTTATTTCCAAAAGAAAAATCACTCTGATCTGGTATGTAAGAAGTTTACATATTTTGCCGAAACTATCCGCCGGCAAATGCAAATGGACATTGAAGACGGTGGCAGCGATACGACCATCAGTCGTAAAATTGCAAACCGGACAGGATTGGAAGAACAAGAAATTGTAAGGTTATTTGCCCGCCTGCGTCCTATAATCCGTGGTGACAGAAAAGTAACCGAACAAGAGATGAAAGAGTGTATTGATGAAATGAATAAGATATTAACCATGCTATAATAAGATCCGATTATGGAAGAGCAACCAAAAGAACAACAGGAACTGCAACAACCGCAGGATATACAACAGCCGGAGCAACAAGGATTGCAATCACAGGAAATGCAACAGGTACAAGAACAGCAACATCAGGGGCAGTCACGTGCTGATTTGACTCTTTTTGCCCAGAAGATGGAGGCGTTGAAGTCCCAGATTGCAACGGTGATCGTTGGACAGGAACGCACAGTCGATTTGATGCTGACAGCTATTCTTGCCAATGGGCATGTATTGGTAGAAGGTGTGCCGGGAGTGGCGAAAACACTGCTTGCCCGTCTGACAGCCCGTTTGATCGATGCCCGTTTCAGTCGTATACAGTTTACACCGGATTTGATGCCGAGTGATGTACTTGGTACTACAGTCTTTAATATGAAGACAAATGAGTTCGACTTCCATCCGGGACCTGTTTTTGCCGATATCGTTTTGGTAGATGAGATTAACCGTGCCCCGGCCAAGACGCAATCCGCTTTGTTTGAAGTGATGGAAGAGAGACAGGTCAGCATTGATGGTGTCACACATGGCATGGGCGATCTTTATACCATACTTGCTACCCAGAATCCGGTGGAACAGGAAGGAACTTACAAATTGCCTGAAGCTCAGTTAGACCGTTTCTTGATGAAAATCACAATGGATTATCCCTCTTTGGAAGAGGAGGTAAATATATTGGAACGCCATCACAACAATGCTACGTTGGTTAAGTTGGATGCTGTTCGTCCTGTAATCACCCGTGAAGAACTTTTGGAACTCCGTAGGCTGATGGATCAGGTGTTTGTGGATCGCACATTGCTCCAATATATAGCTCTTATTGTGCAGCAGACACGTATCAGCAAAGCTGTGTATTTGGGTGCGTCACCCCGTGCTTCGGTAGCTATCCTGCAATCTTCCAAAGCTTATGCATTGTTACAGGGACGTGACTTTGTAACTCCCGAAGATATCAAATTCGTAGCTCCTTACGTTCTCCAACATCGTCTGATACTAACTGCTGAAGCTGAGATGGAAGGATATTCTCCCGTGAAAGTAACTCAGCGTTTGATCGATAAAGTGGAAGTTCCGAAATAGTGACGGGAAGTATTTGCCGATGACGAGTGAGTATAGCCGAATGGATGAGGTGATTTTATTTATGAATAACGAATGACGGGATTATGTATCTGACCAGACGTTTTTATTTTTCCATGCTTTTCATAATCTTGCTGCTAAGCAGCGGATACATGTTCCATACCCTGTTTCTGATGGGGCAATTGTTGTTGGGCTTGTATCTGCTCGCCATAGCTTTGGATGTATTTCTGTTGTACCGTGTCCGGGGAATTACTGCTTCCCGTCAGTGTCCGGCTCGTTTATCCAATGGTGACGATAATCAGATACGTTTGCGAGTGGAAAGTAGTTACTCTTTCCCAATCACTCTTTCCGTTATAGATGAAATCCCGGTTGTTTTCCAATTGCGGGATGTATGTTTTCATTTGAAGCTCTCTCCTGGTGAGGGTAAGACTATAAAATACACTCTTCGGCCTACTCGCAGAGGGACATATGCTTTTGGTCATATCCGTGTTTTTGTATCCGATCGCATTGGTTTGGTGCAACGACGATTTACCTGTGCGGAACAGGAGAAAGTAAAAGTATATCCTTCGTTCTTAATGCTTCATCGCTACGAATTGCTTGCTATGAGTGACAATCTGACGGAGATCGGTATTAAGAAAATTCGCAGGGTTGGTCATCAAACCGAATTTGAGCAGATCAAGGAATATGTAAAAGGAGATGATTACCGAACCATTAATTGGAAGGCAAGTGCGCGGAGGCATCAACTGATGGTGAATGTTTATCAGGACGAACGTTCTCAGCAGATATATAATGTGATAGATAAAGGTCGCGTGATGCAACAGGCTTTTCGTGGGATGACCTTGTTGGACTATGCAATTAATGCTTCATTGGTACTCTCATATGTAGCTATGCGCCGTGACGATAAAGCCGGATTGGTGACATTCAACGAGCATTTTGATACCTTTGTTCCCGCATCTCGTCAAAGTGGGCAGATGCAGACTTTACTTGAGAAACTTTATGCGCAGGAAACCACTTATGGAGAAACTGACTTTTCCGCTTTGTGTGTGCATTTATCAAAGCATGTAAGTAAGCGGAGCCTGCTCGTCCTTTATACGAATTTCAGCAATTTAAATAGTATGAACCGGCAGTTGCCCTATTTACAACAACTCTCTCGGCAACACCGTCTGTTGGTCGTCTTTTTCGAAGATTCCGAATTGAAGGAATACATTAACAGAAATCCTGTCAATACAGAAGAGTACTACCGTCATGTCATTGCTGAAAAGTTTACTTATGAAAAACGCCTTATCGTGACAACCTTGAAACAAAATGGCATCTATTCTGTACTAACTACACCCGAGAATCTTTCGATCGATGTTATCAATAAGTATCTGGAGATGAAGTCGCGTCAATTGATTTAAGCTCTTATTTGGTTTGTCCGTAGAACCAAGCCGCCATGACGATAAGCAGGATACCCAGCATTCCGTACAAGATACGTGCCCGTTTTCGTCCTGCCCATCTTACTATACTTTGGGAGTTACGGGCAGTGAAGAACCAATCCCAATCGAAGATCGCTGCCGCTAGGGAGATGATCCCTGCGACAACGAAAATTCCTTGTACAAAGTGATGTCCTGTCATTGATGTCCTGTCATTGGAGTGTGATACAGCGGCTGCCGTCTTCCAGTTCTTCTATGTTTACTTTTACGGCATCACCCGGCAAGAGGTCTTCTACCAATTCCGGCCATTCGATGAAACAGAGGGCACCGCTATAGAAATAATCTTCATATCCCATGTCATATACTTCACTCAATTTCTTGATACGGTAGAAATCGAAGTGGTATATAAGTTCTCCACCTTCATCCGAACGATACTCGTTGACAATGGCAAAAGTCGGAGAGGTGATAACGTCGCTTACGCCAAGTTCTTCGCATAATGCTTTTACAAAAGTTGTTTTGCCTGCTCCCATCTTACCGTAAAGGGCAAAGACTGTGTTATCGCCCATAGCAGCGATAAATTCGCGGGCGGCTTCATGGATATGGTCTAATGATTGAATCTTGATTTCCATACGGGTATATTTATTTATGATTGTTTACTTTGTTATCTGTCTTTTGCACTCGTTCATCTCGTTTATCCACGTGGGGTACGGCTTTTCAGAGTAATCAACGGAATCATCATCTCCTCCATCGAGATACCGCCGTGCTGGAAGGTATCGGTATAGTACTGTACGTAATAGTTGAAATTGTTAGGATATGCCAAAAAGTCCCGTCCACTGGCAAAGATATATTTGGTGCTGACATTGGGTGATGGCAACAAAGCATCTGCCGGCCGGGAGATTTCAAATACTTGTTTGGGGTTGTATGACATGTTGCGTGATAACTTATAACGCAAGTTCGTATTGATCTCCCCATTATTGGCCTGTACCCTGATGGGATTATCCACGCGGATACTGCCATGGTCGGTTGTGATGACTACTCTTACCCCTCGTTCGGACAACTCTTTCAACAGATCGCGTAATGCCGAGTGGCGAAACCAGGAGAGGGTAAGGCTACGGTAAGCAGCTTCCGTTGAAGCCAACTCGCGTATCATTTTACTTTCCGTGCGCGAATGGCTGAGCATATCGATGAAATTGAACACTACCACGTTCAAGTCATTCTGCATCAACTTGGGGAGTTGCGCCAACAGGCGTTCACCTCCTGCGACATCATTAATCTTGTGATAAGAAAATGTATTGCTGCGGCGGAAGCGATCCAGACATGTTTGTATGAGAGGTGCTTCATTGAGGTTCTTGCTCTCTTCTTCATCTTCGTCTACCCATAAGTCGGGGAACATGCGAGCTATCTGGTCGGGCATCAACCCTGAGAAGATGGCATTCCGTGCATATTGTGTGGCAGTAGGAAGGATGCTGAAATAAAGTTGCTCTTCAAAGGTGAAAAGCTCCGCCACTTCCTCGGCTACCACCCGCCATTGGTCGTAACGGAAGTTATCGAGAACCAAGAAAAACACCTTTTCTCCTTGATCGAGCAGAGGGAACAGCGTACGTTTCATAAGATCGGGACTCATCATCGGACGGTCTGCTTTCGGAGCTTTGGGGTTCATTCCCGCTATCCAGTCGAAATAGTTGCGTTTGATAAACTTCGCAAACGCATTATTGGCTTCCGTTTTCTGCATGGACAACATCTCGCTCATGGGGCTGTCACTGGCTTCCAGTTCCAGTTCCCAGTACACAAGACGGCGGTAGAGTTCTATCCAGTCGTCCGATGTAAGCGAATCATTGATTTGCATTCCTATTTTACCGAAGTTCTGCTGATAGCCGGTTTGAGCTACTTCCGACACTATGTCGCGGCGGTGCAGGTTCTTCTTCAAAGTCAGAAGTATCTGGTTCGGATTGACCGGTTTGATCAGATAATCCGCTATCTTGCTTCCGATGGCCATGTCCATGATGTTTTCTTCCTCACTTTTCGTGATCATGACCACAGGAACTGTAGGAGATATGTCCTTGATTTGTGCCAATGTTTCCAGTCCGCTGATGCCGGGCATGTTCTCGTCCAAAAAGATGAGATCGTAGTCCGTGGTCTTACAACGGTCGAGAGCGTCCTGTCCGTTGCTGACTGTATCTACTTCATAGCCTTTCGCTTGGAGGAAGAGAATGTGGGGACGGAGCAAATCTATCTCATCGTCTACCCAAAGTAATCGGTCATTCTTCATGTGCTGATTTACATTTTACAGGTTGCTATATAGAGCCTTTTGCAGGCTTTTCTTTTTAATAAACATAGTACGAACCACCATCTTCTTCTACTTCTTCACCGTCATCCTCCTCTTCCGGTTGGGTTTCATCCACCGGAGGAAGGTTTTGCAACGGTTCGTCCAACGTACTTCCATCGGTCGGTACTTCATCTTCGGGGAGCGTACTTTCGTCTGGAAGCGGATGCTCTATAGGGACAAGTTCCTGATAGAAGGCATCGTAATCATCAAAACTATAATACTGGTTCAAAAGTTCATAGTTTGACTCTGATATCAGTATGGCTCTCATTCCGCTAAGGCGTTCGTTCATGTGCGGGTCGGCATAGAGGCGCTGTTGGTAATACTTCGCTTCTTCATAGTTTGCGAAAGAACGGATGATCAATCTTCCGATGCCCCGGTCGTGCGCAAAGTCAAGGTCGAAGTTTTTCACCATGAATGAAGAGAAGTTGTAGCGGGCTACCTCATAAAGCAATTGATTCTCGTTCACTTTTCCCTCTTCGTAGGCCAAAATAAACAAGTAAGGGGTATTGCGCTCCGTACTGAAGGTAGGGATGCTATCCATACGCAGGCTGTCATTCTCGCCAAAACCTTCTGCTGCCGAACGGCGACCCCAGATGCTACCGAACGAAATGCTTCCTTTCTCTAAAAGACGGCCCTCCTGGACTCCTTTCAGAATGTGTGCCGCCAAATCGGTTATTTCATTTTCCGGATATTGCTGTACCAACTCTTTCAATTCGGTGAGAAACTGTTTCTGATCACCCTCTAACAGGGCTGCGACTGCATGGAGGAACATGAATTTAGGCCGATGGTGCCCCATAGGATACTTACGGGCTGATATCTCGGCATTGGCTGCTACCTGCTTGATGTTACCTTCCTGATATTTCTTGTAAGTATCGGCGTAGAGCGAGTCTTCCAGATGCTTTCCGTAGACTGCGTTATAAGCAAAGTCCGGATCGGAGAGTATGAGTGCATATTTACTTTCCGGGAACGCTGTAATCAGAGCTGTCTTACAACTGTCGGCATCGGTCGTGCGTTCCTGCTGACCCAACATGAGATAAAGATTATAATACGCCTCGTCCAGTTGGTTAAACTCCGGGAAATGATAGATCAACCGCTTGAAGGAGTGTTCCGCACGGGGATAGTCTTCTAATTTGTCTTTGAAGATCATTCCCATATGGAAAAGCCCGTCGGATAATATTTCGTTGGAGGCAGCCATCTTTTCTTCAGTCAGCGGTATTTGTTCCAGATAGAACTGCGGGTTTTTGGCATCTATGGCGGCAGTATCCGCTTCAGCGGTGGCTATGCTGTCGTTGGCCGCACCTCCTTCACCGATGTTTTTCGCTTTACCGTCGCCCGTTGTGTCTCCTTCTCCGGAAGCGGTGTCTCCTTCTGAATCGGGTTCATCGTAGTTGGTTGGTTCGAAGTCATCGAGAGCGACCACGGTTTTGTTACGTCTGCGCCAGTTATCTTCCAGTTTGCGCTTTCCCCATTTGCGTTGGAAATCCGCTTTTCCTTGCGATACGATCTGGGGATTATAAAAATACCAGGAGTTGTCTCCGGTAGGTATAGTCGGTTGCGGTGTGCTTGGCTTCTGCGGATTTTGAGCTGCATTTTCCGCTTCTATCTCTTCGCGCATTTGCTGTCTTTCCGCTTCGCGGGCGGCTTTCTTCTCCGCCTCTTCCTTTTGGATGACACGGGCTATGAGCGTATCGATCACGATCATCCGCGCTGCACTGTCCAGCGATGCCAGGTGTTGCAAGCTATCCTGTAACTCCACAGCCGTGGTGAAGGGCACTAGTTCATCCAGTACTTCCGAACGCCGGGTGACTTCGGCATATTGGGGATGAGTCTTTTCCAACAAACCGATGGCATCCGCATAAGCCGTTTGTGCCTCGGCAAAGCGTCCCATTTTCCAACACAGATCGCCTAACGTCAATTGTAGGATACCCTTTTCTACTCCTCCACGGGTGCTTTTCTCTACTCCCGTTTTGTATTCTTTAATAGCCTGTAACGTGTCTCCGCCTGCCAGATAGATGTTTCCGATGCCATAATAAATCTGATCCAGATAATCTTTATTCTTGTCACTACGGCTCATTTTTCGCAATTTATCTACTGCTTTCTTATCTACCATCTTGACTGCACCTGCCAATGGGATGCGACAAGCGGTCTGGCGGATACGTGCGTTCAGTTCCAATTCATAGGGTGGGCTGAGTTTGATGACTTTACCGTAGGCGTCATAAGCCTGGTTTCCTTCACCTATTAATTGGTAAACTTGGCCGAGCAAATAATATTCACGTGCTTTTTGCTTTTTATTCTTTTCATGCTTGATGGTAGTGAGCAGGTGCGGAATGGCATCTTTGTAGCGTTTACTCCCCAAGAGGTAATGACCGTAAGCTGTGGAATAAGCCGGGGCGAGTGTATAAGGAAGACTGTCGTTGTTCACCTTTTGCAAAGCATCTTCCGCATCATAGAACCAACCTAGTTGTGTGTAACAGCGCGCCAGCCAGATACGGGCATCGGCCGTGATCTTCGGTTGTCCGGCATATATACGGATGATGTATGAAAAGGTGGCGGCAGCTTCCGGGAAGTCACCTTTCTGGAATTGCGCTTTGCCCATCAACATCCACGCCCGATGTAGAAAAGGATTGAATTCGCGCCGGGCAAGCCATTTCTTGTATTCGTCCGTATAGCGCCGTCCCGGTTTCCGTTGGGGTTTCCGCTTGATGGAATGTACGGCAATGGCTTTCTGTGATTTCTCTATGGCCCGTTCAAAGTCACCTCCACCGGTTCCGACCGTCGATTTATTGCCGATGGGATACAGTGGGAGCATCTCCATATAGTTGTCTTTGTTGCCCTGTTCGATGGCTTTGCATCCTGCCTTATAAGCTTCGTTACCGTTGAAGTAAACGTTATAGCGCGTAGTCATGGCATGATAAAAACGTGTACCCGCTGTGTTCTTCTTGGTTGAACAACCGGCTACACCCATCAACAGTAGGAGGGCTATTGCGATTATGACCGGCTTTTTATCACTTTGCATACGGCATAGATAAGGATTGATACGAATATGATGGCAGCCCCGGAAGGAACTTTCCAGTGATAAGAGACGAAAAGGCCGCCTAAACACCCCAGAAAACCGATACCGATGGAGTACCAGATGATCCGTTTGAAATTGTATGTAAAGAGGTTCGCTGTCATCTGCGGAATGGTGAGGAGCGAAATGGCAAGTACGATGCCCACCATGCGCAGGCATGAAACGATGGTCAGAGCGATGAACATCATCATCAGGTACTCAAAAAGAGCCACGGGCAAACCTTGTGAACGTGCGAATTCACGGTCGAAAGCGATATAAATGATCGGATGTATAAAGAGGCAGAAGAAAACGACCATCACCAATGCCAATATGCCGAGCATCAATAGGTCGCCCTGCGTGATGGTAAGTATGTTGCCGAAAAGGTAGGCCGAAAGGTCGGGGGCAAAACCGGGGGAAAGAAAGCTGAACATAATACCCAACGCCATACCTAAAGTCCAGAATACGGCAATGGCGGAATCCTCGCGCATGTCTTTCCGTTTACTCAGCCATTCCACTCCGAAAGCGGAAAGAACGGAGAACACGGCTGCTGATAGGATGGGGGATATTCCGGCAAAAAGCCCCAATCCGATACCACCGAAAGAAGCATGGGTGATACCACCGCTGATGAACACCAAGCGGCGTGTCACGATATAAGTGCCGATGATGCCACAGGCAATGCTTGCCAGAAGGCTACCAAGTAGGGCGTGTTGGAAAAAGGTATATTGTAACAGATCCATGCTGATGCGATAACTTCAAATTTCGAATTACTAATTACAGATGTCCGTTTATGCCAGGCAACTGCCGGTTTAATAATAACGGACAGCGGAGGTACTTATTATTAACGGAATGTATTCTCGTCCATTATAGTAGGATGTATGTCATTTAATGAGCCAGAATCCGTCCTTTAATCTGCTTTACGGATGTATTCTCCGTTCGCCTATGATAAGGAAAACTTCGTCTTTCACATCGTCCGGCAAATCGATACCCCGCAATTGAAGGCTGCGAACCCATCCGGCAACATCGATGTCCTGCATAGTCAAGAGAATGTCACGAAACTGTTCGGACTCTTCAGCGGTATAACTGTCAGATGATCTGCCGATGAATTTATCCAATTCTTCGTCATCGTAATACTCTATTTTTTTGCTCACGGCAGCAAGCAAACTGTCCCGTTCGCATACTTCATGCTGGCCGCAACATTCTACATCTACTTCCTTTACCTCCGGAAAACTCTCCAACTCTCCGCGATCTATTTTCTTTTGCAACCGTACGTTGCGGATATACCCGGCAATCAGAGCTACAATGGCCAGAAGTAAAAGGCTTATGATCAATATCCACATAATTCTATTCCTCCGATTTCGTGCAAAGATACTAATTAGAAAGGAGAGATGTCACCAGCGACAACGTTTTTTATCATATATCCTCTCTGATGCTAAAACCAGCCTGCGACAGATGCTGCCAATAAGCGGGATAGGATTTTGTGACAACTTGCGGTTCGTCTATCTGTAAGTTCGGAAATCGAAGGGCAGCCGGAGCGAATGCCATCGCCATACGATGGTCTTCATAGGTCTTTATCACCGGTACGGCTTCAGGTTGGCAGCACTCACCGTCCCAGTAGAGAATGCTGTCTTCTTCATCTCTCAGTATGTACCCTAATTTCCGAAGCTCTACTTTAAGGGCGGAAATCCGGTCGGTCTCCTTAATGCGTAAAGTTTGCAGACCAGTGAACTTGAATTGCACTCCGAGCAGGCAACAAGTGACAGCGAACGTCTGTGCCAGGTCGGGGATGCCGGCCAAATCTTCTTCCAAACGATTTGCCCGGCTGTCCGTTTTCCGGAGACGAACCCCATTGGGGGTGTACACCGTTTCAATGCCGAGTTTTGTAAAGAGGTCAGCCCCGCGGCTGTCTCCCTGGTAGCTGTGTTTGAAAAGTCCGGTCAATTCGAGTTCGGCATTTGGTGCAAGGGCAGCCATTTGATACCAGTAAGAAGCAGCGCTCCAATCACTTTCGATAAAATAGGGAACGGGCTTGTAAGGCTGAGGCATGATTTGTATCGCTTGTGTGGATATCCAATCAGCGTTTGCACCGAAATCCTTCATTAGCTGTAAAGTCAAGTTGATATAAGGGCGTGAAATGACGGTGCCGGTCAGGTTAAGCCTTAGTCCTTCGGGAAGGAGAGGCGCGATCATTAACAAAGCCGAAATATATTGTGAACTCACATTCCCGGGCAGAGAAAGGGTATTTCCAGTCAGTTTGGTGCCCTGAATTCGTAAAGGTGGGTAACCTTCTTGTCCGGCATATTCTATGTTTGCCCCCAGTTCGCGGAGTGCATTGACAAGAATTTGTATCGGACGTTGTTGCATACGCTGTGTTCCGGTGATGAGATGCGTACCGGATGAGATGCTAAGATAAGCCGTCAAAAAGCGCATTGCCGTTCCCGCAGCCATTATGTCTATTGTTTCTGGCATCTGTGTCAGGGCGCGGATCATGACGAAAGTATCATCGCAATCCGATAAATTGTCCGGAGGCGTGTTGCCCGATGCGAGTGCGTTAAGAATAAGTGCCCGGTTACTGATACTCTTGGAAGCAGGAAGTTGTATCAGAGCCTTTACTGTGGAGGGAGCGGAGATTTGATAGCGCATGGCAATATATGAAGATTGATTATTAACTGCGGCAAAAGTAATCATTTAATTTTGTTTTTCCTATAAAGGGAACAAGCTATAAGGTCTAGCCCTCCATTTGACTCCTTAAGACCTTGCCATGTCAGACACCCCCATGTTTAACAGTGAAACACCCCCATGTCTCACTGCGAGACATGTACATGTTTGACAGTGAAACATCCCCATGTTTCACATGGGAAGGTAACGGGAAACTGTTCGTCCCTTTATAAGGAAAGTATCTTTCATTTAGGACGGAGCCACTACACCCTACGTAGAACTTCCTTGCTTCCTTTTTTTCTCCTCCTTCTTCCCTCTTCTTTCCCATGTCGATCCTTTGAACTTTCAAGAACTTTTGTAAAAAAGAAAAAGCATCGACAATCATTAGATTATCAATGCTTTTCTTTTCAGTCGGGGCAACAAGATTCGAACTTGCGACCACACGCCCCCCAGACGCGTACTCTACCGGGCTGAGCTATACCCCGAATTGCGGATGCAAAAGTAATGCTTTATTTTTAATTGGCAAATAAATCAGATGATTTTTGTTTTATCTAAATACTATATATGGTTATAAATATCCTATTATTAGTGCCTTATAAAGATGGAATGTATCATGCTTAAATATGATTAAAAATAGGGAATAGTAATTTATCCTATTTCTTCTTGCTTATACATTGCTTGCTGTCAAGCCCTTTTGTAGATGTCTTGATTGATTATCATTAATTTGTATCAGCCTTTTTGATAAGAATATAAACTTAAATGCCGGCACAGTGTTAATTAATAACTGTAAATGCGGTGATCTTTATATTCCTGAAACGGTTTTGAACGAAGCATGAACTTACAGGCTAAGATTAAAGTGGACTTTTTTTAGGATGAGAAAAATAACAAATAAATTTATAGGAGAATGGGCAATAGCCTGTGTGATCGTGTTTTTACAGGCTTTTATCTTTCATTCTTTTGCGGCAAATTCCGACACGAAAGAGGAGTGTATTCTTATTATTAATGCTAATTCCGATTTAGCACCGTTAAGTAATTTTATTATCAGTGATTTAATTCACAAATTACCGGTCGATTATAAGGGGACAAAAATTTCTTCCGAGAACCTGAATTTGATGAGAGTGCAGAATGAACAACAGATGGATACGGTTCGGAGGAGTCTGTTTGCCAAGTACGAAAATAGCCAGCCGAAACTCATCATCCTGATGGGGGCAAATACTTGGGTGCTGATCCATGAAGAGTTGGAGAAACACTGGCAAGGTATTCCGATTGTCCTGTTTGCCGAAAAAGAGTATGTAGGATCGGTGGATGCCTATTTACAAAAATATCCTATTGCTCATGAAGAGCAAATTTCCTTACGAAGTATCCTCCAGGGACGTAATATGACTTTGGTTTATGCCCCTTTTTATGTAAAAGAGACCATTGGACTAATGTATCAGCAGATTCCGGTCATGAACGAGCTGATATTTATATCAGACCGTAAATGGTTCAGTGCCCAGAACCGGCAGGAAGTAGCGCAAATAGTCGTGAAGTATTATCCCGATCTGAAATTGCGTTTTTTCACGGAAGGGCAAAAGAACATCGAGGAAGTAGTCAGTACGCTTAGGCAAACAAATCCGAATACAGGCATATTGTATGCTGCTTGGGAAGATTTCGATATAGCATCGGCTAATGCCACATCATTGACCCGTTCTTCCTGTGCTATCGGGAAGTATGCTGTGCTGCCGGTATTTACCCTGTCCGATATGGGAGGGCAGGCCGGTGTCTTGGGAGGATATTATTCTTTGACGAAAGATATCAGCAAGACCGTTTCAGATGTCGGTATCGAGATATTGAAAGGTAAGAGAGCCTCGGAAATGTCTGTTGTCAAAGTACCGTCACAACCGGTACTCAATTATGAGGAGTTGTTACTTACCGGCTTAAATCCCAGCCTTTGTCCACAAGATACCTTTTTCTATCATAAACCCGAAAGTTTTATAGGAGAGCATAAATATCTGCTCGGTGCCATCGGGCTGATGATTGTTTTTGCTATCGCGCTCTTATTGCTTCGTATTCATTTTTTAAGTAATATACGCAGAATGCAGGTCAAGCAGATACAATTGATGAGCAATTATGATAATCTGTTCAATGATATGCCTATCGCTTATCTGCAATGTCGTTTGTTGAGAGATGATAAAGGAGAAATTGAAGATTATGAGATATTGAATGTCAATCCGAGTTTTGAAAGGCATTTCTTTAAGAAAGAGGTGACATTCGGTAAAAGGGGGAGCGTGTTGAATAATCCTGAAACCTATGCGAAGCTGAAAGATTACATGGATATCGCCAATAAAAAGCACCAATCGGTTTCCTTTCCTATACATGCCACTAACAATCATGATTATGATGTAATAGTAATGGCAACGAACGAACCTGATATTATGAATATTTTCTGTCATGATACGACGGAACTCACCCATACCCGGCAGTCATTAAGAACCATTAATCATAAACTGTCTATGGCGCTGTCCATGGCAGATATATCACCTTGGAAGTGGAATATAAAAGATGAAACAGTGTGGTTTGACGAGAACAAGTCTTTTGAAAACAATAATGGTTTCGAAGTGAAGGAAGGAGCCTTTGCCGTTCCATTGTCCAGAATACAGAAAGGAGTGCATCCGGATGACATTAAACGTGCTAAGCGGGTTTTCCGGGATTTACTGGAAGGGAAGATTAAAAAGATCAATGAAAAGTTCAGGGTGTATACGGCATTGGGAGCCGGATATGAATGGCTGGAAGTGTGGGCGGTCGTTGACGAACGTAATTCGGCAGGAGAACCGCTTACGGTAATTGGTTCGGCACTTGTGATTACCGTCAGAAAGCAGATGGAAGAAGAGTTGATTGCTGCCAAAGAGAAAGCGGAAGAGGCGAACCGTTTGAAATCGGCTTTCATTGCCAATATGAGCCATGAGATACGTACACCGCTGAATGCTATTGTTGGTTTTTCAAGCGTGCTTGCTTCTGCAAAAACAGAGAAAGAAAGGAAGGAGTTCTTACATATTATAGAACACAATAATCAATTATTGCTCCAACTCATCAACGACATTATCGATCTGTCCAAAATAGAGGCGGGCATCATGGACTTCATAATTTCTGATATTTCTTTGGATGAACTCATGACAGAGCTAGAGCGATCGTTCCGTTTGAAACTTCTTACGGATAAGGTATTGTTGCAGTTTGATGATCTCGATTCGGGGTATATAGTCAAGGGAGACCGCAGCAGAATTATGCAAGTGATGAATAACCTGATATCGAATGCGATTAAATTTACTACCGAAGGAAGCATACATTTCGGCTTTACCCGTCAATCGGACGAAAGTTTCCGGTTCTACGTCACCGACACGGGAACGGGTGTGCCAAAAAGCAAACAAAAAGAGATCTTCAATCGTTTTGTGAAGCTCAACAGTTTTGCACAGGGCATCGGACTGGGACTTTCCATCAGTGAAACGATCGTCAGGCACATGGGAGGCGAAATGGGCGTTGTTTCGGAAGAGGGGCATGGTGCCACCTTCTGGTTCACAATCACCTTTCAGGACGTGAAAAAGGAGCTTTAAGCTCCCATGCATTCACGGTAAAAGTCAAACATCTCAAAGATGGTGTCCTTGTCTGCTGTTTGGTTGATACTGATATCTCCGATCTCTTTTAACAGGGTGAAGTTGATGCTGCCTGCCATGTTTTTTTTGTCATGCTGCATAAAAGCATATAGTTGCTCGTATTGCTTGCAGTCAAAAGCGAACGCACCGTAGTTCTCTTTGATGAATCCGATTGTCTGACGCATTTTATCTTTGGGGAATCCTGTTTTGATATGCGACAGGTACAGTTCGCAGACAATGCCCCATGCTACGGCATAGCCATGCAGTACATGACGGTTTTCCGTCAATGCGAGGCTTTCGAATGCATGTCCTGCCGTATGCCCCAGGTTTAGTGCTTTCCGTATGCCGTGTTCAAACGGGTCTTGAGCCACAATGTCTTCTTTGACTTGCACGGACTGTCCGACCAGCTGTTTCAGGTATTGGTAATCGATGTTGTCGGTATCGAAGTTAAGTAGTTCCGCCCAATGGCCGGTATTGCTGATGAGGCCGTGTTTCAACATTTCGGCATAACCGGAAAAGAAATTGGATGCATCCAGGCTCCGTAGGAACTCTGTTTCGATCAGTACGCTGTTTGCGGGAGCAAAGGCGCCTATCTCATTTTTCAGTCCGTTGAAGTTGATGCCGGTTTTCCCTCCCACGGAAGCATCGACCATGGCAAGCAATGTAGTAGGTATGTTGATGTACGCTATTCCCCGTTTGAATGTCGCTGCGGTGAAACCTCCCAAGTCTGTCACCATGCCGCCTCCCAAATTGATAAGTAGCGAATGGCGGGTAGCTCCTTTGTCACTTAAAGCTTGCCAGACTGAAGCCAGCGTTTCCAAGGTCTTATGGGTATCTTCCGCTCCGATCACTATTTCGATGGCCTCTCTCATACATGAAATTTCTTTCATGCGTGGCATGCAAAGACGATGAGTATGTTCGTCAGTCAGGACAAACAGACGGTCGTGCGGGCACTTTTCAATGGCTTGTCCTAAACTGATCTCCAGTTCTTCACATAAGAGTATTTCTTGCTTGCTCATAATTAAATTGCATTTTCTGCTACAAAAGTAGATAAAATTCTTTCTTTTTGCCTATTTTTGTCACATTAAAACGATAAAACCATGAAAGCTTTACTACCTGTTTATTGCCGTCCTTTGGGATATGTCATTCTTGTTGTTTCTTTATTCCTTCCTTTTATCCTTGTAATGATGGGACAAGTGACGGACGCTAATCTGCTATTTTACAAGGAGTGTACCAAACTTCTCATGATGGTGGGCGCTTTGATGATTCTCTTCGCATTGTCTAAAAACGAGAGCCATGAGACAGAGTTGATTCGTAACCGGGCTACTCGCAATGCCATATTCCTTACTGTATTATTCATTTTCGGAGGAATGCTTTACCGGGTGGCAACGGGAGATATCGTTCATGTGGATACCTCTTCGTTCCTGACATTCCTTATTATTAATGTGCTTTGTCTTGAATTCGGGATGAAAAAAGCGGTTGTCGATAAGTTGTTTAAGAAATAGAGCATACTCTATTACCCCAGCACAAACCTGAAACATGAAACATACTTTAATCTTGCTGGTGCTGTTGTGGTTTAGCACCGGATATCTATTTGCACAGAAGAAAGATATTGCAGTTTCGGGACAAGTGATTGAAACAGATACTAAAGAGCCGGTCGAGATGGCTACCGTTCAATTGCTTGCCTTGCCGGATAGTGTGCAGGCGGCAGGTATTACCACCGGGAAGCAAGGGCGTTTTACACTTCCTAAAGTGAAAAGCGGAAAGTATCTTCTTAAAGTTTCTTTTGTCGGTTATATTACACGTTTTCTCCCCCTGACTCTTTCGGATAAGTCGCTGTCCCGGAATGTGGGAAGTGTCACATTAACTCCCGATGATGTTCTGTTGGATGAAGCGGTCGTGACTGCCGAGGCTCCTCCGGTAGTTATAAAAGCAGATACCACCGAATATTCCGCTTCTGCTTTCCGGGTATCAGCGGGTGCCGTCCTGGAAGATTTGATTAAGAAGATACCGGGAACGGAAATTGATGCCGATGGTAAAATAACGCTAAACGGGGAAGAGATAAAGAAAATCATGGTCAACGGAAAAGATTTTTTCGGAGGAGATACGGAGATGTCCTTAAAAAATCTTCCGGCAGATGCTGTCAATAAGATTAAGGCTTATAAGAAGCAGAGCGACCGGGAGCGTCAGACCGGTATTAAGGATGGGAAGGAAGAACCTGTCCTAGACCTCACTCTGAAGAAGAATAGTGGCTGGATGGGTAATATTGTTGCTGGATATGGTAGTAAAGATCGTTATGAAGGGGGAGTCATGGCAAATCATTTTACAGATGATGTCAATATGTCTTTGATCGGTACGGCTAATAATACGAATGGAAGGGGCTTTTCCGAATTGGGCGATGCTGCCAGAGGCATGGAAGGCGGAAGGAATGGCGGATTGACAACTGTTCAGACAGGTGGTTTTACGTATGCGAAGAAAAAGGATAAGCTGGATATAAGAGGAAATATCCGCTATCGTCACAATGACAGGGAGTTTGATGTGGAATCTTCCAACGAAACGTTATTGGGGAATGAATCGACCTTTTCGAATAGCCGCAGGACGAATAAAAGTAACGGTCATAACTTAAATGGGGACTTTCAGGTGGAATGGAAGATCGATAGCTTGTCTACCCTGACTTTTTCGCCCAACTTTAATTATAGTAAGAATAGTTCTTTGAATGATTCTTGGAATAAGACTCTGAACGGTAGCAAAGAGCCTGTAAACGAAACGACCTCCGCAGGATATGGCGATAATAGAAACATGGTCATATCGGGCACCATGAGTTATAACCGGCGTTTCAAGAAGCAGAGACGCAATCTTCATGTTTCGGTAAATGTGGGCTATAATAACAACAGTAGTGAGAATTTCAATGATTCTTATTCGCAATTCTTCGAACGGGACAGTATCTCCGATATTGAACGCCGGAATGTCGGCAAAGGGGATTCGCGCAATTATAACCTTTTTGCTATGTATTCGGAACCTATATCGAAACATTACATACTCAGTCTGGGATATAATTATTCCCATTCCAAAGGACTTTCGCAATCGTTGGTATACGACAGTATCAATTACGAACAGCGTTTCAATCTTGATTTTAATAATGAACTGAGTTCAAAAGTAGAAAACTTTTATGATGATCATAATTTGAACCTCTCGCTTCAAGGTGATTATGTGAATCGGGAAAAGGATTATACCGGGTTAAGCTATAATGTGGGGGTCGGTATCAACCCTAAATCGACAAGGAGTGAAACAACCATAGGCCCGAATGCATTCAAGGATCTTCCTCGACAGAATGTGGTAAACTGGTCGCCGAATCTTCGGTTGGAATACGCTTTCTCTTCCCGCGAAAGGTTGCATATCAATTATAACGGTAACAGTAACGCGCCTAATCTGCTCGAGTTGCAGGAGGTAATCGATGTGACAGATCCGATGAACCTGCGTTATGGTAACCCGAACCTGAAGCCTTCGTTTTCGAACAATGTATACATGGGATACAATCGTTATTCACCCAAAAGCATGCGTAGTATTAACGCGAATGTAAATTACAGGAATACGATGAACTCCGTCGTAGACCGAATGACTTATGATAAAGAAACGGGAGCCCGTACCTATCATAAAGTCAATGTCAACGGCAATTGGAGTACCGGAGGCTGGATATCATTCACTACTCCCTTCAAGAACAAGAAGTTTAATTTAAGTGCCAATGTAAACTTGAATTACGGTGACCAAATGAGTTATACTACCGTCAATCAAGAGGGTATGGAAATGGTGTTGAGTACCACCCATAATTTTTCTACCGGTGAACGGATAAGGGGTAGTTACCGCAGTGACAAATTCGATGTTTCCATCAATGCCTCTTTCCGTTACAATAATATCTACAATAACAAGCAAAAAAACAGTAACCGTGAGACATTTGATTATACCATCGGAGGCGATGCGAATGTGAAATTACCTTGGGACATTGAGTTGTCCACCGATGTCAACTATCGATTGAAAGATGGTTATAGCGGGAATGGAGATAATGACGAACTGATGTGGAATGCGCAGGTTTCTAAAAAGTTCCTGAAGAAGAAACAGGCAATGATCCGTTTTAAAGTATACGATATTTTGCAACAACAAAGTAATTTGTTTCGTTGGGTGAGCGGAACAAGCATCAGTGATACGCGCTACAATACTTTGACGAGTTATTGTATGTTGCATTTTGTTTATCGTTTCAATAGCCTTGGAGGTAAGCGATAGGAGGATTTTCCTCACATTTGTATAGGTTAGGTTATATTAATTTTTGAAAGATAATCGATCAATCATTAAACCTTTTACGTTGACTTTTGTCAAAAGGCAATCGTATCCTACTACAAACGTATAAACTAAATGAAGAAATTATGTATTTGGATGGTACTGTTGGTGTGTACCCTTTCCTCCTTTGCGCAAAACAAGGTCATCACTGTTTCAGGACAAGTGATTGAAGAAGACACCAAAGAACCTGTCGAGATGGCAACGGTTCAATTACTTTCTCTACCCGATAGTGCCCAGGCTGCCGGGGTTGTTACCCAGAATCGGGGAACGTTTACATTACCTAAGGTGAAAGCGGGTAAATATGTCCTGAAAATTTCTTATGTCGGATTTATCACTCAAAATATTCCTTTGCAATTGACTGATAAAGTGCCTGCGAAGAATATGGGAACAATCGAATTGAAACCTGATGCGGTAATGCTGAGCGAAGCGGTCATTACAGCCGAAGCACCTCAGGTGGCGGTTGTCGAAGATACGTTGGTATACAATTCCACTGCCTACCGCACGCCCGAAGGAGCCATGCTTGAGGAACTGGTCAAGAAACTGCCCGGTGCCGAAATCGATGAAGACGGCAATGTAAAAATCAACGGTAAGGATGTGAAGAAGATTATGGTAGACGGCAAAGAATTCTTCGGTGGTGATGTAAAGACCGGGTTGAAGAATCTGCCGGTAGATATGATCGATAAACTGAAAACATACGATAAGAAATCCGATTTGGCACGTATCACCGGTATAGATGATGGGGAAGAGGAGACGGTACTCGACCTGAAGGTGAAGAAAGGGATGAATAAGGGTTGGTTCGGTAATGCCGATGCGGCTATCGGTACAAAAGACCGCTATGCCGGCAATTTGATGTTAAACCGTTTTGTGGATAAAACACAGTTCTCCTTGATAGGATCGGCTAATAACGTGAATGACGAGGGATTTTCCGGAGGAGGTGGCGGACCCCGTTGGCGGAGAAACAACGGATTGAATGCCACCAAGACCATCGGTGTGAACTTTGCTACCGAAAATTCTAAACTCGAGACAGGAGGTAGTGCCCGTTACAATTACAAGGATGCCGATGTATATAATAGTGGCTATTCCGAGCGCTTTCTGACTGCTGGCAACTCTTTCTCGAACTCCAATAGCAGCAATCGCAACAAGAATCTGGACTTCAATGCCGACTTTCGCTTGGAGTGGAAACCGGACTCGATGACCAATATCATTTTCCGTCCGAACGTTTCGTACGGCAAGGCTGACAAGAATACAATTTCCAACTCCGGTACATTTAATGAAGACCCTTTCAACTTAGTTCCCAATCCGAATGATTATCTCAACTTTAAAGCAATTGAAACAGACGATCCTTTGGAAAGTATCCGTGTCAATGCAACGAACAGTAACTCGTTGGGTGAGAGCAATAGCCTATCAACCAATGCCTATTTGCAGTTGAACCGTAAATTGAACGATAAGGGGCGTAATATCACCTTCCGTGGTTCATTCGGATATAGCGACCGTGATAACGACCAGTATTCCAAGACGGAAACCCGTTATTATCAGGTGCTGAATTCAATGGGACAGGATTCCGTACTCTATCGGAATCAATATATAACTACCCCTACCGATAATTTCAATTATAGTGCCAGAATTACCTATAGCGAACCGATCGCTAAAGCTACCTTTTTACAGTTCAGTTATAATTTCCAGTATAAGTACAGCAAAAGTGATAAGAGTACTTTCGATCTGATTGATTTTCCTGAATGGGAGATCGATGCTCCGCTTCCCGAAGGTTATCAGGCTCATCGCGTGGATAGTCTCTCAAAAGATGCGGAGTATAGGTATTATAACCATGACATTACAACCAGCCTGCGCTTTATCCGTGAGAAGTACCAACTGAGCGCGGGAATTTCTCTGCAACCTCAGAAGTCGCGCCTTTCTTATAAAAAAGGAGACTATGAGAAGGACACCACCCGCAATGTGTTCAATTTTGCACCTAACATCGACTTCCGCTATCGTTTTTCCAAAGTGAGCCAACTGCGCTTCACGTATCGCGGATATGCCGGACAACCCGGTCTGGAGGACTTATTGCCCATTCCCGACAACTCCAATCCGCTTAATATCCGCATTGGTAATGCCGGTTTGAAGCCTTCGTTCACGCACAGTATGCGTATGTTCTATAATACGTACAATGCCGAACGGCAACGGGGGATCATGGCACACGCCAGTTTCTCGGCTATTCAAAACAGCATCAGCAGCAGTACGGAGTATAATGAACAGACCGGTGGTACGATCACCAAGCCGGAGAATATCAATGGTAACTGGAATGCTTTCGGATTGTTCGGCTTTAATACGGCATTGAGAAACAAGAAGTTCACCATCAATTCTTTCTCCCGCATCAACTATGCGAACAATGTGGACTTTCTTTTCAACCAGTCCAGTAAGACGAATGAAAAGAACACAAGTACAAGCTTGAACTTGAATGAGAACCTGAATGGCGCTTATCGTAACGATTGGTTTGAGTTCGCACTGAACGGTTCTTTCGGATATACTTTCGAGAAGAACGAGTTACGTCCGGAAAGCAACCAGAACCCTTATAACTTTTCTTACGGAGCCAGCACCAATATCACATTGCCTTGGCGGATGACCGTTGCCACGAATATTGCCAATAATAGTCGTCGTGGTTATAGGGATGCAAGCATGAACCGTAACGAACTGATATGGAATGCCCAGGTTGCCCAGAACTTCTTGAAAGGTGCGGCTACGGTCAGCATTGAATTTTATGACATCCTGAAACAGCAAAGTAACATAAGCCGCTCGTTGACTGCAAGTATGCGTTCCGTGTCCGAATACAACGGTATCAACAGTTACTGTATGCTTCATTTTATCTATCGACTGAATGTGTTCGGCAATAAAGGAGCCCGCGAGGGGATGAGAGACAGAAGATATGACGGTCCCGGCCATGGGCCGAGTCGGGGACATGGAAGCTTTGGCGGGCGTCCCCGCTTTTAAGTTCGGATAAGATAAGAAAGGTTCATAACATAGGAAAGGATGTTGTGAACCTTTTTTCTTTTAATCTTTCGTCTTGTTTATATGCTATGAACCTATAAAACATCCCCATGTTCTGTATCAAAACATCCGGATGTTTTGATACAGAACATGGGGATGTTTTTATGTTTCATCTTTAATGAAGAAGATGCTTTGATATAACAATCCTTTTCTCTACATTTGTTATCATGTTTGATTGGAATCTATTATTTAGCCAAATAGCAACTATAGCTTTCGACATTATCTATTTCGGAGCTATCATCGGTACGATTATCATTGTTGTCCTTGATAACCGCAATCCGGTGAAGACGATGGCTTGGATATTGATACTGATGTTTCTGCCCATTGTCGGACTGGTGCTTTATTTCTTTTTCGGACGCAGCCAGCGGCGTGAGCGTATCATCGGGAAGAAGAGTTATAGCCGTTTGTTGAAGAAACCTATGGCTGAATATCTGGCACAAGGCCCCGCATTGGTGCAGAAAGAATATAGCCGGCTGATCCAACTTTATCAGAACACCAACCAGGCATTGCCTTTTGAAGGCAATCAGATAGACGCCTATACTACTGGTTATTCTATGCTACAATCGCTTATCAGGGAATTGCAAAAGGCGAAAAAAAGTATCCACATGGAGTTTTACATCTTTGAGGATGATGCCATAGGACGTTTGGTAAGGGATGTTTTGGTGGAAAAAGCCCGTGAGGGAGTTGAAATTCGTGTTATATATGATGATGTAGGATGCTGGCACGTTCCTCATCAGTTTTTTGAAGAGATGCGGGGAGCCGGCATTGAAGTCCGCAGCTTCCTGAAAGTTCGTTTTCCGCTATTTACAAGCAAAGTGAATTACCGCAACCATCGTAAGATCGTAGTGATTGACGGCATTGTGGGATTTGTAGGGGGGATGAATCTGGCAGAACGTTATATGCGTGGCTTTTCCTGGGGTGTCTGGCGCGACACTCACATCATGATTCGTGGTAAAGCTGTGCATGGTTTGCAGAGTGCTTTCCTTGTTGATTGGTACTTTGTCGACCGCACGCTGATTACCTCCTCCCAGTATTTTCCTAAGATAGATTCTTTCGGCAGTACGTTGGTGCAGATCGTGACGAGTGAGCCTATCGGCCCTTGGAAGGAGATCATGCAGGGACTTACCATGGCTATTTCATGCGCAAAGAAGTATTTTTATATGCAAACACCCTATTTTCTCCCTACCGAACAGATTCTGGCAGCCATGCAGACTGCCGCACTGGCTGGGGTGGATGTACGGCTCATGATCCCTAAGCATGCCGACAACCGGATCACGCACTTAGGCTCACGCTCTTATTTGGCCGACGTGCTTCGTGCAGGTGTGAAGGTGTACTTTTACAAGAAAGGTTTTCTACATTCCAAACTGATGGTGTCCGATGACATGCTCTCTACGGTTGGTTCTACCAATGTGGACTTCCGTAGCTTTGAACATAATTTTGAGGTAAATGCCTTTATGTATGACATGGAAACCGCCTTGCAGATGAAAGAGATTTTTATGCTCGACCAACGAGACAGCACGCAAGTCTTCTTGAAAAAATGGGTGAAACGTCCTTGGTGGCAGAAGGCTTTGGAATCGGTAGTCAGACTGCTGGCTCCCTTGTTATAACCGATTGTCTGCCGGTTTATTTGAAAAACGAGAAGTTCACGCTTCCATATACTCTTCTCTCCACAAAGTGCGGATGGTCTTCAAAGTTGTTTTGCTTACCATGCTCGAGGACAAACATTCCGCCCTCTTTCAATAGTTCTTTTTGGAAAATAAGGTCGGGGATGGTTTCCAGTTCTTTCAGCTCATAGGGAGGATCAGCGAAGATAAAATCAAACTGTTCCCGTCCGCTGTTGATGAATTTGAATACATCTCCACGCAGGGGAATACATTTGTCTGTTTGCAACTCTTTCATTATTTTGCAGATGAAAGCATGGTGATCCCGGTCTTTTTCCACACTGATCACCCGGTCGCAACCGCGGGACACCAATTCTATACTGATACTGCCCGTTCCGGCAAACAAATCGAGTGCCGATATTCCTTCTTCAAAATCAATATAGTTGCCCAGCACATTGAACAGGTTTTCCTTGGCGAAATCCGTTGTAGGACGTGCTTTGAATGTACGGGGTACTTCAAATCTTCTTCTTTTGTATATTCCACTGATTACTCGCATGTTAATAGAGCTTGCATGTCAATATTAGTTTCCGGATTCATGATGAATACCTGCAAAACGTATTTTCTTAATTCACTGACGAATGTTTCTTTTTCTGCCATTACACCGCTGAGATGTAATTCGTCTCGCTCTTGGTCGAAACCAAGTTGTTTCCAGGCATATAACAGATAATAAACGCGGTCGGAAGTTTGCTCACAATCAAATGAATTAGCCAACAGCAGATGTCCGCGTTCATAACAAAACAAATCCATGGCACTTTTTCTTAGGGAAACATACATTTTTTTGCTGTTTCCTAACCGGCTTTTGTTAGAGAAATATTCACTTAGCGGACTTGCCTGTGAATAGAAGCGGGCATCGGGGTATTGATCTTTCAGGAATTGGTAGGCGCTTTTGTCCATTCCGAAGATGACGGCAATGTTGTTCCTGGACAGGACATTGTAGAGAACTGTTTCATTTTCCTTTCCGGAATGGTTGTGATAGAACAAAGGTTCCGCCAGTTCGTCTTCAAACAGTTCAAAAGGAACGTGTGTATAACGGCTTCCCGACATCATGATGTTGACCCGTTTATAACTGAAGGTGAGAAATTCCATCTCCCGGAAAGCCTCTTTCAGGTTGGCTGTGAGAGATAATGAAGGGTTAACCTCTTTCTCAAAAAAAGAGATTGAACTTTCATGAATCGGATTGTAGACAGAAAAAGAAAATCCATCCGTACTAAGACGGATGGATAATGTATATTGTTCCGATTTACTGAAATCGATTTTATTATTCCCAGTTTCCAGCACCGTTGTTAGGACTTTCGATAGAACCTACCATCAAACCGTTATATTTGCCCAATTTAGTCTGAAGATCTTTCAGGTTAGCAATTTCTTGTTTGTCAAGGCCGTTCAGGTATATGTCATAAGGAGCTTTCACTTCGAACATAAAGATAGGGGCACCTGATTTTGCAGTATCATTCTTGATAGCCATTTCAAATTGCGCACCGTTTCCAAAAGGAATATATCTCATGGAATCAGGATTAAAACCTTTCGGATAGATTGTATCCAATACAGCTACCCACATTGTATCACGTCTGAAGTTTTTAAGTCCCATTTTCTCTACTTCGCTGTAGTTACCGGTCTTTTTAGCTTTATTAATGATAGTCATTGCTTTCTTTTCGGTCAAACCGTCTTCCAACTGTTTATCTGTCAATTCGCCTACTTTGAATAGGTAAGGAAGCTTTTGGTTTTTAACGAAATCGATCAAAGTATCAAAGCTTGCAGTATACTGTCCCTTGTTCAGGTTACGATATTCCATCTGTGCTTTACGGATGTCGATCAAACGAGCAATGACTGCATCGTCTCTGTGCTTTTTAGCGTTCTCAAAATTGATAGGTCCCATAACGCTGGCATAACAAATGTAGACCAAGGCACACGCGCACAGAACTAATACGATATTAAATACTGTTTTCATGATAAATATGTTTTTTTAGTTGTTATATTCGTTATATTCGCATCGCAAAATTAAAATAAATAAATCTAAATACGATAGTTCCGGGAACTTTTTTCTCGTACAAAAATGATAAATAACTATTTAGAAAGGCAAATTAAGGAAAATTTTCCTTATCAACCAACTAATGAACAGGAAAAAGCTGTTAAATATCTTTCAGAGTTCCTGTTGTCACAGGCTAAAGAGGCGGTTTTTGTGCTTCGTGGGTATGCTGGAACAGGTAAGACCTCGCTGGTAGGAGCGCTTGTGAAGACAATGGATAAGTTGCAGCAAAAGTCTGTTTTGCTGGCTCCTACGGGAAGGGCAGCAAAGGTCTTTTCTGCCTATTCGGGACATCCGGCTTTTACAATTCATAAGAAAATATACAGACAACAATCTTTTTCGAATGAGGTTAGTAATTTTTCCATAAATGATAATCTTGCGACACATACCTTATTTATAGTCGATGAGGCTTCCATGATCTCTAACGAGGGATTGTCAGGGAGTGTGTTCGGTACGGGACGTTTGTTGGACGACCTGATACAGTTTGTTTATTCGGGAACAGGTTGCCGCCTTTTGCTAATGGGTGATACGGCACAGCTTCCTCCGGTGGGAGAAGAGTTAAGCCCGGCGCTTTCTACGGAAGCTTTGAAAGGCTATGGCTTGGATGTGGGTGAGGTGAATCTGACGCAAGTGGTGCGACAGGTTCATGATTCCGGTATTTTGTGGAATGCAACCAGACTACGTGAATTGATTGCTGTGGATGAATACGGTAAACTGCCAAAAATAAAGGTTTCAGGTTTTCCCGATATCCGCGTTATTTCCGGAAATGAACTGATAGATGCTTTGAATACATGCTATGAACGTGACGGAATGGACGAAACCATTGTGGTCTGTCGTTCGAATAAACGGGCGAATATATATAATAAAGGTATAAGAGCCCAAATACTTTATCGAGAAGATGAATTGAACACAGGAGATATGCTGATGGTGGCTAAAAATAATTATTACTGGACAGAGAAGTCGAAAGAAATGGATTTCATAGCCAATGGGGAGATTGCAGTAGTACGTCGCGTCCGGCGAACACGGGAACTATACGGCTTTCGGTTTGCCGAAGCCACATTGTCTTTTCCTGATCATGAGGATTTTGAACTGGAAGCAAATTTGCTCTTGGATACGCTCCATTCGGATGCACCTGCATTGCCAAAAGCGGACAATGACCGTTTATTTTACAGTGTGCTTGAGGACTATGCGGATATTACTTCCAAACGTGAACGCATGAAGAAGATGAAAGCTGATCCGTATTACAATGCTCTTCAAGTAAAATATGCATATGCCGTTACTTGCCATAAAGCACAGGGAGGACAGTGGCAGAATGTCTTTTTAGATCAGGGATACATGACGGACGAATATCTGACCTCTGACTATTTTCGTTGGTTATATACCGCTTTTACACGGGCGGCAAAAACGTTGTATTTAGTTAATTACCCAAAAGAACAAGTTATTTAATTATATGATTTTCAGATTAAACGATTACTTTTGTTTTGTAAATAACTAAAGCTGTTTCGATAATGACGACAAAACTCTTATTCTTTTTCTGTTGCCTTTTATTTATTTCCTGTCAGGATGATGAAAAGTTTCAGGTTCTCCAGCCTTTGGGAGGACAAGTGATAACCGGTTACATACCTTGTACAAGTCTGGAGTTGGGAATTCTCGGTTCAGAAGCGTTGGAGGTAAAAGGTGGTGGTGATTGGACGGTGGTTTCCAATGATGAATCTGTTGTGAAGGCGGAAAAGGTAATTCCGGAAAGTGCTTCTTATTCCTATTTGTCAATATCTCCTATGCAACAAGGAAAGGCGGTAGTAACTGTTACTGGTGATGCGGGGGATAAAATAAATATTCCGGTATCTGTGGGAGTTTCCGTGCGAACGTTGACTGTGCTGGGTGAGTTGAATCATATCGAAGGTGTTAGTAAAGAGGATAGTACGCTTATTGTTGAACATCTGTATGATGATGTGTTTATAAGGGAGAGAGGCTGGTACCGTCTTACTTATTCCGAAAAGAGAAATGGCAAGCTCATAGTCGAATCCTTTGAGGGAAAAAAGGAGGAAGGGACCTTTTCGTCTGGAGATGGCTGTTATGATTTTACTTTCGGTGGGAAATGTGTACATTATATGATAATGTATAATACACAAGGAACACAAATGGAAACTCGTATGGAACAAAGGTTGCCATTCTATCTGGTGGAAGATGTTACAGATCGGTATCAGACAAATTATCCTACTATTAAATTAGTCCAGCGTGCCCAAAAAGTACGTATATCCGATAATAATTAGCTTAAGCTTTATATATGAGATGAATAGCTAAAAAGGGGAATACTTGCATTTCAAATTACATATTATTATAATACATATTGCATAAGTAAGACTGCCTCATGATTCATTTTGAGACAGTCTTATTTGTTTTAATAGTTTACCGTAATATGGATTTTATGGCACATTACCTGACAGGGCTTATTGTAAAGGCATAAATGTGATTGCCTGTCCACCTCCTTTAGCCATGATTATTTCCAAGTCATCATCGGCTGTTACCATCTTTTCAATGATTTCATAAGAAGTTGGGTTTGTTTCCCAATCTGCCTCTTTTCCGTCAGCATAGATGGTTGCTTTATAACTTTTGCCTTTTTCTAGGAAGTCCAGTTTGACGTTTACAGTACGAGCCTCTTCATTAGTTGTTGCACCTAGGAAGTAGTTCTCTTTTGCTTTACGTACGATAACTACGAATTCACCCGGTTCACCGTCTAATGCTTCTGACCAGTCACAGTCGGCATCGAAATCACGGAAAAACTGGAATGCAGGATGGCCTTCATAATTTTCTATCATATCCGAAGCCATTTGCAGCGGTGAATAGATAATTACCCAGTTGGCAATCTGTTTAGCCAACGTAGTGTTAACGCGGCAGTCTTTGCTATCCATCATGTTCCATTTCTTGCGAAGTGGTGATTTCTTTGCCCTTTCATATAAGATGTCAAAAGTTCCGGGCGTATAATCCATCGGTCCACTTAACAATCTTGTAAACGGCAGAAGTTCATGGTGTTCGGGAGGATTTCCGGCACTCCATGCGTTCCACTCCATACCTCGTGCGCCTTCACGTGTCATCATGTTGGGATAGGTGCGGCGGATACCGGTGTCTTTGATCGGTTCATGCACATCCAAGGTGGTGTGGTATTTGGCAGCGGTTTTTACAACATTTCTATAATGGCGTACATTGTACTGTCCATGATGGTTGTGTCCGTCCGGAAGGCCACCGGCATAACCGGTTTTCACCGAGTGAATGCCTAGATCGGCATACCACTTGTAGGCTTTATCCAGTTGTTGTTCGTAGTTCGGAATATTTCCTCCGGTTTCATGATGGCCGATGATCTCTATTCCTTTCTCTTTGGCATACCGGGCAATCTCTACGATATCGAAGTCCGCATAGGGCTTCGTGTAATCGAATGCCTGTGTACCTCCCCAGTTTTCCCAACCTTCATTCCAACCTTCATACATTACAGCTTCGATGTTGTTTGCAGCCGCAAAGTCGATATACCGTTTGGCATTCTCCGTAGTAGCACCGTGGCGGTCGTTGATTACCCAACTTTCTACTCCCAAGTGCATTCCCCACCAAACACCTACATATTTCATCGGACGTATCCAATCGGTTGTTTCCAGTGCGCAAGGTTCATTCAGGTTCAATATCAGTCCGGAGTTGATCAGTCCCACAGCTTTCGGAGCAATCTGTATGGTTCTCCACGGAGTCTTGAATGCTCCACCTGCCATACGAGCTTTCACGCCATCGGGCCACGGAGCTAACTCTGATTTGAAACGGCATTCCCCTTCATTCTTTAATGTCATTTCAGGGAAATCGGTCAAAGCAGCTTCATGAATGCTGGCATAAACATTTCCGGTCTTGAAAGTCATAGGAGTGTTGGCATTGTCTATTTTGCTAATGGGTTGTGTACGGTACAGAAGTTCATAAGTGTCGTAGTTTGCCGGGATAGACCAGGAAGTGCCCTCTTTGGTAATGTTGAATGAAGTCAATTCATTCATAACGAAGATGCTGTCCGTTCCGGGAACTTCATATTCATAACGAAACCCCAGTCCGTCATCGAATACTCTGAAACGCAGTGTCAGTTTGGTGTTTTCATTATCTGCTAAAAGTATAGCCATTTCATTGTAATGGTTCCGTATGGATTTGTTTTCTCCCCATGGTTGTGACCATGTTTCATCCTTTGAGTCGAAGTTTACTCCGGTTATATGGAAATTCTCGGACAGGTTCACTCCGTCTTTTGCTTCAAAGCCCAAAACAGAAGGTGAAATAAAATCCGAATCATTTACTGTGACCTGATAGGTCATTTGGTTATTATCATTCAGGCGGAAAGTTAGTTTGATTTGACCGTCTGGAGAAGTCACTATCGATTCTGGTGATGAACAGCTTGTCAGGAACGAAAGTAAAAGCATGAAAGTGTAAAAAAGAGTTCTCATTTTTAGATTTGTTTTTGTATGCATAAAAAAAGAGAATGTCTCAGGGAGACATTAAATAGTCTTGAGACATTCTCTAAACAGTCGAAAATATAAGAATTTTATTTTTTTACTAATGTATAATTAGCTGTAATATGATATTTTACTTCTCCAGGTAATACATAATTTTCGCCCTCTTTATAACAAGGGTCAATACCATAGCGATCACCTATTCCAGATAAGGATATGTTTCCATTAACTTGATATATTCCACGAATAGAATTAATATCCTCTTTGATAGACCAACTATCACCTTTTCCATAAGTTCCCCATCTCATTTCCCAATTTATCGGATCTTCAGTGTCACCTTCGTGAATAATCTGTGGAGCTGTAATAGATAAAGTACCATTATATTCGGCAATCAGAGGATATTTATTTGTAATTTCCGGATATGATCCCCATCCATATATATAGTAAGATTTACCATTTTCTTTCGCTTCAATACGGATGTTAAATGTTTGAGAGCCACCCCAATCCCACCAAGGTCCTGGAGTATAGTAATATAAAGAGTTACTGGAAGTCACTTCCCACTCACCAAGATAACTTTCATAAGTTGTTTTCATCCCTTGGGTAGCAACAGTTTCTTCTCTATTATAGTAATTTCCACTCCATTCAACTTCATCATTAAATAAAATCTTACTTACAGCCGTAAAGTATTTATCATAACTGTAAGTTCTTGGTTTAGGATTATAAAATACTTGTAATCCATATCCTGCATCTTTTAAATCCTGAATTGTTGCTTCATCAAAATTTACCCAGCCACCATTATACTCTTCATTGATCTTCAATGAATAAGGACCGTATTTGGCTGGAGTCATTCCACTGAATTGTTGTTCACGATCTTTTACATAACGTTGATAAGTACCGTAGCACATGTAATCTACCAAATCTCCGGCTGTTTTCCCTTCGGCAGTCGTACCATTAGGGGCATCATATCCTTGATATTCGTAAATGCCGAGTAATTTGTCAGGCATAATTTTTCGGCATTCCTCGATCAAACGCAGATAATTCTCTGAAGAACGAACTTCAAAGCCTGGACTTGGATTATCGGAATAGTTCGTGTATTCATCATCGAAATCAATACCATCTAGACCATAAATGTCAACATATGCTTTCAATTCTTTGGCAAAATCCTTTGCTGCTTCTTGTGATAAGTTAGCTACTCCGGCTTCATAATGATTTCCTAGAATTGAGAGGTTAACCTTAATACCTTTTGCTTGCAAAGGACGAATGATTTTATCTGCGTTCTTTAAAACATAAGATACTTGATCATTACAGAATACACAGGCACGTCCGGTTTCGCTGTCGATATTGATGTTGGCTGCAAAGATACTTACGACATCGAAGAATGGTTTACCGCTATTTGCCATAGTATATTCACCACAGTTAAGGATGTTTTCATCATTAACTTCCACAAAACAGAGCGTTCTGACATCGCCTTTCTTAGAGTTTGGTATGGCAGGTAAGGGATTAATCAGATAAATATAACTCTCATTATTAGTAGAAAGTGTCACACCATCAGATGCAGTGGCTGATATAGCAACTGCATAAGTTTTTCCAACTGTACCCCCAGCTCCAATGTTAAGAGTAACTGATTCCGATTTCTTTTCACCCGCTTTTACTATAGTGGAACCGGCATTTTCCAATGTCAGTTTATTGGCAGGATACATTTCATAAGATGTGCCATGTTTCGCATTGTATGCGGTAAGTGCTGCCTCATCTATTTTAAACGTTACATTTATATTCTGTTCGGCACTTTTAGACAATTCAAAGAAAAGATGTCCATTACCCGTTGCATCACCAAAAATAGTAATAGGAGTTAGTTCACGTGCCCCTGCAACAGAACGGACATATCCATATGTTCCGTCTACTGTTTCAAGTTTGCTTAAATCGGTAGTGTTCATTGTGATGTCATCTTCACAGCTTGTAAATACTGATCCGACACATACAATAGTAGCTACCAGTAAGCTTGACTTTATATTATTCAAATATTTCATAATAAGCATTTGTTTATTAGTTTAAGATATAACAAATATTATTTCACAGGTAATTCTACGTCCACCCAAGTGATGGCTTTTTCTGCGGTAGCATTATTGCCATTATTAGTATGGTCAAGAATCAGATTACCTGCTTTATCATTGAATTTCCAGTAAGCTACCAAACCTTCACTTTCTGGCAATACTTCATAGAAGTGATCTTTTGAATTGATTTCTTCCTGTGTTAAAACTCTATTCCAAACACGGCATTCTGATATATCACCACTCAACCAGCGATCATAATTATATGAGTGGCCTATCCAGAAACCATTACCTTCATCTGTTTTTGTTTCACCCCAATTTACTGGACCATAGTCCAAGGTTGCTTCCAGCTTATTTTTACCATTAATGTAAATAATAGCCTTTTTGGCTTCTGAATCGTAAGTAACAGCAATATGTGTCCACTCATTGAGAGGAATAGCGAGATCAGAAGATGTGATATTTCCACTTCCGGTAGCAAGTTGTAACTGATTATCAGGAATACCACTGTCACCAACGCGGAGCAAAAATTTGCCTTCTATACCCATTATTGTACTTAACATTTTACCAAATTCGCTGACACGGATTAATGCTTCAGCGGACATTTGCTTCATGTCATTTACCACATCCGGAGTAGTCCAGTTGACATAGATTGAATTTTGGTCAATATTAGCAACTACATTGATTAAAGCTGCTCCTTTCAATACATAATACATTGTGCGGGCACTTTGAAGTATCCCGATGCTGGCTTGGTCAATGGTCACTGGTAATACATAAATCTTTTCGTCATCCAATTTATCCAAATTATTGAACTTTACGATGACATCCTCTGAGAGAATACTCCCCGGCAAAATTGTAGTTTGAGGAGAAGGGATTGAATAATAGCCTTCCGGCAATGCTTCTGCATTACTGTAATAAGCTGCATTGTATGTAGTTGTCAATGATGGATCAGCTTTCAAAGAAATAGTTACTTGTTCATTTTCAGGCTTTGCTATTGCAATCTGGAAACTACTTTCAGTATTTGGCATTGTTGCCTTTAGCAGGATATTACTCGTTTTCACTGAAGCATTTACATATACTTGGTTATCGAATGTTTCAGTATCATCATTACAACCGGCAAATAGACTGCCTGCCAGTAATGCCATTGAAATTAAATATAAGTTTTTCAGTTTCATGGTTCGATTTATTTTTGAGGAGCAGGGTTCATAATGTTAATGGCCTCTTTCACATATTTGTATGTGTGATTAGCGTTGTAATAGTCGTTCTGAACATTATAAATTGCCAGTCCGGATTTTGTAAAATCAGTTGTTGGTTCCATTACCCAGTAAGCAGCTTCAGTGATTGCTCTATCCTCACCATAAAAACCAGTTTTCTTATCAGAGGCATCCAATGAGGCTGTTGAAACTGTAACAATGAAACGATCCGAAGGTACATTGTCTGCAAGTAGAGCTTTTCTGGCTACTACGGAAAGTTGTGCATCGTCAACTACATTATCCGTATTCAGTATAATATGCTTGCAGTTTTCAAGAATAGTTTGACTTATCAGATTTTCAGGATTTCCTTGAAAGGAGAGTATTTTTCCTGAATTACTGTTTTTCCAACTAGAGACAGCACCAAAGAAAGAATCTTGATATTTTTTAGCTTCTGTTTTTTCTTCATTGGACATATAAATTGGGTTTCTGCCTTTATATTCGATTATCATGCCGTCATAAATGCCAGCATAACCAATTTGTTTATTCAACTCTGATGTTAGGTATGTATCAAAAGTTCCTTCTGTTAAACTGCCTTCTTTTACTTTTTCAGTATACTCTTTTTGAATTTTGTCAAAACTGATAGTATAAACTACTTTAGTTCCTTTCTGGCGTACCATTTCAATATCAGCTGTTTCAAATTCTGCTAATTCACCGGGATACATTAATGAAATAATATCCAAACTGTCGGGGGCATCAGAAATGTGCTGACCACGACTGAATGGTGACTTTTCACTGTTATCAAACCAAGCATATACTATTTTATGATCAGAATTTTTGTACGAAACGAGATTCTGTAGGTATTTAGCATATTGCTCCGGATTCTGTTCTGCAACACCTGGAGTGTTGATTGTTACACTTTCTACTTCAGTCCAGTCTTCGCATGCACTGAAACAGGTTACAGCAGCGAAGCAGGAAGCTAACAGGTATAATTTGTTCTTTATATTTTTCATGACTCTTATTCTTATTTAATGTTAGGATTGCAGTCCCACCATACTTTAGAAGACATTCTATCATTTGATGGTTTCAGATCTTTCAGAGCGTTTTGAAGATTGGTGCCATTATCTTTGTATTCATCCTGTGGATATGGCAAACGACGTGGGAAAGTACCTTCAGGTACCTCAGACATGTTTTTATTGACTGCAGCAGTCATTAAGCGGGGATATCCCGTACGGCGAAATTCCGCCCATGCTTCTAAACCTAATGGGAAGATAGCAATCCATTTCTGAGTGATGATGCGTTCTAGGTTTTCTTCAAAACTTGCACCTGGTACATACTTAATAGTGATGGTAGGTTGCGAACCATTGTAACTGTATACGCCTAGAGGATCTTTGTATAAATCCGGTAAACTTTTACTGTCGTTTAGATAAGTATCAGCACCGGATGCTCCCCATTGTTCAAATGAAAGTTCTACACCTAATTTATAGAAGCTTTCAGGGGTACCTCCCATGTTCCATCCTCGTAATGCGCCTTCAGCACGTAAGAAAGCAACTTCAGCGGCTGTCATCCAAACCAGTTTTGTATCAGTTTTTACGTTCATATTCGTGTATTTATGAGCTGTCTCACTCGGGATGGGGTCAGTTCCCAAACGAATTCCATAATAACCGTTTTCTGTCACTCCATCATCTTCGGTAAATTCAGATTTTGTGAAGTATTTCTCACGACGGGGGTCGTTATAACCGTTCATATATGCAGTGATGTCTGCTGCGATACGAGAATCTCCACCGTTGTACTCGTACATGATAACTTCAAACGGGTTGGTTGTTGCTTGTATCGTAGCATTATCCGTATTGTCTGTTAGTACTCCGCCATTTTTAGCATTGACAGCTTCTTCGGCTTTTGTCTGAGCTACTGTTGGATTTGCATATGCCATACGCATAGCCATGCGTAATTTCAAAGAGTTTGCATATTTGATCCACTGCTCAACAGCACCGCTATAGACTTTATCAGCTTTTGGAGAAAAAATTTCTGTATGATGTTCTAACAAAGCAGTAATAGCTTCATCTAATTCACTCATCATGGTTGTATATGCTTTTTCCTGAGTATCCAAGGGGGCCGTCAGGTTACCATCTGTGCCCAATTGAGAATAAGGTATGGGGCCATAACCGTCTGTTACACGTTGTATAGCTGCTACTTTTAGAATTTTACCTACTGAAATAAAGATGGGGTCATTGGTAGCACCTCTCAACTGTGCATAATTAGCATAAATATTAGGAATGACATCTTGATATAATTTGCCTACCCAGTCCTGTGATTGATTATAATTTGAGAAACGGTTATTCCAACCTGCATTAGACTCAGCTAGAAAACCACCATAAGGGCCTCCCAATAATGCTTCAAGGAATTGGTTAAGGTTCACATCTGTAGGAATAACATAACCCTGCATACCGGTCAGTGCAGAACGAACGATGTAAGCATCACGCATCATTTCCTCTTGGGTTACTTCATAAGGGTTTGTATTATAGCCCATATAATTGTCCGTACAAGAGGACAATGATCCAAGGACTATTCCACCACATAATGCAATTTTTATAATTGATTTATTCATTGTTTTCATGTTTAGTCATTAGAATTTAAATCTTACATTGAATCCAAGGCTACGTGCGCTCGGTGTCATAAAGTTGTCGATGCCTTGATAATAGTTACCAGTAGAAGCTACGGCTTCTGGATCGAATGGGGCTTTACAATAGATCATCCAAAGATTGCGACCTACCAATGAAACTGTTAAATCTGCAATGTTCCAAAGTTTGTCTTTAGTAATGGTGTAACCAATGCTTGCTTCTTGCAGGCGAAGGTTGGTGGCACTGTAAGTATAGTACTGAGGAATACCTGATTGTGAGCCGATAGTGGTGTACCATTTTTGGGCATTTACCATATCACCCCCATTGATGACAACACCTCCATTATCACGAGCATCGGCTGAAGTACCAGATACACCGTACATATCCATGGCAGCTTGGGTGGCTGAATAAACGATGCCTCCGATTCGTGCGGAGAACATAAAGCCGAAATTTAAGTTTTTCCAACTAAAATCATTTCTCCATGACATATTACATTTCGGGAATACACTACCTAATTTGATGTCTTCTGCATTGTAATTAGCCGTAACGTTGCCATTCTGATCAATAAGAATATTGCCTTCACTATCGCGTTTCAGATCTGCTGTTGAATATAAATCACCCAGTGATCCACCTTTTTTCAGTATGAATCGGGCTTGTCCCATACCACCTACATCTAGGCGCTCTTTAGTAATTATAGCACCGGTTTCAGGATGTACATAGTTCTCGAGCAATTCAGTGATCTCATTCTTATTGGCACTGAAGATGTAGTTACTTGACCATTTGAATTTACCCCATTCATTAGAATAACCTAGAGAAAGTTCTATACCTTTGTTACGTACACTACCTGTTTGTACATAAAGAGTTGAGTACCCCGATGATACGGAAATTTTTGGGTCGAATGTTTGATTGTAAGTTTTAGTGGTATACAGAGCTAGATCTAAATTGAAATGCTTCAGGAAGCGCGCTGTAATACCTACTTCCCATGAATCTGTCTTTTCGGGTTTCAGATTGTACATCGGATAATTACGTTTTGACTGCCAAACTTTATTGGAGTTATCCCATGAATATGTAGGATTGGCCAAGAAACGCGGGAATGGTAAACCTACGGATGCAAATGAACCTCTAACTTTCAAATATGAGATTTGTTCTGGTAGCTTCATAAGTTCTGATAAAATAACAGAACCACCTACTGAAGGATAGAAAAATGCTTTTTGTACGGAATTAGGACCCGCTAACTGTGAGGGCCAATCCGAACGCCCTGTTAATGTCAGGTAATAAGTACTCTTATATCCTAATTCAACACTTGCAAAAAGTGATTGGGTCTGTTCACGGTAACCAGTTTGGATACGTTTTGTTTTGGTATCATCTAATTGATAGACATTAAATACATTAGGTATTCCATCTTCACTGATTGGACCACGGTTTTGTAATACGTCTTGTTGCATGTCTGAAAGAGAACCACCAAGGTTTGCTTGTAAACTAAAGTTTTCACCGAAGTTCTTATTTATATTTACCATGAAGTCAGCATAGAGTTGCTTATCTCTTGTGCTGGTTACTCCGTATAAACCGTTACTTGAACCTTCTGCAAGAGTGGTGTTACTGGTTGCATACATCTTTTCTGTAAAATTCGATACAGAGTTATCCACGCGTACACGACCTGATACGCTTAACCAATCCAAAATTTTATAGTTAAGGCTTGCGTTCAGCATATAGCGGTCTTTATTGTTCTCACGTAAATTGCGGTAAGCAATCCAATATGGATTTTGTCCGGTAAAAGTATCAATGCCTTGAGGCCAATATTGAGTATAAATGTTACGTGAAGTATCCCAACGCTCGTACATTTTAATCTCATTCCAGTCGTCACCACGTGGGAATAGATAGGCAGTCACAAGTGGATTGGAGTAAGTACCTTGGTTAACCATGTTTTTGTCCGACTGTTTGATATAAGAAGCACCCACATCCAATGTCATCTTATCATTTAAGAATGAAGTTGTGTTCCGGAAGGTGAAATTGTAACGGTCATAATCGTTGTTTGGAACCATGCCTGCTGAATTAACCGCACTCGCAGAAAAATAAGTTTGGTTTTTTTCAGTACCAGTAGATAATGATACAGTTTCTGTAGTAACTACCCCTGTTCTGAGAAAATCTTTTATCGGGTCGAATCCCATATAATTAGCCGAGTTCAATTTGTTACCCCAGCTCCTTTCAACAGAACCTGAGGCTGAAAGAAGATCTCCGGTTCCATAGGTATTTTGGAATTCAGGGCTTACTAATGTATTTAAGAATTCTGTGTTTTGTGAAACAGTCAGACTCAATCGTCCTTCTTTTCCTTTTTTAGTTGTGATCACTATTGCACCATTGGCAGCGTGACTACCGTATAAAGCGGCTGCAGCTGCACCTGTCAATACAGACATAGATTCAATGTCTTCCGGGTTAATATCGGCAATGGCCTCAGTAGAACCCTTGGAGTCAAATTCTTGCCCTCCTTCACCTCCAAGGTTGAACATCGGAACACCGTCTATTACATACAATGCGTTGCTGGATTGGTCAATGCCTTTTGTACCACGCATTACAACCTTACTGGCTCCTCCGACACCTGATGAACTGGTATTAATTGTTACACCCGCAACTTTACCTGAAAGTGAATTGATAAGGTTAGCATCTTTTACCGTTGTTAAAGCATCGCTTTTGATTTCTTGAACGTTGTAACTTAAGGCTTTTGTTGCACGTTTGATACCCAAAGCAGTTACTACAACTTCATCAATTACCTGTGTGTCATTCACCATCGTGATATTAATAACGGTCTGTCCCTTCAATGGCACTTCTTCTTGTTTGTAACCGATATATGAAAACTGGATTACCGGATTTTCTTCGGTTGTATTCAATGTAAAGTTACCGTCAAGGTCAGTGATAACACCGGTTGTAGTACCTTTGACTAATACGTTTACACCAATCAGCGGTTCACCTAGATCATCTACTACCTGACCTGTTACTTTACGCTCTTTGCCTGGTTGCTGTTGGTTTACATCTTGGGGGGCATCTGTTTTTTCAGAGAGATACACGATGTTTTCTTCGACTCTAAATGAGATGTCCTTACCTTTTAAAGCTTGGTTCAGTACGGTTTCAAGTGAAGCGTCTTTCACCTTGATAGCGTCAACCGATACAGTAGACAATTTGTCATCGTAAAAAAACTGGTACTTGGATTGAGATTGGATTTGTTTAATGACTGTCCCCAGTGTAGTACGTGGAGTACTCAGGTTTAACTGAGCAAAAGTCCATTGCGTTGGAACTGTCACTAACAAAAGAATCAATAAAGCCCGAAGTAATTTTGAACCTCGAAAAGAATGATTGCTTTTCATACGCAAAATTTAATGGTTGTGAATTAATTAAATATTTATAGAAAGTACCTTGTCTTGCCTTTCTGCTAATAAAACAATGATAAGATGAAATACACTTAGTGCAAAACAAAGTTTTTTTTGAATAATTTATGTATGTAGTTACATTTAGAAGAAGCCACATTCTTTATCGTTTCTGTGAAATGCCTTGGTGTAGGGCAATTTAGGCGAATTCCGCCTCTCGAAAAGATTACTCTTTTAAAGATATATTTTATCGTTATAAATCCATCCTATTCAATTTTTGCCTATATTTGCTACGAGGAAAACTATATATCCTTCATATTGCTCAGAAATTAAATTAAATAACAAGTATGAAAACAGAGGAAGCTGTCATTAATAGTAAAGTTCATCATGGACGCAACATCAGGCGTACGCGCATGGAGAAAAACATAAACCAGGATGTTTTATCAGAAAAGGTATCTATGTCCCAACCGACTGTGTCGAGATATGAAACCATGAAGGTTATTGACGATGAAATCCTCGAGAGGTTTGCTAAAGCTTTGAATGTGCCTATGGATTATTTGAAAACATTGGAGGAGGACGCGCCAAGCGTTGTGTTTGAAACCAATACGGTGAATAACAATGCAGACACTATTAGCACCAGTGGCAGTGGTTATGTAAATGAAAATAATACGAATTATAATCCTGTAGATAAAATCTCCGAACTATACGAACGTCTTTTAAAAGAAAAGGATGAAAAGTACATTGCCCTTGAAAGGCGCGTTCAATTATTAGAAGATAGGATTAACGGTAAATAAAATAGGGAAAAATATCCGAAATAAATCATTCCTCAATATATTATGGAATTGCAGTTGTCTCCCGATTGAAAGATGCACGCTTATTAATAGTATGTGTCTTCTGATCGGGAGATATTTATTTCATGAAGGGAGTAAATTATGCATTATAGGTTCCGGATTTAGTATTACCCCCGTGTCCTGTCCAATTCTCATGAAAGAATTTTCCCGGTTCTTCATCTACTCTCTCAAAAGTATGTGCGCCAAAATAATCTCTTTGTGCCTGAATCAGATTGGCGGGTAGTCTGTCTGTGGTCAGTGAATAGAAATAGTTCAATGCTGAAGAAAAGGCGGGGGAAGAAATTTCTTCATGGGCGGCAGTCGCTACTAACTTTTTCCAATAGGGTAGTGCTTCTTGTATCTCCTTACTGAAGTGTGATGCCAACAACAGGTTTTCCAAATTTGAGTCTTGTTCGAATGCATAGGCTATGTCATCAAGGAATGTTGAACGGATGATGCAGCCTGCACGCCACAGACGTGCAATGGTTGCCAGATTCAGTTTCCAATCATAGGTTTCCGATGCTTTTTTCAATACACCGAAGCCTTGTGCATAAGATACTAATTTGGCGGCATACAGTGTTTGATGAATTTCCTCAATTAGTTCCTCTTTATTAGATACTACCTCCGGTTTTTTCCTCGGATATGTTTTTGCGGCTATCATACGAAGTAGCTTTTCACTTGAGAGGTATCGCTCGAATACGGCAGTGGCAATCAACTCCAATGGAATAGACAATTCGAGCGCATTGATAACCGACCATTTGCCCGTGCCTTTCTGACCGGCTACATCTAGAATACGATCGAGCAAATAAGCTCCGGTAACATCCTTATGTAACAGAATATGCCCTGTTATTTCGATTAAATAACTTTTCAGTTTGCCTTCATTCCAACGAGCGAAGATGTCTCCCATTTCCGCATTTCCCATTCCTTGCAAATGCTTCAATAGAAAATAGGCTTCGGATATGAGTTGCATGTCACCATACTCGATGCCGTTATGTATCATCTTCACAAAATGTCCGGAACCACCGGGTCCCACCCACTCGCAGCAAGGGGTTCCGTTTGCTTTTGCGGCAATGCTTTGCAGAATCGGTTTTATCCTCGGCCATGCTTCAGCTGCACCGCCCGGCATAATCGACGGGCCATTAAGGGCACCTTCTTCTCCGCCCGATACACCGGCTCCTACGAAATAAAAGCCGCTTGCATACATGTCCTTTACTCTACGTTCCGTGTCTTTGAAATAGGAGTTACCTCCATCGATCAATATGTCACCTTCCGAAAGATACGGGACAATCTTTTCAATTACCTCGTCCACGGCATTTCCGGCACGCACCATCATCATTACGATACGCGGTGTTTCTAGTGTGGTCGTAAAATCTTCCAGTGATTCACAACCCACAATATTCTTACCTTTGGCACGACCGTTTATAAAATTGTCAACGACTTCCGTTGTACGGTTCCATACGGATACCTGCCATCCATTGCGTTCCATGTTCAGAGCGAGATTCTCACCCATCACTGCAAGCCCTATCAGACCTATATTCGATTTACTATTCATAATGTATCTTTTTCGTATGCGAACAAATATAAAAAGTTGTTTGTTCGTGCTTTAGATAAAAATCATTCACATGGAAAAGAATATTTTCAATTTGGATAACGAGCAACTCAAAGAGATTGCTCGCTTATTCCGGGAAAGGGTAATAGAAGGATTAAATAAAGAGAATGCGGAGATACAATGTCTTCCCACTTTTATCACACCTGATGTTACTGGGGTTAATGGGAAAGCACTGGTTCTCGACCTGGGGGGAACCAATTATAGGGTGGCAATAGTCGATTTCGGTCATAAGACGCCATCCATTCTTCCGGAAAACGGCTGGAAAAAAGATATGTCGGTCATGAAATCGCCCGGGTATAGCCGTGAAGAGCTTTTTAAAGAGCTGGCAGATATGATTATCGAAATTAAAAGGGAAGAGGAAATTCCTATCGGTTATTGTTTTTCTTATCCCACGGAATCGGTTCCGGGAGGTGATGCCCAGCTGTTGCGTTGGACGAAGGGTGTCGATATCAAAGAGATGGTCGGTCAACTTGTAGGAAAACCCTTACTCGACTACCTGAATGAAAGAAGCAATATTAAGTTTACAGGCATTAAAGTGCTGAATGATACGATTGCCAGTCTGTTTGCCGGGCTTACCGATAGTAGTTATGATGCTTATATCGGTCTGATTGTTGGAACGGGAACCAACATGGCTACTTTTATTCCTGCTGATAAAATTAAGAAGCTTGATCCAACGTGCAAAGTGAAAGGCTTGGTTCCCGTTAATCTTGAATCAGGAAATTTCCTTCCGCCCTTCCTTACAGCGGTGGATGATACGGTGGATGCAACTTCCGGGAGTGTAGGAAAACAGCGTTTTGAGAAAGCGGTTTCCGGCATGTATCTGGGGGATATCTTGAAAGCAACCTTTCCGTTGGAAGAGTTTGAAGAGAAGTTCGATGCCCGTAAACTTTCCGCTATAATGAATTATCCCGACATTAATAAGGATATATATGTGGATGTGGCACACTGGATTTATAATAGGTCGGCACAATTAGTGGCAGCTTCACTTGCAGGTCTTATCATGTTGCTGAAATCTTATAATGAAAATACCCGGAAGATTTGCTTGGTTGCCGAAGGCAGTCTTTTCTGGAGTGAAAACAGGATGGATAAGGATTATAATATCCTTGTTATGGAGAAATTGCGTGAACTCCTTGATGAATTCGGCTTGGGGGAGATCGATGTCCATATCAATAATCTGAATAATGCCAATCTGATAGGGACGGGAATTGCCGCATTGTCTTGATGGTTGGATGATCATTATTCAAATAAACACTCCCTTCACCCAGAAACGATGTGCTGTTAGGCAATCATTCAACAAGGATGAAGGGAGTGGAAATGATCTGACAACGTGGGAAATTATACGTTTGTCCGATTAATTATTTCTTTTCAATCTCATTTGAGAAAGAATACGGGAAGTCCTCCGGTTTCGTACCTCTTTGCGTATTAGGTTTGCTACCCATGTCAAATTTGATGACCCCACCTTTGAATAAATCTCCGTGTTTCAGATAGTTCTTGGTATAATCGTTTCCGTTGAACCGGAGCGATTCGATATAGAAATTCTTGTCATCATTAGCCGGAGCATCGATTACCAAATTGTTTCCATTTTCAAAATGTATCGTTGCTTTCTTGAAAAGCGGAGCGCCGAGTACATATTCATCGGTTCCCGGACATACCGGATAGAAACCCAATGCGGAAAATACATACCATGCAGAGGTTTGTCCATTGTCTTCGTCACCACAGTAACCATCAGGTCCCGGTGTGTACATGCGATCCATCACCTGGCGTAACCAGTATTGAGCTTTCCAGGGTTCGCCCGCATAATTGTACAGGTAAATCATATGTTGGATAGGCTGATTACCATGCGCATAGTTACCCATGTTCATCACTGTCATTTCGCGGATTTCATGAATAACTTGTCCGTAATAACTGTCATCGAAAACAGGCGGTA
The DNA here is from genome assembly GCF_014385165.1 of Jilunia laotingensis. Classification (NCBI taxonomy): domain Bacteria; kingdom Pseudomonadati; phylum Bacteroidota; class Bacteroidia; order Bacteroidales; family Bacteroidaceae; genus Jilunia; species Jilunia laotingensis. The sequence continues at coordinate 516,623 of NZ_JACRTF010000001.1, read as the reverse complement.
CGGCAAATACGGAGTCGAGCATATTGACAAATGAGGCCTTTCCACCCATCAGATCGATCAGCCCTTGCGGATCGTGGAATACCGACCATGAATAATGCCAGCTGTTACCTTCTGTAAATGCATCTCCCCATTTTAGCGGAGAAAATGGAGACTGGAACTTACCGTCTTCGTTACGGCCACGCATCAGGTTCGATTCTTTATCGAACACATTCTTGTAGTTCATTGCCCGCTGTGCAAAAAGCTTCAACTCCTTTTTCGGGCGGTTCAATGCTTTTGCCATTTGGTAGATACACCAATCGTCATAGGCATATTCAAGCGTACGGGCAGTATTTTCGTTGATCTTCACATCGTAAGGAACATATCCCAACTTGTTATAGTATTCATGTCCCAATCGGCCAGTAGAAGATACTTCAGGATGAACGTTTTCTGTTCCGTGGATCAATCCTTCATACAAAGTATTCACATCGTCTACTTTCACACCTTTCATATAGGCATCTACCAAAACGGAAGCTGAGTTGTTTCCAATCATGCAACCTCTATGTCCGGGGCTTGCCCATTCGGGGAAGAAACCACTTTCACGGTACGTATTGATCAATCCTTCCTGCATCTGCTTGTTCATAGACGGATACATCAGATTGAGGAAGGGGAACAGGCAACGGAAAGTGTCCCAGAAACCGGTATCGGTAAACATGTATCCCGGCAATACCTGTCCGTTGTAGGGGCTATAGTGTACTACATTTCCGTTGGCATCCAGTTCGTAGAACTTACGTGGGAAGAGGAGTGAACGATACAGGCATGAATAGAAAGTACGGTATTGGTCAAGGTTGCCACCTTCTACCTCGATCTTTCCTAAAACCTGGTTCCATGCATCTTGTCCTTTCAGGACAAGAGAATCGAAGTTATCGTTACCGAGTTCTTTCAGATTCAATTCTGCTTGTTCGGGGCTGATGAACGAAGAGGCCACACGGGCGTGTACGATTTCACCTTTACGAGTTTTAAAACCGATTACTGCTCCGGTATGATCCGCTGTCTGTTCAAGCATATTCTCTTTCAGTGATTTGTCGGAAAAAGTGGCTTTGTAAGTGAAAGGCTTGTCGAATTCGATGACGAAGTAGTTCTTAAAGTTCTCTGGTACACCGCCACTGTTGCGTGTGGTATATCCGATGATCTTGTTTTGTCCGGGGATGACTTTGATGGACGAACCTTTATCGAAAGCGTCTACCACAATGTACGAATGATCGTTTTCCGGGAAAGTGAAGCGGAAAAGAACAGCACGATCTGTCGGAGTCATCTCAGTGACTACATCGTGTTCGGCAAGATATACTTTATAATAATGTGGACGGGCTATTTCTCCTTTGTGTGAAAACCAGCTTGCGCGCTTTTCTTCATCAAACTCAGGGCTACCGACAACGGGCATGATTGAGAACTGACCGTAATCATTGATCCACGGACTGGGTTGGTGGGTTTGTTTGAAACCACGGATTTTGTTGGCAGTATATACATATTGCCATCCGTCACCCATCTTACCGGTCTGGGGAGTCCAAAAGTTCATTCCCCAAGGACGGGAAATGGCAGGATACGTATTCCCGGTTGATAATGCAAAACTCGATTGTGTTCCCATTAGAGGGTTCACATATTGTGTCCAGTCTTTCGCCTGGATCAACAGTGTGCAGCTTATGGCACAGATTAGTGTGAAAAGTTTTCTCATGATATCTATAAATTCGGATTTATTTATGTTTGTTCAACTTTTGAATGCAACAAGGATTGTTCTACAACTTTAATGCTGAGATAAAGATACTGCTACCGACAATTTTGTAATCGATCGGTATGGCGTTCTTTAACGATTTTAATACAGATTCTATATTATCTTTCTTTTTCAATACTCCCGAATACGTGTTCTTTAGTTGGGTACCGGGGGCAAGAATGATTTTCACATCATAGAAACGCTCCAGTGTCCGGACGATGCCGTAAATGTCAGCTTGTTCAAAAGGAATCAGATTGTCATGCCATACGGCATCCAGACGGGCATCTACCTGCTTTACGGTCAGTCGCCGGGAGGTACGGTTTAACTCGGCTTTCTGTCCCGGTGAGAGTATGATCATACCTTCGTCTTTATTTCCTTTCACCTCAATTTCACCTTCTATCAAGGTTGTTTCGGCCAGTTTTTGCGATTTATTGCATTTTAAGTTGAATGTGGTGCCCAGTACACGCACTCTCATTGCGTCACTCTCCACGATGAATGGTTTGTCACGGTTCTTGGCGACCTCGAAATAGGCTTCCCCATCGAGGTATACATTTCTTTCTGTTTCGGTAAATTGGCGTGGATATTTTAGCGTGGCAGACTTGTTCAGCCATACTCTGGTTCCATCCGGCAGCATCACTTCTTCTACATTTCCTTGAGATGCAACGGCCACAATCATATTGTTGGTCAGGTCACTATTGTGAATCCAGTATCCGATGCCGGTGCCCCCTAATAGGATGACAGCGATGATAGCGGCATATTTCATCCAAGTATGTATCTTCAATAGATTGTGTTGCTTTGCTGTTTCTTCGGATAGTATCTTGTATAGTTTCTTTTCTGCCTTGTCTATCCTGCTCTTTTGATCCGAAACATAGTTCTCCCGTCCGAGCTGGTATATTTCTTCCAACCGGAACAGGGTACGTGCGTTCTCTTCCGATGCATTTATCCAAGTGTTGACCTGGATAAGTTCATCCTCCGTGCATGTACCCATAAGAAATTTGGCTATGATTTCTTCATTCAGATTATTCATTTCTAGTTTCATTATATATTAGGAACAACTCAATCGGCTAAAACACTTATTTATTTCGTTAAAAATAATAATAAGAAGAGTGTTAAGTGACTGAGTCTGCCACGCAGGAATTTGAGGGCTTTGTACATATGCGCTTCAATCGTTCGAAGCGAGACGCCCATCACGTCTGCTATTTCTTTATTTTTCATGTCGTGTAAATAACTTAGTTTGAATACTTCTTTGCATTTGTCTGGCAATTCGTTGATTGCGGTATATATTTCTTTTCTTAATTCACGATCTTCTATCCGCCGGATCACTTCATTGTTGTCCGGTTGGTAAAACTCCACACGTCGCTGGTTGATTTCCTCGACGATGGCAGCATATCCGCTTTCTATATTCCGATGTTTCAGAATGTTGAGTGAACGGGTGTATACAGCCCGGTAAAGGAAAGCCTGGATCTGTTCCCCTATCTCCATGTTGCCTTTTCGTTTCCAAAGCTCTATGAACACGTCTTGTACTACGTCCTCTGCTTCTTCGTCACCAATCAGGCGGGTGGCGTAGAAGATCAGATTAGCGTAATATTTGCGGAACAAGGCTTTGTAGGTGATTTCAAAATCTTCCTTCATCCATGAGTTCCTTTAAGTTTATTCATACCATACCGGGCCGGGGGTGTTGCCCATCTCAAATTCCAAAGTTACACCTTTCATGATCTGGTCGTGGGTGATGTAACTCTTGTCGTAAGGTTTGCCGTTCATCTTTACCGATTGGATATAGATGTTTTCCCTGCTGACAGCAGGGGCAAGAACGGTGAAGGTTTTGCCGTTAGACAGGTTCATCCTGACTTCTGGGAAGAGGGGAGTGCCTATCTCATATTGGCTGCTTACCGGATCGACCGGATAGAAGCCCATTGCGCTGAATACATACCATGCTGACATCTGGCCGCAGTCTTCGTTGCCGCAAAGTCCGGCAGGAGTATTCATATATAATTCGTGCATTACTTTAGCTGCATATTGCTGCGTTTTCCAAGGCTGGTTTACGGCATTGTACAGATAGATGACGTGATGACTCGGTTCATTGCCATGTGCATATTGTCCGATCATGCCGGTGCTGAACAACGGTAACTCTTCATCATCAGCGGGATGGAATGTGAACATGCTGTCCAGTTTCTGGGCAAAGCGTTCTTTTCCGCCTACTAGATCGATTAGACCTTTTATGTCTTGTTGCACTGACCAGAAATATTGCCAGCCGTTGCTTTCACAGATATGCGGTGTATAAGCATCTGCTTTGAAATCTTTTTGGAATTCGCCTTTGTCATCGCGGGGTTGCATAAACGAGGTAGCGGGATTGTACACATTGCGGTAATTTTGGGAACGTTGATAGAATTCGTCTGCTATCTCCTTTTTACCCATTTTTTCTGCCATGCGGGCGATGCAATAATCGTCATAAGCATATTCCAGGGTTTTGGACAGTGACCAGTTTTCGGAGTTGTATCCGTCTTCTTTATTATAAGGAATATATCCCATCTTCTTGTAATCTCCAATGCCCCGGTAATGATCCAGGTTGGCGGTTGTTATGCAAGCTGCCAATGCTTTTTCGGGATCAAAGTCACCGATTCCTTTCAGGTAGGCATCGACAATGACGGGAACGGCATGGTAGCCGATCATCATATCTGTTTCACTGCCGTAAAAATTCCATACCGGCAGGCGGCCGTTTTGCTCGTAGAAGGCGATGAACGATTTGACCATATCATTAGTGCGTTCCGGTTCAGTATAGGTAAATAGCGGATGAGCGGCACGGAAAGTATCCCAAAGAGAGAACGTGCCGTAGTTCACCCAGCCGTTGGCTTGGTGCGTCTGTTTGTCGGGACCGTAGTATGCTCCGTCCACATCGCTGTAGATGGTCGGGGCAATCATGCTATGGTATAAGGCGGTGTAGAAGTTAACTTTGTCATTGTTATCGTTGGTTGTGATCTCTATTTTAGAGAGTTGTTTGTTCCAGTTATCACGGGTTTCCTCGCGATATTTGTCAAAGTCATCTTCGGGAACTTCTGCTTGCAGGTTCTTTGCCGCTCCTTCCATGCTGACTCCGGAAATAGCCGTACTGAGAGTGATCTGTTCGTCTTTTTTCGTATTGAAGTTGAAGCGGGCAACGGTTGCCGTTCCTAAGCGTTTACCGTCTTTAATAATGGCGGTGGTGTCCATCTCGACAGAGGCAAACGGTTTTGAAAAACGGGTGCAGAAATAAATGTGCTGGTCGCGTGCCCAACCGTCGGAAAAGCGGTATCCTTGGATGGTAACGGAATCCAGTACTTCTATATAACTGTCGTTGGTGAAGTCCCAGTTCATGGCTTTCTCCAGGTTTAGGAAGATGGCAGCCTTGGCTTCGGGGAAGGTGTATCGTTGGATGCCACAACGTTCGGTGGCGGTAAGTTCCACATGGATGTCATAATCCTTCAGCCTTACTTGATAGTATCCGGCAGTAGCGGATTCTTCGTCATGGGAGAATTTGGAATAGATGCCCAATGGGGCTTCCGCTTCTTTATAGGGTAGTGTGACTGGCATGAAAGAGATGTCATATAAGTCACCGGCTCCCGTACCCGATAAATGGGTATGGCTGAATCCGGCAATAGTACTGTCGGGATAGAAATATCCTGAGATTCTGTCCCATCCGGGTAAACCGTTATCCGGGCTGAGTTGTACCATACCGAATGGTGCTTGTGCGCCGGGATAGGTGTTTCCGGTAAAATCGGTTCCGATAAATGGATTTACGTATTGTGTATAGTCGTTGATAGCCTTTTTCGGTGTGGTTGTACAGGCTGTGAATAATAGAGATATTAGTACAAATGATAAATAAAATTGTGGCTTCATGCAATCTGATTTCATATTTTAGTGATTGTAATAGGTACAAAGATAGAGAAAATAAATGTAACTACAAGCGATAAGAGGCTAATAAAGAGTTCATATAGTGGCCGAAATGATCAAATAGGTAGTTGATTTCCTAATCTGATTTCTTTATTTTATAATACTAATATCGGTAGAAAGCTTTTTCGGTTATTCTTTTGTTCTGTTTTTACTATTGATTTTGAGAGTATAATAATTATCAATAATAAAATATAAATGTCTTTTTGGGTAAATGCCGGGCCGGTATCAGTTAGTTGGCATTAATCCCATTTGCCTGCGTCATCTTTTTATCTCTTATCACCGATAAATAACTTTATTTGTTGTGTGAAATGAATTTTATTGACTCCTACTTGCTGTACAACGTATCAGGCTGAATTCCAATGTGGACAGCTTGTTAAAACAATTTCCGGAGTACAAAGAAAAGAAGGATAAAGATGTTTTGAGTGAATAACAGAAGCCAGAGCGGTATTGTCTATTGAAAAGGAAAATATACTTTAAGTAGAATAAGATAAAGAGGGTATCTTTTTAAATGAAGAGATACCCTCTGTCTATCAGTAATTCTTTAATTTATCAATTTTCATGGATAGTGCAAATGCTGACACGATTCCAGTCAGCTTCTTCAAACATATTGCCCACTCCTTGTCCTTCGGCAGTGATACGGTTGGCTGCGATCTTATACTTGTTGGTAAGTACAGTCTTTACAGCTTGAGCGCGTTGGTTGGCAATACGTGCATTCACTTCTGCGCTACCTTCGGGAGAAGCATATCCTTTAATAGATACGGTAGCATCTTTGTGATGTTTCAAATAGGTGGCAATGCGCTCCACATTTGGTAATTGTGACGATTCTACAGTGGTACCTCCCTGACGGAATGTTACGACTGATTCCAATGTCTTTTTGTTGTTAGTGATCGTCTCGGTCACTACTTTCGGAGCTTGGTTTTTGCAATCGTTCAAAGCATTCTGTAGATCGGTTACTTTCTGATCGGCACTCTTCAATGCGGTTTCCGATGCGATGGCATTGTCATTCACTTCTTGACGTAAGTTGTTGATTTGACTATTTAGGGCATCAATTTCAGCTTGATTATAGGGTTTCACAATAGTAAAATAATGTTCACCGTTGCTGCAACGGAAATGGTATTTCAATCCGGCTGTGAATTCCCAGGCCGCACGGTTGGCGTTGAAACATATGTTATTCGTAGCATTTGCATTCATATCGTAAACCAAGGCCGGTTTGAAGGCAACAGTCCATGCTTTGGCTTCTCCTAAATTGAAATTGAAATTAAGTCCAAGCTTGGTTGAAAGACTGTTGGCGTCATGACCCATTGCCTTGTTGTAATAGTAATGCAACCATCCAAAACCGGTTACAGTTTCTACTTCAAAGAGTCTGGGAGAACCTTTGTAGCTGGTAAACAGATTGTTTAGATTCAGAGTTCCCAACAAGCTGATATTCGAATTATCAAATGCTGTCCGGCTATCAGTGGTATTAAAACTGCCCATAGCTTCAACGCCTAATCCGAGTACTGGAGTAACTTGTTTGGTTAATCCAAGCCCTACAATAGGGCGCATGTTTTTAAAGAATGCACTGTGCGTGAGAGGGGTCGTTCCACCTGCATTGAGGTTTATTGACCAATTGTCCAGAAACTTGTTGCCTTCAACAGCTGTTTGTGCATTTGCAGTAAGAACAGCCATACAAAATAGAACAGTAACGATCTTTTTCATCTTTTTTATTGTTTTTGGTTAAAATACGAATGCGAAATTATAAAAGAGTAAATCATTATCGTTTTATATTAACGGTATTAACGTAGTTGATTTGAGTATTTAACATTTTGGAAGGGTGAGATATTTAATCCGATAAGTGGATCTGTTCATTTTGTATACTTCCATGTTAGAAATGTTAAACAAGGTACGATGGAATTGATGGGTTGTGCGTCGCTTTATACGGAAAGTGTTAGTGTTTTCTGATATACGATGATGTTAAAGAATTGTACTTAGCTCCCATAGAGAAGACACTACAGGAGAATGTTTAGTGTAATTACAAATGAAAGAAGGTGAATCGCGTGTGCGAAACACCTTCTTATTCTATTGATTTTTTTAGAAGAGGATCTTTTAAATTCCAGCCAATTCCAATACCTTTTCTATTGCTGCATTCAACCCGTCCGCGTTTTTACCTCCGGCTGTTGCGAAGTGAGGTTGACCACCGCCACCGCCTTGAATCAGTTTCGCTGCCTCTTTAACCAGGGTGCCGGCTTTCAGACCACCTGCAACGAGGTTGTCGCTGATCATCACGGTAAGCATTGGCTTGTTGTTGTCAACAGTTCCGGCTACAAAGAACAGGTTGTCGGTAATCTCGCCACGAATCTGGAAAGCAATGTTTTTCACTACCTCAGCAGGCATCGGGGCGCAAAGCTTTATCACTTTTACACCGTTTATTTCCTGTACGTTCTTTAACAGGCGTTCTTTCAATGCAGCCTCTTTTTCCTTCATGAAGTCGTCTACCTGTTTTTTCAATCCGGCATTCTCGTCGATATATTTGCGGATAGCCACTCCAAGGTCGGGGGCGTTGTTGAACAAAGCTTTCAGGTCATTTAATGTGTCCTGTACGGTATCCAGCATTTCTTCCACTCTTGCTCCCGTATAAGCTTCGATACGGCGTACTCCGGCTGCTACGGAACTTTCGGACATGATTTTCACCATTCCGATGTTTCCGGTGGCGGCTACATGCGTGCCACCACAAAACTCAACCGATGAACCGAACTGAATGACGCGAACATGGTCGCCATACTTTTCACCGAACAGAGCGATTGCTCCTAGTTCTTTGGCTTCTTCGATGGGAAGGTTGCGGTATTCTTGCAAAGGAATGTTGGCACGGACTTTGGCGTTCACCATATGTTCCACTTTGCGGATTTCTTCATCCGTTACTTTTTGGAAATGGGAGAAGTCGAAACGGAGGGAGTCAGGAGTTACCAATGAACCTTTCTGCTCGACATGTTCACCAAGAACTTCACGAAGGGCTTCATCCAGCAGGTGGGTTGCCGAATGATTTGCGGCACAAGCCGCACGCTTATCAGTATCGACACATGCCATCATCGGTGCTTCCGGATGTTCGGGTAATTTCTTGGTAATATGGATCGGAAGGTTGTTCTCTTTTTTGGTATCGATTACTTCTATAGTTTCAAATTCGCTTACCAGCGCCCCTGTATCACCTACCTGACCACCACTTTCGGCATAGAACGGAGTGTAATCCAATACGATCTGATACAATGTCTGGTTTTTCTGTTTCACCTGACGATAGCGAAGAATAGACGTTTCATATTCCGTGTAATCGTAGCCAACGAACTCAGTGGTACCTTCTTTTAGGGTGATCCAGTCACCGGTCTCGATGGCAGCAGCGTTGCGTGCGCGTTGTTTCTGCTGTTGCATTTCGGCATTGAACTCTTCGTTGTTCACGGTCATGCCGTTTTCACGAAGGATCAGCTCGGTGAGGTCAAGTGGGAAACCGAATGTGTCATATAATGTAAATGCATCTTTGCCGCTGATTTCTGTCTGACCTGCTGCCTTAGCATCGGCCATTGTTTTGTCGAGCAGGCGAATACCTGTTTCGAGTGTACGAAGGAAAGATTCCTCTTCTTCCTTGATTACTTTCTCGATCAGTCCTTTCTGGGCTATCAGTTCAGGGTATGCGTCTCCCATGTTGTCGATAAGGACAGGAAGAAGTTTGTACATAAAAGCCTGTTTCTGTCCTAAGAAAGTGTAACCATAACGTACGGCACGACGCAGGATACGGCGAATCACATAACCGGCTTTTGCATTGGACGGCAACTGGCCATCTGTGATAGAAAAGGCGATGGTACGTATGTGGTCGGCAATTACACGCATGGCAACATCTGCCTGCTGGTCTTTGCCGTATTCTGTTCCTGCCATTTGAGCAATTGCCTTGATGAGTGGTTGGAACACGTCCGTATCATAATTGGAGGTCTTGCCTTGTAAAGCCATACAAAGACGTTCGAATCCCATTCCGGTATCGATTACTTTTGCCGGAAGCGGTTCGAGGCTGCTGTCAGCTTTGCGGTTGTATTGCATGAATACGAGATTCCATATTTCGATCACTTGTGGATGATCATGATTCACAAGTTCGCGACCTGAAACCTTGGCACGTTCTTCAGCCGGACGCAGGTCGATATGGATTTCCGAGCATGGACCGCAAGGACCTGTATCACCCATTTCCCAGAAGTTGTCGTGCTTGTTGCCGTTGATGATGTGGTCTTTCGGAAGGAACTGTTCCCAATAAGAAGCTGCTTCATTGTCACGCTCCAAACCTTCTTCAGGGCTACCTTCAAAAACGGTGGCATATAGGTGTTCAGGATTTAATTTCAAAACTTCCACCAGGTATTCCCATGCCCAACTGATGGCTTCTTTTTTGAAATAGTCACCGAACGACCAGTTCCCGAGCATCTCGAACATCGTATGATGATACGTATCATGTCCTACTTCTTCGAGGTCATTATGCTTTCCACTAACACGGAGGCATTTCTGTGAGTCTGCGACTCTGTGGTATTTCGCCGGGTGGTTGCCCAAAATTATATCTTTAAACTGATTCATCCCCGCATTGGTAAACATCAGGGTGGGGTCATCTTTAATTACCATAGGAGCCGAAGGAACGATCTGATGTCCTTTTGACTCAAAGAAATTCTTGAACGAATCTCTGGTCTCTTTTGCAGTCAACATACTTCTTATATATCTATTGTTGAGGTTAATATTCTCAAAAAAACGATGCAAAGATAGCTTGTTTTTATTATTTTTGCCCCATTAATCATCGAAATATTTCCTAAGATGCGCAAAGTTTACTACATATATAATCCACGAACACAGACCTACGACCGTATATATCCCACCGTCCGCCAAAGGGCGTTGAGCATTCTTCGCAGGCTGTTTATCGGTATGGGATTGGGTGCCGGATGTTTCATTGTGTTGTTGCTGATCTTCGGTTCTCCTTCCGAGAAGGAGTTAAGAATGGAAAACAGCCGTTTGTTGGCACAATATAATGTGCTTTCACGACGGCTGGATGAAGCATTGGGGGTGTTACAGGATGTACAGCAACGTGACGATAACCTTTACCGGGTGATTCTTCAGGCTGATCCGGTTTCTCCGGCTATCCGTAAAGCAGGTTTTGGAGGGACGAACCGTTATGAGGAGTTAATGGATATGGCGAACTCGCAATTGGTGGTTAATACGACCCAGAAGATGGATATACTCAATAAGCAATTGTACATCCAGTCAAAATCGTTTGACGATGTGGTGGCAATGTGTAAGAATCATGACGAGATGCTGCGATGTATGCCTGCCATTCAGCCGATATCGAATAAAGATCTGAAGAAAACAGCATCAGGGTATGGAACACGTGTCGATCCTATTTATGGAACTTCTAAATTCCATGCCGGTATGGACTTTTCTGCGAATCCGGGGACGGATGTTTACGCGACAGGGGACGGTGTCGTAGTGAAAGTCGGTTGGGAAACCGGATACGGTAATACTGTTGAGATAGATCATGGATTCGGCTATCGTACACGGTACGCCCATCTACGGGATTTCCGTACCAAACTCGGAAAGAAGGTGGTGCGCGGTGAAGTTATTGCCGGAGTAGGAAGTACGGGAAAGAGTACCGGCCCTCATTTGCATTACGAGGTACACTTTAAAGGGCAAATAATGAACCCTGTGAATTATTACTTTATGGATCTGAGTGCCGAGGACTATGATAAGATGATTCAGATAGCTGCCAACCACGGTAAAGTGTTCGATTAAAAGCATGGTAATGAATAAAAATAAGAGTATCAGACTCTACTACTCCATAGCCGAAGTAGCGGATATGTTTAATGTAAATCCTTCTCTGCTCCGCTTTTGGGAGAAGGAATTCCCACAGATCACACCCAAAACGAACGGGCGTGGGGTTCGTCAGTATACTAAGGAGGATGTAGATACGATTGCTCTGATCTATCATCTGGTCAAAGAGAAGGGAATGACTCTTCCCGGTGCCCGTCAGAAGCTGAAAGACAATAAAGAGGCGACCGTCCGTAACTATGAAATTATAGATCGCCTGAAAAGTATAAAAGAGGAGTTGCTGGCTATGAAGAAAGAATTGGACGGCTTCTCTTATCCATGAAGTTATGGATCGTTTTAATTCTCTACTCTCGTTACCTCTTTGATGTTCTTTATCTTTCGCAAGTTATTGCAGATGGCTTTCACGTCTTCAACGTCATGAACATAAATTTGCACTTTACCTTCAAAGATACCATCGGTGGTTTCCATCTCCAGTTTACGGATGTTCACATTGAGTTGCCGTGAGATGATCTGTGTGATTTCATTCAGCAGCCCCATACTGTCTATACCTTTTATATATATATATACCAAAAAGGAGAGGGCTTTGTGTGTATCCCATGCCGTTGCAATGATGCGGTTGCCATAGCTGCTTTTTAGTTTGGCTGCTACCGGACATTGGCGTTTGTGGATAATGACCCGGTCGTTTTCATCAATGTAACCTAATACGTCATCACCCGGTATAGGATGACAACATTCCGCCATGATGTATTTCTTTTGCAGGGCTTCCTCAGTGAGTTTCAGAATCTGTTTGGGGTTGATAACTTCTTTTTCCTGAGGTTCCTTTTCTTCCTGTTGTTTTTCTTTATTGTTACTGCTACCGAATGAGAAAGTCAGGTATTTCCTCCAGTTGTTGCTTTGCTTTTCTTTCAGTTCATTCTTATCGGCATCTCCCAATATGATGGTTTTATTACCAATGGCAACAAGCAACTCCTCCTCGCTTTTCATGTTATGCAGTTTACGTAACTTTTCGATAGCAACTGTGTCCGGACGAATCTCTTCTTTTTTAAGGAATTCGTTGAGTAATTCTTCACCCTCTTTCTGGTGGTTTTTCCGTTCTTTTTTGAGAATGGCGGCTATCTTTGCACGCGCACGTGCTGTAGTAGCGAATGCTTCCCACTGAGGTTGTACCCGTTGTGATTTGGAGGTCAATATTTCCACCTGATCGCCACTTTGCAATTTATGACTGAGCGGTACTAACTTATGGTTCACTTTGGCACCGATACAGTGGCTACCTATGTCCGTATGGAGGGAAAAGGCAAAATCCAGTGCCGTAGAGTTCTGAGGCATCGTTTTAAGTTCACCTTTCGGGGTGAATACGAATATTTCCGAAGCAAACAGATTTAACTTGATGGTGTCTAGAAAGTCGATGGCATCGGGTTGCGGATCGTCAAGGATTTCCTTAATGGTTTTAAGCCATTTTTCCAGTTCACCTTCATCCTCGCTGCCCCCACCTTCTTTATACTTCCAATGGGCGGCAAATCCTTGTTCGGCCACATCGTTCATACGTTCGCTGCGGATTTGGACTTCGATCCATTGTCCGTTATTCCCCATAAGAGTGACGTGGAGTGCTTGATAGCCATTTGCTTTCGGATGGCTCACCCAGTCACGTAAACGATCGGGATGAGGTTTATATATTTTGGAGATGGAAACGTAAATATCGAAGCAGTCGTTCAGTTCTTCCTCCGGATTCCTCGGTTCGAAGATGATACGGACGGCTAACAGGTCATATATCTCTTCAAAAGGGACATGCTTGGTCTGCATCTTATTCCATATGGAATAGATCGACTTGACACGTGCGAGAATGCGGTATTTTAATCCCATCTTATCCAGTTGCAAGCGGATGGGGGCGGTGAATTCTTTGAAGACCTTATCACGTTCGGCAGCCGTGGCATTGAGTTTAGCTTCGATTTCCTGATATTCTTCGGGATGTTCGTACTTGAAACTGAGATTTTCAAGTTCGGTTTTTATCTTATATAGTCCGAGACGGTTGGCAAGAGGAGCGTAAATGTAAAGTGTTTCTCCCGCGATTTTGTACTGCTTGTTGGGAAGCATTGAACCCAGCGTGCGCATGTTATGGAGACGGTCGGCTATTTTTATCAGGATAACACGGATGTCATCGGACATAGTGAGCAATAGCTTCTTGAAGTTTTCTGCCTGAGCGGAAGCGCGGTCACCGAAGATTCCCCCCGATATTTTGGTCAGACCGTCTACGATCTGTGCAATCTTCGGGCCAAAGATGTTTTCGATATCTTCAACCGTGTAGTCCGTATCTTCTACAACATCGTGTAGAAGTGCCGCACAGATGGAAGTAGAACCGAGGCCGATCTCATTGCATACGATTTTGGCAACGGCAATCGGATGCATGATGTACGGCTCACCCGAACGGCGCTTTATTCCTTTATGTGCCTGATTGGCAAAATTAAAGGCTTTGGTTATGATTTCAACACGTTTACGGTGTTTGGTTGCCAAGTAATCGTCCAGCAGTTCTTGGAACGCTTGTTCGATCATCTCTTCTTCTGCTATTTCTCTTGGGGGTATATTGTCCATAAATGCTATCCTTTCATTGCTTTCTGCAAAAATAAGCATTTTTCAACTCCTCACAAGCAAAGATGCGTTTATTTGTATATTTTCAGTCGTTTTCCCGCTGCAATCCTAGTATTTCGCAGGCCATTCCAACTTTGGATATCCTTCACACGCACACCGTATTTTTCAGCAATGGCACCTAATGTCTCCCCGCTTTTGATTTTATGATAAGTTAAATTGCCCTTTCCGACGGTAGCTTTGCTTCTTGTCCGGCTAGGGGGAACATCGTCTTTGATTGCAATTGTTTTCCGGTTATGAAATAATTCGTCCATCCGATGAACGTAGATGGTATCTTGCTGGTCGATGAAGGTACTGATATAGCTTTGAGGAAGGCGAAGCGTGTAGGGCTTATTGTCTCCGGGAATAATATTCTTTTTATATTGCGGGTTAAGGCTTTTAATCTGTTCCATACTGATTCCGCAAAGATCCGCAATCTGTTCGAAGTGAAGATTTTTGGTTACCTGCACTGTATCCGTGGCGGCAGGAATATCGGTTTCCATTGGACAGATGTTGTGATCGCAATAATATGTCATTACATAATTGGCGGCAATAAATGCCGGAACGTAACCACGTGTCTCTTTGGGCAGATAGTTGTATATCTCCCAGTAATCGGTCTTTCCGTCTGCACGGCGTATTGCTTTGTTGATGGTTCCCGGTCCGCAGTTATAAGCGGCAATGACGAGATTCCAATCGCCATATATGCCATACAGCTCTTTCAAGTAGCGGGCAGCCGCCCAGGTCGCTTTTATCGGGTCTCGGCGTTCGTCTACAAGACTGTTTGACTCCAGACCATACATTTTACCCGTAGCAAGCATGAACTGCCATAGACCGGATGCACCGACACGGGATACGGCCGATGGATTGAGGGCAGATTCGATGATGGGAAGGTATTTCAATTCGAACGGGAGATTGTAAGCATCGAGTGCTTCTTCGAAAATGGGCATGTAGAAGTTGCAGGCGCTCAGCATAAATGATACTTGGCTGCGTAGCCGGCCGGAATACATCTCGATGAACTTGCGCACGATATCGTTGTAAGGCATTTCCATGACAGCAGGAATTCGTGACAAGCGGTCGATGTATACAGAATCACTGAATTGCGGGTTGACTTCAGAGGTACTGCAATCCTTGCCTAAATCGATATAGTTTTTCGCTTTCCAGTCGCTCAGCAGGCTGTCCAGCGGATAGGTCATGCTTTTCGGAAGCTCTATGCTTTCTTGCCGTTCGGTTCCGTTTTCTTTAATGGTTACGTCTACACTTTGTGCTTTTACCTGTGAGGTTGCCAACAGGAAAAAGAAGATAAGGGGATAATAGCTTTTTATTCTCTTCATTCTTAATTGTTTAATTTTGAATAGTGCTTTCCTTAAAATCGAAGGCAGCATTGCACGCCCACAGATCTGGAATTAGGGTGAAAATTGTCATTGATAATAGCCGGTTCGATTCTCATACTCAAGTCGGGCGAGATGTCGAAGTTCGACAATTCGGCATCGACATAAGCATCGACAATCGAAATGAGGTATACACCGATAAAAGCGAATATACTCAAGTCGCGGTATCGTCGGAACATGTCTTTACGTTTGCGTAAAAGTTCTTTCAATTGTGCTTCTGTTTTATTATTGGGAGGCAATATTTCTTTATAACTGTTTGTGGTCGGGTCACTGTCCATGATATCTAGATAAGCCCGGGAGTAGTCCTTGTACATTTTCCCATTCCAGCTAAGAGCGTACGCACAACCGGCAAATCCTCCGTAAATGATGGGGAGCTTCCAGAATTTACGATTGTAAATCTGTCCGCCACCGGGGAATACAACGGCCAGCCACGTCGCTTTTGTAGGATTAGGTGTCCATACTTTTTGCGGAATGGTTGGTGGCACACTGTCCTTGGGCAATTGGGGAGTGATGGAGGTTTCCATCTCTTTCAGGTTTTGCTTGTTCACTTTGTCGAGGCTATCGGCAATGGCAGGCGCGATGGCATGCATCTCCATGCTGTCAAGTCGAATGGCTGTGATACTGTCACGGCTGATTAGTGAATGGGTGTCTTTTAATGAATCCGTTGATTGGGGAGGTAGCTCACGGTGTCGGCGGGCACGAGCTTTGGGAGCTTCACGGACGATTACCGAATCACGGGAAACTGTTTGTGCAGGTTCCTGTGCATATACATCAATCCCTGCCGCCTGTAGCATACAGAGAAGCAGGGTTATGAGGCAGGATTTATATTTCAGATTTTTCCTTGTCATTTATTTCTTTAAAGAGTCGAAGATTTCCATGATACGCTCCAGATCTTCTTCGTTGTTGAAGGGGATACTGATTCTTCCTCTTCCTTTTTCGGAACAGGTGAGTTGTACCTTGGTATTAAAAAATCCCGATAAATGCTGTTTCAACATATTGAACTCTTCGGGCAACTTAGAGCGCTTGGGAGTGATCTTGCGGGCACCGCTTTTTATGGTTTCACCTTCATTGAGCGATTTCACAATCTCTTCCACTTTACGCACAGAGTATCCGTGTTCTACTATCTCTTCGAAAATTTTCACCTGTAACTTAGGATCACCCAGCGTGATCAAGGCACGGGCATGTCCCATATCTATCTGTTTGTTCTGTAAAGCCATCTGTATTGGTGCCGGGAGTTTAAGCAGACGCAGATAATTGGCGATAGTAGTGCGTTTTTTGCCTACGCGTTCGCTGAGACGTTCTTGTGTCAGTGCGTACTGTTCCAATAAGTGCTGGTAGGCAAGGGCTATTTCTACAGCGTTAAGGTCTTCACGCTGTATGTTCTCAATCAGAGCCATTTCCATCACGTTCTCGTCGTCAGCCGTACGGATATAAGCAGGGATTGTTTGCAGTCCTGCTTTTAGTGATGCCCGGTAGCGACGCTCGCCAGCGATGATCTGGTAAGAGTCGTCATCGATTTTACGTAATGTGATCGGTTGGATGATTCCGATTTCCTTGATAGAATCGGCCAACTCCTGTAAAGCTGTTTCGTCAAATTCACGACGAGGCTGGTTGGGATTGACGGAGATTTTCGATAGTTCTATTTCATTAATAGACGAAGAGCCTTCGGTTTTCACCTCATCCATCGAAAGCAGGGCGTCGAGCCCGCGACCTAATGCATTTCTTTTTTGTGTAGCCATATATCTTCGTTTATTTACAGTTTTTGCTAATGATTTCCTGAGCCAGGGATATATGATTTTTAGCTCCGGTCGAGTCGGCATCGTAGAGAATGGTCGGTATGCCGTAGCTGGGAGCTTCGCTCAGTTTTACGTTACGTTGGATAACAGTTTTGAACACCAGTTCCTGGAAGTGGCGTTTTACTTCATCGTAAATCTGATTGGCTTGGCGCAGACGTGAATCGTACATGGTTAGTAAGAATCCCTCGATCTCTAATGCCGGGTTGAGCTTTGATTTGATAATTTTGATGGTGTTCAGCAATTTACTGATCCCTTCAAGTGCGAAATATTCGGCTTGTACCGGAATGATAACCGAATCGGCTGCTGTCAGTGAATTGATTGTGATGAGCCCGAGTGAAGGTGAGCAGTCTATCAGGATAAAGTCATACTCCTCCTTTAATGGGCTTAGTACTTCTTTCAATATCTTTTCGCGGTTTTTAAGGTTGAGCATTTCTATTTCGGCTCCCACCAGATTGATGTGCGAAGAAATGACTTTCAACGAATCGATTTCAGTGTCATGGATAGCGTCTTGTACATTGGCTCTGTCTATAATGCATTCATAAATAGTGCATTCCGATTGCTTGATATCTACTCCCAACCCGGACGAAGCGTTTGCCTGCGGGTCGGCATCAACCACCAGTACTTTCTTTTCAAGCGTGGCAAGCGAGGCTGCGAGATTAATCGTAGTCGTTGTTTTACCTACACCGCCTTTTTGATTGGCCAAAGCAATAATTTTTCCCATATTATCTAATTTTATCGGCAGCGAAATAAGTGATAAATCCTCAGAGCGCCTACGAAAAAAGAGAAACTTTACTGAATTTGTTGAAAAGTCACCGGTTTTGTTAATAACTGAATGACTAACCTGTCACCAATTCTCTTTTCAGCCTGCAAATATACATATTAATATTAAATATGAGAGTGCTTTTTTACTCACTTGCAGAAGATTAAGATTTCTAAACGTGACTGGAGAGTTGTAGGCGGCCTTTCTCTCTATCTATAGTTGTTCGGCAATATTCTTTTTGCTACTTTTGCACGGACTATTAACAGAAAGATTAGAAATATGGAGAATCAGCGTCCGTTGATACTCATCTCGAACGATGATGGTATCATGGCAAAAGGCATTAGCGAGCTTATAAAATTCCTTCGTCCGCTGGGCGAAATAGTTGTGATGGCACCCGATTCGGCACGTTCGGGAAGTGGATGTGCATTGACGGTAACGCAACCGGTGCATTATCAATTGCTTCGTAAGGATGTGGGGCTGACGGTATATAAATGTACAGGGACTCCGACCGATTGTATCAAGCTTGCCTGGCATACGGTGCTTGACCGTAAGCCCGATCTGGTAGTCGGTGGGATCAATCATGGAGATAATTCTGCTACGAATGTTCATTATTCGGGAACAATGGGAGTGGTGACGGAAGGTTGCTTGAATGGCATCCCTTCTATTGGCTTTTCTCTTTGCAGCCACGAACCGGGTGCGGACTTTGAAGCAGCGGGACCTTATGTTCGTCAGATTGCAGCGCAGGTACTTGAGAAAGGGCTTCCTCCGTTAACTTGTCTGAACGTAAATTTCCCTGATACAAAAGAATTGAAGGGTATCAAGGTGTGTGAACAGGCAAAAGGTCATTGGACAAATGAATGGGAAGCATGCCCGAGGAAAGGAAACGCAAACTACTTTTGGCTGATTGGAGAGTTTACGGATTTCGAACCGGACAATGAAAAGAACGATCATTGGGCTTTGGCCAACGGATATGTGGCTATTACGCCAACAACGGTAGATGTTACAGCTTATGGATTTATGGATGAATTGAAGAGCTGGTTTTAATTCATAACTTGCGAATATCATGAAATATTACCTTATTGTAGGCGAAGCATCCGGTGATTTGCACGCTTCTCATTTGATGGCCGCTCTCAAGGAAGAGGATTCCGAGGCTGAGTTCCGTTTTTTCGGTGGCGATCTGATGAGTGCTGTCGGTGGTACGATGGTAAAGCATTATAAAGAATTGGCTTATATGGGTTTCATACCTGTATTGCTCCATTTGCGTACTATCTTTGCTAACATGAGGTATTGCAAAGAGGATATTGTAAATTGGTCACCGGATGTGGTCATATTGGTTGATTATCCCGGATTTAATTTGGATATAGCCAAGTTTATTCATGCGCGTACTCATATTCCTGTATATTATTACATTTCCCCTAAGATATGGGCATGGAAAGAATATCGCATTAAGAATATAAAACGCGATGTCGACGAATTGTTTTCAATTCTTCCTTTCGAGGTGGAGTTTTTTGAGCAAAAGCACCGATATCCTATTCATTATATAGGTAATCCCACAGTAGACGAGGTGGCTGTTTTCCAGGAAACACATTCGGAATCATTTGCTGACTTCATAGCTGATAATCGATTGGAAAATAAACCGATTATTGCGCTACTTGCCGGCAGCCGGAAGCAGGAAATCAAAGATAATTTGCCTGACATGCTCGAGGCGGCTTCCGTATTTCCAGACTATCAGTTGGTGTTGGCCGGTGCGCCTTCCATTTCCTTAGAGTATTATCAGAAGTACATAGGTGGCTATCATGTGAAAATTTTGTTCGGTCAAACCTACCGTTTGCTGCAACAGGCTGATGCGGCATTGGTAACTTCAGGTACAGCTACGTTGGAGGCGGCTCTTTTCAAGGTTCCTCAGGTGGTTTGTTATCATTTGTCTCCGGGAAAACTGATATCTTTTATCCGTCGTCACGTCCTGAAAGTACGTTTTATATCATTGGTCAATTTGATCGCTGACAGGGAGATTGTTAAGGAATTGGTGGCAGACACAATGACTGTTGCCAATGTTCGTACCGAATTGAGAAAATTACTCTTTGATGAGAAAAAACGCCATGAAATGTTGGATGGATATGAATATATGGCCGAAAGGCTTGGCGATCCGGGTGCGCCGCATCGTGCAGCCGTGGAGATGGTGAAATTGCTTAAAAAATAAACTTGCTTTTGATAATAAACGTAAAGCCGGTGCAGTAAATGCCCGGCTTTTTTATTTATTATTCAGAACAACAAAGAAAGATATGATTATGAAAAGGTTTAATTGGTTTTTATTGGCGATACTGTTTGTACTGATACCTGCATTACAGTCGTGTGATGATAATGACGGATATTCCGTTGGTGATATTGGAGTAGGGTGGGCAACTGTTCGGGTTTTGAGTGGAAATGCTTATTATCTTGATTCGGATCGTTACGGGACACTTTGGCTTTCGGGTAATGATGTTTATTGGTATAAGCCGGTAGATGGGGAAAGGGTTTTTGTGAGATTTAATCCTTTGTGGGACAACTACGAAGGTTATAACCTGGCTGTGAAGTTAGAAGGACTGCGTCCTATCCTGACCAAACAAGTGGAAGAGCTGACGTCGGAAAATGAGGCGGAATACGGTAACGATCCGGTAGATATCATACAACAGAATATTTGGGTCAGCAATGGATATTTGAATGTTATTTATGAGCAGAATATCCCTCTCTATAAGAAACATCGTGTTAGTCTGGTACGAAATACGACAGTTGAACCTGTAGAGGATGGTTATGTTCATTTGGAGTATCGGTATAACACATACGATGATGTATCTGATCATTGGGGGCAGGGAGTTGTGTCATTCAATCTGAATTCGTTGGACATGGAAGGGAAAAAAGGGATTAAGTTAAAACTGAATTCTGCAGTGAATGGTGAAGTCGAGATTGTTTTGGATATCAAGGGACGCTCTGAAGTTGAAGATGAAGTAAACTTCGGAGGTGGAAATTATTTGGAATGATGATAGTATCCTGAGGAGATCGGTTCTGTTGACAAATTTCCAAGTCGCATGTTCCTGTTGTAATATCAGTTGTGTATGCTTAAATATCTGATAATCAATATTGAAAATACATGCTTTCGACCTCGGTGATCAACGCCCTCTTCCTCGGTGATGAAGGGGACCTTCATCGGTGATCAGGAGGGTGTTCATCACCGAGGTCGAGGGACCTCAGTCGGGAGTTGGATTTATGTAATAATATTTCCTGCGGGAAAGTAGTTAATATGATTGAGTAAAATGTATGCGGTGAATTTATCCCAAACTTAACTTAAATTATAAACACGGAATTACATACCTGTTTTATAGAATATAGATATGTAATTCCGTGCAATCTGTAAAAAAGAAATAAGATAATTTTATTCCTCTGATTACTATGAATATTCAACCTGGATGATTTAAATCCAAGTCAGTGCATACAAATAAACAACTGCTGCGGGAATAGCCATTAATGCGCTATCGAAGCGATCGAGCATTCCGCCATGACCGGGAAGAATATTTCCTGAATCTTTAATATGTAATTGTCGCTTTAATAATGACTCTGTCAGATCCCCCCAAGTACCGAATATGACTACTACCAGTGCAAGTCCCACCCATTCAAAAGTATTCATAAACGGGAAGAAGTGGGCAAATGCGAAAGAGGAAGCTATAGATACAGCTCCGCCTCCAATGGAACCTTCCCATGATTTCTTAGGAGAAATACGTTCGAATAGTCGGTGTTTGCCAATTAATGAACCGACACAGTAAGCACCTGTATCGCTAAGCCAAATGAATACAAAAACGGATAGCGGAAGAATAGGATTATAACTGACGGTTCCTAATTCCACATCGTTTTGGAAGGCCAATACGCTTAGCAATGCAAATGGTAAAGCAATATACAATTGGCTTAACATGGAAAATGCCCAATTAAGCACAGGGTTCTCTTTTTTAAGATATAATTCGCTGATCATCAAGTATAGAAGAAGTAGTAAATAAGGGATGAAGATCTTTGAATCGGCTGCATCGATGCTGAATCCCATGATAGCTAGGAACAGATAGGCCCCTCCAAGCATTATGATTGTCTTATTTACGCTTACACCTTCTATATTGTTTACCAGTTCTCCAAACTCACGAACAGTCAATGCACTGATCAAAACGAAGAGTGCCCCAAAAGACAATGGGTTATAAAGAATACATCCCACCAGTATTGCCACGAATAGCACTCCGGTAATAGTCCTTTTTAAAAAGTTACTTTTCAACGTGTTTCAATTTTAATTTTGAGATTTGGAAACAACATCCGCTGTGGTGTCAGTGTTGGCTGTCCCTTCTTTTGCTTTCTTCTCTTGTTCCTCTTCTTCATTCACTTTCTTTTCCAGTGCTTTTTCGGCATCAGCAGCTTCTTTACTTTCCTTAGCTGCCATGATCTCTTCCGAACGTGAGGCCCATGGACGTTTACCAAAGATACGTTCAACATCTTCAGCAAAGATAACCTCCTTGTCAATCAGTAATTGAGCCAGTTGGTTATGTCCGTCTTTATGTTCCATTAGAATATTCTTGGCACGTTCATACTGCTCATTAACCATTTTCTTGACCTCTTCATCAATCAGTTCGGCTGTCTTTTCGCTGTATGGGCGGTTAAAGGAATATTCATCATTATTATAGTAACATAGATTCGGTAGTTTTTCGCTCATACCTAAATAAGCAATCATGCCGTAAGCTTGCTTCGTTACACGCTCCAAGTCATTCATGGCTCCGGTAGAGATGCGTCCTAAGAATAAATCTTCCGCGGCACGACCACCCAAAGTAGCACACATCTCATCCAACATTTGCTCTTTGGTTGTGATCTGGCGTTCCTCCGGCAGATACCAGGCGGCACCTAATGCGCGGCCACGCGGAACAATCGTAACTTTGATCAATGGATTTGCATATTCCAGCAACCATGAAATGCTCGCATGACCAGCCTCGTGCAGAGCTATGGAACGTCGTTCGGCTTCAGTGGTAATTTTCGTCTTCTTTTCCAAACCACCGATAATACGATCGACCGCATCCAGAAAATCTTGTTTTCCTACAAATTTTTTGCCATGGCGAGCTGCGATCAAAGCAGCTTCATTACAAACGTTTGCAATATCCGCACCGGAGAATCCCGGAGTTTGACGAGCCAGCAAGTCTACATCGACTGTATCATCTATCTTTATCGGGCGTAAATGTACCCCGAATACTTCTTTACGTTCATTCAAATCAGGTAGATCCACATGAATTTGACGGTCGAAACGTCCTGCACGCAAAAGGGCTTTATCCAAAACATCTACCCGGTTGGTGGCTGCAAGGATAATCACACCGCTGTTCGAACCGAAACCATCCATCTCTGTCAGCAATTGGTTCAGCGTATTTTCACGTTCGTCATTTCCTCCCATAGCCGGGTTTTTTCCACGGGCACGACCGACAGCATCGATCTCATCGATAAAGATAATACACGGCGCTTTTTCTTTTGCTTGGCGGAAAAGATCACGGACACGGGATGCTCCTACACCTACGAACATTTCAACGAAGTCCGAACCTGCCAAAGAGAAAAAGGGTACATTTGCTTCGCCTGCTACTGCTTTGGCAAGCAATGTTTTACCCGTTCCCGGAGGGCCAACCAATAATGCGCCTTTTGGTATTTTTCCTCCTAGATCCGTATATTTCTGTGGTTCTTTTAGGAACTCTACAATTTCTTCAACTTCTTGTTTGGCTTCTGCCAACCCGGCAACGTCTTTGAAGGTTATTTTGATAGCACCGCCTTTCTCGAAAAGTTGCGCTTTCGATTTACCTACATTGAAGACACCACCACCGGCACCACCGGCACCACCGCTCATTCTGCGCATGAAGAATATCCATAAACCTATTAAGAAGATGATAGGCAGTACATTTATTAAGATGGATCCGAAGATGTTATTCTTTTTATCATAACTGATAGATCCATCGAAGTGTCCTTCTTGCCTTTCCGTATCAATGAAATTCCCAAGACTTTCACGTGTAGGGGCTTCCGTGATGATCATCGGATTTTTACCCACGCGATTAGAATCTTGCTTAAAGACTTCTCCGATAAATTGAGGCTTAATAAAAACTTCGACAGAATTGTCATCGTATCCCACTACTTTACTGACATAACCGTTACGAACGTATTGCTGGAATTCATCGTAAGGAATCTGCCTGCTCATAGTGCTTCCCTGATTCGACCACCAGAGACCTAAAAGCATTAGAGCTATGATCATATACATCCAGTTCAGGTTGAACTTGGGCATATTAACTTTATTGGGTTTTTTGTTGTTATTATCCATATCGAAATGTTAGTCAATGTCGGGGATTGTTGTTAATTTGGCATCCGCCCAAAGATGTTCCAGATTGTAGAAATGTCTCGTTTCGGGTAGAAATACATGTACTAATACGTCAGAATAGTCCATAGCGACCCATTCTGCATTTCTCAGGCCGTCTATAGCAAAAGGTTTGCTATTGGTACCATTGCGTGTGGATTCTTTAATCGAATCGACAATAGCACTCACCTGACTGGGAGAATTGCCTTGACAAATTACAAAGTATTTGCATATTGTATCGCCAATATCTGTTAAATCAGCTATGACTATGTTTTTACCTTTTTTTTCTTGAATTCCTTCTGTTATTTTTTCAATTAATATCTTTGTCTCGTTCATTTATCAGTTGAAATTAAATAATCAATCTTTCTTTTATGCTATAACAAGAAAGTATTCTTCTTTGTTTCCTGTCATGTTTACGTGATATTTTTTACAAATATACGCTGAATTCTTGTATCAAAGAAAGTTATCTCGTAAAACTCTTTATTTTTTGTGTTTTTTAGGGATGCTTCTCCACGATCCAAGGGAAATGTGACGTTTTTTTGCTAAAATAATCTCAGAAATATTTGTAATTCCCAAATTCTTTGTATCTTTGCACCCGCAAACGAGAAATAAATGAATAGCTCGTTGAAACGGAACTTTGGGCTATGGTGTAATGGTAACACTACAGATTCTGGTCCTGTCATTCCAAGTTCGAATCTTGGTAGCCCAACAATAGTAAAGTTATTATAGTAAAGCCTGCTGAAATTATTGTTTTAGCGGGCTTTCTTGTATTAATTCATACTCTCATATGGATTGCGCATAATGGCAAATACGTATGTTGCACCGGCCTTGAATAACTCTTTTGGGAAGGTCGATATAATCCGATTTGTTTTGAGGGTGGATAGAGGGAATTCGCCCCCTTGTTTTTTAATGATTTAAGGATAATTGTTTCTTTATTAAAAAAGCCCCTGTGTTCACAGAGGCTTTTTATGTCCTAAATTTATTCTTGTTCTTTAATTGATTCGTCGATGACTTTGATCTTTTGTAAGACAAGTTCCAAGTCAGCTTTCAGCTTGTCGACTTTCCGGTTAAGCTCCGTAAGCAGGCTGTTTCCTTTCTTGGACGCAGAGGTTAAGAAACCAAGATTGTTTTCGTAGGTCTGAAGCTCATTCTTCATGTTCTCATATATGCGAACCAACTTTTCGCGTTCTCTATACAAGCTTTGAGATCCATTGCTTTGGATGCTACTGATATTTGATTTGAAATTACTTAATTTTTTGTTGGAAGCACTGATGTTGAAACGCTCGAACAATTGGTCAACCAAAGAGTGATATTGCTTGTAAAGTTTATCTTTTTCTTTGAATGGCACATGCCCTATTGAATTCCATTCTTTCATCAGTTCGCGAACCAATGTCCCCGCCTCGTCTGTATCCATGGATTCGTTGATAGCACCCAGTTGGTTGATAATATTTTTCTTTTTCTCCATGTTTTCCATTTCTATGGAACGCTGGGAAGAAGTTGCTTTGTTTTTTTGTTCAAAGAAATAATCACATGCAGAGATAAAACGTTTCCATACCATATCAGAATATTTCTTTGATACGGGGCCTATTGTTTTCCACTCCTTTTGTAATTTGGTAAGAGCATCGGCTGTTGTTTTCCAATCTGTACTGTCTTTTAAAGCTTCTGCTTTTTCGCACAATGCTTTCTTCTTTTCAAGATTTTCATTCATCCCCTCCTTCATGGTTTTGAAGAATTCTCCTTTTTTCTTGAAGAAATCATCACAAGCATGGCGGAAGCGTTCGAATATCTTCACGTTCATTTTTTGCGGAGCAAAACCGATAGTTTTCCATTTGTTTTGCAAGGCAATTACTTCCTGGGTTTTATTTTCCCATGCAGTAAATGTTTTCAATTCGTCATATTCGATGGTTTCTACAATTTCACAAATAACAGTTTTCTGATCTAGATTGTGCTGTTCTGCTTCTTTTAATGCCTCGAAATGTTGTTGATGACGACGATTGACTATCGTGGAAGCGGCTTTGAAACGATTCCATATTTCATCACGAAGTTCTTTTGAGACAGGTCCTGTATCGCGGAATTCTTGATGCAACTTTTGAAGTTGGTGGAATGCGGATACTACATCTTCCTCATCTGCCAGTTTCTCGGCAGCTTCGCAAAGGCGAATCTTTATTTCTAGGTTTTTTTTAAAGTCATATTCACGAAACTCGTTATTAAGCTTGAGGATGTCGTAGAATTTTTCTACATACAACTGATAATTCTTCCAAAGTTCGTTGACTTTGGCTTGTGGAACAAGTTTTGTTTCATTCCACTGCTGTTGCAGTTTTTTGAATTCCGTGTATGATTTATTGGCATCATCCGGAGATTCGACCAATTCTTTCAATTCTTCGATGATGGAGAGTTTAATTTGAAGGTTTTCTTCCTTTTGTCTCTCCAATTCGGCTGCCTGGGCGCTTCTTTTCTCCTTGATAACTGCCATGACACTTTTGAACTCTTCTTCTATTGCATCATTTTGTGGTACAAAGTTTTCAGCAGAGCCGCCATTGTCAAGAAATTCCTTCTTGGCCGCTTCCTGTTCGGCATTATGTATTTTATAAAAGGCCTGTTTTAAACTGTCCAGTTCTTGTTTGTTCGCATTTTCTGCGTCTTGAGCAAGATCTTTGATCCTTAACAGCACTTCCTCTTTCGTCATAGGACGTGGTGCTGATTCAGGCTGTTGATCAACATTCGTTTCTTCAGCCGGAGTTTCTGTTACTGCTTCGGAAACCTCAACTGTTTTCTTTTCTTCTTCTAACTCCCCTTGATTCAAAGGTTGGTTAGTGTCATGAGAGTCCATCATTGTATATTCGTTTTAGGAAATAGGATTTAAACCCCTTTATTACATTAAATCACAAATTAATGAAATAAAACGATTACTTCATACTTTTTTCCTTGTTTTTTTTCATTTAAATTTCATTTAAGACAATAGTACGGTAATTCCCATATAAAGCATCATGCCGATAATGTCATTTGTAATGGCTATAAAAGGTCCTGTTGCTATGGCAGGATCTATTTTTAGCTTTTCAAGTGTCATCGGGACCAATGTTCCGAAAATAGAAGCGAACATGACTACAGCAAATAAACTGATGGATACAGAATAGGTTACTGTTGCCTTTGCACCGAATCGAATGAAGTTATATGTATATACTAATAAGGAGATGATGGTCGCGTTAATTAACGCGACTACCGCCTCTTTTGTGATTTGCTTGAATGTGTTTTTAGTATCAAGCGAGCTGTTCGCCAGTCCTTGAACGATGATTGCCGAAGACTGGGTGCCGACGTTTCCTCCCGTTCCACCTATTAACGGAATATAAAGTGCCATTTCGGGATGGGCTGCGAATGTGGCGTCAAAGTTACCTAATATCATTGAATTGCCGATGCCTCCCAACATACCGATAAGTAACCAGGGTAGCCGGGCAGTGGTCTGTCGGAGTACATTGTCATCTGTTTCGACATCTTGTGAAAGACCGGATGCCAACTGGTAATCACGTTCCGATTGTTCACGGACTTCATCCATAACATCGTCTACTGTAATTTGACCGACCAGTCGTCCGATGCTGTCTAATACGGGAATTGCAACAAGGTCGTATTTCTCGATAATTTGTGCAACCTCATCAATTGGGGTATCGACATGTACGGATATGGGATCTTTTTGCATTACATGTTTCACTTTGGATACGGACGGGGAGGTAATCATTTTTTTTAAAGGGAAGATACCTTGTAAACGTTGGTCATCGTCTATTACATAAACATAATAGATGTCGTCCAATTCTTCGGCTTGCTGTCGCATCTCTTTCAGACACTCCGGCATACTCCAATTTTCGTTGACAATTACCATTTCCGTCCCCATCAGTCCGCCTGCCGTATCTTCATCATACTTCAGAAGGTCGACGATGTCACCTGCCTGTTCGATGTCTTCGATGTGTGAAAGAACTTCTTCCTGTTTCTCTTCATCGAGTTCACGCATCAAATCTACGGCATCGTCCGTATCCATATAATCAACGAAGCGTTTGGCAATCGTTTCAGAAGGTAGGATTTCTAGGAATTCTTTACGGACATCTTCGTCCATCTCGACCAGTACATCTGCTGCCGTTTCATTATCAAGCAGACGGTAAACGAATCGGGCTTCTTCGGGGTTGAGTTCGTTGCAAAGCTCAGCTATGTCGGCCGGATGAAGGTCGATAAGAAGGTCTTTTACCTTATCGGCATCTTTTTGCTCGATAAATGACTTGACATTGTCTATATACTCTTCGTTTATCTCCATAATTTCATTTACAAAGGCACTGTTTGCAATTTGCAACTGTTATTTCCAAGTGCTTCTTCGACTCTATTAGTCAAATCTATAAATTGTTGTACTGAGAGTTGTTCGGGACGTTTGTTGAACAATTCATCCGCTGTCAACGGACACTCTTTTCCTAATATGGGTTTGATTGAATTGCGTAATGTTTTCCGGCGTTGGTTGAATGTGGCTTTTACAACTTGCTTAAATAGTTTTTCATCACATCCTAATACAGTTGTTTCGTTCCGTGTCATTCGTATGACGGCACTTTTCACTTTGGGAGGAGGATTGAAGACATGTTCGCTGACAGTGAAAAGGTATTCCACCCGGTACCATGCTTGTATCAGGACACTCAGAATGCCATAAGTCTTACTCCCCGGACCGGCCGCAATACGTTCGGCTACTTCTTTCTGAATCATACCGGTACAACAAGGAATCAAATCTCTGTTTTCAAGCATCTTGAAAAATATCTGGCTGGATATATTATATGGGTAGTTTCCTGTCAGGACGAATTGCTCTCCGTTGAATAAGCGGTGCAGATTCATTTTGAGGAAATCATCTTCTATGATATTGTCCTCCAGTGAAGGATAGGCTTCACGCAGATATGCCACCGATTCATAATCTACTTCTACGACTTTGACCGGACGATTTTTATTCACCAAAAATTGGGTAAGTACCCCCATTCCCGGTCCTACTTCTAAAATCGGAAGATCGGGGAAAGTGTCGACTGTGTCAGCAATGTCCTGCGCCACTTTAAGGTCTTTCAGGAAATGTTGGCCAAGAAACTTTTTAGGCTTTACTAATTTCATTTATCAACTAAATGGTTACTTTTGCACCCGACAAAGGTAATTCTTTTACTTGAAGAATGAAGAATTAAGAATGAAGAAACTAATAAAAAAGACTCTGAAACTCATTTTACCATTGGTTTTAGGAGGCTTTATTCTATTTTGGGTCTACCGGGACTTCGATTTTTCGAAAGCACGCGATGTTCTGTTACATGGCATTGACTGGTGGTGGATGTTGTTTTCACTTCTATTCGGTGTTTTCAGCCACATTTTTCGGGGTTGGCGTTGGAAACAAACCTTGGAACCCTTAGGAGCGCATCCCAAAGCAAGCGATTGTGTGAATGCCATCTTTGTTTCTTATGCCACCAATTTGGTATTGCCACGTGTGGGAGAGGTATCCCGTTGTGGCGTACTTGCCAGATATGACCATGTTTCTTTTTCAAAGTCTTTGGGGACGGTTGTTACGGAAAGATTGATCGATACCCTCTGTATGATTCTTATTACTGGTATCACATTCTTTTTGCAAATGCCTGTATTTTACACCTTTTTCGAGCAAACGGGCACGAAGATCCCTTCCATAATTCATTTGTTAATTTCCATTTGGTTCTACATAGTGCTGCTGTGTATCATTGGGGTACTGGTACTCCTGTATTATTTGGTGCGTACATTATCTTTTTTTGAAAAAATAAAGGGAATTGCAATTAATATGTATGAAGGGATCACATCTTTACGCAATGTGAAAAACATTCCGCTCTTCATCTTATATACAATGCTTATTTGGGTATGCTACTTTTTTCACTTCTATCTGACCTTTTTTTGTTTTGGATTTACAGATCATCTGGGTATAATGGCAGCTTTAGTCATGTTCGTTGGCGGTACGTTTGCTGTTATCGTCCCGACCCCTAATGGAGCGGGTCCGTGGCATTTTGCCATAATCTCCATGATGATGCTTTATGGAATAAATGCGACTGATGCAGGAATATTTGCCTTGATTGTGCATGGAATTCAAACCTTTTTAGTAGTTTTGTTGGGAATTTATGGTTTGGTGGCTTTGCCACTGACTCATAGACAACGAAAATAAGAACCTAAAAATTGATTCGTTATGAGCACAATCCTCTCTTTAGCTCCACAAAATGTGTGGAAACATTTTTATTCATTAACTCAGATTCCCCGTCCGTCGGGACATATGGAAAAAGTAACCGAATTCTTGCTTAACTTCGGAAAGAATCTTGGCTTGGAGTCGTTTGTAGACGAAGCCGGTAATGTGATTATCCGTAAGCCTGCTACTCCCGGTATGGAAAACCGTAAAGGTGTGATATTGCAGGCTCACATGGATATGGTGCCACAGAAAAACAATGATACGGTACATGATTTTGAAAAAGATCCTATAGAAACATATATTGATAGTGATTGGGTGAAAGCCAAAGGTACCACCCTAGGTGCGGACAACGGCTTGGGAGTAGCGGCTATTATGGCTGTTTTGGAAGCAAAAGACCTGAAACACGGACCATTGGAAGCTTTGATTACCAAAGATGAAGAAACAGGGATGTACGGTGCTTTCGGTTTGAAACCCGGAACGGTAAATGGAGAGATCTTGCTTAACCTTGATTCTGAAGATGAGGGTGAGTTGTATATTGGTTGTGCCGGTGGGATGGATGTTACTGCATCTCTTGAATATAAAGAGGTAGAACCCGATCCTTCTGATATTGCAATAAAAGTGACATTGAAAGGACTTCGTGGTGGACATTCAGGATTGGAAATCAATCAAGGACGTGCGAATGCCAACAAACTGATGGTGCGTTTTATACGTGAAGCGATTGCCAGTTATGAAGCTCGTTTAGCAAGTTGGGTAGGTGGAAACATGCGTAATGCAATTCCTCGTGAAGCAAATGCTATCATAACGATTCCTGCTGAGAATGAAGAAGAATTGATGGGGTTGGTAAAATACTGCGAAGATTTATTTAATGAAGAATATGCTACGATTGAAACTCCTATCAGCTTCAAAGCCGAAAGAGTCGAACTTCCTAAGGGTGAAGTTCCCGAGGAAATTCAGGACAATCTTATAGATGCTATATTCGCTTGTCAGAATGGAGTAATGCGAATGATTCCTACTGTTCCCGATACAGTAGAGACTTCTTCAAACCTTGCTATCATTACGATTGGTGGTGGTAAGGCTGACATAAAGATCCTGGCACGCAGTTCCAGTGATAGTATGAAAGAGTATCTGACAACGAGCCTTGAATGCTGTTTCAATATGGCAGGCATGAAGGTTGAAATGACAGGAGGTTATTCCGGTTGGCAACCGAATGTCGATTCTCCGATTCTTCATGCCATGAAAGAATCTTATAAGAAGCAATTTGGCGTTGAGCCTGCCGTGAAAGTGATCCATGCCGGTTTGGAATGTGGCATTATAGGTGCTATTATTCCGGGATTGGACATGATTTCTTTCGGTCCTACACTGCGTTCACCTCATTCACCGGATGAACGTGCGTATATTCCGACTGTACAAAAATTCTATGACTTCCTGGTAGCTACATTGGAGCAGACTCCGATGAAGTAACCTTTATAGGGTCGTCGAATAATCTACTTTTCAGGCATCGTATATAATCGATTTACTATTTTGCAATATACCTCAATAGTGAATTCGGTTATATACGATGTCTTTTCTTTTTCAGATTTGATAAAAAGATAACCTGTCTCCCGAGTTTTCCTCGAGGATAGAAGATGTAGCCGTATGCTTTGTGCAAATTCATGACATAAACGCGATTGTCATGTATTTGTAAAACCTTAGTTGTTTGTTTCCGCAATGAATCCATAACTTTGCAACCGGCCGGTGCAACGAAGCACTCCACCGCAAATGCCACTGTCATCTCGTGCTACTGTCATCGGGAGCAAGGAATTAGGTTTGTGGCAATTGCAGCGTCTAGGTAAGTGGTGAAATCTTTCAGTACTGACAATCGGTATCAGATTTATCCGTTCAATACTTTTTTATTAAAAAAAGTGCAATACTTTAAACTTTATTCTGTTTCTTTGTTCTTAATATTAAGTGACTTAAACTTTACGTGTATGAAAATGAAGCGGATTTTTATTATTGTATTGCTTGCTTTAGGCATGGTGCCTTGGGCAAAAGCGCAGACATTTGACAAATTATGGAAGCAGGTGGAGCAGGCTGAAAAGAAGAGTCTGCCACAGACTGTAATTCAATTGACAGACGAGATTTATAAGAAAGCCGAAACGGAGAAAAATACTCCGCAGATGTTGAAAGCCTATACGTGGCGTATGAAATACCGCGACATGCTGACTCCCGATAGTTTTTATGTGAATCTGAAAGGATTGGAACGATGGGAAGAAGGGACTGCAAAACCGATAGACCGGGCGATTTTGAACTCATTAATTGCGGGTATTTATGCTAATTATGCGTCAGATAACCGTTGGCAGATACGCCAGCGACCGGACATCATAGGAGAGGAACCTTCTGCCGATATACGAGAGTGGACGGGAAACATGTTCGTACAGCGGGTTATTCGATATACTACAAATGCTCTCAAGGACAAACAACTTTTGTTGGAGACTTCTTCCAAACATTATGTTCCGTTTGTTGAATTGGGAAATGCCAGTGAATACTACCACCATGATATGTATCATCTGCTGGGGAGCCGTGGTATCGATGCGTTGCAGCTTGTAGAGGGTATTGACAAAGATTCTTTGGTAAAAGCCGGCATAGAGAATATTTATCAGGGGATGTTGGATGCTTATAAGAAAACCGGAATGACGGATGGATATGTGCTTACTATGCTGGATTATCTCAGTTGGAAGCATAATACCGATCGTAATTTTGTCGTTTATAAAGCTCCGAAGGGTATGATCGGATTAACCCAAGACCCCTATCTGGCAGGATTGGATAAGCTGAAGGCTGAATTTGAGTCTTATGATATATGTGCGGAAGTTTATCTTGCAAAAGCACAGTATGCTGTTGAGAAACGACAGCAGGCGTCTGCTTTACTGCTTTGTGATGAGGCTATTAAGCAATATCCGGGCTATAAACGGATCAATCAATTGAAGAATCTGAAGTTGATGATTTTAAATCCCTCTCTCAATATTCGTACCGATCAAGTGATCTATCCCGGTGAAGATCTTAAATTGAATGTGAATCATAAGAATTTGGATGGGTTTACCGTTCGCCTCTATCAATCTAAAAAGCTGATTTCGCAGCAGCACTATTCGCTGCTTCGTCCTGGCAATTATCAGGAACAAGATACAGTCTTTACTTTCAAAGCACCGACGGAAGGAACATATAGGATGCGTGTTATTCCAGATGCTAAAGTCAAGGATGATGATGAAAGGGACCTATATGTCACTCGTTTCAAGGTATTGACGCTTCGTATTCCGGGTGATCGTTATGAGGTGGTAGCTCTTGACAACAGGAGTGGCCAACCCATTGAAGGTGCCACAATAACTTTGTATGATCGAGATAAGAAGAATCTGTCTGAATATATTACGAATGCCGAGGGAAAAGTGACGTTTACTTATCAACGTGATTATCGTAGTCTTGCAGCATCCAAAGGGAACGATACGGCAATGCCGCAACAGTTCATATATGGCGGTAATTACATTTATTATGATGATACAAAGCCTGCTGACTTTGTGAAACTGTTGACTGACCGTACTTTGTATCGTCCGGGGCAGAATGTATATGTGAAAGGTATAGCATATGAGCAAGGACTGGATACGGCACATGTAATTGCCAATCGTAATTATACGCTGACTTTGACCGATGCCAACAATCAGGAAGTAGGTAAAAAGGAACTTCGTACGAACGAGTTTGGTTCTTTCACTACAGAGTTTACATTGCCTTCCGCCTGTCTGAATGGTACATTTACTCTTTCTACCGAAAGAGGAAGGACCACCATACGGGTAGAGGAATATAAGCGTCCTACTTTCGATATAATCTTTGATAAATTAAATACCTCCTACAGCTTCGGTGATAAAGTAGAGCTAAAAGGTTCGGTAAAAACGTTCAGTGGAGTCGCATTACAGGATTTGCCGGTTAATTATACCGTTACCCGCTATCTTCGTTATGGCTGGAGAGGTGCCCAATTAGGAATGGAACCGCTTGCCTCGGGCAGTGTGCCACTGAATGACGATGGACAGTTTGCAATTCCGGTGATTTTGACCGGAGATAAAGATATGACTACCGGGTATTATGTTTTTCAGGTGGACGCTACAGTAACCAGTGTAGGCGGTGAGACGCAAACTTCCAGTTATTCATTAAGTGTGGGAAATCGATCGATGTTACTGGATGTTGAAATAGAGAGTCCGGTTTGCAAAGATGATTCCATCAAAGTGGATTTCAAAGCTTCTAATCTCGACGGACAACCTGTTAGGGTAGAAGGAAACTATAAACTCTATCCCATGTCGGAAGGTGAAAAAGAAGAAGAGGCGATCAAAGGAAATCCGGTACATACGGGAGTCTTTACTACAAACAAAGAGACGGCTCTCACTGGTTGGTCATCAATACCTTTCGGTAAATATCTGTTGGTAATGTCTGCAAAAGATGATCAGGGACGGGATGTCATCGAGAAAAAAGAACTCATACTCTTTTCAAAGAGCGATAAGCGTCCACCGGTGGATACGAATATTTGGTATTATGAAGAAAACTTGTCATTTGATGCTGGCCATCCGGCTGTGTTTTATTTCGGTACTTCCAAAGAAGATGCATTTGTGATGATGAACGTGTTCAGTGGCGGTAAAATGTTGGAAAGTAAGACACTCCGTCTGTCTGATGCCATTCAACGTTTTGAATAC
The DNA here is from genome assembly GCF_014385165.1 of Jilunia laotingensis. Lineage (NCBI taxonomy): Bacteria > Pseudomonadati > Bacteroidota > Bacteroidia > Bacteroidales > Bacteroidaceae > Jilunia > Jilunia laotingensis. Next base: position 481,291 of record NZ_JACRTF010000001.1, on the reverse strand, counting down.
CCTTATAAAGAATCATATGGTAACGGATTGTCAGTTACCTTTTGTTTCGTCAAGGAAGGTTCGGTCTATCAACAGACAGTGATGATGGTAAAACGTTTGCCTGATAAGACGTTGACGATGAAATGGGATGTATTCCGTGATAAATTGCGTCCGGGACAGGAAGAAGAGTGGAAACTGACGATTAAAACTCCGCAAGGAGTACCGGCAGCAGCTGAAATGTTGGCAACGATGTATGATGCTTCTTTGGATAAGATATGGAAGCAGACCCAAGAACTGAAATTGTACTATAATCTATCAGTGCCTACCGTCAGTTGGCGAAATAGTTATTGGGACATAAACTATTTTAGTTATTGGTTCCCTTACAAAGCTTTTAAAGTAGATCCAATGCTATATGATCATTTTGTCGATCCTGTTGCGAGGGCAGAGTCACTGAGTATGGTTGCAAATGATGCAGTTTTCGATGGCTCAGCTTTATATGGTGCTTCATTGAGGAAGACGAATGGTGAGTTAAGAAGTCATGGTGCAAGTACCCGTATGCTTACTGGGATGGCCATGGCTGTTCCTAAGGCGGATGCAGTCTTCGAAGAAGAACTGGTAAGTGATGCCGGTGGTTCGGCACTTCCTGAGTCCACCGAGGACCTCCGTACCAATTTCGCAGAAACGGCTTTTTTCTATCCTCAACTTCGTACGAACGAACAGGGTGAAGTTGCTTTCTCGTTTACTGTTCCTCAGAGTCTGACTCGTTGGAATTTCCGTGGTTATGCACATACTCAAAATATGCTGACTGGTATGATCGATGGGCAGACAGTGACCAGTAAAGAGTTCATGCTGTCTCCCAACTTGCCACGTTTTGTCCGTGTAGGAGATAAAACATCCGTTGCTGCTTCGATTGCTAATTTAACGGGGAAAAGCATCTCCGGCACAGCCCGTTTTGTTCTTTTCGACCCTGTGACTGAGAAAGTGATTAGTACACAAAAACAGAAGTTTACTGTAGAAGCAGGTGGAACTACCGGAGTTAACTTCATGTTCGATGTAACGGATAAGTACGATGTACTCGGGTGCCGTATGATTGCCGATGGCGGTACATTCAGCGATGGCGAACAACATCTTTTACCCGTACTCAGCAATAAGGTAAATTTGGTTGAGACCGTCCCTATGCCGATCCGTGGAGAAGAGACACGTACCTTCACGCTCGATAGTTTGTTCAATCACCATAGCAAATCGGCTACGGACCGTAGCTTGACGATTGAGTTTACAGGCAATCCGGCTTGGTATGCCGTACAAGCATTGCCTTCATTGGATATGCCGGAGAATAACAATGCTATTTCATGGGCTGCTGCATTCTATGCTAACACATTGGCTTCATTCATTATGAATGCCCAGCCTCGTATCAAAGCCGTATTCGATAGCTGGAGACTACAAGGTGGTACAAAAGAAACTTTCTTGAGTAACTTGCAAAAGAATCAAGAAGTGAAAAACATACTATTGTCCGAATCTCCTTGGGTAATGGAAGCTAAGACAGAGGCCGAACAGAAGGAGCGCATTGCTACTTTGTTCGATTTGAATAACATCCGTAACAATAACATAACGGCATTAACCCGATTGAAAGAACTTCAACAATCCGATGGCTCATGGGCATGGTTCAAAGGAATGAACGGTAGTCGTTATATTACCGATTATGTGGCAGTATTGAATGCCCGCCTGGCTTTGCTGACCGGAAAACCTTTAGAGGGAGAAGCTTTGTCAATGCAACGTGCGGCATTCGGTTTCCTCAGTAAAGAAGCCGTTGAAGAATATAAGAATATTCTTAAAGCAGAGAAGAATGGAAATAAGGTGAACGGTCTTTCCCGCGAGGCATTGAATTATCTTTATCTCGTAGCCATTACCGGAGAGAAGGTTCCGGCAAATGCCCAAACAGCTTATAACTACTTCCTTTCAAAAGTTACAGGAATGTTGACCATCCGGTCGATGGCCGACAAGGCACTTGCTGCAATAGTTCTTGATAAGGCTGGTCATAAAAAAGAAGCACAGGAATTTGTCGCTTCATTGAAGCAATATCTGACGAAATCCGATGAGCAGGGAATGTTCTTCGCTTTCAATGAGAATCCCTATTCCTGGGGAGGCTTGCAGATTCCTGCCCATGTCGATGTAATGGAGGCTTTGGACCTCGTTGCCGGTGATAAAGCGACTGTGGAAGAGATGAAACTTTGGTTGTTGAAACAAAAGCAGACACAGGCTTGGGACTCTCCCGTTACTACAGCAGACGCTGTATATGCCTTGTTGCAAAGAGGTACAAGTTTGCTTACCAATCAAGGAGACGTGCGGATTACTATAGCGAATGAAGTATTGGAAACCTTATCACCAGCTAAGACTTCCGTTCCCGGCTTGGGATATATCAAAAAGACTTTCACTGAAAAGCAAGTTGTAGATGCCCGTAAGGTGACAGTGGAGAAACGTGATGCAGGTATCGCATGGGGTGCCGTGTATGCACAGTATCAGGAGAACATCGACCAAGTGAAACAGCAAGGCGGTGAATTAGACATAGAGAAAAAACTATATGTCGAAAGGCTGGTAAACAATGTCCGTCAATTACAGCCGATAACAGCCGATACAGAGCTTGCCATCGGTGATAAGGTTGTTTCCCGTCTAACGATCCGTTTGGACCGTGCCATGGATTTCATTCAACTGAAAGATCAACGTGGAGCCTGTTTCGAACCGATCGAACAGTTGTCCGGTTATCGCTGGAATAATGGTTTCGGATACTACGTCGATGTGAAAGATGCCTCTACTAACTTCTTCTTCGATGGTTTAGGCAAAGGTGTTTATGTATTGGAATACAGTTATCGTGTCAGTCGTGCCGGAACTTACGAAGCAGGATTGGCTACTATCCAAAGTGCATACGCTCCTGAATATGTATCACATTCGATGTCGATGAAAGTAAGAGTGGGAGGAAATTAGCAGGGAGAGTTAAGAAGGAAGAACGGAAAGTAAAGAGTGAGTTGCCTCATCATGGTGCAACTCACTCTTTACTTTTTGCCTGTTTACCCGAGGGATAGTTTTAATCTTTCCATGTAACCATTGTTACCGTTGCGCGCATCGAATTTCAATGCCAGTTCTTCAGCTTGATGGTAGAAATAATCTCTTAGTTGAGCCACTTTATAAATGCCCTTTTCATTATATAATGGGAAATCTATTGGTAATTCCAATTTCACTTCAGGCCGTGATTCATATTTCAATGCTTCGGTCATGTCACAACCGAACCGGTATTTCTTATATTTACTCGTTACCTCGTTCCAAGGAATACAACGCTCTAAGTATTCCCAACCACGTTGCGGATTGGTCATGAAATAATAGGTAATGAAATTTCCCAGATAAAGTATCAGGTATTCATGCTTTTCACGACCGACCAAAGCCTCCTCGGCACGTGAACACATATCGACCGCTATATCTGTCTTTCCTTCTTTCTGTGCATAGTATGCCAGTTTGAGATAAGCTCGTAAATTGGCTTCATAACAAGTGACTTGCCTGTTAATAAGTGGTTGAGCCCGGTGGTAAGCTTCTTCAAATTGACCGGTCTCCAAATAATAATCCAACAGGAAGTTTAATTCACAAGCGTCACAATCCATGTCATCCTGTCGTTCTTCCAGCATTTTGTCGGCATACTCTTTAGCTTTCTCATATTGGCGCATCCGTGTGTTTTGTACTGACAGCATGTGATAGTAGCAACGGGCGGAATAGCCGTTACGTAGGATTCGGGTCTTAAAATCCTCCGCAATAGCATCGAGTTGGGATGTAGGAACTTCAGGTAAGTCAAAAGCCGAGCCCCATATCCATTTATACTTCCACAGAATATCGTCTTCATTGATGAGGTCTTTGTGGTTCTCATAATCGTTCAATATTTGAGAAAATACCGCAATTTCTTCTTCATCTTGAGAAAACTGGTTCAACTCATAGATCAGATCGAGGCGCATTTCGACAGCCCACTCCACGTCATCGTTTTCATCGGCTATGCGGATAGCTTCTCTAAGTAAAGAAGCTTTTTCTCGTGGAGAAAGGTTGCCGTTCTCCACTTTGATCAGTCTTTTTTGTATTTCAAGTGTATACTTCATAAGGTTGCTTAATTGAGGAAGTTAATAAAATCATTCATTTTGGCAGACATCAGTTCGCAAAGCGAACGATTGAAAAGGTTCATCTCTTCATTGTTTACCGGATAACGCCCTTGCATCAGTGCCTGGACATAGAGGATGTGTACAATGTGCTTGAATAGTTTATTATCGGACTTTATTCTTAATAGCATTTGTATCATTTCGTTGTCGGCATTGAATGTCAGTGTAGGCGGAATCTGCTTTTGTGTAGTGATACTCCCGAGTACACCGAGTAACGGATTATTGGCGGCTTTCGTTTGGGTCTCTTTCTCTTCGGCAACGAAGATGACGGGAGTATCTACCGGAGTAAAATGCTTCAGACGGCAGATGCAACCGAAACTTTTCAATAGTTCGCTGGCTTGTTTTTCAAACGTTTTATGTTCTTCCGTAGCAACCACTTCAGTGAATTGTTCGAGAATACGGGCAGGGGAAACGGCTTCCAGTGTCAATTCGGGAAAAAGGAGAGATGCTTTCTTTAATAACGACTCGTCGAAGGTGTAGGCAGCATTGACAATCATCCATCCTTGCGCACCGGCTATGCGGCGTACCTGGCGGAAGTCTTCCAAATTGCGGGTATACCGGATTGTGCTTTCCGTAGAACGGATATTGCCGAAACTGCGTGTGCCTTTGCTTGTCTCGAACGGAAGATAATCGATGAAGAGCCGAAGCAGTTCATTGTCTTCGGATGCTATGGCTTTGATATGGAAAAAGTGGACATCCAGGATTCTATTGAATGTTTCACGGTCGTTTTCCACCAGCCTTTTCAGGTATTCTTTAATGGCAACTCCGATTTCTTTACGGGTATCTTTCAACAGATCGTTGTTTACAAAAGATTCTCTGGAAGCAGTAGAGACCAATCCGTCGGCATTGACCAGACAACGAATGAAGAAAGCCCAAGAGGGGAGAAGGTTGCAATCATTTTCGCTGAGCAACATTCGTTTAAGATAGACTTTGTGTGAATTTCCTGTTGAAAACTGGGTTCGGAACGGAAGAATATAAAACACACCGTTTACTTTACCATTTTCCGTGTGAATGCGGAAAGCATCGAGAGCAGATGACTGAAATACTTTCTTACCATGTTCAAGCAACTCGTTCCGCGTTGCTTTCGAATCGAGCCAGACCGGAGAAGGAGTATTCACCAGCTCTTCTTCATCCTGATGGTGCAAATAAATGGAATAGGGGAGTATTTGACCATAGTTACGAAGGATCTTCTTGAATGTTTCATATTCGAAAAGGTGAGTCCACTCCTTTTTCGGAACCAATATCACGCGTGAACCGATGGGCCACTCTTCTTCAGGAAGTGTTGTCTGGTAGGTTCCGTCCACTTTACCGCACCATCGAACAGGCTGTTTGCCCATTGCCGAACGGCTTTCCACCGTAATTTCATTGGTGACTACGAAACATGACAAGAGCCCGATCCCGAAACGTCCGATAAAATCGTTGGCGTCCGGTGTTTCACGTTTGGAACTTTCACCGATAATGGTCAGGAAGCGGTACACTTCCTCTTCTTTCAGCCCGATGCCATTGTCCTGAAAGACCATCGAACCGTCTTCCCGGAGGAATACATCGATACGTCCTGCATATTCTTCATCGATGTTGCGCAGGGCGGTAATCGCATCTGTACAGTTCTGCAAAAGTTCGCGGACAAAAGTGTTAGGGTTACTATATATATGTTCTGACAGCAGGGCAATCATCCCTTTTAGATTGACCTGAAACAGATTATTGTTTTCTCCTTCTCTCATCGTTTTCTTCTTCCTGTGATTTTCAATGCTTTTTCATTGCCGTTTTCAGCGGCCTTTTCAAACCATTCCATGGCCATGTCGTCGTTTTCATCCACACCGGTACCGGTCAGATAGGCATTTCCCAATTCGAATTGTGCTTTATCGCTATTGAGGTCGGCTGCTTTTTTTAACCATTGTACAGCGATTTCCGGATCGGGAGTACAACCTTCACCATACATCAACATTTTGCCCATGTAATAGTAAGAATGAATGTTTTCCCGTCCAGCGGCATCGTTAAACCAACGGAAAGCTTCTTGCAGATTTTGTTTTACCCCCACACCATTATAGTAGCAGAGAGCGGTACGGTACATTCCCATTGTATTCCCGCCATCGGCAGCCAATGTATAATATCTGAATGCTTCAGTTTCATTCTCTTCGACACCGATACCCATTTCATAGCATATGCCTATGCCTTCGTTGTAATATTCCTGTTTGGCAGCTTTCTGGTAATAATCGATGGCTTTTTCACTTTCATTCAGTTTGTCATAATCGTAGAGATAATAGTCCCCCAAACGGAGCATGGCAAGAGGATTGTTATTAGCTTCGGCTTTTTCATACCATTCTACCGCTTGTTTGTTATCTTCCATGCAAGGTCCATATCCGTAGAAATAATAGTCTCCCATTTTGAATTGGGCGTAGCTGTAATTCATATCAGCGGCTCTTTTCATAAATTCCACGGCTTTGTGCGGATTCTCTTCAACTCCGATACCGTTTTCATATGCCAATCCTAATTCTGTGATACAACGCGGCTCATTTTCTTCCGCTCCTTTCTGGAACCATTCCAAAGCTTTATCGGGATTTTCTTCTATGCCATAACCGACTTTATAACACTTTCCGAGGAAAAACATGGCATCCGAATCACCGGCTTCCGCTGCTTTCGTATACCATTTCGCTCCCTCTTCCGGTTGGGCATCACCCAGAATGCCTTCACTTAAGTAATAACCTACGCGAAACATGCCATACGGATATTCCTGTACTGCTGCCTTCTTGAATAACTCGAAAGCCTGTTGGTAACTTTGTTCATTTTCCTGGAGAAATCCCAATTCCACCAGTGCATAAGGAGCATTTTGTTCAGCGGCCTTTTCATAATATTCTTTTGATTTGACCGGATCGGTTACACCGGCATAGCCATTCGCCAAGTAAAGGGCGGCACGGCAAAGGCCGCTGGTATCTTCTCTTTCTGCTGCCTTTTCGAAATATTCAAATGCTTTTTGGTAATCGGGGGCTTCGGTGAAGATGGAGTTTTCGTACATCCATCCGATACGGTAGGCTGCTTCTCCCGAACCGAGTTCTGAAGCTTTGAGCAGTAACTCATGAGAACGCTCGACGTTCTTTTCCACCAGCTCGCCATTGAAATAGACCATCGCGAGACTAACAATGCCTTGTGCATAGCCATCTTCCACACAGCGTTGCAGACAATACAATCCTCTTTCTATGTTTTGGTAGTTCTCATTATAAAGATAGATTAATGCCAATTCATAAGCACTGTAAGATTCGCAGTACAACATTCCTTTTTCCAGCCACTCGATAGCTTTCGGATAATTCGTCCATGGATCGTCTTGATAATTATAGCCCAGAAAGTTGGCCGCTGACCATACTCCTGCATGCCAGGCCCCTTCCCAAAGTCTCAAGGCGTCTTCCGGCTTCTTGCCCAATTCGGGATAGCGGAAATAAAGTATTGCCAAATGTTTCTGCACATAGAAATTGGGGACCACCTGCAATGCCTTTTCATACCAGGTTGCTTGTTCGGTGATCTTCGTATTGTCATAATTCAGGTCATCTCCGATAGCTGCATATATATTAGCTCTCATTTTGGCTCCCTCCGGCAATTCTTGCAATAACTCTTGTCTTAAAGTCATGGCTTTGTCGGGGTTGCCGGAAATGCTTTCCATGCAGGCACGGTAGAACTTCTTCCATAAGAGACCTTCGGGAGAGGTTATCTGTTCGAAAAGCCGTTCGGCTTCTTCATGATCTTCTTTGCACAGATAACCGATATAGTGCCAGTAGGCTACAGTGGCTTGTGCCTCCGTATCACCCATTTCTGCTGCCTTTTCATAATAAGGTAGCAGCAGGTTGATGTTTCGTACTCCATACCGTGCTTCTGCATATTGCGAACCTTTCTGTGACCATCCTACTCCGTCAAATTCCGCTACCCGGTCACAGGTTTCTTGTACTTTTTCCCACCAAAAAGCATAATCTTCTTCGTTAAGGTCTACTTCTACATTGCAATCGTAGGCACTGAATATGAGTCGGAAGAATTCTGCTGTCTTTCGTTTATCCGCGAGGTTGTCTAAGGCATATTCGCAGACAGCAAGTGATTCCCACCATTTTTCCGGAATCATTAGTATGTCATGATTGTATTGCTTAAACCATTCTTCTGCCGGTTTTCCGGACGCTTTTACTAGCTTTAGAAGTTTTTCATATAGGTCTTTTACTGTTTCCATAATAGTTTATTGTGATTTTACTGCTGCAATGTACTAATTCTGTAGGAGTACCCCAAAAAGATAAAAGAAAAAAAGTATAAAAAATAACTTTTACCCACGAATAGGCAACACTTTGCCTACCCGTTGGCAAGGTGTTGCCTGCTCGATGACATTGTGGTGCCAAGGTGTTGGCATCGAATGGCATAAAAAAGAATTAATTGCTTATGAGAACAGGTCGTTCAATGCTTCACTCATACTGGGGTGTGTGAAAATGAAATCACGCAGGAATGTATAATCCTGACCGGTCTTCATGGCGATGGCAACCGAATTTATCACTTCGCTTGAATCGGGTGCAAACAGTGTACATCCGAGAATTTTCCCCGTGTTTTTATCAATCACAGCCTTCAGTAGTCCGTCGGTCTCTCCCAAAGTTTTTGCTCTTGGAATGGCCGTGACGGGTAATTTCTTCACGATAATATCCCGATTCTGTTTTAGCGCGTCCGTTTCGTTCAGACCGATTCTTGATAACGGTGGATCAATAAAGACGGCATAGCTGACCGGTTCGCGGTCTGTTGTTTTCCGGTTTTTATCTCCGAACATATCCTCACGGATGATCCGGTAATCGTCCAATGAAATGTAAGTAAATTGCAAACCGCCTTTTACATCTCCTACGGCACGGATATGAGGATTGGTCGTGACTAAATGCTCGTCCACGATGACAGCACCCCGTTCGTTCAGCTTCACTCCGGCGGCTTCTGCATTGAGGCCTTCGGTGTTAGGCTTGCGTCCGGTAGCCAATAGGACGGCTTCTGCTTCCAGTTCCGATTCTTTGTCCGATTGGGCATCTGTTACGGTGATTATTGCTTCATGTCCCGTATGCTTAATGGATTGTACCTTGGTATTCATCCTGAATTCAATGCCTTTTTTCTCTAGAGCGTCTTTTACGCTTGCCGCTATATCTCTGTCTTCGCGAGGTATCAATTCGGGATAACTTTCGAGAACCGTTACTTTCGAGCCGAAGGATGCAAACATGGAAGCAAATTCCAGTCCGATATATCCGCCTCCGACAATGACCAGCCGACGAGGGAGCGATGTAAGTTCCATAATCGATGTACTGGTGTATACGAAAGGATTGCCATTGATTCCTTCGATTGGAGGAATAACCGTTTCTGCGCCTGTGTTGATTATGATGTTATCTGACTTGAGCAGAATGTCTTCATTGGTGGTATGTACCGACACGGTATCGGGTGAAACGAAAGAGCCCGTGCCTGTATAAACTGTAACATTGGGATGATCTGCCAGATTATGGTAGTTTTTATTTCTCAATGCGCTTGTCACAGCGTCTTTCATCGCTATGGCCTGACGAAAAAACGTATCTTTCTCGGCAAAAGATGCTTCCCTCATCCCCGCAGCTATTTTCGCCTGGTGTACCAATGTTTTGGTGGGAATGCAGCCGATATTGATACATGTACCTCCATACATCATGTCCGATCGTTCGATGATTGCGACATTTTGTCCACGTTTTGCGAACTCGGCTGCAAGAGTTTTACCTCCTTTGCCAAAACCGATAACAATGACATCATACTCTTTCATACTTGTTTATTTTTAATTATTCCATTATTCTTGGTTGAACGTTTGATTGATGATGCAAATTACGGGATTTTTCTCCTCACCGTAAATGGCCAATTGGCCGGAGATGTTGGCAATTAATCCTGTTTTTCCCTTTTGCGGTATTCAGAGATGCTCTCTTTTGTCATTTTCTTGAAGAAACGGCTGAAAGCCGCGATGTCGTCAAACCCCAGAATGCCGCTGATTTCTTTAGCACTTTTGTTCGTGTACAGAAGCAGTCGTTTTGCTTCAGCTTCTACACGTTCGTGGATGATTCGTAACGGGGTGGGTAATCCATATTCGGCAAAAAGATTGGAAATGGTTTTGGGAGAACGGTATAAAAGTTCCGCATAATCCTGCACCTGCTTCTTCTCTTTATAATGCTGATCCACCAATACGTAAAATTGGCGTACGATATCAAAGCTCTTTTCTTTCTCCTCACTTATCGAGAATCTTTCACGGGCAATGCGTGTGCAGGTGATGATGAACCGTTTGAGGACGATGCGCAACATCTCTTCCTGGAGATTATCCTTGATGACACATTCATCCATGAAAATGTCTGAAATGCTATGTAGCTTCTTCGATTGGTCCGGAGTCAGATTTATTCGCATGATATCGGAAGAGCCGTGAAACAAGAAGCCGTTGCACGAAACCTCATTGTCGTGCCCATAGATGCAATAGAAATTGCTGTTGAATACCAGGCTCAGGTATTTTCCGTTCACCTCTTTTATATCTATATGGTGTAATGGGGTTAAGGAGATGATTTCATCTTTTTCCAGCCGCATGAGAACGTGGTCTATTTCGATTGCCAAGGTTCCTTCTTGTACCCATATAAACTTGTATAGGGTCTTGTTCTGCATTAACGCTTTGTTTTCGTGGAAGGCGGTAGTCATTGCCACGTTGCCGTTGAGGCGGGTATTCAGGTTATAGTCCATAGATGATAATTGTTTGTTCACAAAATTAAATTAAAAAAAGATAGGAAGATGGTTAAGCCCTATCCTTTTCGACTGTTTTATAACTAATTAATCATTGCGCAAAGATAGAACTCTGTCAAAAGCCACAAGATGGCTATTTCACCGGATAAGTTGGCAATTATACCTGAGGAAGCCGGAATGTCCGGATAGAGTTTCATGCAAAGAGCTTATTTCGGGATAAATGGCAAACTATGGCTGAATAATAGCCATTTATAAGGAGCTTCTTTCCCCCTACCTTTGCAACATGTTTGATAAACAAACTAGAAAAAAAGTCGTTATATAATCAATGTAGACCGAGCGTATGAAAAAGAGTTTATTATTTATTGTAGTATTGCTGATGTCGGGAACGATGTTGGCACAAAATGGAGGAACAAAAATGAAGAAGTATGCCAATCAGTTGCCAAACGGAAGTAGAGGTGATGTGCAGGTTGCCTATCAAGGTAAGTCCATCGACCAAATGATTTACGAATTTATGGAGGAAAAGGGTATTCCCGGTATGACACTTGCCATTGTGCAGGCTCCTTACATTCCGCGTGTCGTGGGATATGGGTTGACGGATATCGAAAATGAAAACTTGGCTTCTGTGAAGACCTTGTGGCCTATCGGGCCGATTTCGCAAGGATTTGCCGCTGTAGCCGCTATGCAACTCTATGAAAAAGGAAAGCTGGATATTTATATGCCCATCGGTAAATATTTGAAAGATGTTCCTGCCCTCTGGAAAGACGTTACCGTGTTCGAATTGATGCAGCATAGCACGGGTATTGCCGACTATCGTGATCAGAAAGGCTTTGATGCCTCAAAGCCCTATACCCCTGAACAGTTGATTGCTACCGTTGAGGCCATTCCATTGGCTTTTGAACCGGGTACGGATGTGAAACAAAGCGCAACAAACTTTTTATTGCTTGCCTCGATCGTCGAAGCTGTTGCCAAGATGCCATATAAAGACTTTGTGAAGAAAAACCAGATAGATTATCTCGGGTTGACCGAGACGTATTTCGGAGAAGATTTGCCGAAAGTCAAACAAGAAAAGGTTGCTGTCGGAAATGTCCACGAACTTTTCAAACATGATAAGGACTATATCGATGCAGCGGAAACTTCGACCGGTTATCAGGAGAAGGATGGAAAATTGACGGCAGTCGCTCCGTTGAATGGTTCGGCAATGAAAGGATTCTCTGATATATGGGCTTCGGCAGAAAATGTCAGCCATTGGGATATAGCCCTGGCAGGTAGTGTGTTGATAGCAAAACCTGAAAACCGGGCGTTGATTTATGCTCCCACCAAATTGGTTAACGGGAAGGTCGTGCCGGCCATGGCCGGATGGCAATTTTACAATCATAAAGGGTTGATGGATATTAAGGGAAACGCTCCCGGACATTCTGCTTTCCTTAGCCGCTTTACAGATGCCTCCGAATTAGTTTGTGTCACCTTACTTGCCAACAAGGAGGGAGTTGATCTGACGAATCTCGCCCGTAGGATTGCCGCGTCATTCGATGGGGATAAAATGGGAACCGGGGCAAACGACGGACTGCTATATACTTACGAAAGCCAGTTCAGTGTTCCGGAAACAATGGCAAGGCTGGAAAAGAATATAAAAGCCGCTGGTATTCCGGTGTTTGCCAAATTCGACCACGGGAAGAATGCCGAGGAGGTAGGATTGGAATTGCGTCCGAATCAGGTGATTGTTTTCGGCTCACCCAAGGTTGGAACGAAACTGATGCAGGATAATCCGAGCATTTCCATCGAATTGCCTCTTAAAATTTCCGTATGGGAAGATAAAAACGGCAGTGTATGGCTTACTTTCCCACAAATGGCCCAACTGGGCACGGATTACAATATGCAGGGCAGTCCGGTCATTGAAAATATGCAAGGCTTGCTTGAAAAGCTTGTTGTGAAGTCGGGAAGTGCTTACTAATGAATGCTTGGTGGCAGAGAAAACAATCTTCTCTTCGTAGCCTTCGCGTCTCTTCCCGGTGAGATGGCATGTGAAACATCCCCATGTCTCGCAGTGAAACATGGGGATGTCTGCATGTCAGACATGGGGGTGTTTCACTGTTAAACATGGGGATGTTTAACGTGGAAGGATTACGGGAAGAAGAGGAAAGGATTCAATGTAAGGCTGTCTCCCTTTAAAGGATGGGCAATATCTCTTCCGCGCGATCCACAATGTATGCCGGGTGGAAACTTTCCAATTCGGCACGCGGGCGGAAACCGTAAGTGACTCCGCAGGCCGTAACTCCTGCATTCAAGGCGGTTTGCATATCTACTCCCGAGTCGCCCACATAAAGCACGTCTTTCTTTTCTACGGAGGTGATCTGCAAGATATCTTCTACAATCGTGGGGTCGGGTTTTACCTTGATGCCTTCACGTTGACCGAATACGGCAACGAAACGTATTTCCGGGAAGTAATGGCGGATTAGTTTTTCTGTTGCCGCTTGGTATTTGTTGGAAGCCACTGCAACTTGAATCCCTTTTTCCTGCAATTGTTTCAGCAAATCGGGAATACCCGGATAAGGCCGGCTTTCGTCCGCATTGTGAACATCGTAGTAGGGAATGAATTCATTACGGACACGCAGCACGTTTTCTTCACTCTTTTCTCCTTCGGGCAGTGCGCGCTCAAAGAGTTTATTGATCCCGTTGCCTACCATAAAATTGTACTTATCCACTTCATGCGTGGGATACCCTAAACGGGATAAGGCATGGTTGGTACTTTGGGCGAGGTCGGCAATCGTATTCAGCAATGTCCCGTCCAAATCGAATATAACAAGTTTCTTCATTGGTGATCTGTTTTTTGTTTGCAAAGTTATAAAAACAAAGAAAGAGTGTATGCTTTTAGGGGCGATGTGGCCGTAAAAAAGTATATCTGACTGTCTTTTTTGCCATTTTCAGCTTTTCTTTGCACACATCTCGTGTTTTTATGCAGAAAGTTCCTATCTTTGCAACCTAATTTAACTATTAAAAAGGTATGAGTTACAATTTGTTGAAAGGAAAAAGAGGCATTATCTTCGGTGCATTGAACGATCAGTCTATTGCATGGAAGGTAGCGGAAAAAGCCGTTGAAGAAGGTGCGACCATTACATTATCAAATACTCCTATGGCCATCCGCATGGGTGAAGTCAATGCTTTGGCAGAGAAACTGAACTGTGAGGTGATTCCCGCCGACGCTACCAGTGTGGAAGATTTGACGAATGTGTTCAAAACTTCTATGGACGTATTGCATGGACAGATTGACTTTGTGCTTCACTCTATCGGTATGTCTCCTAATGTACGTAAAAAGCGTACCTATGACGACCTTGATTACGGAATGTTGGATAAGACATTGGATATTTCTGCCGTATCGTTCCACAAAATGATTCAGGCAGCCAAGAAACTGAATGCGATTGCCGAATACGGCTCGATTGTCGCTTTGAGCTATGTAGCCGCACAACGTACATTCTACGGCTATAATGATATGGCGGATGCAAAGGCACTCCTCGAATCCATAGCCCGCAGCTTCGGTTATATTTACGGTCGCGAACACAGTGTGCGTGTGAATACCATTTCGCAGTCTCCGACATTCACCACTGCCGGATCGGGAGTGAAAGGCATGGACAAGCTTTATGACTTTGCCAATCGGATGTCTCCTCTGGGCAATGCTACGGCTGATGAATGTGCCGATTACTGCATCGTGATGTTCTCTGATCTTACCCGTAAGGTGACCATGCAGAATCTTTATCATGACGGTGGTTTTTCAAGCGTAGGTATGAGTCTTCGTGCCATGGCTACCTATGAAAAAGGTCTTGATGAATACAAGGACGAAAACGGAAATATTATTTACGGATAAAAATGAAACCACAGAATCTCCTTCTCCTTATTATTATGTGTTTGCTCACCGTTGCTTGCCGGATGGGTACAGGAGAGAATGCGCAGTTACAAAATAAGGAGAATGGGATTAACGTTATCCGATACGACAAGCTGTTGAATGAATATGTACGTTCTAACAGTTTCTCTGCATTGCAAAAAATGAACATGGATTATCGGCAGCCTACCAAGATACTGATTGAAGAGGTGCTTGGACTGGGGCAAGTCAGCGATGATACCATTTCCCAGAAACTAAAGAAGTTTTATTCAGACACGACTTTGCTTCGCTTGATGGCGGATGTGGAAATCCGTTATCCGAATCTGGATGAAGTTGAAAAAGGATTGACCAAGGGGTTTGAGAACCTGCGAAAAGAGATTCCGTCTTTCCATACTCCGGTCGTTTATTCTCAGATTTCAGCTTTTAACGAATCGGTGGTACTTTCCGATACTTTGTTGGGGATCAGCCTTGACAAATATATGGGAGAAGATTATCCGTTGTATAAACGTTTTTATTACGAATACCAATGTCGTTCCATGCGTCCGGATCGTATAGTGCCCGATTGCTTCGTGTTTTATCTGATGAGCTATTATCCGTTCCCTTTTCAGGAAGGTAGTTGCTTGCTCGACCAGATGATGCATTCCGGCAAGATCAATTATGCTGTAAAGAAATTGCTGGAATATGGTTCTACCGGTGATGCTATGGGATATTCGGAAACGGAAGAGAAATGGTGTCGCGAGAACGAAAAGTACATTTGGGAGTACATGCTGAAGAACCGTCACTTGTATGCCCGTGATCCGATGGTGGTGCGTAAGTATATGAAGCCGGCTCCTTTTACAGCCTTCTTCGGTGAAAATGCTCCGGCACTGATCGGTACATGGATGGGAACCCGTATCGTGTCCGCTTATATGAAGAATCATAAGGATGTCAGCTTGCAACAGTTGTTGGAGACCACTGACTATCATCGTATGTTGGAAGAATCAAAATATCTCAATTAATTTGGAAACTGCTCTCTATCTTATCCCTGTCACTTTAGGTGATACGACAATTGAATCCGTGTTGCCTGCTTACAATAAAGATATAATTCTTGGAATCCGTCATTTCATTGTAGAAGATGTCCGGTCGGCTCGTCGCTTTCTGAAAAAGGTAGAAAGGGAGATCGACATTGATGCGTTGACATTCTACACATTAAATAAGCACACTTCACCCGAAGATATTTCCGGCTATCTGAAACCGCTGATAGGCGGTGCTTCTATGGGCGTTATTTCTGAGGCAGGGTGTCCAGCGGTAGCCGATCCGGGTGCGGATGTGGTTGCTATTGCGCAACGAAAGAATTTGAAAGTCGTTCCATTGGTGGGCCCTTCTTCCATCATCCTGTCGGTAATGGCTTCGGGCTTTAACGGACAGAGTTTTGCTTTTCACGGCTATCTACCCATTGAGCCGGGAGAACGTGCCAAGAAGTTAAAAGCACTGGAACAGCGTGTTTATGCCGAACACCAGACACAGCTTTTTATAGAGACTCCTTACCGTAATAATAAGATGGTAGAAGATATCTTGCATAATTGCCGTCCTCAAACACGGCTGTGCATTGCTGCCAACATAACTTGTGAAGGGGAGTATATACGGACTAAGACGGTGAAGGAATGGCAAGGTCATGTACCCGACCTGTCTAAAATTCCCTGTATTTTTCTCTTATACCAATAATTTCTTTCAAGTGTTCGTATTCTTCTTCGAAACATTCACTGAAGAAGTTATGGCCCAGATTTTCTTCTATCTGCCGGAATTGCCACAGCTTGCCCCCTTTGAAATGTGGGTTACAAAGTATGGAATCATCTTCCATGTCGAGTATAAATAGATAGACAAGGCGGTTGGTAACTTCATTCTCGAAGTGATACATGATGCTGAAAGTCGGTTTCAATCCATTAACACCGGGAAAGGCCGTTTGAACCATCCGTCGGCATCCTTCAGCTAATGTTTCTCCAAAGCCGAGGTAACACTCCATCGGAATGTCCATCTTTCCTTTGTCCAATATGGCCGTCTGAGGACGGTTGCATAAAAACAACATGCCGTGTGATGCTACTGCAATGCGGATAACCGGATTGATATATGCGTTTTTATAATTTATCGCCTCTATTGCCAGGCTTCTACCGATCACGTCTCCTTGTTTGTTGACGATAGGAACATATTCGGTGTGGGACATCAATTTGTTGAAGTAGTGTATGCCGATCTGATTCAAGAAGATACATAACACGAAGATTGCCGGAGGCATAAGGTTGAAAATAATCCAATTTGCCGGGTTTTCCAGAGGGTGGCTGAAAAATATGGCGATACTGATTATGATAAAGTGAATAATACCCAATAGCAGTATAATGTGTGCCGATACGACAGCCGATTCCGCACCTTGGGCAAACATACGCTTGCTGCAATATTCCCTCTTTCTCAGAAAATAATTGATGAATCTCTTTTTATGCAGGTAGAGGATCAACATGGGGATGAGGATACTGACTTCCAAAGTAAGCGGGAGTGCGCCGGGAGGGACATAATCACCGGGTATAAAGGCGGCAATCGACAGGAGCAATAATACTGCCGTCGAAATATAAAGTATGAAATTAGGAATCCGTGCCCCTTTCTTGTGTATTACATAATACGAGTAAAGAAGTCCGATACCTGTTCCGATATAGATTGCCGTGTCTTGCGTTATAAATTCACATAAAACTATGGAGATAATAACGGGGATATATCCCAATGACATGTTAAATGCAGAAGATAATAATCCTTTATGACCCATTTCTTTTGTACATTTTGCCTGTTTCCTATAAAACAAACATGAATGTGTTTATGTTTAGTCTATCTCCTGATATGTTTTTCTGCATGATAGGAAGAGCGCACCAAAGGAGCGCTTTCCACTTGTTCGAATCCTTTTTCGAGTCCGATGCGTTTGTATTCGGCAAATTGTTCGGGTGTTACATATTCTGCGACAGGATAATGCCGGTGTGTAGGCTGAAGGTATTGTCCGATGGTCAGTATCTTACATCCGGCAGCTAACAGATCGTCCATCAGTTCTTCTACCTCTGCGGGAGTTTCGCCCAATCCTGCCATAATCCCGCTTTTGGCTACCGTACCGCTGTCCGCTATTCGTTTGATTACTTTCAGGCTGGTGTCATAATGGGCGGCACTTCGTACAAGGGGGCTGATACGGCGTACAGTTTCCATATTATGGGAAATGATTTCCGGCCGTGCGTTTATCACTTGGTCTACAAGTTCCAGCCGCCCTTGGAAATCAGGAATCAATACTTCGATGGTAGTTGCCGGATTGACTCTTTTTATTTCGGTGATTGTTCGTGCCCAATGGGATGCTCCCAAGTCCGGAAGGTCATCACGATCCACCGAAGTGACCACTGCATGTGAAAGTTTCATTAGAGAGATGGATTCCGCCACATGTGCCGGTTCGTTGGGATCAAGAGGAAGCGGTCGTCCCGTTTGCGTGTTGCAGAACTTGCAACTGCGGGTACAGATGTCACCACCGATCATAAATGTGGCGGTACCTTTTCCCCAACATTCTCCCATATTCGGGCATCGGCCACTACTGCAAATAGTATGGAGGCAGTGATTCTCTACAATGCGTTTTGTTTCGGTGTAACGTTCGTTGGCACCGATATTTATTTTCAGCCACTCGGGCTTACGTACTCTTTCAGCCATTACAGATTGTTTAAAAAGAAGTTAGTCAGGCGCGTGTATAGATGATGACGGGTATTTCCGCCATAAATGCTATGATTGCGGTTGGTGTAGAGTTGCATATCGAATTGCTTATCCAATTGTACCAGATGTTCCGCATATTCGGCACAGTTTTGAAAATGTACATTGTCGTCCGCCATACCATGTACCAATAACAGGTTGCCATGCAACTTGTCTGCACGCGTAAAGGCTGAGGCTGCTTTGTAGCCTTCGGCATTTTCCTTCGGTGTTCGCATGAAACGTTCGGTATAGACTGAATCGTAGAATTTCCAATCGGTCGGTGCGGCAACTGCAACACCGGCTTTGAATACGGGTGTTCCTTCACTCATGCTCATGATCGTCATATAACCACCGTAGCTCCACCCCCAAATACCGATACGGCTTTTGTCAACATAGGGTAGTGATCCCAGGTATTGTGCTGCTTCTACTTGATCTTTCGCCTCTTTTACACCTAAGTTGAGATAAGTGCTTTTTTGGAACTCCGTTCCACGTCCTCCGGTTCCGCGCCCATCGACGCAGGCCACGATATATCCCAGGCTTGCCATATAAGTTTCCCAACTGATTCCGAACTTATCTAAAACCTGTTGCGAACCGGGACCGCTGTATTGGAACATCAATACCGGATATTTCTTGGATGCCGAGAAGTCGGTCGGTTTCATCATCCAGCCGTTCAGTTCCACTCCTTGAGAAGTTTTGAATTTAAAGAATTCCTTTTGAGGCACAGCTACCTGAGCCAGTTTTTGTTTTAGCTTATTATTGCTTTCCAATGTTTTTAGCGTTTTGCCTTCATTGTCATTCAGAGTAATTAATGTCGGGGTATTCAGATTGCTATAAGTATTGATATAATACTTCATCGTCGGACTGAACATGGCACTGTTCATGCCGCTTGCCTGTGAGAGTTTTGTCTTTTTCCCTTTGCGGTCTATTTTGTAAACGGCTTGTTGCATCGGGCTCTCCTCGTTGCTTATAAAGTAGAAGCTGCCGTCCGCTTCATCGTATCCAAGAAACGATGTTACTTCGAACGAACCTTTCGTGACCTGTTTCACTAGGTTTCCTCCCATGCTATACCAGTAAAGATGAGGATATCCGTCCCTGTCGCTGAGAAAACTGAAATTCTCCGGATAGAATTGTATATTGTCGAATACATTTTCATTTATATAATAAGGCGACTCATCACGCAACGCTAGTTTGCAGACCGTGGAACGTGGATCAGCGAAGTACATATCAAAACGGTTTTGATGACGGTTCAGTGTCATGATAGCCAATTTGTCCGCATCTTTCGTGAATCGAATACGCGGGATATATCCATCGGCATCCAGTGGCAATTTTATGGTACGGGTCACTTTGGATCTTATATCAAATGTCCGGACTTCCACTTTTGAGTTAGGATAACCGGGTTTTGGATATTTATAGGTATATTCTCCGGGATAATCTTCCAATCCGTTGATGCGTGGAGCTTCTCCGGCAAATAATGGGAACTGGTATGAAGGAACCTCTGTTTCGTCGAAACGGATAAATGCCAGCATGGTATTGTCAGCATTAAATTGCAAGGCACTATTGAAGCTGAATTCTTCTTCGTAAACCCAATCGGGGATACCGTTGAGAATGGAGTTCTGCTTACCGTCTTCGGTCACTTGGCTTTCACTGTTTCCATACAAAGTCTTGACGAGGAAGATATTGTTATTACGTACAAAGGCGATCATAGTTCCGTCCGGTGAGAAAACGGGGGCTTGTTGAGGGCCCCCGTCAGAAAGCCGTTCAATAATGTTGTTTGTCGTTACCCCTTTATCGTTACGTTTCAAGGGGTATAAATAATGCACGGCTGTATATGAACGCCGGTATATCGGTGTTGTTTCTGTTGCTATCAATAATTTCGATCCGTCGGGCGAGAATTGATAACTATCAAAGTGTTTGAAATCACATTCACGCGCTTTAGCCACGTCAAAGATCACTTCTACCGGTTCTCCTGTCTTAAAAGAATATTTGGTAATCTGTGTACCTTCATCATTCATCTGTGTATAATGCTCGCCATCAGGCATCGGGACAACGTTTCGTATCGTCGCGGGGAAATATTGTCCTGAGGTGATATCCTTCAGGTCGAGTTTCGTACTACCTTGCGCCATGCCGATCAGGCAAGCAAGACAAAACAGGAATGATAGCGTTATCTTTTTCATGGTTCCTTGATTTTTTCAACTTTATACTGCAAAGTTAATAATAAACTGAAATACCTCAAAATAAGTGTACTTTTTTATCTATTCTTCGAATCCTATAGGCTTGTTTTTTTCCTTTATCGGGTGATTTTATCTGCTTTTTAATTAAAAGAGGTTTAGAGGCGGTCGCTATTTTATACAGAATCTATAAGCTATGCCTTGAAGAATGGATCATAATCATTATCTTTGTGCAAACAATTAAGAAACACGACTGACGGGAAACAACCAATCCGGTCAAATAAAACATTTGAATAGTATGAAGAAAATTTGTTTATTCGCTGTTTGCCTCTTATCGGCAATCAGTTCTTCGATGGCACAATCCAACGAAATGTTTACGAACCCAGTGATTCATGGTGATCTTGCCGATCCGACTGTCATCCGTTGGGGAAAAAGTTATTATGCTGCCGGAACTTCTTCCGAATGGGCACCCTCGTATCCGGTATACAAATCGGATGATCTTGTCAATTGGGAACAGACGGGGCATGTCTTTGCGAAGCAGCCGGAATGGACTTGCGGCTCTTTCTGGGCACCGGAACTGTATTTGCATAATGATAAAGTATACATGTATTATACGGCTAGAAGAAAGTCTGACGGACAATCGTATATCGGTGTGGCGACAGCTTCCCGGCCGGATGGGGAATATACGGATCACGGGCCGATCATCGTACATGGGAATGAAGCTATAGATGCTTTCGTTTGGGAAGATGACGGTCAACTATACATCTCATGGAAAGCTTATGGATTGGCGAAAAGACCGATAGAGATCATGGCTTGTAAACTGTCCGATGACGGTCTTCATCTGAAAGGGGAGACGTTCACTTTGCTGCGGGATGATGAGAAGATCGGTATGGAAGGGCAATGTATGTTCAAGAAGGACGGGTATTATTATCTGCTTTATTCCGTGCGCGGATGCTGCGGCCCGAAGAGTGATTATGCCGTTCATGTGGCTCGTTCTAAGGAGATAAAGGGTCCGTATGAAAAATACAGTGAGAATCCGATCTTATCCGGTGGAAGGGATGTGTTGTCTTGTGGTCACGGAACCTTGGTGAACACACCGGACAATCGGATGTATTATCTTTGTCATGCCTATTTTACCGGAGATAATTTTTTTGCGGGCAGACAGCCCATCCTTCAGGAACTGGTGATGGGAGAGGATCACTGGCCTCACTTTGTCGGTGGACCGATGGCTTCCACAACGCTTCCTTTGCCATTGAAAAAGAATGCTCAAAAGCCTTTGACCGGATATAGGGATGAGTTTAAGGGTAAAGAACTGAATGTTAGCTGGAGCTGGAACTATACGGATTCTGACGTCAAAGCACGATTGAGGAAAGGTACTCTTTGTTTGGCAGGTACAGCTGTTAACGGTAAGGATGCACCTGCCGTACTTTGTCAACGTCCCGGGGGTGCTGAATACCGTATTACCACTCAGGTGGTAAATCAGAACAATAGTCTGAAAGGGCTGACTTTCTACGGAGATGCTAAAGCGTATCTGGCATTTGGAATAAAAGGGCACAAACTTTTGCTTGAAGTGATACATGATGGAAACAAGCAGGAACTATTTGCTTCCGAAGTCGCTGATAAAGCCATATGGCTTCGCATGGAAGTGAATAGAGGATGTGATTGCTCTTTCCAATGGAGTTCCGATGGTAAGAATTGGAATAAAGTAACAGTTCTGGAAGGTAATGGAGATTATGGACAAAAAATGCTTCGTTGGGATCGGGTGGCTCGTCCGGGATTGATTCATCAGGGAAGTGCTTCCGAACCGGCTTGTTTCTCCGAGTTTGATATGGAATATTTGAAGTAATAAGAGGCTATTTTTATAATCGGTGGTCGGGTCTCTTCTTTGCAATCGGGGGATTTTCTCAGAGAGCAAAGAGGAGACCCGGCTTTTTTTAACGGGAGTCATCCGCAGTTCATCGATTTTTGTACGTAAATTAGCGGCTATTTGTTTTCGGAAGAGTCTGATCGCCTTATCTTTGTGACATCGAAATTGAAACGTATCATCGAATTAAAATAAAAAAATGAATTATGGAACAGAAACCCACATCTCCATCCGGTATCACAGGTAGACAACTGGTTGCTACGCTCTTTATCGCCTGTGGCATTTTATTGCTAGGACGTAATCTTGGAATTATTCCTTCAAGCTTCTTTCACGCTATTGTCTCTTGGCCGATGCTTTTGGTGGCATTGGGGGCTTACTACGTTTTGCGTAAACAGCTTTTCAACGGATTGATATTATTGGTTATCGGATTTTGTTTTCTCATTCCCCGGTTGGGGTGGTTCTTTTGGTTGCCAATCGACACAAGTGCGTTACTTTGGCCTTTAGTGCTTGTATTGGTGGGGGTAGCCGTGTTCTATCGGCCTAAACATCGTGGTTGTCATCGTCCGCGTGGGAGAGAGGAGTTTACAGTGAATGAATGTAAGTCGACCGATGGCTTTTTGAGGTCGGACAATATGTTCAGTGGTGTAAAGCAAGTTGTACTGGATGAACTATTCAGAGGTGCTTCCATACGTAATAGTTTTGGCGGTACGGAACTCGATTTACGCCGCACCGATATACCATTGGGTGAAACTTATATCGATATCGAATGTAATTTTGGAGGTGTGGAGATTTATGTTCCCCTTGACTGGAAGATCGAACTGCAAGCAAATGCTTTCTTGGGAAGTTGTGAAGATAAACGGATTCCGGGGATCAACATAGACCAGAGTCGTGTATTGGTAATCCGTGGAAATGTATCTTTCGGAAGTATAGAAATAAAAGGTTAATCATAAAAAGAACAAAAAACAGATGGAAGCACACCCTATTATAGATTCTCCCAGGAGATGGACGATCACTTTACTGTTGGCATTTCTGGCGGCAGGTGTGCAGGCGGTCTTATTGATAACATATGCCGATGCCGGTTCATTGCCTGCTTTGGCGGACGGGATGGTCTCGGTTGGCATCTTCTGTGTGCTGGCTTATCTGTCGTGGTTTGTGACCGGATATGTGTCGGTGATTCAGACGGAGCTGATTGTTTCGGTATTGGCATTGCTTTTCTGGTTGGCGGGGGGATTCGCTGTTCAGGGATGGATCGAAGCATGGAGTGGAGCAGTGTATGCTCCATTTGTAGATACGCTTCCGTTTCGTGCTTTGTTCGGTGTGCTATGTTGGTCGGTAGTGATGCTTTGGTATAAACTGTATGTTTGTCGATTATCCGGTGAAGAGGAGAAGGGGACGGTTGAAGAGACTCCCCTATACCAGTTGACTGATGAAAAGAAACAGCCTGTGGAAGAGATAGCGACTCGGTTGCCTGAGGAGCATATCGACCGGATCACGGTGAAAGACGGATCGAGAATACATCTGATTGCGATAGAACACTTGCTGTATGTACAAGCATGCGGAGATTATGTGACCCTTGTAACTCCCGATGGACAATATATCAAGGAGCTTACTATGAAATATTTGGAGACCCATCTTCCTGCTTCAGGATTTGTGCGCATACACCGTTCGACCATTGTAAATGTTACCCAAATTTCCCGTGTCGAACTTTTCGGAAAGGAAAATTACCGTTTGTTGCTGAAAAATGGAGATAAGTTACGGGTCAGCCTTTCGGGGTATAAATTGTTGAAAGCAAGGTTGGAGCTGTGAGAAGAAGTGGATAATAATTTGAACCCGTATTGCTATATTGTTAGGTAAAGAGCTTGCTTGTATATCAATTTGTTCTGTATATTCTGTTATTGCTGACAGCACCATTTTAGACTGTTCTCCAAATAGCATGGTTTTGCGTCTTCTTAGGGTTGAAAACATGATAAAAATAGCCTTTCTTATCAGATGAAATAGGTATAATCATCGGATAAAATAGCTATTTTCATCAGATAGAATAACTATAACCAGCAGATGGAATATTAATATCTATCAGATAGAGTATCTATTTCTATCAAAAAGAGCCTTTTTTTAGATGGAAACTACTTCATTTATATCTATTTTCTCTCTATCCTTTGTCTTTTTTCGGACTCTAAAGCTATGTTATAACGAAACAACATTACTGTAAATGCTATCATATAGTAGGAATAAGTATGGATTTTGTGTGCTAAACTCCTTTTAGTTCTCTTTAATCTGTTCATTTGAAAAAAGCTAATCGCCCTACAGTGCGTTCTTTTCAGACAGATATATGAATGGACGTAATTTTACGCGTTATGAAGCATCGGATATTCAAAGTGTCAAAAAGATAAAGGGGTACTAAATTCGAAGATATAAAAGGAGCTTTCCTGAATCATTGCTTTTTAACTCTACAAAAGAAATATTTTATAAAATGCTTTGCTTATCCGAAAGATTTTCTTAAATTGCAGCCGTGGATGTTTTAATATCCTAAAAAAAACTCTGTGGAATTTGTCAAAATATAAATCGGAGATTCCCTAATCGGGCATCTCGCATATACGGACTGATTATGAAAACACTATTTTTATTTCTGTTAATGCTCGCTTCATTTCATATAAGGAATGCGTTGACAGGTAGTCGTTCTTTTAACGAGTGTTTATGACAATTCTCCCTTGAAACATATGCGGAAACAGTATGGTGCGGGAATGGAATGGAGTTCACATCCCGCGAACATGGACTATATGAGTAACGGCCATGCCGGTGAGGTTAGCTGCAAATCATACGAAGTGAATGATAGCGGCTCCCTTATCCAGAATGAAAATTATGCTCCGGGTGAACTTTTCGTAAACAAGTCTACAGATGAAGACGGACGTGTCTCCTATCTTTTCACGGACAAGCAAGGTCGTCGTGTCCTCACCCGTCAGATGTGTGACGGCATTGCCCATGACACGTATTTTGTATACGATGATTACGATCAGTTGCGTTACGTTCTTCCGCCTGCCTATCAGGACACGCCCAACCTTTCACTGTATGCCTATCAATATAAATACGATGACTTGAATCGCTGCATAGAAAAGAAACTTCCCGGATGTGATCCTGTCTATTGCATTTATGATCAAAAAGACCAATTGGTGTTTTCGCAAGACGGTGTGCAACGTCAAAAAGGTGAATGGACTTTCTACCTGTACGACACATTTCAACGCCTTGTTGTGCAAGGTGTTTGTAAGAATACCAATACGGCATCCGCTGCTAATAATTCGGTCGAATGCACATTGCATTATTCAAATAATGCCATTGTGGCGGACGGATTGGGGAAAAGTGGATATAGCAGTAGTTTCTCCTTGACTTCTCCAGTGGTTCACATAGTCTATTACTATGATAATTATGATTTCCTTTCCTTGCCGGGTTTTACCGACCGTACGCTGTATCCTGCCCCATCGGTCAGTGGGGTGGGTTTGCTCACCGGTAAAGTCCTGTTGCTGTCATCTGCCACTAAATCCAGTTATATTCATTCAGCCCTCTATTATGATTTGAAAGGAAGGGTTGTTCGTTCGAGTGAAGACAACTATCGTGGAGGAAATGAGACGGTTCTTACCGAGTACCGATTTGCCGGTGCCCCTAAAAAGATCACTTATATCCATACAGTCCCTAAGAAAGCGACCCAGAAGGAGGTTTATACCTACACATACGATCATGCGGAGCGTTTGACGAAGGTAACTCATAAATTGAATGACAGCCCTTCGGTTGTTTTGGTTGAACACACTTATGATGACTTGGGGCGTCTGTCCAGCAAGCGTCACCATGCGAATGATGCGTTGAAAATGACCTATACCTATAATATCCGTAATTGGCTGACTCAAATCTCATCGAACAAGTTCAATCAAAAGCTGTTATATGCCGAGGGAAATAATCCCCAATACGGGGGTAATATCAGCCGTATGGGATGGTCAAACAGTAAGCTTTCTGTGAATGAGTTCTATGATTTCAGTTATGATGAACTGAATAGATTGACAGATGCCAAATACAGCGTGCTTCTTGGGTTTGGTTCGTCCTCTTACGACACTTCATATTCTTATAATAAAATGGGCGGCATCGTTTCTTTGCGGCGCAAAGGGTATATGGACTTCATGCCATTGGTGGGAGCGACGATTGATGATTTGACCCTTGAATATACGGGCAACCGTCTTAAACGCATCAGCGATGCTGCTGGTAGTGATCCTCTTCACCAGGGCGCATTCAGTTTTATTGACGGTGCCAACAAACCTGTGGAGTATGACTATGATGCAAACGGCAATATGACAAAGGATCTAAATAAACAGATTTCCCTCATCGAATACAATTCCCAGAATCTACCGTCTAGAATCTCCATCAATGACAGTTGCCGCATTGGTTATGCATATGGTGCCGATGGTGTGAAGCACCACCAGGAGCATTATACGAACCGGAACATGATTGTTATCCCTGATCCTGGTACTGGCTTTGAAGTGAATTCAGGCGGTTCTAAGTCTCCTTCCTCGACTTCCTCTGTCTCCTCTTCTACCGGTAATGGACTTCCGGATTATCCTTCATTCGATATAGGCGACATGGTTCCCGCTTATGCAAAGGACTACACATCGACAGATTATTGCGGTAATGTGATTTATGAATCTGGTGTTCTTGCGAGAATCCTTACCGGTGAAGGATATATCACCCTTTCGAACGATTCCGTAATTTACCATTATTTCCTGACAGACCACTTGGGTAACAACCGTGTCGTAATGAAACAGAATGGTGTTGTCGAGCAGGTCAACGAGTATTATCCATTCGGTGGCTTGCAGGGAAAGAACTCTAATGATGGGGTGCAGCCAAACAAATTCGGTGGAAAAGAACTTGACCGCATGTATGGCTTGGACTTGTATGACTTCGTAGCCCGTCCATACGATCCCGGTTGGGGAGGGTTTATAACGATGGATCCTTTGTGTGAGAAGTACCCATGGGTGTCTCCGTATGCGTATTGCATGAATAATCCGATGAATGCAATAGATCCAGATGGACGGCAAGTAATTCCTGTTCCGTTACCACTACCACCACCTCCTGTCTATTATCCTTCTCGTCAAGCCACACCGGCTAATTATCCTACAGCTCAGGATTTAGTGAGGTCAATAAATCAGGAAGTAAATAAAATGGCGACAATGTTAAAATTGGATGTTGCTATAATGTCAACAACTACCATGATCTTTCTAAATAATTGTAATTTAGCTATTAATCCTGGATATGATCATCAAAGAAAAAGAGATAGAAGAAGTAAAGAAGAATTGGATCAAAATCAAGCGAATGTGGCTAAGAGTATAGATACGAACATTACAGGTAATATGCCCAATGGAGATCCGGCTCCCAAAAGAGATCCAAATGATGGTAGGAAAGGGACAAAAACAGCGATCGTTATTACAG
Source organism: Jilunia laotingensis (assembly GCF_014385165.1). Classification (NCBI taxonomy): domain Bacteria; kingdom Pseudomonadati; phylum Bacteroidota; class Bacteroidia; order Bacteroidales; family Bacteroidaceae; genus Jilunia; species Jilunia laotingensis. The sequence continues at coordinate 453,292 of NZ_JACRTF010000001.1, read as the reverse complement.
GAGTTGCTGCCGGCATCAGTTCCGGATTAGAAATAACCAATCCAGAACCTGGTAATGATGCAGTAGAAGCTCATACGGAAAAGATCAGGCAAATTCCATCGTCAACTACTGATGAAAACAAAAATTTGTGGGAAACATTAAAGAATTGGTTGTTTAATTAAAGATGTAATTATATGAAGACTTTTTTTATTAATATGGGGCGTAATTTATTTATTCCAACTTCCGCTTTGATGATTATTTATTGCGTTTTTTATCAATACGTAATATATATACCTTATCATTTTGTTATTAAATTAATATTGGCAATTTTACTCATCTTTAATGCGTTTGGTTGGATATTGGGCTTTTTTGTTAGTTCTGTGGCTGTACCGAATGGCGATAAAATGGTGAAAAGCAATTTGCTTAGAAGCTTTTATCGGAATTCATACCAAATAATCATTCAATTGTTTTGCTATTATTTCTCTATTTATTTAATATTTATGTTAAACCGAGAGTCTGTATTCTACAATTATTTGATATTGCTTTTATTTGGGATCTTGATAGGTTATAGAATAGCTTGTAAAGCAAATTCTTGTTTGGATGATAAAAAGTAACTTGTGAATATTTCTGCCAAAGCAATTTATTTAAATAGTAATGAGTAAGAATAAGTATGTGGGCATAACTAGTTTATATTGAGAATTTCTCTGAGCCTAAGTTTGAAATAGTACAGAGTCAAATCTTTATTTATAGTATAAGATAATTATGCCCGCCTACTTAAATGTAGGAATGTCCTATTATGAGCAACTAGAATTACCTAGTAAATAATAATGATTATAGATAAAAGTATATTTAATAATGAAAATATTAAGAACTTTAACCAATATCTTGGTTTTGATGGTAATCTTTTTTAATTTTACCTCATGTAATAAGAGTGATGGATATACTCGAACGGATATTGTGAATCCATCGAATGTATTTAAAGGCGACCGCCTTAGATGGTTGTCGGAAAAGGTGTTTTTTTATAATGAGGAAGGTTTTCTTACCAAAATAAAAGACTTTGGCGAAATGGAAATTTCTTTTGAATACCAAGATGTGACAAGAGCTGTCAATGAACAGAGATATGTGAGAATGACTATTGAAGATTTAGGTAGGGACAATAGGCAAACATATGACATGGAGATTGGCAATAACGGATTTGTGAAATACTGTGAGCAAACAGATACTGAGGGTAAAATAAAAAAATGGAACTTCGAATATACATCGGAAGGATATCTAAGCTTTTTTGAACGTAAAGGAAGGGATGGTTTTGCGACAAATTTAGAATATGAAAATGGGAATATTATAAAAAGCTCTTCATCTTGTGAGACAGGATGGCGTACTTGTCATACCTATTATACATCAGATGAAATAATAGATCCTATTGAAAACATGGGTGGCATTATGCTTTATGAAGAAGAGTTCGATGTTTATATGGAAAATATGAATTATGCGTTTTATGCAGGGTTATTGGGTAAAGCAACTCGGAACTTACCTGTATGGCAAACTCATTGGGGGACTTGGTTTGATTATGAATTATCATGGACACTGAATGAAGACGGATATCCAACGAACTTCACAGCTTACACACAATATTTTGTTCAAGATTTCAGTTTTATCTGGGAACCAATACACTGAAAAAATAGAAGTTATTTCGTTATAAAAGCAAAATGATAGTTTGTCTTTTATGTAAATATATTTAGTAATGAAAACATTAAGAGCTTTATCGTATATTTTTATTATATCGGTGACATGTCTAAGTTTTACTGCATGTGGTGATGACAGAACGGATGTGGTCGATCCATCAAATGTGTTTACCGGGAAACGGTTACAAGGCCTTAATGGTATGTTGCTTTCTTATAATAACCAGGAACTTGTTACCAAAATAGAATACCCTTGCATCTTGAAAATATCTTTTGAGTACCATGATGTGACAAGAGCAGTGAATCGAGAACGATATGTGAGAATGACGGTTGAAGATTCGAGAACTGTAATTCCCATTATTACTACTTATGATATGGAACTTGGAGATAATGGGTTTGTAAAATATTGCGAATCTTCTACATCGGACGGAAGCACTGAAACTTGGAATTTCGACTATACCTCGGAAGGACATTTATGCTATTTTAAACGGTCTGGAAATAAAACAGAGGTAACAAATATTGAATATGAGGATGGAAATGTTGTAAAAACGCATTCAAAGGTGGATGGGGAAGAAATCGTAAATAGTTTTAGTATATATTACACATCAGAGGAAATAGTAAATCCGATTGAGAATGTCGGCTGCATCATGATTTTTTATATCGAATTTAATGTTAATTTGGGATATATCGAATATGCTTATTATGCAGGACTGTTAGGTAGAGCCACTAAAAATTTGCCGGTAAAAAAGTATATTGAAAGATATGAAAGAGAGCAAAATTTTGTATGGTCTTTTTTTGAAGATGAATATCCAAAAACATTTCATATGTGGGGCCAAGATGGATTTATATATAGCAGCTATGACGCATCTTTTATGTGGTAATTCTAATATGGAATATCAATAATATATGGTCTAATTAATAAAATCTATTATGGTCTGATTGATTACGCGGTAGGCTAAGACTTTTTAGTTAAAAGCCTGTTTATGGTAAAGGGGACAAAATGGCTTTTATTTTTTCCAAAAATCCTTAATCAGCCTTCTATATACTTTTGTGTTTGTGTATCTATAGGTGGTACTCCCCCCCTCCTCCTATTAAACACACACACAACCTATCTTAGAAAGTATATATCCATATATAGAGAAAACTATTGCTAATTTGACAGTAATTCAACTAAGTCAAGTAAAGGATTGATTATTGATAACTATGAAAATAACCATAGAATTAATAATTATAGATGGAACACCCGGTATCAGTATATGTTATGCCTTGCAAGGTATATACATACGGAGCATAACATATATTGGCGCTTTCCTTACAAATAATTCATTTTGAATCAAACTATTTGTAATATAAAACAATCTAGGAAAATGTATGTCTATCGGCTTTCGGTGATTAGTTTACCTTTGCCGTAGTTTATTATTAACCTGTTAAATTACTATCAATATGAAAATGGAATATATCAGAATTAAAAGTAAGGACTCACAAAAGGCCGTTAAAATCGCGCACGTACCGAAAAGAAAATCTTCTTCTCCCTCCCTGTAAAAACAGATGAGGGAAATGGGGCTCTTTGAGAGAAAATTGAATCTATATTGTCTAACGAATAATTGATTACATGAAGCATTTTTTTAAATTGGGGAAGTTATTATTTTTCCCTATGATTCCTTTAATGATTTCATATTGTATCTTTTATCCATATATGATAGACTTTCCATATTTAGACGCTATTAAGTGGTTACTGTTTTTATTGAGTATCGTCTTATTTATTGGTTGGGTTTTGAATTCTGATAAAGATCTGATGGTATTTAAATTGTCCGCTAATCCGATTGTTAGAAAATTTTATATCAATTCACAGCAAATCATAATACAAACATTTATCCACATTCCCCAATAACTTATACATTGATATTTAATAATGATGTATAAGACTTTAATACCTATTGATAACCAACTTCAACGAAATAATACCTAATTCTTGGTATTTTCTACTCTTGCTCTTTCCCATAACTTTGCCGCTACTTAAAATTATAAAAAATAAAGCAAAATGAGAAGAAAAATTGTATTGATCTCTTTATGCTTGATTGCTCTGATTGTAAGTACTTACGCACAGAATACAGCAACGGCAAATAAAGAAAACACAGAAGAAACATCTCAGAATCAGAAGAAGAAGTCACGTCTCATATTAGGTGGCTATGGTGAAGCAGTGATGACCCGAAACTTCTATAGTGATAACTTTAATCGCTATTCTAAAGCCGAAGACTATAAAGACGCAAAAGGTCACGGGCAGTTTGATCTGCCCCATGTCGTTGTGATGATAGGTTACGACTTCGGCAAAGGATGGACAATGGGAACCGAAATTGAGTTTGAACACGGAGGAACGGAGTCGGCTGTGGAAATGGAAGCTGAAGAAGCAGGCGAGTGGGAGAAAGAAGTTGAACGCGGTGGTGAAGTCGCTTTGGAACAATTTTGGATTCAGAAATCGTTCGGGAAAGGTTTTAACATTCGCGGAGGACATATGGTAATTCCTGTAGGATATACCAATGCTCATCATTTACCAACTGAGTTTTTCACCGTTTATCGTCCTGAGGGAGAAAACACCATCATGCCATGTACATGGCATGAAACCGGTATCAGCATTTGGGGGGTAATAGGAAAGTGGCGTTATGAAGTTATGGGTATGCCTGCTCTCAATTCACTGAATTTTTCTAAAGACCAATGGATTAAGAAGGGTTCAGGATCGGCTTTCGAATTTACTCCTGCCAATAACTATGCGGTAGCAGCCCGTGTAGATAATTATTCTATACCCGGTATGCGTATAGGGGTGAGTGGTTATTACGGGCATAGTTTCAACAATACGTTGATGGCCGACGAGGGTAAGTATAAGAATACAAAAGGTGCTGTTGCAATAGGTACTATCGATTTTGATTATCACGGGCATAATTGGATCGTACGTGGTAATTTCGATTATGGTCATTTGGGTGATGCTGAACAAATATCCAAATTCAATTTCGGACAATCCAACACTTCTCCTTATAAAAAGAGCTATGTAGGTAAAGCTGCTTTATGCGGTGGAATGGAAGCTGGATACGACATCTTCTCTCAATTCAGCAAGTTGCATGATAGGGGTAACAAGCTCTATATGTTTGGACGTTATGAGTATTATGATTCCTATATTCCTGTATCTGCACTGACAGATTACACATGGACTGACAAGCATCGTATGGCATTAGGTCTCAACTACTATCCAATGAAAGAGATTGTTATAAAAGCTGAATATTCAAAACGTTTTTTCAAGAGCGAATACAACAACGAACCTTCTATTTCTTTAGGTATTGCCTACAGTGGTTTCTTTATTAAGTAATAAATCTTTTAAAATAATAAATTAGGTATGAAAGTGTTTTTTAAATTCTCTTTGTATGCTGCAATGATAGCAGCTATGGCATGTAGTTTTAGTTCATGCAGTAATGATGACGATGTTGACGATACTTCAGGACAGAAGGATGAAATGTATGAAAAAATCATTCAGCAATTCACGGATCACACAGTGACGGTCACTTATAAGAATTTGGCTGATAATACGGAAATGCTTGAGGAAAAACTTCAGGCACTGAAAGTTGCTAAGACGGATGCCAATGTACAGGCTGCCTGTGAAATCTTTTTGGAAGCTCGTGCTTGGTGGGAAAAGAGTGAAGCTTTTTTGTTTGGTGCTGCCAGCGACTTTGGTATTGATCCGCACATTGATTCATGGCCTTTGGATTTGACAGCGTTGAAAAAAGAGTTGGGCAATGCTTCACACATTGCCGATATGGCAGCGGAAGACGCTGATGTATGGGCGGGCGACCACTTAGGAAATGCTCTGTTGGGTTTTCACGGCATTGAGTATATCATCTTTAAGGATGGTAAAGCAAAACCGGTATCCGAAATTACAAACGATGAATTGATTTATGCTGCTGCGGTAGCCGGTGATCTTCGCAACAAATGTTTCCAGTTGCAAATTTCATGGGCAGGTGAGGATAATGTAGCCCAAAACCGTGTGGAGAAAGTGGTGGATGATCTGGAATTGAGCGTAACCGTAGCAAACGGAGATAACTCATATCAGCAGAATATGTTATCGGCAGGAAAAGCCGGAAGTACGTATAAAACTTGGACACATGCCGTGCAGGCTATCGTGGATGGTTGCAAGACTATTGCCGATGAAGTGGGGACTTCTAAAATCGGAAAGCCGCATACCGGTGAAGACAGAAATTACATTGAATCTCCCTACAGCTACATGTCCATCACTGACTTCTATGATAATATTATCAGTATTGATAATGCCTATATGGGGGGTATCGAAGGGGAACGCAATGAAGCTTTGTCATTGCATGCTTACATTGCATCTGTCAATGCCGAATTGGACACGAAGACTACAACTGCCATAAGCAATGCACTTGCCAAAATCAAAGCGATGAAGGCTCCTTTCGTCTTGAACTATCAGGATGCTTCGTGCCAGGAAGCCATGGATGCTTGTAAAGCATTAGACAACGTTCTATCGGAAGTTAAAGCGCAATTGGCTAAATAATCAGTAAACGGTTAGGTATGAAATTAACTAAATTACATTACTTCGTAGCAGGCATGGCACTATTTGGATTGTCTGCCTGTAATGATGACGATCCATTGGTTGAAGTCGGTGGGGATGATACCATTACAGATGCCGAGTGGTATGCCGGTGGAGAGTTGGGAACTACTTTCAACAGTTCCGCTTCTGCTTTTGAGGATCCGACACCAGCGGTTGAGAAAGCCGGGTTGAGCGACAGGTTCAAATATGGGGAGTACTTTTTTGAACGTACTTATACACAAAATACGGCTCCCTTCAAAGGGCTTGGTCCGTTGTATGTGCGAAACTCCTGTATGTCTTGTCATCCGGGTTATGGGCATGGTAAACGTATGGAGCGTTATCGAGCTGATGAATGGGGGAACGGATATCTGCTGGTAATTTATAATGAAGATGACAACAGCTATTTGACTTCATTGACCGGAATGCCGCAAACTAAGGCGATGGAGCCTTTCAAAGCCCCGATTGATGAGAGTAAAATAGACATTAAATGGCTACCGTATGCTGATGAATGGGGAAATAAATTTCCTGATGGTGAAACATACAGTCTGATTTATCCTGAGGTAACGATTCCGGAAGATGCTTATTATGTTCCATTGGAGGCAAACAATCAGCCGATTGCCTATTCAAAGGTAAAAGTACGTCTGGAGTCTACTATTGGAATTTATGGTACAGGATTACTTGATGCCATTCCCGATGACTCATTGAAAGCGGAATATGCCAAACAGGAGAAGTATGGTGTTAAGTTGAATCCCGGTATTTTTGCCAATGGTGAATGGACCAAGACATATGGAAAGACTAACCATCCCTTCCGGTTCACTTATGCGCTGAGTCGCGGACCTTTGCAGGATGCCGCAGGTTCGAATGCGATTTGGAATATCACCAATGTCACCCGTAGTGATCGTCGATATCATTATATGACGCAAACGTATGCCGATATATCGGCGAATGATCCTGATGTACAGGCTAAATTCTATGAATTCTTCCCTGAATGGAATAAGACGGGGGATGTGAAGAAGGACATCTATGACTATTTGATGAACAAGGAACTTCCGGTTGAAATGACTGATAACGACTATGTAGACTTTATGGTATGGCACCGTGGACTTGCCGTACCTGCTGCTCGCAATTTGGATGATGCAACGGTGCAAAAAGGACATCAGTTGTTCCGCGAGATTGGTTGTGCTTCTTGTCATCGTCCTTCTTGGAAGACAGGAGATGATAAGTTCACCGATCCGAATGGATTTTTTGAAGATGGTGATAGCCGCTTGCCACGCTATCCCAACCAGACCATATGGCCATATTCGGACATGGTGCAACACCGTCTGTTCATGCAGAATGATATTCGCAATGCATGGTGTCGTACGACTCCTCTTTGGGGGCGTGGCCTTTCGCCTGTCTGCTCCGGACATAGCGACCGTTTGCATGACTGCCGCGCTCGCAACGTAATTGAGGCAATCATGTGGCATGGAAATCCCCAAAGCGATGCCCGGAAATCGGTGGAGAAATTTCGTCAATTAAGCAAGGAAGATCGCGATGCAATTGTAGAGTTTATCAATTCTATTTAATATTCATTTCACCGCAGACCTCAGATATATATAGGACTCTGCGGTGATTTTTACATATTCAGGAATGTATCATAATACCAAATTACTGAAGGTAATCCCTTTCTCTCTCCTAGCAATCGTGTTGTTGGTACTTGCCGGGGCAACCATTTTAGAAAAAATCTTTGGAACGGACTACGTGAATGCACATATTTATGACTCACCTGCTTTCGCTGTCCTATGGGGAACGTTAGCCGTTTCCAGTCTTCTATATATGTATCGGCAGAAATTACAAAAACACGTTCCTGTCGCTTTGTTGCACTTATCCTTTTTGGTAATATTAGCAGGGGCTTTTATCACTTGGATGTGGGGGGAGCATGGTACACTGCGCATGATGAAAGGGGAAGTAGCTCATTCATTCCAAAATGATGCAGATGCTCACCGGGATTTTCCTTTCAATGTCTCATTGGCCGACTTCCAAATCCAATATTATGAGGGCACTCATGCACCAATGGACTTTGTAAGTACACTGAAGATAGACGATAATCGCACCAATGAAATTGCATATGGAGAGGTTTCTATGAATCACATTTTATCCTATCGCGGATACCGCTTTTGTCAGTCTGGATATGATGAAGCAGGAGGAACTACTCTCTCCATATCGTATGACCCTTGTGGCATTGCCGTGACTTATATCGGATATGCACTCCTATTATTTTCTTGTTTATTGGTTCTCTTTTCGAAGAAGGGTCATTTTCGTCAATTGCTTAACAACCCTTTACTTAAGAGAGGTGCTGCTGTATTTCTGTTTTTAGTTCCTTCTTTATTTTCCTTGTCTGCTGCCGGGATTCCCAAAGTATTGCCACAGACGGTGGCTGCAAAATTTGGCGACTTATATGTAATGTATAATAACCGTGTCTGTCCATTGGAAACATTGGCAAAGGATTTCACGCTTAAATTATATGGTAACACTTCTTATCGGGGCTTTTCTCCCGAACAGGTTTTCACAGGCTGGTTGTTCTATTATAGTAGTTGGAAAGAACAGCCCATGATTAAGATAAAAAGTGGTACTGTTCGCCATGCCTTGAATATAAAAGATACTTATGCTTCATTGGATGATTATATCGATGAAATCAACCAGTATAAACTGGACGGTTTGAATGCCCGCATTCTTTCTGGCGAAGATGTTGCTGATAGGCGAGGCATCGAAGAGGCGAATGAAAAATACAATCTGATTTCGATGCTCTATTCCGGTACGTTTCTGAAGATATTTCCTCACCGACAATTAGGGGCACACACTCTTGACTGGTATGCACAAAATGATTTACTTCCTAAAGAGATGAATGAAGGCGAATGGCTTTTTATCCGTAAATCTTTTGGTTACCTACAGGAGATGATAGTAAAAAAAGATTTTAACGGAGTTTCTGCTTTGTTGGACAAAATGAAAATGTATCAGCGAAAGATGGCTGGTGATACACTGCCGTCTGATATGGCATTTCGGGCTGAGAAATTATATAATACGTGCGATTATACAAAACCGTTAGCTATGGGATGCCTCGTTATAGGAGTATTGGCATTTCTTTTTTATTGTCAGACGTTGGGTCATCAGCGTCCTATTGATCGTCGGTGGACACTGGGATTGAACGTTCTGCTTATCATTCCTTTCCTTTATCTTACCCTGACTATCGCTTTGCGGGGATATATAGGCAATCATTTGCCCTTATCCAATGGATATGAGACGATGCAGTTCATGGCGTGGGTAACTCTAATACTTTCGTTTTATCTTCAGAAACGGTTTATACTGATTCTCCCTTTTGGATTTCTGTTGTGTGGACTGGCTTTGTTAGTTTCCATGTTGGGCGAAGCAAATCCGCAAATCACGAAATTGATGCCGGTTCTGGCATCTCCTCTTTTGTCCATCCATGTGGTAGTAATCATGGTGGCCTATTCGTTGTTGGCATTTGTGATGCTCAATGGTGTGGCTGCTTTTATTCTACGTTTCACTCACAAAGAATACAGGGAATCGGTAGAGTGCTTACAATTGATTAGCAGGATTATTCTTTATCCGGCAGTATTTCTGTTGGCTATCGGCATTTTTGTAGGGGCAGTCTGGGCAAATGTATCGTGGGGACGTTACTGGGGGTGGGATCCGAAAGAAGTGTGGGCGCTCATTACAATGCTGGTGTACGCATTGGCGTTGCATCCGGCTTCATTGCACTATTTCCGTCGTCCATTATTTTTCCATTTGTTTTCGATCGTGGCATTCCTCACGGTATTGATTACTTATTTTGGAGTAAACTTTCTGTTAGGGGGAATGCATAGTTATGCCGGATAAACCGTTCTTAAAGGATACTTGCATTGTATCGTGATTTTTCGTAAGAAAAGTAACATGAGTCTTTCAAGTTTACTTGGTTTTTCTTATGTTTGTTCCCAACTAAAAGAATGTATAAAATGAATCAGCCATTATACAACGAGTTTCCGTATTTCCTAAAGCGTTATTTCCCTTTTAAGGTACAGAAGATTTCTTTGAATGCCGGATTTACCTGCCCGAATCGGGATGGAACAAAAGGGCAGGGAGGCTGTACTTATTGCAATAACCAGACTTTTAATCCCGATTATTGTCGCACGGAGAAAAGCATTTCTCAACAATTGGAGGAAGGAAAGCTGTTTTTTGCTCACAAATATCCCGAGATGAGGTATCTGGCCTATTTTCAGGCTTATACAAATACGTATTCGGAACTTGAAACGCTGAAACGGAAATATGAAGAAGCATTGAGTGTAGATGGGGTAGTGGGGCTTGTGATCGGTACACGTCCGGATTGTATGCCGGATAGTCTTTTGCATTATTTGGAGATTTTGAACAAGCAGACGTTTCTATTAGTGGAATATGGCATTGAAACGACTAACAATGAGACTTTGAAAAGAATAAACCGGGGGCACTCTTATGAGGCCACTGCGGATGCCGTTCAACGAACTGCCGGAAGCGGAATTTTAACCGGTGGCCATGTCATTCTTGGATTGCCCGGGGAATCTCATAATGATATTGTCGCACAGGCGGGAGAGCTTTCCAAACTGCCTTTGTCTACTTTGAAGATGCATCAGCTTCAGTTAATCCGTGGTACCCGTATGGCTCGTGAATATCAACAAAATCCTGCCGACTTTCATCTCTTTACTGATGTGGACGAGTACATCGAGCTTGTTATAGATTATGTCGAACATTTGCGCCCGGATATTGTACTCGAGCGTTTTGTCTCTCAATCGCCCCGTGAATTATTAATTGCACCCGACTGGGGATTAAAAAATTATGAATTTACCGCCCGCGTTCAAAAAAGAATGAAAGAAAGGGGGGCATATCAGGGAAAGGAATTCGAGGATTCAGAAAAATAAAGTATCTTTGCGCGATGATGATTTAGTTTATAGCTCGCATCTCGTAACTCATTTATTTGTAACTCAAAAATAGAATGGAACAAAAAACTGGAATTAAAGGAAACGTCCACTATGTGGGAGTAAACGACCGAACGAAACATCTTTTTGAAGGAATGTGGCCGTTGCCATACGGAGTTTCGTATAACTCTTATTTGATTGATGATGAGATGGTAGCTCTTGTCGATACAGTCGACATCTGTTATTTTGAAGTATATCTCCGCAAGATCAAACAGGTTATTGGTGACCGTCCTATCGATTATCTGATTATAAATCACATGGAGCCGGATCATTCCGGATCTATCCGGCTGATTAAACAACATTATCCCAACATCGTTATTGTTGGAAATAAGTTGACTTTCGGCATGATTGAAGGCTTTTATGGTGTTACTGGTGAGCAATATCTTGTTAAAGACGGAGATTTCCTTGCGTTGGGACGACATAAGCTTCGTTTTTATCTCACTCCGATGGTGCATTGGCCTGAGACGATGATGACTTTTGACGAAACGGATGGCATTCTATTTTCCGGTGACGGATTCGGATGTTTTGGCACAGTAGATGGTGGCTTTCTGGATACACGCATTAATATAGACCGTTGTTGGGATGAAATGGTACGTTATTATTCGAATATTGTAGGTAAGTATGGAAGTCCTGTGCAGAAAGCTTTGCAGAAACTTGGCGGTCTGCCTATTTCCGTGATCTGTTCCACTCATGGACCCGTATGGACGGATAATATTCCAAAGGTCGTGGGAATTTATGACAGATTGAGCCGGTATGTAGCCGAAGAAGGAGTGGTGATAGCTTATGGAAGTATGTATGGCAACACTGAGCAGATGGCGGAGGCTATTGCAGCCGAATTATCAGCGCAAGGCATCCGGAACATTGTGATGCATAACGTAAGCAAGAGTGATCCTTCTTATATACTTGCCGACATATTTAGGTATAAAGGACTGATCATAGGCTCACCGACATATAGCAATCAGATTTATCCGGAGGTGGAATCATTGCTTTCAAAGATATTGGTTCGCGAACTCAAAGGACGTTATTTGGGTATGTTCGGTTCTTTCACTTGGGCAGGTGCGGCTGTGAAACGGATGGCCGAATTTGCAGAAAAGAGTAAGTTTGAAGTTGTAGGTGATCCGGTTGAAATGAAACAGGCTATGAAAGACATCACTTACACACAATGTGAAAATCTGGCTCGTGCCATGGCCGACCGATTGAAGAAGGATAGACCCTAAGAATAACCTTATGACTCTAACATTATAATATTATAAAATTATGAGATTAATCATTCAACCGGACTATCAGTCCGTTTCTCAATGGGCAGCGCATTATGTAGCTGCAAAGATTAAAGCTGCTAACCCTACAGCAGAAAAACCTTTCGTTTTGGGATGCCCCACCGGTTCTTCTCCTCTGGGTATGTATAAAGGTCTTATCGATTTGAATAAGAAAGGCATCGTTTCTTTTGAGAACGTGGTTACTTTCAATATGGATGAATACGTGGGTTTGCCGAAGGAACACCCGGAAAGTTACTACTCTTTCATGTGGAACAATTTCTTCAGCCATATAGATATCAAACCGGAGAACACGAATATTCTCAACGGTAATGCTGCCGATTTGGATGCAGAATGTGCGCGTTATGAGGATAAAATCAAGTCTTATGGTGGCATCGACCTGTTTATGGGTGGTATCGGACCGGACGGACATATTGCTTTCAATGAACCGGGCTCGTCTTTGAGTTCACGTACTCGTCAGAAAACGTTGACTACCGACACGATTATTGCAAATTCCCGTTTCTTTGATAATGATATTAATAAGGTGCCTAAGACTGCCTTGACGGTAGGTGTAGGTACGGTGCTTTCTGCAAAAGAGGTGATGATTATCGTTAATGGCCATAACAAAGCTCGTGCCCTTCATCAGGCCGTAGAAGGTGCTATTACTCAGATGTGGACTATTAGCGCATTGCAGATGCATGAGAGAGGCATAATTGTTTGTGATGATGCAGCCACTGAAGAGTTGAGGGTAGGTACTTACCGCTATTTTAAAGATATCGAAGCGGAGCATTTAGATCCGGAATCATTGATAAAGTGAATAGTTAAAAATGAAAAGTGAAAAAACGGGCGGTGCTAAATATGGCTTTGGTTCCTAGGAATTGATGATCTACCATATGAATGTGCAGCCCGTTTTTTCTGCTTCCTTTTCCTTTTTAATTTTTCATTATTAATTTTCTTCAATCTCTCCTTTTCCTTGTCGGACGATTTCAAACTCTTCCCCCGTACAATCTACTATTGTTGATGGTTCTATGCCTCCGATCCCGCCATCGATGACTATATCTACCAAATCCCCGAATTTCTCGTCTATAAGTTCCGGATCAGTTACATATTCTATATCATCTTGTTCGTTATGGGGCAAGGTGGTTGTCATGATCGGTGCATCGAGAAGATGGGCTATCTCACGGATAATGTTGTTGTCGGGCATACGGATACCTACCTCCTTGCGGTTGCGGAATATTTTGGGTAACCGGTTTGTACCGTTCAGGATAAAGGTGAAAGGACCGGGTAGATTACGTTTCATCAGCTTGAAAGTGTTATTGTCCATTTTGGCGTATTCACTGATGCTACTCAGGTCGTAACAAATGATAGATAAATTGTTCTTGCGCGGGTCGATATTTTTGATCCGGCAGATTCGTTCGATGGCACGTTCTTTCAACCCATGACAACCAATGGCGTACATTGTATCCGTAGGGTAGATGATGAGGCCGCCATCGTTAAGTATGTCTACTATCTGTTGCAAGTCCTGAGCATCATTGTTCTTTTCGTAAAGTCTCAAAAGCATACGATATATCTTTTTTAATTTCTTACCATCATTGTTGGGGTACTTCACTGTTAGTGGAGCTTCTTTTTTAAGAAGTCAAGTGCCTTTTCGGTGGCTTTCTCTTTTATTTTCTCTTTTAACGAGTCCTTGTTGGTGGTAATGGTCGAGTCAAGACCCAATTTCTTACCCAGTTCGCCAGCGGCCTTGTCGGCAATGGCTTCCACTGCCTGATTGGCCATGCTCTTGGTATCTATGGAAACTTTGGGAGATGTAAAGGAGCCTCCGATTTTCAAATCGAGTGTGGTCAGCTTGGCAAAATCTCCAGCAGATGCAGGTAGCTTGATTTTGCCGGTATAGTCAATGGTTTGATCCAAGCCGGTGGTGCCGGACAGGTTCATTGCATATTCTCCTAATTTAATATCGAATGGCTGGGTGGCTACACGACCGTCCTTGATAGTAAAGTCCAATGTCATATCTTTCACTTTCATCTCTTTCAGTTCGGGCTTCTTAACAGCATCCGCTATCTGGTCTATCACTTTTACGCCACTTAGGCTGAGATCTTTTGTAGAAAGATTTCCGTTGCCTTGCATGGTCGATAATACGGGGCTCATGGTAGCGTCCAAATCAGTTTGGATATTCATGTTTCCGGAGAAGTTTCCTTTTAAATTCTCAAAGATCGGAGCGAACTGTTGTACCATGTCAAGATCTTTGTAAGCCTGTGCGAAATTGATATCATTGAGTCTAAAACCTGCATCCATTTTTGGAATGTTGACATTGGCAGTAGAGTAATATCCGTTCATAACAACACCTCCTCCCATTGTGTTCATTGAAAGGTTTTTCATATCCACTTTGCTGTCTTTTACAATCAGTTTTCCGTTCATGTCGGTAAATGACATTTTATCGAAAAGTACCTCTTTCAGATTTGCATCCATCTGAAAGTCTATATTGTCGGGGACATGGATGAGACTTACAGTTGCAGTATCTACCGGTGATGTTTCAACAACGGAACTGTTCCCTGTTTTTGAAGTCTCGTTGGCGTTACTTGAGGTTGCCGTAATGAAATCGTTCAGGTTGAGATGGTTGGATTGGAGATTTACGGTTCCTTTGATCGTGCTGCCTTTAAGGATGTATCCGAGATAGTTTTCGAAACGGCTGTCTACTGTCAAATCGTTTTTGCCGATATTGATTGTGGTTTCGGTCAGTTGTAGATATTTCGGAGTGAAAGTAAAGAGTGACTTATGAATATCAACATCCGGCATGTCCTTTATTTTTAATTGCATATCAGTGAGTCCGATGGTGCCGGAAGCCTGGACACGTTCGTACTGTTCTTTTTCTATATACGAAAGGCGGGCAGACAGTTGCATATCTGCATTAATAGTGCCGTTCAGTTGCATGTCTTCCAAAGGATAGACTTCTTTGATCTTACTCAAATTCAATATTCCTTTAGCTTCGGCTTGAAAGTCAGGATCGGTCACGGGCGTTCTTATATCCGCAACCAACTTGAATGGGTTTCCTGCCAAACGGAAGTTGAAAGGATTGATCCTGATGGTGGTCAGATCGATATTGCCTCCCGGATTCTTGATTTCAGCAAGGATATTGATCTGATCGACACCGGCAGGGAGTGATGGATAATGGAACATGGCATTTTTTACTGCCATTGTCATATTAAATTGGGGGACGATGCTGTCACCTTGTAAGGAGCCTTTCGCATTTGCTGTAAGAGAGGCAGTGCCCTCTGTTTTCAATCCGTCAAAATCCTTGGCATAGATTGCGGGAACCAGGGACAGAATCTCTTTGAACCCTACTTCATTGGAATTCAGCTTAAGATCCATCTCTATGGAAGGATTGTTTAAAGCTACCCAACCATCAATCGCTGCTTTTATGGCATTGAGTCGGAATTCATTTTCCTTTAATGTATATTTATTATTAACCAGATCGGCATCCACATTCATTTTGGCAAAGATGTCCGCGTTCGAGAGGAAAGGAATACCGTTCATTTTGTAGGTAGTCGCTTTTGATTCGGCTTCTAATTGCAGGGTGGTGCGATCACTTCCCAGATCTCCTGAGCAGAAGACATCTAAGTTGCGGATATCCGCATACATGCCGGCTTGCCGGTCATCGTAAGTTATGTTCATGTTTTTGATAACAAAGCGTTGTAATTGAATTTTGAATGGGGAAGTTTCATTCTTATTTTCTGTTTCTGTATTATTGGGAGTGCTGTCCGGTTTCATAATATCCCAGTTGGTATGTCCGTCAGGAAGCACAATAGCATGTATGTCGGTGTTGTCAATCTGTATCTTGGATACATCATATCCCTTATCTCCGAAGAGCGAGAAAAGATCGATGGCTGCGATAATTTCTCCGGCTTGGACAAGGGTGTCTTTCTCAAATTCCCCTGTTCCGCGAAGGTAGAATTCGCTCAAAGTAATGGACGCTTTCGGAAAATTGCGGAACAGACTGATATCAAGACTACGAAAATCGAATTGCGCATTGAGCATTTTGTTACCTTCCGATTTTACAATACTTTCTATCTTTCCACGGAAGGCAAAAG
Organism: Jilunia laotingensis; assembly: GCF_014385165.1. Taxonomy (NCBI): domain Bacteria; kingdom Pseudomonadati; phylum Bacteroidota; class Bacteroidia; order Bacteroidales; family Bacteroidaceae; genus Jilunia; species Jilunia laotingensis. The sequence goes on along the minus strand of NZ_JACRTF010000001.1, from coordinate 436,711 downwards.
GAAGGATAAACATCAATAGCAGAAGTACCACTACTGCGATAGCTGTGATTTTCAGACCTTTTTTCATATTTACAGGGTTTTGATTAAACGTAGAATGAGATAGCAAAACTAATGAAAAGTTTTGGAAAATAGTAGTTTAGGATTGGATAATTAACGGACATCCGATAATAATGGCATCGGTTTGACGCATTTACTGGGAAATAGGTGGCTGAACTTAATAGAATTGTAAAATGAGGCGACTGGTAAATGGGCTGTTTTTAAGTAAATCAATCGTTAGCCGAATTAGCTTGCATTTGGAAATAAGTGTACAAAAATGACGGTGAAAAGTCTCTTTTTGCTGTTGGATGGGATACATTGGATTATTAGCTTATTGTGTATTTCATTCATAAGTGGTTTTTGATGATTGTACAGAAAATATCTAGCGATTGATAATGTAAGTGATTGAGTGTCAGTGTGATTGGAGGCCTGTTCTTACCTCGGTGATGAACGGGGCGTTCCTCGGTGACCAAGACCTCCTTCATCGGTGATCAACGGGGTGTTCATCGGTGATCTCCAAGGTGTACCCCGGTGCCGAGAAATTTCCGTAGTCGAGTGTCACTATTTATTCTCGTGAACTCCGTTGATTTATAGGTTGCCAAATTGCTCTTTTTGCACACTTTTGATTGAATAAGAATATGAAAATACTTAACGAAATGTCCTGAGGGGTGAGAGCCCGTGAATATTCAACGCTTTTTTCTTAATTCTTCTGCAATTTTCCATTGGATGGCAGCTTCCGCTTCTTTTCCTGTTTTCATCAATGCATCACCAAAGAGTTCATGTGCAGCAGGATGATCCGGTTTCAGAGAGGTGGCTTTGTCGAGATCGGCTATGGCTCCTTCTATATTATTGGTTTTGAGACGAAGCTTACCACGATTGTACACGGCTTTGAAGTCCGCTGGACTGATTCGGACGGCTGTATTAAAGCAGTTCTCTGCATCAAACCATTTTTTGTCATTAAGTAATGTGATGCCTTTACGAATCCAGGCATCGGTGTAATCGGGATAAAGCTCCAGTGCTTTGTCGTAATTGGCGAGGGCGGCACGGATGTCGTGAGCTTGCGTGATACATTCGTTACCCATCAATAAGTATTCTTTGGCATATTTTCTCAGATACTCTTGTTGGGCTTTCATTTGTTCTTTCAACAGTTTGTTTTGCTCACGCAAGGTGTTGATAATTCCCAATTTTCTTCGTATCAACCTTCTGGGGATTGGCTTTTCAATGTCATAACGGGAATGGATGGCACGGTAAAATTGTTCCAGACACTCTTCCATGTCCCCCCGGTCAAAGGCACGGCAAGCGGCAACATATTGTACATCCGCTTGTGCCTGCTTTAATGCCCGGTCTATTGCCGACCGGTTGTTGAAACGCTGGGCAAAGTTTACAATTTCCTGACGTACAAATATGTCAGCCCTGTTGATGGGTTTCTTCAATTGAATTCCACCCAGGGATGTACACCTGCTTAATGCGACATAAGCTTGTCCACCGGCGAATACGCCTCCGGTAAAGTCGATAACTACACGGCTGAAAGTAAGGCCCTGGCTTTTATGGACGGTAATCGCCCATGCCAGCCGTATAGGGTATTGGGTGAAGGTTCCGAGAACTTCCTCTTCGATTTCTTTCTTCTCTTCATTATAGCGGTAGCGTATGTTGCGCCAGGAATCCGGCTTCACATCGCATTCTCTTCCATCGTCTGTCAGGATATAAATAGTGCCGTCTTCCTCATCGATACCTGCGACTGTCCCAATGGTTCCGTTGACCCATCGGCGGTCATAATCATTTTTGATAAAAATGATTTGCGCACCGGGTTTTAAGACCAGTATTTTGGAGGTGGGAAGACTGCTTTCCGGAAAATCTCCCTCGATTTCTCCTTCGAAAGTGACCGGATCACCTGGCAATTCGGCTAATTTCTTATCATTGATGTAATCAACATTGTCCCTCCGGGTAGCCAATGTGATATACATGTCTTGCTCATTCTGTTCGATTTCTGTGCCGTAACGGGTATTTAAAAGTTGTAAGTCTGCTGCTCCTGCTGTATTGTTGCGGATATGGTCGAGTACGCTGACAAAAACAGGATCTTTCTGACGGTACACTTTTTGTAGTTCGATAGAGACCAAATCGATCTCATTGAATACCCGGGCTGAGAAGAAATAAGGAGTGGGGTAGAAACGGTTTAAAATATCACGTTCGTCACCTTTGACCACAGGCTCTAACTGGAATACGTCTCCTACCAACAAAATCTGCTTTCCGCCAAAGGGTTCGCGGAGGTTGCGTGAATAGACGCGAAGTATGCGGTCTACCGCATCGATAATGTCTGCGCGTACCATCGAGATCTCGTCGATTATGACCAATTCAATTTGTTCCAGTAATTTCCGGTGCGGTTTTGTGTATTTAAAGAATTCATGGATTCGTCCACGTTGTAGGCTTAGATTGGGATCGTCCGGTAAGATGGGATAAAATGGAAGTTTGAAGAAGCTGTGCATTGTACTGCCTCCCGCATTGATAGCAGCGATACCCGTTGGAGCCAGTACGACATGCTTCTTTTTGATATTCGAGCAAATATAACGCAGAAATGTGGATTTTCCCGTTCCGGCCTTACCGGTCAGGAAGACGGATTGGCGAGTGTATTGGATGAGGTTTAACGCATCCTGAAATTCTTTATTATCGGTGTCTACAACCATTTTGTCACTTGCCATTAATCAATTACTCCGAAATGTTGCAAAGCCTTTTTTATACCATCTTCATCTACCGAGGTCGTCACATAATCGGCAGCTTCTTTTACATCCTCTTTTGCATTTCCCATGGCTACACCGATGGCTGCATGTCGGAGCATACTGATGTCATTTCCTCCGTCACCGAAAGCCATTGTTTCGCTCAGTTGGAAGCCAAAAGGTTCGATCATTTCATCGATACCTTTTTGTTTCGTGTTTCCTTTGGCCGTAATGTCTGTAAATGCCGGATACCAACGTCCCAATTCACAATTGGGGATATGTGGCAGAATCTTCTTTTCTTCTTCGGTAGTGAAGAAAGGAGTGATCTGAAAGATTTCTCCTTGAGTTGCCTCCTCAAAACTCTTTACCGGAATCTCATTAACATGTAGGAAATCATAAAATATCTCCCGTACCAGTTGGTTAGGTTGACAAACTGATATCGTATGTTCTCCTACAAAAATGCAGGGATAATCGTTTTGTTGGCATATCTCTGCCAATGCTTGTACTTCTTCTTTGGGGATGGCACTTTTGTAAATGACGTTATTGCCTACAAAGCAGTATGCACCGTTCATGGTGATATATCCATCAATCAATCCGCGAGTCTGAAGAACAGATAGGTTGTTGATAATTGCTTTAGGACGTCCGGTCGCAATAAATATTTTTATTCCCTTTTTGTGTACATCCTCTAAAGCTTCAATGGTTGATGCCGGGATGGCATGTGTCTCAAAGCTGACCAAGGTGCCATCGATATCGAAAAAAAGAGCTTTTATCATGATCGTTTTATATATTGCTACAAATTTAGATAAATGTATGCAAGATTATATAAGTATTTTCTTATATTTGTCATATATTAATATATTCAAATATGAAAAAGCTACTACTATTCTCAATCATGTTGAGTTTTATGTTTGGCATAAAGGCTCAAAATGGAGTACAGAAACAGGTAACTGTGCTAAATCACAATCAGATGATCAATGTTCCTGGAAGTCAGGAAGGATACTATGTGACGAATGACCATAAAATTGTAAGGGGCATTTGGATATTGGATTTGAGCGAAGGAGAAAAGGCCGGAATTGTTATTATTCCTGAACAACCGAACCATGAGGCTAAGACATTTCATCCGGGTGATATTATAGAATATGGTTTTGTCAACGGGGAACGTTATATCAGTGCAAATCTGGAGATGAACCAATCTCCTCGCAGTGTGTTTCTCGAGCAAATATTAGAGGATGACAGTATTAGTATTTATCTGTACGGAGGGATTAGAAAACACGAATATTACTTCATGCAAAAAGGGCATGGAGCTATTCTTCCTATGAAGGATGGAGGAAAAGAGTATAGAAACTATTTACGTTCGAAAGCTGCCGATTGTCCTGCATTGAGCTATTTGGATAATAATCCCATGAAATTAAGTCGATATGAGATTGTCCGTATTTATCGGGCTTATACTGAATGCAATGTAAGTCTCTATCAAAGAACTCGGTGGGGAGTGCATGGAAGAGTGGGGCTGTCTCATTTGAACGAAGGGCTTGACAGATCATTTAATTCAGGCATAAGTTGTGCAGTAGGAATGTTTGCACAAATTAACCTGGATGGATGCTTTAGTTTTTGCCCGGAATTGAATTTTCTTTATGCTTTTAATGAAGGACACGAGCTATACGATAAAATGAAATATGAATCTTCCGATTATACTCAGTTCGCTTTGGAAGTTCCACTCTTATTCCGTTATACGAATTATAAATCAGTAAAAAAATGGATACCCTATGGAGAACTTGGGCCTTCGTGTATGTTGAGTTTTAATAATGGAAGTAAAGATAATTCCGGTTCGACAGTTGATAAGAATCGTTCCAGACGAAATCGATTTCTATATGGAGCAGCTATAGGAGCCGGTGCGGAATGTAGGTTAAATGGTTCGCACTCTTTGACCATAGGAGCCCGTTGTAGTTTTGCGGCAGGTGTTAAAACGGTCAGGAAAGAACAATTGTTAACGTATTCTTTAGTCGTATCTGCCAACTTTTAGTAGAAGAAGTAGGGTGTAGCCTACCATCTTTGTGGTATTTTTGTGATGCCCATGCGATTTTATGCTTCATTATTCTCGTTTTACGGAGTATGAATTGTACATTTGCAATTAGATAACCGTAAAACCAGATTAAAGTATGAAGTATAATTTTGATGAAATAATAGATCGTCGCGGTACCGAATCCGTGAAATGGGATGCAGTCAATGAACGTTGGGGACGGAGTGATTTACTGCCAATGTGGGTAGCTGATATGGATTTCCGTACTCCACCGTTTGTTTTAAATGCTTTAAAGAAGCGATTGGAACATGAAGTCTTAGGATATACTTTTGCTTGCGATGCATGGTATACATCGATTATCGAGTGGTTGAAACAGCGTCACGACTGGAATGTTTCTCGTGAGATGTTAACTTTCATGCCGGGCATTGTACGAGGTTTGGCTTTTGCCATACAATGTTTCACGGAAAAAGGTGATAAGGTGATGGTGATGCCACCGGTTTATCATCCTTTCTTTCTGGTAACGGAGAAAAACAAGAGAAAAGTGGTATATAGCCCGCTTATGCTTCGTGACAGTCAGTTTTATATTGATTTTGAACGTTTTCGTAGGGATGTGCAGGGGTGTAAACTTCTTATTTTGAGTAACCCCCATAATCCCGGTGGCCGTGTCTGGACATCGGAAGAACTAAAGCAGATAGCAGAAATTTGCAAGGAAAACGGGACTTTGGTTATCTCGGATGAAATTCATGCTGATTTGACTTTACCTTCACATCGACACAATACTTTTGCCTGTGTTTCTGAAACCGCCCGAATGAATTCACTTGTGTTTATGTCTCCCAGTAAGGCATTCAATATGCCGGGATTGGCAAGCTCCTACTGTATTGTTGAAAACCCCGAAATTCGCTGTCAGTTTCAAGAGTATATGGAGGCAAGCGAATTCAACGAAGGTCATTTGTTCGCTTATCTCAGTGTCGCGGCCGCTTATAGTAATGGTACCGAATGGCTTGATCAGGCGCTTTCGTACATTCAGGATAATATTGATTTCACGGATCGATATCTTCGTGAGCATATGCCTGCCATTTCCATGATCCGTCCTCAAGCTTCTTATTTGATTTTCCTTGATTGCAGAAAGCTCGGATTGAATCAGGAAGAATTGGTGTCTCTCTTCGTTGAAGGTGCCCATCTGGCATTAAATGACGGAACTATTTTTGGAAAAGAAGGGGAGGGTTTTATGCGCCTCAATGTAGCTTGTCCGCGAAGTGTACTTGAAAAGGCATTGAAACAGTTGGAACAAGCACTTTGAAACGACGAAAACAAATACAACTAAATAACGACTCGAAGATGGATAAAACCGGTTTTGAAACTCAGCTTCTTCATACTCCGTTTGAGAAAGAGGATGCTTATCATTCACTCTCTATGCCTGTGTATAATACGGCAGCGTATGAGTTTGATACAGCGGAAGCTATGGAAGAAGCTTTCTGTGGTCGGACTACCGGTCATGCTTATTCTCGAATTACTAATCCTACGGTTCAGTATTTCGAAAAACGTATTCAGGCAGTTACAGGTGCCTTGAGTGTCACAGCTTTAAATTCAGGTATGGCAGCGATTAGCAATGTTTTCTTTGCTTTGGCAAAAGCAGGTACCAATATTGTTACTTCAGCGCATCTCTTCGGCAATACATATTCATTTCTCAAAAGCACATTGGGAGCTTTTGGAGTAGAGGTACGTTTCTGTGATTTAACGAAACCGGCAGCTGTCCGTGAGCAGATAGATGAAAATACCTGTGCTGTTTTTCTTGAAATAATCACCAATCCACAACTCGAAGTAGCCGATTTAAAGACTCTTTCCGACATAGCTCATAGACATGGTGTCCCTTTGATTGCGGACACTACTGTCGTGCCTTTTCATGTTTTTCATGCTTCTGAATTTGGAGTGGACATTGAAGTGATCTCTAGTACAAAATATATTTCCGGTGGAGCTACAAGTTTGGGAGGAGTCATTTTGGATTATGGAAAATTCGATTGGACTCACTCTAAGAAATTACATCAATTGGCAGAACAAGTCGGAATGTCGGCTTTCACAGCTAAATTGAGGAAAGAGATACACCGGAATCTGGGTGCTTATATGACTCCGCAGGTGGCTTATATGCAGACACTCGGATTGGAAACAATGGAGATACGCTATTCGCGGCAGGCGGTTAGTTGTAATCGTTTGGCCCAAGAGTTGCAATTATTGCCTCAGGTGGAATCAGTTAACTACACAGCTTTGGAAACCAATCCTTTTTATCAGATCAGTACTTCTCAGTTTGGCTCTTATCCCGGGGCCATGCTTACATTTGATTTACCGTCCCGGGAGGTTTGTTTCCGTTTCATGAATCAGCTCAAGCTGGTTCGTCGTGCAACGAATCTGTTTGATAATAAAACATTGGCTATTCATCCTGCCAGTACGATCTATGGTACATTTACGGAGGAGCAACGGCAGCGTATGGATATTAGTCAGAAGACGATCCGGCTTTCTGTTGGGCTTGAAGATGTAAATGATTTATTGGAAGATATATGTGAGTCATTAAAGAGCATCGCTCCATTATAATTTATATACACTTCTTTTTCCGCTTGCAGAGGTGTAGACAATAAGTATCCGGTTTACTCCCTCTGCTGTTTTTTGTAGATGATTTTCTCCTCTATCTATTTTTTGTAGATGAAGTAGCAAACCATTTAATGAATAGATTTCTATTCTTCCTTCTTGTGACGTCCGGATTGTTATTTCTCCTTCCAAATTAACTTGAATATTGAAATCATTTTCTAGGTTCGATCCTATCTCTTTTAATCCTGAAGTTGAAAGAGGACGGATATCGAATATTCCCCATTGAGGATTACTTTTGTAAATATCTACGGAACCATCAGGTACATAGATTACTACATTCTCAGGCAATGCGATGTGATCATAATCATCTGTGACAGGAGGTGTTTCCGGCAAAAGGTAAATCGTTTGTAGATTGTCGCATTCGTTAAATGTCCAAAGATCAAAATAATTGAGAGACGCAGGTATAGTGATGGTATTTAACTTGCTGCAATTAGAGAATGCTGATTCTAAGGTATGTAAAGTTACTGGAAGATGTACTTGAACCAGTGAAGTACAATCGTAGAAAGTGCCTCCATAAATAGTATGAATACGATCAGGGATCACTACTTCTTTTAGCTTTGAGCAACCGTTGAATGCATTGTACCCGATTTTTGTTGTATGGGAAGGTATTTGAATAGATTCCAATTCGGGACATTTATAAAAAGCATATTCCCCGATTGTTTGAAGGTTGTCTGGTAGATTTACTTTTTTAAGAAAAAGGCAATTGTAAAACAGGAGATCACTTAACACTTTGACTTGTTCGGGGATTGTTATTCTTTCTAATCCTGTTGAGAAAAAGGCTGTATTACCGATTTCATTTATAGAATTCGGCAAATCCAACTGTTTGAGTGCTATACGACCGGAGAATGCACCTTGTGCAATCGACTTCAGGCCATCCGGAAGTTTAATTGATGTCAGATGGGAGTTTATGGGATAATTATTATTATCCATTGCTCCGGAAAAAGCAAAGTCACCGAGTGAAGTCGTGGTTGGAGGAACTTCATAAAATTTCCCCTGTTTTCCTGCTGGATAACATAGTAAAGTAGTAATGTCTGCATTGAATAGAACTCCGTCAAGGCTTGTGAAATGAGTATTGTTGTCAGCGACTGAGATAGATTCTAGTTCGGGGCAGTTGATGAATGCATTTATCCCTATTTCACGAAGGGATGCGGGAAGCATGATTTTCTCCAATTTGGAACCGTAAAAGGCGTCTTCTTCAATGATTTCCAAACGTTGTGGGAGGTCAATTGAAGATAATCCTGTAAAGTAGAATGCACCCTTATTGATAGCTTTCAATGTAGATGGCAAAGATATTTCTTTCAGAGAACAGCAATAATCGAAAGCGCGTCGGGGAACTTGTACAACTCCTTCTGGGATCGATATCTCCACCAAACTTTGGCAATTAGAGAAGCAATAAGCACCCAATTGGCGGATTGATAATGGCAGTTGGATTTTTTTTAGTTGCGTGCAATCGGTGAAAGCATCGCTTTCAATAACAGTTAGAGCGTGAGGAAGTATTATTTCAACCAGCTTGTCACAAGCATAAAATGCATCTTTGGGAATGATACTTGCAGATACATTATATAAATCTATTTTGGTTAAGGTTTGAAGTAAGTTCTCGTTCTGACTGATGGCGTAAAAATCCGATGAATCCATCTCACCGGAAAGAATTAGCTCAGTGATGTCACTTTCATCTTTTAAGAAATCAGCTAGTGTACCGGGATTTTTGAGAGTGATTCTTACTTCTTTTGCCGGAAGAACCATGCAACCAAAGAAAAGATACAGGAGAAGTAGTATAAATTGTTTGTTCATTTGATAATTATAGCTTTTGTTTTATAAGCCGGTTTTAAAATTTAAGTTTAAAATACATGCTGTCAATGATTTCCGATGTAGTGCAGAATATACCTATTTCTTCATACACTTTATCACTTTTATAGGCTGTAAATATCTGCAATTTTCTACAAATGGCAATATATTTTGTCGTATTTTTGTAGCAACGACAAAGCTGAATTCTGATAATGAATACATTAATAATAAAGAGGATTTACTCGGTTCTGTTTGCATTATAATAAATACTAAGGTTCAGAGAATGTTTGCCGAAAAATACTTGTCGATTCTGATCTGCAAGTAAAAAACACTATAATCATGATGAATTGGAAATTATTCAGGTTTTTTCTTGTGTTAGTATGCGTTGCCTCGCATTTGTATGCCGGTGATATGCTCAACTATGAGTCATTGTCCGGATGGCCTGTATCTGAACTTATAAAGCATGGAGATAAATACTATGAACAGAATCATTTAGACACTGCTATTGGATATTATATTGTTTTGGCCGGAAAATATAATGCTGGTATGACAAAGTCGGACAAATACATATGTACGCTTGCTTGCCGTTCCATTGCAAATATCTATTATCAACAGGAAAATTATGCACAAGCATTTGAGTTCTATATGAAGTCCTTAAAAATTAGTGACGAAAATGGGTTTGGCGAGCTTACGGTGGAGGCTTATAAGAATTTGGGTAATGTATATTCCGTATTTACTGATAATGAACAAGCAATTCGGTGTTATGAGAAAGGGCTAAAGCGCGCAAGAGAGTATCGGGATACTATAAATGAGGTGAAATTTTTAATAAATCTTTCCGCTATATGTTGTTACGAGAAGCGCACAAAAGATGCTTGGATGTATTATAATCAAATGATGAAGTTTGTGGGAAATGATAAAATTGTAAAGTATTTCAGCTACTTTAACAAGGCACTTATATTTAATTTGCAAAAGCAATATAATGATGCTGTTAGTAATTATGAGAAGGCGGTCAGGTATGCAGAAAGAGAAAATTTAGATCCCAAATATGCAGGAGGCGTCTATGGCGAACTGGCTAAGCTGTATAGAGATATGGGGAAAAATGATTCGGCACTACATTATTTCCATATATATACGGACTATTCAGAAAAAAATAAGATTATGTATATGTTTGTAGAGAGTTTGCAGACGTTAGCACAACTGTATGCCGAAATTGGTGATAATCGACAGTCTTCATATTATAAAGGACGTTACATGGCTGTAAAGGATTCTCTGTTTAACGCGAATGAATTTAATAAGATGAAAAATTCTCAATTCGTATATGAAATGGATAAAAACTATCAAAAGATAGCTTCGCTTACAGAAGATAGTGAAAGTAAGGAACAAAAGATAAAAATACAATTTAGGATATTGGTTGGAATTTTGGCAGGCATGTTTGTATTTGTTGTTCTGACGATCATAGTGTATTTGCAAAAACGGAAATTGAACTTGGCGTATAAGAATCTCTATTATCGTAATTCGGAACTTTTGCAATCAGAACAGAGAAACAGGGAACAGCGAATAGAATCAGCAAATAAACTGATTGAAGAGCGTAAGAGATATGCTTTGCTTGAGCAGAAGTTTAACGAAATCAGTTTGAACGAAGGTTCTTCTCTGCAAATAAAGGAGGAGGACCAGACTAGAGAAGACAGAATAGTCAAATTACATTCTTCTGATAAATTGACGGATGAACAGAAAGAGAAGATACTGATGGCGATCATCGGGGTAATGGAAAATACGCAGGAATTTTGTGATTGCGATTTTGGACTGGAACGTTTAGCTGAGCGTGTTGGATCCAATTCACGCTATGTGTCAATTGTTATCAATGAAACCTATAATAAAAATTTTCGTGCGTTTATTAGTGAGTATCGCATTAAAGAAGCCCAGATACGTTTGATGGATACAAACAGATATGGAAATTATACTATCAAAGCCATTGCAGAAAGCGTAGGTTACAAGTCTCCCACTAATTTTATCTCGGCATTTAAAAATATAACTGGAATTACCCCATCGGTTTATCAGAAAATAGCCAAAGGCAAATAAATATTTTCCGTTTACTTTCCGATTCGCGAATCGGAATTTTGTTTGTTTGCGCTATTGGTAATCTCTACATAACTTTGTGATATAATTAACAAAAACACTGTATAATGAGAAGAACATTAGTTTATTTTGCACTTTCCATAGTAACAAGTCTGGTGGGTGCCCAAAATTCAGAACCCGGTTTTATTAAAGTAGGTGATGGAGGAACAACAAGTGTTGCGATGTCTCCCAATGGTAAATATGCCGTAGGGCAGGGGGTAGGAATAGGGGATGCCCCTATGTATAAGAGTTATCTATGGGATGCGGAAAATGGACAGCTGACTTGGATGACCGAGTTAGATGAAAATGACTTTGATAAGAGTGGGCATTTCGCAGACGTTAATGATGAAAAAACAATTGTTGGCAATTTTAAAGATGAGAATTATATTTTGTCGTACATAGACATGGACGAACAATTCAGTGGTCCGATTTGTGTGGCTGCTGTTTGGAAGGATGGGAAAAGGACGAGCTTAGGTATTGGTGATTTTACGATGGATGATTTTAATAGTTTTGCCGATGGTAGTTTTGCAATGGCTGTGTCGGCAGATAGTAAAACAGTGGTCGGATATATCAATCAAGGGAACAGTACAACTTTTACTCCATGTGGATGGGTTTACAATGAATCGACACAAGCATGGGACTATCAACGCTATGCGCTTCCTGAAGGTTCTCAAGGCGGACAAATTGGGAGTGTTTCTGCTGATGGAAAACTGGCCGTAGGATATGCTGCTTACCATCTTAGGGCAATGCCTGTTATTTGGACATCACCCACAGAGTGTTTGCAGATAGAGTTGACCGAAGAAGATGCGAGTTACGAGGATGAGTTTGGTTTTAATTACGGATATAAGATAAGTCCTAATGGGCAATATGTTTTGTTTACTCTTAATAACATGATTCCGTGTATATATAGTATGAAAGATCGGAAGTATGTGAAATTGGATGGCTATCCGGATGCTACCGGTCTATCAGTTAATACTATATCCGATCAAGGTGATGTGGTAGGTGCATTTGGCTATGGCAATTATTTTTCTGGCACATATACTCGTCCGTTCTGGTTCTCATATAAAGACAATAAATGTACTGATTTTGAATATCTAATTCAAACATATGCTCAAGGCGTAAATATCCCATTCTCATTTAATTTTAGTGATAAAATCACTTCCAATCCACAATCTATTTCGGCAGACGGTACTATTATATTCGGTACAAATGGTGAAGAGAGTTGGATTTTACGTACATCTTCAGATAGGATTACTTTACCCGATTATGTGCCTAATGTGAGAGCAGTAAACAGTAAGTTGAAAGAGGTTACTGTTTCTTGGGATAAAGCAATTAATATTCCAACCGGATTTATACTGAAATCATATAAGGTTTATTGTGATGATGAATATTTGGGTAACGTAGATGCTTCGCAGGCTGCTGACGCATCCCGTATTCAATATGTACAGCAGGGTGTTTCTACCGGGTTGCATACTTATTCTGTTGTAGGCGAATACGTAGCAACCAATGGAAAAGTCTACGAGTCTCCTAAATCGATAGGTGTTGAAATTGGCGTGGTCAATTCTTTTGCTTTACCTCTCTTTGATAATTTTGATTCACCTGATTTTACTGAAAACGGATGGACCAATGAACTGTTATTGGGTAATCCAAGGCACGATCTGAAATGGCAAAATCGTACTTCGGGAGATCCTGCCAATGAGACGGCTTCATTGACTGCCATTGTTATGACAGACGAACCTTATTCTGCCACCCTGACCTCACGTTTTATGGATGCTACCGAACTTGATCGCGTTTATGTTTCTTTTTCCAAAAAACTGATGTATGCCAATCGTGATGATTGGGATCTTACCCTTGATTCATTGAGCCTTGAATTCTCTACGGATGATGTTAATTGGGTGGCAGTTCGGGATTATCCGGCAGATAAAGTCGTGGCTGGGTCTTGGAACTATGAGCAGATCGACATAACCAAACTGGCTGCTCATAAACAATTTAAACTCAGATGGAGGACTCACGGAAAAGCCGTGGCTGAATTACTTTGGTATATTGATACGTTTAAAGTGGGTTCTATAACCGAAAAACCTGCTCCTGAAGGACTTACAGGGACAATATCCAATGGGAAGGTGAATCTGCAATGGCAAAATACGTTCAATGCTTATGAACTTAGTTATCTTGAAAATTCAACTGCTCTTTATGAAGTTAGTTTTGGCGACAGCGAGGGAATCCCACTTATTATAGCTAATGCTTTCGATCCTGACCAACTGAAGATGTATGATGGTAAATATATAACTTCCGTAACGACATTCTTGTATGAGTATCTTTCTGATGAGGTTAAGCAAACTCGCGCTTCTATTCTGATCTATGAAGATGATAAGGTGATATCGGAACAAGAAATTAGTGATCAGATTATCAATGGTTATACTTTCACGGTCAAGCTTAATCATGCAGTGAAGATAGATGCAAATAAGAAGTTGAAAATTGCGATGAAGATATTCGACTACAATCCGCAGAGTACACCGGTATATTACCAGTGTTCTGATTTATTCGTACCTGGAAAGAGCGATCTTTATTCAGAAGATGACGGCAAGACCTGGAAGAAACTTTCTGATTTTTATGCCACTGTACCTGGGCAAGAAGAGTGGGGGTATTGCAACTGGCCGTTACGTGCTAATGTGAGCGATGAAGAGGTTATAACCGATAGTCCGTCTTTGGATGAGACATTAGCTGGCTATTGTGTTTACCGTAATGGCGTACAGATCAATGAAGGCTTGATATATGGTCCATATCTGAAGTTTACAGATGAAGATCCGGTTGATAATGGTTGTTATGAAGTGATTGCTTATTATCAAAATGGCGATGTATCGGAAGTTTCAGCGCAATATTGTGTCGGTGTCATATCGGGAATTCAAGAGAATGACGCTGTAACCATAATTAAAGTGTATCCTAATCCTGCCGATGACTACATCTACGTTGAAGGTGTGTTTGATAAGTTACAACTGCTCACTAGCGAAGGTCGTATTATATTAGAAACGACAGAAGGCACAATTCAGGTTTCTGGTCAACCGTCTGGTCTTTACTTCTTGCGTGTAGTATCTGGCAGTAAGGTAGAGACTCATAAAGTCATGATTAGATAATGTAAAACAACAGATAAAGATTGTTTTTTATAAATTTAGCTTGGTTCCGGATAATTCCCTCCGTTCTAAGAGGTGAACCGGATTCTATCAAGGTCGGAAGGATTATTCTTCCGGCCTTTTTATGTCTTTTTTACTTTACCTTTTAGGGGGTATTTGTTATTGGACACGCAAACAATGCATCAACAGGCTATTGTAATAATTGTTAAACTATCATCTTCTTCTTTGCTATTCTTTAATAATTAATGATATATTTGTGATATCAAAATGATATTATTAATTAATGTGCTTATGGAAACAAAAGAAACTCTTTTCACCGGTTTTAAAATGAATGGTTTTGTAATGCTATTCATTTTCTTTGTTCTGTTGGGAGGAAGCATAGCTTCATTCTTTATCATTGAGCCGTCAAGCGGTTTATCGATTGCTATTGGGGTTTTAGGAATAATCATCTCATTTCTTATTTTACCGGGGTTCAATCAACTGGAACCGAATGAAGCCCGTGCAATGGTTTTCTTCGGTAAGTATAAAGGTACGTTCAGAAAGACAGGATTCTTTTGGTTCAATCCTTTTATGGATGCAAAAAAACTTTCACTCCGTGCGCGTAATCTGGATGTAGAACCTATTAAGGTAAATGATAAAATAGGTAATCCTATCCTTATCGGACTTGTATTGGTATGGAAACTGAAAGATACATATAAAGCTATGTTTGAGATCGATTCTCAAACTATGGCAATGTCCGCAGGAACTTCAGGCAATAATAATCAAGTTTCTGTCGGTAATGCCGTGGCCAATCGGATGAATGCCTTCGAAAATTTTGTGAAGATACAGAGTGATGCTGCACTTCGCCAGGTTGCCGGGCAATATGCCTATGATAATAGCGAAGCGAATGACGATGAATTGACTTTACGGTCGGGTGGCGATGAAGTCAATGAGCAGTTGGAACAAAAGCTGAATGAACGACTTGCCATGGCAGGAATGGAAGTAGTGGAGGCTCGGATCAATTATCTTGCTTATGCTCCTGAAATTGCAGCGGTTATGCTTCGTCGGCAACAAGCCTCTGCCATAATTACAGCACGTGAGAAGATCGTTGAAGGTGCTGTATCAATGGTGAAAATGGCTCTTCATAAACTTTCAGAGGAAGAGATTGTTGAACTGGACGAAGAAAAGAAAGCAGCCATGGTAAGCAATTTACTTGTAGTGCTTTGTGCTGATGAAGCTGCACAGCCAGTTATAAATGCGGGAACGCTGAATCATTAAACGATAGGCTTTATTTGTAGGCACGTTATTGCTTTTCGTGAAAGTAGGTGAATAGCCTTAAAAATAACTCTTATCAAGAGAAATCTGAGGGAGATTTAAATAGGCTGTTTTGCTTTCTTTGCTTTGATATATAGTTGCGGTTCTAACGACTATAGTGAAAGTGCCGGATTTTATGAATCTTTTCATTGCCTTGCATGGGAATAGTTGAACAAGAAGTTGCCGTTTTATGTTACGATAACCATACCCGGATGCATGAACCAAAAATATATCCTAAAATGAATCATCATTATAGGAGGATAATGGAATGCCGGTGCCAATTGTGTATGAATATCAGTGTTATGCCGAATTGTATATTAATGGATATTACTGGTTTTATTGATGAATTATTAGAAAGTTAAATAAAGGGAAATAGGATTGTGGCTAAAAAAGAATCTTCAATCAAGAGTTTTGTTCTGCGTGTAGATGCTGAAACGATGGATGCAATAGAAAAATGGGCAGCCGACGAATTCCGCAGTACGAACGGTCAGCTTCAGTGGATTATAGCTGAAGCCTTGAAAAAGAGCGGGCGGATGAAGAAGTCTAAAAATGTAAAACCGGAACAGGACGAAAATGAAAATCTGTGATGTATCCATAGTTAAATACTTTTTCCGGTTTCATGTCTATTTTACGATTTGTGCCTATTTTTTAATCTGATGTCTACTCTAATTTTAGTTCCTTCGTTGGGACGGGATATTAATGAAAACGTTCCGTTGATGGATTGTATTCGTTGGGCGATGGTCTGTATACCTATTCCTTTGTTTTTTTTATTAGTGTCAAATCCTATTCCATCATCTTCAATGCTGACCGACAGATTATTGTTTTCTAATTTTAATTCCACCGTGATTTTACTGGGGAAAGCATATTTCAGTGCATTGCTGGTTGATTCTTGGACTATTCTGTAAAGCTCGAATCCTATTTTGGAAGGGATATTTTCCCAATGAACATGAGGCGTTGATTTGTATTCAGCTTTTATTTCCGGTGGGAGATTGAGATGGGTTATAAAATCAGTCAGCATTTCATCGATAGTCGCATATTGAAATGAGGGGGGCATTAATTCGTGTGAGACATTACGTACACGATTACGGATTTCTGAGAGTCTTTTTATAAAATAAGGTATATCAATTTGTTGGTTTTTTCGTTCTTCGTTTATATTCAGTTCAAGTGCCATCATGCTATTACAAATATCATCGTGCAACTCCGTAGCCAGCCGTTTTCTTTCTGTCTCGAGACCGTCAATGTATTTGCGTGTGAGGCGTTGTTCTGTTTCTTGTTGCAAATTCAGAAAATCTTTTTCTTTTTGGTCTATGCGTTGAGACAATAGGGTAGTTTCTTTTTCTTTTTTCAAACGGATAATTCTGTTATATAACCATGCAATGCTTAAGGCAACAATGAGAATTCCCGAAATACTGATAATTAAGAGTGATTGGTACCGTTCTTCCTGATGCTTTATCTGCAAACGGTTAATTTCCAGTTCCTTATTAGCTGTTTCGAACTGTACATAATATTCCGACATCATTTCATTGTGTTTTTGCTGATAGATGGAATCTTGTAATTTGAAGGCTATGTCTTTATAGTAAAGAGCCTTTTTATAGTCGTGAGGTCCCATTTTATAGGCCTCCGATAAGTTGAGGTACGTATCAATTGCGGTGCGTTGTACGATACCGTTCTTGTTATGTTTCCGCAGTTCTATACTTTTCTCATAATATTCGATGGCTTTATCAAATTGTCGATGACGCAAGGCGATTAACCCTTTAAAAATGTAATAACTGTCCGTATAAGTGGCTTTTGATCGTACAAACTCAGATTCAAGTTGCTGCATGTAATTATTAACGGAGTCTTGTATGTTCAGTTCATAATAGGCTTTTACGAGACCGAATAAACAAGAACGTCTCTGATAAGAATTGTTCAAATTCGGAAGTGCTGACTTATAGTTTTCAATCGCTTTGTCTGTTTGTTTGGTACTAACCAAAGGAGGCCCTGAAATCAGCAATGCCCGGCTCAATTCTTTTTCCGATAATTGATGTCTTTTTATTATTTCGATGGCTCTGTCAGCGAATTCGATAGCTTGGGCATATTTTTCCCAATCGGTATAGAGTACGGCAATATTACACCATGTTGTACTTAAGCGTCTCCATTCTTTTTGCTGTTCGTATAGGTCGGCACATTTCAGATAATATTTCAGTGCCATGGAATAGTTGTTTTCACGTCTGTTGATAATACCCAAAAGACTATAACTTACCGTAAGTGAAAGAGTATCTTTATTATTTGTAGCATATTGAAGTGCTTTTTCTGTATAAATGCGAGCTGAGTCCGGAACTCCTTTATAGAGATATGCATACCCTATGTCACAATAAATACTTCCCAAATCTTCCGGACTATTGTCTAAACCTTCTTTTTCTGCCTGAAATAAATAGTCCAGTGCTTTGTCGTATTCACCCGAAGTATTGTATTTTTGACTGATACTTTGCAGACAGTGGGCCGCATATTTACTCTTTTGTTGTAGCAATAGATCAGAGGCTCTCTTCAATAAGTTCAGATAGGATTCCGTATATCTTCCGGAGCATATGCGTTCAAGTTGGGCGATGTGCATGAATGCTTTTCCCTGTTCTTCTAAGTCCTTTTCTTTGAGTGCTAATTCTAGAGCCTTGTTTGCTGCTGTATTTAGACCGATACTGTCTCTCTGTTTTACGTAATATTCAGCTAGGTCATTCCAAATGGACGATTTGTTGCTGTTTGTCTTCTTCTTTAAGATATCTTCCGTTTGTGCGGATAATGAAAAGGTCAGGACAGATGTTATGATCAAGATGAATATTTTCATGCTGTTTTGATGGAGCTTAACTGTTCTTTACAATACTCGATAATTTCTGTTTCCTGATCCGGATGAAACCAGTGTATTTCTTCATCTCGCTTGAACCATGTCATCTGTTTGCGAGAATAAATACGTGAATTTTGCTTGATCTTTTCAATAGCGAATGGCAGTTCCCAGCTTCCGTCCAGGTAATTGAACAGTTCTTTGTAACCAACGGTATTAAGCGAATTAAGTGTTCGGTAAGGATAAACAGCTCTTGCTTCTTCAAGAAGTCCTTCATCCATCATTACGTCCACACGATGATTGATACGCTCATAAAGCTCATTCCGATCACGTGTTAGCCCTATTTTGATAATATGGAAAGATCGATCTTTCTTTTTCTGCGTGCGGAATGAAGTGTATGTTTTTCCCGTCATGTAGCAAATTTCAAGTGCATGAATGACACGCTTTGGATTTTTTAAATCTACTATTTTGTAATATTCCGGATCTAATAGTTTAAGTTCCGAGCAAAGTGTTTCCAAACCTTCCGATTCATATCTTTGCAGCATCATTTCCCGAGTTTCGGCATCTATCGTAGGGATATTATCGATCCCTTTGCATATAGCATCGATATACATCATCGAACCTCCCGTAAGGACGACTGTTTCATGTTGTTCAAACAGTTTTTCAATGATACCGAGTGCTTCTTCTTCGTAGCGGGCTGCACTGTAATAATCTGTGAGCTTCAGTGTACCTACCAGATGATGTGGTACGCGATTTAACTGCTCAGGAGTAGGAGCCGCAGTTCCTATTTTAAGATCGGCATAGAGTTGTCTGGAATCGGCTGAAACGATACTTGTACGGAAATATTCTGCAATCCGTAGGCTAAGTTCTGTTTTTCCAACTCCGGTAGGACCTATAAGGACAATAAGGGCAGACATTTGGGGGATTAAGAATTAAGAGTGAAGAATTAAGCAAGGAGAACTAAGAGTGAAAAATTAAGAGATAAGATTGGATTCAAGAATGAAGAATAATAAGTGAGTTCCATATTCTTATTTATTGCACTTAGCTTATCATTCTTCATTCTTAATTCTTCATTTTTCCTTTTTAATATTTTTCTTCTTCAAATCCTGAGGCATCGGTGCCATTTCCTCCACCCAAATCAAATCCATCGGCATCAAAGTCTTCCAAGTCGAAGTCTTGATCACCGTAGAAATTCTCATCCAGGTCGAGCGAACCACCTGTTGCAGCCATTTCTTCGAAATCAATTGACTGCTTGGGAGCTTCTCCTGATTTTTTGGTACATTTGGCACCTTTCATATCTTTACCGGTGATGATTTCGGTGAGTTCGATAAAGAAGCAGCGTTCCGTCATGTAATCAAATACATAGAGCATTTTCTGCTTTTCGTCTTCGATCAGTTCGCTGAGCATAGTATCTTTCATTACCCAACTGTCCATTTCAGGATTATCATCCATCTCCTCCAACGTGATTTCCTTTTCTTTTTCCCAGTCATCGTCACAGATGAAGAATGATGTCATTTGGTCATTTGAGTAACCCGTCGATTTCAGTATGGCCTCATGTAAGTCGAAAAAGGTTGCATCGGGATCAACCTGTATTTCTCTGACGAAATCGTCCACTTCATCAGATATAATGGTAAATCTGAATATCATAATGTTTTAGAGTTATAGTTTACTTAATAATACCTCGTTCAGAGTTACGAATAAAACTAATAATATACTCGATTTCAGGACTCATCGCTACTTCAGTTTCCACCTTCACCAGTGCGTCCGAGATATTTAATCCACTTTGGTAAATGATGCGATAAGCATTGTGTATATTCTCAATTACTTCGTTACTGAATCCCCGGCGGCGAAGGCCGATAATATTGATTCCGCTGTATGTGATCGGTTCGCGTCCGGCTATTATATAAGGTGGGATATCTTTGCTGAAACGGCTTCCGCCTTGAATCATCACGTATCCTCCTACACGGCAAAATTGATGCATTAACACATTGGCACTGATAATGGCATTGTCATCGATAATAATCTCTCCTGCCATTTTGGTAGAGTTGCCGATGATACAGCCGTTGCCGATTAAAGCATCGTGAGCCACATGTACACTCTCCATCAAAAGGTTATTGTTGCCGACGATCGTTCTGCCTTTGGCTGCCGTGCCTCGATTGATCGTTACATTCTCGCGGATAAGGTTGTTATCGCCTATTTCGGCTGTGCTTTCTTCACCGCGGAATTTAAGATCTTGTGGGATGGCTCCTATAACGGCACCCGGAAAAATGGTATTTCCGTTACCGATCCTTGAACCATACAAGATATTTGCGTTAGGCATGATCTTGTTATTATCGCCGATCACTACATTCTTGTCGATGTAAACGAAAGGACCAATCTCTACGTTTTCCCCGATTTGGGCTTCGGGATGGATGTACGCTAAGGGACTTATCATAATTGATTTATTTGTTTTTTACTATTTGAGCCATGAATTCAGCTTCACATACTACTTTTTCGCCTACGAACACATATCCTTTCATGGTAGAGATTCCCCGGCGGATCGGTGCCATCATCTCTACACGGAAAATGAGTGTATCTCCCGGTACGACCTTCTGGCGGAATTTCACACCGTCAATCTTCATGAAATAAGTAGAATAACGTTCCGGTTCATCAACCGAATTAAGTACCAACAGACCGCCTACTTGCGCCATGGCTTCTACTTGAAGTACTCCCGGCATCACCGGTTCATCGGGGAAATGTCCTTGAAAGTAAGGTTCGTTGGAAGTGACATTTTTTATGCCTACAATATAATTGGCACCGATCTCGATCACTTTGTCCACCAGTTGGAATGGATAACGGTGAGGAAGCAACTCACGAATGCGATTAACATCCATGATCGGTGCTTCATTGCAGTTATATATCGGAGCCTGAATTTCATGTAAACGGATTTCCTTACGCATCTGACGGGCAAACTTGTTATTAATGGTGTGTCCCGGGCGTGTAGCAATGATACGTCCTTTGATCGGTTTGCCAATTAAGGCAAGATCTCCGATTACGTCCAGAAGTTTGTGGCGGGCACATTCATTCGGCCAAACCAACGGTTTGTGGTTGATGTAACCCAATTGGTTGGCATCCATGTGAGGAACGCCCATTACATCAGCCAGTTTATCGTAGTTCTCCTGTGACATTTTGCGTTCGTAAATGACGATAGCATTGTCAAGGTCACCTCCTTTGATCAATCCGGCAGAGAGCAGTGGTTCTATTTCACGTACGAATACAAAGGTTCGGCTGGCGGCTACTTCATCTTTGAATTTGCCCATATCTTCCAGCGTAGCGAATTGGTTGGGTATGATAGAAGAGTCGTAAGATACCAACACATTCAAGCTGAAGTTTTCATCCGGCAATACGATGATGGATGATCCAGTCTCTTCGTCGCGAAATTCTATTTTCGATTTAATGATATAAAAGTCTTTTACGGCATTTTGCTCTTCAGTACCGACCTTCTCTATTTCTTGTACGTAATATTGCGCACTGCCATCCAGTATGGGAAATTCAGGACCATTTACCTGAATGAGGCAGTTATCGATGCC
This sequence comes from Jilunia laotingensis, assembly GCF_014385165.1. Classification (NCBI taxonomy): domain Bacteria; kingdom Pseudomonadati; phylum Bacteroidota; class Bacteroidia; order Bacteroidales; family Bacteroidaceae; genus Jilunia; species Jilunia laotingensis. The sequence goes on along the minus strand of NZ_JACRTF010000001.1, from coordinate 414,602 downwards.
TAAGGCATAAAGTGCTGCCATTCCATGTTCTACTGTGCTTACTTTTGCACCGTTCTTTGACAGGACAGTACCACGTGTTGTTTCTGTCACATTATCAGCTACGGCATCGATGATGGGTTGTCCTTCCAAATCGATACGCTGTATCTTGTATCCGTGGTTTTCGGGGGCCGGATTGAATGTGACAGTAAGGTCAAGACCAGTGTGAAGACCTTTTCCTCTCAGTGAAAAGCTATTCTTTAGAGTTTTTTGTTTCAGCATTGGTTACTTATTTATTTTATTAATTTTCTCTTTTAGTTCTGCCAGTTCTTTGCGCATGGCTTCCATCTCGAAATACATTTCAGGAAGTTTGCGATAGACAGTGGCAGATTTGAAATAAGGCTTTATTTCCATAGGAGGGGTGCCTATCAGTTGCTTACCAGCTTTAATGTTGCCGGGAACGCCCGATTGCGCGCCAATGTTTACCTTATCACCGATATGAAGATGTCCGGCAATGCCGACTTGTCCGCCAAACATGCACCATTCGCCTACTTTGGTCGAACCGGCAATACCCACCTGTGCGGCCATAACGGTATGAGAGCCTATTTCGTCATTATGGGCTATTTGTACCAGATTATCTATTTTGGTGCCGCTATGAACGATTGTTGCGCCCATTGTGGCACGGTCTACACACGTATTGGCTCCTATGTCCACTTTGTCTTCCAGAATGACAATCCCTATTTGGGGAATCTTTTCATATCCTTGCGGAGTGGGTGCAAAGCCAAAGCCGTCGGCACCGATTACCGCACCTGAGTGTATGATGCATTCGTTACCAATACGACAATCATGGTAGATGTTTACGTTGGAATAAAGCAGGCAGGCAGAGCCTATTTTCACATTGTCACCTATATAAGTATGGGGATAAATAAGCGTGTTGTCGCCTACGACAGCGTTTTCACCGATATAAGCAAATGCACCTATGTATACATTTTCACCGATTGTGGCACTTGGGGAAACAAATGCCAGTGAGTCGATACCTTGCTTTTTAGGTTTGCTCATCTCGTAAAGATTGAGCAGTTTGGCCAGACTTTCATAGGCATTCTCCACTTTAATCAAAGTGGCTTTTACCTCACGTTCCGGTTTGAAATCTTTATTTACCAGTACGATGCTGGATTGAGTTTCATATATATAAGGCGTATATTTCGGATTAGAAAGGAATGAAATCGCTCCGGGTATTCCTTCTTCTATTTTAGCGAATGTATGGACGGTTGCGTTTTCGTCTCCTATAATCTCCCCCTGGATAAATGCTGCAATTTGCTTAGCCGAGAACTCCATGTTTTTTACTCTGTTATTATATGATTTTTCCGTTTCTAAACAGTCTGAAAGAGGGTATAACTCTATCAAAGCACAAATAACGGACTTTTTTTTTATATTTCCTTACTCTTTACTGAATATTTTATGTCTGCTTATGCAAACGGTGATAGCAGATATAGTATTTTTTCACCTTTTTGGATAGCAGTGATATATTGAGCATGTCCGATGCTTCGGCTATGTTTTTGATGGTGCCGTCCTTATAAATAATGTCTATACTGTCGTCTGCCGGGTCATACATGTTTTTTTCGATGCTGGGGGTAGAAACAAAATAGCTCGCTTCGGAAAGTGTTATGTCTAACTGCTGGCTTATTTGCAAAGTTAATTCGTTTATTCTTTCTTCACTAAAGGGCTCCGATGAGATTTCCACTTTGAATATGTTGCGGTTGATCATTCCCGTGCTGAGTGTGGAAAGTACCTTGTCCGGGTGGTTGCACCAGACTTTGAGGGCTGTCCAGACATCGTTGTCATCCAGTTGGACGAAGTTCTCGATGCATTCCGGATTATTACGGAATTCTTCCGGCTCGATATTGTTGTAAAGAAAGAAACGCAATGCGGGTGAAGCAAATAATTCCACTCCCCGGCTTGCCAGTTCTTTAGCACGTAGCAGGGTGCTGATGAGCATTCGTTCGTAGGCTACCGAAGTTTTATGCAGATAGACCTGCCAGTACATCAGACGCCGGGCAGTAAGAAAGTTTTCTATGGAATAAATGCCTTTGGATTCAATCACGAGATGGTCATCTGCTACATCAAGCATTTTGATGATTCGGGCAGATCCGATGTTACCTTCCGATACACCGGTATAGAAGCTGTCGCGACGCAGGTAGTCGAGACGATCCATGTCGAGCTGTCCGCTGACTAATTGATGAAGAAAACGTTTGGGGTATTCGTCTTTGAATATTTGGATGGCGAGGCTGAGCTGTCCGTTCATCTCTTTATTCATGCGTTCCATTAACATGAGCGAGATTTCTTCATGGGTTATGCCTTTTACAATCGTATCTTCCAGTACATGTGAAAATGGACCGTGGCCGATGTCATGAAGCAAGATGGCGGCCTGTACCGCTTCCGCTTCGCTGTCGAAGATGAAATTTCCTTTACTTGCCAGCTGCGTGATGGCTTCGCTCATCAGATAAAAAGCACCCAAAGAGTGTTGAAAACGGGTATGTTGGGCACCGGGGTAGACTACGGACGAGAGCCCCACCTGCTTGATGCGTGTCAAACGTTGCAAAAGGGGATGCCGTATGATGTCATACAGCAATCCTTTGGGTATGTTGATAAATCCGAATACCGGATCGTTGATTATCTTTCTTTCGTATGTCACTTATCACTAATCGTTAATCACTGACTTCAACTGTTCTGCCATCTGAACTTGTACTTCTTGAGCGGCTTTTCTGGCTGCCTGGGCAAAGTTTTCAGTTTTGTCGGCATAGATGATTCCACGTGAAGAGTTTACAATTAATCCGCAAGTGCTATTCATGCCATATTTACATACTTCTTCGAGGGAACCTCCTTGTGCGCCGATGCCCGGAACGAGCAGGAAGTGGTTCGGAACAATTTTACGGATATCTTCAAAGGCACGTCCTTGGGTGGCACCTACTACGTACATCATCTGGTCATCGCTTGCCCATTCTTGAGATTTGCGCAGCACTTTTTCGAACAAGCGTTCCCCGTTCGCATCCTCAGTCAGCTGGAAATCATGTGAGCCTTTGTTACTGGTCAGTGCCAGGAGGATTACCCATTTTCCATCGTAGGTAAGAAAAGGAGTCACGCTGTCTTCTCCCATGTAAGGAGCCACGGTTACAGAGTCGATGTCCATCTCCTCAAAAAAGCTGCGGGCGTACATCGCGGATGTATTGCCGATGTCTCCACGCTTTGCATCGGCGATGATGAACTGATCCGGATAGTTGTCTTTGATGTATTTCACTGTCTTTTCGAAAGCGATCCAACCTTTTACGCCCATGCTTTCATAAAAAGCCAGATTAGGCTTGTATGCGATACAGAGATCGGCTGTTGCATCGATGATTGCTTTGTTGAAGGCAAAGATGGGATCAGCTTCATTGAGAAGATGTTCCGGTATTTTCTTTATATCAGTGTCGAGACCAACGCAAAGAAAAGATTTCTTACGTTTGATATTTTCAAATAAATCTTGCTTATTCATATTGATATTTGTTATTGTCTTTATACTTTCGGATTTACTGTTTCACTCATTTATTGCAAAATGCGAATCACTACAGCTCGCTCTCTTTTAAACGTTCTGCATTCTCTGCTACTGTCAACTTGTCGATGCATTCCTGGATGTCTCCATCCATAAAAGCAGCCAGGTTGTAGATGGTATAGTTAATGCGATGGTCGGTTATTCGTCCTTGCGGATAGTTGTAAGTACGAATCTTTGCCGAACGGTCGCCCGTGGATACCATCGTTTTGCGTTTGGAGGCGATGTCGTCGATATATTTCTGATGTTCCTTGTCGTAAATAAAGGTACGTAAGCGGGACAAGGCACGTTCTTTGTTTTTCGGCTGGTCACGGGTTTCGGTACACTCGATCAGAATCTCTTCCGATACACCGGTATTGGGATTCTTCCAGATATAGCGCAGACGGACTCCCGATTCAACCTTATTTACGTTCTGACCACCTGCACCACCGCTTCGGAAAGTATCCCATTTGATTTCTCCTTCGTTGATAACCACGTCAAATTCCTCAGCTTCCGGAAGGACGGCTACGGATGCGGCCGAAGTATGTACGCGGCCTTGCGTCTCTGTGGCGGGCACACGTTGTACGCGGTGTACACCCGATTCATACTTCATGATTCCATACACATTGTCTCCGGTAATGCTACAGACTATTTCCTTATAACCACCGGCGGCTCCTTCATTGGCACTCGATACTTCCATCTTCCAACCTTTCGATTCGCAGAATTTGGCATACATGCGGAAAAGGTCTCCAGCGAAAATGGCGGCTTCGTCACCGCCTGTGCCGCCACGAATCTCAAGAATGGCATTTTTGCTATCTTGCGGATCGGTGGGAACCAACAGCAGTTTGATTTCCTCTTCCAATTCAGGTAAGCGGTTCTGGCTTATATCCATCTCTTCCTTTGCCATCTCACGCATGTCGGCATCCGATTCATTGGCAAGTATGTCCTTTGCCTCCTCAATGTTAGCCAAAGTCTGCATGTATTCCTTGCGAGCTTTCATCAAGTCGTCAAGGTCTTTGTATTCTTTGGTCAGTTTTACATAACGCTTTTGGTCGGCAATCACTGCCGGGTCGGTAATGAGGGTGGATACTTCCTCAAAACGAGCTACAAGTCCGTCTAATTTCTCTAGTATACTATTCATATATAAATTAGTGAAGAGCGAAAAATCTCTTTTCCGCTCATCGCTTTTCGCTTAATAAGTGAATTCTCCGAATTCGCTTTTGATAATCAATTCTTTTTTATCACTCTCTTCGATGCGTCCTACAATTTGAGCAGGGATACCGAATGATTCACTGATGGCAATCACTTCCGCTGCATGTGCGGGGGAGAGATAAACTTCCAAGCGATGCCCCATGTTGAATACCTTGTACATCTCGATCCACTCGGTGCCGCTTTGCTCCTGAATTGTTTTAAATAGTGGAGGAACGGGGAAAAGATTATCTTTTATGACACGAACTTTATCTACGAAATGCAGCACTTTCGTTTGTGCGCCACCTGAACAATGTACCATGCCATGGATTTCGGGGCGCAACGCGTCCAGCAGTTTCTTAACTACCGGTGCATAGGTGCGGGTAGGAGAGAGAACCAGTTTCCCTGCATTGATAGGAGAGCCTTCCACTTCGTCTGTCAGTTTCAGCTTGCCGGAATAGACAAGGTCTTCCGGAACGGCTGCATCGTAACTTTCCGGATATTTTTCAGCTAGGTATTTGGAAAATACATCATGGCGGGCCGAGGTTAACCCGTTGCTGCCCATGCCACCGTTATATTCTTTCTCGTAAGTAGCCTGACCATAAGACGCAAGTCCGACTATCACATCTCCCGGGCGGATATTAGCGTTATCGATCACGTCCGCACGTTTCATGCGGCAGGTGACGGTACTGTCTACAATGATGGTGCGAACCAAGTCGCCCACATCTGCCGTTTCGCCTCCTGTGGCGTATACACCTACACCCATTTCACGGAGTTCAGCGAGCAATTCATCGGTTCCGTTGATAATGGCGGAGATGACTTCACCCGGTATGAGTAACTTGTTGCGTCCTATGGTGGATGATACGAGAATGTTGTCTACAGCACCTACACAGAGAAGGTCGTCAATATTCATAATCAGTGCGTCCTGAGCGATACCTTTCCACACGGAAAGATCACCGGTCTCTTTCCAGTACATATAAGCCAGAGAAGATTTAGTCCCGGCACCGTCGGCATGCATGATGTTACAATATTCCGGATCTCCTCCGAGGATATCGGGAATGATTTTGCAGAATGCTTGGGGGAATATACCTTTGTCAATGTTTTTGATGGCGTTATGCACATCTTCTTTTGATGCGCTTACACCACGCATCATGTATCGTTGATTACTCATGAGTTATAGGGTTTTGTATACGTCTGCAAAAGTACTGCTTTTTTTCCGTAGTTTAAAAAAAATAAGCCTCAGGCTTACTTTTTTTTGCCTGAGGCTCTATTTATTAGAGGTACTATAAGCGAGATTGGTTATCTGAATCCAATTTGATTTACGCAAATCCTACGTATCCCCCTACAATCAATTTTCTCTCCTCGGAAGGAGAAACTATCATTTACTGTAGGATAAGGAATTGCCTAGAATTTTACTTCGGGAGCTTTTTCTGCACCTTCAGCCGATTCAAAATAAGTCTTCTTTTCGAAACCGAACATGCTGGCGAAGATGCTTTTAGGGAAACGGCGAATAGCTGTGTTATATGCCTGTGCGGCATCATTGAAGTTTTTACGGGCTACATTGATGCGGTTTTCTGTTCCTTCCAGCTGGCTTTGGAGTTCTAGGAAATTCTGGTTTGCTTTCAGGTCAGGGTAGTTTTCTGTGATGGCAAGCAACTTGCCCAAAGCTGAGGTGACAGCTCCTTGAGCTTTTTGATACTCAGCCAATTTCTCCGGAGTCAAATCTTTTGCGTCTACTTGAATCTGGGTAGCTTTACTACGAGCCTCCACTACGCCTTCAAGCGTCTCTTTTTCGTGAGAGGCATATCCTTTGACGGTATTGACCAAGTTAGGTATCAGATCGGCACGTCGTTGGTATTGCGTTTCCACATTCGCCCATTGGCCGTTTACCTTTTCATCCATTGTGACCAGACCGTTGTACATGCTTACTGCCCATATTACGATGACTGCCACTACGGCAATAATAATGATGATTGATTTCTTCATATTCCTTATTGTTATTTGAAAATTAATATTTGTATTATTGTTTGCTATTCGAGCATGCCAAAGCGACATTTAGAAGCGTGAACCGGCTCCGCCTCCTCCGCCCATTCCGCCTCCGAAGCTACCTCCGCTGAAGCCACCGCCTCCTCCGAAACTGCCTCCTCCGAAGCCACCGATGAAGGGGCCGCCACCGCCACCTCTGCGTCCGTGATAGTCATCGTCATATGTTTGTTGCCTGCGAACTACTGTATGGCCGCAATTACGGCAGGTATAGGTGACATCCTCTGTTTTCACACCGTTGCGTTTGGAGACCAACTTGCTGCCGCTACGTTGTAATTCGTATTTCCCGCATTGCGGGCAACGTCTGCTTGCTCTTGTTGCCAATATGCTGATGACGGATGCTATACCGATGAAGCCGATGATTGCTAACATGATCATTAAGCCTGAGTTTTCTCCTTCACCTGAAGATTTATCATCGTTTATCATCGACCCATCCAAACGCTTGCATACAGCGCTCACTCCGTTTACCATCCCTTCATTCCAGTTCTCCACTTTCAGATAAGGGATCATATATTTCATTTGTATCCTTTTACAGATTGCATCCGGGAGGTCTCCTTCCAGACCGTATCCGGTATAGAACTGGATGCAACGTTGATCGGTCACTAATAAGATCACCAATCCGTTGTTTTTGTCTTTTTTTCCGACTCCCCATTTATTAAGTAGATGGTGTGAGAAGTCAAAACAATCTTCTTGCCCGATAGAGGGAACAACCGCCACTACGGTTTCAATACCTGTTGTTTCTTCCAGTTGATAAAGCATCCTGTCTATACTGTCGCAAGCAGCTTGTGAGAGAATGTCCGCTGGATTACAAACGTATCTGAATTTATTCTGCAGATGTACCTTAGGAATATTGTCCACTGTATAGACTTTCTCTTGGGCTTGTACGGAGAGACTGATAACCGTTAGCAGTATGATATATAGTTGTTTCATAATTGTCATTTTAATAATGAGTAGCCATCTTCATCTTTTGCTTTTCACTCCTCCATGTATTTATCAACGAATTTCTTTACCCGTTCCGTGTATTCTGCTTTATTATCTTTATAAGACATGGCATGAGTAGCTCCCGGAACAATCCAAAGTTCTTTCGGTTCCGGTTTAGCTTCATAAAGCGGATATACCATCCAAGTCGGTACATAGGTATCTTTGTCTCCGTGTATGAAGAACATGGGAAGTTTGGCTTTTTCCACTTGTTTCAGTGAAGAGGCTTCTTTAAAGTTCCAGCCGTATTTCTTTTCACACAGCCAACTGGTGGTATACATCAAAGGGAACTTCGGCAGGTGAAAAGATGTTTTCAATTCGTGTGAGAATTCATCCCAGACACTGGTATATCCACAATCTTCGACAAAGCATTTGACAAAATGCGGTTGTTCTTCACCGGAAACCATCATCGTAGTAGCTCCTCCCATCGAGATACCGTGTACCACCATCTGAGTGCTGTCACCGTAGATTTGATTGGCTACATGCATCCATTGCATTACGTCCAGCCTGTCTTTCCATCCCATTTGTATGGCCGGTCCGCCACTTTCTCCCTGATGTTGAAGTGCAGGCAGCAATGTGTTGAATTGCAGGTCATGGTTGTAGAGGTATCCGATCATGAACATCCGTATCGGATTATCGGTATATCCGTGTACGATGACAGCTGTCTTTTTCGTGGGTCGTGGAGCAGCGATGTAATACGCATGTAGCCGTATCCCTTCGGGATTCACAATAAAAGTATCTTTCAGTGCTTTGGCTTGGTTCAGACTATCTACCCAAGGGCGTAAGAATGGATAGTTGGCGTACATATACGGATAAGAGTCCGCATCCTTTTCACGTATTTTGGCATTCGGGGTCAGTGAATAGTTAAGCATATAATAACTGCTGCCGATGGTGCAGCCTGTCAGTACCACCAGTATGACAATTACTCCGATAATCCATCCTTTTTTAGTCCTTTTTCCCATATTCTATGTTACCTGTTCCAAATTTCCCAAGCGGCAAAAGCTTGTAAAAGAAGCATTTCCAAACCGTTCTTAGTGATAGCACCTCGTTCTTCGCCTTTTTTCATGAAAAGCGTCACGTTCGGATTGTATAACAAATCGTACAGTAAATGGTTTGGCGTGAGGTATTCATATGGAATATCAGGGCAGAAGTCAACCTTCGGGTACATTCCCAATGGAGTGCAATTTACGATCACGGTGTGTTCAGCCATGATTTCAGGTGTCAGTTCCTCGTATGTCAACATGCCCGGTTTATGCGTGCGCGAGACGAAAACACTTTCGATTCCCAGATTCTTTAGTCCGTGATATACCGCTTTAGATGCTCCCCCTGTTCCCAAAATCAAGGCTTTTTTATGAGAAGGTAGTAAAAGTGGTTGTATGGATTGGGTAAATCCGATAATATCCGAATTGTAACCTATCAATTTTACCTTTCCTTTTCCCTGACGGATAATTTTGATAACATTTACAGCGCCAATTTTCGCTGTGTCCGGGTCTAATGCGTTTAAAAATGGGATGACTTGTTCTTTATAAGGAATTGTTACATTCAGACCACATAGATTCGGATTTTCTTCAACTACTTCCATGAAGTCTTCAATGCTGGGTATTTCAAAGTTTACATACTCTGCATCAATGCCTTCCGAATGAAATTTCTCGTTAAAGTAACCTATCGAAAACGAGTGTTTTAACGGATAGCCTATTAAACCGTATTTATCCATAAATAGAGGGGATTTGAAAGATTATTTGGTTGCTGTGTAAAGTGTACAGATGCCAAATGTTAGTCTTTGGAATTCCACTTTGCTGAATCCTGCCCGCGAGATAACGTCCTTCATCACTTCTCCTTGCGGAAAAGCCTGTATGGTCTGCGGCAAATAACGATAGGCTCTGTTGTCTTTAGAAAATAGCTTGCCGAGTACAGGTATGACGATTTTCGAATAAAGGTAAAACATCTGCTTCATGGGAAAACGGTCGGGTGTAGTCAATTCCAGTATAACCAGATGTCCTCCGGGAGTTAATACTCGGCACATTTCGGAGAGTCCTTTATCCAAATCCTCAAAATTACGAATGCCGAATGCCACGGTGATAGCGTCAAAGCTGTTGTCAGCAAATGAGAGGGAGGTGCAGTCTTCTCGGGCAAATGAAATTTTGTCCGAAAGACCTTCCTTTTTTACCTTTTCACGTCCCACGTTCATCATGCCTTCCGATATGTCTGTCCCGATCAACTGAGCCGGTTGCAACATTTTGTAGGCCAAAATTGCAAAATCCCCCGTTCCGGTTGCCACATCCATAATACGCTGCGGATGAAAAGGTTTTAACCAACGGATCGCCTTGTGTCGCCAACTTTTGTCGATGCCCAACGATAAGGTATGATTCAGCATGTCATACGCAGGAGCAATATTGTCGAACATTTGTTCTACCTGTTCACTTTTCTTTCCGTCCGTGCCGTAAGGCTTGATATTTTCTTGTGGGTAATGCACGTTGTGAATTAATAATTAATAATTAAAAATTAAAAACGAGGAGAGAGGAGTTGATTAATTAATAATGAATAGTGAAAAATTGAAAACGAAGAGGAGCATGACAAATGATGAATAATGATGAGAAAATAATGAAAAGTGAAGGGAATTGGCCGGGTAAAGAGGATACATAATTAAGTATTTAACGCCTAACCTGCTGCTTTTAATCCATTCCTCTTCGTTTTTCATTATTAATTATTTATTGATTAGTGCCTCTCTTCGTTTTTCATTATTAATTATTCATTATTAATTGATTTAACTACATTTTTCTCGATACGTTCAGCAATGTTGCTTGTATCTTCCTTGACGAATTTCTCTCCTGTGATGTTTTCAAATAGTTCGATGTAACGGTCGCTGATGCTTTGTACGATTTCAGGTGTCATTTCCGGAACTTTCTGTCCATCCTTTCCTTGGAATCCGTTATCCATCAACCATTCGCGTACAAATTCTTTTGAAAGCTGTTTTTGGGGTTCACCTTTCTCGAAACGTTCCTGATATCCATCCGAATAGAAATAGCGGCTGGAGTCCGGGGTATGGATTTCGTCCATCAGGTAGATCTTGCCATCGTGTTTACCGAATTCATACTTTGTGTCTACAAGGATCAAACCGCGTTTGGCTGCTATTTCTGTTCCGCGTTTAAAAAGAGCCAACGTATATTTCTCCAAGGTGGCATACTCTTCCGGGGTAGCAAGCCCTTGTTTCAGAATCTCCTCTTTAGAAATGTCTTCGTCATGAAGTCCCATTTCTGCTTTTGTAGTCGGAGTGACAATCGGTTCCGGGAATTTCTCGTTCTCGCGCATACCATCCGGCAATTTCACACCGCAGATTTCACGGACACCACTTTTATAAGCACGCCATGCGCTTCCACAGAGATAGCCACGTACGATCATTTCAACCGGGAAACCTTCGCAAAGTACTCCTACTGTCACCATCGGATCGGGTGTGGACAGCTTCCAGTTAGGGCAGATGTCGGTTGTTGCATCAAGGAATTTTGCAGCAATCTGGTTCAACATTTGTCCTTTGTAGGGGATACCTTCGGGCAGCACTACATCAAAGGCCGAAATACGGTCGGTAGCTACCATGACAAGTTTTTCACCGTTGATGTTGTATACATCGCGTACTTTTCCGTGATATACGCTTTTTTGTCCCGGAAAGTTGAAATCAGTTTTTGTTAATGCTTTCATTTTGTTATTTATTTAGCGATTTGCAAATTACCGTTTTTATGTATTTCCTCTGCCTCTGCTTTACGCTTTTCACGTTCGGCTTTTTGTTCTTTATCGAATTTCTCATAAGCATCGACAATGCGTTCTACCAACTTATGGCGTACAATGTCCTTTTTGTTCAATTCTACGAAACTGATGCCTTTTACTCCTTTTAGTATACGCATGGCCTGTACCAGTCCCGAAGATTGTGAAGAGGGCAGGTCGATCTGTGTCATATCACCGGTTACAATCATTTTAGTGTTCATGCCCATTCGGGTGAGGAACATCTTGATTTGTTGGGTGGTTGTATTCTGTGCTTCGTCAAGAATGACTACCGCATCATTCAGCGTGCGTCCGCGCATGAAAGCGAGCGGGGCAATCTGTATGATGTTCAGCTCCATATATTCTTTCAGTTTGGCAGCAGGAATCATGTCTTGCAGAGCATCATATAATGGTTGCAGATAAGGGTCGATTTTATCTTTCATGTCACCGGGCAGGAATCCTAGCTTTTCTCCGGCTTCTACAGCGGGGCGGCTTAGTATGATCTTTTTGATTTCCTTATTTTTCAAAGCTCGTACTGCCAAGGCGATTGCTGTATATGTTTTACCCGAACCGGCGGGACCGATAGCGAATACCATATCATTTTTGGCAAAACCTTCCACTAATTTCAATTGATTCTCGCTGCGTGGTATAATCGGTTTTCCCGTCACACTGAAGACAATGACGTTTCCTGCTTTCTCTGCTTGGGGAGCATTTCCTTTGATGATATCGATGATAACTTCTTCTTTCAGAGAATTATAGTCGGCACAATATTTCTCTAGTTTCACAATGTTTTCTTCAAAAGCACACATCTCCTCCTCGTCACCCAGTACTTTGATTATATTTCCGCGGGCAACGATACGTAGCTTGGGGTACAAAGCTTTAATTAATTGTATATTGGCGTTGTTTACACCGTAAAAAATCACCGGATCAATATCCTCAAGAACAATAACTTTTTCTATCATTGAATCATTTTAAAGAAAAATATCCGCAAATTTAGTGAAAGGTTTGGATACTTTGCTTGTTCTTGCCTAAATATTTTAGGGTGTCAGCTTTCCTTAGAGGCAAGTTTGCTTTTTTAGAGCATTTGGGAAGTATATCTGCTTGAAGCTGGTGGATTGCTTTCTAATGTTTTCGAGAGTTGCAAGATGGATAATCAATTTACATTTCTATACTTTTCTTTGTTATGTCCGTTTTGCTAAAAATAGGAACATATTTTGTGCGTTTTTGCCATTTTTAGGAACATAAAATTGATTTGTTATGGAATTGTATCGTAGTATCATTGAGGATTTAAGAAGCTGGAAAGAGAGACCGGATAGAAAACCCCTAATCCTGAAGGGAGCCAGACAGACCGGTAAGACATGGATATTGGAACATTTCGGTCATACGGACTTTGAACATGTGGCAAGTTTCAATTTTGACAAAGATGAGTCATTGAATGAAATATTTGATAATACGAAAGATCCGGAAAGGATTGTTCAGCAACTAAAATTGCATACGGATAACCCTATCTTACCCCATAAGACTCTGATTGTTTTTGATGAAATCCAAGAATGTAACAAAGCACTGAACGCCTTAAAATATTTCTGTGAAGATGCGCCTGAATATACAGTTGTTGCAGCTGGCTCTTTATTGGGGGGCGAATTATCCAAGGGGGATTCGTTTCCGGTAGGAAAGGTTGAATTTCTGGAACTATATCCATTGACTTTTAAAGAATTTCTGAATGTCAATGACGAGAAGTTATACCAATTTGTAGAAGAATTGTCCGTTATAGAACCTCTTCCTCAGATTGTGGTGGATAAACTGACAGAATTCTATCGCCAATATCTTATTGTGGGTGGAATGCCTGCCGCTGTGAAAGCATTTATGGAAAATAGGGGGATGGAGGCAGTGAAACGAGAACAACGTTTTATTCTAGATGCATATTCACTTGACTTTTCTAAGCATGCGGACAAGAAAGATATACCACGAATTATTAGCGTATGGAATTCGATACCGAGCCAGTTAGCAAAAGAGAACCGAAAGTTTATTTATAAAATGGTAAAACCGGGGGTGAGAGCGCGGGATTACGAGGATGCTTTGTTATGGTTGGAAAATGCAGGACTGATTTATCGCGTTTTTTGTTGTTCGAAACCATTTTTGCCGCTTAAAAGTTATGATGATCTTTCCGCGTTTAAGATATATCTTTCGGACGTAGGTTTGTTGCGTGAGTTGGCAGGTTTGCCAGCGGAAGTTGTTCTGTCAGGGAATGCGACTTATACAGAATTTAAAGGTGCATTGGCAGAAAATTATGTATTGCAGTCTTTGGTATGTCAATTAGAAATATTGCCTCGTTATTGGGCATCAGTAGGCAAGGCGGAAGTTGATTTTGTTATCCAGATGGGTGTTAATATTGTTCCTGTTGAAGTAAAATCGGATACTCGGCTTGGAGGAAAAAGTCTGTCTGTATATGATCTGAATTATAAGCCGGCATACAAAGTCAGGTATTCATTGAATAATCTTAAAAAGGACGGTAACTTGATAAATATTCCCCTTTATCTTGCAGACTGGACAACGAAACTTGTATCCATTCAATAAAGAAGATGATGTAATCGGGTAATTGCGTTTCAGGCAATTACCCGAGATTTTTCCAACTTCATCATCTTGCCGTGATATGGAAGCAACCTTGTTTCAATTCATATTTGATATAGCATTTATCCGCCTTCTTCAAATCCCTCAACACTTCGGACAATACCAGTTTCAGAGTATCTGCGCTGACATCTTGTAAAGGTCTTCCGTCTTCATCCTCTATTTTCTTGAAACGTTTCCAACTCACGTCGAAAGTTGTTCCATAGAAATGGGCAGAGTTTTTGGAAGCATTTCCATTACGCTTGCGCAACCGTTTTACATCATCCTGCGTGCGAAGTACGGAAGTCACTATAACTTGGTTAGGATTCAATCCTTTTGCTGTAAGCGAATCGAGGAAGTTGGCACCGATAGTGTCGAGCAACATGCTGGCGCGCGGAGTAAGGTAGGGGATGGAGTGTGTCAGGGAGTCTACACTATAATACTCATTAGAGGCGATATGTACCAATTTCTCTTTCATCTGTTCCGCTTCTTCACGCGAATTTAACGGTTGGATGCCTGTGTTTTTGGCAACCTTCAGATGTATGTCGTTCAAATCACCGAACGAACGTTTGTAGCTGATGACTCCTTTTATATTTCTTGGCTCATTCAGTTTGAGCGACATGTCTTTCTTCTTGCATCCTGCAAGGGTGGTGAGTCCGATAAGTAAGAATAAACAGATTGGATAATGATAACGGTACATGGATAAAAATATATTTTTGTTTTGTAGCTGCAAAGATATACTTTTTGCATCAAAGGCATAAAAATGCAGGTGAATAATGTTTCCATCAGTCACCTGCACAATTAATTTTTATTTCTTCTTCTCCTCTTTCTTTTCTTCTTTCTTTCCCTCTTCTTTTTCTGACGGGTGAATGATTCCCTTCACTGTCTCTCCAATCGGAAGTTTATCGAGTACTCCCAAACTGGGTGCTACCGTCTTAACCAAAGTATTCAGGAAATTGCTTGTACTTCCGTTTCCTCCGTCGAATACGGTGATATTTCCTAAATTCATATGTTCGAATGCCTTCACCTGTTCTCCGGCAATCTCTTTCCACTGGTCTACCATCTTGTATTGGATGGCAATGGCCGGATTGGACTCTGCCGCACGTACCATGGCTTCAAAACCTTCCGCTTCGGCCAGTAACGAGCGTTTCTTTCCTTCCGCTTCCGCTTCCAGTTTCATTTGGATTGCTTTTGCCTCTGCTTCTGCCTGTGCCAATGTCGCTTTTGCGCGTGCTTCAGCTTCGCGGGTGATTTTTTCTGCTACGGCTTCCGCCTGTAAGATCGCTTCTTGGCGGGCTACCTCTGCCGGAACAATCTTTTCTGCTTTCAATGAAGACTCCACTTTACGTGCTTTGGCTTCTTCTACCTCTTTCTGGGCAATTTCGCGGGCAGTCTGAACGGCTGCTTCCGATTTGGCGGCTGCTTCACCGGCCTCCTTGTCTGCATTCGCTTGCGTTACGGCAAGTTCGGCATCCGATTTTGCAATCTCTTTTTGTGCCTCATTCCGACCGATGGCTGCCTTCTTTCCGGCTTCAGCCTGTTTGATTTCCATATCCGAATTCAATTCAGCTATGCGGCTCTCTTTTTCGGTATTTGCTTGTTCGATACGAATGTTCTTGTCTGCTTCCGCTTTAGCTACCTGCGATTCTTTCTCGGCATTTGCCAAAGCTACCTGTGAGATACGATCCTTATCTGCATTAGCCACTGAGATTTCCTGTAACTTTTTGGTTTCGGCAATGGCTATATCCTGGTCTTTTCTGGTTTCCGCTACTTTCGTTTCGCGTTCCTTTATCTGGTTGGCGATTTTGATGGCACCCAGTTTCTCTTGTTCTTCAATGTTAGCCTGTGCCTCATTCTGCGCCTTACTTTCAGCTTCTTTACCTAAGTTTACGATATAGTTGGCTGCATCGCGAATATCACTGATGTTAATATTCATCAGGTACAAACCGAATTTACGCAATTCCGTATCAATATTATCTTTTACCTTCGACAGGAACTTGTCACGGTCCGAATTCAATTCTTCGATCGTCATATCGGCAATGACCAGACGCATCTGTCCGTAAACCACATCCGTAATCAGGTTTTGTTTGTCGTCCATGGTCAGCCCCAGCATACGTTCCGCTGCATTTTGCATTACTTCCGGATCTGTGCTGATAGCGACTGTGATAGTAGTCGGTACATCTACACGGATATTTTGTGCGGATAGTGCCCCTGTCAACTTACAATCGATCTGCATCGGTTTCATCGACAAGAATTCATACCCTTGCACGATAGGCCATACGAATGCTGCTCCACCGTGGTAAAGTTTGGCGGATTTCTTATCGCCTCCCGTCTTACCATAAACAACTAATACTTCGTCACTTTTACATTTGCGATAGCGGGAAAGGATTCCGATAAATGTAAGTAGAATCACTGCTACCAGAATGGCAGCCATAATCATCATTTCCTGAGTCATAGTTTTCTCTTGTTTCTGAGTTTATTAATTAATTATTTTTCAATTCTCAATTTATGTAAAGAACTCCTTCTTTATAAGCAGATATGATAGCTTTGTCGCCCGTTTGGTACTTTTTAGCTGTTTCGGATGTCACGTCCACCTCTCTCATTGCTCCGTCTCGTTTCACCTGTACGGAGTATTTCCCTTCACCCCGGTTGAAGTAAATAGTGCATTCGCGTCCCACCAACTGGTCCGTTTTCTCAGCACGATTCACTTGTTGCAATTGGTAAGCCTTTTTATAAAGGTACCATACTGCAATTACGAACAATAGCCCTACGGCTATCCCGATGATGTAAGTCATTACGTCCGGTGTCTGTTGCAGATACATATACCATCCGAACCCGATGCCAAAATGCGTCAGACCTTTGAAAGATACCACACTGCTGATGTCCGTGTCAACATCCGTGTCTGCATCTATATCCCCGAAGAAGATGGATAGGATGAATTGAACGAGGAAAATGCCTGTCGTGACAAGAGCGATGATTAGAAAAATATTACTACTCATAGCTTACTGTATTAATGGTTTGTAATTGTTTACCCTCCAAATATACGATTTTTTTTGTATAGCAAATATATTTGTATAGAAATCATTTGTAGGAAATAAAAAAAAGTCCCCACCCACTTACTTCTATCTTCTCAGACGGACTTGTAAGTGGGGTGAGGAACACAAACAAAACAAACAATATATTCTTAATATAAAAAGGGATATCTTAATTCTGTCTATTGATTCTGAAAATACTTATGCTTTTGGGCATTCTATTATCATTTCCGAATCAGAACACAGGCTGATCGGACATTTCTCGATGAGAGTCATCAGATCCACTTCAACGCGATCGACAATGATATCGTATGTATCGTTGATGAACTGTTTGATTTTCACCAACCCATTCAACAGTTGTTTGACGAGTTGGGCTGATCGCTCATAGGCATACCATTTGCCTTCTTCTTCATACAGATATACCTGATAGGTGTTTTCTGATTCGCGAGATAAGATGTCGAGCATTTCCATAATATATTAGTTTTTTTATTCGATAATTCTGCCATTTGAATCTATATCAACATCTCGGACACATCTTAAAGATATATCGTATTTATAATTATATTGATCTAGAAATAATATACCATCATTATATCCAAAATGTCTGTTGCCATTATATTTCCACTCCGTTCGTGAGTAAGCTCTATATCCATTTTTATATACATATTCAGGATTTTGTATATACATTATCATAAATTCTCTTTGATTTGGAGTTCTCCATTTACCTTTATCGCTTTCATCTACTTTTTCACAATATGTTGAACATTTACTTAAATGTGCATTACCAATGTTTACAAATTCTAGCCATGTACCCTTTCCTGCTTCTGCCGAATGAAATTCTTTTGCCATTTGAAAACCTTTATATGGTCTGTTGCTTATACTAAAATTATCATGTAACCCTAATTCACCACTCGAAACTTTACCACGTATATTTTTTGAATCCATTATGCTGAGGCTAAATACATGTGTCGTTGGATTGTATGTAAATACATTACCGACTATAATATTTTTTTCTTCTGCGTTATCCAAATTCATATCAAGATTTAAATTACGGACACATCTTAATGTCTGCGGTTGACCTGCATATCCTCTACTTCCGAATGAACATCCTTCTTCTCCCCAAAGTTTCTGATTATCACTCATCATATAATGAAATCTTGTATCTCCATTTAAAGAAACAGTACCTTCAGGATAAGCATCTGCATCAAATAACGGAGTTGTTAAACTTTCTGCTCCTAAAAACATACCGGTTAATTGATTTGTGGCAGGTAAATACCATTTTATTTCTTCCGGATCTATTTTTCCATTATTATTTTCGTCTCTATTGCGTGATAGACAAGCAGCCCATGCATTTTTTTCACTCATACTAAAAGTGTATTGGTCTATAGCAGGAGTAGTCATTGTGGTATAATCGTTCCATTTTGTGTCTTTTATGTATGAATACATATTATAATATCCATTTGATTTACTCCAGCCTCCGTCAGGAGCTTCTGGGCTATATGTTGAAGGTACTCCTGTTTCGTTTATATGTTCCATACCCAGTGCTGATTGAGTGCTATTAAAGCTAGTAGAACTGTAATAAGTCTGAATAGATCTTTGGGTAATTAAATATCGAGCATCTGCATAGCTACTTTCTCCATCCTTACTATAATCAGGAGTAAAAAGTATCATTACATATCTATTCTCTTTGTTTACAAAATGCTTCCAATAAGGGGTATCCCATGTTTGACCCGTTGGAGGCTTGGTATAATAGTACTCATCAATAAATACAGTGTAGTAAAATGTTTTGCTGTCATTGCCTGATTGATTTATGATATCCGATGATAAACTAAATAAATCTATAAGCCCTTCACCATATCTCGGATATTTTTCTAGTTTGCCAGAGGCGTTACGTGAGTTGCGTTTAAATCTAATCCATTTGTAATCACCGTATAGTCTTTCCGATTCTAGAGTCTCATGAGTAACTGTTGAAAAAGGTGTTTTAACCATAAAACTTAACTCCCGGGCATCTTTTTTTGTCAAACCTATAATGAAGCAATTGTAGTGAGCATCTAATGTATATACTTTAGTTTGGGCATCTATTACATCGCCTTCTACTCCAGGACGTCTTTCGTTTTCATCCTTTACCTCTACTCGTATATCCTCTGTATCATTAATCTGAATTATATATGTATACTTTTTATTACGTTCACTACGAAAATTTGTATAATCATTATTTCCACCACCTAGATGAATTACATAAGTTACTTCTGCAACTTTCTTTCCTCCAGTAGTGTTACTTTCAAGCTCCATATTGGCTTTGATTTCAACAAATGTAGCATATTTTTGCACATATTTATATTCGCCTGTATTTTTTCCTGATTCTTTTATTTCTTCTTCTCTTTGTGCATAATTTTTTATTTCTTCTCCTTCGTATTGTTGTGCGTATTTCCTATTTTCAAGCATATAAAAGTCAAAAGAACAGGACTTATCTGATATCGTTACTTTTTGATCGGCTGCACTCTCTGAATAATATTTATTATCCTGTTTTACTGCGTCTTCCTCTTGTGAAAAAAGATAAGATATAACAGGTACATTATAGACTTTCCATTCTTTTAATTCAAATGAAGTTACTTTGGAATCTTTTCCACCCCAAGATATATTAAATGTTATATGTGAATCTAAACGTTCTAATATTATTGTTCCGTCTAATGTGCTATTTTTTATGGGTATGATACACAAGCCTTCTTCGTCAATAGAAGAATTGTCTGTACCTTTATATGCTCCGGACATAACCAATGAAGCTTGTGTGCGATCTACTTGTGCGGCTTCTGTTTTTGAATTTAGAGTTGCTGTAATCTTCTTTAGTTCGTTAATATTACTAACTTTATCTAATTGTTTTTTTAAATTTTCTTCCCCGTCCAATTGGTTTGTGCTAACATTTGCGGCAGCAAAAATATAACTCTTCCCACTAGTCGTTTGAATCTTACTTATAGTTCCATGAGTGGGGTTATCATTATTTCCATTAAGATTATTGATTTCGGAATCATTAATATCATAAAATTTAGTTCCTTTTTTTATATTTCCATTAGAATCAAAAATTAGTAAATACAAGTCATTTATCTGGAATTCTTCTTCATCACGTAATCCGCGGGTCACAACTTGATTCATCGCTGGTAATGATAAATTGAAATTTATTTCTACAGGTATACCCTCTTCCACTTCGAGCTTATTTACGACCTTTTCATCTAAACATGAAAAAAGTAAGATTGTAATAAAGATAAAACCGAATGATTGCTTTATAGATGCTAATATGTTGTTTTGCTTTTTCATACGTAATTCCTCCTTTGCTAATTAGTTAAATGATGGTACGTTTACAGTAATGTATTCCCATTTTTCTACCTCATATTTGAGTGATGAAGTCACTGCTACTTCATTTGTTATACTTGTGACATTAAATTTATATAAGTTGTTACGAAGAATATCTAATTGGGTACTTCCATTCTTGAATTCTATTGTATATTCTTTGCCATATACAATGGTACCATTTGTTGTAGTGAGGTTGCCGAGTATTTTTATTTTCGAAATTTCAGAATCTGCTTTATCTATATTATTATATTCTGGTATGTATAATCTATATATTTTTTTACTAGGTATAGGTTGAAAAAATGATGCATTTGTTCGAATTTGACTGGCGTTTGGAATAGACGGTGTGTCTAATCCATTCATAGGGGCACAAAAACCTTGATTGTTAAAGTGATCAACGGTTATATTAGTTATATTGAAGTGGCTAAAACCTTCTCCATCGGTATTAAAGATAACATCTACTCTGGCAATGGCGCGGTATAAACTTAAGTTTCCCTTATTCACGCCTGTATGTAATATTCCATCTATTTGGCTAATACCCCACATTGGAATATATTCTTTAGAAGAATCTCTGAATTGCCAAGATGAATTAAGGGCATAGTCGAATTTTAATGCATTATATAAATCTTCTTTAGTCTGATTAGTTACCAATTGAGGTGCTGTTACTCCTCTTTTGGCTAGGTTTGTAAGTACTATGATCTCTATACCATTAGTATAGGTTGAATAGTCTTCTTCTAATATTCCAAAGATGGTGCGAGTTGCATCTCCATCATTACCTGTAATCTGCGGGTTGTTTATCTGTTCAATGAATTTATCATCTTTACTGAAAATATAAATGCTTACATCATTGATATATCTTTCATATGAAAAATCATAGGGGCTTGATGTCTCATTGACATTTCCTGTCTCTGATAGCTTCATTGTTAAGTGAATCTGTGTCTTACCAGATTCTTTATCTGAGGGATATGTGCTAATTATATCCTCGCTTATACAAGACGTAAACGTGATGCAAACAAGTGTCAACAGATAATATGTTAATTTTAATCGCCTCATTGTTTTGTTTCTTATTTAAAGTTCGAAGTCATTTATATTCACGATCCAGTCATTGATCTGTATCACTGTTTTTATTAATGTCAGATTTTCATCTACGAAGAAAATCATTCCAAAATTATTCTCACGGTCAAGATATTCTTGCAAAGGCATTTGGATCTGGTTCTGTTGCTTCAATAGACTTATATATCCGATGAGTGATTCGTTGGGAAGAAGGCTGTTACCGGTCTCTTTATTGACAATATTCAATATTGGCTTCTGAGTTTCTAAAAGACGTGCTGTACTGAATTCTGCTACAGCGGCCGGGTACTCTTCTTCTGTGTTTTGGTCTGCACTCATGGCACGTGTCTTGATTTCAGATGTTTCTGTGATAAATGGTTTGTAAGTCAGTAGATTATCATCCATTAATGTGTTATCGTAATTCATCTTTCCATTAGTGTCATAGATGGCATATGTGAATTTATCATCGCTAATGGCTCTGGATGCGGGAATACGTGTGTTAGGATTTTGGTTTACTTGTGCAATGACGATGCGTATGTTATTTGTATTTTTTACAAGTCCAATGGTTGTGATTTTTTCTCTTTTACTGCCTGCTGCTTTTGTCGTAGCTAATTTGCTTTCTCCATCAATTGCTTCACCGTGCCACAGAGGGGAGAGGTCTTTATCAACAATATATTTACCTTCGTCATTACGCGTTACTGCGTCGCGTTGAGTAAGTACAACGAGGTCTTCTAATTTTGAGCTGTTGGGCACCATCAAAGGGATAGCGAACGATTCGTTGTCCAATCCTGCCCAAGTTACTAAATGATATTTTGTAGGGTCGAGATTTACATCCATAGCGTAAGTGCCGTCTGCTAATGGGGCACCTTCTTGGGTTCTCTGGTCTACGAAATTTCCTTCGTCATCAAAGAAATAAAGCGTGATCGATTTCACTTCTTGTGAGAAAGCATCTAATCCTTTGCCATCTCCATACATGTTATAGTCATACCTGAACTTTACCCGGTATTTGATGCTGCAATCGCCTTCCTCAAAATCGAGGATAGAATCGCAAGATGCGATTGCACCAGCTAATACTGTAAGTAACAGTAATCTGCTTGCTCTTTTCTGTATGTTAGAGAATAATTGTTTCATGCTTTCTTGTATATTTTATTGCTTTGAAAGGAAATGTTTTGTTTGGGATGAATCCTTAAGGGAAAAACGGAAGGGAAAAAGGAGGGAACCTCCGTTCCCTTCCGTTTTGGGTTTGTTTATGTGTGATGCAATTAGAGTTCAAAAGAGAAATCGTTAACAGTCCAATCTGCGATATTTACAGTTAGTTTTAATTGTGTTGGATCTGGATCTGGAATATCTGTTGTAGGATAACCTAATTTAGTAATACCTGTTACAGTTAATTTATACAGATTATTTCTAATAATTTCAGTGCTGCCAGTAGCTGTTTTTATCGGTTGAATATAATAGCATTTTCCATCAATATACATATCAACGTAATATTTAGTCTTTAATTTAGCTTGTATTTCAGCTGGTGTCGTTGCTCCTTCCAAATCGAATGATGCTACTCCATATTCTTTGGCTAAATCTACAAGATTTAAGAAAATTTCATTATTCCATACGTAAAAAGTTGCTGCATTTTCTTCACCAATTCTAGCTTGTGCTTCATAAATGATACATGTACTTCCCACTTGAATTGGATCATTATTGTTAACTGCTATTCTATTTTCCATGCAATAAGTAGATACACCTTCTGCCTTATTAAGTTTCCAAGCATAGTTCAGGGTACCATATTTTTGCAAATAGTTATCATAATTTGCATCGTTAACACTTGTATTTCTATCTAATACATATGAGTCCTTAACTAAATTGATATAAGTATGATTTAACAAAGAAATATTCAATTTTTTTGATTCAGGTACTGTTTCTGAAGGAGTTACTTCAAATGCAGTGGTAGGAGACATTTCTGTTAATTTTGCACATACGCGTTCAACTGGAATAATAGCTTCATTTAGAGTATTTGCTATGAGTGCTTTTTGTATAGCTTTACCATCGGTGTTGCTCATTAAGAATGAATTGTTTTTGGCAATTCCATCTGCAAGATAATCTAAGGCAGAACTAGTTGATGCAACCTGAAGATTTGCAAGAACACCACTTTCAAGAGCTTCATTGAGTTCTGTATTTGAATTTAAAAAAGCATATATGTTTACATTTGTTCCAGCTGTAACATCGAATGGTTCAACTGTAACTGTTTGCCCATTTCTAGAGAATTTATCTGAACTAATTGTTTTTACCTTTCTAAAATTACCATATTCCAACACAACAGTAAGATTGCTAACATCTACTTCTTCAGTTGTATTCTCTGCTCTTGTTGGGGTAGGAAATGCCAAAGCAATTCTCATTTGAGCGGTTTCACCTTCTGGAACATTAATGATCTGATCATCTTCATTACTGCAAGAAACCATTGCCATTGCAGCTAAACTTGCTAAAAATAAACTTCTAAGTTTCATAATTTTATTAGTTTAATTGATTAATATTTTATTTTTCTTGTTTTTGAATTTGTACTTTTATATAAGGAGTACTTTCCTTTTTTTTAAATCCAATCTTTCGATTGCTTTTTTTGAGAGAGAGTCATTATTATACATGTTTATTAAATAATAATGTGGGGACCCTGTTCATGTGTGAGATTCTTTTGGATTTGGAAGATCCTTATCTTATAAGGAGGAGACTTCCTGTGGAGTGTTTCTTTTTTCTGAAGGATTGTTTCTTGTTTGTTTTTTGTTCATAACTATGTTTTGTTTATTTTTCAATTTCTGTTTCTCTAGGCACTCCTCATATTTAAAGAAGAAAAGAGAGAAGCTGTTTCTTTGAAGGAGCAGCATATCCTTGTCTTAACCTGACGATGCAAAGATAGAGGCTAATAACGGATTCGCTGGATGGCGTTTTTCTCAAAATTGTGGGATGTTTTCTGCAAAAATATAGGAAGAGGTAATATGGTATGTGTTTTTATCAAAAATGAATGATTTGCGGCTTAATTCTCACCGTATGGTGGGTGAATTCACGCAAATTCTTATTGCTTTTTCTTCCGAAAATCGATCTTTTTTCAAAGAAAATTATATGATTTTTTTATTTGGAGTACTTGAGAAGTCGATGATGATTTTAACTCTCATCCATTTGAGAAGATTTGGGATAGTAGGGACAAAATGATAATGCTATCTTGAGAAAGCTGTCTTGGTTGATAAACCGGAGATATTTGAGAGAATTAAAAAGATCTGTATGTTTTTGAAGGATGTCCAAGTGTCAATTTGACTATTTGTCTTTTTATGACGTTTTAAATGCTGGATTTCGACTCATGGATGCGTTGGTCCGGAAAAAACGGACTGTAGCTCGATCGGGAATTTTGCGTTTTGTCAATGAAAACATGTTTAATGGTGTGCGGTGCATGCATTTCTTCTGTATTGATTATAAATGACAAAGCATATAGCGCATGTTGATTCATTTTTGATACTTCAATTCTCTTCTTCTGTTCAGGACAAATAGAGGAATAATGCTGATGTTAATAGTGCTTTTGTGCCATAAAAAGGTTGAATGTGATGGCTGTGGACATTTCATTTGCTGGTTATAGTTACTTAATCTGTTGGATATAGCTATTCAATCTGCTGGATATAGTAATCCAATCTGTTGGGAATAGCTATTTCATATCTTAGCGAGGGCTATTTCATGCCTTCAGGAAGGCTTGTAGGGGAGTTCGTCATTTTGAATGTTGCTATGAATGGCGTTATTTCTCATTTTTTTGATAGGCAGCGGTTAGCAAAAAGGAGAATAAAACTGCTATTTGACACTCTTTCATTCATAAGACGAGCATTTATGAACTACCACTAAATAGGACTGCCGGATAAGTTTCATGGGAAAGAACTTATCCGGCAGTTGGGAACGATTTATTGAGGTATGGAGAAAAGCTTGTATTTCTTATTCTACAGGGAAGTTTCTTTGTTTAGCAATTTCGTGTAGATTCGTTTCCGCTTCTGCTATCCCGGCTGATTTGGCACGGACGAAATACTGCTCGGCTGTGTCCAAATCACCTTCAATCAATGCTATTACACCCAGATTATTCAGAGTAGCTCCTTCGTTCGGGTCGGCTTTGGCAATATACTTTTTAGCAACAGTCAGGTCTCCACCTTTCTGTATTTCCATGGCAGCAGCGTTGAGATTGGCTGTTGCATCGTTCGGGAACATCAAGGCTGCTATCTGGAAGGCATGGTTGAATTCTTCACTTCCCGGTTCGTAGGTCTGGGCGAGATTGAATATCTCTTGCAGGCTCAACTGCTGCGGATGAGTGTTGATGATTTCTTTAGTCTCTTCAAGATTGAAACCGCGAACTGTATAAGATACGGTGTAGTCTGAATGGCGTAAGGCTGGATAACACTCTGTCAGCAGGAACCGGTAAGTTTCAGAGCCTACCAGTCGGGCAATGCGTTTTTCCTTGACATCCATATCTTTTTCGTCCTCATCCATGATTCTCAAGATGTCTTCTTTTTGGGTTAAGGCGGAATTTTCTACAAATTTACGGAAGCCTGCCCAGTCTTCCGGAGTAGATGACATGGTAATAAGTCCTTCGGGGAAGTCGTAGTAATTGCGGACATAACTTAACAAAGCTGCCGTACGCCCTTTGGCCAAACGTGCATTGTTGGCGTAACCACCTTCGGGTGAGGCATAACCTTCAAGGCGTATACCGGTGATAGAGATGTTTTTATCGTTGCGGATCGTGTCTATTGTGGCACGTATTTTTGCCAATTCTGTCTGGTTGCGGCGATATTCGGGATAAATCACAGTTTTGTTGACCGGATAATCGAGGAACGCGCTGCCTTCTACCGCACGGCGTTTGATCTCTTCGGCTTGAGGAGTGATGTAAGCAATGGCGGGTTGAAGCTTGATACGTTCTATGTTCAGTGTGGTAATTGGGTCGAGTGTATTGGCTTCTACCAAATTACGGCAACCGCAAAGGTCGCAATCCATCACTAAGTTTGCTTTTTGCATCCAAGCCTCATACGGAAGTTGTACCAGATAGTTCACCTTTTGTTCCGTTTTACGTTTGCGGTGTAAAATTGTGAATGCGTCTTTCGGCAGACTGTTGTTACGCTCGTTGACGAGTGCGCGTTTCCGTCCGTAAACAACGATTGGAGGGAGAGCCTTGGTGTGCCCGTTAGCTTCCAGTATCGGGGTAAGGGTAGCCGAACGGTTGGACGAAATCTTCATGTTTGCTTGCATGATGATATCCATGGCGATGGTCAGGCGATTGTCGTCACTCCGGGTCACGGACTGATTTTCTACGCGTATCTGGTCTTTATATACGACAGTAGACTGGGCGAGGGATTTTACTCCCGGCAATATCATTAATATAATAAGGTATATTACTTTTTTCATATCGTTTGCAGCGTTTGTTTAAAATAAATAGATTAAACTGATAGCAGCCTTGGTAGGCCCGAAGTAGTTCTTGTGGCTTTTTTCAAGTAGCTCAGCGCATTCTTCACAAATGTATTTCTTATAAGATACGCGTGCATAGCCGATACCGATGTTGGCTTCTATGTTCCAGTGTTTGCTCATGATCCATTGGTACCCATAGGAGATTCCGGCTCCATAGAAGTTTCCTTTGAAGCGGTGATCCTTTAGATTGTCCCAGATGCCCCAGGGCATATCGATCCCTGCTACCTGGTAGACTCCTCCGTGTGCGTGAATACCGATAAAATGTCCGTTGAAACGGTCGCAGAACCAATAGCGGAATTCCGGTTGGAAGGCGAGCATCTTGAACATTTTGGTCTTACTCTTTTCCCAAGGGTTGTAATTGGCATACAAATCCAAGGTATACTTCTTACTCAGGCCGATTTCGGCTCCCAGGTTAATGGTTTTTGTGATATCCATTAACACATTCGTCTTAATACCTACTACCTGTCCATATATTAAGGTAGAGGCGAACAAACAAACGATTAAAAACAATTTTCTTTTCTTTTCCATATGCGTGGTGGCATTGTTTTGTTTGATAGCAAAAGTAGTTCGATTCTTAATAACTGTCAATTGGCATATTCATCTTTGTTCGGAGGCAATTCTTGCAATTCTATCCATTCGGTGAGAGGAATATCTGTTATAAGTGGTGAATTAATCTTTTAAGGTGGTATATCATTCAATTTCCTTGAGGTGGTATTTCTTGCATGCATCTGTGTTTGATTCACCAATGGTTGGCGAATAATAAGTTGTAAATTCTATCCAAGCACTTGTATAGGGTGTAAATCGTTCAAAAAAGATAGGTGAATCATTCATTTTTTCTCGAAAAAGTTTTTTTAGTACGAATAAAACACCTATGTTTGCATCAGAACAAACAAATGGTGGTCCCCTTGAGGAATGCAAACGAAACAAACTTTATTAAAAACAAAAAGAATTAATAATAAGCAAACAAAAAAATTGGAGGACCAATTATGAAGACTATTTATTCATTTATCGTTATCGCAATCGTATTAGGTTTCACTTCTTGCTCAACTGCAGAGAATGAAACAATCGAAGAAAATTCTCTTTTTGAATCAGTGAAAAGTACTTATGGAGTAGAAAATGCTTCATATAATGTAGCCGATGCAGGTAATATTCCGGCCGTTTCGACTGAAGAAATGCGCGGTGTGTTAGAAGCTTTGCGTCAGAACAGTAAGACAATGCATGATTGTACTTTGACTACTGATGGTAAGTATGAAAAGGTAATCATGACTGGGAATTATAAAGCTGATACTCGCAGTGCTGCTGCCGGTGAAGGATTTGTTTTGAATGTAGCACTGAAATTCAGTAACGAAAAAGATCAGGTGTATTATTGGGGTACCGATTACTCTTATTCTTCAGATCTGTTTGACTGGCGCGCACAAGGAATGTCTCTTGCTCCCGTAGTAGGTGGTGACGGTTATACATACGGTTTTGAATCACAGAGCTATCTTTATTTCAAAATAATCGATGAGGGTGGATTATTGGTTAAGGTTCCAATCGTATTTAAGGGTGATTATAACTTCCGGAATCAAGCTGGAACATATAGTTTTCAATTGTTGAAATATAGCAAGTAATCTTGCAACACAAAAAAGTTGAGGCATACTCAAAACAAACAATCGTAAAAATGAGGAATGCACAAAACAAACAATATTATCGTGTATAAGTAAATAGTCACTTATATTGCGGTCCTCTGAAGAATCCTGCTCATGAATCCCATGGGCGGGATTCTTTATTTTCAAGGTGTATCGGGGACAAAAAAAATAAGTTTTTTTATTATAGATTCTCTGTTTGATGTTTTTTAGTTATATTTGTAACTCCATTTGGAAACAATAAAGTAATGACCACCACTATTTGTGCGCAAATGAAACAGCCTCTTACGAAAGTTATATTGATAATACTTTGCCTCCTACTGGCTCCGTACTACTCTTATTCTTTGCCATTTTATGGTAATACGACATTAGTTACCTTGAAAAGTGGATTGAACAATAATACTATTTATGACATTCATAGCGGTAAAAAGAATTTCATATGGTTTTCAACCGATATGGGGCTTAGTCGTTTTGATGGATTCAGAGTTAGGAATTACCCTTTGGTCACTAAGCATGATTCACTCTCGCAACCGGTTATTCATGCTGTCCGATCCATATCGGAAGATATGGAAGGGCTGTTATACCTCCAGCTATTGCAAGGTGGAATTGCTTGCTTTGATCAGGACGGGGGGACTTATTTACCGGTATTGTTTGAAAGGCCGTTTGATGCCTGGACAATTACTTCTTTGTATGCAGTAAACAGTCAGCTTTTATATATAGGTACGCGTAATGGCCTTTACACAGGTACGGTGGTTCGTTCTGGTAAGGGGGAGGATGAAAAGATAATGGTTGATGTATCTGCACAACCTTTGATAAAAGGGAATATAACGAATCTTCATGGCGCTGACGGAAAGTTTGTTTTTGTGGTTGTCGACCAGACCCGAATAGCTGTTTGTGATGTTTTGTCCGGGAATGCTCGGATGTTGGACAGGAAAGAGGGTAAGGGGAAAATTACCTCGATTTATCAAAAAGGAGATTATCTGTGGGTCGGTGCTTTGCAGAGCGATATAGAGTGTTATGATTTACAGAAAAATACTTCGCGGGTAATACATGATGCGGGGAATTCCGGTTATCCCCGTATTTCGGATGCTTATGTGACAGGCATTGTCCGTATGGATGAGAATGTTTATTGCGTTTCTACCTGGACGGGGCTTTATCGGCTTAAGTTCGATTCGAGAGATTTGATTCAGTCGGCTTGCAAGATCGATCATGTGGATCGCTTTCATCAGATCGGAATGGATCAACAAATAACAGATTTGTTTTGGGATGATACTCAGAAACTATTATGGGTAGGTACGTTTGGTAGCGGAGTCTTAAAAGTTGATTTTACGGAAGATGCCTATAATCGGCTTGATCAGCAGATAAATGCGGATGTGACAGAGATCGAAGAGGACATGAAAGGTTTTGTATGGATTACTACCGGTGATGGTAGGGTGTTGCGCAGTGCGGGCAATAAACTTGAGGTGAATACTTCTTTTGTGCCTTGGACGAAGGGGCTAAAGGCGGAGGCAAATTACCGTATGTATAAAGACGGACGCGGGCGCTTATGGTTTGGGGATAAATCGGAAGAAATAGTGTGTATTGATCCATCAACGGATGAAGTCACTTCTTACCGTTTGGAGCCAAAAGGTATAAGTGATTTCAAGGGTACGATAAATAGTTTTTGTCTGGATTCCAGAAACAGGTTGTGGATAACTTCAACGGAAGGATTGTTACTGTTTAATTTGTCGGATAATCAGTGTAGCTTAATTTCTCTGGAAGATAAAGTCAGAAAGGTGAAAATTGTGACTGCTGTAGCAGAAGATAAAGAAGGTAATATTTGGCTGGGAACGGATGCCGGCTTGAAACGAATCGAGTTACATGGAGACAAGGGGGTATTGCTGGGTGATTATGAACAGGAAGCAGGATTACCGATATCGGCTGTATATTCTATATATGTGAATAGTTACAATCAGATTCTGGTATCTTATACTGATAAGATCTTACGTATCGACGGGCGTGAAAAAGATAAAGTGGAAAGTGCTTTTACTTTGTTGAATGGGCTGAGTAGCGGACATATCTTTTGTATGGTCGATGATCAGAATGGAAATACATGGGTAGGCAGTAACTCGGGCATAATGACAATCCGAAATGACCGTACTTCATTTTATAATTATGGATCGTTTGGCAATTGCAACAGGGTTTGTCGTCTTCGTGACGGACGCTTGTTGTGGGCTAACTCATGGGGATTGATTTTCTTTGATCCTCTGTCAGCAAAGTTAAATTCGAATAAGGACCAATTATGCATGTCGGATGTGCGGGTGAATGGTGAACCGGTATCCGTAGGGGAGGAAGTGAATGGGCAAGTCATTCTTTCCGAATCGCCCGATTTGCAACGTGAATTCGTGTTTAATGCGAATAATGATGATTTCACCTTCTATTTTTCTGATATGCAATATGGGATGATGGAGCGGAAAATGGCTTACCGGCTGTTGCCGGATGAGGAATGGAAGATGGAAACATTGGAGAATGGCATTTCATACAGACGGCTCCCGGTGGGAAATTACACATTACAGGTGAAACTTGTATATCCTGATGCCAGTGAAGGCGAACTGATCGAAATTCCGATTCGTATAAAAACACATTGGTGGAATACAGGATGGGCTTATATAGGATATGCATTGTTCTGCTTCGGAGTCTTTGCTGTGGTCTTTTACTATTTGGACCGTAAAGCTAAGAGACGTGAATTGCATAAAGCACATGAAATGGAATTGAAAGAAACGCTAAATCTGTCAAAAATGAAACAAGAACAAAAACAGGAGATAGAAACAATGCGTAACCAGTTGCTTACGATATTCGTGCAAGAGTTACGCACACCGCTTTCCCTGATCATAGCACCGCTGAAGGAGATGTCGAATGAAGTCACTTTGCCACCGGGAATGCTTTCCAAGGTGAGAGTGGCATATCGTAATTCGTTGGGCATGTTGGATGCATGTAATCAGTTGCTTTCCATATATACGCAACGTCCATTGGCGGAGAAACTGAAAGTTGCTTCTTATTCGGCAGATAAGATTGTGGATGAAGTTGTATTTTCCGTAAGTGAACTGGTTAAGATCAATCAGATCGATTTCCAATATGAAAAGAGGACGCGGAAAGAGATGGAATTATGGGTGGACAAAGGGCGCATCCGCTTTGTGCTGCATAATTTGATATCCAATGCTTTCAATCATGTGCGTCTATCCGGCTCGGTGCATTTATTTATGCAGGAAACTGTCCGTGAGGGTATCCATTATTGTACTATTGTCGTATCGGATAACGGTAAGTCTCAGGTAAGGGATGTAAGGCAGGCTGTGGAAGAAGGCTTGAAAACCGATCTTACCGGAATAGAATTGGGATACGACGTTATGGAAAGAGTGATTTCTTTGCACCACGGAACTATTGCAATGAAGAGTGAAGAAGGAGAAGGAACGGAAATAACGATCGATCTGCCTATAGGAAAAGAGTTGTTGGAAAATGATCCGAATATCATTTTCGTGGAACAGGTTGATGAAGAGGAAGTTCTTGAACCGATTCCTTTGGTACGGGAAGTCCAGGAGAAAGTGCTTGCTCCCGAAGAAATAGTACCTCAAATTGTTCACGAAGCTCCCGTATCTCCGAAAGCTAAAAAGACATTGTTGATCGTGGAGGATCATAAGGATATCCGGCTTTACCTGAAAGTGCTTTTTGGCAAGGATTATAACATACTGATGGCAGTAAACGGACAAGAGGGTGTAGACATGGCTGTGAAAGAGCAACCTGATCTGATTCTTTGTGACGTGATGATGCCGGTAAAAGACGGGTTTGAGTGTTGTCGGGAGGTGAAGGAAGGATTGGACACTTGCCATATACCGTTTATCATGCTGACAGCGAAGGTTGAGGATGAAGACATCATTCATGGATTGGAACTGGGAGCTGATGACTACATTTTAAAACCGTTCACACCGGGAATCCTGAAAGCGAAGGTTCGGAACCTGATAAATGGTCGTATTAATCTGAAACAGATGTATACGAAACTTTTGATGGTCCCGGAGAACGGAGGTGAGGGCGAACATGCAGAAGATGGTGAAATCTCGAAGATGGAAGATCCGTTCATCAGTTCGCTGGTGAAGATTATCGAAGAGAACATACGGGAAGCGGATTTCAATGTGAAGAAACTGGCATCCGAAATGAACATGAGCCAGCCTACACTATATAGAAAGGTAAAACAGAGTACGGACTTCACCATCATCGAATTAATAAGAGGTGTGCGCATGAAAAAGGCTGCCGTCTTACTGAAAAAGAAGATTTATGCCGTACAGGAAGTGGCGGAAATGGTGGGATATAATGACATTCCTACATTCCGCAAGCATTTTGTGGATGCTTTCGGGACTACGCCCTCCACCTATGCGAATTCGTTGGAGAATTCCTGATTCTCGATTAAAATAATTACCTTTGCACGCAAAACCATTATTCGGACAAGAGCGTGCAAAGGTATTTTATTTATTTAGCTTATGACGGGACCAACTATCACGGTTGGCAGATACAACCCAACGGAGAAAGTGTGCAAGAATGCCTGATGAAGGCGTTGAGTACTTTCCTTAGAAGAGAGGTAGAAGTGGTGGGAGCCGGGAGAACGGATGCCGGTGTACATGCTTCATTGATGGTGGCGCACTTCGATAATGAGGAGGAATTGGAACCATCGGCTGTGACAGAAAAACTTAACCGGTTGTTACCTCCCGATATTTCAGTTTATAAGGTTTGCAAAGTACGTTCGGATGCACATGCCCGTTTTGACGCAACGGCTCGTATGTATAAGTATTATGTGACTACAGCCAAATATCCTTTCAACAGACAATATCGTTGCCGTATTTATGGTTCGCTCGATTTTGACCGGATGAATGAAGCTGCCCATACCTTATTTGACTATTCGGACTTTACAAGTTTCAGCAAGCTGCATACGGATGTGAAAACCAATCTTTGTAAAATCATGCAAGCTCGATGGACACAGGAAGATGATACCACATGGGTATTTACCATTCAAGCTGACCGCTTCTTGCGAAATATGGTGCGTGCGATAGTAGGTACATTGATTGAAGTAGGCCGTGGCAAACTCAGTGTCGATGGTTTCCGGGAAATCATTGAACAGAAAGACCGTTGTAAAGCTGGTACTTCCGTTCCCGGCCATGCTCTCTTTCTTGTCAATATCGACTACCCTCCCGAAATTTTCGGTCTTTGATTCTCGCTCTTAATTCTTTATTTATCATTCTTCACTTAAATATGTGGTTATTACTTGCCTTTCTTTCTGCCGCCTTGCTGGGATTTTATGATGTTTTTAAGAAACATTCGTTGAAGGATAATGCTGTCCTTCCTGTGTTGTTTCTGAATACCATCTTTTCCAGCTTGATTTTTTTACCGTTTATCTTGCTATCTGCGTATACACCGGAATTATTGAGCGGTACAATGTTTTATGTACCGGTTGTGGGTTGGGAGGTACATAAGTACGTTATAGTAAAATCGTTTATCGTCTTATCCTCATGGATACTAGGCTATTTTGGAATGAAACATTTACCATTGACAATTGTAGGTCCGATCAATGCCACTCGTCCTGTGATGGTTTTGGTTGGTGCGATGTTGATATTCGGTGAACGGTTGAACCTTTATCAGTGGGTCGGAGTATCATTGGCAATACTTTCGTTTTTTATGTTGAGTCGTTCAGGAAAGAAGGAAGGCATTGACTTTACCCATAATAAATGGATTTTTTTCATTGTTGCTGCGGCTGTAATGGGGGCTATCAGTGGATTGTATGACAAATATCTGATGAGGCATCTCAATCCGATGCTGGTACAAGCATGGTATAACGTATATCAGGTTTTTATAATGTGTCCGATACTTGCGTTGCTTTGGTATCCGAAACGTAAGAGTACTACGCCTTTCCATTGGAAATGGACGATCATCTTGATCTCAGTTTTTCTTTGTACAGCGGACTTTGTATACTTTTATGCATTGAGTTATCAGGATTCCATGATATCCATCGTTTCGATGGTTCGTCGAGGCAGTGTTGTGGTGTCGTTCCTGTTTGGAGCATTACTCTTCCGTGAAAAGAATTTAAAAAGTAAAGCTATTGACCTGATCCTGGTGCTGATTGGAATGTTCTTCCTATATTTGGGAACAAAATGAGATTGATTAATGATTAAAAATAAATAATGAATAGCGGAGGGATGGAAATGATGGAGTTGGAAAAGAGTAAAAGAGGATGGGGAGTAGTATTTATACTTTTGGGCTTATTTACTATGGTTCCATTACAGGCTCAGAAGCAGGCAAAAGAGCTGTTTGTTCATATACCAGATTCTATGTGTCCGATTCTTACGTCTGTAAATAGAGCAGATTGTATCGATTTTATCGAAAGCAAGATGAAAGCGAAGGTTGAAAATCGCTTTGGACGTGAGTCGGAAATGACTGCTTTGACAAATGATTATATCCGTATGCAAATGTCTTCACAAAGCTCTTGGCAGATGAAGTTATTGGCAACGAGTGATAGCACACAGGTGATATGTACCGTCTCCACGGCATGTGCACCGGCATGTGACAGCAGTATTCAGTTCTATACAACGGATTGGAAGGAACTGCCATTAAATGATTTCTTATCTACTTTGCCGACAATGGACGATTTTCTTGAAACATCGGATTCTGCTTTCTCTTATAAATATAATGATGCCCGGATGAAAGCTGATATGCTATTGATGAAAGCGGATTTATCCGAAAAGGATAATTCGCTGACATTCACTTTTATGACTCCTGAATATATGGATCAAGAAACTGCGAAAGAACTGACACCATTTATCCGTCGTCCCATTGTCTACATTTGGAAAAACGAGAAGTTCGTGAAAGAGTAATCATTCATTTTTACGTTTCAATCTTATGATTTCTCCCTTCTCTCCTCGATAAATTCCTTCATCTCCTGTGTGTGCGCTTCAACACTTTGCAGCAGTTTGAACTGTGCTTTGGTACGTACCAGATTGTGTTCGGGGTATTTAATTTTATAATACGTATCTCCATTGATATAATCAGCAAGGAAGCGTACACATTGCATATAAGGGAAGAGTGCGGCAGCATATGGTAAGTTTTCAATCTCTACCGGGGTAAGGAAGGAATGGGCACCTTCCAGATAGCCTTTGGTAAATGCTTTGAAAATTTCCATATTGAAGTTGACACGGCTGAGGTCTTTGTCATCTTCTTCTCCCGTGTTTGCTCCTGTACGTAGAAAGTCGCCATAATCGGAGAATATGAAACTGGGCATTACCGTATCGAGATCTATTACACAGAGAACTTTTCCATCTTCATCGAACATCATGTTGTTTACCTTTGTATCGCAATGGCAAACTCGTTTTGGTAGTTTTCCTTCACGATACAGCCGTTCCGCTTTGCACATTTCTTCAGCACGTTTTTCAATTTCATCGATGTAGTAGCGGACTTCTTTTACTCTTCCGGATGCATCAACGGTGACTGCATCGCGTAATTGTTTCAATCGGAATTCCATGTTATGGAAATCAGGAATGGTTTCACCCAATGTTTCAGAAATATCGGCCAACTTTGCCTGGAAATCACCGAAGGCTACTCCAGCGTAGTATGAATATTCGGGATTAACCGTTTCATATGTTTTAGCACGGGGGATAAACACCATGACACGCCAATAGCTTTCTCCGTCATACCAATATGTTTTGTTGTTATCGGCAGGAATGAAATGCAGGACTTTACGTTCGATGTCTGTTTCTCCCGATTCCGTTAGTTTACGGTGGATATGTTTGGTTACGGAAGCAATATTATTTTGCAGCATCTCTACATTCTGGAAGATGGCGTGATTGATGCGTTGCAGCACATAGTCGGGTGAGTCAGCGACTGTGGTTACTTTGTAAGTATCGTTGATAAGTCCGCTACCTAATGGGGCGATTTCTTGTATAGTTCCCTGTATTGCAAAGTGTGAAACTATGTCTGTCAGGTTTTTCATGAATTTTATTTTTAAAGTAAGTTTATATGCTGCTTCTTTATTGAGGGATCAAAGTAAATCCCCATTGATAACTCTGGTTGGCAGGAATGGTGTAAGCTGGTTCGGGACGGGCTCCCCAACTGTTGTATCCGGCTACTCCTTGTTGCTTCATGTCAATGCATACTTCTACAAAGTCGCGAGGTGTGATGTCGTTCACATGATGCATTCTTCTCAATACGTTCCGGGCGGCTTCCTCATCATGGTTGGCAACTTCTTCCGGAGAGAGATTGGGCCATTGCCGTGGGTGAGGAAGGGCTTCTTCTGAATCAAAATCCTCGATTGAATTGCGCAGTGCATTGAATCCGATGATGCTGTCTGCGACAATTGTCAACCCTTTATTCCCTTTTTTACTTAGGTTGATCCAGCGCGTGTCGGTATGGTGACCGTTTTCTTGTGGCCGGACATAATTGTAATACATCTTGTCGGCAGTGGTTCGGTACAGATCGATCAAAGTTCCTGCATTACGGTCGATGTAGTTCTCTTCCGGGCCACGGCCGAAATATTCCACTTGATTCATATCTGCCGGAAGTCGGAAACGAACACCTATGCGCGGTACCTCTAGTAAAGATGCTTCCCTGCGTGCAGCGTCATTGCCGGGAGTGAATGTTGCCATACGGGTGGCTTCGGATATCTCGTCAGTAGCGGCTTCCATATCGGTGGATGTAAAGTGTACTCCGACCTTCACTACTCCGGAAGGATGGATTTTATAAGTCATGATGTATAGATTGCCGGCTGCTAATAAGTAGTTGACTGTGAGAACTGCCGTTTTGCCTTCCATGACTATGTCGGCATCTGCCACATTGAAATTATTGCTCGATTGTTTCCAGACTTGCAAACGTTTCGGGGCTCCGTTACCATAATCATTATCATTCGGAGCCCGCCAGAAATTGGGCTGAATGCCGAAACCGTCTTTGAAATATTCTGTGCCGTTTACCTTATACGAAGTAATCAGCCCGGTTGTTTTATTGAAAACGAAGTTAACCTTGGAAGAAGTTGCAATCAAGTTTTCTCCCTCCGTACTGATTTTCAATTCCGGCCCGTTCACTGTCGGCATGGGGCGGGGTAAACTCTCGATGGGAAGGCGGAATTGTTCGTAAGCAATAGTATGACCAATCGGTAATGCAATTTCCGGCTCCGTAGTCGTGACCATGAAGTTCACGAAATATTCAGTTCCCGGTTTGGATTTTAGGTTTCCAAATGGAAGGGTAAACTCTTTTGTGGTTTGCGGCTCGACATCAAAATGCATTTTTCCGGTTTTTATTGCTTTTCCATTTGCTTTGATGGCATAAGATACCGCATATTTCTTTAGATTTGTGAAATAAAAGCGGTTTTTTATAAGGAATTTACCGTTTGTAATATCTGTCGCTTCAAAAGCCACATTCTGATGTGCATACTTCACCTCCGCCATAGCAGGGTGGGGGGTACGATCCGGATTGACTATTCCGTTACAAAGAAAGTTTCCATCACTGGGTGAGTTTTCACCATAATCACCTCCGTATGTCCAGTATTCCCGACCATCTTGGTCTTTCTCAAGGAGTCCTTGGTCTACCCAATCCCAGATATATCCTCCTTGCAGATTGGGATATTTATAAATCTCTTTCCACTGATCCCATAAGTTCCCGGTAGAATTTCCCATGGCGTGAGCGTATTCGGAGGGTACCACCGGGCGGTCACTCCCCTGTTTGCCTATTTGAGCTAACCAGTCTGCACCCGGATATTGGGGTACGTACATGTCGGTATTCCATTCCCATTGGGCACGCTCATAATTTACCGGACGATCCATCAGTTCTTTATCGGCATTTTTCATCCATAGGTAAGTCTGATAAAAATTATATCCGTTTCCGGCTTCGTTTCCTAATGACCAAAAGGTAAGGCTGGGATAGTTTTTATTGCGTTCGAACATATTGATCGTCCGTTCCATATGAGGCTTCAGCCATTCGGGGTTGTTTCCGAGGCTACCTCCTTTACGCAGGTCGTAGTACATGCCGTGGCTTTCTATATTGGCCTCGTCATAAACATATAACCCATATTCATCGCATAGTTCGTAGAATCGTCTGCTTTGGGGGTAATGGCAAAGACGGACTGTATTCAGATTGTTCTGCTTCATAAGCTCAAAGTCGCGACGCATAAGTTTCTCTGTGACGTAATGTCCGGTTTCGGGATTATGTTCGTGGATGTTTACTCCTTTTAATTTCAACGGCTGTCCGTTGATAAATAATAATGTATAAGGCTTTCCGCTTTCTGCTCTCAGCTCCGTTTGTTTGATTTCTATTCTTCTGAATCCTACATTGAAAGGGATGATTTCAGTGATTCTCCCTTCTTCTTTGACGGTCATCAAAAGCTTGTACAGGTTGGGCTTTTCGGAAGTCCAGGTACAGATTTCAGGGAATGTTTTCTCAAATGACAGGGTACGGACTTGTCCGGCCGGTACGGAAGCCATTTGTTCTTCTTTGGCTATGATTTTACCTTGTTTATCCAATAGCTCATAAACCACGGATAGATCGGTGGGAGTGGTACGGTGATTGCATAGATCTGTGCTTAGGGCAAATATTCCTTTTTTGTAACTTTCGTCCAGTGTTGATTTTACCCAAAAGTCTTTCAGTGCTGCTTTGGGCTGAGAGTATAAAAACACATCCCGTTCGATGCCGCTGATACGCCAGAAATCCTGACATTCCAGATAGGAGCCCGTACTCCAGCGGAATATTTTCAAGGTAAGTACATTTTTTCCGGGAGTGATGTATTTATTAATCAGGAATTCAGCAGGATTCTTGGAGTCTTCATTATAGCCGACTTCCTTTCCATTGATATAGACATAAACTCCGGACTTTGCTCCGGCTATGTGGAGATATATGTCTCGTCCGTCCCAATTAGATGGAATTTCTATGTCCCGGCGATAGACTCCTACCGGATTTGCTTCGGGCAATAGGGGTGGTTGCGGATTGCGTGGCTTGAATTCATAACCGTGATTTGTATAAATAGCTACCCCATGTCCTTGAACCTCCCAGTTTCCCGGTACTTGTATGTCTTCCCAATTGTCGGTGTCGATAGTTGGAGATGTGATATTGGCGGGCAGGTCTTTGTATGAATTTACAAAAAAGAATTTCCATGTGCCGTTGAGTAGTTTATAATAAGGACTTTCTTCAAATTTACCGGAGAGTGCATCGGAACGATTGTCATAGGTCATAAATGAAGTGCGGGGAGGTTCTTTGTTTACCGAAACTACTTGTGTATCTTGCCAATAGGGCTTTTGAGGTTCATTATCCGCCATTAGGAGGGGAGAAGTTATTAAAAATATACCGGAAAGAATACCGGAGAGATGAAGCTGAAATTTCTTTCTTATGTTTCCCATATAATATTAAACTTATTAGAATAAAAGATTTCTTATCATAGAATTAAGATACAAATATATAAAGTTATAAATCTTCACACACTTTTTAGCTTGGTCTTTTAAGAGAAAATAACTGGATAGAGATTGCACAAGAGGGATAAAATGAATATATAAAGCAGATAACGACAGGTTGTGTTATTTATCAGATGATAAGTCGGACAAATCTGTCGATATCTGCTTGTTCTGTATACTATGAATTTATAATACTATAGAATCATAAAGTGGTTATACCTTTTCTATTGTTGAGCAAAAGCGTGTTTGTAACCTTGTACTTTGTTCCAGCCTCCGCGTGTGAAGTCGGGCACTGCAACCGGAGCAGAGTTGTTTTCAATCGAGAGACGGGTTAAATCGGCCATACAGCACCATTCGGCTAAATCGTAAACATCCATATCAAGAGGCAGTCCGTTACGCAAACAATAGACAAGGCGATAGTCCATGATATAATCCATACCTCCATGACCGCCTACCTTTTTGGCAGTTTCTTCCAGCTCTTTGTGGATAGGGTGTTTGTATTTCTCCATTAATGCTTTTTTTACATCTTCCGAAACGGAACCGTGCGCATTTAAGTCTTCATGGTTGGGAATAATGTCCGAAGAAACCTGAGAAGGACGAAGACAATATTCTTCGATCGGATATTTGCTAGCATAACCGTCTGTTCCAGTTAATTGATACATACGGCTATAAGGCCGGGGAGTCATTACATTGTGTTGGATAAGCATCGTTTTCCCGTTTTCCGTGCGTATGAGAGTGGATGTCTGGTCGCCATTCTGGAAATCGTTCACCTCTTCACCGGTTGTTTTTTTTATATATGCGGGACCGTTTACAGCTTTAGTGTCCATTGAAACCAATGTTTTCATGCGGTCACCCCGATGAATGTCCAGTAATTGGCAAGCGGGACCCATGCCATGAGTGGCATATACATCTCCGCGGTGATTCTGGTTGTAATCCATACGCCAGTTGTTCCAATAATGTTTCCAGAAGTCTTCAAGATTGTGGATATAAGAACCCTCTACGTGGAGTATATCCCCGAAAACTCCTTGTTGAGCCATGTTAAGAGTGGTCAGTTCGAAAAAGTCGTATACGCAGTTTTCCAATTGCATGCAGTGTTTACGTGTTCTTTCGGAAGTATTGATCAATGCCCATATTTCGTCCAATGACATTGCAGCGGGTACTTCGATGGCTGCGTGTTTGCCATGTTCCATAGCATAAAGTCCCATTTCAGCGTGGTGTTTCCAATCCGTTGCGATGTAGACCAGATCGATATCGTCACGATCGCACAATTGTTTCCAACTGTCTTCACTTCCCGAATAGGCAGCTGCTTTGGGCAGACCAGCGTTTTCAAGTATTTTTTGTGAGTTTTCTACCCGTTCGGGAAGGATGTCGCAAAGTGCTACAATCTTAGTGCCGGGTATGTGAGTAAATCGTTCTACTGCTCCCGGTCCACGCATGCCAAGACCTATGAAACCGACTCGTACGGTGTCCAATTTTTCGGTTATCAGATTGATCACATCCGTTTGTCCCGCAGGACGTTCGGGTACGGCTACTTCAAGGGGTTGGAGAGTCTGTGGAGCATTGTTCTTGTTGGAGGTACAAGAAATACATGCCAGTAAAGCGAGTCCTGTTAATAAGGAAGTCACGTGTTTTAACATGTCTCTAAATTTTAATAGGTTAATAATTATGATTATTCGATTATCAATTTCCGAACTTACAAATATAAGTTTTATTTGGATATGTCGATTATTAAATGAATAAGATAATTCATTCTACATTACAAATCTGGTGGAAAACAAAAGTTTTAGCTCTAATTCTTAGTAGGAAAGTGATAGCTTATTGGAAAAAAAAGGATATTTTTGTAGACTGAACACACATGCTTACCAAATGAAACTTTTACTGTATTTAATCTATATACTATGTTTTGCATACATAACTTTGTTTTATGGTTGTGCTGAAAAAGATCACCCTTTGCTTTCAGAACTTGTTTATATTGATTCGATTGTAGATGAAAAACCGGATAGTGCGGCAGTTTTGCTTTCCCAAATACCTTTTGAGCATAAAAAGGCCGATAAAGAGAGCGAAGCTCTGTATCATTTGTTACAGATAAAAATTGCTCTTCTTTTGGGTGATGAATTAATCTCCGATTCTATTATTAATCCTGTAATCGAATATTATGAACATACGAATGATAATCACAAATTAGCTTATGCATATTTGTGCAAAGCGAAAAATTGTTTCTTTTCGGGTACTGATTCAATCAGTATGCTATATATTCTGAAAGCAATTGATAAAATAAAATCGATTGATAAACCTGTATTGTCTATTGAGATTTATAACCATCTGGGAATGATCTATTTATTTCAGAACTTGCCTAAGAACTCTCTTCAGGCATTTAGAAAAGTATATGGGAAAACGGATATGGTATCCCGTAAATATTACTATAAGCCTCTTTTGCTCAGGAATATAGGAAGGGT
This sequence comes from Jilunia laotingensis, assembly GCF_014385165.1. Taxonomy (NCBI): domain Bacteria; kingdom Pseudomonadati; phylum Bacteroidota; class Bacteroidia; order Bacteroidales; family Bacteroidaceae; genus Jilunia; species Jilunia laotingensis. Next base: position 372,077 of record NZ_JACRTF010000001.1, on the reverse strand, counting down.
ATATAATCTGAAAACTATTTTAAACAAGGCTAAAGACACTCTTTCACGCGATACGTCATTACTTTATTATAGGGAGGCGTTAACATTTATAGCAGATAATACACCGCGAGATTTGACCAGCTCCTTATATCGCGAAATCTCTACCATTTATGTGTTTAAGAAAGATTATCCGAAAGCCCTTGAATATTTGGAACTAAGTAAAGACTCTATGGAGCTTTTACGCTATTATGGAAGGAAAGCGGATATCTTTTTAGATTTGGGAGAACTGGATTCTGCAAACTATTATTGTGAAAAGTGTTTGACAGGACAAAATATCTATTCAAAATGTTCCATATATAATAGGTTGTATAATATAGAACGAACTAAGAAGAATTATTGGAAAGCCTTGAAATATGCTGATACTCTGTTTGTTTTAAATGATAGTATGAATGCTCATATTATTCCCGGTGAGATTATGAATATTCAAAAGAAATATAGTGAAGAAAAGCATAAAGCTGAAAAAGCCATTCTACAGGTTAAATATGAGAAAGAAAAATCCCACTCTTTACTCGTATCTTTCGTAGTTGTCATACTTCTTTTCTTTTGTACGTGTATTTATATCTATAGTTATCTGAAAAAGAAAAAGCTACAACAATCTCTATTACAGCAAAAAAATGAATTGTTACTTTTGAATCAGAAGATACAGCAGTGGAATCAACAGGTTGAACTTAGTCAAAGCAAAATTCAACAATTAGAACAGGAAAAGGAGCAGATTGAATCTGATTTGTATGTTATCGCCAACGAAAAGGAATCTGCTTTAAAGAGAAAAGAGGAGGAGTTAGCGGGCTACCGAAAACAAAAATCTGAAATGTCCACTCAAAAAAGTCAATATGAAGAATTATACTTGATAGAATTGAAGAAACTGTTTTTGTCACTTCCTTTATCTCGTAAAATACCAGTGTATGGTACGGATAATGCAGTGGTAGAAAAGTTAAATACTCATTCTCAAGAGCAATTGATGAATATAATGGATGAGATTTGCTATAATTTTGCTTCCAGACTTCATCTTTTGCTTCAAGAATCCACAGAAAAGACTTGTCTTTGTTGCCTCATTAAGCTACAAGTGAAACCTAAATATATTATGGCTCTCTGTGATCTCGGAAAGGAAGCCTATTATAAACAATGTCAGCGAATAGCAGAAAAACTCATTGGGAAAAGTAGTATCTCGGGATTAAAAGAATACCTCGATTCATTCTGATTGGGTGAGTTTTTTAGTTTGATGTCCACTTTTTGTTTTGTTATAATATGCTAATTTATTGATTAATAGTGCTTTGTTTGGTGATGTTTTTATATTTATGTACAATTCTTTTCTTTTAAAGCGTGGTAGTTTTGCTTCCAGACATTCTGAAATATTAATCTAATAAAATTAAATGCTTATGAAAACAAAATTATTACTCTCATTCTGTGTAGTATTTATTTTATCTTTATCGAGCCATGCTTACGCACAATTTGAAGTAAAGGACGAAGTAGATTCTTCTATGAGAAATAGCCGGAAGGTGTCAAAAGCGAATGACGACAATGCAAACAAACTTGTTTATGCTTTTTGCAGTGATGAGATAGGAAATAGGGCTGAAGTAGGGCGTGATGTTGAGTTACGTGCTTATTTGCGTATACCCGCCAAACAATGGAAAGGTTGTAAAATCACCAATGTTGAATTTGGATTTGCCTATGAAGTAGGAAAAGACAGTTACATGTTTATTAGCAAAGACTTAGATGCTGATCCTATAGTAAAGCAATATTATCAGTGTGATACTATTGCCGTTCCCGATGAAGGATATATTGGATGGAAAAATGTTCCTTTCGATGAACCGTATACAATTGATTCCGATGATGATTTGTATGTAGGTGTGTATACAATAGAACAGGATCCATGGGGAACTTTTGGACTAGATAATCTTCCACCTATTCCCGGAGCAAATCTTGCAAGTTTCCGTCGTCCGGGAAAAACAGAGTGGACTTACCAGGAACTCCCGAGTAATTTATCTATAAAGGTTATAATTGAAGGAGAAACTATCCCGCAGAATCATATGCGCATTTTTACTTATTCGGTAGATAAGCTATATTATAAAGCGGGAGAAAATATGGAAATAAACGGTACTATCATTAATGAAGGTGTCAAGCCTGTAGAATCTTTTGATATTACTTATCAATTAAATGACAATGAATCTGTTACTACCCATGTATCTGATGTTGTTCTTCAACCAATGGAGTTTTATGATTTCGATTTGGAGACTTCTATAACCAAAGAGGGTAGAGGTAATTTAATATTGACTGTTTCCAATCCGAATGGAAAGCCCGATGATTTTCAGGAAACTACTTCTGTGGAGTATGATAGATTTGGTTGTGTACTTAAAAAAATACAGAAAAATGTATTAGTTGAAGAAATAGTCGGTACGGATGATAAGGGGGCTGCTGCCGCTGCTGAGATCATTAAAGATGCTATTGACAACTCGGACAGAAAAGATAATATCATTTGGATACAAAATCACGGAATAGCTAATGACGAATATGCAATTATGGGGTTTGGTGATTACAGTATGTTATATTGGGATGCCGTATTTACACCGGCTGTAACATTGAACCATAAAGCGGAGATTCCCGGAACGTTTATGATGAATAGTGATGGAGAGAAAGTGCCTACTGAAGGAGAAATCTTTATAATTGATCAAGATTTTAGTGATCATCTGGAAACCTATTTGGATGAAGAAGAAGTCTTCTATTCGTTAGGTGTAGAGTGTGAAGTGGTTGATGATAATTTATTGAAGATAAAAATGACCGTCAAACCTGCTGTGGAAGGTCTATTCCCTTATATATATAATCCTGGTATCTCGCTTTTGCTTACAGAAGATAAAATTGTGGGCACACAAGCAGGTGTAGATGGAGAGTACATTCATAACGGAATACCAAGAGACTTTATTTATTATGATGATGATCCTGAATTTGCTATATTTGGTAAGAAAATTGATATACCGGATGATGGACTTACTCTTGAAACCGAATATGAAATTCCTGATGATTCATGGAAACTCGAAAATATGAATTTGATTTGTTATATCATGGACTCTGGTATGAGGATTGATAATGTTGTGTCATGTCCGGTTAAAGCCAATCCTGACGGACTGAAAAAGGAAACGGCTGAAAATGATTTTAATGTTGTTTATAATGATGGAAGCCTGCATATTGACGGAGATTTTGACAGTGCAAGATTGTTTTCAATGACCGGACAACTCCTGTTAACAACCAGTGTAGCAGATACAAACGTATCTTCATTGCCGGCCGGTATATATTGTGTACTCATCCAAAAGGGAAATCATTCTGTTTCAGACAAAATCGTGATCAAATAATATCTGTTAATAGTATATTAATGGAATAAACGGGAAAGGGAAGCACGCTCCATATGAGGGCCGCTTCCCTTTTTGTATGTTGTAATCTGATTGTTTGGTTAAGAATCATTACTGACCGTCGAGGATATTCAATGGCAGTAAATGAAGCTTCTTCATGTGCTAATATGGAGTTTGGTTATATCGAACTCTTTCTTTAGCATCAGATTATATTATTGGATTATAAACTTTTTGGATACGAAGCGGTTACCTTTTTGGATAAGTATGCAATAAATGCCTTTGTTTAGTTTTGAAACATTTATGTTTGCATTATTCGTTTCCATTACTGTTTGTCCGCTGATTGAAAGAATTCTGGCTTGATCGAAATCTCCGTCAATAAGCAAAGTACCATCCTTACAGTTAATTGCAAAATCGTTTTCAACTGTCTCTTTTTTCAGTCCGTCAGGATTGGCTTTAACCGGACATGACACAACATTATCAATCACCATACGAGCATCCATAATATAGCAAATCAAATTCATATTTTCAAGTTTCCATGACTTATCCGGAATAATGTATTTCGTTTCCAGTGTATAACCGTTATCAGATATTTCAATTTTATTTCCCACCATGCCGAACCTCGGGTCTTCGCTATTAATAAACGTTCTTGGGATTCCGTTGTGGACATAATCCCCATCAACACCGGCTTGCCTGCCAACAATATTATCTTCCGTAAGAAGCATAGCAAGATTGGGCCCAAATATAGAAGGAAATAGTCCTTCAATGGCAGGTTTAAGAGCTACTTTTATTTTTAATACATCGTCATCAATAACATCACATTCTGCATTTAAAGAATAAAAGACTTCGTCTTCCAAGATTGAATTTAAATGCTTTCCAAAATCATTGTCTATTAGGAATAATTCTGAGGTAGCAGGTACTTTCTCATTTTCCTCATTCAACATAAAAGTTCCTGATATAGCTTCTTTATGGTTCAAATTTACCGCTGGAGTAAAAATAGCACTAGCATAGAGCATGCTATAATTACTATATCCTTCAATTGTATATTCATCATCGGCTAATACATGGTTTTGTACCCAAATGATATTATCTTTTTTATCCGAGTTATCAATAGCCTCCTTAATGATTTCTGCAGCAGTGACGGCTCCTTCATCATCCGTCCCGACTATCTCTTCAACTAATACATTTTTTTGTATGCCTTTAGCCATGCAAGCGAATTTATCATATGTAACAGAAGTACTGCCTTGGAAATCATCTGGTTCTCCATTCGGATTGGACACTGTTAGAATTAAATTGCCTCTCCCTTCTTTAGATACAGTAGTGTCAAAATTGAAATCATAAATTTCCATCGGTTGAATAGCAACATCGGAGACATGTGTTGTAACGGATTCATTGTTATTTAATTGATAAGAAATATCAAAAGACTCTACAGGCTTAATACCTTCATTAATAATAGTGCCGTTGATTGCTACACTTTCTCCTATCTTATAATACATTTTATCGCTAGAGTGGGAATAAATGCGCATATGAGTTTGCGGAATGTTTTCTCCTTCAATTATAACCTTTATAGACAAATTACTGGGAAGCTCCTGATAAACCCATTCTGCCTTTCCCGGACGGCGGTAACTTACAAGATTTGCTCCTGGAATAGGCGTAAGATTATCTAGTCCAAAAGTTCCCCAAGGATCTTGTTGTATGGTATAAACACCCACATATAAATCATCGTCCGAATCAATCAAATAAGGTTCATCAAACGGAACATTTTTCCAACCAATATATCCTTCATCGGGTATGGCAATAGTGTCACATTGATAATACTGCTTCACTAAGGGATCAGCATTTAGGTCTTTGCTGACAAACATGTAACTATCTTTTCCTACCTCATAGGCAAATCCAAATTCTACACAGGTAATTTTACATCCTTTCCATTGTTTGGCAGGTATACGCAAATATGCGCGTAATTCAACGTCTTGGTCTACTCGAGCAGCATTATTTATTTCATCGCTACAAAAAGTATAGACAAGCTTATTTGCATTGTTCGCGTTAGCTTTCGACACTTTCCGAGTATTTCTGATAGAAGAATCTACTTCTTTCTTTACTTTAAACTGTGCATAAGCATGGCTCGATAAAGATAAAAGGAACACTACACAGAATGAGAGTAATAATTTTGTTTTCATAAGCATTTAATTTTAATTAGATTGATATTTCAGAATGTCCGGAAGCAAAATTAGTCTTTGTTGTAATAGCAAAAGTGGACATGGAAATAAAAAATATGCTAGATAATATGCTTATAATTAGTGTTTTAATATGATCGTGCAAAATGATAGGTGGACAATTTTGCCTAAAAGATGCGGTTTTAGAAGGAACTGAGATATTCTTTTAATGCGGAGGCGCTACTTTTACCCATTAGACTTTCTGCGATTCTCTGGCATTGTTTATAATAAGTTTCTTTGCTGAGATCGCATAATATCATGATATATTTCGGCTTTACTTCCAGACGTATCAGGCAACAGAGGCAGGTCTTTTCAGTGGATTCTTGAAGAAGTACGTGCAATCGGGATGCGAAACTATAACATATCTCGTCCATTATACTCATTAGCTGTTTCTGAGAATGGGTACTTAACTTTTCCGTTACTACTCTTTCGATACCGAAAGCGGGAATTTTTCGAGAGAGAGGAACGGATAAAAACAGCTTTTTGAATTCCACGTAGCATAATTCTTCGTATTTTGCTTTTTGAGTCTGCAAATCGCTTTCTTGTTTCCGATACAGTTCCAATTCCTCGTCTTTCTCTTTCAGGATGAGTTCCTTTTCATTTGCTATGATGTGCAGGTCGGATTCTATCTTTTTCTTCTCATCTTCCAGTTGGCGAATTTTCTTTTGACTTAATTGGACCTGTGTGTTCCACTGCCGTGCCTTTTGGTTCAATAGCAGCAATTCATTTCTTTGTCTCAATAAAGATTGCTGTAATTTCTTTTTCTTGAAATAACTGTATATATAGATGTATGTACTCAAAAACAATAGGACGACCACAATGAATGAAATGAGTAATGAATGGGATTTCTCCTTCTCATATTTTATTTCTATACTGGCTTTTTCAGCACGCAGTTTTTCTTCATTATACTTCTTCTGAATTTCTATCATCTCCTCGGGTATCGTGCGTGTGATCATGCTGTCGCTCAGGATAAGCAATGAATCTGCATATTCCAGAGCTTTCTGAGGATTGTTTTTCTTTTTCTCTATTCTTAGAAGTTTATCGTATATCGTATACCGATCATATAATCCCGAATTTATCATGCACTTTTGCACATAAAAACTTGCCGAATCAAATTGACCCATTCTCAAGAAAATGCCTGCTTTTTTGTTAAAATACTCTTGTAATTTGTTTGAATCAAGACTGGCTTCTAGGTATTTAAAGGATTTGGTGAAATCGTTATTCAACATGTAAGTAGTAGATAATTCCTTATAAATGGATAATGAAATATTTTTAGGGGTGCTATCTGTTTGAAGGCTGATAGCTTTATTATAAAATAATATGGCACTGTCCCTATAAGAGTGTTTATCTGAATTATGCGATAGAATGTTTTTTAAATTATATGCTCGTGCTATATTTCTTAAATAGACTGGTTTATTAAGGTGTTTGCGTGGTAATTGATCAGTGTATTCATAGGCTTTTTTAAAAGCTTGAAGAGCATTTGATGGTAGGTTCTGTATTAGATAAATAAATCCGAGGTGATTATAAGCATTGGATAGCAGTTGAAGGTTATTTGTCATTTTTACTTTGTCGATGGTTTTCAAGATGTATACCATTGCGATCGAGTCAGCTTCCAAGGACATGCTGATTTGAGATTTGTAATAATAGGCAAGCGCCAATTTGTGTTCATCCTCATTGTTCTCATAATAGTTAATGACGGTATTAATAATGGAGTCGGAAGGAGATGCCTTTAAAAGTATATTGGTCTTAGTTTGCAATAAGTTATAATAGGCTTCATCGGCTTGGGATAATCCCCTGTTTTCAATGGCGAATTGGTGTAATAGTATTGCTGCGCTGTCCGGCTTTTCGTCAGATAAAGATTCTATATAGAAGAGTTCAGAATGTAGCTGATGCCTTTTATCAGTACAGGCTGAAAGAAAAATAATATGAAAACATATAATATAAATAAGGGGAAGCAGTGATTTCATTCTTGCATTTTTTCTGTTGTTCTCTTCTTCGACAGACAAAAATATCTTTTTTTCTCGAAATACAATTATTATTTGCTAAAAAGGTTCGATTGGCTATACTTCTTCAAAATAGCGACTATATATAGAGTAATATGTTTGGAGAAGTATATGTTAGGTTTTGTCTTGAAGTATGTCATTAATTTTGATTTGTGCAATCGGGGATGTATTATTAAAACAGTTGAGGTAAATGGTTGATAATCAGCATAAGTTATGTGACGTCTCTTCCTCGGTGATGAACACCCTCTTCCTCGGTGATGAAGGGGGGCTTCATCGGTGATCAACGGGGTGTTCCTCGGTGAGGAAGGATGTCTTCAGTTGCGGGCTATATTTGTGTAAAAAGATTTCTCTGAATTGTTCTCTAATGGGATGTTTGGAAAGTCTAATAGCTAAGGGGGCTTTATTATATGTACTGCGTAATGTACGAAATTAGGCTTATGGTGGTTTCTTTATTGTCTTTGGAGCGTAGCCATTTCTCATATTTGTTAAGCCAAGAAGTATCTATATCGCTGAAAGGTATATCTAACTTGCCTTTCGTAAACGCTTTAGGCGAGTTGAAAGAACTTTTGTAGATGAGACGGTTTCCACATTTGTCTTCACGTGTGTATTGCTCTATCAATTCGTGATAGAACTCACTAACAGTTTTTAATTCAAACTTGGTATTCTCATTATTGAGTAGGGTAGTGGTGGTATATTCCTTTTGTTCCACATTCAACTCTAACATTCCTGTTGTAGCTCTCGCTGTTTATCCAAGATAATCTTTTGGATATATTCTTTGTTAGGGCAGTTGGGTTTAGGTTTGTTTCGTGTGAAGTCCCATTATTTAGGATTGATGGATATGCCTAAGCTCTGCATAGTCCGTTTGCCGCCTTTGGCTACTCTTACCATTAAGGGGGATTCTCCATTTGCTAAAGTTTTCCACTTGTAGCACACTACGTTGATTGTTGCACTCATAAAATTTTTGGTTGACTTCAACCGCATAGTTTCGTGCAAAATCAGCACCCTCTAAAAGCAAAAATCAGATAGTAATCTTTCGATAACTATCTGATTTTCTTAAGAGCGGAAGACGGGGCTCAAACCCGCGACCCTCAGCTTGGAAGGCTAATGCTCTATCAACTGAGCTACTTCCGCAATTTTTGTGGGCAAAGATGGATTCGAACCACCGAAGTCGAAAGACAGCAGATTTACAGTCTGCCCCATTTGGCCACTCTGGTATTTGCCCTTTTGCTTGCTTTTGAGTCCCTTTCCTTTCACTTAAGGTGGTTTGTTTCTCAATTGCGGTGCAAAGATACAACTATTTATTTAAACTCCAAACAAAATCGATCATTTTTATTGCAGTTATTGCACATTCATCTCCTTTGTTACCGAGTTTACCACCGGCTCTATCTTCTGCTTGTTCCATAGTGTTGGTGGTAATAAGTCCGTAAATAACTGGTATGTCGCCAGTTGCATTTAGCTGCGCTGCACCTTGGGTTACTCCCATACAAACATAATCAAAATGCGGTGTATCGCCTTTGATAACACATCCTATAATAATAATTGCGTCTACGTCGCAATTTTCCATCATTTGATTGGCACCAAAAGTTAATTCGAAACTTCCGGGTACATGTTTTACCAGAATGTTTTCTTCCTTAGCACCATGTTTTTTTAATGTATTTACTGCACCGTCCAAAAGAGCGCCGGTGATTTTATCGTTCCACTCAGAAACAACAATACCAAACTTCATCTCTTCTGCATTGGGGACAGAGGTGAAATCGTAATCTGATAAATTGTGATAAGCTGTTGCCATAAATAAGTAAGAATTAAAAGTGAATAGTTAAAAGTGAAGAATTAAAAGTGAGAGTGAAAAGAGAAGAAATGGATAAAGCGGCAAGAAATGATAAAGAGTGATAAATGATCTGTATTTATACGATCATTTATCACTCTTTACTTTTATCTTTTCACTTTTCACTTCTCTCTTATTTCTTCAGCAGTTTGGCTTGCTCGATGTATTTATCGATATCCATTGCCTGATAAGATTGGAAGTATTTATCTTTGATTTGAGTATAAGCTTTTACCGCATCGTCATACTTACCTTGTTTCACTAAGATTTCACCGGCTTGTAACAGGTAAATAGGACTCAAAGTATTGCTATCGGCTTTGTCAGCTGCTTTCAATAAGGAAGAAACTGCTTTATCCAACTGATCTAATTGTGCATAACAGTTCCCTGCTGCAGCAAGCATGGCAGGACCTACCATTTGGTCGGCACCATCGAATTCGTTCAGATATTTAATGGCTTCGTCATATTTGTTGAGGTGTGCATAGCAGATTCCTGCATAGGCTTTAGCCAGATTTGCAGCTTTGGTACCACTGAATTGATCGGCTACTTTCAGAAAACCGACGAAACCGATGCTGTCACCATTTAATGCCTTTTCGTATTGGTCTTGTTCAAAAAGCTCTTGTCCTTTGAATAGAGCTGCTTGGGCTTTTTCTTCACGAGGCTCTGCATAAAGGTGTTTGTACAATATAACGCCTACTACAACAACGATTACGGCAACTACTACGCCGATGATTACTTTTTTGTTTTTGATAAGAAATGCTTCTGACTTGGTCAGTGCATCTTCCACATTCATTGCTTCATTGTGGTGTTTTTGTTCTGCCATTTTTATATGATTCTTTTTGTTATTATTCTAACTTTGATATTTCGACTCGCAAAAGTAGTTTTTTTATATCTACTAATGAAATTTAGAGGCATCTTTTTTTGTTTTACGCTGTAAAACCACGAAAATCTTTCTACTTTTGTAACCAAACTTAATGTGATCACATGATACTGAAACGTATATCCGTACTGAACTATAAAAATCTGGAGCAGGTTGAACTGAATTTTTCTGCTAAGTTGAATTGCTTTTTCGGGCAAAACGGAATGGGAAAGACAAATCTTTTGGATGCCGTATACTTTCTGTCTTTCTGCAAGAGTGCCGGCAACCCTATCGATTCGCAAAATATCCGGCATGATCAGGACTTTTTTGTGATACAGGGGTTTTATGAAGCGTCCGACGGAACCCCGGAAGAGATTTATTGCGGTATGAAAAGACGTTCGAAGAAACAATTCAAGCGAAATAAGAAAGAATATGGCCGTTTGTCCGATCACATCGGCTTTTTACCGTTGGTTATGGTTTCTCCCGCTGATTCCGAGTTGATTGCCGGAGGTAGTGACGAACGTCGCCGTTTCATGGATGTGGTTATTTCACAGTACGATAAGGAGTATTTGGAGGCATTGATTCGTTATAATAAAGCATTATTGCAACGTAATACTTTATTGAAAAGCGAAGTTCCCGTGGAAGAAGATCTTTTTTTGATTTGGGAAGAAGCTATGGCTCAGGCGGGGGAAGTGGTCTACAGGAAACGGGAGGCGTTTATCCGTGAGTTTATTCCGATATTTCAGTCTTTTTATTCTTTTATATCTCAGGATAAAGAACAGGTGGGACTGTCATATGATTCGCATGCCCGGGATGCTTCATTGCTGGAAGTACTAAAGGGAAGCAGGGAGCGCGATAAAATCATGGGTTTCTCTTTGAAGGGGGTTCATAAAGATGAGTTAAACATGCTTTTAGGCGAGTTCCCAATCAAAAGGGAGGGATCGCAAGGTCAGAACAAGACTTATCTGGTAGCTTTGAAATTGGCACAGTTCGATTTTCTTAAACGGACAGGAAGTGCTGTTCCACTGCTGTTGCTCGATGATATCTTTGATAAATTGGATGCTTCGCGGGTGGAACAGATCGTGAAACTGGTAGCAGGTGACAGTTTCGGTCAGATTTTCATTACCGATACGAACCGTGAACATTTGGATCGGATTTTGTATAATGTAGGCAGTGATTATAAGATGTTCCGGGTAGAAAAAGGAGAAATCTGCGAAACAAAAGAATCGGAAATATGAAAAGAAACGATGCCGAACCGATAGGGAAGTTAATTCAGCAGTTCTTTCGACAGGAGAGTTTGGAATCCCCACTGAACGAACAGCGTTTATTGGATGCGTGGCCTCAGATATTGGGGCCTACGATTTCATCCTATACGCGCGATCTTTATATAAAGAACCAGACCCTTTTTGTGCATCTCACTTCCGCGGCACTACGTCAGGAATTAATGATGGCGCGTGAAAGATTGGTGCGTAGTTTGAATCAGAAAGTTGGGGCTACGGTGATTACCAATATTATATTCAGATGATGCTTTATGAGTATAGGGTTATCTATCGTGATAGGTATGGCTACCTAAAAGGAATCGTATCCATCGTTTTAATCTTTAGTCGTTTCAATTCTTCACACGCATTATCATAATAACCGGAGTATTCCAGCGCCTTTACATCGTGTGCATCTACTCCTATGATTGCCGTACATCCTTCATTGGCGGCTATCTGCCAGAACTCAGGGTGGGGATAGGTTAATTTCCCAAAAGCTTGGTTGTGATCCATCATACCTATATTATATTCCAATGGAATGTTGAGGCGTGCTGCCGCTCGGCAGATATGCCTGCTGACCGATTTGCAATGTCGGTCGAATACGGGATAGGAACGCATGAAAAGGTCGGGGTGTGCCAAGTAGGCATATAGACCGCTTTCCATTCCTTCTATGGAACTCTCTTCATACAATTCCAGCATGTCCACGGTTGTAGTGTTATGGCCGAAGTAGGGAAATTTTTCATCGGAATGGAAATGATGATTGCCGAAGATGATGAAGTCGAGCTTGTATTCCTTTGCCAATTCTTTCAGCCAATGGATATATTCCGGAAAGTATTCGCATTCCAGTCCCAGGCTGATTTTTATCTGATCCTTGTATTTTGCCTGGAGTTCACGAATACTGCAGACGTATTCCGGGAATTCTTCAGGAGTCATTCGAATGTCTGAAACATAATCCGTGCGATATTTCCAAGGACTATGGTCGGAGAAACCGAGTTCCTGATAACCACCTTTGATAGCACTTAAAACGAACTCTTCATCACTGCCTGTTGCGTGGTGACAGCGGGCAGTGTGAGTGTGATAATTAGTTTTCATTTAGCAATGACTGCATTCATACAGATGTCAAAAGGTTCTGCCGGTACTTCGTCTATTAACTGGAATGGAAAGCATATGCCTATTTTATGAGCCTGTATTTTAGGTAATAGTTTGTCGTAATATCCTTTGCCTCTACCCAGGCGGTGACCGTTCATGTCGAAAGCGACTCCCGGCACGATAACCAAATCGATCGAAGCGTAATCGGTGAAAATATCTCCGGTAGGTTCGGCAATGCCGTATGCGCCAATGGCTAAATCGGCAGGACCTGTATATGATCGTAACTCCAACTCGTCGCCCACAACAACCGGCAGTATGATTCTCTTTTCACCACTCCACTTTTCAATGAAGGAATGGGTCTGAACCTCATCCTTCAAAGAATGGTAGAGCAATATGGTCTTTGCTTCCTGGAATTTCGGATGTTTCTCCAGTCTGTCCAGGACAATAGCAGAAAGCTCTTTAAGCGTAGAGTCGCAATATCTCGTTTTCTCTTGAGCAATCTGCTTGCGCAGTTCTTTTTTTCTTTCCTTCATTTTTCTTTTCTGTTACCGGTTCTTCGGCTATCTCAGGAGCTTTTGGAAAAGCTTCGCCTTTTTCAAGTATTTCCAGTCCTTTCTTTACGGTTGGGTCGGACTGGTTTAAATATTTAATATAGTCTTCTTTTCCAAGCATGTTATAAATGATATTTCCATAAATATTCTTTTCTAACAGCTTGTATGATTTCTGAATCAGGATATTTCTTCTTTTGACTCCTTTGCTTTCGGCAAAACGAACGAATTGTTCTACTAAACCTTGACGACGCAGATAATTGAGTAACGACTCTTCCGTGTCGTATTTGCTGAGCTTCTCACGATTATTATCAGTATACTGGAAAGTGAATAGGATTGTTAAACCTTTATTCAGAACTTCCGTCAGGTAAGAACTAACTCCGGTTGTATCCTGTGGCACGAATACATCGGGCATGATACCGCCACCGCCATAAACCGGACGTCCCAAACTGGTTGAATATCGTTGAGATTCATCCATCTTAATGCTGTCACGTGAGAAAAACTCTCCGTGCGCATAACGGTTATACAAGTCCATCTCGTAATTACGGTCTTTCCCGTTTTCATATGGTCGCTGAATGCAACGTCCGGATGGGGTGTAGTAGCGGGCAATCGTTAAGCGGATAGCAGACCCGTCACTGAAATCGATGGGCTGTTGTACCAGCCCTTTACCGAACGAACGCCGTCCCACAATGGTTCCACGGTCATTGTCCTGGATGGCTCCGGTAAAGATTTCACTGGCGGACGCTGAACCTTCATCCACAAGAACTACTAATGGAAGTTTTTGGCAACTGCCTGTGCCATTGGCAAATTCATCCAAACGTTTGTATTTGCGTCCTTCGGCATAAACGATCAATTTGCCTTCAGGCAGAAATTCATTGACCATGCGAGTAGCAGCTTCCATATATCCTCCTGTGTTGCCGCGAAGGTCGATAATGATTCCTTTGCAATCTTTATGATTGAGTTGAGCCAATGCGTTGAGCAATTCCACATGAGTGGTTCTTCCGAATTTACTGATTTGTATATATCCGAAGTCATCGGTCAGCATATACGCTGCATCGATTGAATTTTGCGGGATGTCTCCACGAGTGATAGTAAAGTCCAATAAATCTTTTTCCGTAGCACGTTTGATGCCGAGTTTTACCTGACTACCTTTGGGACCTTTCAGCTTATGCATCGCATTTTCGTTGGTAACTACTTTCCCCACAAACAGGCTGTCGTCCACCATCACGATACGGTCTCCTGCCATCAATCCCACCTTTTCCGACGGACCGCCCGAAATTACTGAGTTGACATGTATCGTGTCATTCTGTATGGTAAACTGGATACCGATGCCGCTGAAACTACCTTCTAGTTCTGAATTTACTTCTTCCAGGTTCTGTGCCGGGATATAAGTAGAATGCGGGTCGAGTTCCGCCAGAATCTGCGGCATGGCTTTTTCCACGAGATCGGTCATATTGACCGTATCCACATATTGGTCATCGACGATCCGTAACAGAGCATTCAGCTTGTTGGATGAGCCATTGATAATTCCCAGACGATTCCCGGCAAAGTGTTTGGCATAAAATGTTCCTATGAGTATTCCTACGACAATGCTCACAGCAATAATGACGGGGGTAAAGCGGGAAGAGTTTTTTGTACTCATGTTTTTATCTTATTGATTGCTGCAAGCTACGAATTACAAAAACTTGTACTGCAGCATATATTAGTATTTATTGATTATTCTCTCTATTGGCAACAGTTTGCTTCTCGTCATCCGTCGCAACGAAAATAACTTCGATGCCTGCTCTTTTCAACAACTCGATGCCGTCTTCCAAACGGTAGTGTTCGGAATAAACCACACGTTTGATTCCAGCTTGGATGATTAGTTTGGCACATTCAATGCAAGGTGAGGCGGTAACATACATGGTAGCCCCGTCGCTGCTATTGTTTGAACGTGCTATTTTTGTTATGGCGTTAGCTTCGGCATGGAGTACATAGGGCTTCGTCACATTGTTTTCATCCTCACAGATGTTTTCGAAGCCAGAAGGAGTGCCGTTATACCCGTCCGAAATGATCATTTTGTCTTTTACAATGAGGGCACCTACTTTTCGGCGCTGGCAATATGAATTTTCAGACCAGATGCTGGCCATCCGAATATAACGTTTATCTAATTCGTATTGTTTATCCATAGATATATTGTGTAGTGCTGGTTTATATTTCAGGTTTAAATGCAATGAAAAAGGTCTCATTACCATCTTTATAGTAAAGATACAGGTTATTTTCGTCACCTAGGTAAGAAGTCGATTTTTTTATGGCTGCGATGATGTATTTTCCAAGTGTATCTTTTGAATCTTTGACGGAGCTTTTGCTGATTGATGTAGAAAATGCATTCGTTTCTCCATTAGCACTCCAGTTCCCATCCATTGTGACAGATCCGGTACCAATAAAGTTGCCGGCAATGACATTATCGGATGTGCTGCCGGTAAATGTGATACTGAAAGATCTTGTCCCTGAGATATACGAATTTATAACACCTTCACTGACTCCGGGGAATGGATACCACCTGTGTTCCTTGTCCTTGGCGATGAAAGTCATTCTCCAGGTTTTTCCCGTAAATATTTCCTGCACATCATCTGAATTGTTGCATCCGCTTATAACCGGAATGAAAAGTAACAGGCAGATAATCCATTTATGAATCGATACGTTTCTCATTGATCTCACTCGTTTTTAATTTTTGATGATTCCATTCCTCGTTAGCAGTGCATCGATGGTTGGTTCTTGTCCTCTGAAGCGCTTGTAGAGAATCATCGGATGTTCTGTTCCTCCTTTGGAGAGGATATTGTTACGGAATGATTCGGCTACATCCCGGTCAAAAATACCTTTTTGTCTGAAAAGAGAAAAGGCATCGGCATCCAATACTTCTGCCCATTTGTAGCTGTAGTACCCGGCAGAATAGCCACCTGCGAAGATATGTGAAAAGCTGGTACTCATACATGCCTCTTTGACAACCGGCAGTATTTGTGCTTTTGCCCATGCCTGTTGTTCGTATTCTTTCACATCACCTTCAAAAGGAGTGTTACGGGTATACCATGCCATGTCCAGTAGTCCGAAACTGATTTGACGCAGGCATGCATAGGCGACATTGAAGTTGGATGCATCTACCAGACGTTTGATAAGATCCGCTGGTATTTTCTCACCTGTAAGATAATGACGGGCAAACGTATTAAGAAAGTCACTTTCAATGGCAAAGTTTTCCATGATTTGGGACGGCAGTTCCACGAAGTCCCAGTATACATTAGTACCGCTCAGACTTCTATAAGTAGAATTAGCGAACATACCATGGAGGCTGTGGCCGAATTCATGAAGGAAAGTTGCCACTTCACCGAAAGTCAGCAGAGCCGGTTTATTCTCTGTCGGTTTGGTGAAATTCATTACGACAGATACGTGTGGGCGGCTGTCTTCACCGGTCTTTTCGTCAATCCATTGCCCTTTATATTCCGTCATCCATGCACCGGAGCGTTTACCGTCCCGTGGATGAAAGTCCGTATAGAGTACTGCTAAATATTTTCCATCTTTGTCTAATACTTCATAAGCTTCGACGTCTTTGTGATATACGGGAATATCGGCATTTTTTCTGAAACTGATGCCGTAAAGCCGGTTAGCAAGTCCGAATACGCCTTCTTTCACTTTCTCCAATTCGAAGTAGGGGCGTAGCATTTCTTCGTTGATATTGAATTTTTTGTCTTTCAATTTGTTGGAGTAGTATGCCCAATCCCACGGCATCAGCGCAAAGTCCGTACCTTGTTCTTGCTGTGCGGTCTCCAGTACTTCCTGATACTCTTTTTGAGCTGTAGGAGTGTAGGCATCTAACAATTGGTTGAGTAAGCCATATACTGCGTTACTGTCTTGAGCCATGCGTTTTTGCAAGACATATTGGGCATGATTGTCATATCCTAACAATTGGGCTATCTCCATGCGTGTGTTTACGATCTTCTTTACGATCTCAATATTGTTGAATTCGTTATCGTGCGTACACTTTGTACTGTTAGCAAAATAAAGTTCCTTCCGCAATTCGCGGTTGTCGGCATACGTCATGAAAGGTATGAAACTGGGTGCTTGTAAAGTAAACATCCACCCTTTGATTCCTTTCTCTTTTGCAGTCTCCTCGGCTGCTTCTACCGCACTTTCCGGAAGACCGGCCAATTGTTTCTCGTCCGTGAGTACTAACTGATAGTTGTTGATCTCTTTCAGATTGTTTTCGGCAAACTGAAGGGTAAGGCTACTGAGGTCTTTGGTCAGTTTGCGATATTTTTCTTTGGCTTCCCCCTGAAGGTTGGCACCATTACGGATAAAACTGTCATATATCTTTTCCAGCAATTTCAATTGTTCGGGAGTGAGCGACTCTTGCTCCTTTTGCTGATACACAATTTTAACCCGATTAAACAGTGATTCGTTCAGGCTGATATTATTGCCATGCTCACTAAGTAGAGGCATCATTTCTTGTGCAAGCGCTTGCAGCGTGTCATTGGTCTCTGCACTGCAGAGATTGTCGAATACGGTAACTACACGGTCAAGCAATTCACCGGAGTTCTCATAAGCTAGAATCGTATTGGCAAAAGTCGGGGTTTCGGGATTGTCGGTGATAGCATCTATTTCGGCAATTTGTTGCCGGATACCTTCACGAATGGCCGGTTCGAAATGGTCTGTTTTTATTTTATCGAATGGAACAGTTTCGTGAGGGGTATTGTATCTTTCAAAAAAAGGATTCTGAGCGTTCATCATACTAATTATACAGAATAATATACATGTTATACTTAGTTTTTTCATATAAGCCATTATGTTGATAGGGTTTATATTACAGGAACGCAAAATTACAAAAAAAAAGCCGCTTCGATTTCTCGAAGCAGCTTTTTTATAGATTATTACAACAAATTACTTGTTAACTGTAGCCATGTGAGCGATCAGGTCAAGAACCTTGTTTGAGTAACCGATTTCGTTGTCATACCAAGATACAACTTTAACGAAATTGTCAGTCAAAGCGATACCAGCTTTAGCATCGAAGATAGAAGTGCGAGGATCACCCAAGAAGTCAGAAGAAACAACTGCGTCTTCAGTGTAACCCAAGATACCTTTCAATTCGCCTTCTGAAGCTTCTTTCATAGCAGCGCAGATTTCAGCATAAGTAGCCGGTTTTTCCAAATTAACTGTCAAGTCAACTACAGATACGTCCAAAGTCGGAACACGCATAGACATACCAGTCAGTTTGCCGTTCAAAGCAGGGATAACTTTACCTACAGCTTTTGCAGCACCTGTAGAAGAAGGGATGATGTTGCCGGCAGCAGCACGACCACCTCTCCAGTCTTTCATAGAAGGACCGTCAACTGTTTTCTGGGTAGCAGTTGTAGAGTGTACTGTAGTCATCAAACCGTCTTTGATACCCCATTTATCGTTCAATACTTTAGCGATAGGAGCCAAGCAGTTAGTAGTACAAGAAGCGTTAGAAACGAATTGTTGTCCTGCGTAAGTCTTTTCGTTTACACCGCAAACGAACATAGGAGTATCGTCTTTAGAAGGAGCAGACATTACTACATATTTAGCACCGGCGTCGATATGACCCTGAGCTTTATCTTTAGACAGGAACAGACCTGTAGATTCAACTACGTATTCTGCATTTACTTCATTCCATTTCAGGTCAGCAGGATTTCTTTCTGCTGTGATGCGGATAGGATTACCGTTTACGATCAGCAGATTTTTTTCAACATCGGCTTCGATAGTTCCTTCGAACTGTCCGTGCATTGTATCATATTTCAGCATGTATGCCAAATAGTCAACCGGGCAAAGGTCATTGATACCAACGATTTGAATATCGTTTCTTTTCATTGCAGCGCGGAATACGAAACGTCCGATACGTCCGAATCCATTAATACCTACTTTAATCATCTTGTTTAAACTTTTAAGGGTTTTATAATATTTGTTCAAGTGTATTTTTGAACCGCCATTTGTTTTTCAAATGCGGTGCAAAATTACGAAAATGTTTTTAAATTTGCATATGAAATTATTATTAAATAAAGAAAAAGATGGGAAAGAGTACATTCTTACAGGATTTTAAGGCTTTCGCCATGAGGGGAAACCTGATTGATATGGCAGTCGGTGTTGTTATCGGTGGTGCTTTCGGCAAAATAGTGTCATCGGTGGTGTCAGACTTGATAATGCCTCCGCTGGGTCTGTTGATCGGTGGAGTAAACTTTTCAGATTTGAAATGGGTGATGAAGCCTGCAGAGGTGGTCGATGGAAAAGAGATCGCTGCCGTCTCATTGAATTACGGTAATTTCCTTCAGGTCACTTTCGATTTTTTGATCATCGCTTTCTCTATATTCGTCTTTTTGCGTTTGATAATGAAATTGACAAAAAAGAAGGAGGAGGCTGCACCGGCTGCCCCCCCTGCTCCAACCAAGGAAGAAGTGTTGCTTACTGAAATACGTGACTTGCTAAAAGAACAAAATGCAAAATAAATAGACCATTTTTCAGATAGATTGCGTAGTTTTTCCTACTTTTGCAGATCATTTATTCAAAATCCATACATTTATATGCAGGAAAAAATAATAATCCTTGATTTCGGATCGCAGACTACGCAACTTATCGGTCGCCGTGTTCGCGAACTGGACACGTATTGTGAAATTGTTCCTTACAACAAGTTCCCTAAAGGAGATGAAAGTATAAAAGGCGTCATTCTTTCAGGAAGTCCTTTCTCGGTATATGATGAAAGTGCTTTTAAAGTGGATCTGAGTGAGATTCGTGGCAAATATCCCATTTTGGGAATATGCTACGGCGCACAGTTCATGGCTTATACGAATGATGGAAAAGTTGAACCGGCAGGTACTCGCGAGTATGGCCGCGCACATCTTACTTCTTTCTGCAAGGACAATGTGTTGTTCAAAGGAGTGAAAGAAAATACTCAGGTGTGGATGAGTCACGGTGACACAATCACAGCGATACCTTCTAATTTTAAGAAGATTGCCTCAACAGACAAAGTGGAAATTGCTGCTTATCAGATAGAAGGGGAGTCGGTGTGGGGCGTGCAATTCCATCCGGAAGTATTCCATAGTGAAGACGGTACTCAAATTCTGAAAAACTTTGTAGGAGATGTTTGCGGTTGCAAGCAAGACTGGTCTCCGGCTTCCTTTATCGAAAGTACGGTAGCTGAATTGAAAGCACAGTTGGGCGATGATAAAGTGGTACTCGGCCTAAGCGGTGGTGTCGATTCGTCCGTTGCGGCTGTGTTATTAAACAGGGCGATCGGCAAGAATCTTACTTGTATCTTTGTAGATCATGGTATGTTGCGTAAGAATGAATTCAAAAACGTGATGCATGATTACGAATGTCTCGGTCTGAACGTGATCGGGGTAGATGCCAGTGCCAAATTCTTTGCTGAGTTGGAGAGTGTAAGTGAACCAGAGCGTAAACGTAAAATTATAGGTAAGGGCTTTATCGATGTGTTCGATGAAGAAGCTCATAAAATAAAGGATGTGAAATGGCTGGCGCAGGGAACTATTTATCCTGACTGCATTGAGTCGTTGTCCATAACTGGTACGGTTATTAAGAGCCACCACAATGTGGGTGGTTTACCCGAAAAGATGCATCTTAAGCTTTGTGAACCACTTCGTTTGCTGTTTAAAGATGAGGTTCGTCGTGTAGGACGTGAGTTGGGAATGCCCGAACATCTGATCACCCGTCATCCGTTCCCGGGACCGGGTTTGGCTGTACGTATTCTTGGAGATATAACTCCCGAAAAGGTTCGTATCTTGCAAGATGCAGATGATATCTTTATTCAAGGTCTGCGCGATTGGGGATTGTACGACCAGGTATGGCAGGCTGGAGTGATTCTGCTTCCGGTACAGTCTGTAGGTGTAATGGGAGATGAGCGTACGTATGAACGTGCTGTTGCCTTGCGTGCCGTTACTTCTACCGATGCAATGACCGCTGATTGGTCGCATTTGCCTTATGAATTCCTTGGGAAAGTCTCCAATGACATTATCAACAAGGTGAAAGGTGTAAACCGTGTAACCTATGATATTTCGTCAAAACCACCCGCAACAATTGAGTGGGAATAATAGCTGGTAGCTGATTATCAATAAGATAATCCCTCTCTTGGATGATACTTGAATAGCCTCGACTTGCATAAAGCCGGGGCTATTTAAGTTTATGGCAGGCGTTGATTACTATTTTATAGAAAATTCATGGTTTGCTTGACAATATGATGTTTTTTCCCTTTTATTGATGACGAAGCTCTTTTGTGAAATGGACGAAATAGCGTTGAGTTTTGCTGTTCTCAAAGTGAAAACGAGCAAAAAGCTGCTTTTAAACATATTAAATAGCCTTAATTGGCGGATTGGATCGCTGTTCTCATCAAATGAAATAGCCATTGCCAACAGATGAAATAGTAATAGCCAATGGATGGAGTAGCTATTTCCATCAAATGGGATAACCTTTTCCGGCAAATTGGGGGTTAAAAGACCAAGAAAACATGTGTTTTTCCTCTTTTTCTCTCTACTTGCCTTCTGTTGGCTAAATCTTTCTTTTTGACGGATGGAAATTGGAATCTTATTATGTTTGTCGTTTTTGAAGTATCAAAGGAATATACAGAGAATTATATGTCTTATTTCGCTGATTGGCTTATAAAATGAAAAATGCTAATCGCTCTGCATTACGTTTTTCTTAATCAAGCTTGACATTGATTGGAATATCGCTACTGAGGACGTATTGGAAATGCAAAGTGTCAAAAAGATATTTTAGCTGTCAAGCTGTTTGATATACTCATCCAGAGAGACGTCTTTGTCCAGATTCATTTTCTTCTTCATGCGATAACGGGCTATGGTGACCGTTTGAGGCTGTACGGAAATAAGTTGTGCTATTTGTTTGGTGTTCAGGTGCATCTTTAGATAAGCGCATAACCGCAACTCATTATTACTTAGTCCGGGGTGCAGTTTTAGTAAAGTATTAAAGAATAAAGGGTGTATTTCATTAAATTGCAGTTTGAAAGCTTCCCAATCGCTGTTCTCGCTTAAAGCTTCGTTTATTTTTCCTTTTATTTCTTTTTCAGTAGGAGCTTCAATCTGCCCTGTCTCTTTATAACCTTCGATCTGGTTTTTTAATTTTTTGAGTACTTCATTCTTTTTCATGAGGAGCATGGTGTTGGTTGAAAGTTCTCTGCTTTTTGCTTCTACTTTGTGATGTTCGTTGACAAGTTTTGTGGTATACTCTTTTCTTTCTATCTTTCGAAGCTTCTTCTCGGCTTGTTCACGTTTATAGAGAAGGAATATAATGATGCCGGACATTATCAGAAGGACTGTCAATGCAATTCCTACAAAAATAGACCGTTCCTGTTTTTGTTTTATTTCCATTTGTGCCTGTTCGAACTTGAGCTGTTGCTGCTCGATTTCTTTGCGAATTTCAAGATGTTGGATGTGTTTGATCGCTTTTGTTTTGTTATCAAGCTTTTGGCACTCTTCATATTGTAACTGGAAATGGTAAGCTTTCTCCCATATCTTCTTTTTCGCATAGAGTTGTGATAGCAAGCTGTATGTATTACCTTCTAACGAAGTAAGAGACGATTCGTTTTCATCTTGGTGTAGCGAATCATATATTTGATTAACGTATTTTTCTGCGAGAATCAGGTTGCCGGTTTTATAATTTACCCATCCCAAATTTAGTATGGCGGCACGTATCAATTGGCTATCATCTGTTTCTAGGGCAAGATCATAGGCTTCAATTATGTATTTCTTTTCTTCTTCAATATCATTAAGGTAATCACAATAGGCAAATAAACAGGCGATTTTTAATTTGATATTTTGTATTTGAGGCAGTTCCTTTTCTATGACCATTTTTAAGAGATCACATGCTTTTTCGGGCTTTCCGCTATTTCCATAACACAGAGCTAAATCTTTTTTGCAAAAAAGTTGCTCTTCAACAGCGTTCATGGACAGAAACAGACTGTCGGCTTTTTGAAAATTTGTTATTGCTTTTTCGTATTCTTGGATTTCCATGAAGATGAGTCCCATGTTTGCATAGCATCTGGCGGCATTTCGGATATCACCTGTCTTGAGAAATAGTGGTGCGCTTTTATTAAAAGTATTGAATGATTGTACATATTCCGAATGATGTAGCTGTTCGATCGCTTTTTGGAGTGTGACACGTGAAGAATCGTAGGACAAACTATCGGAAACGGCATCCGTCTTCGTCCTGAAAGAGGCTGTTAAGCCTGCATTTAGAAATGATGTATTAGTTACAAGGATTATGAGTAAAATAATGTATTTCATAGTACAAATATAATATAAATTGGTCAATGTATATGTTTTGTATATTACTTTTTTTTGCACTTACGCATCGATGTGTATAAGTTTGCAAAATAAGTCGTAAATGTTTTAATCTGAAATTTAGAGTTGAATTGTCTTTTCACTCCGACTGAATTAGAAGCTTACATAATGTGTTTTTATTACATTTCAAGAATGGAGGATAGTATGAAGAAGAAAGTCGTTTTTTTATTTTTCTTAATTAGTATCATTGTTACTGCTGCGTGCAATGATGAGAAGGAAATCACCGATCCGGTGATAGGAGGCAAGGGAGATGAGGGCATAGAAGATACCGTCATATATCTTAATCATTTTATTTCCGGTGAGTTCTACGGAGATAGTAACGGGAATGGGACTAATTTTATTTCTATGGTACTTTCAGATGGTCTGGACTGGAATAGGGAGCAAGAAGGATATACAAAGAACGGTAAATACGTCCTTTTAGAGATCAATTCGAAAATGAGATCCGACTATATGCCGGAGGTAGGAACGTATAAGCCGGTTTCGCTCGTAGGAAGCCTTGTCGGAACTTTCAATCCGGGGGAACTTATTTGCAGTGACGGGCCTTGTTATGCGGTGTCTACTTACCTGTCGGAAGTGGATCGTGAAGGGCATGAGATTTTTACAGCATTGACAACGGGGAAAATTGTTATTTCTAAAAATGAAGATGAAGTATATTCCATCGTGATGGATATGGAAGATGAGGACGACAATCCGGTTCATGTGGTGTACGAAGGGAAGCTCCCACTTATTTTTGTCGGTTATAAATATGAACCTCAGCAGGTATCAGAATTGAATCTTGTGCTTGAAGAGGTGGTGCGTACAGAGTATTGGGGAGACTTTTTCAAAAATGGGACAAGTGACATACTGCTGGATTTTACCACATCGGATGGGAAATATGGGGTGGGGTTGGAGCTATTCTGCCCACCGGGTGATCGGACTTCGATCACTACAGGTAGTTATACTTTTTCAATGGAGGAGAAAGAGATGACCGCAAAGCCAGGGTATTTTAACCCTTATGGTACGTTGTATCCAAGTTACGCATTCAAATTGGGAAAGGCAGAATATGAAAGTATTTGGTGGCTGAGTCTCGGAAAGGTAGATGTAAATAGATCTGATGATGGAAAATACAGGATCGAGGTCGATGGATATTCCTATTTTGGGAGTCATATCAAGGCTGTGTATGATGGCGAACTCACAATTTCGGATGCAACGATGGCACCGGTGATGAAGGTTCGTGCGCTGAATCGAATGGAAACCAAAAGTAATAGTGTATTAAAATAAACAAGCGATAAAATGAAAAAGATAATTTTTATAAGTATGATTTTCTTAGGAATCTCAGCTTTATTAATATCCTGTTCCGATGATAATATTCCGCCTGTCGATATCCCGGGGATTTATGACGAGACTATACCTTCCGTATTGGTTGGGTATTGCCAAAATAATTATAGCCTTGCTTTAGGTACGGAAACAGAATCGTTAATGGGAGCAGCCATCAAGATGGACACAATTTTGGCGGGTAAGGGGTCGCAGATAATAGCGGTTCGTATCGGGCTCTCTACAGAGGCTGCCGGACTCTCCGGGGAGTTGTGCATTTCAAAACGTTTGAAATCAAAACCCCTGTATTCCCAAGAATTTGTTGCACAGGGTACAGGTTGGGAATATATAAAATTGGACTCTCCTTATGAATTAAACGAAAAAGACACTTTGTATATCAGCTATACGCTTACTGGGAAGGGGCAATTGATCGGTTATCAGAATACAGGTATAAAAAATAGCAGCAGTGATATGGTGATGATGGACAGGCAATGGTTACATCTGACTTCTGCTTCTATCACTGGGCAGGTCTGTATACAAGCGGTAATAGCCGGTAATGAGAAGTTACCCCTATCTTATGACTTGTCGCTTGGGACAATGGAATATGCTCGTTATGTCCAAAGTGGCGAGGAGAATCCTCTATCGGTTGTTGTGACAAATTATGGCTCTGCTATACTCAATGGTTGTGTCTTGACATTCATTGACGGAGCTGACAAAAAAGAAATTACGATTTCCGATAAATTGCCGAACGGGAGACCTGTTAAAACGGTTCTTCAATTGCCTGACAGAGAGGAAGGAGTGAGGAATTTTACAATCAAGGTACGACCGGTAGATGCTTCGGTGAAGGAGCTAAGTATGGCGAACAATGAATTGTCGGGCGTACAGGATATATATGGGAAGTCTTTCGAACGTACGTTGTTGCTTGAGCAGTTTACAGGTCAAGGGTGTATGTATTGTCCTTCGGGAGAAGAAAATCTTAGTAAGGTAGTAGGTGAAAACCGTTCAAGAGTGGCTTGGGTGGCTCATCATGTCGGTTTTGGTGATGATCTGATGACTATTCCCGTCAGCTCCAACTATATCCGTTTTTACAATAGCGAATCTACCTATGCTCCTGCCGTAATGATGAATCGTACGTCTCTTTCATGGAAAGGAATTCTTCAACCCGTGTTCAGTTCATTTGATCTTAAGGAGGAAGATATAAAGCAATTACTAACTGAACCTGCTCATGTCAGTGTTAACCTGGATATGAACTATGAGCCTCAAACTCGAGCTTTGAAGATCACCGTTGAAGGTACTTTTCTAATGAAAGATGTAAGTTCGCGGTTGACGTTGTTTTTGGTGCAAGATGGAATAGTTGGCTATCAGGAGAATGGAGGAAAGCAATATGAACATAAAGCTGTCATACGGGCATGTCTTTCGGATGCTTGGGGAGATGCTTTGATGGCTGATGAAGATGGTATGTTTGAAAAGGAATATGA
This sequence comes from Jilunia laotingensis, assembly GCF_014385165.1. NCBI lineage: Bacteria > Pseudomonadati > Bacteroidota > Bacteroidia > Bacteroidales > Bacteroidaceae > Jilunia > Jilunia laotingensis. The sequence goes on along the minus strand of NZ_JACRTF010000001.1, from coordinate 345,790 downwards.
TTATATCATACCTGAGAAAATTGGAACTTTTGATTGTGATGTGAATAAAATGTACATCGTTGCCTTTGTTGCGGATTATAATCCTGATGATATAAATGATTGTAAGGTGCTTAATGCTGCATTTAAATATATTAAATAAGAAGGAGGTATTTATGAGAAATGGTTTGATTTTAGGATTAGTGTTATCTTTATTTATAGTCGCATCCTGCAATAACGATGATGAGAATCCACAAGAAAAATATGACGGGGTGGAGTTGACTACGGTTCTTAAAAGTCAGTGTTTTGGAGACGCTTATGGGCAAGGAGTGAATGTTATAGACCTTAAACTGTCCACTGGAAGTATTCATACGGATGGGGCAGGTATGGAATTCGAAGGAGAGGGAACTTGTCTTGTACTTTCTTTATTCAGTAAGATAACGGACGGCATGTTACCATCTGATGGAAGTTATAATGCAGCAGATTGGAATAACTCAAATTTGGTTCAAACTTTCGATCCCGGATATTGTGAATATCAGCAAGACTATGATGAGTGGTTGGCGAGTGGAACTTATGTGGTTACAATTGATGAAAACGGTCAGAAATCTTATATGGCACTCCTTGATGGTGAACTGACTGTTTTATCAACAAAAGAAGGATATGAGATTCATGTGGCTTTGACAGACGAGAGTGGTAAGGTGTTTAAAGCACGTTATATAGGAAATATTAATTTTGATGTGCCTGCACCTGAAGATAAATATAAGTATGAGGAAAAAACAGTGGAGACTTTGACTCCTTTGATCGTTTCGGTTGATGTCCATAATTACGGACAAGACGCGGTGACGGGATTGGTTAATTATAAAATAACTATCTGGATGGAAAAACAGGCAGTGGCACAATTTATGCTTTATATGCCTTCGATGACCAAAGACCCAATACCTGATGGGAAATATAGTGTGAACGAACAACCTGTGGAGAATATGCTTTTGGCTGGATATTTTGAAAATGAAGGATTTTTGGGTAGCTGTTTGGTTCAATGGGATGAATCTTTTTCACATGTAATGAAGGTTTGGTATTTAGTCGAGGGAGAATTCGACATAAAGAGTTCTGAGGAAATTATAGAATTTACTTTTAATGGTTCATCGGCCTATGGCTCTTCCTTCATAATTAATTATAAAGGTGAATATCAATATAGGGATGTATAACAGTAAATTCTACTTATTAATCGAGAAGGATAATCAGATATCTTTTTAGTAACTACTAAACATTAAAAAGAGGGTAGGACTATTGGTAAAGTCCATACCCTCTTTTTAATATTTAATTTTATTTCAATAAGAGAGACTTATCGGTCTCTTATATGGTAGAGCTATTTTATTAAACGAAGCATATCCCACTCTGCAAGGGCAGCTGCATCGGGAATAATGATCTCTTTTCTTCGTAAAGTCAATAGATTCAATTCCTGAAGACCGTTCAGGGCTTTAGATACATTCAACCGTGTATCATCCAGATAATGGGCAAGATCATCCATTTTTACTTTCAGGATTTTTTCTCCCTGTGCTTTTTCTATATGAATCAGTATGAAACGGACAATCTTATTCTCAAGATCTATCGGAGCTTTTTCCCACAACCGGGCGTAAAGGTTTTGTGCCCGGTTGCTAATGATATTCATATAGTTGAGACGGAATATCTCGTATTTCAGCAACCCGGAAAGCACAAATGATTTACTGATGCTTATGGTATGAACCTCCGTGCGGGCGAAATAACTCGAGGCATAATTAACGTTCATTCCAAACAAAGCATAAGGCTCTACGAGATAAGGAGCTTCTACATGTTCTATAAAAGTAAACAATCCGTCTTCTGAAGTTGTCTGGAGAGATATTTCACCTTTCAATAAAAACAGTAGTTGATCACAAGGGGTATTACTTTCTATGATCAAATCACCTGGTTTATGTTTTGTAAAATGTAATTTAACTTTTTCTAATATATTCGTGAAGTCTTCATGGCAAAGCCCTTGAAAAAGAGGTAATTGCAATAAAGTATCAAACATCGTTTCCATATGGTCTAATCTTATAAAGTTTGTTTTAAGCAAATGTAATCATAATCAAAACTTGTCGGATTTATTCTCCTTCTCTTTTTGTTTTTTTATTATTTCTTAATTTAACTCCTTCATAATTAGATTCCTTTTGTATTCATGTTGCACTTTTCCAAAGAAAATGGTAACTTTGCAAAAAAAAGGAGGAAGAACTATGTTTTCAGATTTTAATTTCCAACAAATGATTAGTGCATTTATTGTACTGTTTGCAGTGATTGATATAATTGGTTCTATTCCTATTATAATAAGTTTAAAGGAGAAAGGTAAAGATGTCAATGCGGTAAAAGCCACATTGATTTCATTTGCGTTGATGATCGGCTTCTTCTATGCCGGTGACATGATGTTGCAATTGTTTCATGTTGACATTGAATCATTTGCCGTAGCAGGTGCTTTCGTCATTTTCCTTATGTCCTTGGAAATGATTCTCGATGTGGAGATATTCAAGAATCAGGGACCTATTAAAGAAGCTACACTCGTACCGTTGGTTTTTCCGCTTTTGGCGGGAGCTGGGGCATTTACGACTTTGTTGTCGTTACGTGCCGAATATGCTAGTATAAATATTGTGATCGCTCTGATCCTAAATATGATCTGGGTTTTCTTTGTGGTCAGTATGACCGGTCGTGTCGAACGTTTCCTCGGTAAAGGTGGTATCTATATTATTCGCAAGTTCTTCGGAATTATATTGTTGGCTGTTTCAGTAAGATTGTTTACAGCGAATATTACGTTGCTGTTGGAGACGTTGCAGAAGCATTGACTTCATTCTCATTCTGATCATTGGGTTGGTGCGTTTGAGGATTGCTCTCAGGTGATTCATCCGTCACTTCATCATCCTCTTCCTCTTCATTTTCGAAAGGTTCTGGCTTTTGTGGTCCGTATTTCATAAATGCCATGGCACAGAGTGTACCCATGATTGCTCCGCTGAGATGCCCTTCCCATGACGTGTTTGCCGGGGTGAAATAGGGAAACATTTGCCATACCAGACCGCCATAAAGAAAGGTGACGAGTAGCGATATGGCAATTAGTGGGATATATTTTCTTAGTAATCCGCTAAAGAATAAGAAAAATGCCAATCCATAGATAATGCCGCTTGCTCCAATGTGCCAACCGGGCTTCCCGATAAGGAAAGTAAATGCACCACAGCCAATCCAGATGATAAAGAAAATGTATGGGGCAATCCCTCTATAAAAATAAAATAAACACCATGAAAGAAAAAATAACGGAATGGTGTTAGCAAACAAATGAGCGAAATTACTGTGTATTAATGGATGTGCGAAAATACCAAACACTCCTCTTGTCTCTCGCGGGTAGACTCCCAGCCGTGAAAAGTCCCAGTCCATACCTACCTCTAATACTTTTATAATATAGAGAATAAAAATAAGAAACAAGGGAAGCATCATAGCCAGAAATATTCGTTGTAAATCCTGCTTCATTTCTCTACTTTTTTATTAATTCCGTACAATGCTACGAATATTTCGAGAAAAATGGAAAATAAAAACCGTTTTTATTTTTGTTTTTACCTTTAATTCGTATTTTTGAGCGCTGTAGTATTGATTTGAGCAGTACATATTATATGATGGCGTATAATCTTGATAAGTATTTGCCATTATATATAATGTGAAAAAACGAAAATTAATTAACCTTTAAATAATGTACAACTATGAGTTATTTACATTTTGACAAGACCCTTATGATTAATCTGGAAGAATCATTGCCAAGAGAGATTCTCCGGACAAACCGTGCGGGAGCTTATCATTGTACGACGATTGTAGATTGTAACACACGCAAATATCATGGATTGTTGGTGATTCCCGTCCCCAATCTGGATGATGAAAATCATGTGCTGCTATCTTCTCTTGATGAAACGGTAATTCAACATGGTGCGGAGTTTAATCTGGGTTTACATAAATATCAGGGGAATAATTACAGCCCGAATGGGCATAAGTATATCCGTGAATTCGATTGTGAACATATCCCGGCTACAACTTACCGTGTTGGTGGAGTAATTCTACGCAAAGAGAAAATCTTTGTACATCATGAAAACCGGATTTTGATTCGTTATACTTTAGTCGATGCGCATTCTGCCACGACTTTACGTTTCCGTCCGTTTTTAGCTTTCCGAAGCGTGCGCGAGTATACCCATGAAAATGCGCAGGCAAGCCGTGAGTATCAAGTGGTAGAAAATGGGATCAAGACATGCATGTATCCGGGATATCCCGAGCTGTACATGCAATTGAATAAGAAAAATGAATTCCACTTTGATCCGAATTGGTATAAAGGCATTGAATATCCAAAGGAACAAGAACGGGGATATGATTTCAATGAAGATCTCTATGTTCCGGGATATTTTGAAGTGGATATCAAGAAGGGGGAAAGCATTGTTTTCTCAGCAGGAATTTCAGAAGTATCTCCTCGCCGTTTGAAACAGATTTTTGAAACTGAAGCCGAGGACAGAACACCTCGTGATAGTTTTTATCATTGCCTGAAGAATTCGGCACATCAATTCCATAACAAACAAGAAGATAACCATTATATTCTTGCCGGCTATCCGTGGTTTAAATGTCGCGCCCGGGATATGTTTGTATCGTTGCCCGGATTGACGTTAGCTGTAGAAGAGATCGATGAGTTTGAAGATGTTATGGCAACGGCCGAGAAGGCAATTCGTAATTATATTAATGGAGAGCCAATCGGATGTAAAATTTATGAAATGGACGATCCGGATGTTCTCTTATGGGCAGTCTGGGCTTTGCAGCAATATGCTAAAGAAACTTCTCGCGAACAATGTCGTACGAAATATGGTTCTTTGCTGGAGGAGATCATGGAATTTATCCGCCAGCGTAGACATGACAATCTTTTCTTGCATGAAAACGGGTTATTATATGCCAATGGTTCGGATAGAGCGATTACTTGGATGAACTCTACTGTTAATGGACGTCCGGTAGTGCCGCGTACGGGATATATTGTTGAAATAAACTCCTTGTGGTATAATGCATTACGTTTTGTTGCAGATTTGGTTCGTGAAGGGGGCAATGTTGTTTTGGCAGACTCGCTCGATGCACAGGCGGTAATCACCGGAAAGTCTTTTGTGGAGGTTTTCCGCAATGAATATGGCTATTTGCTTGATTATGTGGATGGGAATATGATGGACTGGAGTGTACGTCCTAATATGATATTTACGGTTGCTTTTGATTATTCTCCTCTGGATCGTGCCCAAAAGAAGCAAGTACTCGATATTGTGACAAGAGAACTGCTTACTCCGAAGGGACTCCGTACGTTGAGCCCGAAGAGTGGAGGGTATAATCCGAATTATGTAGGTCCTCAGATTCAGCGTGATTATGCTTATCATCAGGGAACGGCATGGCCGTGGCTGATGGGATTCTATATGGAAGCCTATCTGCGGATTTATAAAGTGAGTGGTATATCATTTGTAGAGCGTCAATTAATAGGCTTTGAAGATGAAATGACCAGTCACTGTATTGGCTCTCTTCCCGAACTATTCGATGGCAATCCACCTTTCAAAGGGCGTGGAGCTGTATCGTTCGCGATGAATGTAGCCGAAATTCTGCGAATCCTTAAACTGTTGTCAAAGTATAATTTATAAGAGGAGGGACGAAGATGAAAGTTTTAATGTTTGGATGGGAGTTCCCCCCGCATATCTTAGGAGGTTTAGGAACTGCCAGCTACGGTCTGACAAAAGGAATGTCTTTGCAAGAAGACATGGAAATTACTTTTTGTATTCCAAAGCCTTGGGGTGATGAAGACCAAAGTTTTTTGAGAATAATCGGAATGAACAGTACGCCGATAGTATGGCGAGATGTGAATTGGGACTACGTACAGAACCGTGTAGGCAGTTACATGGATCCGCAGCTCTATTACGATTTGCGCGATCATATCTATGCTGATTTTAATTATCTGAATACAAATGATCTGGGATGTATCGAGTTTTCGGGTCGTTATCCGGAAAACCTACATGAAGAGATAAATAATTATTCTATTGTAGCGGGTGTCATAGCCCGTCAGCAAGAGTTTGAAATAATCCATTCACATGATTGGTTGACTTATCCGGCAGGCATACACGCCAAGCAAGTTTCCGGTAAGCCGTTGGTGATTCATGTTCATGCTACGGATTTTGACCGTAGCCGTGGAAATGTGAATCCAACTGTCTATGCTATTGAAAAGAATGGTATGGACAATGCCGACCATATCATGTGTGTGAGTGAACTTACCCGTCAGACGGTAATCCATAAGTATTTTCAGGATCCGAAGAAGGTATCTACCGTACATAATGCGGTTTCGCCTTTATCACAAGAAATTCAGGACATCGTTCCGAATAAGAATCCGAAAGAGAAGGTAGTGACTTTTCTTGGACGTATCACGATGCAGAAAGGGCCTGAATATTTTGTAGAGGCAGCGGCTATGGTATTGCAACGTACTAAAAATGTGCGTTTTGTGATGGCTGGTAGCGGTGATATGATGAACCAGATGATTCGCCTCGCAGCTGAACGCGGAATTGCCGATCGTTTTCACTTCCCCGGTTTCATGAAAGGTAATCAAGTGTATGAGGTTCTTAAATCGAGTGATGTATATATCATGCCGTCGGTTTCTGAACCGTTTGGAATTTCTCCGTTGGAGGCTATGCAATGTAGTGTCCCGACAATTATTTCCAAACAATCGGGTTGTGCCGAGATCTTGGAAAAATGTATCAAGACTGATTACTGGGATATTCATGCTATGGCGGATGCAATTTATTCCATCTGTACCTATCCGGCTTTATACGAGTATTTGCGTGACGAAGGCAAGAAAGAAGTAGATGAAATTAAGTGGGAAAATGTCGGATACAAAGTACGTGGTATCTATGACGAGGTAATTAAAAATTATAAATAATAAAATAATATAGATATGAGAACAATCTGTCTTTATTTTGAGATACATCAAATTATTCATCTGAAACGTTATCGTTTCTTCGATATAGGCACCGACCATTATTATTATGATGATTATGCCAATGAAACAAGTATAAATGAAGTTGCCGAACGCTCTTATATTCCGGCACTTAACACACTGATTGAAATGGTGAAGAATTCCAATGGTGCTTTCAAAGTGGCACTTTCGATTTCGGGAGTAGCTTTGGAACAGCTTGAAATTCACGCTCCGGCAGTGGTGGACTTATTGCATCAACTTAACGATACAGGTTGTTGTGAATTCCTTGCAGAACCCTATTCACATGGTTTGTCATCATTAGCCAATGAAGATTGTTTTAAGGAAGAGGTGATGCGCATGAGTGCTAAAATCAAACAGATGTTTGGTAAAGCGCCAAAAGTATTCCGCAATTCAAGTTTGATTTATTCTGATGAGATTGGGACTATGGTTGCTTCAATGGGCTTCAAGGGTATGTTGACCGAAGGTGCAAAATATATTTTGGGTTGGAAGAGTCCTCATTATGTATATCACTGTAATCAGGCTCCCAGTTTGAAGTTATTATTGAGAGATTTTAAATTATCGGATGATATTAGCCTTCGATTCTCAAATTCAGAATGGAGCGAGTATCCGTTGTTTGCTGATAAATATATCAGTTGGATTGATGCTTTGCCACAGGAAGAACAGGTAATAAATATCTTCATGGAATTGAGCGCGCTTGGTATGTCGCAACCGCTTTCTTCTAATATTCTGGAGTTTATGAAGGCACTTCCGAATTGTGCAAAGGAAAAGGGGATTACATTTTCTACGCCTTCGGAGATCATTACAAAGCTAAAATCGGTTTCTCAATTGGATGTTCCTTATCCTCTTTCTTGGGTAGATGAAGAGAGAGATACCAGTTGTTGGCTCGGTAATGTGATGCAGCGTGAAGCTTTTAATAAATTGTATAGTGTGGCAGAACGCGTCCATATGTGTGATGACCGCCGTATTAAGCAGGATTGGGATTATCTGCAAGCAAGCAATAATTTCCGGTTTATGACAACTAAAAATACGGGTATCTATTTGAATAGAGGCATTTATGATTCTCCCTATGATGCCTTTACCAATTATATGAATATTTTGGGTGATTTTATTAACCGTGTAAACTCTCTGTATCCGGAAGATATTGATGATGAAGAATTGAACTCTCTCTTGACCACTATTCATAACCAGGGTGAAGAGATTGCGGAACTTCATAAAGAATTGGAGTTGCTGGAGGCAAAAGTAGAGAAGGCTAAAGCTTCAAAAACTGCCAAAACGAAAGCTCCCGTTGAAAAGAAGGAGAAGGAAGCAAAAGCACCTAAAAAGACTGCCACTAAAAAAGCTGTTTCTAAAAAGACGGAATAAGTCAATTGAGATAATAGAATAAACACAGAGAGGATGGGATTACATAATCCCATCCTCTCTGTGTTTATTGACTTCAATAAACTCAATGCCTTGTTGTCATTTATTTCCCCTACTTAAAAGCTTGTATAAATTATATCCAAGGCCAATTTTCCTCCTTGTTCTCCACCTTTTAACTTCGCATATCCGGGTTGGAGATCATTAAGAACACTGATAATCACCTCTGTCTGATTCGATGTTGTAGTAGTAATAGTAACTGGAATAACGGCAATTTTATCCCATTTAGTCACTTCTTCCCAAGCTTCAATGGTGGTTACCGGTTTTCCATCAACTCCTAAAATATCATCTATTCGTCCATCCGTTTGGAGTGCAAGAACTGCTGCCTCTCTTTCCGCCTTGCATGTATTGATCAATCTGGTTATGTTTGGGAAAACATATTGATTGGTATTGACTTTGTTATGCACTGCTATATAAGAAGTGACATCATCATTTATTTTGTTTTCTTCGAAGAATTTATCCCTATCCTTCTCACGTAACAATAATAGATAAGTAGGAGCAGTCATGTTATACTTACTGTTATTGTTCGATTGGTTATAGTTGGTAAATGACAGTTTAACTGTATTCAGCGTATCATTACCTAGCGAATCGAGTACACCTTTTTTACCTTTTGGGTCTTTGTTTATAAGTGGCAAGGTAGCTTGAGTATAGATACCTGCAGGAGTTTTAAGGTAAGTGCAGGTTTTATCGTTCAACTTCTCCTGTAGCTTACTTTCATCGTTCTTGAACGAGTTTGCCTGAATAATTTCCTTGGTAGCAGTGAAAGAACGGTAACCATAAGCTGTGGAGTCTACTTTGCTGTCATATTTCTTCGGTATTATAACTCCTAAAGTGTCTCTAACAAATATTTCGTAAACTACATTTAGCTGAATTCGGTTGATATAAAGTATGGTTCCATCTCCGTAGTCATTTTTTACGTAAACTCCTTTTAATAATTCACTGAATTTATTGGCAAAGTCTACATTTTCTTTATCAGCCTGTCTGCTTGCTTTTAAAATTTCCTCACCTAAAGAGTTCGGAAGGGTAACGGTAACACTGGGATAATAACCGCTACTTTTTCTGATGGAATCGGACACTGATAAGTCTACTGCAGTGTAAGCTTTTCGACCTAATAAGGCGACCGGATCATTTTTAGAGTAAAATTCTCCCGGATCAATGTCTGTGTAATAAGCTGTTTCCTTGTCTAAACTTTTATTCAAACGGTAAACACTCAACCGGGAGGCAGTAAGGGAATCACCAAAATAAGTACTGTACCCTAAGATTAATTCTGTACGGTAAATTCCGTCTTTAACCATTATGGCTTTAGGGTTATTGCGGTCTGCTTCGTTTTTAGGATCACATACTACTGGAAAATGAAAACCCTCATTACAGTGGAACTGCGTGAGGAACCCTGCTTCATAATATCCAAAGTCTTGGTCTGTGAATTTTCCCAGATAACCGATACTTGTTTTTGCGAATGTGTTTTCAGCTAATTCTGATTTGGTTGTTACTTCGAATGTGGCTAATTTACCATTAATATTCTGGTCGCTGCCGGGAAACATATCCAATCCCAAAGTACCTGTGTTATCATCACAACTAAAGAAAGTCAGTGACACAAAAAACACGATCCATAGATATTTTACTTTCATGATCATTGTAATCTTGATTCAACTTTATTTATCCTGTTCAGTTTCCCAAACTTTATCATAAAACTCGTTGCAAACCTCGCTATACGTTTCGGGAGACTGATAGTCAAGTACCAATTTACCAGATTGGCGCGCGTGATTTATAACGTCTTCATTTACATGCTCACTGTTCTGAATAACTCCGTCAGAGTAATCTACAGCAAGTTTGCAAAGGGTAGTATAGTTTACTGGTTCCTTCAGCATGGCTACATCCTTTTTATTGATTCCTTTTAGCATCAATTTTGTTGCAAAATCACTACTAAAGGTGTTTTTAAAGTCATCCTCATATAATGAGAATACTACTTTTGCATCACGGAATGAAGGCTCATCTTTATAAGCTTTTTTGATATACAAAGGAGCCAATGCAGTCATCCAACCATGACAATGAATTACATCCGGACACCAGCGAAGTTTCTTTACTGTTTCGAGTACACCACGGGCATAAAAGATGGCACGGCTATCATTATCATCATATTCCACTCCGTTTTCATCAGTAGCTTGTAAGCGATTCTGGAAATAGTCGTCATTATCTATGAAGTAAACTTGCATACGGGCTGACTGGATGGAAGCAACTTTAATGATCAATGGATGGTCAGTATCATCAATAATCAAATTCATACCGGAGAGACGTATCACTTCGTGCAATTGATTCCTTCGCTCATTAATGTTTCCCCATTTGGGCATAAAAGTTCTGATTTCCCGGCCTTTTTCCTGAATGGCTTGTGGAAGATATCGGCCTACTTTTGCCATTTCAGATTCTGAAACATAAGGAGTAATCTCTTGTGTAATAAATAAAACTTTGTTCGCCTTTGTCATAATAGCAATCCTTCTCGTAATTTATTCTGCAAAGATATAAAAAAAACGGGCATTAAAGCAAGCTCACGGGCTGTATAATTCCTTATGAATTGTTAAGTGCTTGTATATCAGATGTGATTGAATGTACCCCGTAGCTGACGTTCCCGCTAACTTTTGCATTAATTTACGATATTTCTTCTTTATATGGTAAATAATGGTTTATTTTGCATCGTTTTTCAAACAAGAAAGAATTATAAACCAATTAAAATGAAAGTAATACATACGATCAAGGACTTACAGACTGAGTTATCAGTTCTGAAGGTACTGGGGAAAAAGGTAGGTTTGGTACCTACTATGGGTGCCCTGCATGCTGGGCATGCATCACTTGTTAAGCGTAGTGTAAATGAGAATGATGTAACGGTAGTCAGTGTTTTTGTAAACCCTACTCAGTTTAATGATAAAAATGACTTGGTGAAATATCCTCGTACATTAGATGCCGATTGTAAATTACTGGATGCCTGTGAAGTAAATTTTGTGTTTGCACCTTCAGTCGAAGAGATCTATCCTAAACCCGATACACGTAGTTTTAGTTATGCACCGCTTGATACGGTGATGGAGGGGGCTTTCCGTCCTGGCCATTTTAATGGTGTATGCCAGATTGTGAGTAAATTGTTTGATATTGTAAAACCCTATCGTGCTTATTTCGGTGAAAAGGATTTTCAGCAGTTGGCAATTATTCGTGAAATGGTGCGTCAGATGAAATTCGATTTGGAGATTGTCGGTTGTCCTATTGTGCGTGAAGAGGATGGATTAGCCCTCAGTAGTCGTAATGCCCGTTTATCAGCGGCAGAACGTGAAAATGCATTAAATATTTCCCGGACATTATTTAAAAGTCTTACCTTTGCAGCCGATCATTCTGTGAGTGAGACACAACAGATGGTAGAAGATGCCATCAATGCTACCTCAGGGTTGCGTTTGGAGTATTTTGAGATAGTCGATGGGAACACTTTACAGAAGATTGGAGATTGGAACGAAACTTCATATGCGGTAGGCTGTATAACAGTATTCTGTGGAGAAGTCAGACTCATTGATAATATAAAATACAAGGAAGTTTAAATTAAAAAGACCAAATCCTTATGATGATTGAAGTGTTGAAGTCGAAGATTCATTGCGCGCGAGTGACTGAAGCCAATCTTAACTATATGGGTAGTATAACGATTGACGAAGATTTGCTTGATGCAGCGAACATGATTGCCGGTGAGAAGGTTTATATCGCTGACAATAATAACGGAGAGCGTTTTGAAACCTATATTATCAAAGGTGAACGCGGTTCGGGTAAAATTTGCTTGAATGGAGCTGCTGCCCGTAAAGTACAACCGAACGATATTGTGATTATCATGTCATACGCATTAATGGATTTTGAAGAGGCTAAATCTTTTAAACCGTCAGTGATCTTCCCAGATCCGGTGACAAACAGTGTGGTGAAATAATACAATGTTATCTTTGTATATAGATTAAGATTCCCGTGTGCATAGAATTGTTGCAGACGGGATTTTTTTATCTAGCTGGTTCATGTTTGGATGAGGATACTGATTTTTTTGGAGACAACTACTAAAAGCTAAAGGAGAAAATTTAGAGAGGCTTAGATTCGGGATATAAATTCGATTAAATTTTCTTCAAGATTAATATTTAATTTTCTGCGTAAACGGTTTCTGGCTGATTCCACACTTCTTACTTCTTTGAATGTGATGGCCGCAATTTCTTTAGACGAGAGTCCTAAGCGGAGAAAAGCACAGAGACGTTTTTCTTTCATGGTCAAGTCCGGATAGCTCTGTTCCAGATTTTTATAGAATGACGGATGGACTTGTTCAAAATAGTACCGGAATTCATCCCAGTTGTTTGTTGAACTCTGTTGTTGGAGTTTGATTTGAGTTTTTTGTATTTGGCTTTTATGTTGACGGTCTCTGGGATTAAGCTCCAAAAGTAATTGTTTTAACTCTTCGTTGATGTCGGATATGAATTCGTTCGTTTTTATCATATATAAGGTGTAAGAAGTAAGTTCACGGTTACGTTGGTCGATAATATGGCTTAATTCTTGTTCTTTTTGATTTTGCAGTTCTTTTTCTTTTTCAAAAAGTGATGACTGCTGTTGTGCTAATATTGTTTGAGTTTTCCTTTGTTTTTCTTTGTTCATAGAATGGTAGATAAGAAGAACTATCGTGATTATTAGGCAGAAGGCAAAAGCTGCCATAATGATCCAAAGACGGTCCGAAGTAGCTTTCTGCAAACTGATGTCTTTAATCAGTAACTCGTTTTCCTGCATTTTTTTCTCAGCATCATAAACGCGCTCCATATTGGTGATCTTTTTATTATTGTCTGCAGCAGATATGGAGTCTCCGATAATAGCAGCAGTTTCCAGTGCCTCGTATGCCTTCTGGTAATTTCCGTTAGTTGAATGAAATTTTGCCATTTTGCGTTGAAGAGTACTTTCTATTTGTCTGTTTGGGAGGGTTTGGGATTCCGACAATGCCTTTTCTAAATATATGAATGCAGAATCTTTTCGTCCCATTTTGTCAAAAGTTTCAGAAAGTAAATTATAGGTTTGTATGAGATCGGAATGGAAACCGTATTTTTGTTGATGGATCATAGTATTTCGTAAGTAGCTCATGGTTAATGCATATTCATTTTTCATCAAGTAGAGACCGGCTATATTGGTTTGCATGAAATAGTATAAATATGCATCCGTTTGTTTATCCAACAATTGGATGGCTTCAAGTGCATAATCCAATGCGCGGTCTTCCATATTGCGGGTTATATAAATTCCTCCTAAATTGTTATAGTTGTAAAATAATTCCTGTTTATTATTGTTTTTCTTATTGATTGCTAATGCTTTTTCCAAAAATGTTAATGCCTTATCCAAATCGTTTTTTTTGAAATATATGCTACCTATATTATTGTATATTACTGCACTTTGATCTTCGAATTTATATTTTTCAGAAAGAGAAAGTGCTTTCAAATAATAATCCATCGCTCTGTTTGATAAACCGAGGTCATCATGACATGCGCCAAGTGGTATGTAAAATAGAATAAGTGATTTTATTTCATCTTTCGATAAGTCCGTTTTTTGCTCATAATATGCTATTACTGTCAGATAAAGCTCGACGGCTCTCGTTAAGGTACCTTTCTCTCTCAACTGGACTCCTATATTGCTGATCATTTTGACGAATGCACTCTCTGAGATTTGGCCCGATTTTGTTATGGAGTCTATCCTTTGTTCCAATTCTTTTTTCGTGGATTCCGGGAGGGGCTCTTTTTGAATAATGGATTTTGTTTGTTGGAGTATTGTAATCTGTTGGTCTTTTGCTTGGATGGTAAAACTAATAGCCATTAGAATGCCTAAAAGACAAAAGAAGCGTTTGTTTCTATACAGATTATAAGCAAACGGTAGTGTTTTGATGGTATTATATAGTTTCATCGCTTTGTTTTCTAACAATTTTGTGGAAACAAATATAGTGAAAAACAATATGATTCTACAAATATTCACTATGTTTTCTTTCTTTGTTGATTATTCGTAAACTTTTCTATAGGTTTAAAAGTATACTTCCTTGATGGGGTATTTGTTTTATATGGTTCTGCTATTTGTTGTATATTAGTTAGTTATGATATATTGCCGTAGTGTTTGGATTCGCTAAATTCTGTTGGCGTAGTTATGCTATGGTGACTTTTTCTTTCTTCTGGAAGCCTCAATTTATATTTGTGGAAATTTTTAGTATTAATCTTAAAAACTCAGATTACGTATGAAAAAGAAGACTACACTATTTTTTCTTATTCTGATTTGTATGACTCCTTTTTTTTATGCTCAGTCACCCAGATTGGTTCTTCTTGAAGAATTTTCCAATACAAAGTGTGGACCTTGCATTGCATTCAGCCCCCGGCTGGATTCTCTTCTTATGGTCAGATTGGGTGAAGTCGTAAGCATTCAGTACCATGTGGGATGGCCTGCTTCCAATGATGAATTCTATCTGAATCAACAGGAAAGTCAGGATGAAAGAATCAAATTTTATGATGTAACAGGTGTGCCCTTTATCAATTTGAATGGGACTCCTGTCCGAACCGTTGCGAGTACTATATCTGATGAAATTGATAACTACTTGCAGGAGCCGATACAAATAAATCTCGGTTTAGAATCGAAAACAGAGAATGGCAAGTTGTTTGTTAAGGTTATATCAACTGCAATCCAAACTATTGAGAATGCAAACCTTCGTCTTTTTGTAGCAGTTGTTGAAGAAGAGGTAACATCCGAACAGAATAAGTTGCATTATACAAATATTTTCCGCAAGATGCTGCCGGATGCTAATGGATACGAATTGCCAGACCAGATGCAAGCAGGTCAGCAAGATGTATTTGAAGATGAGTGGGAGATCAGTGGTTTCTATAACGAAAAGGAATTGGCTATCGTTGCTTTTATTCAGGATATCAGCAATCATCAGGTTTATCAGGCGGCTTATGCTCCCCGTGCAACGGATAAGACGGATGCAGCAAAAGTTGTTTTGGTGGAAAATGTTCCTTCTAAAATATGCACTCCTCATTTTACTCCTAAAATTCGCTTTAGAAACATAGGGAAGAATCCTATGACATCCGCTAAATTGAATATTAGCATTAATGACTGCATACAACAAACGGATTGGAGTGGTGAACTTCAGTATCTTGAAAATGAGCAGATCGTTTCACCTGATTTTACTGAATACCAATTGGCAGAAGGATCAGCGATGAATAAAGTCGAGATTTGGTTGTCGGATATTAACGGAACAGAAGGTTGCAGCGAGAAATATGTTACCACATTTGAAAATTCGTTGGTTATCAAGAATCAAGTGCAGTTGACTCTTTTTACCGATAAGAAACCGGAAGAGATCAGTTGGAAACTTTTCAATTCGGCAGGAGATGTAGTTGATGAGGAGAAAAGTTACAATGAACCACGTCAATTTTATAAGCGAATATTATCTATTGATTCGGATGATTGTTACCAATTGATTTTTTATGATGCCGGAGGCAATGGTATTGCCGGAGAAAATGGAAATGGATATTACAAACTGGAACAAATTGAGGAAACCGGCAAACACAAACTTATTACACAAGCTGATTATAAGACTGCAGAACATGATGTCTATTTTAAAATGGAAAATGTGATTCCTGCCGGAATAGGAAGTTTGACTGAAGATGTAATGGAGTTTTTCTATGATGTAAATACCAAAACCGTGTTTTTTGACGACAAAGGATTGTGTAAAGACATTGTTGTTTACAACTTGGTTGGAGAGGCAGTGATGGAGGTGAAGGCATCCTCCGATAATGCTCTTCATCTTGATAATCTGCCCAAAGGAGCTTATTTGATGTGTATTAAGGTTGCAGGTAAACTTATGACACGAAAAATAGTAATCGAATAAATATAATCACCCAAATAAATAAAATACAAATGAAAAGAATTTTAGTATTAATGGTTTTAGTTGTACTGTATGCAACTGCCATGCAGGCACAATGGTCGGATGATCCTTCAGTCAATTTACAACTTTCAGATCAAAAGGGAGCCACTCCCGGAAGCATTAAAGTTGCTAAGACCACAGATGGCAAAATGTTTGTATCTTGGACTACTTATGAGGGGAAAGGTGGTCAGACAAGGTTGCAATTGCTTGATAAGAATGGAAATTTATTATGGGACAAAGGCGGTATTCTTGTAAGCGAACATCCAGCTGCTTCTTATACAACCGATTTTGATATGAAAACATCATCGGACGGATGTGCAATTATTGCTTATAGTGATTCGCGGACAGATCTTGAAACTTTACTTGATTTTAAACCTTATGTTTACAAAATAGATCAGGAAGGAAATTATCTTTGGGGAATCGATGGGGTCGCTATCCCATGTAAGTCACACCAAGGTATGCGTCCAAGAATTGGAATAACTAATGCAGGTTCCATAATAATTGGCTATTCTGATGCTATTAATGGATTGTTTTGCATGCAAAAAATAAATGAAGACGGGGAATTAGAGTGGGCACAAAATCTTGAATTTGGTGGCATAATGGGGAATTTTATTGCAACAGGTGAAGATGATTTTATACTTACTTGGTTTGGAGGTGGATTGCGTGCCCAAAGATTTGACACTTATGGTGAAGCAATTTGGGAGAAAGAAGTTGTCATTGAAGATGGCCTGACATTGAATGGGCATGTAGAACCTCAAATGCTTTCAGATGGCGAGGGAGGCTTTGCGATATGTTATGCGCGTGCTATTGGTATATCGGAACATTATGTATGTATTCAACGGGTAAGTGCTGATGGTGAAACCATGATGGGGATGCAATCTGTTGTTACCGGTGATGGGAGTGCCCTCCATTCTTGTGGACATATTGGCATTGATACACAGAATAAAACGATTGTTTGCCAATGGAATAAGCAAAGAGGAGATGATCAGAGGCATTTTGTGAATAAGTATGATTATTTTGGTGATCCTCAATGGGGGAAGGAAGGAATTGAATTAGACCTCAATTGGATGTTTGGATTTTATACATATGGAACTGTAATTACGGATGATCAAGGATGTATATTGATTTATTCTGATTATCAGGACAGTGCGGTGAAGGATAAAATCATGGCAAAAAAGCTGGATCAAAATGGGCAAGTGCAATGGACACAGGAACTTTGCAGTAATCTGGATTATAAATTACGGGGAGTTACATGTGTTCATGAAGATCAAATTTGTGTTTTCTGGTCATCGGAAACTAATACGGAAGTATATGGGCAGAACATCTCGTTGGACGGTAAATTGGGTGTTTTAGCTAGTGGAATTGAAAATTCGGTATTGAGTCAAAATGATGAGATTTATTATTCGGAAGGTTCTCTTCATATTTTCGGCAAAGCAGTTTCAGAAGGTCTTGCCAAATTGAAAATAGCTGATATCAGTGGTGCAGTCATTCATGAAAGCATGATTTCTATTTCGAATGCAACGACTTCTGTTCCTTTAAGTTTACTTCAGGGAGTCTATGTCATTCATATCAGTTTTGATGATCAGGAAATTGTTAGTAAAATTGTTGTAAGATAATTTGTATTCATTAAAAAGAGATATATTATGAAAAAGATATTCCTGCTTATGTTACTGGGATTATTTTATAGTCTCGGCATGAAAGCCCAATATTTCAATACTCCATTGTTTAATGCGGGATTTAACTCAGCAGAAGAATTGAATCAATGGGTGGAAGAAACCTCTCCTTCTCCTGGAGAAGATAATACATATTGGAAGTTGGAAGAGGCTCCAAGGAGTTTTTCGGAAATTGATCCTTCCAGTACTAATACTTTGAAGTTCGAGTCAACAACAGGTTCTCAGTTTTTGTCTGTTCTCACATCACCTGAAATTGATGCAACGGGAAAAAAGGGATTAGCTGTGGGGTTCTATCACGCAAATTTCATGTTGCAAGCTTTTCAGAAAGTGTTTTATTTTATAGAAATAAGTGCCGATAATGGAGCTGTACGTGATACTATTTTTAATTCGCAGACAGATACTTATAAAGGGACTTTAATTAGCGGATGGAGATATATTTTGACGTACTTACCGTCAAAGTATGATAATAAAAAACTAAAGTTCCGTCTAATAGTAGATGCACGGGAGTTTACCGGCAACAGATGTTTCTTTTATCTGGATGGTTTGTATTTAACTCATCGATTTGAGAATGATGCACATTTATCATTTTCTAATATGCAGAAGAGTAATCCTAACATGACGACCAATGATCGGGTATTTTCTAATGCAGAAACTATTACGGTGAAATTAAAAAATAATGGGCTGAAGGAAATTGAATCTATTGATCTCGCTTATCAAGTTGATGATAATGTACCGGTTAAGGAGACATTTACTCCTGCAAAAACTATTTTGATGGGTGATTCTGTGGAATATACATTCAAGACTAAAGCAGATTTGGGGAAATTCAGAACAATTTATAAATTCAGAACTTGGACGGAGCTAGCAGGTGATTTAAACCATGCAAATGATACAATTGCTGAATTACTTCAAAACATTACAACCGATGTGCCCTATATACCTCAATTCTGGTTTGAAAAGAATGGTTATATGAATCTTGATATGGACGAGTGGACTACTGAGGCAGATTACAATTCCGGTTGGTGGCGCATAAATGCAACTCCAAAACCGGGCTATTGTTTTATTGATTTTAGCCGTGCAGCCGAAGATTGTAATGCTGTACTTCGTTCTCGCCCTATCTACTTTAAGGCAGGAGTGAAATATGAGATGCGTTTCAATGCATGTACCTATATGGAAGGTATCGAGCCTCTGGCGGATAATCAAAAAAACAAACTCACTATCTCCTTGACTAAGGATCCCAATGGCTTGGAAAATCTTACTGAAATATGGAAGAATGATGCGTTAGATAGAGAAAACGGGCTTAATAGTTCCGTTCGTTTTGAGGTACCTGAAGATGCGGCATATTTTGTGTCTTTCAAATGTACTAGTCTTAAAACTGCTAAAGAGTTACGTATTCGTGACTTCTATTTTGTAACGGCTCCGAGGAAAGATGCTAAGATAATGGAAGTGGTAGCACCGGTTTCAACAAAGTATATGTTTGATTCTAAGGAAGTAGTTGAGATTGCCGTTTTAAATAATGGTTTGGATGTGATTTCAGCTAACACTTTAAAAGTGTGTGCCCAGTTGAATGGGGGAGATGTCATTGAAGAAACCATTCCCGAATCTATTCCGGTAAATACGACCTTAAAATATACTTTCAAAAACACGGTTGATTTGAGCGATCTTAGCCAGAAACATAAACTCGGTATTTGGACGAGTTTGCCCGGAGATGAAAATCTATTGAATGATTCTATTGCTAAAGTCGTCGAAAACAAAGTTTCCGGCATACCTTATATTGCAGATTTCACAACTGATGACGCAGGTAATTTTCCTCAGGAAAAAGAGATGTGGGAAATTGTGGATGCAAATGAGGATGGACACACTTTCATTGCAGAAAAAGCGCAATGGGGCAATAACTTTTTCTTCAGTTATGGCGGTAGTGAAGAGGTGAGTATCCCTGCAACGAATGAATTTCTTTATTCACGTCCGGTGAAGTTGGAAGCAGGTGCTAATTACCGTATTCAATATTCGGCTAATATAATGGAGAATACTGCTGGTGTATTGCATCTGAAGACCTCATTATATAAGATTACAGATGGCGTTAAAACAGAAACCAAAGTTTTGTTTGAGGAAAATATATCCTCTTATAATTCTCAGGAACACATTACAAATATTGAAGAAGGTGGTGTGTATGTCATAGGATATCATGTGCAATCGAGTGAGCCGATTGATTATTCAATCCGTATCAATAACCTGAAAGTGACAAAAACGGCTGAAACCGATATAGCACTTGACGAAATTTTGATGGCGGGTAAGTATCTATCGGCCTATCGGTCATTGCCGATTGGCGTTAAAGTTTCCAATCCCGGGATTAATGCCATTGAGTCGTTCTCTGTATCAGTCTCTTCTCCTTCTTTGGGAACCAAAACTCAGGAATTCAAGCAAGTCATTCAGCCGTTGAACTATACTTATGTCTATTTGGATGAAAATATGAATTTTACCGGGACGGAAGATGAAACGGTATCTGTCAAGGTATCTATGGAGAATGATGGTTTTGAATCAAATAATACGAAAGAGTTCTCTATTTCTTATCTGGAAAATGCAGCATTGCCTTATAGTGCTGAATTCCAAGAAACAGAAGGTTTCCTAGCTATAGATAAGAACAAAGATAGCAGAAGATTCAAGGCATTTGAGACGACTGAGGGTGTGTTGCAACAGAAAATACATGGCTATTCCATTAGTGGCGATTTAGAGGAGGATGGCGATTTGTTGATGTCCCGAGGGATGGTATTTGAAGCTGAAAAGGTCTATAAACTGTCATTTGATTATGTCGCGACAAATACTTCTGTCATAATGCCGCTGTTGGAAGTTTATGCGTTAAATGTAAACAGTGGTGAGCGGATTCCTGTTGCAACGGTTGTCAATGATGGCAAGTATGATACTAAATGTCAGTACTTGGGGTATTTCTCCGTACCGGCTAATGAAGTTTACACTATCTGTTTTGCTCCGGCTGCCGGTGATAATTCTATAAAACTTAGTGGTATGCTCGAAGTGGCTGAAGTAGAAGATACACCGGATGTGGCTGTTACTGCTATTCGGATTCCTGCGGAGGATGCCGTGTTCAACGAAAAAGTCGACATGATGGTCATGATTAAGAATAATAGTTCTTTACCGTTAATGAGCGTACCGTTTAGTTGTCAGGTTGCCGACACTGTCTATTATTCTTCTCGCATATCCGAGTTGGAACCGGGTGTCGAATCTGAAGTTTATTTTAGTGGTGTGGATATGTTCACTCCTGGTGATTATACGTTTGTGATCAAAGCAGAAATGCCTGTAGATAAGACTCCTGATGACAATGTCTTTACGAAAACGATCAAGAGCCTGCCTGTCATTGAAATGGAAATGCGTTCGCTCGATAGTCCGAAGAGTGGAACACTTACCGCTACTGAGGCGATTGTTGTTAGTCTGAGTAATAACGGGAAGGGGGCGATTTCTAACGTTCCGGTTCATTATTCCGTGACCCATGTTGAAAGTGAAACGAAAGTAGAATCGGATGAAACTGTGGCTACTGAAATCCCGGAAGGAGAAACTTTACAGTTTACTTTCGATAAAAAAGTAGACATGTCCGTTGAAGGTACTTATACTATTGCTGTATATGTGAGCGTGCCCGATGAAACCGTACTGACGAATGATACCATCCGTACCAGTGTCGTATCTACGCGGAAAGTATTTGACGTGGGCGTAGTATCAGTGGTCGATCCGGTCGATGGCAGCTTGTCTACAGAGGAACAAGTGACAGTGGAACTGAAGAATTTTGGTGAAGTGAATATGTATGACATTCCTGTGTTTGCCAAAATAGAGAAAGATGGCACTTTGGTGAAAGAGTTGACCGGAGTAGTTAATAAATGCTTGTTAGGCGAGACGGTGAACTATACTTTTACTGATAAAGTGGATATGCAGCAATACGGTGAATATGTGATTACAGCCTATTCCAAAGGAACGAACGACTTGATTCTACAAAATGACACTTGCATTACTAAAGTAAAAGCTTTAAAAGTGGATTGTGGAGTCATCGAGATACAGAATCCGGGCAATGAATGTGCAATAGGCAAACAACCTGTCACGATCGTTGTGAAGAATTTCGGAGAAGTCGAATTGACGGATATTCCTGTAAGATTTAAAGTTGGCACGATGCCACAAGCCGGAGTAGTCGGACAAACGTTGGCTCCGGGAGAAACAGTGGTTTATACGTTCCCGACGGAATATAATTTCCGTTCTGAAAAAGAATATACCCTGACTGCCTACACGGAACTGGAGTCGGATATGGATAAAGAAAATGACTCGGTGTCCAAAATAGTAAAGGTGGTATCGACAGGCATACATTCGGAAAGTACGGTCAACTTGCAAGTTTATCCGAATCCGGTGAAAGAGATGGTTTACATTAAAGCTGATAACGAACTCCTGAAAACCGTTGCCATATATGATCAAAAGGGTAATCTACAGGTGAAAGAGGTAAATATTCAAAACGAAGAATTGGCACTCCCTGTCACCCAGCTATCCAATGGACTTTATTTATTGTACATTGAAACGGAGACAGGAAATCTGGTTCGTAAACTATTTAAAGTAGATTGATCTTTGTATAGCAAACGGTTTGCTATTGTATACATAAAAAATGCAGGATTGGTTAGAATCCTGCATTTTTTATGTATACAATAGGTATCTCCCCCAAAATCGGTTATACAGTGACAGATTCCTTTTGCAACTGTTCATTCATTGCAGCGGCAGCGCGCCGTCCGTCACCCATTGCAAGGATAACCGTGGCACCTCCGCGTACGATGTCACCACCTGCATAAATGGTCGGTATGGATGATTGCATATTTTCATTCACGGCAATCGTGCCTTTCCGTCCCAGTACCAAACCTTTGATGGAACTTGGTACGATCGGGTTGGGAGATACGCCTACGCTGACAATGGCAAGGTCAATGTCGATTGTTTCCGTAGCACCGGGAATGGGAACGGGACTGCGCCGACCGGAAGCGTCCGGTTCTCCAAGTTCCATTTTTTGCAGTACAACCTGTTTCACACGGCCCTGTTCATCGGCTATATACTCGATGGGGTTGTGCAAGTTGAGGAATTCAACGCCTTCCTCTTTCGCATGTTTTACCTCTTCGATTCGTGCCGGCATTTCTTCTTCCGAACGGCGGTAGATGATCATGGCACGTTCTGCTCCCAAGCGTTTGGCAGTGCGGACAGAGTCCATGGCTGTGTTGCCTCCACCGATGACGGCTACGTTCTTGCCGAAAGCAACCGGGGTGTCGGAGTCCGGACTGGCGGCATCCATCAGGTTGACACGTGTGAGGTATTCGTTGGACGACATGATGTTGATAGAGTTCTCGCCCGGTATGTTCATGAAGTTAGGCAGTCCGGCACCCGAAGCTACGAAGATCCCTTTGAATCCATCTTCTTCAAGTTGTTCCACACTGATCGTTTTTCCTACGATACAGTCTTTGACGAAGGTCACACCCATTTTAGCAAGGTTGTCTATTTCGACATCCACTATTTTATTGGGAAGGCGGAATTCCGGAATACCATATTTCAGCACACCGCCGATTTCGTGCAGTGCTTCGAACACGGTGACGTCATATCCATACTTAGCCATGTCTCCGGCAAAGGCCAATCCAGCGGGTCCTGAACCAATGACAGCTATTTTGATTCCATTCTTTTCTTTGATTTCCGGTACGGAGATTTGTCCGCTTTCACGTTCGTAATCAGCGGCAAAACGTTCCAGATAACCGATGGCAACCGGCTTTTCATTCATCTTCAAGTGGATGCATTTTGATTCGCACTGTTTTTCTTGAGGGCATACACGACCGCAAACGGCAGGCAATGCGCTGGTCTCTTTCAGTGTTTTCGCTGCTTCAAGGAATTCACCACGTTCGATGTTCTTGATAAAGCGGGGAATATCGATGCCTACCGGGCAACCTTCCATGCATCCCGGATTCGCACAGTCCAGACAACGCTGGGCTTCCGTCAATGCCTGTTCTTTAGTCAGGCCTTGATTGACCTCTTCTTTACGGCTGTGCGAACGGTACTCGGCATCCAGTTCGTTCATCTCGACACGTGGGATGGCGGTACGTTCTTTGGGTTTCATCGATTTACGTAATTCCTGTCTCCAGGCAGCATTGCGGCTGTTCTCATCTATCTCCTTGGTCGCTTCGCAGGTAGCATCCGGTGACAATTTATGCATCTCTTCGCGTTCGATGTTTTTGAATGCACCCATGCGTTTCAGCATTTCATCAAAGTCGACCTGATGACCATCGAATTCGGGACCGTCAACACATACGAATTTTGTTTTCCCACCGATGGTGATGCGACAGGCACCGCACATTCCGGTACCGTCCACCATGATTGTATTCAATGACACATCCGTAGGAATATTGTATTTTTTGGTGAGTAGGCAAACGAATTTCATCATGATAGCCGGGCCGATGGCGAAGCATTTGTCCACTTTCTCGCGTTTGATTACCTCTTCCACACCTTCTGTGACGAGTCCTTTGCGGCCGTATGAGCCGTCATCCGTCATGATGATCACTTCGTCCGAACTCTCGCGCATCTCTTTTTCAAGAATGATCAAGTCTTTGCTCCGTCCTGCCAATACAGTGATTACACGGTTCCCTGCGGCTTTCAGCGCTTGCACGATAGGTAGCATAGGAGCGACCCCTACACCTCCACCGGCACAGACCACGGTACCGAAGTTCTCAATATGGGTGGCCTGTCCCAACGGGCCGACCACGTCGGTGATGTAATCGCCTACGTTCAGTTCGCAAAGGCGGGTCGAGGATAGACCTACTTCCTGCACTACAAGGGTGATGGTTCCTTTTTTTACGTCAGCACCTGCGATAGTCAACGGCATACGCTCGCCTTTTTCGCCTACGCGAACAATGACGAAGTGACCTGCCTTGCGTGATCTTGCTATCAGCGGGGCTTCAATCTCCAGTTTGAACACTTTTTCGGAAAAATGTTCTTTGTTAATGATTTTGTTCATTATCTAATTAGTTTGTTGGAATTACTACGTAACTGCTATCAGAATGTTATACATGCAAAGATACGCCTATTTTAAGAAATATAAAAGAAAAGCCGCCTTTTTAGGCGGCTCTTGCTTATTTGTTCTGCTTTTATTAATCAATCATTTCGAATCCGCAATACGGAACGAGCGCTTTGGGAATTCGGATGCCTTCCGGTGTCTGGTTGTTTTCGAGCAGTGCAGCTACGATACGGGGAAGTGCCAAGGCCGAACCGTTCAGTGTGTGGCAAAGTTCTGTTTTCTTTTCTCCGGTGCGGTAGCGGCATTTCAAGCGGTTTGCCTGGTAAGTATCGAAATTCGATACCGAACTTACTTCCAACCAGCGCTTTTGTGCTTCGGAATAGACCTCAAAGTCGAAGCAGATGGCGGAAGTGAAACTCATGTCTCCTCCGCAAAGGCGAAGAATACGATAGGGGAGTTCCAGTTTCTGTAACAGACCTTCCACATGGTCGAGCATCTCTTGATGGGATTGTTTGGAGTTCTCCGGCTTATCGATGCGTACCAATTCTACTTTGGAGAATTCATGCAGGCGGTTAAGCCCGCGAACGTCTTTACCGTAAGAACCGGCCTCGCGGCGGAAACATTGCGTATAGGCGCAATTCTTTATCGGCAGTTGTTTCTCGTCAAGGATGACGTCCCGGTAGATATTGGTCACAGGCACCTCAGCGGTCGGTATCAAGTACAGGTCGTCTACTTCACAATGATACATCTGGCCCTCTTTGTCTGGCAATTGCCCTGTTCCGTAACCGGAAGCGGCATTTACCACTGTTGGAGGCATGATTTCCGTGTATCCCGAATTGCGTGCTTCGTCCAGGAAGAAGTTGATAAGCGCGCGTTGCAACCGTGCCCCTTTGCCTTTATAGACGGGGAAGCCTGCCCCGGTGATTTTTACTCCTAGGTCGAAGTCGATCAGATCGTATTTCTTGGCCAATTCCCAATGTGGTAGGGCATCTTTCGGAAGCTCTGTTTCCATGCCCCCCATCTTTTCTACAACGTTGTCTTCGGCACTCGTGCCTTCGGGGACTTCATCATAAGGGACGTTGGGAATGGTATAAAGCACGTTCTGCATATCGGTAGTTGCGCTGTCCATGTCGGCTTGCAACGTTTTATTGGTCTCTTTCAGTTCGGCAACCCGGTTCCGTGCCATTTCAGCTTCATCTTTTTTTCCTTCTTTCATCAATTGGCCGATCGTTCTTGACAACGAATTGACTTCTGCCAGGTTTTTATCTAATTGGTTTTGGGTGCTACGTCTTTTGTCATTGAAAGCAATTACTTGTTCTATTGCTTCTTTTGCATTTTTGAAATGCTTCTTTTCAAGGCCGCGGATCACAGCCTCTGTGTTTTCTGTAATTTGTTTAATCGTAAGCATATCTTTATCTTTTTGAACTCTTTTTCTTTGAGAGTACAAAGATACAAATAAAAATCAATAAAGATACAGGGAGTAGGAGTCTGTTTTCTCATTTTTGTGTATCGGATGGCTGGGGAGGTTCTTCACCGGAAAGACGGTTGGAAGAAGGGGGCACCGGTTCCTTTCGGTGGAAAGGAAGGCTCGTTATCTTTTAAAGATAGGGTGTTAAACATGGGGGTGTCTCACTGTTAGACATGGGGGTGTTTCACTGCGAAACATGGGGATGTTTCACTGCGAAACACCCCCATGTTTAACATGCTTTCCTTTGATGATAAGCCATCTTTCCTTATTACATCCGGCTGTCAAGGTTATAATGAACGGTATGGAAGGTTGAAGTATGTGCTTTTCTTATTTATTGAATACCTTCCGGCTTTGTATGCTTCCGTCATCAAAAGTATCTACTTTGATGAGAATGCCTTTTTCATCGGGACGTACCGGTTGCCCGTAAACATTGTAGGTGATGGTATGTACGATCTCTCTCTCGATACCCGGCTGATGGATGCCGGTGAGACCACCTTCTCCTTCCGTTCCGATCAGCCCGTCCGTACGTGTCCATACGATACGTGGCGAGGTGCCTATTTTATCGCCCATATGATATACCATCTCGATGGAAACTTTTTCGAATTCAGCGTATACGTAAATTTGGCATCTGTTTTGAGATAATGTGCCGAAGATGTCATAACCGTCCGAGAAGCCTACCGGTATCTCGGTCATTTTCCTTGTGAGGTTCTTGTAATTCCCACCTTCTGATGTAGGGATCAGGGTGTACAGCTCATCATCAAAATAGATTCTAAAATACAGGCTGTCCTCCAGGATGCGGTTTCCATCCTGGTCTTTGGGCTCATAGTAGATGCGTAGATTATCTGCCGGTACCGACGTGCATGAAAGATCGGTCGCTGCTGCCGGAATGGCAGGGATAAGTTTGAATTCTTTCAGTGTCAGGTCGTGGCATCCTTCGCTGATGATACCTCCCAAATGCATCACATAATAATCGGGCGAGCTGAATGTATCTCCTTCGATATTCAATGTGTAATTCTCTTTCAGTTCATAGGTGTTTTCTCCGTCTTCATCGGTTCCCGTCACGGTGGCGCCATACAGATAGGTTGGGAATGGGGCATCTCCGATGTAGTTGCCAATATATTGTCCGGAGGGGAAAGTGATGGTTTTGCCGTTTGAAATGCCGTAAATCCAGGAATCGGTCATGTATTGCATGTAATACGAGGCTTTTTGGATGAATACTGTATCCCCGGAGAGGGCGACATTGGTCATATAGGATACTTTTCCTCCGTTATTCTTCGTTGAAGTATAACTGATTTCATATATCTTTTTCTCGGCTGAGGCGGAAGGGATGATTGCCTTCTCATTGAACGGGCGCATCTCGAAATGGATGGCTCCGTTGTATGGAACACCGCTTTTTGAAGCAGACTGAACGATGACAATTCCTTCGTCCGTCTTCAGGTTGTCACCATCTATCCTTAATTGGAGACTTTCCATTGGGGTATAGGTGAATTGTGCCGGATTATTTTCATTAGGAACATAGTCTGTGCCGGCAAAAAGATACATGTCGTTGGAACCCGATAAACTTTGCTTTATACCTAGATATTGTCCGACAGGAATCTCGATAGTGTTGTCTTTCTTAATGCCGTATACCCAAGCTAAAGGCATTTGGGCAGCTATTCCCTGAATGAATACACTATCCTTCTCACCGTAGACCACTTTTCCTCCTTTTTCGGTATATCCATAGTATACATCATCGAAATAAGTCATGTAGTTGAGTTGTTCGCCTTCCGGGGTGGGACGGGGAACAGGAATTACCTGAACAAACGTATCCGGTTCTGTGCCGATGTAGAAACGGTCGAATCCTGTCACATTTACGTACAATGAAGAGGTGCAATGATGGATGCTGAAATAGTAATCACCGCTTTCCTCTGGGGTGAAAGTAGTTTGAACCTTCTGCCATTCTTTTGACGAGAAAGCTTTGTCCCCTTTGTAATCCAGCAATACGTTTGTCAGATCTTCCATGTTGGCGGAGTTTCCTGTGACAATTTCAAACTCTTCAGGTGTGTTCTCGAATCCGGGGACGTAACACCATACGCTGACGTAGTAAGTTTTATCCTTTTCCAGCGGAATGGCGGGGGAAATGGCCCAAGCATTACGTGCGGCTTTTTGGTCGTAACCGGAAAGGAGGTTGTATTCTCCGTCGATAGGATATTGGCCGGAGATTTTTCCTAATGTCATTTTATTGGCTGCATCTATTACTTTCCAGTCACAGTCTTTTTCGAAAGATTGTAGGTAGACGGTAGTAGGTTCTTCCTGTTGAAATGCATTTTGTCGGGCTGTTCCGTTATTAGCACGGTCTATGCATTCCATACTGCCTCTTTGTTCCCGGGTGGAACCTGATATTTTTGTGTTATCGAACCTGGCAGCTGATGGCGTAACCGATTGTGCGATGCCTGTGAAGGTACAGAGTAGCATAGATGCCAGTAGTAAGTAATTTTTTCCTTTCATAATACTTCCGTTTTTAGGGTTTTATGGAAGCAAAACTACGGTTCGTTTTTTTATTTTGCAACTGCTATGCTTTTGATTTCATGAAATTGGAACGGAAGTAATGCTTTTCCTATCAGATGATTAGTGTTGAAGTATGGATATTCAGTGTTTTAGAACTATTGTTCTTTATTTTTTTGTTGGTTGGCTAGTTGTTGGTAGAGGGAGGGGGTAATGCCGGTGGCATTTCTGAACAGTGTGATGAAGCTGCTGTGAGATTTGTATCCCACACTTTCAGCGATAGCTTTTATGGTGTAGTTGCTGTATTTCTCAGTATTCATAAGTCTTCTCTGCGCCTCTTTGATCCTGTATTCGTTGATGAATGCACGGAAGTTTTTGCCATATGTCTCATTGATGATTTGTGAGAGATAGTGCAGGTTGGTTCCGACAAGTTCGGAAAGACGGGAAATGGAAAAATTACAATCAAACACTTCATCGGTGTTTTCCATAATCTCTTCCAGTCTGGCTTGTATGCTTTTGCGTTGTTCGTCGCTGATAATGTTTGGAGAGGTTGTTTTTATGGAGTCTGCTCTCTCGTTTTCGGGAGTGACAAGCGGGTTCGCCTGAATTTGGTCTTTTTCAATCGTCAATTTACGAATAACTTCTTTGGCATGTTCCAGTTCTTTTTCTTGCCGGGCATGTTTTCTCCTGTTCTCTTCTTCGGATGACAGGATTGTGGCATTACGATGAAAGAGATCGCTATACGCCCGGTGCAGTTTCCGTTTCTGGATAATGGTAATGGTGGTCAGTACGGTAAATATCAGTAAGATTGCCAACGAACAAAGCAATTGAATGCGGGAAGTACGTATTTGCTCCTCTTTTTCCAATGTTTCCTGATTCAGTCTCTTTATTTTTTCATAGTCTTGTTCCATTTGATAAAGGAAATGTTCGCTTTTTGCCTGATTGAATTTATTGGAGTCGAGCAGGCTGTCCGAAAGTTCCCAATAGTGGATCTTGTAGGACATGGCTTTGTCCTTCTGTCCGTCCTGTTCGTAACATTCAGCCAGTTTTGTCAGGGTGTTCCGCAGATTGGGCAGCAGATGGTGTTCTTGGGCGAAAGTACAATTGGTTTTCAGATAATAATAGGCAGAGTCGCGCTTGTTGGGAATGTTCATGTACAAAGCTCCCAATGTTTCATATACGACCGATTCATGGGCGACCGCCAAGCGGGCTTTGCGAGCGTAGTCGAGTGCCTGGTTCAAGCAAGCTACGGCTCGTGAATAGCAACTATCGTTGTACATGAGCCAACCTCTATTCAGATGCACATAAAACGTAATAGTTGAATCTTCCTGTCCGAATTGCTCCATAAGTTCCCGGTTATAGAGTTCGGCCTTTTCTTTTATATTTTCGTTGCTGCAATGGCAGGCAAGGTTGGTGAGTAGTATCTTCTCATTGGTGAGATCATTTAGTTCTCTGCTGATGGTCAGTCCCTTTTCAAAAGAATTGATGCTGATTCTGAAATCGTTAAGTGATGAATAGACACATCCTATATTGTTATAAAGGCTTGGTAACAGTTCGGGGATGTCGTTTTCTTCACAATACTTGACCCCTTGTCTTAGGAAGTCTAATGCCTTGGTATAGTTGTATTTGTAATAATAAGCTATTCCTGCTTCTTTGCAAGCTTTGGCACATAGATATTTTTCGGTAGAAGGCATTTTGTCGTAATACCTTCCGGCCAACAAAATGTAACATCCTAAAGAACTGTCGAGCAAATTCTTGTTTTTATAGCTTTCGGATAGGTCGAAGAGATCGTCTATGGGCATTTTGGAAAGCCGGTCGTAATTCAGGGAATCAGCGGCTATCAAGGGGAAGAAAACGCATTTACTGCTTAATAGAAGCAAAATGAGTAATATCCGGAGTTTGGCTGTCGATCTGTCCATTCGTGTTTTCTATCTATTGTGACGGGGCAATATAAGGAGAAAGTTCCGGATTTCCAAATGTGAAAGTGGAAATCTGATATAAAAAAAGAGATGCAACCTTTTTGGATTACATCTCTTTCTCATATAAATCTTTTGTGAAACTTATGCTTCTGTTGCTTCAGCCGGAAGGATAGATACGTATCTTCTATCTTCTCTACCAACTTTGAATTTTACAGTTCCGTCTACTAAAGCGAAAAGAGTGTGGTCTCTACCCATACCGATGTTTTCACCCGGATGGAATTCAGTACCTCTTTGACGAACGATGATGTTACCTGCTTTGCAAGCTTCGCCACCAAATATCTTAACGCCTAATCTCTTGCTCTGTGATTCGCGGCCGTTCTTAGAACTACCGACACCTTTCTTATGTGCCATTTCTTCTTACTTTTTAATTGATTAAGCTACTACTTCTGTGATTGTTAACTCTGTGAATTGCTGACGATGACCGTTCAGTTTTCTGTGACCTTTTCTTCTTTTCTTGTGGAATACGAGTACTTTGTCACCCTTTACCATGTTTGAAATAACCTGGCAAACAACTTTTGCACCTTCTACTACAGGAGCGCCTACGGTTACGTTTCCGTCTTTGTCTACCAAAAGAACTTTGTCGAATTCTACTGTTGCACCATTTTCTGCATTCTGAATGTGGTGAACGAACAATTTCTGACCAGCTTCTGCTTTAAACTGCTGACCGTTAATTTCTACAATTGCGTACATCTTATATATAATGTATAAGTTAGCTCCGTCGGGTGGTCTCTAATTACTTAGAAAGCTCTTTGTCGAACCCGGTGCGGAATAATCGGGCACAAAAGTACTGTTTTTATTTTTATCAGGCAAATATTTCTTTCTTATTTTTGAGAGAATAGGGTTAATAATGACCTATTTATCTACTAATTCGTATAATCGGCTCAGTATATTGATGTGTGGATGCTGTTTTAATTCATCGGCTAGAGTGGCTCCACTGGTTACTCCGGTAAAACTGATGCCTGCCGCAGCGGCTGTTTCGGCATCGACCGTACTGTCACCGATGTACATCGTGTCTTCCGGCCTTACGTTTAGTTGCTTGATTGCAAGTAATACTCCTTCCGGATCGGGTTTCGGGTGGCTTACATCTTCACCGCCCACGATGATATCGAAATAACCTTCTGGTAGGTGGGACTTTAAAAAGTCGAGTATGCGGTATCGGTATTTAGTGGAAATAATTCCTAGATAGGCTCCTTGTTCTTTCAGTTTCCGTAGGGTAGGGAGCGTGTCTTCGAAAAGATAAGTGTTTCTGTTCATGAACTGATCCGACTCTTTGGTATATTCCTTTCTTAAGGAGGTTAATTGTACGCCATCGGTAATGCCCGTTAAGATACTGAAAGATTCTTCCAGTGTTTTACCAATGGTACGTTTGATGGCTTCATCGGTAATGTCAGTATATCCATGACGCTTTAGTACGTTCTTGAAACAGATTACGATGCCCTGCGAGGAATCCGCTAAAGTATAATCAAAGTCAAATAGATAAGTTGTATAGCTCATTTTTTTGTTATTTTTCCACAAAGATATGCGAAAACTAAAAAAGATACGAATATCCAATGTATCCCGACCATATTTTAGACATTGTTTCACGTTCGATGCAATCTTTGGTTATTCCGCATTGTACACGAAGGTCTAAAGAGTGTTTCCAATTTCTTGTCAATCTGATTTGTGCGCCTGCGTTTACATATGCTCCGGGATTGATTTGGTTATCGATATAATGAGTGTTTTGGAGTGAGTCATCATTAGAGAAAAACATTCCTTGTGATAATAATCCTGCCTCAATGAGTGGGCGTATGCCGATTTTACTTGGATATCTATAGCGGATTCCTATTTTTCCAGTCAGAGAAGTTCCTGAGTAGTTATCTCTTCCTTCTACTTCTAAAACGTTCAGTTTTGATATAGATAGATCGATGGATAGTGCAAATGAACTCATGAAACGGGAAGAAGAAAAAGCAACGTTTATTCCTGCAAGATAAGAACTTTTGATGTTGATTTGATCTCCTGCATAGGTGCTTTTAGCGGTTTTATATTTGGTAATTCCTCCATACGGGGTTATTGCCACATTTAAGTTATGTGCTTTTTCTTCTGTTTTAAATAAGATACACTCTTCAGGATTGTTGCAGATTTTGTCATTGTAGGCTTTCACTATTTCGATCACTTTGTTGCGGGTGAAAGGGGCTTGGTTGAACTGGGTTTGTAAATCGGGAAATCCGTTTAAAAAGTAGTTTAATGCAGGAAGGCAGTTTTTCATGCTTTTAGGGTATAATCCGGTTGCCTCTTTTTCTGTATTGTTTCTGTTCAATTTAATTAACTTCCCTTCATTTTCCATGTAATAGATTCCATCTTCTGAATCGTCATTATAGAAATAGAGACTGTTTACACTTTGTATCAAACATTCAAGAAATACTAATTCTGCTTGTTTTCCTTTTTCTACTTCAATGGAACGGGAAATATAGTATCTTTCGTTATCTGTAAAACGATATCCTAAGATCTCACCGGGAGGAATTTCTCTGGATTCGGTGCATTCATTCTTTTGGAATATACAGCATTTGGCATTTAATCTGTCTGTGCGGTAGTTTATTAACCCGTAGATCGTATCCCTTTGTAGTGAAATGATGTACCCTTGCTTGAAATTACTTTGGGCAAAAATATTGGATGAAGTCCAAAAGGTAAAGCAAATGCATGCTAATGTTATAAATTTACTTTGCATATTAGTTTTGTTTATCTTCTATGGTTTATCTTTTATAGTCCAAACATTTAATGGCACAATATAGTAATTATTTGTATGATAAAGAAATTATTTGCAGATGTTTTTGTGTATATGCCAAAGATAAGTATAAACGAGTTGATTGCTAGATTGTGTGGGATTTCTTTTTAGGATGTTCTTTTTGAAAATAATATATATAAGTGAAAAAAGTGCATACGACAGTGGGGTTGGGGTATGCACTTTTACTTTTGTTTTGCTATTTGGTGTTATTTGACAGGCTCTACTGTGTAATTTTGTTGCTTCAATAAGCTTAATAAACCGTTTTTACCAACCAAATGTAAAGCGCCTACTGCTATGAATGTAGGAGCGGTTTGCATTATTTCAGGTAATTTATCGGCCCAGTTTTTATTTCGATTATCTATCAAGTTATCTTTTTCTTGTTGGGTCATGCCGCATTCTTCTTCATTGGCAATCTTTTCCATTGTATTCAGGTCTTGCATCATGTAGGCGGATGTAAGTCTTTTGGTCAGGTCAATGTTGTTATCAATGTTATTCATCATGCAAAGCAAAACTTCAGCTTGACGTTTAAGGGAGCTTCTGTTGAACAGTAGGTCAAATTGGAAGTTCATTGTCTCAAGACCATCTACCTTTTTTTCGCTTTCGGCAGCTTTTGTCTGGAAATAGGTGTCCATTTGTTCTTGCGGATTAAAGTCACCGACATGTTTCATGTACAGAATGACCATTAAATTATTACTGAGAAAAGCTGGTTTGATTTTGGGCATCATATCGATGTCGAATTTCAGGTTTTCTTTTGTACAATTATTGATGAGTTCGTACTCCGCTACTGTAAACAGTGACTTGAAAGTGGTATCTGTATCGGTGGTAATATATTTCTGCATTGTGGCTGCCATAGCAGGATTTTGCATATCACTCATCTTGAGTTCTCCATAAACTTGCTGTGTCTGGTCGAGAGCAGCTTGAAGGCCTTGAATACTATCTTTTATGCTGAGAGGCGCAAGATGATGCGTGCCCATTATATAAGAGGGTTCTTTGAGTCCGTTCCCGGATATTTTCCATAATAATTGTGCATTTACACTGAGTGTAAAACAGCATAAGAAGAGAATTCCTAAAGTTGTTTTCATGATCCTATTTTTTAGTGATTAACGTTGACGACCTCCCGATATCCAATGTTTAGTGTAATATGGTTCGTCCAGGCGACTTACTATTACCCCTTGACTGGTACTGGCATGAATAAATTTCCCATCTTTCAGGTATATACCTACATGGGCTACTTTCCGGCCGGAACGGCTACTTGTAAAGAAAACCAGATCGCCTTCACGCAAGTTACGTTTGGCAACTTTGCTGCTTTCTTTTTTTTGCCCTTCCGTATTCCGGGATAATTTAGTATGGTACACCTTTTTATATATTTGGCAGGTTAGTCCCGAACAATCAGTGCCTCGTTTGGATTCACCACCTGTCCGATAAGGGACACCCATCCATTCGGCTGCTTCGATATACAGTTTATGATTATCTTCTAGTCTGATATCTACTCCAAGACGAACCGAAGCACGTGCAAGTGCTTTATAGTCCAGGCGTGGGGCTGCCGATCTACAGGAACTAAGGCTGACTACCAATCCTAATATTGTCAATACATATAAAAAGTTTTTTCTCATTTACAATTACTCCTTCGTTTCTGAGACTTCCGGCTCTTCCGTTACTGTTGGTTCAATTTCATCCTCTTGGAGAAAACTGTCCACATCTACATTGAAATAAGCTTCCAATTCTTTCTCTGCTGAGTTGTTTTCGTTACGAATGTCACGAATGATAACACCATGTTCGAGTAGAGCGATGCGTGGACATACATCTACCGTGTGATTCAGATTATGGCTGGAAATGATTACTGTGGCGTGATGCTCTTCGTTGTATTTCTTGAGCATGTGTTTGATGATGGATTGGGAACTCGGATCAAGAAAGTTGAACGGTTCATCCAGAATCAATAGTTGCGGATAGTGCAGCATAGCCGAGATGATTCCTATTTTCTGCTTGTTACCGGCAGAAAAGTTACGGATGAACTTTTTTTGTCCCATTACTTCACCGTTCATGAAGCGTTCGAATGGTTTCAGCCGTTCGTCTATTTCTTCTTTCTTCAATGCGTACATCTTACCGATGAAATAAAAGTACTCTTCCGGTGTGAGATAGTCAATCAGAAAACCATCGTCAATGAAAGCACCGGTCTCTTTCTTCCACTCTTCGCTTTTGCTGACATCCAGATCGTTAATCACAACGTTTCCGGTATCTGCTTTTAGCAAATCCAGCATTAGGCGGAAAAGGGTGGTTTTTCCTGCACCGTTGTTTCCAACCAGTCCGAGCATATCACCTTGATTGATAATATAGTTATCAATATCTACAGCTTTTTTATCACCGAAGTTCTTTTGCAAGTTATGGATTGTGATCATGACTTTTTAATGATTAGTTATTATTAGTAATATGTGATATATGACAAGTACAAAGTGAATAGTGTGAGGCAGATAATCATGAGCGCTTATCACTATTTATTGCTGTCTGCTGTCTCTGAATCCTTCCATGTTTTTGTAGCGCCGTTTCATAAACCGGTCGTATACATTTTTCAGCCAGAAACGGGATGTGAGTATAAATACTAGGCCAATAGCGAGTAACATCCATGCTGTAGCTGTTTCGCCAATGGTCATTTTCAGTACGGCATAGAGCAATAGAGGTATGCCGAATGTGGCAAAACTAATCAGGTTTTGTAATCCTGTTCCTGTGTTCTGACGACCGGCTAGCTTTACATTCAATGGTACTGTTTTCGTATTGTAAACAGCCATCTGGAACAAACAGAAATAGATAAAGCCTATTGTAAATATAGCCCATGAAAAGGCTGTCAGCACTTCTATTTTTCCCATAACCATTGCGGGAATACTTAAAATAAGAGGGAGTAGAATTCCGATACTGTACAACATATATTTGGCACGGAGCAACGAATAGATAGATTCTTTCCGACTCATCAGGCCATCAATATAATTACCTTCATAACTCATTATCTGAAGTAGGAAAAGAATACCGAAGATGGCGAAATTGTAAACCGTGATGAAGTTTTTCATTCCGGTACCATCGTATATATCCGTGAATCCTAATATCAGACTGAAAGCCACCACTACAATGATCACCATGCGTAATGAATTTTTGCATACTTTATTTCGGAGTAGCATTTTCAGTTCCAAACGCATATATTCACCCACTTCTCCATATTTCTCAAAGAATTTGTATTCTGATGCGTTTACTTTAGTATCTTCTACTTTATTCAATTCGTCATAGACTAATCCTGCCATCATTTTCCGATTGATGAACCATAAAATGATGATAGCAACTAAAGTTCCAACAAATGCAAGGAGATTACCTTTGATATAGCCTTCACCTAAATTGATGAAAAAGT
Organism: Jilunia laotingensis; assembly: GCF_014385165.1. NCBI lineage: Bacteria > Pseudomonadati > Bacteroidota > Bacteroidia > Bacteroidales > Bacteroidaceae > Jilunia > Jilunia laotingensis. The sequence goes on along the minus strand of NZ_JACRTF010000001.1, from coordinate 308,655 downwards.
CACCTATCGGACTTTTGTCCGGGATAAGCAGTCCGGCAGCAATGCCCCCATAAACCAGCACCGGTAGACAAATCCACCAGAGACGTTCACCGATCAATGTACGGCAGAGTAAGAACCAATAGTTATTAAAAACCATCAGTAACCAGATACCGGTACAGTAAGTGATGACTCCCCAGATGCCGAAGAATTTAGGAAGAGTGATAATGGCAAATGGAACGAATAAAAATAGCCAAAAGAAATTGTAGCTGCTAAGGCCTGAACGTATAAGAAGAAAGTCTATAACCGTATTCCGCTTTACCGGTAACAGGAGGTAAGGCTTTACCTCCTGTGTCGGTGTTTTCTGTAACGGAAAGCGCAATATGAAATCGAGGGCAAGAATGAATATCAAACCACTGTTCATGATGTGGTAAGGTTCCATGCTGTTCGTATCGAAAGCAAAGGCAAACGTTGTTCCGAAGAAGATCAGATAGCCTGCCCAGAAAGCCGCCATAGCATACATGGCGTACTTCCCGAACCGGTTTTTATCATACATCGGATTACGTTTGGCGGCTAATTTGCCGTGCTTGCGCAATTCGTAAAAGAGTGTCATTTCTTTTCAGGGCTAACCATACTGACTTCGACTTCGTTTTTCTGTTTGAACAGGTCGTTAGCAAATTTCTGAATTTCTTTTGCTGTGATGCTGTTCACCAGAGTTTCATAGTCTTTCATCATGTTTACACCTGTAAAGACGTATTCGTCGATATTGCCCAACCAATAACCGTTTTCTTTCAGGTTTTCTTTATGCTTTTTCAGCATATATTCTTTAACCTTATTAAGATTGGCTTCCGAAGGACCTTCTTTTGCAAGATTCTCAGCTTCAGCGAAGATAATTTTCATCAATTTATCTTTCTTTTCAGGAGCTGTATCGAAAATGATCTGTAAATAAGCTGTTTCTTTTGGATATTTATTCAAGTTTCCACCTACGTACACACCATAAGTTCCACCTTCGTCTTCACGCACTTTTTCAGTATAGACAAGATCGAGGATTTGACTGGTCATACTCATCAGGATATCGTTTTTCTGATTGTATTTGCAATCTCCATTATAGAGAACGAGTACGGAAGCCTTCGGAGTTTCCTGTTGACGGATAAACTCGTTTTTATAAACGCCTTTACGCATTTCCATCTTTGTGTCTCTAAATGTTTCCTTGCGGTTGGTAGCCGGAAGAGCGCCTAAATATTCAGCAATCAATACCTTATCTTTAGCTATATCAATGTTACCTACGAGGATGAATGTGAAATCGCTAGCATCTTTATAACGATCTTTGTACATTTCCATCAATTTGTCATAGTCTATTTTATCGATCATATCAGCTTTCATCTGAATAGCTCTCGGATGATGCATGTAGATCGTTGCCTGAATAGAATCACTGAAAGCAACATTTGGATTCAGTTCTTGATTTTGGAGAGAAGCTTTACTGCGGTTTTTGTAAGAAGCAAAAGCGTCATCGTCTTTACGAGGAGCAGTGAAAGTCAAGTAAGTAAGTTGTAGCATCGTTTCAAGATCTTTCGGAGAACAATTTCCGTTTACAGTTTCGGTCAATGAACCGATACCATAATTAACGGAAGCTTTCTTTCCAGCCAGTACTTTTTCCAAATCTACAGCGCTGAAATTGCCTAAGCCACCTACTCCGACTGCATCTAATGATTGGATATTGATTATTTCAGAATCGGGGAATATAGAGCTACCACCTAGACTGACACCCTTCATGCGGATTTCATCAGCTTTAAAATCTGTTTTTTTCAGAATGACCTTTACACCGTTAGATAAAGTAAGTTCTGTTGTTCCGAAAAGAGGATTTTCTTTTTCTGCAACGATTTTACCTCCTTTTGGCTTTTCTGCCATTAACGGTTCATCGGATACTTTGTCTACATAAGCAGTCAATTTCTCAGCTTTGACATCTTTGAGAGTTTTTAAGATAGCATCTTTAGTTGGCATTTGGATACCCTCTTTTTCCGGGCCGAAGATAGTAATTACTTGATTATCATCTGTTATTAGCTCTTTAATCATTAAGTTTAAAGCTGCTACGGGTATGTTTGGAGCAACCTGGTTTGCAATAATATTATATTCTTCTTCGATTCCGGGAATAGGTTCATTGTCAAGGAAGTGGCGAACATATTCGTTTACATATTCAACATTCTTACGTTTATCACGTTCGTTGTAAGCAGATTCAAGATGACGGAGATATTCAGTGCGGGCACGATTGTATTCAGTTTCCGTAAAACCAAACTGACGAGCGCGTTCTATTTCACGTAATGTACTTGCGATACCATCTTCTACAGCACCTTCTTTGCAGACCACTACGCCTGTGAAAGCATCTTTTGTCTTGGCAACAAAGAAATCACCATCATAAGTAGCGGCATAGATGAAAGGAGGATTGGCTGTTTGAGTCAATTCGTTCAGACGGGCATTGAGCATATAGCTCACCAGATTGGTGGCATAATATTGTACCAAGTATCCAAGATTTCCTTTTTGATCATTAGGAGTTGCTTCGTGCTTATTGAAAATAAGAGCTTGGATATGGGGTTGTTCTTTATCTTGTTCGATGATAATAATCGGTTCTTTATTATCATTTACCGGATAGTAAACCCTTTCAGCTGCATTAGGTTGTGCCGGTACATCGGCAAACATAGTCTTAATTTTAGACTCAATAGCGTCTACATCGATATCACCTACGACAACAATACCTTGCAGATCGGGACGATACCACTTTTCATAGTAATCTCTCAAAGTTTGGTATTTGAAGTTCATAACTACATCCATTGTACCAATTGGGAAGCAGTTTGCATATTTTGTACCGACAAACATTTGAGGAAGCACTTTTTCCTGCATACGCTGCATTGCACTCATACGTGTACGCCATTCTTCATTGATAACGCCACGTTCTTTATCTATCTCTTTCGGATCGAGTGTCAAGTCATTAGACCAGTCATGAAGAATGAGAAGACAAGAGTCGATAGCACCTGGGGTAGTGACAGGGACATTGGAAATATTATAGACTGTTTCATCAACAGAAGTATATGCGTTCAGATTTTCACCGAATTTAACACCGATACGTTCCAGATATTGTTTCAATGCATCACCGGGAAAGTGTGTGGTTCCGTTGAAGCACATGTGTTCAAGGAAGTGAGCCAATCCACGTTGGTTATCTTCTTCCTGGATAGAACCCACTTTTTGAGCGATATAGAAATCGGCACGGTTTTCGGGAAGTGCGTTTTTACGGATGTAATACGTTAGTCCGTTATCAAGTTTACCGATACGTACGTTCGGGTCAACCGGAATGGGTGGCAATTGCTGTGCAAATGCCTGTTGAAAGCTGCAGCAAATAATAGCTGCTGCGACGAATAAACCACGGAATAAATGTTTCATAATTATTAAGTTTAAAAATCAGTTTTGTAATATCTGTCGTAATAATAAAAGATTAATCACAGTATTGCCTCTCTAATTCTTACTAATTTTGTCAGTAAGTCTTCAAGTAAGTCGAGTTTTAGCATGTTTGCACCATCACTTTTAGCAACAGCCGGGTTTTCGTGTGTCTCTATAAACAAACCGTCTGCCCCGACTGCAATTCCTGCTTTAGCTACAGTCTCGATCAATTGAGGCATACCTCCGGTCACTCCGCTGGTCTGATTGGGTTGTTGTAAGGAGTGTGTCACATCCAGAATGACAGGGAAGCCAAACGATTGCATCTCTGGGATTCCCCGGTAGTCAATAACCAAATCCTGATAGCCGAAAGTCGTTCCGCGCTCTGTCAGCATTACCTCTTTATTTCCTGCTTCAATAACTTTGTCGGCAGCAAATTGCATTGCCATCGGTGAAAGAAATTGTCCTTTCTTGATGTTTATTACCTTCCCTGTTTTTGCAGCGGCTATCAAAAGATCAGTTTGTCGGCATAGAAAAGCCGGAATTTGAAGAACATCGACATATTCAGCAGCCATTTCGGCCTCATCTGCGGCATGAATATCTGTTACGGTAGGTACTCCGAATGTATCATGTACTTTCTTTAATATCTTTAATGCTTTTTCGTCACCGATTCCCATGAATGAATCCAGACGAGAGCGATTTGCCTTACGATAGGAGCCTTTGAATACATAGGGAATTTTCAGTTTCTCAGTGGTGTTTACTACTTTTTCAGCGATACGCATCGCCATTTCTTCACCTTCAATCACGCAAGGACCGGCGAGTAGAAAGAAATTACCGGCAGGATTGTTTTTAAGTTGTTCTATCATAAATTATTATTTTTATATCAATCCGGTATAATCAACGTTGTTCTTTCCGGTAGAATGCCAATCTCCAGCGGAAAGTGTTTGGGTAGGATTCGTCCGTCCAAGTCAACTGCTGCATTTTGGGCACGCAATACTTTTACCTTTTTTGTCCGGTAACTTTTCACCACTTTATGATTTAAAATGCGTCCTTGAATCAGCATCCACAATCCGGACATGGTTTGTAAAAGTTCCGGGCGATAGATGACTGAAACGTCTAACCACCCGTTATAAGGTACTGCACTCGGGGTTTGACCATATCCGCATGCACTTCCCACACAAACGGTCATGATGCGCCCCCGAATATGTTCATCATTGATGCGGAGATGCATTCTATACAGATTTCGTTCGAAGAAAAGCAGGAAGAAGGCGGCCAGATAAGATAAATATTTAACTCCCCAGAAACGTTTGGTTCCATCAGTCACTTTCACTATACGTGCACCGAAACCAATGTTTATGGCATTGAGGAAATAACGGCGTTGATGAGTTTCGCCATCGTAGAAATTGCAGAAGCCTACATCGATTTTTCTTCGTCGGTTATGAATGATCCAATCGACAGCTTGTTTATAATCCATGCCAATTTCCCAATACTTGGCAAAGTCATTTCCTATTCCATTGGGAATGATGCCGATGGCGATATCTTCTTTATTTTCGGCATTCGAGTGCATGATGCCATTGATTGCATCGTTCAATGCACCGTCTCCTCCGACAACTACGATTGTTTTATATCCGTTGTTAGCCAGAATTCCTGCCAGACGTTCTACAGATCCGAATCCTTCGGATTGTACATAATCGTACATTACACCTTTCAGATCCATGTACTCCTTGATTTCTTTCCATCGTTTCTGTACTTTCCGAGTTCCGGCTTTAGGATTGTAAATAACACCCCATTTTCCTGGTTCTACACTCATTTCATCTATAGAATTACTTTGAAATCACATTTAATCTCTCATTATTTGTCCTTAATAGTGAACACACCTCAAAGATACTAATTCTCTTCGAGTTTTTGCTTTACAAACGCAATCTTTTCTTCCATTAAACTTGCAGCATTCATCCAGTGGATGGTAAATCCTCGTCGTTCCATCCCCCGAAACCATGTCATTTGCCTTTTTGCAAACTGGTGGATGGCTATTTCAAGTTGATTGAACATTTCTTCATATGTCAGTTTACCAGTGACATATAATGTCAGATACTTATATTCTAAACCATAATAAATTAAATCTTCAGCAGCGATACCGTTGGCAAGAAGGTGTTTTACTTCTTCCACCATTCCTTCTTCCAGACGTTGTCTCAAGCGGTGAGTAATTTTCTGACGACGCTGTTCGCGGTCAATGTCTATTCCAATGATGAGGCTATTAAGTTGTGGAAACGCCCGCTTGTCTACCGGGTGTTCAGAATAATATTCCTCGATCTCTATAGCCCGTATGGCACGTTTAGCCGTATCTATATCCGTTGAATTATGTAATGTCTTGTATTTACTGAGAATTTCTGTCAGTTCATTTAATGATTTATCTGCCAAATACGATCGTAGTTCAGGATTTTCCGGTACGGGCATCAGGCGATACCCTTTCAAAACAGACTCCAGATACATACCGGTTCCACCACAGGCAATGGGCAAGCATCCTTTTTGTTTAATAGTCTCGTATGCTTTGAGAAAATCCCGTTGGAATTCAAAAACATTATATTTGTAACCCGGATCTGCAATGTCGATCAGATGATATGGAATAGAATGTCCATTTATAGTATAATCTGCCAGATCTTTGCCTGTGCCTAAATCCATACCGCGATAGATTTGCCGAGAGTCAGCGCTGATAATTTCAGTATTCAGTTCTGCTGCCAGTGCAGCAGCAAAGGGGGTTTTCCCTGAAGCGGTGGGTCCCAAAATAGCGATTAAATCATAGTTTGGCATAGCTTGACTTTTTTATGAAATGATGTGTACAAAGATAGGAAAAAGAACGAAAAAAACGGAAGTATAACAGTTGAAACCTGTTATAATACTTCCGTTTTCGCACATAATGGGAGAATTTGTTTGTTTTTCTAGATCGAATTTAAAATTCTATGGATACTAATTGGTCACTTGCGATTGAATATAATTTATTTCCAATGACGGCAAGAGGTAAGTCAAAGTGATATTGTTCCGTACCAGCAACAATTAAATTTATGGATTGGTCAATGGGATTATATTCATAAAAAATCTGATCTCCAAGTCCTTTATAAAGTTTTCCGTTAATAGTGAAAAGTGCAGCCGTATAATCATTATAACTATAATAGCTGTAATTATTCCAGCCATAATCATGTGGAGGTATTATATTATATCTATTTTCTATAATATCATATGGATAAACATAACTTGTAATGGAATAATCAGTATTAGAATAATTAGTCCAAACATGGATTTTGTCATCATTGGGATTGTCTATAGTTTGATATCCATCGCTTAAAAATCTGATTAATTCATCTTCATATATTGAAGATATCTCTTTCCATTGATGTTCTTCAAGGGCATATTGAAAAAGTATATTATAAGATTTGCTATATCCAAAAACTCCTTTAGCATTGCTGAATAGACGTACATCGTATCCTAATTGATCAGCGTTATTATGACTTGTCATTTCTTTTGTCAAAGGATTGAATTCCAACATTCTTCCATTGTTGTCATATATATATCCTTTGCCATTATAACCGCAACAGTTACCACATTGGCTTCTGTGTAAACTCTCACTCATTTCCATAAGTTTTTGAGCTTTTTCCCAATCATCCGGATTTTCACCTTTCTGTAGCTGTTCAACCTCTATAGACGATATATACCATACTATAGTCCATTTATTCGTTATTGTGTTATACTCATAAATGACTTGATTGTCCCATGGACGGTCATTGTTTATATTTTCATAGTATTCTATTTTCATATATAAACACTCGTCTATACAAAACAGGAAACGATCTCTTATGTCATAACCTGTAATATTATCAGGAATATTGTTGATTATCTGGAGATTTGCGTTACGGCAATTTACAATGGGCACAACGGGATCTTCCTCACAAGAGGTAAACATAATGATTGCTATAATAAATAGCAGTTTCGTGCAATATATAGATTGTTTCATAATATTTATATTCATTAAATTAATTGCTTATCTTCCAAATACATAACCAATGCCGATGGTGGCTTCCATATATTTACCGAAACCATCATCCGGGATACCAAAAGTGACACCTGCAGAAAGAGATATGAATTTATATCGGCCTATCAGACCAGCTTCAAACATGCCACCGGAATGGTTTTGAACCGTTTGATATTCACCTTTGTCGTATGAAGGAGCATCCGGAGAAATTTGCCAATCCAACGTACGGAAAATGTATCCTCCTCCAAAATAGAGGTATATCGGTTTGGCTAACCTTGTCATAAATCCACCCAAGGTTGAAAGGTGATGCTTTTCTACTTTTCCGGAATAAATTCCGTAGGGATTGCTAGGACCATTCCAGTCGACTGCCGGACTGCCGTTGGTTCGTATGCTGATATAGCCACCTGCTTTCCGGCAAATACCTGCCATGAGTCCGAAAGAAGTTTGTTTACCGCCTTTGAAGGCTGTACCATATTGTGCCGTTAAAAAGACATTCGCCTTTTGTCTTTCAAGAGCAAACTGCACATTGTTTGTTTCGGTCGGTCTGATTTCTATTTCCCGTTCTTGCGGCAAATACCAAGAGCGTTCGGCACGTACCGTGTATTTACCTACATTGATGGTATCGGATTGATAAGGGGCATTCCCTATCATTTCCTTGTTGATATAAATTTTGGTGTGGTCCTTGTTAGAATTTACCGTCATAAAACCGTATGTAGGTTGCAAAGCCACATTCAAAGCACTCGGACGTTCAGGAACAATGTCGAAAGTACCTTTTTCTTCTGTGTGATGAGGAGCGACAACACGGTAATTATGCTGTCCTAGAGGAAGGACTTTTGAGAAAGCTCCGTTGTCATTTGTGTTTTGCAGTTCATCATCGATATAGATGCGCGCTTTGGATGGAGAATAGTTCATCATCAACGCCTGTTCGGTTGCCTTCTTTTCCACAATACGTTCGATGATTTGTGTACCGTTACTTTGAATTTCCGGAACGAATAATCTGAGTTCATAAACGGTTGCCTTATCGATCGATTCGTTGTAGAAGTAATTTCGGATGATTCCGAAACGTTCATGTTTAATGGTGATGCGCTTCGAACCGTGTGGTACGTAGAGCCAGATTTCACCCGGCTGGTCTTCGCGTGCTACGATTCCTAAGGCATCCGGCTCAAAAAAGAGTGCTTTGTCTTTGGTCACAACTTTAATAATAGCACATAAATCATTGTTTTGATCACGTTTAGGTGCTGTAACTCTTGCTGTAATATCGTTTTCCAATCTTCGAAAACTGACAATTGAAATCTCTTCTACAGGCTTTTCTGTTGCAGCATCGGTTATGACCGAGTCTGTTTGTTGTACTGATATGCTGTCCTGGTTAATGGCTTCCTGTGCAAAGCTGATACAGGAGAAGCCCATGGACAATAGCGTGAAAACGATTTGTTTTCTCATATTATTAAGAATATAAGTTGATTTTGTTCCTTTTTTCGCTGGCGAAGGTACAAAATTTTTATAATTAAAAAACAAATGTTTCTGTATTTTTATCTTAATTGTCGGTTACACACGATGCATCCAGATGGATAGTATTTTTTGTTTAATAGTGACTATGTTGAAAAATGATACAATAATGAATAGTATAAATCCTGTGATAAAGGCTGGCCAGAGAGAGCCGGTTTCCATTTGTGGAAAGAGTAAACCGAGTGTATTGATATATATACTACGTATCCAGGTTACTAAACCGAAAGAAAGCAGAAGTACTAATATATTAAGCCCTAAAGTAAGAGTCTGGTAGGGTCGTGCTACCCGCGTAGGGCTGTAGCCGATCAATAATAAATTCTCTAACTTGGAAGTGTTCTTTTGTAAAAGAAGGTAGATGCTGAGCATCAAAATATAGAATGAGAGAATACTGATAAAGAGTCCCACCCCTAAGACGATACCTATAATCAGGCGTAGAAAATAAGTCGTTTTTCCGGCATCCAGTTTTCCGTCTTCTGTTTCATATCCTTTTTGCTGGAAATATTGGGCAATCTTTGCATCTGCAGGATTTCCTACTTCGATGATGAGGCGTGATGGAGTCGCTTTTGTTTCCGGAGAGAAGTTCCGGTTAGCCCATTCCATAAAATCTTCAGGTACTAATATTGTATTCAAACGGTTGGAGAAACCTACGATATTTCCTTTGAATTGTTCGGCTCGCCCGTTGCCGCGCAATAATATATCCATTTGAACAAGGCTCATTAAACCTTCGGATAATTTAGGTAAACTACGGCTTTGGGCGAACCCGAAATTATATAGATTCAGATAATTGCGTGGAATAATGATTGGAATAGTATGGCTATCTTTGTTAAAATGCCATTTGTCCAATTTTACATCTACAAATTCATTCGGTACGGATTCAAAAAACATGTCAGTTGAGAGATGGATGCCTGCTTCTTGCATACCGAGACCAGCCGATACTTTAAATTGGGAAGGAATAAAAGCACCTATCGACTTGGTAAAGGATTGTTTTTCCAAATCATTGATTTCCTGTTCAGAGAAAGTGTTGTTCTTACCAGTAAAAGAACCTAAAGTACTGACTTTCTTGGTGACAATAATGTAGTCTCGCTTCATAAAACTGTCGCCTTCAGTAAATACCGGTAGGATATCTTTATAAAATTGTACACCAAGCAGCACGATCGTCATGCCGAAAAGGTTTGCAAGAAAAAAGCCGGCTAACTGACCGATACTGATATGTTGACGAAGTAACTTCCAGATAAGTTTCATGTAGATAATATTTATAGCTTCAACACTTTATTATAGGGCAACTCTATGTGTTTACCGATTGATGTAACGATAACCCCTGCTCCTTGCTTTTTTACCTCTTCTTTGAGTAAGGCACTCATTATTTGTCCGTTGCTATCATCAAGGTGACTGATCGGTTCATCCAGGAAAATGAAATCAAAAGGCTGGCAAAGAGCGCGGATAAATGCAATTCGTTGTTGTTGGCCATAAGATAATTTACCTGCTTTCGTGTTTAGTTTATCTTCTATACCCATGGCATCGAAGAGGGCTAGTATGTCTTTCTTCTTTTTATAGCCGGTCAGGTTATTTTTCAATTGGATATTTTCAAGTCCGGTAAGTTCGGTGAAGATTCGTAAGTCCTGAAAAAGCATGCTCAATGATTTTTTTCTGATTTCAACCCACTGCTTCACGGTGTAAGCTTTGATATTGGTTTCATCGAAATTGATGATCCCCTGATAATCGTTCCGGTAGCCATAGATGTAACTACATAGAGAAGATTTTCCTGTTCCGGAGGCTGCCTCAATGAGATACATCTCTCCTTTACTAAAAGTGATATCTTGATGCCAGATGTCCGAAGTGATTGAATTACGGTCAGCAAACACTTGGGGAAGTGTTTGCTGAAGGTGGATACTTTCCATATATTAGTCTCAATTATTTTACATACCGGTGAACTTCTTTGCAAAGTCTACAATCAGTTTTAAGGCGTTGACATCCTTGTTTTTCAGAATTAGGTCGATGTTAGCAATATTGTTACCATCGCTGCTTGCTTCGAAATAACTTATTTGTGATGCCAGATTATAGTACATTTGGTATTCTTCTCCACCGAATCCCACCATCATCTTTACGACAGGGAGTTCAAGGATTGCATTCATATTGATGACCATAAAGAAATTTTTTCCTTTCATATCCGAGGCATACTCTGTGTCTTTAATTGATTTTTCTACAGGTTTGCCGATACTCTTATAAAGGAGTTCGTCATTTGTTGCATACATTTGTTTGTCTTTGATGCCAAAGAACAAGTTCATTTGTCTGGATTTGAAAACGTATTCGTCTTCACCCAGTTTCACAATATCCTCACCTCTGTTCAGATTCAATGCTTTTTTGTTGTCATAAAGTGCTTTTAAAGCATTTCCGTTTTTTACATCGGCATAGACAGCAAAAGTAGGAGCATTATTCATCGTGAAGTTGATCAATCCAGCAGATATATCTCCATTGAATGATGCGAATAACTCTTTTATTTCGTCAGCTTTGGCCAGTGAGAATGTGTTACGGAAATCCGGATTATCCTGTAATAGATTGTAAGTCTCTTCACCGTTAGCACCTACATTCATAAATGCGATGGTTGACGCTGGGAAGTATTTCAAGAATGTACTATTTAATTTTTTTGTAGCTTGTTGTTGCTTTTCCAGCATTGCCATTACCTCTTTGTTGTCTGTGTAGTATTCGCTTTGCATTGCAATTTTGCCTTTCTCAAAGCTTAGGCTACCTAGTATCATCAGGTCTTTTGGATCTATGTTGATACCGGACATGCTCATGGCAGTATTCAATTGGCGGGCATACATTTCCGGAAGAGCGGCAAAAGAAGCTAAAACGTTGATGTCGCCTTTTTGTTTCTGCATCTTCTGGAAGCCTGTATTACCGATGATACTGTTCTCACCGGTTTGTTTTAACAAAGATCCGATAACTTTTACTGCATTATCCATTTGCGAATTACTATTGACATGTACTAACATAGCCACGCTTTCATTGAAAGCCAAGATATCATTGGTCCCTATTTTTGTTTGACTGAATCCGTCTGAAGTTTCTACCGGTTGGCACAGTTGCTCTTTTACCATAACTTCCAATGAAGCTTCCAATTTATCCCGGTCTGTTACTTTTCCCAGCAGCGAAGTATAAGGAAAAGAGGGCGACGTGAAATAATATATGGGAGCCTCGATATCAATTCCCGATTCTTTAGGATTATTGATAACTTTTTCTATCTGTTGAAATGAAGCAGCGTTGATTCCTCCTTTTAAAGCTTCGATTATCTTTTGTTTTGCAGCTTCATTTTCCTTGTCTTTCAAACCGGATTTATCTATAAGTGATTTCAGGTTGATGGAAGCTACGGCTGATGCGTCAGCGGGAATTGCGTTTGTATAATCTGCTTGTTTTGAGCAGGATGCCATGAATACAATCAGTACTGCCAGCACCGAAAGTCGGGAAATCATTTTCTTTACCATAACTATATCTTGTTTAAAGGTTGATATTTATAAATGTTGCCATTCTTTTCCTATATATCTCATTGACTGGAGATAAAGGATTATTGATTTATTAGATTGACCGTATGACATGCCACTAAAGCAGCAGTTTCGGTTCGTAATCTTGAGTTTCCCAAGCTGATGGGTTGAAATCCGTTCTCAATTGCCTTAGCTACTTCTTCTTCGCTGAAATCACCTTCCGGACCTATCAGTATTAAAGTATCTTCTTCCGGTTTAAGTACATGTTTTAATAAAGGCTTCTCATCTTTATAGCAATGTGCAATAAATTTTTGTCCGCGGAAATCCTGAGAAATGAAAGTATTGAAATCTGTCATTTCGTTTAATCTCGGTCTGTAAGCTTTGAGAGACTGCTTGACAGCTGAAATTACGATCTTTTCAATGCGGTCCGTTTTGATTACTTTTCGTTCTGAATAGCGACAGTTGAGGAAAGTCAATTCATCAATACCGATTTCTGTGGCTTTTTCGGCAAACCATTCATTACGATCCATATTTTTGGTCGGTGCCATGGCAATGTGTAAATGCCCTGATCGTAAAGGAGGTTGGGGAAGGGTTTCGAGAAGTTTGACCAAACATCGTTTATTGGTCGCTACCGTAATTTCTGCCCGGTAAAAGTTGCCTTCACCATCGGTTAGCCTGATTTCGTCTCCCGGGGTAAGTCGTAATACGCGGACACAGTGCAGAGCTTCCTCTTCGGGAAGTTCTGCTTTGGTTTTTATATCGGGGGTGTAGAATACGTGCATATTCGGGGTTATTTGTTCCGGTTTATTTCATCACGTAACCGGGCTGCAAGTTCATAATTTTCTTCTTTGATGGCTTGTTCTAAAGCTTGTTCCAGACTTTCCTTATCGGCAGGTTCTGAGATTTCTTCTTCTTCGGTAGTAGACGTTTCCGACACGTCCAAGTGCAAGCGCTCTTTTTCAAGAATAGATTCATAAATATAAATGGGACAGTCGGAACGGACTGCCAGTGCAATGGCATCCGAAGTTCGTGAATCGATACGTATGATCTCATCGTCTCTTTTTAAATAGATATATGAGTAGAAAACTCCTTCTTTTGCCTTGTAAATGAGTACTCTGAGTATTTTGGTTCCAAGTACGTTTAAACATGTGTAGAATAGATCATGCGTCAACGGACGTGGAGCCTTGATTCCTTTAAGGCATAAGGCGGTAGCTTGTGCTTCGGCCGGCCCTATGATGATAGGTAGCTGCCGTTCACCGTCAACTTCTCCCAAAACCATGGCGTAAGCACCAACCTGCGCTTGGCTGTTGGAGATATTTAATACTTGTAATTCTATTTTTTTGTCCATTTTTTACTTCCTACTTAATTCTTCAGGATTATGTTTGTATCTGAACACTAAAGCAAACAATATTCCTATTATTAATGCGTAGCCGGCAAATATAAACCAGATATCAGGCCATTCACGGCTCACCAACATTCCATCGTCGTATACTGAAAAGGCATCTACCACGGCACCACTGGCGTAGCCTCCGATAATTGCTCCCAGACCATTGGTCATTATGAAAAACAGACCTTGCGCACTGGCACGGATAGCCGGCTTGGCTTCTAATTCAACAAACAGGGAACCCGAAATGTTGAAGAAGTCGAACGCCATTCCGTAAACTATCATCGAAAGTATCAACATCCACAGTCCCGATCCAGGATCGCCTAATCCGAAAAGCCCGAATCTGAATACCCAGGCGAACATGCTGATCAACATTACACGTTTTATCCCGAAATGTTTCAGAAAGAAAGGGATGGCGAGGATAAACAGTGTTTCGCTCATTTGTGAAATAGAAAGAAGGATGACTGAATGTTTAACTCCAAAAGAGTTTGCATATTCGGGGATGGAGGCAAAACTGCCTAAAAAGAGGTCGCCATAAGAATTTGTGATTTGTAGCGCAGCCCCCAATAACATGGAAAAAAGGAAAAAGATTGCCATCTTCTTGCGTTTGAAAAGTACCAATGCATCCAGTCCAAATGCCGAGAGCATCGATTTATTTTCACTTTTAGTGGGAGGACAGGCGGGAAGAGTGAATGAATATAGTCCTAAGAGAAATGCCGCGGCACCTCCGACATAGAGCTGGGCACAGGAGGACTTAAATCCTGTGAGGTCTACTGCCCACATTGCACAGATAAAGCCAATGGTCCCCCACACACGTATGGGAGGAAAGTCTTTTACAATTTCACATTTGTATTGTTCTAGGGCATTGTAAGATACAGTGTTCGCCAATGAAAGAGTGGGCATATACACCAATAGATTGAGCAACATCGCCCAGTACATGTGGGTATAGTCCGTAGCAGTTGAAGCGTAGAAGAGGCATCCTGCACCCAAGAGATGCAGTATTCCGTATAACCTTTCTGCATTTACCCACTTATCTGCAATAATGCCTGTCAGTCCTGGCATGATCAGTGAAGCGATACCCATGGTGGCAAAGATAGCCCCTATTTGTCCACCTTCGAAATGCAGGACGCTGCCCATGTAGCCACCCAATGAAATTAACCACGATCCCCACACAAAGAATTGTAGGAAATTCATAATAATCAATCTGTACTTGATGCTCATATTTATTTTTTTTAATTACACGTGATGAACTACAGGCTACAAAGAAATCCATTATATCCTACTTGAAGGCATTTTGGAATTGTTCGTATCTTATAATTTTGTCAATATAGCTGCAAATATAATGTTTTTCGTTGATTGTGTACCAAATGAAGATGAGAAAAGCTGTATATGGTAGGGAATAAAAGTGTAGGTAGGTATATATAAAAAAGAAGGCTATCTATCCCAGACAGCCAATCTTTGTTAACCTTAAATCTAATACCATGAAAAACACAGTGCAAAGATAGTGGGTTTTATGTTTTAAAACATAATATTTTGATGGATTTCTATCGGATGTTAACTCTAATTAACTTTGATGCCTTCTGTATTATGTTATAGCGTGTCATTCTACGTAAAGAACTAGCCCTTTCAGGTATTCTCCTTCCGGATGGTAGATGTTTACCGGATGATCCGCAGGTTGTGTCAGTTGGTGCAGGATGCGCACACTGCGTCCCGACATTGCGGCCGCGGTAAATACCGCAGTGCGGAAATTGTCCTTGGTGACGACCTGCGAACAAGAAAATGTAAAGAGGATACCGCCCGGTTTGATCTTCTCAAATGCTTTGGCGTTCAGTTTCCGATAACCCTGCAAGGCATTGCGCAGTGCATCTTTATGTTTGGCGAATGCCGGTGGATCGAGGATGATGAGATCGTATTGATCACCCATTCGGTCAAGGTATTTGAAGGCATCTTCTGCAAAGGCTGCATGGCGCTGATCCCCAGGGAAGTTAAGTTCTACATTTTGGTTTGTCAGATCAATGGCTTTAGACGAACTGTCTACCGAATGCACGAGCTTAGCTCCCCCTCGCATTGCATAAAAAGAGAATCCTCCGGTGTAACAAAACATATTCAGTACAGATCGGTCTTTGGCATATCGTTCCAGTAAAGCTCGATTTTCACGTTGGTCTACAAAAAAACCGGTTTTTTGCCCCTTCAGCCAGTCCACATGGAACTGTAATCCGTATTCACGGGCTATGTTGTCATTGCTTCCTCCTTTCAGAAAACCGTTCTCCGGAAAAAGATCAGCCTTGAACGGCAGGGTCGTTTCCGATTTGTAGTAGATATTCTCGATTTTATCGCCCATAACTTCTGATAATGCTTCGGCTATGGTCATGCGGTCGACATGCATGCCTGCGGAATGAGCTTGCATGACAGCGGTTTTAGCATAAATATCTATGACCAATCCGGGTAGGTTGTCTCCTTCACCGTGTACAAGGCGGTAGGTGTCGTTGGACGGATTTGTGGCAATGCCGATGCTGCGTCGCATGTCATAAGCTATTTCTAACTTGCGTTTCCAAAAATCATGATCGACAGGTTCTTGCTTGAAAGAAAGTACCCGTACAGCGATGCTGCCTATTTGAAAATGTCCTTCTGCAATGAATTCATTTTTGGAAGTGTACACTTCTACTACTTCCCCTTCTTCGGGCTCTCCATCGAAACGGGCGATGGCACCAGAAAAGATCCAGGGGTGAAAACGTTTTAATGATTCCTCTTTGCCGGGTTTGAGGTAAACTTTATACATGGATTTACGAATTACAAATTTATGAATTATTTTGGTTCTGAAATGAGGGCTTCTTCTTTTTCTATTTCAAAGTCCCCCGTTTGTTTTAGTTTCTGTAACAAGTTGTATATGTTCAGGCAAGCCCACGCGTCTGTAGCAGCATATTGTTTCTGTGCGTCTGTGAGTACATCGGCTTCCCAATTAGAAAGACGTTGCGACTTCGAAATTTTCTTATTAAACAAGATGCCGTATATCTTTTGTAAACTTTTATCTTGAATACCGAATGCCCGGACAAACTCTTGAAGTTCGATGCATCCCTGCTGATTGAAGGGAGCGCGCTTATGTAACATCATAAAGTCATCACGCAAAGAGAGTCCTATTTTCATGACTGCCGGGTTCTCCAATAGACCTATCAGCGATTGGGTCAGACCTGTCATGTTCAGACGGAATAGGAAACAGCATTCATCGGAAGATATTTGTAGCAATGCTACTTTATGGTTCTGACCTTTGGTAAAAGAAGGACGTGTCTCGCTATCTATCCCCAGTACAGATTGGGCTTGTAGATAAGCTACTGCTTTATCGGTTTCTTTTTCGCTTTGGATCACGTGTATGGGACCTTCGAAAAGAACTTTCGGCAGTTCTTTTATCTCTTCTTTACTTATCGTTCTTCTTATTACCATTTTCTTGTGTTTCTTATTTATCATCGTGGCAATGGCAGTTGTGATCGTGACAGTCACAATTGTCCTCACAGTGACAATCATCGTTCTCGCAGTTGCAACCTTCATTGTCCGGCTCGTAATCCTCACCGCTTTCTTCTATTTCATCCTCTTCGTCCGGCTCTTGATTGTATTTGACATCGTGTAAAGCCCGCAACGTGTTTACCAGCTTTTGTCCCCAAAGCATTCCGAAATTTTCCTGGCAGATAGCAAGTGAATCGTTCATCGTTTCATTCAGCCCAAGTTGGAATACAAAGATGAAATCGCGGATATCCTGATATATATCAGCTAAATCCTCTGAAATGTTCTTTTTGATAGGTTGGTCGCTATAAGCCATGTCGGGAAGGAAAACCTCAAGGTAATCATCCTTTTCCGCCATGATGTCGGCTATGTTCAGGCGGATTATTTCGTACGTATCTTCTGTGACATATGTCTCAGGTGTTTCCTCGCCTATCGTCTCGCATTTCGGGAGCATAGAGGCTTTGAGATACAGTAACGGAAGAATTTTCAGAGAAGTGTCAACGAACTTTTTTCGTTTCATTTCTCCGGCCTGTTCCAAAAATACACAGAATTCTGCAGCTACCGTTACGAACTCTATGACGTTTTTATCAAAAATAACCTGACTTTCTTTTTTCATATTTACTTGAATTGAGATGCAAAGATAGGAAAAAAAATGAGAATGGGAAAGGGGGAAATCATGCGAAAAAAAGCATATAAAACTTGAACGGTACTTTGAACGGTCGTATCCTTTGCAATGATCTGAATATTAGTGGGTAATAAGGAAACTGAAAAAGGAGTTTGAACGGCAGTTTGAACCAATAAAATATATATTAAAATAAAGACATGTGCATTTTTGATGATCAAGATGAACAATCCTCCGAGGATATTCGCTTTTCCTCGGAGGATAATTTCTTTTCTTAAGGGCAAAAAAATGCTCTCTTTTTATCTATTTTGGGAAATACCGATCTTCGGTTTGCTAACTTGATTTGTTTTATTACTTTTGCAATTCGATAACTATAGATTTTATTAAGGTACAGATACATGGTAAAAAAGAAATCAGATACAGCAACTGAACCCAAAGTTCCTAGTGCAAATAAGTTTGTTGCATTCTTTAAAAGTGAAACCATTCATTTTGTGATCGGCTTGGTGCTGGTCATTTTTTCTGTTTATTTATTATTGGCTTTTTCTTCGTTCTTTTTTACGGGGGCGGCCGACCAAAGCATCATTGACAGCGGAAATCCGCATGATCTGTCGGTTGTCAACAATCATGTGAAGAATTATGCCGGTTCCCGGGGCGCGCAATTGGCGAGTTATCTCATCAATGACTGTTTTGGTATTTCTTCTTTCTTCATCCTTGTTTTTCTGGCGGTTGCCGGCTTGAAACTGATGCGGGTGCGTATAGTCCGTTTATGGAAATGGTTTATCGGTTGCGGATTATTGCTGATCTGGTTTTCGGTGTTCTTTGGGTTCGCATTCATGGATAATTACCAGGACTCTTTTATTTACCTGGGCGGCCAGCATGGATATAATGTGGCTAACTGGTTAGTTTCACAGGTCGGGCAACCCGGTGTATGGATGATTTTGCTGATTACTGCGATTTGTTTTCTCATTTATATCAGCACCCGAACGGTTGTTTGGCTTCGTAAGCTTTTTACGCTTAGTTTTCTGAAACGTACAAAGAAGGAGCAGGAAGAGCCTGTTGTTTCTGCCGAACAGCCAAAGGCTGAATTCAGTAATCCCAAGCCGCAGGAGGTAGAGTTTTCCGTAGACCGTACTTTCCAACAAACACCTCCGAAAGAAAAGAAACCGAAAGAAGCGGAAGTGAAGACTCCGGAATTTATCGTACCGGGTGAAGCCGATCCTGTTGTTAAAGAAGAGGATGCAGAAGAAGTTACAATGATTTTCGAACAGACCACGCCCGACCCGCTACCGCCTTTTGTCAAGGAGGAAGTAGGTAATGAGCCTGAATTTGAGGTTGAGGCTGCTGTGGACGAAGATTATCATGGACCTGAAAAAGAACCTTATAATCCGAAACTCGATCTTGAGAATTACCGTTTCCCCGGTATCGAACTGATGAAGCATTATGAAAATAATGAGCCGACCATAAATATGGAGGAACAGAACGCAAATAAGGATAAAATTATCAACACTTTACGTAGTTTCGGCATAGAGATCAGTACCATTAAAGCAACGGTAGGACCGACGGTAACTCTTTATGAAATTACTCCGGAACAGGGGGTGCGTATCTCTAAAATCCGTGGATTGGAAGATGATATCGCTTTAAGCCTCTCCGCACTGGGTATCCGTATCATTGCTCCTATTCCGGGTAAAGGAACGATCGGTATCGAAGTGCCGAATTCCAACCCGAAGATCGTTTCCGGGCAGAGTGTCATTGGAAGTAAGAAATTCCAGGAATCGACTTATGAACTGCCTGTGGTTTTAGGGAAGACGATCACTAACGATGTCTTCATGTTCGATCTTTGCAAGATGCCGCATGTGCTTGTGGCCGGTGCTACCGGACAAGGTAAATCCGTAGGGTTGAATGCCATTATTACCTCTTTGCTTTACAAAAAGCATCCTGCCGAATTGAAGTTCGTATTAGTCGATCCGAAGAAGGTGGAGTTCAGTATATATTCCGTAATCGAGCATCACTTTCTGGCTAAACTGCCTGATGGAGAAGATGCTATCATAACGGATGTGACTAAAGTGGTACAGACATTGAATTCTGTCTGCGTGGAGATGGACACTCGTTATGATCTGCTCAAGATGGCGCATGTCCGGAACATAAAGGAATATAACGAAAAGTTTATCAATCGTCGGTTGAATCCCGAAAAAGGCCATAAATTTATGCCTTATATTGTGGTTGTTATCGATGAGTTCGGTGATCTGATCATGACTGCCGGCAAAGAGATAGAATTGCCGATTGCCCGTATTGCCCAGTTGGCACGTGCTGTAGGTATCCATATGATTATTGCTACTCAACGTCCGACTACGAACATTATTACTGGTACGATCAAAGCCAATTTCCCGGCTCGTATCGCGTTCCGTGTATCGGCCATGATGGATTCGCGTACGATCCTTGACCGTCCGGGAGCCAACCAGTTAATAGGTCGTGGAGACATGCTCTTCCTTCAGGGTGCAGATCCGGTACGTGTGCAGTGCGCCTTTATCGATACCCCGGAGGTGGAAGAGATCACCAAGTTTATCTCCAAACAACAAGGATATCCGACTGCTTTCTTCTTGCCCGAATATGTGAGTGAAGACGGAGGCAGTGACCTGGGAGATGTGGACATGGGAAGGCTTGATCCTTTGTTTGAAGATGCCGCGCGGCTGATTGTCATTCACCAGCAAGGATCTACTTCTTTGATACAACGCAAGTTCTCGATCGGTTATAATCGTGCGGGGCGTATTATGGATCAGTTGGAGAAAGCCGGAATTGTCGGCCCCACACAGGGTAGCAAGGCGCGGGATGTCCTTTGCGTCGATGAAAATGACCTTGAGATGAGATTGAACAATTTGCAATAAACGAGCGTTAATATAACAAATGAATAAGTACATTTTTAGCATTTTGTTAGCTTTACTAAGTTTGCCTGTGTTTGCCCAAAAACAGACGCAGGCAAAACTTGTGCTTGATAAAACTGCTGCTGCTTTTGAAAAGGCCGGAGGTGTAAAAGCGGAGTTTACCGTACAAGCTTTTAATAAAGGCCGTTCGGTAGGAGTGACCAACGGGACTATCGAATTGAAAGGAGAAAAGTTTTTCCTGAAAACGAGCGAGACTATTTCGTGGTTTGATGGCAAAACGCAATGGAGTTATCTTACCGGCAGTGATGAGGTGAACATCAGTACCCCTACAGAGGCGGAATTGCAGGGCTTGAATCCGTATGCATTTCTCTACCTTTATAAGAAGGGGTTCGATTATGAACTAGGTAAAGTAGATCGTTTCCGAGATAATGGGGTATATGAGGTTATATTGAGATCGGCAAATAAGAAACAGGAATTATCGCATATTGTGCTTTATGTGATGAAAGATACTTATGAACCTGTCTATATCAAGCTCGATCTGCGCGACGGGAGCCGGAATGAGATAACGATCAATTCTTATCACACGGGACTTAAATTGCCCGATTCTGTTTTTGTATTCGATAAAAAAGAGTATCCGACTGCCGAGGTCATCGATCTGAGATAATTATGTTAAGCGTACAGGATTAAAATGCAAATAATAAATCGCAAATAGTGAATCATTAAATAGTAAATATTATGATGGAAACAGAAAAAGTAAAATGCCTGATCATTGGTTCGGGACCTGCCGGTTATACGGCAGCAATATACGCAGGACGTGCAAACTTGTCGCCCGTGCTTTATGAAGGAATTCAACCGGGTGGCCAGTTGACGACTACCACGGATGTAGAAAATTTCCCCGGATATCCCGAGGGGATCAGCGGTACTCAACTCATGGAAGATTTGCGTACACAGGCTACACGTTTCGGAGCAGACATCCGTTTCGGTATTGCAACAGCATCAGATTTAAAAGAAGCTCCCTATAAAGTGACGATTGATGGTGAAAAGGTGATTGAAACCGAATCCCTGATCATCGCAACCGGAGCAACTGCTAAATATCTCGGATTGCCGGATGAAAAGAAATATGCCGGTATGGGAGTAAGCGCTTGTGCTACTTGTGACGGATTTTTCTATCGTAAGAAAGTGGTGGCTGTTGTCGGTGGCGGTGATACGGCTTGTGAAGAAGCTATCTATCTGGCCGGCTTGGCTTCCAAAGTTTACTTGGTTGTTCGTAAGTCTTATCTTCGTGCCTCTAAAATCATGCAGGAACGTGTGATGAAGCATGATAAGATTGAAGTTTTGTTTGAACACAATGCAGTAGGACTTTTTGGAGAGAATGGCGTAGAAGGCGTAAATCTTGTAAAACGTTGGGGAGAACCGGATGAAGAACGTTATTCGCTTCCGATTGACGGATTTTTCCTGGCTATCGGACATAAACCGAACTCTGAAGTTTTCAAACCTTATATTGCTACGGACGAAGTAGGATATATCATTACTGAAGGGGATAGTCCCCGTACTCAAGTTCCCGGAGTTTTTGCAGCCGGTGATGTGGCCGATCCTCATTACCGTCAGGCTATTACGGCAGCCGGTAGTGGTTGTAAGGCTGCTATCGAAGCGGAACGCTATTTATCGGAAAAGGGCCTGATATAAGGGAAGGAAGTATTAAGAAGAAAGAACTAAGAAGGGATGCAGGATGGAAAGTTGTGCAGCCGCTTCTTGGTTTATGAACTTATTAATTGATTGATATAATATAAGGCAGCTGATTTGCAATGAATCGGCTGCCTTTTGTTGTTCTTTGGATAAGAATGTTTTTTGGATATCACCCGAGGGCGAGATTTATCAATAGACTTCTATTTCATCGATATAAAGGTCTGCTTGTATGATTTCTTCCGGAGTATCTCTACGGCAATCGATTCCGTTACGTATGACTCCTCCGTTGCGAAGAGTAAGTCTTACATAGGTGGCTTGGATAGGGGAGAACGTGATTGAATCAGTAAAAGCTTTCCGTCCGGTTTCCGGTAATTGGCGGGAAAATGGAGTTGTTGCTACTTCATTGAATTGCTTTCCATCGTCCGAAACTTCTACTGTAGCACTGCTTACTGGTAAAACTCGATATGCCGGATTGAAAAGGGAGCCGAAGACCACTTTGCTGATCTCTGTCGGCTTGTCGAGTTGCACGCTGAATATGACTTCTTTGCATTGATCGTTCATGCTAAAGCTGCACCACGGAGCATATGAAGCATTGTTTCCCCGTTTTCCATTTGTAAGGCCGAATGTTGTCTTATCCGCTCCTAATTTATCGTTCTCTCCGAAGGTATCTCCTTTCGCCCAGCCCATCTCGGGTATTACGGAGTAGGTTTTACCGCTGATTAAATTTCCATAAAGTGGTTTATGGCGGACTTTTCCCAACATCTTTCCATCTTTAAAGGCTGCTGTTTTCAGATCGATATTGTTTTGCAACGGGAAAGGTTGCGTATAAAGTGTCGATTTCTCTGTCGGTTCGCTGCCGTCCGTTGTATAGTAAATCTGAGCGTCCGGATAATATGTTTCTAAAATGACGTTGAGAATGTTGTCTTCTACATGTGTGTTAATGTTCACATCAAAGAAATTACGGCACGCTTTCACGTCCAATATCTCCAGACGGTCGAATTCACCGGTCATGCGTTGGCAGAAATTTTTCCAATCTTTGTTTTTGTTCAGTGTCCAGCCCGACTCGGCGATGGCAACCGCTTTAGGGAAAATCTGATAGTCACGTCGGTCGTTGCTCTGCATGTATTCCGTCCATGAATTGCCTTGTATACCGATGATATGCTCTTTTACCAGTTCGTCCGCATCATCTTCTACCGGATTGTAATTGTAGGTCATTTTTAATGTGACATATCCTCCGATGGTAATCGGTGCAATTTCCGGATCTTCCTGGTAATAATCTACGTACATATACGGGCTTGGTGTCATGATGGCATTGTGTCCCAATTTGGCAGCGTTCATTCCGCCTTCCACACCTCTCCATGACATGACGGTTGCGTTGGGAGCTAAGCCACCTTCCAGTATTTCATCCCAGCCGATGATATTGCGTCCTTTACTATTCAGATATTTCTCCATCCGGGTCACGAAATAGCTTTGCAGCTTTTCTTCTTTCGTATGTAATTTACCGTCAGCAGGATTTGGAGATGTGTCATCCTTCAATCCCAATTCTTTAATGAGCTTCTGGCAATGTCCACATGCTTTCCATGCATCTTTCGGACATTCGTCACCTCCTATATGAATATAGCTGCTCGGGAATAACTCAACAACTTCATCCAGTACCCCTTCGAGGAATTTGAAAGTTTCTTCTTTGGGGCAATACACCTGCTCGAATATCCCCCACGTACCGGATACATCGTAGGTCGTATCGGGCGTACATGAAAGTTCCGGGTAGGAGGCAATCGCGGCCAAAGCATGTCCCGGCATCTCTATTTCAGGAATGACAGTGATGTATTTGCTTGCAGCATAGGCTACGACATCTTTGATTTGTTCCTGTGTATAGTAGCCTCCGACTTCCTTCCCATCGAAAACTTGTGGATAATTAGTATAATAATAATCTATTAAAGTCTCTTTTCTTTTAGAACCGATTTCCATTAGCTTAGGGAACTTCTTGATTTCGATTCTCCATCCTTGATCATCGCTCAAATGCCAATGAAATGTGTTCATCTTGTGCATGGCGAGCATATCGATGAATTTGTAGACATATTCTATCGGAGAGAAGTTGCGGCACACGTCCAACATCATCCCCCGGTAAGCAAAGCGGGGGGAATCTTCTATTTCTACTGCGGGAACCGACCAGTTAACTTGCTTGTCACGCGTGTTTCCATAAATCGCTGCCGGCAAGAGTTGATAAAGGGTTTGGACACCGTAGAAAAATCCGTTAGGTTCTGAAGCCGTAACCGTGATAGAGACAGGGGTTACGGAGAGTTTGTACCCTTCTTGGGACATCCCTTCTTGGGTGATAAACGTGATTGAAGGGCCGGTTTGCTCCTTATCCGTACGTTCCAACGCAAGTCCGGATGTTGCGGACAGGCGGTTGATGAGGCTATCAGCAATCGATTGTACTTCCGGAGTACAGCCTGCGGTGATGACCTTTACCTTTTTGTTCAGTTCAAAACGTCCTTGTTGAGGGATCATTTGGTTGGGTAGCGGAACGATGTTGTACTCGTTCACGGTTTCTTTTGACTCTTTACATCCGGGGGTGATGAACAACAGGGACAAAAGAAGGAATGAAATTCCTTTTCTCATGGTAGAAAATGTGTGTTAAGTTATTGAATTGAGATGATATAATTATCCGATTTTGCTGATTTTCTTCAGCTTTTCTTCATCAATGATTTTGATCTTTCTTCCGTCTATGGTGATAAGGCGTTCGGTCGCAAAATTTGATAGTGTACGGATCGCATTCGAAGTGGTCATGTTTGATAAATTTGCCAGATCTTCACGAGAGAGATAAATACTCAATGTAGAGCCGTCTTCTTCAAGTCCGTAACTTTCTCTGAGGAATAAGAGTGATTCGGCCAGTCGGCCCCGGATGTGTTTTTGGGTTAGATTGACAGTCCGTTCATCGGCAACTCCGAGATCGATCGATAATTGACGAATGAAGAACATCGCTAAATCGTTGTTCTGGGTGACTAGCTTCATGATAGCGCTCATTGGTATTAAGCCGACGAGTGAGGGCTCGAAGGCAGCAGCGGCAGTTACAAAATCTTCTTTAGCGAAGAATGCCCGGTATGCGAAATATTCCGTCGGTTTCATCATCCGGATGATTTGACTGCGGCCTCCGACTCCTTCTTTATATATCTTTACCTTTCCACTGAGAAGACACATCAAGTGTGTTGGGGCTTCTCCTTCACAGTAGATTACTTCATTTTTTTTATAATTCTGTAGAGTAAAATTATTCGCCAAAAACTCTCTTTGCTCGTTGTTCAAGGGAGCCCATATATCGGGAAGTTTTTCCGCAATATCTATGTCTGACAAGCTTATCTTTACCATAAGTGCTGCAAAACTGTGTTATAAAGCACAAATGTAGAAAGAATAATTGAGAAAATAAACAAAATGGAAAAAAGAATCATTTTGTAAACAGTAATTCTCTATATTTAGGCAATGGCCAGATTTCATCATCAATTTCCATTTCCAGATGGTCGATATGGTCACGAATTGTTTCCAGGTAAGGCCGTACGGTCTCTTCATAAGCAAAGGCTTTCTCCTGGTAATTTTCTTTGTGATTAGCAATTTTACGGGCTTCCGTCATATCTTTTACCAATACTTTAATGGCTGTAACTCTGTGTGAAATCTCTTTGATAAGTTCTTTACGGTCAGCGCTCATTATTTCATATTCTTCGGGCGTGAATATTTCTTTTATCCCCCTCAGGTTTTCGAGCAGGCGGTTTTGATAACTTACAGCGATGGGTACAATATGATTGATCGCCAGATCTCCCAATACACGGCTTTCAATTTGTACTTTCATCGTGTATTTCTCCAGCTCCACTTCCAAGCGGCAAGCCAGTTCTGTTTCATTAAAAATATGTTCGCCAATCAACACTGCCTTTGATTGCTTGTCTCTGTAGTGCATCAAAGCCTCGGGTACATGGCAGATATTGGTTAGTCCGCGCCGTGCAGCTTCCTGTTTCCATTCTTCGGAATAGCCGTCTCCTTCGAAACGGATCGGTTCGGAGGCAATAATGGTCTCTTTTAGTAGACGGAAGATGGCTTCGTCTTTGCCTATCCCTTCTTCCATCAGTTTTTCGACAGAAGCACGGAATTCATTGAGCTGATTGGCCATGGCGGCATTGATGGCGATCATTGCTGCGGCACAGTTGGAAGATGATCCGGCTGCACGGAATTCGAAACGGTTACCTGTGAAAGCAAAGGGGGACGTACGGTTTCTATCTGTCGTATCGAGCAATATTTCAGGGATGCGTCCGATGCCGAGTTTTAAGGTCGTTTTTTCTTCCGGTGTCATTTTATTGCTTCCTACCTGGCGTACGATTTCGTCCAATGTTGCGGAAAGTTGCGTACCGAGGAAAATGGATAGAATGGCAGGTGGGGCTTCATTGGCTCCCAGGCGGTGGCTGTTTCCTGCACTCATAATGGAAGCACGCAACAGATCTTGATTCTTATAAACCATCATTAAAACGTTGACCAGGAATGTTAGGAAAAGCATATTGCCCTTTGGATTTTTCCCCGGTGCAAAAAGGTTTATGCCTGTATCGGTACAGAGTGACCAGTTGTTGTGTTTTCCCGAACCGTTCACTCCGTTATAAGGCTTCTCATGCAGTAGCACGGCAAAATGATGTTTGCGTGCAATGCGTTTCATTAGGTCCATTACCAATTGATTGTGATCGTTGGCAAGGTTTGCATTTTCGAAAATGGGTGCTAGCTCAAATTGATTGGGCGCAACCTCATTATGGCGAGTCTTAACCGGAATACCCAGTTTATGGCACTCTATTTCGAGTTCTTTCATAAAGGCCGTAACACGTGGTGGAATGGAACCGAAATAATGGTCTTCCAACTGTTGGTCTTTGGCAGAAGAGTGCCCCATCAACGTGCGTCCTGTCAAGCATAAGTCCGGACGTGCATTATATAAAGAAGAGTCAACTAGAAAATATTCTTGTTCCCAGCCCAAATTAGTATAGACACGGGTAATGTTCTTGTCGAATAACTGGCACACTTCCGTTGCTGCCTTGTCAACGGCTGCAAGTGCTTTCAACAATGGAGTCTTATAATCCAAAGCTTCACCGGTGTATGAGATAAAGATTGTCGGAATACAGAGTGTGGTGTCTACAACAAAAGCAGGGGAGGATACATCCCATGCCGTGTATCCGCGAGCTTCGAATGTGTTGCGTATCCCACCGTTAGGAAATGAAGAGGCATCCGGTTCTTGCTGGATCAGTAATTTTCCGGAAAAACGTTCGATCACACCACCGTCTTCACCGAATTCTATAAAGCCGTCGTGCTTTTCGGCCGTACCGTCCGTTAACGGTTGGAACCAATGGGTGTAATGAGTCACATTGAGTGATTTAGCCCAGCTTTTCATGCCGTTGGCAATCAAATCTGCCATTTCCCGATTGATGGGTGTACCTTTTTCAATGGCATCTGTTACAGCTTTATAAGCTTCTTTGGGAAGATATTCCTGCATCTTTTTGCGGTCGAATACATGACTGCCGTAATAGTCGGATAACTTGTTGGAAGGAGGAATGACTTCTAAAGGACGTCTGTTTGAAAGTTCTTGTAAAGCTAAAAATCTCATTTTTGACATAATCGTGCCTTTTTTAATGGTTGATGGCGCAAAATTATATGTTTTTTCTGAAAGTACCCCTATATTTTATGGGGTAATTTGAATTAAATATGCATTTTTGTTGTGGTGTACCCCTCTTTGACGTGGGGTGATGCTATGATAAGCTTTTTGTGGGTATGGATGACGGGAATAAATTAGTTCGGTATTGATTGTTTATCATATATTTATTTCTATATTTGTTCCATCAACAAAAAGGATTCTGTTTGAAACGATATAGATTTATAGGAGTATTGGTCTTGTTTATGTTCCTTTTAATTCCAAAAGGAAAGGCCGAGTCTGTTCTGAATCCATATACGAATGAAGCGATCAAGGTAGATTCTATTCTTTACAATGTGATAGCTTTTGCGCCTTTTTATGAAAAGATCGTCAATGATTACAGGGCAGATCTTTATATAAAGGGGAAATTGAATATCCGAAAGAAAAACTTCATGTTTCGCTATCTTCCCAAAATGTTCCGGATGCAGAAAGGTGTACGTGAATATTTAATGGAGTCATTCAGTGACCTTCATTTTACGGCTCCGAATATTTATGATCAGAAAGTGAAGGCTGGTTACGGAACGGTGTATAGTGGAGGGTTTCAGGCAACGATGCTTGAATACTTTAATGTTAATATTTATTCGTCTACTTTGCTTGACGATCGCTTGCTATCTCCATTGGCCAAGAATGGGAAGAAGTATTACCGCTACCGGATAGATACTATTACAGGCGACCAGGATAATCTGCATTATAAAATACGTTTTATACCCAAGACAAAAAGTGATCAGTTGGTTGGGGGATATATGATTGTCAGTTCGGATGTATGGAGTGTGCGTGAGATTCGTTTTTCCGGGCGTTCCGAGTTGCTTACTTTCGAGAACCTTATAAAGATGGGGGAGGTGGGAGATGAAAATGAATTTCTCCCCATACGTTATGAGTTTAATGTTCGATTTAATTTTATGGGAAATGTAGTGGATGGCAGTTATCTCGCATCTCTCAATTACACCTCTATCGAATTGAAAGAGCGGAATAAGTTTCATAAGGAAAAGAAGAAACTCGATCTGACCGAATCATTTACGCTGAAATGTGATACAAATTCTTTGCATCGCGACAGTGCTTACTTTGCTTCGTTACGACCGATAGAGTTAAGTGAAAGTGAGAAAAAACTATATGAGGACTATGCTTATAGAAAGGACACTTCGTCTGTACGGCCTACGTCCAAAAAACGTGAATTTTGGGGAGAGCTGGGGGACTTTCTGGTTTCTGACCTGAAAGTAGATCTTTCAAAAATGGGAAGTGTGAAAAGCTCTCCGATTATTAATCCGTTGTTGTTGAGTTATAGCGGTAGTAACGGCTTTTCCTGGAGGCAGGATTTTAAATATAACCGTCTGTTTTCCGGTGATAAACTTCTTCGAGTGGTTCCCCGTATAGGATATAACTTTACCCGCAAAGAGTTTTATTGGTCGGTCAACACGGATTTTGATTATTGGCCGCAAAAACGTGGCGCTATTCACATGAATTTTGGTAATGGGAACCGTATTTACAGCAGTGACGTGTTGGATGAACTGAAGGCCATGCCGGATAGCATATTCGATTTCGACCAGATACATCTTGAATATTTTAAGGATTTATTCTTTAATTTTCGTCACAGTATAGAGATTGTCAACGGTTTGGAGTTGAGTGTCGGTCTGTCTGCACATCGGCGTACAGCTGTAGAAAAGTCTAAATTTGTTATGGTAGATCCGAACCTTCCTCCTCCTCCCGATCTGATGAACAGACTTAAAGACACCTATATAAGTTTTGCGCCCCGTGTCCGTGTGGAGTGGACTCCACGCTTGTATTATTATATGAACGGTAAGCGTAAAATGAATCTTTATTCTTCTTATCCGACCTTTTCGGTTGATTATGAAAGGGGCATAAAAGGAATTTTCAAAAGTAGCGGAGAGTATGAACGGGTTGAATTCGATCTCCAGCATCGGGTGCCTCTTGGTTTGATGCGTAATATTTATTATCGTTTTGGCTTGGGAATGTTTACAAACCAGGACCAGCTTTATTTTGTGGACTTTGCTAATCTGGCGAGGAGTAATTTGCCGGTAGGGTGGAATGACGATATCGGTGGAGTCTTCCAGCTGCTGGACGGACGCTGGTACAACTCGTCACGGAAATATGTCCGTGCCCATTTTACGTATGAAGCACCGTTTTTGTTTTTACGTCATTTGATGAAGTATACTCGTTATGTCCAGAATGAGCGTTTATATCTGAACGCCTTATGTGTGCCTCATCTCAAGCCCTATTTGGAGCTTGGCTATGGTATCGGTACACATATTTTTGATTTTGGTGTGTTTGTTAGCAGCGAAAACTGGAAGTATAAAGAGATCGGTTGTAAGTTTACTTTCGAATTATTTAATCGTTGAGCATTTCAAGAAAGGTTTCTACATTATTTTATAATAAGTTGATGGAACTCTTGAGAAAGAGGACTTGAATGGGATCGTTGTTCGGATAAAGAAAGATTTTTAGTGTAACATTTCTTTGCTGATTAACGTCTCATAAGTAAAGTCTATAATTAAACTCAAAAATGATAGGATTATGAAAATGAAAAGATGTGTAGGAGTGCTGTTTTTATGTTCACTTCTTTTAGCTACTGCAGGCAATGCTCAGACGAAACGTGTAAAAGCGAGTGGGAAATATGAAACGAAAGAGGTAAAAGTACAGAATTTTGATAAGATAAAACTTTTGGGAAGCCCAACGGTTGTTTATACACAGTCGGATAAGCCTCAGTTGAAAATTTATGGTTCGGACAATGTGCTGGATTTGGTGAAATGCGAGGTTTCCAAAGGTACTTTGACAATCTCCTTTAAAGAGAATACGAGCATCGAGTTCGGAAAAGAAGGACGGTTGAAGATAATCGCATCCAGTCCATCGTTGACAAATGCTCTTTTACAAGGATCGGGGGATATCCTGTTGAATGGAAAATTGAAATGCAGCAACCTGACATTGATTTTGCAGGGATCCGGGGACATTAATGCGGAGGATGTGGTTTGCGTAAATGATTTTGCGGCAACCTTGCAAGGTTCTGGAGACATAGCTGTGAAGAACAGTATTCACGCTGATAAGGTTGCTTTGAATCTGATGGGATCCGGTGATTTAAATATTTGTAATTTAGTGGCGAACTCGGCTGCGGCTACACTTCAAGGTTCCGGTGACCTGAAGGTTAAAGGAAAGAACGTGGCGGGTAATGTGACTGTCGGTCTCATGGGAGCAGGCGATCTTGATTTTGTCGGAATAAAAGGGGGAATTGTAAAAGCTGAATTAAACGGCTCCGGTGATCTCACGATTGCCGGTTCCGCCAAGCAAGCTATCTTGTCCTTGCGAAATTCCGGTGATCTGGATGCTAAGAATCTGAAGGCCGATGATGTGGATGCCACCGTGAATGGTTCAGGAAATATTACTTGCTGGGTGTCCGGTGTCTTGAAATGTAATATTACCGGAAGCGGTGATATCGAATATGTGGGAAATCCATCTGCCATTCATACAACCGGAAAAAGGAATCCCCATAGATTATAATGGTGTATAAAGTAGTATGTAATTGATTGAATATTAGCCGTCGTGAGACGGCTTTTTTCGTCTCTTTATTTGCGGTTCAGAAAAAATGTTATATCTTTGCGCCCGATTTATAGATAATATAATGTCTTACTTAATTAAAGTATCTCAAAACAATTAATTATTAATGGAAAACTTAAAGAACGTTGCTCCTGTTGAAGACTTCAACTGGGATGCGTATGAACATGGTGAGTCATTCACCGGCGCCAGCCACGAAGATCTTGAAAAAGCTTACGACAGTACGCTTAACAAAGTTAACGACCGTGAGGTAGTTGACGGAATCGTAATCGCAATGAACAAACGTGAAGTTGTTGTGAACATCGGTTACAAATCAGATGGTATCATTCCTTTGAATGAGTTCCGTTACAATCCTGATCTGAAAATTGGTGATACTGTAGAAGTATACATCGAGAATCAGGAAGACAAAAAAGGACAGTTGGTTCTGTCACACAGAAAAGCACGCGCTACCCGTTCTTGGGATCGTGTGAATGCTGCTCTGGAAAACGAAGAAATTATCAAGGGTTACATCAAATGCCGCACTAAGGGTGGTATGATCGTTGACGTATTCGGCATCGAAGCATTCTTGCCGGGTTCTCAGATCGACGTTAAGCCGATCCGCGATTATGATGTATTCGTTGGAAAAACAATGGAATTCAAGGTTGTTAAGATCAACCAGGAATTCAAAAATGTGGTTGTTTCTCACAAGGCTCTTATCGAAGCTGAACTTGAACAACAGAAGAAAGAGATTATCGGTAAGCTCGAAAAAGGACAAGTTCTTGAAGGAACCGTTAAAAACATCACTTCTTATGGTGTATTCATCGATCTGGGCGGCGTAGACGGATTGATCCACATCACAGACCTTTCTTGGGGCCGCGTAAGCGATCCGAAAGAGGTTGTTGAACTCGATCAGAAACTCAACGTTGTTATCCTTGATTTCGATGACGAGAAGAAACGTATCGCTTTAGGTTTGAAACAATTGACTCCGCACCCATGGGATGCTTTGGATGCTAATCTGCAAGTGGGTGATCATGTGAAGGGTAAAGTAGTCGTTATGGCTGACTACGGTGCATTCATTGAAATCGCTCCAGGTGTTGAAGGTTTGATCCACGTTTCTGAAATGTCTTGGTCACAGCATTTGCGTTCTGCTCAGGACTTCATGAAAGTAGGTGATGAAGTAGAAGCTGTAGTATTGACTTTGGATCGTGAAGAACGTAAGATGTCTTTAGGTATCAAACAGCTGAAACAAGATCCTTGGGAAACTATCGAAGAAAAATATCCTGTAGGTTCTAAACATACTGCAAAAGTTCGTAACTTCACTAACTTCGGTGTATTCGTAGAAATCGAAGAAGGCGTTGACGGCTTGATCCACATCTCTGACTTGTCTTGGACGAAGAAAGTGAAACACCCGTCAGAATTCACTCAGATTGGTGCTGATATCGAAGTTCAGGTATTGGAAATCGATAAAGAAAACCGTCGCTTGAGCTTAGGCCACAAACAACTTGAAGAAAATCCTTGGGACGTGTTCGAAACAGTATTTACTGTAGGTTCCGTACACGAAGGAACAATCATCGAAATGTTGGATAAGGGTGCTGTAGTTGCTCTGCCTTACGGTGTTGAAGGTTTCGCTACTCCGAAACATCTTGTTAAGGAAGACGGTTCACAAGCTCAGTTGGATGAGAAACTGGAATTCAAAGTGATCGAGTTCAACAAAGACGCGAAGAGAATCATCCTGTCTCACAGCCGTATTTTCGAAGATGTTGCTAAGGCAGAAGAGAGAGCGGAAAAGAAGGCTGCTTCTAACGCAAAGAAGACCGCTAAGAAAGAAGAAAGCCCTGTAATTCAGAATCAGGCTGCTTCTACAACTTTGGGTGATATCGATGCTTTGGCTGCTTTGAAAGAACAACTGGAAGGCAAGAAATAATTTCGATA
Organism: Jilunia laotingensis; assembly: GCF_014385165.1. Taxonomy (NCBI): domain Bacteria; kingdom Pseudomonadati; phylum Bacteroidota; class Bacteroidia; order Bacteroidales; family Bacteroidaceae; genus Jilunia; species Jilunia laotingensis. The sequence goes on along the minus strand of NZ_JACRTF010000001.1, from coordinate 275,005 downwards.
AGAAATAACGAATATAAAAAGAGGTTATCTCGTAAAAGGAGATAATCTCTTTTTTTATAGGCTTTTGCCAATACGTTGCTTTTTGTACGTTCATTATCATGTCAAACATTAATTAATGATAAATGCGAGTGAGATCTCTTGTTTTATTTTGCTTGTTTTAATGGTTAATGGTAATATTGCCAATATTTCGCGGTCGCTTCAAAAGTATATGAAAAACATTTATATTAATCACTGTAAATAGTTATGCCTTATGGAACTTGGAAGATTGGAGACTGTGTTTAAGATATTAGTACTGTTCGGACTAATGTTTTCTTGTGTATCCCTTCGGGCGCAAATCTCATTGCTTAATGCTGATGAGAAGTCCAAGTTGACGATTCTTCATGCAAATATAGGGTATGGGGTGAGTACAACCCAACAAGGGGAGTCTGTTTGGGATGAAGTTGACAATAGCGATAATAGCGGTATAACTTATACCCTCCGATGGACACAATGTTTGTTGAAATCTTCTATTGCTTATGGTATGTATGCATTCGGCTATAACGATAATCAGAGGAACCGGATACCGGGAGTTACTGCTTTCAGGGAAAAAAAGCAGATTGTATATGTAGCTCCTCAAGTGTCATATCTAAAGAAAAGAACCGCTTTCCCGAATGTTTTCGGATTGATAGACTTTGGAGTCGGCTATCTACATTATCAAAGTAATAGTAAACTTCTTGAAAACCGTACTTATAAAGCGGATTACAATGGCATAGGGATAAATGCTAATTTGGGATGCGAATATGCTTTTGCAAAGCGCTGGGGTGCGAAATTGGAAGTCGGTTGCCTCTTTTCACCAATTCGCCCCAAGTCGGACTCAGTAATTGATGATTTGGCATTGCAGCCGAGAAAACGAATGAACCTATTTATGCTATTCATGCAAATAGGAATTTCTACTTATTTATGAGTCTCTTCTTTTTCTTCATCATAGGCTGATAGAAGGGAAAAACTTCCGTATCTTTGTGTCCATTATGGAGAAATTCGAATTACATATATTGGGGTGTGGTTCTGCACTTCCGACTACTCGCCATTTTGCCACTTCACAAGTGGTCAATTTGCGTGAAAAGCTTTTTATGATCGATTGCGGTGAAGGGGCTCAGATGCAACTGCGTAAGTCCCGCTTGAAGTTCTCTCGGCTGAATCATGTCTTTATATCCCATTTGCATGGGGACCATTGTTTTGGCTTGTTGGGATTGATTTCTACGTTTGGACTGTTGGGCAGGACAGCGGAGTTGCATATTCATTCCCCTAAGGGGATGGAGGAACTGTTTGCACCGATGCTCGATTTCTTTTGTAAAAACATGAGTTATAAAGTCACTTTTCACGAGTTTGAGACGCAGCAGCCTGTTGTCGTCTACGAAGACCGTTCGATGACGGTTACTACCATTCCTTTGCGACACCGGATCCCCTGTTGTGGTTTTTTGTTTGAGGAGAAGCAGTGCCCGAATCACATCATAAGGGAAATGATCGACTTTTATCAAGTTCCGGTCTATGAATTGAACCGGATCAAGAACGGTGAAGATTTTGTAACTCCGGAGGGAGATGTCATCCCCAACTCCCGTCTTACCCGTCCTTCGGATCCTCCCCGGAAATATGCTTATTGTTCCGACACGATTTATCTGAAGAAGATAGCCGAACAGATTCGCGGAGTAGATCTGTTGTTTCATGAAGCTACCTTTGCTCAATCCGAGAAGGCGCGCGCCAAAGCTACCTTTCACACGACAGCGGCACAGGCAGCCCAGTTGGCTTTGGATGCACAAGTGAAGCGATTGGTTATCGGGCATTTTTCCGCCCGTTACGAAGAAGAACAAGTTCTGCTGAAAGAAGCTGCTTCCGTTTTTCCGCAAACCGTTCTCGCTAAAGAGAATCTGTGTATTACACTGTAGCAACTTTCAGGCATAAAGTTTGTTTTATAGGTAGGAATAACATATATTTGTACAGAATAATAAGGAATCGGATACGTATCAGATGAAAAGATTGTTTTTTTACTTTTTCTTTGCTTTGACTCTTTTGGCTTCTAACACGCTATTGGCGCAAGAAAAGGGGAAAACGGAAACTGTTCATGATGGACGGTCTTCCCTTACTATCACTGTGTCCGGTACTTCTGTCCGTATTCAAAATGCACCTTTCGGTTCGGTTATGGAAGTGTATGATATCCTGGGCGTAAAGGTGACTTCTGTACGTGTCGATTCATCTGATAAAACCGTGACACTGAATCTGCCGAAAGGCTACTATATTTTTAAAATTGGAGATTTAGTGAGGAAAGTGGTAATAAAATAGATAACGGAGCCTATGTCTTATTCTTCTCTTCTTGATAACTGTATGATGAATCCGACTTTCAAAAACATAACACACTGAATACTAATTTTTATATGAACCCTTATAATGAACAAGAGGTATTGAAGCTCCTTCAGGATGAGAGTACGCAGCGAAAAGGATTTGAGATGATTGTGGCGCAATACAGCGAACAATTGTACTGGCAGATCCGTCGGATGGTACTTTCACATGACGATGCGAACGATCTTCTCCAAAATGCGTTTGTCAAGGCATGGATGAATATCGACTACTTCCGGGCGGAGGCAAAGCTTTCTACCTGGCTCTATCGCATTGCGCTGAATGAGTGCATCACATTTCTGAACAAGCAACGGGCCGCGAATACCGTTTCCATTGATGATCCCGAAGCTGTGCTTGTCCAGAAGTTGGAGAGTGATCCGTATTTTTCGGGTGACGATGCACAATTGTTGTTGCAGAAAGCTCTGTTGGCATTGCCTGAGAAGCAGCGGATGGTGTTTAATCTGAAATACTTTCAAGAAATGAAATACGAAGAGATGTCGGAGATATTCGGAACCTCCGTCGGAGCTTTGAAAGCTTCTTATCACCATGCTGTAAAAAAGATAGAGAAGTTTTTGGAAGAGATAGATTAAACCTTTTAAACAAGTCAATGTCTAAGGAAAAGAGAGGAGAAGAAGATTATGAAAGAGGAAGATAAAATATTGCGGAAAGTAGGCAAAGGGAACTCTTTTAAAGTGCCCGAGGGATACTTTGAGAATCTCACTTCGGAAGTTATGAATAAACTTCCCGAGAAAGAGCATACCGACTTTATCGTAAGAGAACCCAGCAAATGGCAAAAAATGAAACCATTTGTTTACATGGCTGCTATGTTTATTGGTGCGGCCCTGATTATCCGTGTTGCTTCATCGAACCATAAACCTGCGTCACCCGAGATTGCTGCGACCGAGATCATGGAGGCGGATATCGATTCTGACGAATATATTAATGCCGCACTCGATGGCTCGATGATGGATGATTATTCTTTGTATGTATATCTCACTGATGCCAGTGTGGAATGAAATAAATTAAACAGATTGTATAGAAATGAAAAAACTGATTATTCTGCTGATTATTATTTGTGGCTTTACTCCACTGATGCGGGCGATGGATGGATGTAACCAGCAACGTATGTCGCAAGAGGCGTTTCGTGCCAAACAAAAGGCATTCATTACCGAGCAGGCTAATTTGACGAAAGAAGAGGCTGCAAAGTTTTTCCCACTATATTTTGAACTGCAAGATAAGAAAAAAGAGTTGAATGATAAGGCTTGGAATTTGATTCGTCAAGGAAAAGATGAAAATACGACTGAAACTCAATATGATGAAATTCTGACCCAGGTGTATGATACCCGTATTGCTTCAGATAAATTGGAAAAGTCTTATTTCGACAAATTCAAGAAAATACTTTCCTGCAAAAAGCTTTATAAGATACAAAGAGCCGAAATGCGTTTCCATCGCGAACTCCTGAAAGGTATTAACCGGAAAGATGGAGGCGGGCATAGAGACAAGAAATAAGCGGAGAATAAGTGATAATATTTTACATCAATAATTGTCGGGACTGAAGGCATCGTTCCTCACCGAGGAACGGGCCGTTGATCACCGATGAAGGAGGCCTTCCTCACCGATGAAGAGGTCGTTCATCACCGAGGTCGAAGCTCCTTGCTTTAATGCTTTATTATCAATCGGTTAACTCTATACCTTTTCGATGTTACGGTATGAAAGTGAGTGCTGTGATAATAAATATAAGTTTACACTTGATAGCGTCCTCCACCCTTTTTCCTTTCAATCTCCAGTTTGCGAGGATTTCAGGGTGAAGGAATATGAATGTAGCGGTCTATAATCCGAGACGTTTGGCTTCATTCCAGATTTTGTCCATTTCTTCGAGTGGCATCTCTTTCAGGTCTTTCCCTTCTTTAATGGTATGTTCCTCCAGATAATTAAAGCGACGGATGAATTTTTGGTTGGTAAGTTCCAGTGCGTTATCAGGATTGATCTTATACAGGCGTGCCGCATTGATGAGGCTGAACATCACATCTCCGAATTCTGCCTCTGCTTTTTCCTTATCCATATTGGCAACTTCTGCTTGAAATTCGGCTATTTCTTCTTTGACTTTTTCCCAAACCTGTTCTTTTTCTTCCCAGTCGAAACCCACGTTACGTGCCTTGTCTTGTATTCGGTAGGCCTTGATGAGAGAAGGGAGAGCCGACGGGACACCGCTCAATACACTTTTATTGCCATCTTTTTCTTTCAACTTCAACTGTTCCCAGTTTTCTGAAACTTGTCCTGCAGTTTCTGCTTTTACTTCTCCGAAGACATGAGGATGACGGAAAATGAGTTTCTCGCAAAGCTTGTCACAAACATCCTTTATATCAAAATCACCGGTTTCCGATCCTATTTTGGCATAAAAGCCTACGTGTAAGAGTACATCTCCCAGCTCCTTGCAGATATCTTTCTTATCTTCGCGCATCAGCGCGTCACAGAGTTCGTATGTCTCTTCGATGGTGTTGGGGCGCAAACTTTCATTGGTTTGTTTGCGATCCCACGGGCATTTCACCCGCAATTCGTCAAGTATGTCCAGGAAGCGTCCGAAAGCTTCCATTTGTTCTTGTCTTGAATGCATAATTATCTATTTTTGAATGATTGTTTTATAAATTGCCGAGGGACAGAAGGGGAGGCTTCAAGGTTGGCTCCTGTGAAGGTTGTCCCATTGTTCATAAGAAATCAATAGTCCGATTACTTCCGAATAATTTTTTCTGCCACTTTCTATCTTATTACCTTTTAGGTAAAGATCATAAATCCAATTCTGTATTTCGCCCACCAAGGGGTTGTATTTGGACATCCAGTATTCCTGATTGGCACGGGCTGTTTCAATGATTTCCGGTCGAATCCGGTTGTACAGTTCTTCGTATTCCTGTTCGCTCATCAACCTCCGGGCATTTCCGAGTACATGGTTCAGTAAGGAGAAGTAGCCGCTGAAACGAACGGACGGGTCTTTAGCACGTGTACAAATCAGATAAGCATAAAAGTTTGCTTCTGCTTCACTGGTAATGCCCAGTAGATGAGCCATCTCGTGCGTATATGTTGCAGGGTAGTTCAAAGGTAACAGGTCACCGTTCAATGTAAATTCGCAGAAGAAAGGCCCCATGCTGCCCGATACCCCTACCATAGAGATAAATGGAGTGAACAACATTGTTTTTACCCTCAGGTTGTCATAGGGTGGGCGGTGAACACCTAACGTGTCGCTGATCTGTTTGTAGCCCTCTACTGCAACCTCACGGACAAGTTCTTTATTTATTTCTTTTATATCGGTGTACGATTCATTCAACCGGTCTATGTAATTTTCGGTAAATGACTTAAAATGCTCCGGGGTATAGGCTGTGTAAGGAATCCCAGTACGTTCATAGAAGTTCTGTTGGGAATAGTTGAGTCCCCATGCCAGGTAGAACCAGACGTATACCCACAATAGAAATTCACCGTCGCGTAGCAGGATTTTCTTCCACGGTTGTTTCTTGATCCGTCCGTAAACCGGGTAGAATATTACACCGAGAATACTTAAGAAAATAAACAAATCACCTATGGCAAAGGGAAACAGGCGCGAGAATGAGGATAAACATAGAGATATGAGCGGATATATCGACCGCGCATAGAACTCTCCCAAGGAAGGGATCATCTGGGTCAATAAGACCAACAACAGCAAGATACCTAAAATGATGGAACGTATTGTAATCTTTTTACCATATATTGTTATGCCTCGTCTCATATATTGTTATGGGTCATTACATATATTGTTATAGGTTATTTCGTTTATTTCGCCTTAAAGGTTAGTATACTTTTAGGAAATAATCCGGCAAAGGTATCGATTTCTTTTATTGCAAGTATCATTTAAAGCGTTTTATTTATTACTTTTGCACCCATTATTTCGCAATAAATTAAATATATAGATAAGTATAACATGGAATTAGCAAGTAAGTACAATCCCGCCGACGTTGAGGGAAAGTGGTATCAGTATTGGTTAGATCACAAATTATTCAGTTCTAAACCCGATGGACGTGAGCCTTACACCATCGTCATTCCACCGCCTAACGTCACTGGTGTGTTACACATGGGACACATGCTTAATAATACCATTCAGGATATTCTTGTTCGTCGTGCCCGTATGGAAGGCAAAAATGCCTGCTGGGTGCCGGGAACCGATCATGCATCCATCGCTACGGAGGCGAAAGTTGTAAATAAACTCGCTGCGGCAGGGATTAAGAAAACAGACCTGTCACGTGACGAATTCCTCAAACATGCCTGGGCATGGACGGAAGAACACGGTGGAATCATCTTAAAACAGCTGCGCAAGCTCGGTGCTTCCTGTGACTGGGATCGTACGGCTTTTACAATGGATGAGAAACGTAGTGAAAGCGTGTTGAAGGTTTTTGTCGATCTTTATAACAAAGGATTGATCTATCGGGGCGTACGCATGGTCAACTGGGATCCCAAAGCTCTGACTGCTCTTTCCGATGAAGAGGTGATCTATAAAGAGGAACACGGTAAACTCTACTATCTGAGATATAAGATTGAAGGAGAGGATGGCTATGCAGTCGTTGCTACCACCCGTCCGGAAACGATTATGGGTGATACGGCTATGTGTATCAATCCGAATGATCCGAAGAATCAGCACCTGAAAGGTAAAAAAGTCATTGTTCCGCTTGTAGGACGTGTCATCCCGGTTATTGAAGATGATTATGTGGACATTGAATTCGGGACGGGTTGCTTGAAAGTGACTCCGGCTCACGATGTGAACGACTATATGTTGGGCGAGAAATATAACTTGCCGAGCATCGACATCTTCAATGATAACGGAACTTTGAGCGAAGCTGCCGGAATGTATGTCGGTCAGGATCGTTTCGATGTTCGTAAACAGATCGAGAAAGATCTTGAAGCAGCCGGCCTGCTCGAGAAAACGGAAGCTTATACCAATAAAGTGGGTTATTCTGAACGGACGAACGTAGTCATTGAACCGAAATTGTCGATGCAGTGGTTCCTAAAAATGGAACATCTGGCTAAGATTGCCCTTGAACCGGTAATGGCAGATGATATAAAATTCTATCCGGCAAAATACAAAAATACGTATCGCCACTGGATGGAGAACATTAAAGACTGGTGCATCAGTCGTCAGTTGTGGTGGGGACACCGCATTCCGGCTTACTTCCTTCCGGAAGGTGGTTATGTAGTGGCCGTGACGGACGAAGAGGCTTTGAAGCTAGCTAAAGAGAAAACAGGAAATGATGCTTTGACTATGGCCGATCTTCGTCAGGATGAAGACTGTCTGGATACTTGGTTCTCTTCCTGGTTATGGCCGATTTCGCTGTTTGATGGCATCAATAACCCGGGTAACGAGGAAATCAAATATTATTACCCCACAAGCGATCTTGTGACCGGTCCGGATATCATCTTCTTCTGGGTGGCACGCATGATCATGGCAGGTTATGAATATGAGGGTGAGATGCCGTTCAAAAATGTATACTTCACGGGTATTGTCCGTGATAAGCTGGGACGCAAGATGTCCAAATCTCTGGGTAATTCACCCGATCCTTTGGAGCTGATAGAAAAATACGGTGCAGACGGAGTACGCATGGGGATGATGCTGTCAGCGCCTGCCGGGAACGATATCTTGTTTGACGATGCTTTGTGCGAACAAGGACGTAATTTCTGTAACAAGATATGGAATGCTTTCCGTTTGATCAAAGGTTGGACGGTGGCAGAGGAGGTGGAAATTCCTGATGATGCCCGTATGGCTGTGAAGTGGATGGACATGAAACTAAATGCAGCTTCCCTTGAAGTAGCCGATTTGTTAAGCAAGTATCGTCTGAGTGAGGCTTTGATGGTGATTTATAAACTGTTCTGGGATGAATTCTCTTCTTGGTTGCTTGAGATCGTGAAACCGGGATACGGTCAACCGATCAATGCTTATGTTTATAATATGACCTTGAATGCTTTTGAGCGTTTACTTACGCTGCTTCATCCGTTCATGCCTTTCATAACAGAGGAACTGTGGCAGCAATTACGTGAACGTAAATCCGGTGAAAGCTTGATGGTTTCTCTTCTGCAAAAGCCGGGTGAAGTTGACGAAACATTCGTTCAGCAATTTGAAATGGCGAAAGAGGTGATTACCAATATCCGCTCCATTCGTATGCAAAAGAACATCGCTTTGAAAGAGGCATTGGAATTGCAGGTAGTGGGACAGAACCCGGTAGAAAACATGGAGCCGGTGATCAGAAAGATGGGTAATCTTTCCGCCATAACCGTCGTGGAGACCAAAGCAGACGGTGCGGCATCGTTTATGATCGGGACTACGGAGTTTGCCGTTCCATTGGGAAATATGATCGATGTAGAAGCGGAAATAGCTCGTATGGAAGTAGAATTGAAACATAAACAAGGCTTTTTGCAGGGAGTTCTCAAGAAATTGAGCAATGAGAAGTTTGTAAGCAATGCCCCGGCTGCCGTTATCGAACTGGAACGTAAGAAACAGGCCGATGCGGAAAGTATTATCAAATCATTGCAGGAAAGTATAGAAGCTTTGAAGAAAGCCTAAAAATAAATCGTTGTTATAAAAAAGAGCAGGAGGTATCTCATATATTGTGAGTTATCTCCTGTTTTTATTAAAAATAATAATATCTTTGTCATCGTTCTAAAAAACATGGAATGAAACACACAACTTTATTGTTTATCTTACTTTTCTTCTTATTGCTTGGAGGAAGAACGTACTTGTATGCTTCCGGTAACGGAGGTTCTGGAAATGAAGTTTTGTTTATCAATTCCATAAATTTCAATTTACCTTGGGCAAAGAACTTATATTGGCAGGTTCATGATGAGTTGATAAAGAATGGCATTCGGGTGAAAGCAGAATCCTTGTCCGTCCCCGCAATCAGGACAGTGAGTGAAGTGGAGGGAATATTGAACCATTTGAAGGAGAAATATCCTTTGCCTCCCAAGCTGGTAGTGTTTATTGGTGATCCGGCTTGGATGGTATGCCGGGAGCTGTTTGATGATGTTTGGAAAGATGCTCCTGTCATAGTCACAAACACCCGGGATATTCTGCCGGCCTCACTGGATATACTTCTAGCACACGAGCCTTTGACAGCGGATAATTCCGTGCCCGCCTCCGTATGGCGGAAAGGGTATAATCTGACCTATCTTAGCCAAGTGTATTATGTGAAAGAGACTATTGACCTGATGCGTCAGTTGATGCCGGAAATGAAAAAGATTGCCTTTATTTCCGATGACCGTTATATCAGTGACATGGTACGTTCGGATGTGGAGAATACGATTGAGAATTTCTATCCTGATATTGAGCTGCAACAACTGTCCACGGTACATATCACAACGGAGATGCTTTTGGACACCTTACGCGGGTACGACCGGGCGACAGGACTGATCTATTACTCTTGGTTTGAGTCGCATAACCGGAATGATAACAATTACCTTTTTGACCATTTGCAGGAGATTATATCTAATTTCACCCACACTCCTTTATTTCTGCTTGCCGACGAGGATTTGTCGAAAGATACATTTGCAGGCGGGTATTACGTCTCTTCCGGTTCATTCGCACAGGCATTATTGTCATTGATTTATCGGGTTCAGGGTGGCGAAGCCCCAAGGGATATTCCAGGAGTGGACGGAGGGATACCTTCCGCTAATTTGTGTTATCCGGTATTGCAGAATTTTAATATACCTGTTTCTCTCTATCCCTCTGACGCAATTTATATAAACAAGCCTCAACCACTGCTTAAACAATATCAGATAGAGATTGTATGGTCGGTGTCCATCTTTTTGTTGGTGCTGGGAGCTGTTGCCTTTTATATTTATATTCTAAAGAAGACCCATCACCGACTGAAGGAAGCCAAGGAAGAGGCGGAACAGGCCAATCGGTTGAAATCGGCTTTTCTCGCTAATATGAGCCATGAGATCCGTACTCCATTAAATTCTATCGTAGGTTTTTCTAATTTACTTCCTCACGTAGATAGCAAGGAAGAGATGGAGGAGTACATCGGCATTATTGAGAATAATACGGAGCTACTATTGCAGCTTATTAACGATATTCTCGATATGGCGAAGATTGAGGCCGGAACTTATGACTTTCATGAGACGTGGGTAGATGTAAACCAAGTTATGGAAGATATTGAGAGGAGTGCGAAGTTGAGAATAAAAAATGACGCTGTAACATTGCTTTTTGATGAACGTCTGCCGCAATGTACCGTCTATACGGATAAAAACAGGTTGACGCAGGTGATTACGAATTTTGTAACCAATGCTATAAAATTTACGAAGGAAGGTAGCATTCGGATAGGATATCGTCTAAAGGATAAAAATACGCTGTTCTTTTACGTTGCCGACACAGGTTGCGGCATGTCTCGTGAACAATGTAACCATGTTTTCGACCGATTTATTAAATTTAATCCTTTTATACAAGGTACCGGTCTTGGACTCTCTATCTGTAAAATGCTGGTAGAAAAACATGGAGGACGGATAGGTGTTGATTCTGTGGAAGGAAAAGGTTCTACGTTTTGGTTTACGATGGAATATGATAAGGACTCTTCTCCAAAATAAATCCCTTATACGGATGGGCGCATAAGGGAAATTTTGATCTGCTTTTATGGCTTATGAATTACTTTTCCAACAACTCTTTTAAAAATTCATCCAGCTCTTTATCCAATCCTTTCAATAATTCATCGTCCACCAGTAAAGTATCGTCGTCTATTAAAAGGAGTTCGGTGATTGTCTCCTTCTCATCGTCTACCAGCACGAAAGAGTAAGGTTTCAGAATGGTTAGCTTATCAAAATCACCACCGTCTTTCATGCGGCAGAGAATCGAGCGTAGGATACGTTCTATGTTTTCGTAGAAATCATCATCTTCGTACGTTGCCCATTCCTCGATGGTTGTATTGACAAGTTCTTCATCTTCGTCATCGAAAATGTAGAGTTCACCTGAATTCTGGTTGGGTTGTATATGGATATCTGTAACATGGGTCTGCTCGCAGCCGCAAGTATACTTGGCAACTGCTTTCCGGATGGCCGATTCGATTACAGATTGTATTTGTTGACTTAGTTTCATGGGACTTCCTCTTTATATTCAGTTCAAAGGTATAAAAAAAATATTTACCTGCATATGATTTTATTAAAAATCATCATTAAATCGGCTCATTTGCATATTTAATGTGGCTAAACCTGCCTTTCGTTCTTGTAATTCTTCTAGGTAGAAGGTGGTCATCATGAATTTGGGAATGTCGTTAATGTCAATTCTTTCTTTAGATCTTTCATCCATATTCTCCATTTTACCTGCTAAGTCTTGTGCGTTTTTTGCCCAGGTTATGGCTTGCTCGATGTCGTCCTTGGTTTCATAATAGAGGGCTATATTAAGAGCGGCATGCATTTTATTCTTATCTTTTTTGGAATTTTTGAAGGTGCGTTCCCAAAGTTTCAAAGCTTTGTCCCAGGAATTTCTATGAACATAGGATGCAGCATCGCGCATGTCTACTGATCCGTTGGTGTACAGGGTTCGCATGGCGGATTTCCAATAGGGCAAGAGATGTTTTACTGGAATTGTACCGGCAAACTCAGATGCTTCTGCAATCATATCTTGTTCCTTTATTAGATGGGCATGCAAAAATGATACTTCTTTTACGGAATGGATATTATATGCATCCTCAGTTTGGTATTCTTCCCAAAAAATGCTGTCTTTGGGATTTAAAGTTAACATTGGCCCTTTTCTGTTTGGCAAATATATTTTTAGGGTGGGATGAACTTGCAGATCGATACTTCCATAGTAACATCTGAATTCACGGAGGTACTGAATTACTTTGGTGGCCTTTAGTTGAAGATTTTCAAGGGAAATCAATAAGTCCGCATTCAATTGAGTGGTTAATTCTTTTACTTCTTCTTGGCTGAGAGTAGATTCGCGTGCAGATTTATCATTTGCACGTAGGGCGGAATCACAAATAATTACTTCTTCGAAATAGTTACCTTGCGCAATAGATTCTGCTAATGATTCGGTAGCTATTTTGGCATCTCCATTATAATATACCACATCTCGGGCTATTTCTCCATCTTTTTTAGACGAGTCAGATTTGATCAATTTGTTTTCAGGAGTCTCACTCATATTATTTACAATGGCTACCCGGCGTAATTCAGAAGGAAAACTAACTTCTGCAGGCACCAAATAATCGATAGGCATTTGTCTCGTCGTTTGGCATGCGCTTAATGTCAGACAAACGATGACTAAAGAGAAGAAAGAATATTTTGCCATAGTTTATTTCTTTATTTAGCAAAAATACGATTTTGTACCAATAAAAAAAGGCTCCGAACAATATTTAACTGTTCAGAGCCATCTTTTGGGGAAGGAAGAGGAGAGAAGGCTTAGTTCTTTCATCTTCCTTCTTGATTCTTTTTACGCTTTTCCGTGGCAGTTCTTGTATTTTTTGCCACTACCGCACGGACAAGGATCGTTACGTCCTACTGTTTTTTCAGCGCGGATAGGTTCACGTTTTTGTTGTTCGCGAGTATCCTGTTGAGCTGCAGCTTGTTGATTGGGATCATTCAGATCTTGTTTTTGTTCGCGGTATTTGCTCATATCCTGACGGCTTTCGGGGGCAGCTTGACGTACTTCCACACGACGCTGTTCCGGTTGTTCGGGCGCTTCCTGTACAGGTATTTGTCCGCGCATTAGGATAGATACTGTCTGGTTGTTGATCTTGTTTACCATTGTATCGAACAAATTTACGGATTCCAACTTATAGATCAACAACGGGTCTTTCTGCTCGTAACTTGCATTCTGCACAGAATGTTTCAATTCATCCAGTTCACGAAGGTTTTCTTTCCATGATTCATCGATAACGTGGAGTAAGATTGACTTCTCGAATGATTTTACGACCTCTTTGGATTCAGTTTCATAAGCGGTTTTCAAGTTGCAGGAGATATTATACATCCGTTTACCATCTGTGATAGGTATCAGAATGTTTTCGTACATGTGTCCTTGGTTTTCATATACTTGCTTGATAACCGGATTGGCGATTTGTGCCAAGCGTTCCGTTTTACGTTTGAAGTTGGCCATCGCTGCATCGAAAGTTCTATCAGCGAGACTTTCTTTCTTTTCATTCCGGAACTCTTCTTCTGTGAACGGTGCATCCATTGCCAATGTATGGAGAAGGTCGAGTTTGCAATCTTCATATTCCGCATTGTTTTCAACAGCGGCAACGCAACGGTCCCAGATCATGTTGACGATATCCATGCCTATACGTTCGCCCATCAAGGCGTGACGGCGTTTTGTATAAACAACAGTACGTTGTTTGTTCATAACGTCATCGTATTCCAACAGACGTTTACGGATACCGAAGTTATTCTCTTCCACTTTCTTTTGTGCGCGTTCAATAGAGTTTGAAATCATCTTATGTTCGATCATTTCTCCTTCTTGGAATCCTAATTTATCCATTACGCTTGCGATACGGTCGGAAGAGAAGAGGCGCATCAAGTCATCTTCGAGTGAAACAAAGAATACGGATGAACCCGGGTCGCCTTGTCGTCCCGCACGACCACGTAACTGGCGGTCTACACGGCGTGATTCGTGACGTTCGGTACCGATGATTGCTAAACCACCGGCTTTCTTCACTTCCGGACTTAGCTTGATATCCGTACCACGACCTGCCATATTGGTAGCAATAGTCACTGTTCCGCTCAGACCAGCTTTCGCTACGATGTCTGCTTCTCTTTGGTGTAATTTAGCATTCAATACATTATGCTCAATCTTACGCATGCTCAGCATCTTGCTCAGCATTTCGGAGATTTCGACAGAAGTGGTACCGACCAAAACGGGTCTACCTGCATTGACCAAGCTCTCGATCTCTTCGATGACTGCTTTGTACTTTTCGCGTTTTGTTTTGTAAACACGGTCGTTCATGTCTTTACGGGCAATCGGACGGTTGGTCGGGATTACCACAACATCCAGTTTGTAGATGTCCCAGAGTTCGCCTGCTTCTGTTTCGGCTGTACCGGTCATACCCGAAAGTTTATGGTACATACGGAAGTAGTTTTGCAGCGTAATGGTTGCAAAAGTTTGGGTGGCAGCTTCTACTTTCACACGTTCTTTTGCTTCGATGGCCTGATGGAGTCCGTCGGAATAACGGCGTCCTTCCATGATACGTCCTGTCTGTTCGTCTACAATCTTAACCTGTCCGTCTATCACAACATATTCATCGTCCTTTTCGAACATGGTATATGCTTTCAACAGTTGGTTGATGGTATGTACGCGTTCAGATTTGATCGCGTAGTTGTTCAATAAGGCATCTTTCTTTTCCAGTTTCTGTTCATCGGACAGATCATGTTCATTTTCCAGTTCTGAAAGTTGGGCTGCGATATCGGGAAGAACAAATAATGTAGGATCGTCAGAATTGCCTGTGATAAGGTCGACACCTTTGTCTGTAAGGTCAACGCTGTTCAATTTCTCATCGATAACAAAGTACAACGGGTCTGTAGCCTCATGCATGCGTTTGTTATTCTGCTCCATGTAGATTTCTTCTGTTTTCAGCATGCCGGCTTTGATTCCCTGTTCACTGAGGAATTTAATCAGAGCTTTGTTTTTAGGCAATGCTTTATGGCTGCGGAACAGAGCTAAGAATCCTTCTTCCACATCTTTCTTGTTGTCGGAGGCAATCAATCTTTTAGCATCTGTCAGGTACTTGGTAGCCAAAACTTTTTGGGCTTCTACCAAACGTTCTACCATCGGGCAAAGAGCTTCGAAAAGCTGGTCTTCCCCCTTAGGTACGGGACCGGAAATGATCAACGGTGTACGGGCATCATCGATCAATACGGAGTCCACCTCATCGACAATGGCATAGTTATGTTGACGCTGTACAAGGTCTTTAGGGCTGATGGCCATGTTGTCGCGCAGATAGTCGAAGCCGAATTCATTATTCGTACCGAATGTAATATCTGCCAGATAAGCCTGACGACGGGCATCGGAGTTTGGCTGGTGCCTGTCGATACAATCGACACTCAGTCCGTGGAACATATAAAGCGGTCCCATCCATTCCGAGTCACGTTTTGCCAGATAGTCGTTCACGGTTACAACATGAACCCCATTGCCGGTTAAAGCGTTGAGGAATACAGGCAAGGTTGCTACCAATGTCTTACCTTCACCTGTTGCCATTTCGGCAATTTTACCTTTGTGGAGAACCACACCACCGAACAGCTGCACATCATAATGGATCATATTCCATACAGTGTCGTTTCCTCCTGCTACCCAATGGTTCTGATAAATGGCTTTGTCTCCTTCAATGCGGACAAAGTCTTTAGTGGCAGCTAAAGTACGGTCGAAATCAGTGGCAGTTACCACTACTTCTTCGTTTTCAGCAAACCGTCTGGCGGTATCTTTTACAATAGAGAAAGCGACTGGCAACACTTCGTCCAGTGCTTTTTCATATATTTCGAGAATTTCTTTTTCCAGTTTGTCGATCTGAGCGAAAACATCTTCACGATCTTCCAACTCCAAAGACTCTATGCTCGCTTTCAATTCTTCTACTTTAGCACGTTCTTTTGTAGCAGAGTCGTAGATGTATTGTTTTAGTTCCTGTGTCTTGGCACGAAGTCCGTCATTGTCCAATTTCTCAACCTCCGGGTATGCAGCTTTAATCTTGTCTACCCAGGGCTGAATTTCTTTCATGTCTCGTGTGGATTTGTTTCCAAAGATCGAGCTTAAAAATTCATTAAATCCCATGTGTTTATTATTTTTTATTTATTATTTGCTAATTGAATAAGGTGAGTATTCACCTGATGGTAAGAGGTGTTTTTGTGCAGGCATTGGGAGCCCGTATTCTCATTGTATGAGCCAGTGTAGGCGCAATATGATCAACGGTAACAGGTGTTTCTATTACCTCCGGTCTCACTGTGTTTCCAAAAAATACGAGTGGAGCCGGTATATGTGCATTACGAATGATCTTATTTTCCGAAGGATTGGTTTCGTTCATTACCGTCCATCCGGGAAGGACATCGATCAGTAGATCTCCTGAGCGTTTGCGGTGGAATCCGTTACGGATCATGTGGATTTCAGGGGTCCATGCACCTAATAACAAACGATGCATTGAGTATGCTTCGTTCACACCGCTGAATTGTACTAGAAAGTCGGCTGCCTTATTCTGTATTTCGGTCAGATCCAGTTGTTTCTGTTCGATCAGTTTGTGATTGAGATAGATCTGTTGGTCATAATAGGCCTCTACATATTGCCCTTCACCGT
The DNA here is from genome assembly GCF_014385165.1 of Jilunia laotingensis. Lineage (NCBI taxonomy): Bacteria > Pseudomonadati > Bacteroidota > Bacteroidia > Bacteroidales > Bacteroidaceae > Jilunia > Jilunia laotingensis. Next base: position 258,372 of record NZ_JACRTF010000001.1, on the reverse strand, counting down.
ATGAAGCCATCAGATACATGTTTAATAATGCTGCACAGCGGTTCAAATGAAATTCTCCTCCCGGAATGCGATAAATCCCGTGGTCGGCGGACTCTGTATCTACATACCCGGTAGAAGTGATGCAGAAAAGTACATTCTGAAGCCCGATTTTCTTATCGACCATCTCCAATAGGTTGGCGATGCTACGGTCCAGACGTACATACGTGTCTTGCAATTCCATGGCGCACTCTTGTGAAGTCTTATGGGCATAATTGCCTGCATAATACATCAATGAGAGCATGTCCGGTATATCATCTTTACCGATATTACTTTTATCCAGCAGTACCTCTGTCAATGAGTTTACTTCATCATTAACGAACGGGCTAGCTATTAACCGGCGGAATTTGTTTCTCCGGTCATCATCAAATTTATATTTGAAAGCATCCTCCCTCCATTCCGGAAGATAGACATATTTGTCTACCGGATGTACTGGTGTCCATACGATATTTCCTATACGGAAATCGATGGCTTGTCGATCATTATATTCGCTGACCCACCAAGGGAATTCAGAATAGTAAGTGGTGCTACACCATTTTCCGGTATTGCTGTTTAGCCAAAATGCTCCGTTTCCTGCATGACCTGCTGCAAATATGGCAGCATCGCGGAAAGGAGCGATGGCATATACCAAACCTTTATTGCGGGTGGCTATTTTAAGTTCATCGGCTATTGTAGAAGTGAGTAATAAGGCTGGGGAACTGTTTTCATCCGTATAATTACCCATAAATGCAGGGTCGTCTACGCAACTTGTCGGTCTTAAAGTAGAAGCATCCAACCATTGATTGCCTACAATGCCATTCATGGAAGGCGTTGTGCCGCTATAAATGGCGGCAACGGCGGATGCTCGGTCTACTCGGTTGAAATTATATTCGGCATTACGAAAAACTTTTCCCTCTTTCCAAAGCCTTTTAAATCCTTTTTCACCATATAGGGTAGAAAATGCTTCCAAATAATCTGTACGCAACTGGTCGATCGTCAGTCCTATTACCAGTTTGGGGGTAGACGCGGGAAGCGGCTGGGCTTGCAGTCCGGTAATAGTTAATACTGTTATTATGGAAGTCAGTAATCCTTTCATTTTGTTTTTTTATAAGTCAGAATGAGATTGCTTGCAGAACGTATCAGCAAACAGAGTGCCAAAGGTACGACAGCTAAATCAATTCTTTGCGGTATTAGCGGAAAAAGCACTATAAAAAGTGTTAAAACGACGCAGTTCGCAACATTGTACCAGCATTTTCTTCCTTTTCTGGCAGCATTTACAATGATTGGGAGGAAGATCAGATGCCCGGGTTGAAATACAAAAAGCAAGTAATTGTGACTTACAGCCGGGTGTTGGGAGAAAAGTGCAAGGAACGTAATTACACAACCGGCAATTCCTGCAGTTCCGAATAATGCCAAGTCTAATCCCCAAAGCCCCTTCTTTTTCCTTATGCCATATATGGTAGCTATTGTTACTATAATGAATAATAGCAGGGCACATCTCATAGGAGTCAGGAGGTTCATGATGTCGAATTTGGTAGGGGATGAGTCGGTGTCTTCACAATCGATGATTATTCGCGAGTCCGATACCAGTTTTCTCTCTTTTCCATTGTTTATGATTTTAGCCCTTTGAAAGTCATTCTTCAGATAAAACGGGACAAACATCATTTGTCTGTTTGTGATCGGGCGATCTGCTTCGCTCCCTATACAAAAGTCGATGCCGAATTGTGACCAAGGATGTCCTTTCGTATATTGATGTACAATGTCACGAAAGGATTTGGTGTGGTTTCTGTCTGAAAAATCATAGCTTATTTTTCCTTCGATGCTTTCTTCTATTTTATCCCGAGGACGGGTAGCGCAGTTGTCATAAAAGAAATTATACCGGTATGTCCGGTTCTCGGGCCGGCAATTTTCTTCCAGCAGATATAGCAACTTTCCCTTTTCTTCCGGCAGTAGGTTTAGTGTTTGTTGCCACACACTACGTTCTTCGTAGTCGTATTCAGCAGCAAAACGGTCGTAGGAGGTTACTCCAAGAATATAATCTGTTTCACCCAAAGCAAACCTAAGTATAAAATTGGGAGTATTGAAGCTGAAAAGACCATAGTTGAAGACGTAATCGATCCCTTTTGCCGGTTCCTCATAACGTATAGCTGTGTGCCCAAAGAGGGAATAAATTTCTTCTCCGGGGGCGCAAGTCAATAAGCTGATTCGTACCGAGTCGTTGGTTGTATCTTTTGTCTGATTTGCCTGAGCAGAAAAGCAAAAGAGAAATAGTACGAATAGTATTTTTATTTTCCTCATATTGAAGACTTTTTAGATCGTAATTGTAACTTTTGCATTTTTGATAGGATCAAATAAGTGTATGTTGAGTCTTCGAATCATAGTTGTTACTTTGGCGACAAAGATAGTTATATTCAGATGGATAACAAAATATTTGGTGATTTCTGTGGATATTTTTTCTTCTCCTATGCATGCTTCTTTTCAAAAGTATATGCTTCTGTTTTGTGGAATTGGAGCATATGACTCTAGCTAGTGGGATGGAAAATAAGAGAAATCTGTTTTGTCTTTATTTATAATAAACTACTAATATGCATATCAATATGTTCTTATTTCACCTTTATTGCTAACTGACATTATTTTAAAAATGTAGAATTAACTTCTGTAAAGGCAGTTATTAAGGTCAAAAAGCCATAAAATGCAGATGAAATAGCCTTAGTTGTCGGCTTGGATAGCTATATTTATCGGCTTAAGTATCCTTTCTTAACAGATTGGATAATAATAACCAACGCGTAAAGTTACTATTTTTAGCAAATGGAATAACTATTTCTATTAAAATGAAGTTCAATTTATCTGAAAAAGCATTTTTTTTACCTCTATATTGCTCTATTTGCCTCCTTTGGATGAAGCGTTTCCTTTTGATAAAAAGTTGTAATAAATTTCTATGGGAATGCATTTCGAAAGAATAGCAGGATAAATAAAGCTTTATGTAATCTATCTGCGCATTTCCCGGATAATCTGAAAAATGCATATTGCTTTATACTGCGTTTTTTACAATCAAGTTGGTCAATGGTCGGAAAAACGCGACTCATTACATGTGATTAAATCACATTGTCAAAATGATAATGTGATTTAGATCCTGTTTAAATTTAGCTCAGCCTTGTTTTGAAAGTTCTTTTTGAGGAAAATTAAAACAGGCTCTTTGTATTTCGAGAATCATTAGTAAGTCGTTGTACATTGGTTAAACCGACACTGATTCTTTTTAACCGAACAGATGAATGAGAAAGTGGTTTAAAATGCTTAATATTATGAAGTTATATAGCACCTCCGATGTTATTTAGTTAATGTCCGGCATTAATTTATTAGGAATTATTTTGTACATCCAAAAATACTCTATACATTTGCACTGTTGAAACGAATATTCATTGAGATCGTATTTATTTTGATTAGTTCGTTTATAACAGTTTAGTGATTATCATATTTATTGAAATGGAAAGTATCCGATACTTTCAAATCCTATCTTCCTGGTTTAAGGAGATTATAAACGGATTTTATGTATATCACGCTACAGATGAAGAATCTTAAATACTTGATCGACAGGTGTAACTTTCTGTCGGTGTCCCCCAATAATATCATATTGTGAATTCTGCTGAAAAGTTTTGGTATGCCCTTCGCATAACCTATAGTCGGGAGTTGGCTTTGAAAAACTATCTTGATACTGAAAAGGTAGAAAATTTCTTGCCTATGCGCTATGAGTATGTATTTAGAGGGGAACGTAAAATCCGTAAGCTGGTTCCGGTAATTCATAATCTCATTTTTGTGCGTTTATCGCGTAAGGAAATGGATGAGTTGAAAGCTACTGTAGGCGAACGTCTTCCCATTCGATATATTATGGATCGAGAGACACGCCAACCCATAATTATCCCTGATGTCCAAATGCGTAATTTTATAGCTGTTGCCGGATCCTATGACCAGCAAGTTATTTATTTGGATCCTACGATAACTTCCTTTAAAAAAGGAGATCGAGTTCGTGTCACCGGTGGTATATTTAACGGAGTTGAAGGTTATTTCCTCCGAATTAAAGGTGATCGCCGTGTGGTTGTAGCTATCGAAGGACTGATGGCTGTTGCTACGGCATATATTCATCCATCGCTCGTTGAACCAATTTTGCCTGATCCTACTGATCAAAAAAATAAATAATTCTATTTGCTATTCGTTAGTATTTCTTGAACCTTATTCCGGATAAGAGATTGGATTGTTGACAGTCCGTAGTACACCATTCCTTGTTTTCTATAGACACTTTTATAAATAGCAGATAGTAAATAAAAATTGTAAATATCATCATGTCTTTACAACCAGAAATTGACGCTTTATGCGAAGCGGCCAATAGGCTTCTTCGTTTAGGTTTGGATGGTACCCCCATCTATACTGATTCTTTCCGTGAACTTAATGCTGATGTCTATCGCCAGTCAGAAACTCTTTTTCGCAAGACGGCCTCTTCTGATATTGAAGAAGCTGCCCTTTGCAAAGCCCTATTAATGGGATACAGTGCGACGATTTATAATCATGGCGATAAAGATAAGAAAATCCAATTGGTATTAGATTGCAGTTGGAATGTCCTGGATCGATTACCGGCTTCATTGCTTAAGTGTCAGTTATTGGTAGCCTGCTATGCCGAAGTTCCGGAAGAGGAATTAGCAAAAGAAGCACATGCGATCATTGATAGTTGGAATGGTAAAGAATTGACTTTGGAAGAGAGTGAAGTAATTGAGAGATTACAGTTGCTGGAAGAAGATTAAAATGAATAGGGATAGGTAGTGTAATGAGTGCTTGTTCAAATCATATTTATCATTTTTCTATACAGATTTTGTTCAGTGATCATTGTTGTAAGTGAGTGAATCGTTAAAGAAAAAAACGCTTAAAGGTGTTGGATGGAGCTTCGTTGACAATATTGCAAGTTCAGGAGTTACTTTTCTAGTTGGCCTAGTTCTTGCTCGTTTACTTACGCCAACCGAATATGGCATAATGGCTATGATCGCTATCTTTATCGCAATATCAGATTCAATTATTGATAGTGGATTCTCGAATGCGTTGATTCGGAAAGTAGACATTAAACGAGAAGACTATAATACAGTCTTTTTCTTTAATTTAATAGTTGGGATTTCTTTATATGTACTATTATTTTTTTGTTCTCCCGCGATTAGTGAGTTTTTTAAAGAACCTCTGTTGGTCCCGGTAACACGGGTCATTGGGCTGGTACTTGTTATCAATGCTTTATCCATTATTCAGCGTACCATTTTTGTCAAGGAAATCAACTTTAAAATACAAACAAAAATATCTTTTATTGCATCTATTTCGAGTGGGGTAATAGGTATTGGCATGGCTCTTTTAAATTATGGAGTATGGAGTCTTGTTGCCCAACAACTGTCACGTCAGTTTTTTAATGCTCTGTTTCTTTGGATTTATAGTCATTGGCGTCCAGCTTGGGAGTTTTCAATAGAAAGCTTTAAGGAATTGTTTGGATTTGGATCTAAACTGTTGGTTTCAGGTTTAATAGATACTGCTTACAGAAATGTTTATTATGTCGTTATCGGGCGGTTTTATTCTTCTTCCCAATTGGGGCAATATACTCGTGCCGGGCAATTTAATACAATATTCTCTAGTAATTTGACTGCAGTTGTACAGCGGGTGAGCTATCCGGTTCTTAGTTCTATACAGGAAGATCCTGAACGTTTGCTTGAAGGATACCGTAAAATTATAAAGATGACCATGCTGGTTGCATTTTCTTGTATGTTAGGTTTAGCAGCCATAGCAAAACCTTTAATATTGGTTTTAATAGGTGAGAAGTGGTTACAATCCGTATATTATTTGCAGATAATTTGTTTTTCGGGCATGCTGTATCCTTTGCAAGCAATCAATTTGAATATCCTTCAAGTGAAGGGGCGTTCGGATTTGTTCCTTAAACTGGAAATAATAAAGAAAGTTATAGCTGTCGGACCTATTGTAATTGGTATTTTCTGGGGTATAGAGTATATGTTGTGGGGCAGTGTATTTACTTCTTTTATCGCTTATTTTCTAAACAGTTATTATTCTGCCGATTTAGTAAATTATCCGACTAAAAAGCAGATTATGGATATATTCCCCTCATTTCTCGTCTCGTTTTTTATAGCCGGAGTAATGTGGTGTATAACTCTATTTTCTCTTTCAATTTATGTAATGCTACCCCTTCAATGCCTGACAGGATTAATTTTGGCTATATTGGTATATGAGAAGCTTCGTCTTCCTGAATATCTCGAAGTGCGGCAACTGGTGTGTTCGTTACTTCATCGGAAAAATAAATTGGATAATAAACAAATATGGACGAAAAACTAATAACAGTTACTTCTCCCCTTCTTCCCTCCCTGGACGACTTTTTACCCTATTTGCAAGACATCTGGGATCGTAAGTGGCTGACGAATAACGGTCACTACCATCAGGAACTGGAAAAAGCTTTGTGCGAGTATTTGAAGGTGCCTTACATTAGTTTGTTTACGAACGGAACCCTTCCTCTGATGTGTGCTTTGCAGGCACTAAGGATCACAGGTGAAGTAATAACCACCCCTTATAGTTTTGTTGCAACCACCCATTCTTTGTGGTGGAATGGCATCAAACCGGTATTTGTAGACATAGATCCTGAAACCTGTAACATTGATCCCGATAATATAGAGGCAGCTATTACTCCAAAAACTACTGCGATCATGCCTGTTCATGTCTACGGCAAACCTTGCGATACGGAACGTATTCAGGAGATAGCCGACAAGTATGGCTTGAAGGTGATCTATGACGCTGCGCACGCATTTGGCGTCGAGGTTAATGGCAAGTCCATATTGGAAGCCGGTGACATGTCCACTTTAAGTTTTCATGCCACTAAAGTTTATAATACGATAGAAGGAGGAGCCTTGGTTTGCCATAATGAAAAGACGAAACAACGTATTGACTATTTGAAGAACTTTGGCTTTGCCGGTGAGACGACCATTGTTGCTCCCGGTATCAATGGCAAAATGGACGAAATTCGTGCTGCTTACGGATTATTGAATTTGAAACAAGTAGATGCTGCTATTGAGGGACGTCGGCAAGTCGCAATAAAATATCGTGAAGCATTACGTAACGTGGAAGGCATTCGTTTTATGGAAGATATGTCGGGGGTTCGCCATAACTATTCCTATTTTCCAATATTTATTGATACTGAAAAATATGGGATTACACGTGATGAACTTTACTTAAAGATGAGAGAGCATCAAGTATTAGGTAGGCGATACTTTTATCCTCTGATAAGTGAGTTCTCTACTTATAGAGGATTGGAATCCGCTAATCCCAACAATCTTCCTTTGGCGCATAAAGTGGCAGACAGTGTGATTTGCCTTCCCATGCATCATGATTTGGACACCGGGGCGATCAATCGTGTAATCAACCTAATTGTAAGATAGTGGAAAAGCAACAAAAGAAACTTTTGCTCCTTGGAGGATTGAGGTATCTGCTGCCCGTCATAGAATCCGCCCACCGGTTGGGCTATTACGTGATCACTTGCGACTACATTCCGGACAATATAGCTCATAAGTATTCCGATGAATATCACAATGTGAGCATCATCGATAAAGAGGCAGTGTTGGCGCTGGCCCGCGAATTGCAGATTGACGGGATCATGTCATTTGCGGTTGATCCCGGAGTCGTCACGGCTGCTTATGTGCAGGAACAGATGGGGCTGCCCGGTAATCCCTATGAATCGGTTTGCATTTTGCAGAACAAGGACCGCTTCCGTAATTTCCTCACCCAGCATGGTTTCACGGTGCCCAAGGCCAAGGGCTTTTCCTCCGTGGAGGAAGCTCTGGCTGAAAGATATTGGTATTCCTGGCCTGTAATAGTGAAACCTACCGATGCCGCAGGGAGCAAGGGGGTGACGAGGGTGGACAGGCCTGAAGATTTGGGGCCTGCCTTGGAGTCCGCCTTTGAACATTCCATTTCAAAACGCGTGATCGTCGAAGAATTTATCGAGAAGTCGGGCTGTTCCTCCGATACGGATAGTTTTTCCGTTGACGGAGAGTTAAAATTCGTTTCCTTCTCGGCCCAGCGGTTTGACGAAGGCGCCGCCAATCCGTATACCCCTTCGGCCTATAGCTGGCCCTCCACCATGACCAAGGGGCAGGAAGCCGAGTTGGCCTCCGAAATACAACGTCTGTTGTCGCTTTTGGGGATGCGAACCTCCATTTATAATATTGAAACTCGTATAGGCCGTGACGGCAGGGCCTACATCATGGAAGTGTCCCCTCGTGGCGGTGGTAACCGTTTGGCCGAGATGCTTCGTTTTGCCACGGGTGTCGATTTGATAACCAATGCAGTTCGTGCCGCAGTGGGTGACGAGGTGAGAGGTGTGGAACAGAAACCTTATAATGGATATTGGGCGGAAGTGATCCTTCATGCGGACAGGGAAGGACATTTCATACGTCTGGACATTGATGAAGAATTTTCTATATCTCATGTCGTTCAAACAGACCTTTGGGTAAAAGAGGGTGACAAGGTTTCTTCGTTTAAGGGGGCGAATGACGCCATCGGCACGCTGGTGTTGAGGTTTGACTCGGAAAAAGAGCTTATTGCCGGCATGAAAAATTTGGATGCCTTGATAACAGTTGTTGTGCAATGAAAAAAAGAATAGCCATCATAGGAGCATCCACCGGGCAATTGCCGCTTTGCAAAAAAGCTAAGGAAATGGGGTTGGAAACCTATTGTTTTGCTTGGCCTGAAGGGGCGGTATGTAAGGAATATGTTGATCATTTTATCCCAATTTCAATATTTGAGATGGATAAGATCTTCCAATATTGCCGGGATTGCAATGTGGACGGGGTTGCATCCAATGCATCTGAAGAGACCGCGCTTGTGGTATCATACGTTGCCGAGAGGCTGGGGAAGGTCTGTACGCCCTATCGAGTACTCATGAATATTCAGAATAAAGTGTTCGTCCGGCAAAAGACCAACGCTATTCCTGTTCTTGCCCAAGTAAGGTTTGAGGTCGGTCCCTTAGAAAATCTTATGTCCTCCTTTCCCCGTCCCTATGTTCTCAAACCTGTAAAAGGCGCGGCCAAGAAAGGGGTGAACTTTGTGGATCGTTCAGTGGAAAATTTATCGGTTCCTTATGACTTGAAGGATGCCACTTTCATGGCCGAAGAGTATATCGTGGGAAAAGAATATTCCGTGGAGTCCATCTCTTACAATAACCGGCATGAAGTCATCCAGATAACAGAAAAGGTAGGAACCGGGGCTCCGCATTTTGTAGAACTGGAACACCACCAACCCGCTTGTTTGCCGGTGTTTGTTGAGGAACGGATTAGGAATGTGATTCCGCTTGTCCTGTCCTCAATCGGTTTTATAAATGGAGCTTCACATACTGAAATAAAAGTGGATGATAAAAATAGTATCTATCTGATAGAAGTCAATCCGAGAGGAGGTGGGGATTATATCTCGAATGCCTTGATAAATCTGTCAACTGACTATGACTATTTGGAAAAATTGCTCCTCGTGGCTTTGGACATGTATGAACCGGTGGCGGTTCATAATATCGCGTATTCAGGCATTTATTTTCTATCAGCATATACGTCTCGCTTGTTGCCCTGTTTTGACATGCCCGAGGAGGACTGGATCGTTTTGAGGGAAAGGAGGGGCAAGGAGCTTACAGCTTCATGTTCCAACTATGATCGTAACGGTTTCATACTTTATTGCTCGAATAAAAAAATTATTTTATGATGAAAACAATTTTGGTTTTTGGTGCTACGGGCACATTGGGTGCATATGTCTCCGTTCATTTCCATAAATTGGGATATAGGGTTTTGGCGGTCGGACACAGGAAGAGTGACAACGGCTTTTTTGCAGACTATAACATACCTTATTATTCGGTGGACATTTCAAAAGCTGAGGATTTTAAGAAATTGCCAGCCGAGGGCATAAACCTGGTCGCTCATTTTGCCGGGGCCTTGCCGGCTTCTATGCGGGGCTATGATGGTTCGTTATACATTGACACTGTCATTAAGGGTACATACAACATATTGGAATTCATGAGGATGAACCACATTCCTAAAATAATTTTCCCGCAGTCTCTTTTTGATGTAAGTTACTTGTTTGGATCGAAGATACCGATACCTGCTGATTCGGAAATGAAAGCTCCCATGGATGGTGACCATGCCATGTATGTGATAGCTAAGATTGCCGCGGTCCAAATGATTGAGCATTATTATAAAGTACATGGCATAAAACGTTTTATCCTTCGTTTATCCCGTGTCTATGTCTATCATCCAAACCCTTACACGTTTACCAATGGTGAGAAAGTGATGGTGTCGGATCGTTTTTTCATGCAAAGGGCGGAAAGTGGTGAGCCCATTGTCATATGGGGTGATCCCGAGCGTCTTCTTGAGACCTGCTGTGTCGAAGATTTTTTGCAAATAGTGGAGAAATGTGCAGAGTCCCGACTTGACGGTGGATTGTATAACATAGGTAGCGGGGGCTCTACGCTTGATGAACGTATCCATGCCATTGTTGATGTGTTCTCCGATCCGGACAATAAGCCGGTTGTGACGTATGATCCGGACAAGCGTTCAGCCATGCAATTCGTCCTTGATATCAGTAAGACGAAATCCGAGCTTGGCTATGAACCACGGTACTCGTGGAAAGATTATTGTAAATGGTTTATGAATGAACGCAGGCTCCAGCGTTTTGCCAAACTGTGGGGCACGGAAGAGGATTATAAATAGAGATGAGTGATGAAAGATAGATATTTTGGTATATCTCCCCGCATTGCACGTTGGAAGATTGATACTCCACTTGAGAACTGGCTAAGTCATAAAGCTGATAATTCGGAGTTCTGGAAGAAAATATATGTAGGGTATTATAGTATCTTTGATAGGGAATACTATGAGGGTGGTGTGCGACTGGCGAAAGAGGCTATTGAATTGCATAAAGAAGAATTGAAACGGTATACCGTGGATGACGTTGTGCGTGATATGGTCTATTGCTTACATCGGTTTGGCATAAGTTTTCAAGATTATTGCATATATGGATTCATAGACAAAAAATATCGTTGTAGGGCATCTTTTGTATCCGATAAGTTGAGATATCATTACTGTGATATTCTGAATAAAGAAAATATTTTGTCATTAATGACTGATAAATACGCATGTTATAAGAAATATCATAAATTCTTTAAACGTGATGTGTTGGGATGTTATAATGAAACAGATAAAGGCCATTTCTTATCTTTTGCTGATAAGCATAAGCACTTTATTTTTAAGCCTTTGGAAGAACATTCCGGACATGGAATTAAAATTGTCTCTTCAAAGGAAACAGATATTAATATGTTTTTTACTGAAATGATTGCTAAAGGGGCTTTTGTAGTAGAAGAACTTATTAATCAGGGTAGAGAGACGGCCATTATGCATCCGCAGTCAGTGAACTCGTTGCGTGTAGTTACATTCGTTTTGGAGGGTAAAGTTAATATTATAGGCGTGACCTGGAGAATTGGCGTAGGAAATGCCGTAATGGACAATGCCGGTTCCGGAGGCATATATGCAAGCATTGACCCTGAATACGGATTCGTTCAAACGGATGCGATTAATTATAGGGGAGAGCATTTTAATATTCACCCGGATACGAATATTCAAATTGTAGGTTATAAGTTACCAAAATGGGATGAAGCTTTATCTTTAATACATGATATGGCAGTCAACGTTGAGGGTGCTACATTGATATCTTGGGATATCGCATACAGTGACAAGGGTTGGCTTATGATTGAAGCGAATGATAATGGGGATTGGAGTATTATACAATCCAACAAGAAGATCGGGAAGAAAGCGGAATTGTATTCGTATATGGATGAGTATTTTAAAAATATTTATCGATGATTCTATTTAGTATTATAAAATAATTAAGAGAAAAGCCGAGAAGATAGCCCAAGATGCATAAAATAGTTCATTAGCTATGTTATGGGCTTATTTGGTTCAAATACTGCACAATGTTCAATATTCATTTGGTTAGAGATGAAAAGTTTATAAATTCTTCATTTGAAATATTTGAAAGATTTTATCCCAATAAAAATTTATTTGTTGTTGATACAAATGAAACTGATAAAAAATATGTTAACCAAAGAGATAATGTAATATTCCTTCCTTTTTCACAGCTTGATTGGTTGAAAATTATTGGTAAATATCTTATCGATAAAACTTGCAATGTTAATGTTATAGTGCATTATCTAACGGAAAACTCTGCTATTAGGGCATTAGAGTTAAAGAAGAAGGGATTTGTAAATAATTTATATTGGATATTCTATGGAGCAGATTTATATAATTATTTAGAAATAAAGGGTAAATACCATTTGTATGATTATAATGTAAAAGGGCGAGATTGTTTTATTCATAAATATGTGAAATTACTTTTAGGGCGATATAATTACGTAGATGCTTTTTGTTCACAATTAAATTATTTTTGTTTTTGGAATTATTATGATTATGAAATTCTATGTGATAATATAAAAACGAATGCTAAGTTCAAACTATTCTATTATGTGAATACTTTGAAAAAACCTAATGATAAATTGTTTGATAGTGGAAGTGATTTTAGCAATATATTAGTAAATAATTCGGCTTCATATACGGGCAATCATTTAACGGTGTTAAATAAACTAAGCAAGCTTGGTGTAAATAATTCTAGAATAATACTTCCTTTAAGTTATGGTCCTTCACCTCATATAACTTTGATTGAAAAAGAAATAGAAAAATTATTTCTGAAAGAAGATTATTTTCTTTTAAAAGAATATTTGCCAATAAACACTTATTATGATATTGTAAATACTTGCCAATATGCGGTGATGGGGCATCGAAGACAGGAAGCAGGTGGAAACATTGGTTATTTATTGCGCAGTGGGAGCAAGGTGTTTTTACGTGAGGATAATAATCTATTGCGATATTATAAAGATCTTGGTTGCTTTGTTTATTCGTTTGAGAAGGATTTGATTTCGTCTGATGCTTTATTTCCTTTAAATATTGATCAAAAAAAAGTTAATAGAGATATTATTGAAGGCATGGTTTCTTCTCAAAAGATTGAAGATATGATGACAAATTTATTGAAAGATTGAAAAAGGATACTTGTTTTATGGACTTGAATATACTTTTTGACTCAAAGGCTTTTATGATTGCTAATAGAGAGTTATATGGTTTTGAAGATGAATTTAAATTTAATTAAACTTTAAATATGAGAGCATGTTTTATGGGTTTGGGCTATATTGGCCTGCCTACAGCCATTATCGCTGCTAAACACGGCATAGAAATTATTGGTGTTGATATAAATCCCAAAGTTGTGGAAATGACCAATCAAGGGAAACTGCATATAATTGAACCTGGTATGCCGGAACTTCTTCAAGAAGTGGTATCCAATGGTCAATTAAAGGCTTCTACAAAACCGGAAAATAGTGATGCTTATTTTATGGTAGTACCAACTCCTTTTAAGGGGAATCATGAACCTGACACATCTTATGTAGAAGCAGCTACTCGTGCCGTTATTCCTTTGCTGAAAGAGGGAGATTTGTATGTGATAGAGTCAACTTCTCCTGTGGGTACAACTGATAAAATGGCAGAATTGATATTTGATTTACGCCCAGATCTGAAAGATAAACTTTACATCGCTTATTGTCCGGAACGTGTTCTTCCTGGAAATGTTATTTACGAATTGGTACATAATGACCGTGTGGTTGGTGGTATGAATGAAGCTTCTACGGATAAAGCTATAGAGTTTTATAGTAAATTCGTGCAAGGCACACTTCATCGTACTAATTGTAAAACCGCTGAAATGTGCAAATTAACGGAGAATTCGTCTCGGGATGTACAAATAGCTTTTGCAAATGAACTCTCTTTGATTTGTGATAAAGCGGGGATTAATGTCTGGGAACTAATCAAATTGGCCAATAAACACCCTCGGGTGAATATCCTTCAGCCGGGTTGTGGAGTGGGTGGTCACTGTATTGCGGTAGACCCTTATTTTATTACAGCTGATTTTCCAATGGAGTCAAAAATCATAGCTACTGCCCGTGAGATTAATAATTATAAGGCTTTTTGGTGTGTGGAGAAGGTTGAAAATGCAATGTTGAAGTTTGAATTGGCACATCACCGTAAACCTACCATAGCAATGATGGGGTTAGCATTCAAACCGGATATTGATGATTTGCGTGAGGCTCCTGCAAAATACATCACCACTAAGGTAATGCAAAGTTGCAACAATGCGGATATTTTAATAGTCGAGCCTAATGTAAAAGAGCATAATGTGTTTAAGCTTACTGATTATCAAGAGGCTTACGCAAAAGCAGATATTGTAGTGCTTTTGGTTGCACATACTCCATTCAAGTCTCTTCCTTATGATAATAAGAAAGTAATTCTTGATTTCTGTGGTATATATAAGAAATAATTAAGCAGTAGTTATGAAAAGAGTGATGTTGGTCTTCGGTACTCGTCCCGAAGCCATTAAGATGGCTCCTTTAGTGAAAGAGTTTCAGAAATATCAGAAAGAATTCCAAACTATCGTATGTGTTACTGGTCAGCATCGTGAAATGCTTGACCAAGTGCTTCGTATTTTTGATATAATACCAGATTATGACTTGGACATCATGAAACAAGGACAAGATTTGTATGATGTGACGACCCGTGTTTTGAATGGAATGCGCGATGTATTGAAAGAAGTACAACCTGATATTGTTCTGGTTCATGGTGACACTACAACTTCTACAGCATCGGCTTTAGCGGCTTTTTATCAGCAGATTCCTGTTGGACATGTGGAAGCTGGGCTTCGTACCCATAATATTTACAGTCCTTGGCCGGAAGAAATGAATAGATTAATTACGGGACGCATTGCTTCTTATCATTTCTCTCCAACTCAGCTGAGTCGGCAGAATTTGTTGGATGAAGGGATAAAAGATTCTGCCATTACTGTAACAGGTAATACTGTAATTGATGCTCTTTACATGGTAGTGGATAAAATAAAGGGCAGTAGAGAACTTAATAAAGAATTAAAAGGTATTTTGATATCTTCAGGATATGATATAGACCGATTATTGGATGGGAAAAAGCTGGTTTTGATAACCGGTCACCGTCGTGAAAATTTTGGAGATGGATTCATCTCCATGTGTCAGGCTATAAAGACTCTTACATTGCAATACCCAGAGGTCGATTTTGTCTATCCAATGCATTTAAATCCTAATGTTCGTAAGCCGATTCATGAAGTTTTTGGAGATAATTTGTCAAAGTTGGCTAATATGTTCTTTATTGAACCATTGGAATATCTATCCTTTGTGTATCTTATGGAAAAATCGACAATTGTATTGACAGATAGTGGAGGTATTCAGGAAGAGGCTCCAGGACTTGGAAAACCTGTACTTGTAATGCGGGATACAACTGAGCGTCCGGAAGCACTGGAAGCAGGGACAGTGAAATTGGTAGGTACAAATTATGATATGATTATAAATGAAGTTTCTGCCTTGTTGGATAATGTGGCATATTATGAAGAAATGAGTAAGGCTGTGAATCCTTATGGAGATGGATCGGCTTGTGATAGGATAATAAAAAAGATAGTACAAATATAATCTCTATTAGTACTCTTCAAAATGTCGAATTCGGCAAATTAATATTTTTAGAAAGTATATTGTATTTGTTCCTTTATGGAATAGTGTTTGCATTTAGTATATGTTTAAAGATATGTCTTTTGAGAAAGGTTCACAATATAATACGATTCATAATCCTTATATAAGAAGAGAATTAAATAATAAATAGGAAATGAAAAATATATTATATGTAACTACTAGCTATTTGTTGAAAAATAACTCAGCCTCAATCAGGAATAATTCATTAGTTAAAGGATTACTAGAATTAGGATATAATGTTGATGTATATACAGTAAAATGGCCGGATGAACTCCTTTCTTCATATTTTGTAAAGGAAAATATAGGAAATATTTATTATTCCGAATTACCGAATCTTAAAATGATAGCTGGAGTTAAAAGCACTTTAAAACGTAGTGACAATACTTTTGTACTTGCTCTGAAAAGAGTATTAAAACAAATTTTATTTTTTCCAGATGAATGTTATCAGTGGCCTCGATTATTGAATTATAAAGCCGTTGAAAATTATGATTGTATTATTACATCTTCGGATCTTAAATCATCTCATTTTATTGGGTTGTCATTGAAACGTAGATTTCCGAATATTAGATGGATACAGATATGGGGAGATCCGTGGAGTTCAGATGTTAATACTTTTACTTTCATGAAGTTTATTACTGCATATTATGAAAAGAAAATTTTGACTAAAGGAGATAAAATAGTTTATGTTTCCTCTGTTACAAAAGACGTAATGGCAAATAAATATAGTAGTTTGAAAAGTAAAATATTTTATATTCCACGCGGATATTATATAGAAGATAAATCGCAATGTAAGTTGAATGACGACAACATTTTACATATTGCATATACGGGATTAATATCATCAGGCAGGAATATATTTTACTTGTTGGATGCTTTAGATAAGGTGTCTATGAGATTAAGACATAGAATCGTAATTGATTTGTATGGGAACTTTTCAGAAAAAGACTTGAGAAAATTGAAAGATTATTCTTCTGCAAATGTTTATGGTAGTGTTGATTTTGAGGAAATGCAAAACGTGTATGATTCTTCTTCAATGCTGCTTTATTTGTCTAATAAAAAAGGAGCAACTCAAATACCTGGCAAATTATATGATTATATGGGGACGACTAAACCTATTTTATGTTTAGTAGAGGATGATAATGACGCAATATCTATTTTTTTGAAAAAATTTGATAGGTGTTTGGTCTTGAGAAATAATTTTGAGACAATAGTGAAATCAATAAATTTAATAATAAATTTTTCAGAACGTCGATTTCCCGTTAATAAGGAATTTGCTCCCATTAATATTGCTCGCTCTTTTATCGATTTGCTCGATAGTGATGTAGTATGAAATGCTTTTAGTTTGTACATTTATTTATATATGGAAAACTATTGTATTTTGATAATATGATTTTATACATATCAGCCTTTGTATTTAGCTTTTTATCCCAGTTTTCAACGCAGTTGCGTGTAAACAAGCAGTGGAAGTTCCTTTTTTTGTTTTTATTGGGTGTTTTCCTTTGTAGTGGATATATGACTGGAACTGATTGGAGAAGCTATGAACCAATGTATGAAAAGATAGATTTTTCCAATTTGTTTTTTGATTACTATGCGGAACCAGGTTATTATATTTATATGTTACTTTTTAAAATGTTTGGCATAGGATTTTGGCCGTTTTTCATATTTACGAAAGTTATTTGTTATGTCATATTTATTAAAAAGCTTATTTATTACTCTGGAAAATATTTTTATTTATCTCTTACTTTTTTTATTCCTTGGTTTGGAATTTATCTGTTTATAGATAATCCAATGAGAAATTTGTTGGCTATCACAGTTTTTATTTGTAGTATAAAATATATTCTTGAAAGGGAAAAAGGTAAATATTTTTTTATGATTTTTCTTGCTGCATCTTTTCATGTTTCTTCTTTGATTTTTCTTTTGTTTTATTTTATTGGAAATAGCAGAGTGAGAACGAATGTGTATATAATATATTTTGTATTGTTTAATCTTGTCTTTGCAAACAGAGAACCTCTAATTAAAGTTATAGATTTGTTATTTGGAAATATCCCTTATATTGCCTATAAAATCAATGCTTATGTAGTAGAACATAATGAAGCTGCCGAAGGACGATTATTGTCTTTGGGCATGCTTTTTCATATTTTATTTTTTGTATTACTTTTATGGAAAAGGAAGCTGATAGAGTCAATGCCCTTTGGGACATTTATATTTAATTGTTCAATTTGTTATTTAATTCTTTATCGACTTTCAACTACTATTGAGATATTTTCTAGATTTCAGCTTTTCTTATCATTATTCTATTGCATTTCAATCTCATTTTTGATTAATGCTTTCTCTAAGAGATCTAGAACAATATATGCTTTTTATCTTTTGTTATTAGCCTTTATTGCAAATACTAAAATATTTGCTGATGAACGTTATATACCCTATACTAATTATTTTTCATATTTTATAAATGGCGATTTGCCTTCATATAAAGAACGAGCTGCATTTAATTATAGGTATTCTCCTTATGCAAAAGAATAATTTGCTATTTTATGATTGATATATCTGTTATAATTCCTTCTTATAAACCTAGTAGCTATTTTGGAGATTGTATCTCTTCAATATACACACAAACATTTGCAAAAGAGAAAATTGAAGTTATTGTTGTTGTAAATGGATGTGATTATTCTTATATTAGTTATGCATTAGATATTTTAAATCAAGCCAAAGGTTTGCAATTTAAACTTTTTTATAGCATGGAACCGGGAGTTTCTAATGCACGTAATATTGCTTTAGATTATGCAAGGGGGAAATATATTTGTTTTGTAGATGATGATGATATAGTATCTCAAACATATTTAGAAAATATGATTTCATTAATAGAGAATAAATCTATTGTGGTAAGTAACGTACGTGCATTTGTCGATCGTTTGGAGAATACCAAAGATGATTATATCGCATATACTTATGCGAGGTTAAAGAAGTATGGATTTTCTTGCAACAAATTTTTGGTCAGACGTTTCTTTTCATCTAGTTGTTGTAAATTAATTCCTAGATCCGTAATTGGTGATTCTCGTTTTAATGTTAAATTTAAAAATGGAGAAGATGCTCTTTTTATGTTTTTAATTTCAGATAAGATAGAAAAAGTGATTATTGCGGATGAGCATTCCATTTACTATAGAAGAGTAAGATCAGATTCTTTATCCCGTCAAAAGCGGAATTTTAAAGAAGATATAAAAATATCTTTCAATTTATCATTGGCTTTTTTGAGCTTATTTATTCGTCGGTTTCATAAAACCAATATCCTTTTTGGCATTAATAGAGTTTTAGCTCCTTATCGTAGACTTTTTATAATTAGATACAAATGAATATAGCTATTGTTGGTACAGGATACGTGGGTCTTGTTTCTGGAACATGCTTTGCAGAGCTGGGTGCAAATGTGATATGTGTAGATGTTGACATAGATAAGATAGAAAAATTGAAGGCTGGAATAATTCCAATATATGAGCCAAATTTGGCAAGTATGGTTGTTCGTAATGTAAAAGCAGGCCGATTGGAGTTTGAAACGGATTTGGCATCTATATTAAATCAGGTAGAAGTTATATTTATTGCAGTAGGAACTCCTCCCTGTGAGGATGGTAGCGCAGACTTAAAATATGTGCTTGAAGTTGCAAAGACAATAGGATGGAACATGAATAAGTATCTTCTTGTCGTGACTAAAAGCACAGTACCCGTGGGGACGGCCGAAAAGATGAAAACCGTTATTCAAGCCGAATTGAATAAGAGGGGGGTAAGTATAGAATTCGATGTTGCTTCTAATCCTGAATTCTTAAAAGAAGGCAATGCTATTGATGATTTCATGAAGCCTGACAGGGTTGTAGTAGGAGTGGAGTCGGAAAAGTCTAGAGAATTAATGACTCGTCTTTATAAACCTATGTTATTGAATAATTTCCGTGTGATATTTATGGACATTCCTTCTGCAGAAATGACTAAATATGCAGCAAATTCAATGTTGGCTACTCGAATAAGCTTTATGAATGATATAGCAAATCTTTGTGAGCTAGTGGGAGCAGATGTAAATATGGTGCGCAAAGGCATAGGGACAGACAGCCGTATCGGAAGTAAATTTCTTTATTCAGGGTGTGGATATGGAGGATCTTGTTTTCCTAAAGATGTAAAGGCATTGATAAAAACTGCAAGTGTAAATGGATACACTATGCGTGTTCTTAATGCTGTAGAAGAGGTAAATGTTATACAAAAGAACGTATTGTTTGAGAAATTCAAAAAAAGATACGATGGGGATGTCGCAGGGCGTAAGGTAGCTATTTGGGGATTGGCATTTAAACCGGAAACAGATGATATGCGGGAGGCGCCAGCATTGGTGTTGATTGATAGCTTACTGAAAGCGGGTTGTGAGGTTTGTGCTTATGATCCGGTAGCGATGGATGAGTGTAAGAAAAGGGTTGGTGATAGAATAAGTTATGCAGATAATATGTATGATGCTGTAATTGATGCAGATGTTATATTTCATGTGACTGAATGGAAAGAATTTCGAATACCTAGCTGGGAGGCAATAAAACGTTTAATGAAACCGAATCCTGTCATAATTGATGGCCGGAATGTTCTTTCAGAAGCTATTCAAAATGGATTTGAATATTTAAAAATTGGATGATGAAAGTATTATATATTCATCAATATTTTGTAACTCCTGATGAACATGGTGCTAATCGTTCTTATTGGTTTGCCCGGAAGTTATTAGAAAAAGGGCATCAGGTTACATTGATTACATCAACAAATGCTTTTAAACATCCAAATGCTGGTCGTATTAACGTAGAAGGTATTGATGTCATTTATGTGAAAAATGAGTATAGTCAATATTTCTCGAAGTTACGTAAATTAAAATCATTTTGGATGTTTATGGTAAATTCTATTCGGGTGGCATCTAAAGAGAAAGATGTTGATATAGTATTTGCAACATCTACTCCTTTGACAGTAGGGATAGTAGCTTTATATCTTAGGTTTTTGAAGGGTTGGAATTATGTTTTTGAAGTTAGAGATTTGTGGCCGGAATTTCCTATCCAAGTTGGAGCTATCAGAAATAAGCTTATTATATATTTACTACGTGCATTTGAAAAGTTTGTATATAAAAAATCAGAATATATTATAACTTTATCTCCCGGTATGAGGGATGGAGTTCTGAAATGTGGGATTTCCGATAAAAAAATATGTGTAATACCTAATATGTCTAAACCGGATCTTTTTTATCCACGAGAATTATCTATTGATATAATAGAACAATTCGGTATACAATGTGATAATTTTAATGTAATTCATTTTGGCTCAATGGGAATTGCTAATGGATTAGAATACATTATTGAAACGGCTAAAGCACTTCAGGAAAGAGATGAAATGTCAGTGAATTTTTTAATACTGGGAGATGGTTCTACTTTGCCAGTTCTTCAGAGTAAAGTTAGAGAATTGGAACTGAAAAATGTTTTCTTCTTAGGACAATATGACTCATTTATTACTTCCGAAATTGTTAATTGTTGTGATGTTAGTTTGACTTGTTTTAAGAATATTCCCATTCTATATACAAACTCTCCTAATAAACTGTTTGATTCTCTTTCTGCAGGAAAACCCATAATTGTTAATTCTGCAGGATGGACAAAAGATCTTGTCGAAAAATATAACTGTGGCTTTTATGTTGATCCGGATGATCCATCAGATTTTGCAAATAAGTTGTTATGGTATAAGAATCAGAAAAAACAATTGGATGAATGGGGAAGGAATGCACGAGAATTATCGTTAAAGATGTTTGACAAATCTGTATTGTCTGATAAATTTGTAGAAACTTTGCAGAAGGTATTTAAAACAATTCATTCTCATGTATCGTGATTATTTTAAACGATTCCTAGATTTTATTATAAGCTTGGCGATATTGATAATTATTTGGCCAATATTAGTACTTACTGGATTGGGGCTTCATTTTGCAAACAAGGGTGCTGGTGCTTTTTTTTTGCAAGAAAGACCGGGGCGACATGCTAAAATCTTTAAAGTTATTAAATTTAAAACTATGACTGACGAACGTGATTCATTTGGTAATTTACTTTCTGATGAACAACGTTTGACTAAAATAGGTCGGTTTATTCGTTCGACTTCTATTGATGAATTACCTCAGTTGATAAATGTCATAAAAGGTGATATGGCATTAATTGGACCTCGCCCTTTATTGCCTCAATATCTGCCTCTTTATAGCAGAGAGCAGGCTCGTCGCCATGAGGTTCGTCCGGGTATTACAGGTTGGGCACAGGTAAATGGGCGTAATGCAATTTCTTGGACAAAGAAATTTGAACTAGATGTATGGTATGTGGAGCATTGCTCTTTGCTTTTGGATGCGAAAACAGCTTTTCTAACAATAAAAAAGGTCTTTGCACGTGAAGACATTAATTCGAATGCATCCACGACAATGGAACCTTTTACTGGAAATAATTAATTGATAAAAAATGTATTTATATGGTGCCAGTGGACATGCTAAAGTGATTATTGATATTTTGCATGCTATTAATGAACCGATTGAAGCGCTGTTTGACGACAATGAAACAATTAATAATCTTTTTGATTATCCCGTTTTACATACGTCAGAAATAAAAGGACCATTGCTTATTAGCATTGGAAATAATAATATCCGTAAAAAGATAGCGGAGTCTGTATCAGTAACTATCGGTCAGGCCTTTCATCCTTCAGCAATTATTTCCGCTAAAACAAACATTGATAAAGGAACTGTAGTAATGCAAGGAGCAATTATACAATCCGATGTAAATATTGGAAAACATTGTATTATTAACACAGGGGCTTCTATAGATCATGAGAGTTTAATCGGGGACTATGTGCATATCTCTCCTCACTGCACACTTTGTGGAAATGTGGAAATAGGAGAGGGTGTGTTGATAGGTGCGGGGACAACTATTATTCCCGGGGTTAAAATAGGTTGTTGGAGTGTGATTGGAGCTGGTTCCGTTGTGGCAAAAGATATTCCGGATCATGTATTAGCGGTAGGGAATCGTTGTAAAGTAGTGAAGAATTTGTAATATGTAATTTATGAATAATAGAATCTGGCTTTCGCTTGCTCATATGTCTGGTCGTGAGCAGGACTTTATAAAAGAAGCATTTGATACGAATTGGGTAGTACCATTGGGACCCAATGTAGATGCCTTTGAGAAATCTTTAAGTGAATATTTAAATGAAGAACGTCACGTAGTGGCATTGAGTGCAGGTACGGCAGCACTTCATTTAGGTTTGATACTATTCGGAGTAAAACCTGGTGATGAAATAATTTGCCAAAGTTTTACTTTTGCAGCTTCTGCAAATCCCATTGTTTATTTGGGAGCAAAACCTGTATTTGTTGATAGTGAGAAAGATACATGGAATATGGATCCTGTACTTTTAAATGAGGCCATAAAAGATAGATTACGTAAAACCGGAAAACTTCCCAAGGTGATCATTCCTGTGCATCTTTACGGTATGCCTGCTAAAATTGATCAAATTATGGAAATTGCTAATTACTATAATATTCCTGTATTAGAAGATGCGGCTGAGGCTTTAGGGGCGGTTTTTGATGGGCAAAAATGTGGCACATTCGGAGAATTAGCTGCATTGTCATTTAATGGCAATAAAATGATTACAACTTCAGGTGGTGGTGCTTTAGTTTGTCGAACAGAAGAGGAAGCAAAACGTACGAAATTTTATGCGACTCAAGCACGTGATGCAGCTCCTCATTATCAGCATACTCATATTGGTTACAATTATCGTATGAGTAATATTTGTGCGGGTATTGGCCGTGGGCAAATGTTTGTACTTGATGAACACATTACTAGGAGAAGGGAAATACATGGATTATATACGAAATTATTGAAAAATGTTCCAGGAATTTCTGTACTGCAAAATTTTAATGATCATTTTAATTCTAACTTTTGGTTGACTTGCATTTTAGTAGATTCTGAGATTGCTGGTAAAACTCGTGAAGATATTCGTTTGAAATTGGATGCGGAGAATATTGAAACTCGTCCTCTATGGAAACCCATGCACCTGCAGCCAGTGTTTGCTGATGCACCGTTTTATGGGAACGGCACGAGTGAGTACCTTTTTAATATTGGTTTGTGTTTACCATCAAGTCCTACTTTGACAGATGAAGATATAATAAGGGTGGTAGAATGTATTAAATTGTCCTGATCATGGAATTCTATCATTATTGGAGAATAATGATAGAATAGATTTGTTTTTCTAATGAAGATATCTCTTATCACAGTCACTTTTAATAGCCAAAAAACACTTCGTTCCACGATTCGTTCGGTACTTTCACAAACTTACCCAAATATTGAATATATTATTGTGGACGGTGTGTCAAGCGATGAAACTTTGTCTATGATAAAGGAATACGAACCTCGATTTAATGGACGTTTATGCTGGATTAGTGAGAAGGATAGAGGACTTTATGATGCGATGAATAAGGGAGTCTTAATGGCAACAGGGGAAGTTATCGGATTTATTAATTCGGATGATTTATTTGCTGAGAATACTGCTGTAGAAAAAATAATGAGATGTTTTCTTCAAAATCCTGATGCAGATTGTGTATACGCAGATCTATACTACGTTGCTAAAAATAATGTGAATCGAATTATACGACATTGGATAACGGGGAAGCAACGACCTTTTAGTAAAGGATGGCATCCTGCTCATCCCACTTTTTATGTGAAAAGAGAAGTTTATATGAAGTATGGTTTGTTTGATCTCAGTTACAAATTAGCCGCAGACTTTGAGTTGATGTTACGTTTTGTTGAGAAGGATGCTATTTTTATGGTTTATTTGGAAGATTCACTTGTTAAAATGAGGCTGGGAGGAGTTACAAGTAATAGCTTAAAAAATATCTGCAAAGCTAATTTTGAGTGTATGCATGCTTTTAAGAAGAATGGTATTAGAATGGGGGGATTTTATCCATTTTATAGGTTGATTCCTAAATTGAGACAATATTTTCAATAATTGAATTCACTGTTTTATTCAAATAATGAAACTCCTATTTACGGGCGCATTTGGGTTTGTGGGAACGAATGTGCTTCCTTTGTTGAAGAACAGATACATTGTAAGCACTTTAGGATTATCTTCTCAGAATGATTATTGTGTTGATTTAGCTAAAGAAATTCCATGCCTTAAAGAGGCGTATGATATTGTTCTTCATGCAGCGGGGAAAGCCCATTGCATTCCTAAGACAGAAGAAGAGAAACAGGCTTTTTTTGATATAAACTTTCAAGGTAGTAAAAATATATGTATGGCTTTAGAGAAAAGTGGTATTCCGAAAGCCTTTATTTTCATTAGTACGGTAGCAGTATATGGCTGTGAGTTCGGTAATGATATTACGGAAGAGCATCCATTGAATGGAATGACTCCATATGCGGAAAGCAAAAAAAAAGCAGAATTGTATTTGAAAGATTGGTGTCGTGAGCATAATGTAGTTTTGAGTATTATTCGTCCATCTTTGATAGTTGGACCTAATCCACCGGGGACTTTAGGCTATATGATAAAAGGTATTCGTACGAGAAGATATCTGAGTATTTCGAATGGAAAATGTAAAAAAAGCCTGTTAATGGTACAAGATATTGCAAATTTAGTGCCTCTTTTGATAGCTAAAGGAGGAATTTATAATGTTTGTGATACTTATAAGCCTACTTTCAAAGAATTAGAAATCATAATTAGCCGATTACTTGGGAAGCCTTTACCGTTTTCAATCCCCTATTGGGTTGCTAAATGTATGGCATTTATAGGAGATTGTTTTGGCAGTAATGTTTTACTAAATACCTTGACATTGCATAAAATTACTAAATCACTTACTTTTAATAATGAAAAAGCGAGACGGGAATTAGGATGGGAGCCAATGAATGTATTAGATCATTTCAAGATATAATGATTTTGAATTAATTTCTGTTTGTCGAATTGATAAAGTATAATGTATTATCCTATTATTTTAATACTGTTATTTTTTACTGAATTATTATATATTTATTTTGCGTATAAATATAATATCGTAGATAAACCAGATAAACGCAGTTCGCATAAACATGTTGCGCTTAGAGGTGGAGGAATTATTT
Source organism: Jilunia laotingensis (assembly GCF_014385165.1). Taxonomy (NCBI): domain Bacteria; kingdom Pseudomonadati; phylum Bacteroidota; class Bacteroidia; order Bacteroidales; family Bacteroidaceae; genus Jilunia; species Jilunia laotingensis. The sequence continues at coordinate 232,542 of NZ_JACRTF010000001.1, read as the reverse complement.
TTTATTTTGGGACTTTGTTCTTTTTTATTGCTCATCCAATACAATATCCTTGGTTTCTGCTGGGGCTAACACTTATAACTTTTATCAGTTTTTGGGATGATATACGTCCAATCTCTCAAGCGATACGATTAATCTTTCATTTTGCTGCGATGTTTCTGCTGTGTATGCAATGGGATATTTTTACATTGCCGCTATGGGGCATTTTAGCGATATTGATTATTGGTGTGGGCATTATTAATGCTTATAATTTTATGGATGGAATTAATGGTATAACATGTGGTTTCTCGCTTGTTACCCTTGTTTCTTTGGCTTATATCAATGAGTTTGTAGTTAAGTTTGTCGAGCAGACTTTTATATTGACTGTACTATGTTCAGTAATTGTATTTTGCTTATTTAATTTCCGTCAGAAAGCGAAATGTTTTGTAGGGGATGTGGGCTCTGTAGGTATTGCTTTTATTATTGTTTTTATGATAGGGTTGTTGATCGTAAAAACAAATGATTTTACCTGGCTTGTTTTCCTGTCCGTTTATGGAATTGATAGTGTATTGACTATTATTCATAGAATAATTATTCATGAAGATATTCGCTTTCCTCATCGCTGTCATTTATACCAGATTATGGCTAACGAATTGGGAATACCTCATGTAAAAGTAGCATTTGTTTATATGGGGATGCAAAGTGTTATCAACATTGGCTATTTGGAATTTCGAGAATTTGGATATTGGTATCTTTTGATAAGTATATTTACGTTGAGCATTATATATGTAATCTTTATGAAGAAATACTTTAAGCTGCATTTAAATGTATAATAATATAGATATATTTATACTTTATATAAGTAAATAAAAAATAATTTTATTATTATTTGCTTATGTAAAGAAAATAAATTTTCTAAATTCAAAAAGAAAACTCTTTTTTTTGTATTTTATTCTAAGAAAAATTGGAATATCGGTAATAAATAGGGAAAATGATAATAACTTCTATCATATTAATACGATTTTAGAGAGCAATTACAGTATCAACTCCACTACATCAAATTGCACTATATATCAAATTAATATGCTTTAATCAATATCATGATAGATTTGATGTACTATTATGTCTTTAATATAATGTATATGTAATCACGTTATACAAAAAATAATTTCCAATTCCAGAAATGAATATCGAAAATATTTGTTTCTGATTTTATTTTGTAATAATGAATTTTATTATAACTTTGCGATCTGTTGTGTAATATGTAATTATTTAATCAATATAGGTTCGTTTATGAAAATAAGAGAAAATTATAAGGTCAGAAGCATCGCTGGAGAAAATCTTGTAGTAAGTCAAGGGCAGGCGGGTTGTGATATGACTCAAGTGATCTCATTAAATCAAACAGCTTTTTTACTTTGGAAAGAATTAGTAGGAAAAGAGTTTGAAATAGGAGATGCAGCAAAAGTATTAACAGACAATTATGGAATTTTACGGGAGCAGGCTTTGAAAGATGCTCAAAAATGGGTTGATAAATTAATTCAGGCTAAGGTCATTGATGCTTAAACTTGTTTTTAAGTTATTGTCTCATAAAGATCGCTGCATGGCTGGATGGGTTGCACTTTCAGTATTGGCCCGTTCGATATTGGATTTTTTTGGCATAGCAGCTTTGATTCCTGTTTTAATAATGGTTTTAGGCAAAGATTCTAATCCAACAAAAGCACTCCAACTCTGTGTGGCAGTATTTGTATTTGTCCTTTTAAAAAATGCTTTGGTCATGAGGCTTGCCCGTTTCCAAAACCATTTTTTACTGGATATATACAAACTATTTAGTCGACAAATGTTCTGTAATTATTATAACAGAGGATTTTTATTCTTAAAAGGCAAGAGTAGCGTACAATTGGCGCATGAGGTTAATTTTATATGTTATACATTCAGCCTTTGTGTACTTTCTCCTTTATTCAAAATAGTAGGAGAAGCTTTATTACTATTAATGATGATAGCCGCATTAATCATATGGGCACCATTGTCTGGTATATTGTTATGTGTTGGTTTTTTACCTATCGTTATTTTGTATGTGAGAATTGTTAAAAAGCGCTTGCGTTCTTATGGGACTGAAGAACTTGAAGCTCGACGTAATCAGTCTCGTACAGTTGTAGAAGCCTTTAGAGGCTATCCTGAATTGGAGATAAGCGAAGCTTTTCAATCTCTACTTACTTCTTTTGACTTAGGTTTGAATGTGATTGCCAAAAACCGCTTAAGGATGGAAATCACCCAATTATTCCCATCGTTCTTATCTGAAATATCGATTATCATAGGATTGGCATTACTTATCGGATTGAGTGGTGGAGATCTGGGAGTTATGAGTGGCGTATTTGCTATTGCTGCTTATCGAATGATCCCTTCCGTTAGGGGAATATTGAATAGTTGGTCAACCTTGCAAAATGCATCTCATAGTATTACTACAATAGCTGAGGGATTGGAAAAACAAGAAGAAAGAACGATGAATCAGGAATCTGATTTTCAATTTAAACATGCTATAAAAATAAAAAACCTGACATTTATCTTTCCAGATGGAGGTGTAATACTGAAGAATTTAAATTTCAACATTGCTCGTGGTGAAAAGATTGGAATAAGAGGGTCAAGCGGGTCTGGTAAATCGACTTTGTTTAATCTTCTGTTAGGCTTTTTGCAACCCACCTTTGGGGAAATATGGATTGATGAGAGGGCGTTGACTTCAGTTAATCGTCGGCAGTGGCACAAGTTGGTAGGTTATGTTCCTCAGGAAATATTTATTATTCAAGGTTCTTTAGCCGAAAATATAGCTTTAGGACAAAAAGAAATAGACAGGAATAAAATAATGCGCGTTTTAAGCCAAGTGAAGCTGAAAGAGTGGGCTGAAATGCTGCCACAAGGAATAAATACTTATTTGGGTGAGTATGGGAGCAGGCTTTCCGGTGGACAAAAACAAAGAATAGGTATTGCACGCGCGCTTTATAAAGACGCTGAAGTACTATTCTTTGATGAAGCTACTTCTGCTTTGGATAATGAGACCGAACATGAAATAAATTTAGCATTGGAAGAATTATCAGTTAGATATAAAGAGTTGACAATGATTGTTATAGCCCACCGTGAAAGTTCGTTGACTTTTTGTGACAGAATAATAGAATTATAAATATACAAATAAACAAATGGAAAAAGATTATAAGATAGCGGAACACCGCATAAGGATAGAAGGGGATGAGCTAATATCTGCAGTAAAAAGAATAGAAGGATTTGCACCTTTTGAAGTGCCGGTGGAAGATGCTCCGTTGGTTATTTTTAGTATTACTACGGAGGAAGCTCCAGTAATGACAAAGCCTCAATACAATAGCAAGATTGATGAAATATCAAATGTATTCGGGCGATATGAACGTGGATATATGTTCACTACTACCCCATTAGGGGAATCTGCATTGCAAATTTGGCAAGAAGACGGTAGCAATCGGATCTATTTTCAGGGTTCAGTTTTTTCCACACGCTTATTGAGATTTACCCTTTGGATTGCTTTTGGAATGGCTACTGTACCTCACGAAACTATAGCTATCCACACTAGCACCATTCAATATAGAAACAGTTGTGTGCTATTTCTCGGAGAAAGTGGGACAGGAAAAAGTACTCATACACGTTTGTGGAAAGAAAATATTGTAGATTCAATTCTTTTAAATGATGATAGTCCCATCTTGCGTATAATAGATAATGAACCACGTATATTCGGTAGCCCGTGGAGTGGAAAAACCCCCTGTTATAAAAACGAAGACTATCCATTAGTGGCATGTGTACGATTGTCTCAAGCTCCTTACAATAAAATAAAAAAATTAAGTATACTGGAATCTTATGGGGCATTACATCCTTCTTGTCCTCCAGACTTTGCATATGATGATAATTTATACGATCATATAAGTTTAACTCTAGATAAAGTATTAAGCTATGTGCCGGTTTATCACTTGGCTTGCTTGCCTAATGCCGAAGCGGCCAAATTATCTTGCAAAACAATTTTCGGAGAATGAGAAAAATAACTGTACCAAACAGTTTCTTTACAGAGGCTGCTGAAGTTTTAAAAAATGGACAATCTGTGAAGATACATGTTGATGGGCAAAGTATGTATCCTTTTATCAAAGGAGGGTTCGATCAGATAGAAATTGTTCCTTATAATCCAACAGAAGAATTACGTTTATGGTGTTGCCCTTTCTTCCGTTGGAGAGAGGATTATATGATCCATCGTTTTATTGGTAAGGAAGGCGATAGATATAAAATGATGGGAGATGGTAATATATATCGTATTGAAGAAGTGAGGCAAAATGAGATTATTGGCGTTTTGCGTTATATATATCATCCGGACGGTTCAGTACAAGATTGTATGAACCCAAGATGGCTGAAATGGGGAGAAAGATGGTATCGCATGCGGAGTTTACGTCGGTTCCTGCTTCCTGTATTTAGGATAGTCTCTTTTTAATCTGCATTTTAGTGAAATCCAAAAACATCATTAGTGGACGCCATCGTGCTTCCGCAGGAGCTAGATCGCCAAATTGGCGAGTTCGTGTCCAAGTACTAGAGAAGGTATTCCATTTGCCGCTCCAATATCCTTTGGGTCTCTTTTTCCTATTGGGATCATATTTGCCGAAATTACCACTTTGAAAAATATGTTCTAGCAGCAGACTTCCCCGTTTCATATCATGTTCATCTAATTGAAAAGGAAGTTCTTTCTCAGGAAAGCCCAACCATGTTACGGCAAGAATTCCAAAAGCTTTCGCGGCTTTGAGCATCCCTGTACCTTGTAAGAGGACATTGATAGTATGAGGATCCAATTTTTCTTGTTGTGCATGTAATAGACAGACCCAATCACATACTTGACGTAATCCGACTCCCTCGTTTAAATAATGTAGAACGGAATGGATCAGAATATAAACGACATTAAAGTCAACAGGAGGTACCAATACTTTATACCCATTGATATTTGTTTCACATGCTCCGTGTGGAAACCATTGTGTTATTGCTTCTTGAAAAAAGCGATTAGCTCTAGGTTCATTCAAACTAGAAATTATCCGGTGGTTTTCTACATGAATTCCATGCCAGATGATGTGAGTATGCCTATTACATTCTTCAAGTTGATCATTTCCTTCTACGCGCAAAAGAGTATTTGCTATATTATATTGATTGCCTCTGATATACACATCAATATCACCACATTGACGATGCTCAGGATTCCTATAATTTTGTGCAACTCCTTGTCCCTTAAGCAATATCGGAATGATTCCATTGTTTTTATAAAGAGAAAATATATTTTTCAGCTTCTCATTTAGAGTCAAATTTTCCTGTTCTATTTGTTCTATGATACTGCACCATTGTAGATACAGTTTACGGTCAGGACGTATATTCCTAGGAAGTGTCTGAATACCGTCAAATACTATTCCCAGCAACGCTTGTTTGTTAGCCAATGTGAAAATTGATCTCCAATCGGTATCAGTAGTAAAAAGGGAGGCATCAGCTGCTTCACCCCATAAACCAGCTCTTAAAAGAGAGAAAAATTGTTCTTGTTCAATGGTGAGACTCATTGTACTTCATTATTAATTGAAATATTATATATATGAAAGGTATTAATCGTAATCTGTTAAAAAAACAAGATGAAACAAAGCTTAGGCTAAATTTCAACCTTAAGCAAGTAAGAGATGAAAAGAGATTAACACAAATCATGCTTGTGACTACTATTAACCAAAAGCGAATCCGGATATACACCAAACTGCGGATCGAACCAGAATATTGGGATCACCGGAATCACCGTTGTTACCTGTTCGATCACTTAAATTTGCGTGAAAAACGGCGTTTAAAACATATCAATAAGCAAATAGAAGACATTGTTTTTTCTTTGATAGAGGCCGATGAAAGGCTTGCTATGCGAGGGGAATATTTATCTGCTCCCACTATTCGGGAAGTTGTGAAAGAAAATCAGTACCATGGACAACTAATAAAAGATCCAATCACCTGTTTGAAGGGATTGATTGATGATTATGAAAAAAGCGTCAATCGTAAAGGACATCGTGGTATTGAAAGTACCAAAACAACTTATCTGACAGCTCTAAATCGGTTAATAGAGTTCAACAAACAAAGAAATACTCCAATCACTTCATTTGATGATTTCAATAAAAAGTTTTTCATTGATTTTACAAATTATCTTTATGGCTATGCGTTTGGCAAAAGTACTAAAAAAGCTCACTATACTCAAAATACAGTTATCAATACACTCAAAGTACTAAAAAACTTATTGCATAGGGCATATGACAATGAAATGACTACTAATAATTATTTTTTGAAAGTACAGACCACTCTGCCTTCTGATTCAAGTGAACAAATATATTTGCGTGAAAAGGAAATCCACAAATTCGCTGCTGTATTCACTGAAAACGACTTAGAGCGTGAGGTACGGGATATGTTTGTAATAGCTTGTTATACCGCTTTAAGGATCAGTGATATACAGCAGCTGAATCATGCCATTATTAAAGAAGGTGTGCTTTCATTGTATCAGACAAAAACGAAAGAATTAGTTAATATTCCTATTTTCAAAGAGGTAGCACCAATTATTGCACATTATCAACAAATTGGTTTTCCTGTTATTAATAGTGTTAAAGCTAACAAAATAGTGAAAGTGCTTGCAGCACGATGTAATATTGACGAAATTATTTGTTACAAAGAATCCAGAGGTGGAGAAACTCATATTAGAAATACTCCAAAATACAATATGGTAAGTTTCCATACTGCTCGTAGAAGTTGTGTCACTAATTTATATAAAAGGGGGTATCCCATCAACTATGTTATGACACTTTCCGGACACCGCTCTATCCAAGCCTTTCAGAGATATCTGAAAGCATCAAGTAAAGAGCTAATGTCCGACTTTGTCCATTTGTTGAAAAAAGACAAAGCTATCTGAAAGCATCAAGAGTATCCGGTATTAGCTGACTATTGAGATGAAAGTGTAATAATTCAGTTTAATACTAGATTGTGAGAGGCTGTTTCCCATGGGAAACAGCCTTTTCTTTTTTATATTTTGAACCTAAATCCACATTACTTTCTCTTTTCTTTTTTTCTTATTTTTTGATTAAGAAAAGAACTTATTTTGTATCTGGTGTCAAAGATCGGTGTCATTCATTTTAATTTTTATTTCACGATTCCATTTTGATTCTTAAGAAAACAACCTATTTATCTTCTTTTTGATGTTTTGGAGGAGTGTCAAAGAATAGTGCCATTTCAATAAGCTTTTTTGAATCCTTGTTAATGATAGATTCTTATGGTGCTTGTTATCAATTATTTATTATATTATCACCGATTTCATGAATAGGGTCTTATATGCCAATCTTTTATTAAAGTAAAAATATAACTATCATATATTCAGCAATATATGGATGAAAAGAATTTAGAAAATTTATTTCTTACTTTGCCCCCCGTATGGAGGATGGAATCCCGCGTTCCCCTCCCCAAAAAGCGTCATTATTTAACCAATTTATATTATTAACTTTTTAAATTATTGTAAGTATGGAAATGGAAATGAATTACGTGGCTCCAGAGGTGGAAATCGTGGAGGTAGAGGTAGAAAGAGGATTTGTTAACAGTCCTGGTGATGATCCTTTTACACCTCCTGTAGGTTAAAAACAAATTTGTGAATAGTTCGCTAATGTATAATCAAAAGTATAGTATGAAAACAAAACATTTATTTACAGCGATGTGTCTGCCTGCTGTTTTTGCAGCTTGTACGGCTGAAGATTTGACAAGCCAGGCACCACAATTAATGAATCGGGAAACCATAGATCTGAAACTGGCTGCCGAAAATTTGGTATGGAATGATCTGGATACCCGTATGGATGCGGGGGCTTCCGGCAATAAGATTTCTTATACATGGACAAGCAGTGACGTGATTGGCGCTGCAATGGCCGATGGAAGCCAGATGGGAACTCTGAACGGTGATAATAAAGTATGGAACAACGTACCTTTCACAACAGAAGGCACAACGGAAGAGGGCGCTCAGTTTACCACACAATCCCAAGTGATGAAGGGTAAATACTATTTCTATTATCAGTTTAATAAAAGTACGGATCGGGAAACAATGACTCTGGAAATACCAGCGGAACAATCCTATGTGAAAGGAGACGGGAAGGTGAGTGCTTATTCACAAATGGCCAAGTACCTGACAGGTATTTCTCCTATTTTCGACCTGACGGCTAATGGGATCGTGTACGACAATTCCTTGGAGTTGCCTATCTCATTTGTTAAACTGGCATCCCCGCTGATCGTCAAATTCAAGACAACGAATGCACCTGAGGGCACAAAGATTGAAAAGATAACACTGAAGAAAAGCAGCGGGACGATTGTAAACGGAGGTGTCGTTAAGTTTGCAGCATTGTCGAATGTAGCGAAGGCAGATATTACCGATGCAGACGCAGTCGCAACAGCAAAGGCTACATTGCTCAATACTGTAAATGCAGACGATGGCGCAGTCGGCATTTATGTAGACCAAAATAAAACTGTCGAGACTCTGACCTTGACTTTGGATGATAGCAAGGAGAACAAAGGGTTGACAGTAACCAATGGCACTGAATATGCCGTTTGTTTGGCTGTGCCATGTAGTGGAAAGAAGGTGGCGTATGTATTGGAAATCGAAACAAGTGAAGGATATTACCAAAATACCTTCGAGGTAGCTTTTGCCAGTGGAAGTGCCGTGCCTATGAACCTACAGGAGATGCGATTCGGAGACCAAGGAAACATGAAGCAGCGTGAAGCGTTCGCTATTTCATCGGATACAGATTGGGCAAATGCAATCAGCTATATACAGAAACATGCAGGTGCTTATTTAGGAAAAACGATCGAGTTTGAATTGCAAAAAGACGGAATCGAAGTATCGTCTTTGCCAAACTTCCCTGTAACGATTTCGGCCAACAGTAACTTGAGCAACCCTGAATTGATCATGAACAAGGACTTCAGCATAAGTGAAATTAACAAGGCAGAAAGATTACTTACCTTTGACAGTTCAGTCGGTGCTTTAGGTGTGAAAGCCGGGAAAACGGTAACCGTTGATGCTGTCCCTGCAATTGAAATCCATAATTATGGGACGATGAATATCAGTGAAACTGTCATACTGACGGAAAAGGTTGTAAATCTTGGGACAATAAATGTGGATGAAGCCACTACGTTCAACGATCTTGATAATGGTGATGAGAATGACGTTGCCGCTGAAATCAATATTAACAAGACATTGGCTATTGCCGCTTCTGCAACCGTGGCTAATAAGCCCTCTGCAACAATTACAATAGCTGAGACAGACGGTGTATTGACAGGAGCCGGTATCACAGCGTTTACAAACGAGGGTACGATTGTCAATAATGGTACATTCTCTGTAGCTGGTACGATAACGAATGCAGCCGATGCCCTGATTCAAAACAATGGCCTTCAGACAGTTATTATGACCAATAATGGAACAATTGAAATCGGTGCCGACAGCAAATCTGACAATAGCTCAACAATAACCAACAATGCCCTTATCAAAGTTGCTGATGTAGCTAAATTCTCAGCCTTGTCTGCTAAAGCCTACAACATTACTAATGTAGGCTATGGACGCACTACCGTTGTTGTCACTACCAAAGCCGGGTATGATGTTGCAAATGCAGCAAGTTTGGGAATCAACCACATAACACTGCAAGGAGGTGCATGGAAAATGGCTCAAAGTGCAGCCACCGGTGTAATTGCCGAGCCTGTTTCAGATATCAGTGCCGGTATTACCTTGGACGGTGCGAAGTTGGATGTCTCAGAGGCATTAAACAGTGCGATAGCCTCAGTTATCGTTGTCAACGCTTCTGAGCTAAGTACAACTTCCGTAGTAGCCGTAACGGTAAAGATCGACAAGCTCACTCTTGAAAAAGGAAGCTCGTTTACAGTCTCTAATAATGTTCAGGTAAATGAAGCAGCCTCAGCCAATAACGCTACTGCTAAGATTTCCGGTACATTGACACTGACTGCAGGAGTTAGCATTCCTTCCGTCCTTGCTCCTACCAAGATGTATTTTAATACTGTCGAGATCGATGCCGATGGCAAATTGGTTGGAGCCGAAGATGCAGAATTCGGTGTTAAGGAGGGTGGAACTTTCACCAATGAAGGTTCTATCACAGTAAGCGGTGGTAAGGTTAGCTGGCCTACCGCAGGTGATGGCACAATGAAAGGCCAAGGTAATAATACTATCGGTGAAGGTTGGTCATAACAGCCGAAAAGCTTTCCCGGAGGAAAGCCTTTTATACCAAACCCGTTCATGGCAATTTAGATAATCCAATGAACAGTTAAACTAAAAGAACCGCAGTTCTCCTATTTGAAATGGAGGCTGCGGTTCTTCTTTTAATATGATACCACACGCACTGCCTTGCATCCCCGATATAATCCTTGGCATAATCCCCGGTATGGTCCCCCGCATTATCTATGCATCCTGTCCTCGATATCGGATAAAACAACCCATCTTCCCAACCGCGTCAGAGCAAAAAGAACTTCCTGAAAGATGGAATCAAAGAAAAGAAAGGGCAAGAAGCTCGAATGTCCAGCCAATAAAAGCTAAATTGTAGGCAAGAAAAGTCTGGTCTGCCGCCCAAGGCTACGTGTCAAATATTTCAACCATAGCACGGGGGTAATCCTGCGGCCTGCTATTCCCGAAAATTGTGCAGGCATACCGGAATGAGGTGATTTAAACGATTGATTATCAATGCGCTCTCAACTCGTTTTTTCCTCGGTGAGGAAGGGGTTGTTCATCGGTGAGGAAGAACCTCTTCATCGGTGTCCTCCAAGGCGTTCCTCGGTGTCGGGAAATACCGCCAGTTTCATTCATGCCCGAATGTAAAACATTATTCCCGCACTTTCCTTGCCCGTATTTCCCAATTTCCCAGGAAAACACCGTTCAGCCAACGATTACGTGCCATGAGGCGGACAGCGATTATGCAAATTGCAAAAACAGGGACGGAGACTGCCGGACAATAGAGTAATTCATAAATGCCTTTGTGGTAGGGAATTTCTATAAACCGGAACATTCCCGTATGGATGAGCATAAAGTGCAATGTGTAAATTTCCAAAGTGTACTTTCCCAAATATTCTATATGGGAAAGACGTGAACCGCGTTGGTAGAAAAAGCTGAAAACGGCCAGAGTGGTGAGAGTTCCTGCCGTCCCGATGGCCAAACGCAGCAAATGAGGCCCCAGATTCTCACCCTTCCATGCCAGATGTTTGTAGTCTATGAGCTTTAACGCTGAACGGTAAACCGTCAGTTCGCCATCCCAGAAAACCCAAAGGATACAAAAAACAGCAAAAGCGCTTATGCCAATTAGCCTTTTGTGGACATTTAGCCATTCGGGATGACGCTGCCAAATGTAGCCGAGCCAAAAGAACGGCAGCACAAACGGCCAATAGAAAGGCCCTGGCAGAAAAGAGCTCAATAAGATACTTCCGGCAATGGCGGCAGTCAAACTGTGCGCAATGCGCAGGCTGCTCCATGCGACCACATAGCAAATGAACAGAGCTTTCAGATACCAGAGGTTTCCTATAAAGTAAGAGACATAGGCCGACCGGGGTATGTATTTCAGCCACAGGTTAAGAAGTAGAACAACTACGACCGCAGAAACGCACGGCAACAAAAGCCGCATACTCTTCCTCTTGAGTAGTGTGAAGAATGGCAATTGAATGGAAGAGGCGGCGAAATATCCACTTATGGTCATGAAAAGGGGCATATGGAAGGAATATGAAAATTTGAATGCAGGATTGCTGAAATATTCGCCTATGCCGGAATATTGAAGCACATGGGTATAAACTACCAGAAGGATGGCAAAGCCCTTCAAGGCATCGAACATGGGTAACCGCCGGGACGGATGGTGAATGGGGGAAGATTCAAGCCCGGCAAAGTGCCTCGCGGGTTGCCCGCAACCTGTTATTGAAGTATGGATGGCCATTTTGACGATCATTAATTGTCATTGCGATAAAGACTGATGTTCATCACCGTGATGGGAATAGATATAAAAGCCCTGCAAGGCTTTGCACATTGCAGGGCTTATGAAAACGGATTTATCCTTTGGGGGAATTAATTACCATTCAGGATAGTTGGTCCAAGTACCGGTACCGGCAATGCCCGAACATGTGGCTCTACCGGAAGAGATTGCAAATGTACCATTATTGATGACTTTACCGGTCACAGCCAATACGCCTCCGGATACTGTCAGCTTGGCACTCTTATTGATCGTCACGTCATTGGTTACGTTTACATTTCCCGTGGTTGTCACGTTGTTTCCGGTAACTGTCAGATCGCCAAAGGTGATGGGGCCGGCAGATGCATCCAATGAAGAACCTGTACCCAACTCAATAGCCTTTTCTGTCGAAATTGCGGCAGTGGATGTTGTTGCACCTGTCAAACGAATCAAGCCACATTTTGTGTCTGAATTTGCCAAAGCGAATTCTGATGAGGTCATTACTTCTACCTCGATGGTATAAGTACCATTGAAGTTTGCTTTGCCACTGACAGAGCCGCTAGCAGTATTTACGAACTTATCGGTAGCTGCATTATTCAGCTGACCCAGTAAAACTACACTGCGTCCATTTTCGAAATCTCCGACATTATTGAATGTGGCTGTGGCGTCATTCACCATAACCGTTCCTTCGTTCGTGAAAGTACCATTATTGACAATCTCGCCTGTGCCGATCAGTTTCAGAGTTGAGTCGGTAGTCGAATTCGTAAATTTAGAACCAGTGCCGATGATCAATTTCCCCGGTACTTCAAGGTTTGTAGAAGTAACTTCACCCTTTACAACATCTAACGTACCATTCAGGACGACTGTATTGGCAGCAATGCCTTCTAATGTGGCAGTACTGGCGGCAGGAACTCTACCGGCATCAACAGTTAATGTTTTTCCTGCGGCGATAGTCAATTTCATGTTTGCAACATTCAGCAGCTTATTGTTGATTACATTGGCATTGATATTCAATGCACCGGTGGCGGTGCCAGACGTTGCGCCTGCCATTACGATGCCATCGGCATTCAGATTGGCAGCAGCTTTATTAGCAGCCAAAGTGATAGATTTTCCAATCGTAATTTCATCATTTACGTTCAGGGTATCTCCGATGGAGATATCACCGGCTGTCGCAGCAATCGAAGAGCCTTTGCCGTTGATATTCAACGTACCCGTAGTTACAGTGATGTTACCACCGATCACTTCAACTTTACCATTGAAAGTAATTGCGTGATTATCGGCAGTAGTCAGACCGGCTGCAATCTCAACCGGGCAATTGAAAGTCCAGTCTGCCGTAGGAGCAAGAGCTACTGTGTTAATTGTAAGCTTCTTGGTGCCGTTCACAACTAAGGAGTGGGCAACATCGGAAGGCATCTCGGTTATTGTTACATCATCCATCAATTTGATTACACCGCCCTTGGCAGCCTCTGCTTTGAATTCATCAGCAGTAAATACCATACGATCCATGTCTTTGTTAAAGTCTGCATCTACAATAGGCAGGGAGAATTGGCCGTATTTGCTCGCTACGAAATTAGTACCGTTCTTTTCGTAGATAGCAACTTTTGTTCCATCCGTAGGAACCACTTTGATGACAATTGTTTTGCCACTCAAGTTGACAGGTAACATTGTCATTGCGGTCAGATAAGGAGCAACTTCTGTTCCATCAGCGATAGATACTCCACTACCTGTTCCCAAAGTAAGCACCAAACTTTCTGTCGTATTTTCTGTCGATGCGACAAAACTATGGTTTAAGGCATTAACCGTACCTTCTGTCGGGAATTGCGTTCCATCTTTGACTTCTACAATGATGCGTTTGATTGATTTAGTAAGTTCTCCTTCACCTTTATACATTTTGAATCCCAACAAATAGTTCATAAAATATAATTTGAAAGAAGAAGTCTCTGTGCCGGGTGCCAATGTCGTCTTTTCAGAAACGGCAAAAACGGTGGATGGGATATGGGCATAATCACCATCTTTAGTTACTGTTGCAGCTGTTTGTACTGAGTTGTAATTAGCTATTGGCAACTGTTTGATTGAATTAAATTCTGCATCATGTGGATAGTAAATCACATAGTCACCGGCCATCAAAGTTGTTGAAGGGGTAGTACAGGTTACAAAGTTACCTTTGGTCATGCCTTCAGGATCTTTTAACCATTGATCTGATTGAGCATTTCTCCAAGCGGCCAAAGTGGTATTGCCTGCACCCACTGAGGCTGGCACATCAACACTTTCTATACCTCCTTCTGGATTCATCCATCCTTTGAGTTTGAAAGGATAATTGGTGAAAACCTTCCCGGAGGGATTGCTAATTTCATCGACACCGCCGATGAGGCAGACACCAATCAATTCATCGGCTGTCTTCGCACCATTGTCTTCATTTGCATACTGGGGTAGCCAGCTGAATGCTTTATTAATTCCATCTTCAAAACCAATACGGGTATCTGCATCTTGCCCAATAATATCGGCTGTAAAAGAAAAGTTCTCAGCCAATTTTGGACCATTTAGCTCTGGAGTGTTGTTAACGTCTAAATCGTCGTTAGAACATGCAGCAAACACTAGCGGCAGAGCTAGTGCTGTGAAATAATGTTTCGTTCTCATTCCTTGTTAAGTTTATAATTAATCTATTTACTGTTTTCATACTTCTTCCGGTCGTTATTTGTGCAAAATTTCCTAACAACACACAACATGCGACTGTGCAAAGTATGGTTATCCCAGGTCGTCTGGTTCTCCAAATCCACTAGAAGTAAATCCTCTTTCCACTTCTACCTCCACGATTTCCACCTCTGGAGCCACGTAATTCATTTCCATTTCCATACTTACAATAATTTAAAAAGTTAATAATATAAATTGGTTAAATAATGACGTTCCTAGCGGGAGGGGAACACGGGATTCCATCCTCCATACGGGGGGCAAAGTAAGAAATAAATTTTCTAAGTAGATTCGGAGGGCGGGGGGCTGGGAATTATATGCTTACAACCGATGTGACAGCACACGGGGGAGGGGGGGAGGAATTATGAAATTAAGAGGATGCCGATAATTGCAAGGTTCTGTTTTACCTGCAGGCCGAATAAAAATCCCCCATTTTTTGTTTATCCTACAATTAATTTGTTCCTTTGCAGGGATGTCCAAATAAAACAATATGCCTATGCCAACAAACAATTACAGCGGTGAGGAGCGCTTTGTGAACCCATACACCGATTTCGGTTTCAAGAAGCTGTTCGGCACGGACATGAACAAGGAATTGCTGATCAGCTTCCTCAATGCACTGTTCGGTGACGAGCAGCATGTCTGCGACCTGACTTATCTTAACAATGAGCATCTGGGTTCCTACGGTGGCGAGCGCAGGGCCATATTCGATGTCTACTGCGAGAACGACAAGGGTGAAAAGTTCATCGTCGAGATGCAGAACGTTTACCAGCAGTTCTTCAAAGACCGCAGCGTCTTCTATTCCACTTTCCCCATCCGCGAACAGGCCAAGCGCGGTGACTGGGACTTTGAACTGACGGCGGTCTATACTGTCGGCATTCTTAACTTCGTATTTGATGAGGACAGATATTCCCCGGATTGTTACCACCACAAGGTGATGCTGATGGATGTCGAGCGCAAGAGCATCTTTTATGACAAGCTGACTTTCATCTACCTTGAAATGCCCAAGTTCATGAAGGGCGAGCATGAACTGGAAAGCATGTTCGACAAATGGATGTTCGTAATCAAGAACCTCTCCCGCCTTCTTGAACGTCCGGCCGCCTTGCAGGAGCGTGTCTTCGAGCATATGTTTCAGGCCGCGGAGATTGCCAGGTTTTCTCCCCAGGAATTGAGCCTGTACGAGGACAGCGTGAAGGCGTACAGGGACATCAACAACGCAATCGTGACGGCTAGGAAGGAGGGGATGGAAAAAGGGATGGAAGAGGGAATGGAAAAAGGCAAACAAATGGAAAAGATAGAAATCGCCAAGAAACTGTTGGGCTCAGGACTTCCCGTGGACCAGGTCGTGCAGATAACCGGCCTTTCCGCCGAGGCGATAGAAAAATTATAAACATTGATCGTTTTTGTTCCCTGCGATTAGGATAAGAATCACATTTCAGGCAGAAACCGCCTGAAATGTTATCGATCTGTATTGCCATGTCCAATCGAGACATGGCAATATAGAAAATCATATCATGGATACGGCAAGTTCCGTTATCTACCCCGCCAACCTTTCTTCAAATAAAGCAGGGTTCTTCAATCAGTTACCTAGAGGTAACAGATAAAATTGTGTGTCCATACGAATCTTATTTAGACACTATGCGGTTAAGATAGGACATGTAATAACCAATGCTCTTTGCTCTCATAAATTCTACTTTACTCGGAAAGCTAAAGATTCCCATTGTAAGCATATAATTCCCAGCCCCCCGCCCTCCAAATCTACTTAGAAAATTTATTTCTTACTTTGCCCCCCGTATGGAGGATGGAATCCCGCGTTCCCCTCCCCAAAAAGCGTCATTATTTAACCAATTTATATTATTAACTTTTTAAATTATTGTAAGTATGGAAATGGAAATGAATTACGTGGCTCCAGAGGTGGAAATCGTGGAGGTAGAAGTAGAGAGAGGGTTCGCTGCAACAGCTACAGATCCCAATGTTCCTGATCAAGGAGGACCTTTCTAAAAGCAAAGGGCTAATTAATAAACATCTATCGGATAAATTTCTTGTAGCTGGCAGTAGCATTGGAATCTATCCGATATTTCTAATCGAATATTAAACTAAGGAAATAAAGAAATGAAAACAAAACACATTTTAGCAGCGCTTGCGCTGCCGATGGTATTCGTAGCTTGCTCTGATGAGCAATACGAAAGTTCAAGGGTTAATAACCCGCTAGGTGATCGTCCGGTTATCGGAAATGTCACATTTGTGGACGGAAATGCAAATACTCGTGCCATAGATGCCACAGACGGATCGAGTAAGTATACCGAAGGCGAACAGTTCGGTTTGGCATTGATGGACGAGGTATATGATATAGATGCTTCAGCGTTTACTGATAGATACACTTTAAAGAACGCAGTTTGGACAAATTATCCATTTACCAGAGATGCAAACGGTAATTGGACCAGCCCGGCATCGTTGGTTGAAGGTAATTATTTCACTTACATGCCATTCAAGAACGGTAAGGTAACTGCAGCCCGTGACGGAATGAAGTGGGTGATTGATGCGGAACAAAAAGCTTACGCTGAAGGTTCAAAGGAAGTTACTAAATACCAAGCAGTAAAAGATAATCAGATATTTTTTGGTTATGTACCAATGGAGGCGGATGCAACTGGTGCGACAGCCACGGAATTGGATATGAACCTAGTTGCTGCACATGCAACTCCCGCCTTTAAGATCACCAATATGGATGCTAGTAAGTCTGTTGAAATCAGAAAGATTTCATTGGAAAATACAACTACTGCATCGGGTGATGCCATATTGGCACTTGCTGGTGAGTTAGATGTTGAAAACGGTATAAGTTCGAAGGAATTTAAATTAAATGATGAAACAGCAACTGCTGGTTCAAATATTGCTGCCGTTTTCAACGTGTACAATAATGCTACAGCGACTGAAAAAGAAGACGCTTTCCACAATAATCCTCTTTATACCGGTAGCTTCTTGAGTTCTACAGCTGATGCTGCAAACAAGATTTCATTGCGCTTCCCTGATGTGACGCTTGCCAGCAATAAATCCACAGCAGCGTATATGGTAGTACCGGCAATCACTACTGCAAATGCATGTGAAAAGCTCCAAGTAGTGATCTATACCAACAAAGGTACAGTAACTGCACCTTTGAAAGCTGGAAAATACAAATGGAATTTTTCCAGAGATGCTTTTGAAACAGCCGGGACTACAGATACCCCTGTCTTGACCGTTGCTTTGGCACAAAAAGGCATTGATACCACTCCAGAAGCAGCAAATCAAGGCTACAAAGAGTTAGCTGCAGATGAATCATTCGCTTCCATGAAAGCTAACGACTTCAGTTCGATCGCCATCAGCTTCACCGAAGAGGCAATCGTTGTTCCTACGGAAATGAAAATTGCTACAACCGCTGATTTGGATGATTTTCTAGGATACCGTGAAGTTTCACAACAGGTTGGTACAGAAGCGAGTCCAGTTGGACTTACAGGTATTATTACCGGGGACGGTGTTGAATTGTCCAAAGATGCTTACGACATCTTGAAAAAGTATCCTTATGTGAAATTGACAGTTAAGGCAGCTAATGCTAAATCTTTGACTATTTCCAAAAACATTACAGGAACAGACGCTTTGGAAGTTCTTACATTTGGTGATAACACTTCTGCTATCATCTCAGAAGGTGCTACTCAAGTAGTAAGCAAAGACTTCAATAAAGGTATCCTGAATAAGGGTGTTTTGACCATAAAAGATAGCGAAGCTCCAATTGCAGCAATTACAACAGATGAAATTTACAATGTAGGTACTTTGAATATCGCTACTGCACTTACCGCCACTGTCCATAATGGCGTACCTGCCACTGCTGCATATGAGAACGCAGTATCTACTGCCCAGATGAACATTAATGCAACTGTTGGAACCGTTGATAACTACGCTTCTGTTAAGGTAAGCGGAGATGCTGCAATTACAATAACTGCATTGAATAATAAGGCTTTGGCAAAATCAGAGAACCCTGACAAAGTGGGTTCTGTTGAAGTAGATGCAAATGTGACTGTGACATCATTGGTAACGGAAGCTAAGTCAACATTGACAGTAAATGCCGGTAAGTCTTTTATTACAAAGGGTACTAACGCTGGTATAATTACGAACAATGGCCAGATTGAAATTGCAGGTGGCGAGTTCAAAAACACCGGAACGGTAACAAATAACTATGGTATCGTGTGTCAGTCTGGTGGTACATTTGTCAATGTAGCAGGCATGACAGTTGGCGAAAACGCGATATACACTTATATTTCGGATAATGAAGACGGAGAAATCGTAATTGAAAAGCGTGATGCAGAGCTTAGAATCGGTACAGAAGATAAAGCCGGTATCATCACATACGTGGCAGATGACGAACAAGGTGACTGGAGTAATAATAAATTCAAAGTACTGTCAGGTGACAAGTTCAATAAACTGATCATCCAAAAATCAGGTACTGTAGATTTGTCAGCCGTAGCTGCTGCCACAACCAGCATCGTATTGGATGTTGACGCAACCAGCACTTATTCATTCCCGACTGGCACAGGCAGGCAGTTCACTTCCATGACTGTCGGCAAAGAAGGTGCAACATCACCATATGTCATTCAAATCAAAGGAGGAACAAGCGCTGATGGTGTAGTCGTGACTGAAAGCCTGACAGTTAATGAAAAAGCCACAATGCATATTACAACCGGTAATCAATTTACATTCAAGGGAGTATCTATTACGAATAATGGTACAATCCTCGTTGGTGGTATATTTACTACTACAGTAATGGAGAAACCGGCTGATGCTGCTGAAGCTGCCAAATATAAAGAAGCAGGTGGTAGTTTTAAATGGTACACTCCAAGTATAAATTAAGCCAGTTGAGACTCAAAGAGGTGAAAATTCCAAAAGTTTCTGATTCCCTAATCCCCTTCTTCGGTAGATAATTGCCGAAGGAGGGAAAATACAGAGAAGGAGTTATTCCTTCCTCTCTACTTTGGAAAGAATCCTCTGTAATCGAATAACAAATCAAGGGTAATAGAGATGATTAAATAATCTTCTTCATTACCCTTGATTTTATTTTCGAATAGTCGATACAGAATACAACCAGTCATAATTACTGCTTAATAAGCAGTACATAGTAATTAGTTATCAATATGTTCCAAACACAATCGGCATTGTAGTGTTGAGAATATCTGTATTTGATAACTTTCGTAAGACATCGATATTATCAATTAATTCTGTTTCAGTACTTATGGAATTATTCATACATTTCCCCATGATTAAAAAACGGCGGGAATAAAATCGACAAACAGCCATTCGGGACTCTACTCCCATAAGACGGACACAGGAAAAGTAGCTCCGGAAAGGAGTGTCTTAAATGCAAGGCAACTAAAACAAATAACAATGCTTAAAGCCTGTTCAGCTTTTCCTCAAACAGTATTTCATTCAGTTTCTAATGAGATAATTTATTTAGCTCAACAGTTGATTGGGTGAGTCACTTACTCAACTGATGTTTCTTTTGATTCTCCTTTCGGTCTGTTTTCCCAATTCTATGCGTCACATAGTCCGCTACGCTCCTTATAAAATAAAAATAGAAAATATCCTCAAAAAGAAATCTCGGGAACAAAGCTGATCAAAATTTAAACAAGTTCTTAATCATAAAAAGTGTCGGAGTGACGATGGGCGAGGATGGGCACTTTCCTTCATGCATTCCATATAAATGACGGAGATACTTATTGCCATCAGTATCTGTATGACTGTTTTAACCATCTCTGATTCACATTCTCTACATGAAAAAAACTGTCGTACAAAATATTTCCGTAACTTTGTTCCCGTTAATCATAGGGTCAAATGTATTGTATCTATTCCGTATGCAACCGTAAAGAAAACATACTGCCCCTTTGGCCATGCCAAACTCAATTTATACAAGCTTTATTCTTTCGTCATGAGATACATGAGTAATTGCAAATACCTGTCCGCAGGTTTTAACTTGCTTGCTTTTTTCTTCCTTTCGGCCATCTTGACCGGATTGCTTCGTGGCCTATTAAGTGATTATCTCTCCTTGCAGCTTATGGGAGTGCGAATAAACTATTTGTGCGGCTTTGCCTCTACTGTTTTCACGATATGGTTTATGATGCGTTTCGTCAACAAACGCCCGTTTTCGGTGATCGGTCTATCGCTACGCAATCATTTTCATTCTTTCGTGTCCGGCATAATGTGGGCCGTAGCAATCTATTCGGGCGGCTTCGCTTTCCTGGCCGTTTCCAATCAAGTCAACATCAATGCCATCCGGTTTGACGGCCGGTCTTTGTTGCTAAGTTTTATCTTCTATCTCGTTGTGGCCGTCAAGGAAGAGATCACCTATAGAGGCTATTGCATTAACGTGCTGACAACATCCATGAACAAGTATGCGGCTGTGGTCATAAGCAGTGCCATATTCGTCTTCTTCCACCGGAACAATGCCGGCATAAGTTACCTGTCGTACTTCAATCTGTTCCTTGTAGGGATTCTTTTCAGTGTGAATTATGTCCATACGCGCAACCTTTCGTTCTCCATAGCTCTCCATTGGTTCTGGAACTGGATTCAAGGACCGGTTCTAGGCTTCGGAGTGAGCGGGAGCCATGACATGCGTTCGCTTTTCCGTCTGGCATATCCCAATGGGGATAACCTCTTGAACGGTGGGACCTTCGGCTTTGAAGCATCGGTCGTCTGCACCGTCTTATGCCTTGTGGGGAGTGCGGCGCTCATCACGCAAGCCTCCTGTCCATCCATATTGCGGAAAGCTTATCATAAGGTTCGTAAACGCCATTTTCGATAATTCGAGAAATTGTTATATTGTTTTCAAAAACGGATATTTGCTGCCAATATGCTTGCGTTTTGCTTATTTTGATTGCTATCACTTTTTGCAAAAATGCTAAAATAGCTTGCTGAGAAGCATTGTCCTTATCAGCAAGAGGCGATACAAGGCTTCTTGAAGGCATTGGATAACCGCAAGTAACGGATTGAATAGCCGTATCCGGCATGTGGAGTAGCTATAATCAACACGTTGGGTAGCTATAAGTAACAGATTGAGTAGCTATAGCCAACGTTTAGAGTTTCCTTTGCCAATGAAATTCGATTTTATTAATGGTTTGATCGCACTTTTATGCCTTTACATTCTCTAGCTACATTCTTCCCGAAGTGCTTTTGACTTTGACTAATCAGGACAATTATATCGTTTTATTTGCCATTAGGAAAGAATTAACAGACATATTGCGGCTTATGTAATTTAGTTCTTTCGTTTCTATGGAAAAGTGGAAATTCCTAATCGCTCTGCAGTGCGTTTTTTTGAATATGAAGAGTTCCGACCGGGAATATCGGTTTCCAGAGGCGATAGAAAAGACAAATAGTCATAATGACAGAAGCTATCGAAGCGTTGCCGGGCATAAGCCATATCCTTAACTTTATGCTGTAAATAGGAGGTTATTCATTTTACAAAAAAAGCGTACCAGAAATTCCGGTACGCTCTCTTTTATAGGATGAAATACTACTAAATTAGTAATTAATTATTGCCAACAGTACGGATCTGACCGTTTGCATACGTTACGGCATCTTCAGCAACTCCATAGCATCCAGATTCGTAAGTTGTTTTCTGGTCACCAGTGAGATAACCTGAATGCAAAATGTAATCGGCTACATAAATATTGGTAGCTTTTATTGCATTTGATCCCAACAATCTCATGGAACTGTCAACAAACAGATCTGTAAGTCCACTAGAGATGTTTGCTGTCACATTAACAGTCTTCCCTTGGAGTGACAAATATGTAGGCACACTAGTCAATTTGATGTTTACGACATCTTGTTGGGCATCTGTAACGCCTTCTGTATTAATGATCAACCAATTAAATTTGTCATTAGTAGGATTATAAGTGTAAGTTTGATCATTTTTGGTCTCATTGATAGTGAATTTGATATAACCAATGTTAGAATCGTCTTTTACAGAAACTTCGTTTTTCCGGTCTGAAAGAATGATTGTTCCCTTATAGCCTGTACCGCTATAATTTCCTGCATTATTGGTGATGTAAGTCACTGCCGCAGAACTAAGATGGTTGATAGTTCCTATATTGGTAATCGAGCCACTTCCTCCCTTCAAAACTGATATTTCGAAGTTATTGTTGATAGTACCCAAATTGGTAACCACGGCTGCAGCGGAAATAATACCGTTGTTGGTTGTCGTGCCAAACAAATTAGTTTCACCAGCGAGTTGTACCGTTTGTGATGATGCTACGATGACTTCTGATCCTGCATTTGAGGTGAATTTGCCAAGTATGACTTTTGGAGAACCGAATTTCACAGTTGCATTTTCTGCATTGATCAACTCCATTGCCAAGGCGTCTGCGGCACTTTCAGTATTTGTTATCTTCAAAGTACCTTCGTTGGCAATATCCGTCATTTTGGCAGAGCCGTCAAATGTTTGGTCGATAGTCCAATCAATGCCAGTCTTTAAGATGACGTTTGCTTTGACAGCAGTTCCTGAAGCATCAACAAATTCAACTTTCTCATTGTTTAGTTTTACTAAAGTAGCTGCTGCGTCAGCCAATACGATTGAATTGCTATTTTTGGCGATATTCAATTTGATCTTGCCACCCCCTGTATTTGTTGCGATAAGCAGATCAAGTGCTTCACCTGTCAATTCAAAACGACCATTTGTGCCATTCAATTCGATTTTCGTAACATCTGTTTTTCCTAATGCTTTGTATACTTTTAGTACATCGATCAATTCACTGGAATTTGTAACGATTGTTCCGTCCATTTCTAGTTTTGTCATGTCGATGGACAAGATACGCTGGAAGCTGGCTCCGGTATTTTCACCTTTGAAATTATCAGAAGTTGTATTCTCTTTCCAAGTACCATTAAGGATCTCAACTAAAGCGGTGTTCAAGTTAGCTTCCGAACCAGCCACATCCGGAGTGCCATCATCATTACGTCTCTTCAAGGGGTTAGTCGCGGCAACTTGACCTGCATCGTAGCTTACCTTTACGCTACCGTAGTTTGTCTGAACTGTAATTGCAGAAGTTGCTCCTGTCAAATCAACATCGGCAACGTGCGGCAACAAAGTCACGCTGGCTACATTATCCTGAACATCCGTAGATGTGATCGTTTGTACTTTAGTAGCACCATCTTCCAATTCGGCTACGTTAACCAAGTGGTCATATCTGTCGACATCAGAATTAGCTACACCACCCTCTTCTGCCAGTTTTGGCTTGGCAGCACCAGGCACAACCTTAACGCTTGTATTAAATTTGTTAGCACCTGCATCGATAGTGATTCCTTGGAACTTGATAGGTGCCACATCCTGGATATTATTGACTAATTCTTTATTTGCGGCATCAATATGTATACGCAGCAATGAACCCACCTTCTTCAACGGGACATCGTAATTACGACCGTAGCCAGCACTGTTGTCAGCAGCAGTACCATCATAAGTTGCGATATCCATAACGTCCGACATGTATGGTTGAACCAATTTGGTTTTTTCATTTTGGCTTACAGGCACCCTTATACTGATATTTCCATCAGTCACATAATTAAAAGCTGTATCGGCCGGATAGACAAGGATTGCCTTACCCGGGTTAACCATGCTTTGTGTCTTGAACACAAGGGCACCGTCTACACCTTCGCCTTTAAAAATTGCATTCTCGCCTACAGCAGTTATCGAGTAATCCGGAGAACCGTTACCCATCGTCATTCCATGGAACATTGAAATAACATCTGTCATGTCAAAGTTCACAACAGAGCCATCGATAGTTGCCCTTGTAAGAGGGTCAACGGCACCATCTCTCGAAACACTGAAAGTGATGGGAGAATAGTTGTTTTTTGGACTTGTCCCGGAAAAATCATCTTCCGTATTGCAGGAAGCCAATGCCAGTCCCGCCAGCACTGGTAATAAATACTTTGTTTTCATACTCATTTTTATTTCTACATTTCTAAATATTAACGTTCGTCATCTTTATCATCTGTGCTGATAGCGAACCCCTTTTCCACTTCTATCTCCACGATTTCCACCTCTGGAGCCACGTAATTCATTTCCATTTCCATACTTACAATAATTTAAAAAGTTAATAATATAAATTGGTTAAATAATGACGCTTTTTGGGGAGGGGAACGCGGGATTCCATCCTCCATACGGGGGGCAAAGTAAGAAATAAATTTTCTAAGTAGATTTGGAGGGGTAGTGGACTTATAATAAAATAGTTACATTTGGGATGAATGGATTTCTGCTACATTAAACAAAAGAAAATTGGTGTATTGAAAACAGAATTGATAAAGATGAATGGTTGTTGTAAAAGGAATCAGTTTTAGTCTTGAATGTTTGATGAAATGAAAAATGATAATAATAATTGATGGAAAAATATGTTATAACTTTATTAAATAGCAAAACATACAACTTGAAGGGAGAGAATTTATGCTTCAGAGATGAGAAGTGTTTATTAGTTTTTTGTGTATATGTGATATTCGCTCTGATTTTATCCGTATCTTTGCGCACTCAAAATAAAGAGAACAGTGAATTTAATAATTGATATAGGAAATACAATAGCTAAAGTAGCACTTTTTGATGGTGCAACAATGGTGAATGTTATTTATGATTCCAATCAATCTTTGGATTGTCTGATAGATATTTGTGACGAGTATCCAATTGATTATGGTATTGTGGCTACTGTTATTGATCTTAATGAATGCGTTTCCGAACGTTTAAGTAAACTCCCTATACCAGTGCTTTATTTGGGTAAAGACACCTTGCTACCTGTAGCCAATTTATACGAAACACCTGAAACATTGGGTTATGATCGGATGGCTGCGGTAGTGGCTGCAAATGAACAATATCCAGGAAGAGATATTTTAGTAAT
This sequence comes from Jilunia laotingensis, assembly GCF_014385165.1. NCBI lineage: Bacteria > Pseudomonadati > Bacteroidota > Bacteroidia > Bacteroidales > Bacteroidaceae > Jilunia > Jilunia laotingensis. Next base: position 206,981 of record NZ_JACRTF010000001.1, on the reverse strand, counting down.
AGATGCCGGAACATGTATAACATACGAATTTATCGATTCTAAAGGGCAATATCATGGAGGAAATATTTCTCCAGGTTTACAGATGCGCTTTAAGGCACTTCACCAATTTACGGGGAGGCTACCATTGGTAACTCCCAAGGGGAGAAAATTGTCGTTGGGTAAAGATACTGATACTGCAATACGTGCAGGCGTATGGAAAGGAATTGAATATGAAATAGCTGGTTATATTACGGCTATGAAACATAAATATCCTGAACTTTTGGTTTTTTTAACTGGCGGAGATGATTTTTCTTTTGATACAAACGTAAAAAGTGTCATCTTTGCAGATAGATTTTTAGTGTTGAAAGGATTAAATAGAATTTTAAACTATAATAATGGTAGGATTTAAACAGACACTTTGTGCGCTTTTGCTAATGGCTTTTGCAGGAGTGGCAATCGCTCAAAACAATACAAACTCTCCCTATACACGATATGGCTACGGTGAATTGGCTAATCAAAATTTTGGAAATAGTAGAGCTATGGGAGGGATTGCCTTTGGATTGCGCGATGGTTTACAAATTAATCCGTTAAATCCTGCTTCATATACAGCTATTGATTCTTTGACGTTCTTATTTGAAGGAGGTGCCAGTCTGCAAAACACAAATATTGATGGTGGAACGCAGAAGTTGAATGTGAAAAATTCAAGTTTCGATTATTTGGCAATGCAATTTCGATTGCATAAGAGATTGGCTATGACAGTGGGATTATTACCATTTTCAAATGTTGGTTATAAAGTAGCTCAAGCATATACTGAAACTGCTACAAGTCCAGCATATACAAAACAAGTTGAGGGTGATGGAGGTTTACACCAAGTCTTCGGTGGTTTGGGCTTTAAAGTATTAAATAATTTATCTATAGGTGCTAACGTTTCCTTTTTGTGGGGGGATATAACACGTAATCTTCGAATGATATATCCAGGCTATAAACCGGGAATTTCTGATTATATTGAAACTCCGTCGTATGTGGAAACGTCATCTTTTTCAATAAGAGATTATAAATTGGACTTTGGAATACAATATACTCAACCGATCGGGAAAAAACATTCTGTAACATTGGGAGCTGTATTTTCTCCAAAACATAATTTGAATAATGATGCCTATGTACAGACAACAACTAGCGTTATTGTGACAAAAGATACAATTGCTACTTTTGGTCTTCCAAACACATTTGGAGCCGGTTTGACCTATAAATATGATGATCGTTTGACGGTAGGTGTGGATTACAGTTTGCAAAAGTGGGGAGATGTTACTTACTTGAACAAGAAAAATGCTTTTTGTGATCGTACAAAGATTTCGGTAGGAGCTGAATACTTACCGACAACCATGGGACGAAATTATTTTGGACATGTGAAATACCGCTTAGGTGGATATTATACGACTCCTTATTATAAAACAGAAGCTGGTGAGAGAGCTTCCCGAGAATACGGAGTGACAGCTGGGTTTGGCTTCCCTGTCCCTCGTTCGCGTTCAATTATTAGTGTAACTGCTCAGTATACCCATGTGGAAGGGTTACAAGCAGGTATGCTGAATGAAAATATATTAAAGTTAAGTATAGGAATTACGTTTAATGAGCGTTGGTTCTTCAAACGTAAAGTAGATTAATCGAAAAAGAATAGACAATAAATAAACAACTAAAATTTAGATACAATGAAAATTAAAACGCTTGTGGCTGTGTTGTTCCTTTCAGCAGGTGCAACCTCTGTGGCGGCGCAGAACGACAGTATCTGCAATCCTAACAGTAGTGTATCACATGAAGCTGTAAAAGTAGGTAATTTTAAAGATGCCTACGCGCCGTGGAAAATTGTGTTGGAAACTTGCCCTACTCTCCGTTATTATACATTTAAGGATGGATTCTTGATTTTGGAGGGATTGATGGATGGTATTAAGGATCGGAATAATCCAGAATATAAAAAGTATTTTGATGAATTGATGCATGTACATGATGTACGGATACAGTACATACCTGAATTCCAAAAGAAAATGAAAGGTGTGCCTTCTGTAGAAAAAGCACTGGGAGAGAAGGCGCTTGATTATCTTCAGTATGCTCCATCTGTAGATGTCAACTTAGCTTATAAATGGTTGAAGGAATCTGTTGATGCTGAAAAATCGAATTCATCGCCTAATATTATCCATTTTTTCTTGGATGTATCTTTGAAAAAATTGCAGGGTGATGAATCTCATAAAGAACAATTTATTAAGGATTATCTGGATGATATAAAATATACGGATGAGGCTATTGCCAATGAAAGTAATGAAAAAATGAAAGCTGCATTGCAAGGTGTTAGAGGTAATCTGGATGGAATGTTCATAAATAGCGGAGCGGCAACTTGTGAATCTTTGCAGAACATTTATGCTCCGAAGGTACAGCAAAATCAGACTAATCTTGAAGCTTTGAAAGAAATCATCAAAGTGATGGCGATGATGGGATGTAAAGAAAGCGATGCTTATTTGGATGCATCTTATTATGCTTACAAACTGGAACCAAGTGCTGATGCTGCAGTCGGTTGTGCTGCAATGGCATATAAAAAAGGAGATATGGATGGTGCTGTTAAATTCTTTGATGAAGCTTTAACGTTAGAAACCGATAATGCCAAGAAAGCAGATATTGCATACAAGGCTGCGGCTGTATTAGCATCTGCCAAAAAGATTTCTCAAGCAAGAAGCTATGCACAGAAAGCTATCAGCTTTAATGAAAATTTTGGCGCACCTTATATTTTGATTGCTCAGCTGTATGCAGGTAATCCGAAATGGACAGATGAAGCTGTTTTGAACAAATGTACATTTTTTGCTGCTATAGACAAGTTGCAAAGAGCTAAAGCTGTTGATCCGAGTGTAGCCGAAGAAGCTAATAAGCTTATCGGTCAATATTCTGCATATACTCCTGAGGCGAAAGATCTCTTTATGCTTGGTTATAAAGCGGGCGATCGTATCACTATTGGCGGGTGGATCGGAGAGACTACAACGATCAGATAATATATGTTACATTCACGTAACTACTTTTTTAATAAAGGCTTGAGCATAACAATTTTCCTTGGGATAATTGTTATGCTTCTTTTATTTTCTTCTTGTGGAGGAAAAAAGAAAGATATGGGCGAAGCAATCACTGAACGTGATTCTTTACCTATGATGGAGACGGATGGAGTGGTTACTTATATCTCAGACTCAGGAGTAACACGTTATAAGGTTGATACGGAAGAATGGCTTGTTTTTGACAGAAAGAAGCCATCCTACTGGGCTTTTGAAAAGGGAGTTTATCTTGAACAATTTGATTCGTTAATGAATGTAGATGCAAGTATCAAAGCTGATACTGCATACTATTTTGATAAACAGAAATTGTGGAAGTTGATCGGTCATGTTGATATAAAGAACAGGAAGGGAGAACGGTTTAACACGGAGCTTCTTTATTGGAATCAGGCCACAGAAAAGGTGTATTCAGATCGATTTATACGAATAGAACAACCTGACCGGATTATAACTGGACATGGCTTTGATTCCAATCAGCAAATGACGATTTATGAAATAAAAAATATTGAAGGGATTTTTTATGTGGATGAAGATGAACAAAAAGCATCGACGGATTCAGTAAGTTGACTATGAATATTATCATTTACCTTTTGATAACTATGGCTTTCTCGGCCTTCTTTTCGGGGATGGAAATCGCTTTTGTCTCGGTCGACAAGCTTCGTTTTGAGCTTGAGCGGAAAGAGGGACTTTCGTCTCGTATTCTTTCTATATTTTTCAGGAATCCGAATGATTTTATTTCTACAATGTTGGTTGGAAATAACATTGCATTGGTTATTTATGGTATATTAATGGCACAGATAATCGGTGATAATTTGTTGGCTGGATTTATAACAAATCATTTTTTGATGGTATTAGTGCAGACTATTATTTCGACACTGATTATTCTAGTAACAGGTGAATTTCTGCCCAAAACGCTATTCAAAATTAACCCTAATCTGATGTTAAATGTTTGTGCTATTCCATTATTTCTCTGTTATATTATTCTCTATCCTATTTCAAAATTGTCTTCGGGGTTATCGTACCTCTTTCTGCGCTTGTTTGGAATGAAGATAAACAAAGAAGCTTCGGCAAAGGCTTTCGGTAAAGTTGATTTGGATTATTTTGTTCAGTCGGGAATTGATAATGCGAATGATAGTGAGGAATTGGATACGGAGGTGAAAATTTTCCAGAATGCACTAGACTTTTCAACTATAAAAATACGAGATTGTATTGTTCCACGCACTGAAGTCGTGGCAGTTGATTTGCAAACATCTCTAGAAGATTTGAAAAGTCGTTTTGTTGAATCCGGTATTTCAAAAATAATCGTTTATGATGGAAATATAGATAATGTAGTAGGGTATATCCATTCATCGGAAATGTTTCGGAATCCTAAGGACTGGCGGAATAATGTCAAGGATGTACCGATTGTTCCGGAAACAATGGCGGCGCATAAGTTAATGAAATTGTTTATGCAGCAGAAGAAGACAATTGCCGTTGTTGTAGATGAGTTTGGAGGAACATCCGGTATTGTATCTTTGGAGGATCTTGTAGAAGAAATTTTTGGTGATATTGAAGATGAACACGACAATACATCCTATATATGTAAACAGTTAGGAGAAGGGGAGTATGTGCTTTCTGCACGTTTGGAAATAGAGAAAGTGAATGAGACGTTTGGACTTGAATTACCTGAATCGGATGATTATTTAACGGTAGGAGGTATGATTCTAAATCAATATCAAAGCTTTCCCAAGTTGCATGAAGTCATCTCTATTGGGCGTTATCAGTTTAAGATTATAAAGGTAACACCGACAAAAATTGAACTTGTGCGGCTGAAAGTGATGGAATAATGGTTTATATTCCTATTTTTTTTGATAATAAATAGATGGGTATTAGCATTTTTTGTATCTTCGTGCGCTAAAACAACTAAGAAGAAAATAATAATAAACAAATAAACTGTATTAATTAAAATGGCAACATTACAAAACATTAGATCGAAAGGACCTTTATTGGTGATCGTTATTGGCTTGGCGCTGTTTGCTTTTATTGCGGGTGACGCATGGAAAGTACTTCAGCCACACCAATCACACGACGTGGGTGAAGTGAACGGGGACGCACTTTCCGCTACTGAATATCAGGCAATGGTAGAAGAGTTTACAGACGTTATGAAGTTCTCGAGAAGAGTAAACTCTTTGACGGATGAGCAAACTAATCAGGTGAAAGACGAAGTATGGCGTACTTTTGTAAATAATAAACTGCTTGAAAAAGAAGCTAAAAAACTAGGATTAACCGTGTCGAAAACTGAAATTCAATCAATCATTGATGCCGGTGTTCATCCTTTGTTGCAGCAAACTCCTTTTGTGAATCAACAAACCGGAGCTTTTGATAAAGATATGTTGAAGAAGTTCCTTGTGGACTATTCTAAGTTGGATAGAAAACAGATTCCTGCTCAATATTTGGAAGAATATGATGCTACGTATAAGTTTTGGTCATATATGGAGAAAACTTTGATTCAAAGTCGTCTTGCTGAAAAATACCAGGCATTAATCTCTAAATCTCTTTTCTCTAATCCGGTTGAAGCACAAGATGCGTTTGATGCACGTGTAAATCAGATGGATTTGATGCTTGCAGCAGTTCCTTATTCTTCCATTGTTGATTCGACAATCGTTGTGAAGGAGTCTGAGTTGAAGGAACTGTATGATAAGAAAAAAGAACAGTTCAGACAATATGTAGAAACTCGTGATATCAAATATATTGATGTTCAGGTTACGGCTAGTCCTGAAGATAGAGCTGCAATAGAAAAAGAAGTTGGTGAATATGCTGAACAATTAGCAGGAGCAGAAAATGATTATACTTCTTTCATTCGTTCTAGTGGATCTGAACAACCTTATACTGATTTATATTATAATAAGACAGCCTTTCCTAGGGATGTTGTAGCACGTTTAGACTCTGCTGTTGTAGGCAAAGTATACGGTCCTTATTATAATAGTGCGGATAATACTATAAATTCGTTCAAAGTGATTGCAAAAACTGCGGCAGCAGACTCTATTCAGTATAGCCAGATTCAAGTTGTTACTGAAGATGCAGCCAAAACAAGAACTTTAGCAGATAGTATTTATAATGCGATTAAGGGTGGTGCTGATTTTACCGAGCTTGCAAAGAGATATAATCAAACTGGAGAATCCAACTGGATTTCTTCTGCAAATTATGAAAAAGCTCAACTTGACGGTGACAACTTGAAATATATTTCTGCTATTAATAATCTTGGAGTTAATGAGACTGCTAATGTCGCTTTAGGTCAAGCAAATATTATATTGAAAGTAACAGATAAAAAGGCTGTTAAAGATAAATATAAAGTAGCAGTTATTAAACGTACTGTAGATTTTAGTAAAGAAACTTATAATAAAGCTTATAATGAATTTAGCCAGTTTATTGCTGCTAATCCTACCATGGATAAAGTAGTAGCTAATGCTGAAGAAGCTGGTTATAGATTACTTGACAGAAATGACCTTTATAGTTCTGAGCATGGAATCGCTGGAATTAGAGGAACGAAAGATGCTTTAAAATGGGCTTTCTCTGCTAAACCAGGTGACGTTTCAGGATTGTATGAATGTGGAGAGAGTGACAGGATGTTAGTGGTGACATTAGTAGGTGTTACTCCTGAAGGTTATCGTTCTTTGAAACAAGTTCAAGATCAATTGAGAGCTGAAATTATAAAGGATAAGAAGGCTGAAAAGATCATGGAAAATATGAAAGCTGCCAATGCAACTTCTTTCGATCAGTACAAGGCTATTGCAAACGTTGTTACTGATTCTATCAAACATGTTACTTTTGCGGCTCCTGCATATGTACCGGCTTTGCGGAGTAGCGAACCTTTGATTGGTGCCTATGCTTCAGTAGCGGAATTGAACAAATTGAGCGCCCCTATTAAGGGAAATGCAGGCGTATTTGTTTTACAATTATATGCTAAAGATAAATTGAATGAGACATTCGACGTAAAATCGGAAGAAGCTACATTGGAAAATATGCATGCTCGTATGGCTGGTCGTGTCATGAATGATCTTTATTTGAAGGGAGAAGTGAAAGATACCCGTTATCTGTTCTTCTAAAAAAAACTGAAAAGAAGCTTACGGGCTATAAGTTACAAACTATAAGTTATGCGTTTTACGATGCGATTTCTTGTAGTTTGCAACTTATAGCCCGTAACTTTTTCTTTTTTACTGTTCTGAAATCAAGTTTAATTCCTTACATTTGCATGAATAAACGTTGAATTGTACAGAATATGTCTAAATATCCCCTTTTAGGAATGACTCTTGCTGAATTGCAATCAGTAGTAAAATCACTAGGAATGCCTCGGTTTGCTGCAAAGCAGATCGCAGCATGGTTATACGATAAGAAGGTAAGCTCTATTGATGAAATGACCAATCTTTCGCTTAACAACCGTGAGGCATTGAAGGCCGAATATGAAGTGGGAGGAGAAGCTCCGGTCGATGCCATGTGTTCAGTAGATGGAACAATTAAATATCTTTATAGGGTAGGAGAAAATATTTTTGTGGAAGCTGTATATATTCCCGATGATGATCGAGCAACACTTTGTGTATCTTCCCAAGTCGGATGCAAGATGAATTGTAAGTTTTGTATGACTGGAAAGCAAGGTTTTACTACTAATCTGACCGCAAATCAAATTCTGAATCAAATCAATTCTTTACCCGAAAGAGATAAGTTGACTAATGTCGTACTGATGGGCATGGGAGAACCGTTGGATAACTTGGATGAAGTCTTGAAAACGTTAGAAATCCTCACGTCTTCTTACGGATACGGATGGAGCCCTAAAAGGATTACACTGTCTTCTATTGGGTTACGGAAAGGATTGCAGCGTTTTATTGAGGAAAGTGATTGTCATTTAGCCATTAGTTTGCATTCGCCATTTCCTTCTCAGCGATCTGAATTGATGCCTGCTGAACGAGCTTTTTCTATAACTGAGATTGTTGATCTGTTAAAGAATTATGATTTTAGCAAACAACGCAGACTTTCATTTGAATATATTGTTTTTAGGGATGTTAATGATTCATTGATTTACGCTAAAGAGCTTGTGAAATTGCTACGGGGAGTTGATTGTCGAGTGAATTTGATACGTTTTCATGCTATTCCGGGAGTTGATTTGAAAGGAGCTGATATGGAAACAATGACCACTTTTCGAGATTATCTCACATCGCATGGTGTATTTACAACTATACGCGCTTCACGTGGTGAAGATATATTTGCAGCTTGTGGCATGTTATCTACTTCAAAACAGGGAGAGAATAACAAGAATTAATATAAATTATTAACTAATCGGATGATAATATACGAACATGTCGTAGTTTTGTAAAAACATTAAATAAGAATCAGTATGAAAAAGTATCTGTTTTACCTCAGTATGGCTCTTGTAGCATTGACTTTTTCTTCTTGTAATGGCAAGAAGGGTGTATTTACTCCGACCTCCAGTGGTCGTGCCTATGAGATTCTTGTCGTAGTAGATAATACCTTGTGGGAGAGTCCTGCGGGCAGAGCCTTGTATGACGTATTAGATACGGATGTGCCAGGATTACCTCAGTCTGAACGTTCTTTTAGGATTATGTATACTTCCCCAAAAGATTATGATTCAACATTGAAATTAATACGAAATATTATAATTGTAGATGTTCGTGATATTTATACAAAACCGGCATTTAAATATGCTAAGGATGTATATGCGGCTCCTCAGCTTATCCTAACTATCCAAGCCCCCAATAATGAAGAGTTCGAAAAGTTTGTAGAGGAAAATAAGCAGCAAATAATTGATTTCTTTACACGTGCTGAAATGAATCGTCAGATAAGTGTGCTTAAAAATAAGCATAGTGATTATATTTCTACGAAAGTGGGTAGCAAATTTGATTCGGATATTTGGCTTCCGGGTGAATTGACTTCTACTAAGGAAGGAGATGATTTTTTCTGGGCTTCTACAAATACGGCAACTGGTGATCAAAATTTTGTGATATACTCTTATCCATATACTGATAAAGATACTTTTACTAAAGAATACTTTATCCATAAGCGTGATTCGGTTATGAAAGCCAATATTCCGGGTGCGAAAGAGGGAATGTATATGACTACTGATTCATTGACAGTGGATGTACGTCCTATTGATGTACATGGTGATTATACGATGGAAGCTAGAGGTCTGTGGCGTATGAAAGGTGATTTTATGGGTGGCCCGTTTGTCTCTCATACTCGTTTGGACAAGGCTAACCAACGTATAATAACAGCTGAAGTATTTATATATTCTCCTGATAAATTAAAACGAAACCTAATGCGCATGTTGGAAGCGTCGTTATACACACTTAAACTTCCTAATGAAAAAACTCAAGGAGAAGTTCCGATGGGCGTTACTAGGGAAGAACAACCTAATAAAAAATAAAGACACACATGGAAGATAATAAAATAAGGATTGGCATTACACAGGGAGATATTAACGGTGTAGGGTACGAAGTGATTCTGAAGACTTTTGCCGATCCTGTAATGTTGGAGTTGTGTACTCCAATTATTTACGGCTCACCGAAGGTGGCTGCTTATCATCGTAAATCTTTGGATTTACCTACTAATTTTAGCATTGTTAATTCGGCATCTGAAGCGGTGAATAATCGCCTTAGTGTAGTAAACTGCACTGATGATGAAGTAAAGGTGGAGTTTTCTAAACCAGATCCGGAAGCTGGTAAAGCTGCTCTTGGTGCATTAGAGAAGGCTATTGAAGAATTTAGGGAAGGGCTGATAGATGTTATTGTAACGGCACCGATCAATAAGCATACCATTCAGTCTGAGGGATTTGCATTTCCCGGACATACCGAATATATTGAAGAAAGATTGGGAGATGGTCATAAGTCGCTGATGATCCTAATGAAAGAGGATTTCCGGGTGGCTCTTGTGACAGGACATATTCCCGTTCGAGAGATTGCTTCATCCATAACGAAAGAACTTATTCAGGAAAAAATAGCTATTTTCCATCGATCATTGAAACAAGATTTCGGTATAGGCGCTCCTCGTATCGCTGTTCTTGCATTGAATCCACATGGAGGAGATGAAGGGTTGTTAGGTACCGAGGAGCAAGAAATGATTATCCCGGCTATTCAGGAAATGGCTGCTAAAGGTATACTTTGTTATGGTCCTTATCCGGCTGACGGTTTTATGGGATCGGGGAATTTTAGACATTTTGATGGAGTATTAGCAATGTATCATGATCAGGGATTAGCACCTTTCAAAGCTTTAGCTATGGACGAAGGAGTGAATTATACGGCAGGGCTTCCGGTAGTACGTACTTCACCAGCCCATGGAACGGCTTACGATATAGCCGGTCAAGGAATTGCTTGTGAAGATTCATTCCGTCAAGCGATTTATGTGGCTATTGATGTATTTCGCAATCGACAGTTTGATAAGGCGGCACATGTTAATCCGTTAAGGAAACAATATTACGAAAAGCGAGATGATAGTGACAAGTTAAAGCTTGATACTGTAGATGATGATATGTAAATAAAAAAGTGAAGGGATTTATTATACAGTTATGACCAAAGCGGAAATTCAACAAGTTAAACTTAGGTTCGGTATTATTGGTAATACTGAAGCTTTGTCGCGCGCCATTGATATAGCTATTCAGGTTGCTCCTACCGACTTATCTGTTTTGATAACAGGAGAAAGTGGAGTAGGAAAGGAGAGCTTTCCGCAGATTATCCATCAGTATAGCCGTCGGAAGCACGGGCAATACATTGCTGTAAACTGTGGTGCTATTCCTGAGGGAACAATTGATTCAGAACTTTTCGGACATGAAAAAGGTGCTTTTACGGGAGCCATTGGTGAGCGTAAAGGATACTTTGGCGAAGCGGACGGTGGCACGATCTTCTTGGATGAAGTTGGTGAATTGCCTCTGCCTACCCAAGCGCGTCTGCTTCGTGTGCTTGAAAGTGGAGAATTTATTAAGGTAGGTTCATCTAAAGTTCAAAAGACAGATGTCCGGATTGTGGCTGCTACTAACGTGAACTTGACTCAAGCTATTGCAGACGGACGTTTTCGGGAAGACTTGTATTATCGTTTGAATACGGTTCCTATTCAAATACCACCATTGCGTGAACGAGGTGATGATGTATTATTACTTTTTCGTAAGTTTGCCGGAGATTTTGCTGAGAAATACCGTATGCCTGCCATTCAGTTGACGGAAGATGCCAAAAAGGAATTGCTCGCTTACTCATGGCCGGGAAATGTACGGCAGTTGAAGAATATCACCGAACAGATATCGATTATAGAGACAAACAGGGAGATAAATGCGGCCATTTTGCAATCTTATCTTCCGGTTCAGAATGTACAAAGGCTTCCTGCATTGTTTGGAGTTAAAGAGAACAAAGGTTTTGAAAGTGAACGTGAAATTCTATATTCTGTTTTATTTGATATGCGCCAAGAGGTATCTGAGCTGAAAAAGATGGTTCATAATTTGATGGCAGAAAAAGGGAATATGCCTATTGTTGCACAAGCTCCTCCAACGACAATGCCGACTATTATCCATTCGGTAAAAGCTCCTTGTCCTGAGGATGATGATATTCAAGACACTGAAGAATATGTTGAAGAATCTCTTTCACTTGATGAGGTGGAAAAAGAAATGATACGCAAGGCCTTGGAAAAGCATCATGGAAAGAGAAAAAGCGCTGCGCAGGATTTGAATATTTCCGAGCGCACCCTTTACAGAAAATTAAAAGAATATGGTTTGGACTAAAAAAATAGTGCAATGGAGTCTATTACTGATGTTACCGGTAATAGTCTTGTCATGCAGTGTCTCTTATAAATTTAATGGATCATCTATCAATTACGATAAGGTGAAAACGATTTCAATTGCCGATTTTCCAATTAAGTCAGCTTACGTATACCAACCTTTGGCTATTAAGTTCAATGATGACTTGAAGGATATTTTTACACGTCAGACACGTTTGCAATTAGTAAGGTCGGCTAATGCCGATTTACAGATAGAAGGGGAAATTACCGGTATCAACACCTATAACGAAGCTGTATCGGCTGATGGATTTTCTTCAAAGGTAAAAGTAGTGGTCACAGTTAATGTGCGTTTTGTGAATAATACCAATCATGAAGAAGATTTTGAACAACAATTTTCAGCTTTTCGTTCCGATCTTGATCCGAGTTCCTTATTGCCGAATATACCGGATGCAACAATTGCTGAAATAACGAAAGAGATAAGCGAACAAATATTTAATGCGACTGTAGCAAATTGGTAATCTGAATGACTTCTGCTAACCTTTTGAAATGGATTCAACACCCTGAAGTGCTGAATAAGGAAACGTTGTATGAGCTTCGGATGATGCTCACACGTTATCCCTATTTTCAGTCACTCCGTCTATTGTATCTAAAGAATTTATATTTGTTACATGATATTTCTTTTGGGGCTGAATTGCGAAAAGCTATTTTGTATGTTGCAGATCGTCGTACTCTATTCTATTTGATAGAGGGGGATAAATATGCGTTGCAGTCGCATAAGAAGAAAGCAGTGGCAGATGAAATACCTGAACCGGGATTAAATTTAGATCGAACATTGACATTGATCGATGCTTTTCTAGCTACTGTGCCCGAAGAAGTAACTTCTCAAACAAGCTTGGATTATACAACAGATTATACCGCATACTTGTTGCAAGAGCCTGATGTCTCGATTTCTGTAGAGGAACAAGCTGATACTCCAAAATTGCAAGGATTTGAATTGATTGATGATTTTATTGAGAAAAGCGAAGCAGATGCAGGATTGAAGTTGCCACCACTACCCGAGCAATCTTTTGTTGCAAGAGATATTTCAGAGATTGAATCAGGAACTTCTGATTCCGTTGAGATGCATTCTGAAGTAGATGAAGACGATAGCTGCTTTACTGAAACATTAGCTAAAATCTACGTTAAACAGCGAAGATATTCGAAAGCTCTTGAAATTATTAAAAAATTAAGTTTGAAATATCCAAAAAAAAATGCTTACTTTGCAGACCAAATCCGATTCTTGGAGAAATTGATTATTAACGCTAAATCAAAATAACAAAAAATGTTGTACTTAGTATTCGTTATCTTAATGGTTATTGCAGCCATATTGATGTGCTTTATTGTACTGATTCAGAACTCTAAGGGAGGAGGTCTTGCATCAGGTTTCTCATCATCAAATGCAATTATGGGTGTTCGCAAAACTACTGATTTTTTAGAGAAAGCTACTTGGGGATTAGCTGCATTTATGGTTGTAATGAGTATTTTTACAGCTTATGCTGTTCCGACCAAATCTTCCGGTACACAAGATGTGATTCTGGAGCAAGCTCAACAAGAAGAAAAAACAAATCCGTATAATATGCCTGCCGGAACAGCTGCCCCTGCTACGGAAGCACCTGCTCAGGCACCTGCAACAGAGGCTCCAGCTTCTGAAGCTCCGGCAGAAACTCCTGCTGCTAACTAACAGCTAATAAAGTTTCCAATCGTAAGCGAAGCCATGGATTTCGATCGAAATCCATGGCTTCGCTTATTTTTTCCAAAATCTATTCCCTTTTTATTAGGGCTACAATTTATTATTAGTTACTTTTGTGCTTTCTGTAATTTAGTTTATTATTAACTTATATTTTATACAATGACGAATACGAATAAGATTCAGCAGACATTGCGTGATTCAAAAGCTGCTCGTTGGGGCGCATTGGTACTATTGGCATCAGCCATGTTTTTCGGTTATATCTTCATGGATATCCTTTCTCCTTTGCAAGAGTTGTTGCAAATTCAGAGAGAATGGGATCCTGCTGCTTATGGTCGTTATGCAGGTTCGGAGACATTTTTAAATGTTTTTGTTTTCTTTCTTATCTTTGCTGGTATTATTTTGGATAAGATGGGGGTGCGGTTTACGGCTATCCTGTCCGGATCGGTGATGTTTTTGGGTGCTGCTGTGAATTATTATGCTGTATCTGATGCTTTTGTTGGTAGTTCTGCCGAAACTTTTATGAATAACTTCATGAATTTGCCGTTGTCCTGGTGGAACATAACTCCTTTCTTTGACGGTATGCCTGCTTCTGCCAAAATGTCGGCTATCGGTTTCATGTTTTTTGGGTGTGGTGTTGAAATGGCTGGAATCACGGTTTCACGTGGTATCGTCAAATGGTTTAAAGGAAAAGAGATGGCTTTGGCAATGGGCGTTGAAATGGCAATTGCCCGTATTGGCGTGGCGGTAGTTGTCTTGGGTTCACCGGTATTGGCATCTATCGATCCGGTTAGCGTATCCCGTCCCGTAGCCGTTGCAGTTCTTTTATTATTGATAGGATTGATTTCTTTCATTTGTTATGCCTTTATGGATAAAAAACTGGAAAAACAGTTGGGAGAGAATGATGAGGAAAAGGATGATCCGTTTAAGGTAAGCGATTTAGGTAAGATATTTTCTTCTAAAGTATTCTGGTTAGTGGCACTTTTGTGCGTACTTTATTATTCTGCTATTTTCCCTTTCCAGAAATATGCTATTAATATGTTGCAATGTAATCTGAGCTTTTCGGCAGAACAAGCTGGTTGGATTTTCTTTGTGTTCCCCTTGGGAGCAGCAGCCATCACTCCGTTCCTCGGTAATTTCCTTGACAAAAAAGGAAAAGGTGCTACGATGTTGATTTTAGGTGCTGTTTTGATGATTGTCTGTCATTTGTCGTTCGCTTTATTATTACCTGCTACGCAGTCCGTATTAGTTGCTTATTTGGGAATTGTTCTTTTGGGTATTTCGTTCTCCCTTGTACCTGCTGCCTTGTGGCCTTCTGTCCCTAAACTGGTGGATAGCCGTTTATTGGGATCGGCTTATGCGGTTATTTTCTGGATACAAAATATTGGTTTATACGCTTTCCCGATGATCATTGGTTCTGTAATTCAGTCTTCAAATCCGGGTGTAACCAATCCTTTGGAATATAACTATACCGTTCCGATGCTTGTCTTTGCTTCATTGGGCGTTTTTGCTCTGATCTTGGGATTTATGTTGAAGGCTGAAGATAAGAAGAAAGGTTACGGTCTTGAATTGCCTAATATTAAGGAATAAAGAATGGGTTCGAAAGAGAAAATAAATCTTTTGGATACAATCCCTTTCCATAATCCGGCTATTACAACTGGGAGAGAGAACGATGGCACTATAGTCATCGCTCTCCCTCGGTTCAAGAAAAAATGGATGCAACGATTTTTATTGCCTAAAGGAATGTCGCCTGATATACATGTCCGCTTGGAGGAACATGGGTCTGCTGTTTGGGAACAGATTGACGGGCGGTCTACGGTCAGGGAAATTATAGAAAGACTCGCAGATCACTTCAATCATGAAGAGAACTACGAGTCTCGTATCCTTACTTATTTTATCCGGTTGCAAAAGGACGGATTAATCAAATTGGCCGTCAGCGAATGAAAAGTGCCCATAAGATAACGGCACATACTATAAAAACACCAATGACGATCAGGGTACCATATACAAAATAGCGATTATCAGCTTCTTTCTTTTCTTCCGTTTGGCGGATGATACGCCCCATTTCCTCCGGTGTGGTATCGGGAAGTGGAAAAGGTTCTCCTGCTTGGGCATGTTTCATCTTCTCTTTGGTTCGTTCCCGTCTCAGCTTGGAGGCTGTTCGACCCTCCTCCAACCGTCGAATCATGTCAAGCATATGTCCTTCACCACCCATCTTTAATGTTTGTTTAAAAAACTAATTATTATTTGGTCTCTTCACGCTCTACTTTCACCAATCCGCCTGTAGTCGGATTGAACAGAACTTTGGTTACAGTGTTCTTATTGAACATTACCGGAGCCAAGTATTCTACCGTGCCGAATTGAGTGACAGGTACCTCCTCTTCAAACAAGGTGTTTTTACCTTCCCTCAAAACTATTAAAGCTTTTCCCGGCACATTATATGCGATGCCTTCTACCTTCTTTTTACCATCGTCCTGAGGAATATTGATTGTTTTGAGATCTTTCAAACTGATGTACACTGGTTCGCCTGCCAAGTCATTGTTAGCTACGATGCCTAGTTTTTTGGAAAAGCGGAATGCCACTTCGTTATTGATCTCTTTATTAGGAGTTAGGCGGATGGTATATGTTTTTTCTTCTTTGTTGCGAACGCCTGAAAACATTTCTGTCATGGCGCGTTCCTGTTCTTCAAGGTTGTCGAGCATCAGTTTGAGTTGCGCACCGTCTTTAGGCATAAAATCGGCCTGCCCTCGTACGAGTGCGTTTTTACTTTCACGAATGCTATAAATCTCTTTTGCGACCAGTTCTGCCATTTTTGCCGTAGAGTTAGCCATCAGAATTTCTTCTGTCAAATAGTCGCGTGGGTTGGAACTCTTTTTCAAAGCAGGTACGACCGGTGTGGCAGGAATCGATTTCTTGTTGTCCAATGGCATATTAATGGATTTGATGATGCCGTCTTCTGTCAATTCTACTAATGGAGCCACGGTTTTATCCTTCATCTTTACGAAATAGACGTTTTCACTATCGGGTATGCCGACAGGACGAGCCTTTACACTCACTAATTCCCAATATTCTTCGGGATCGGATGATACATTGCTTAGGCGTAAATAGCGATCGGCATATTTACTGAACTCACCCGGAGTAAAATTTACTTTATTGACTTTAACTTCAACCTCTATCTGTGTTTTAGGGAGTGCATAGGTCACTCCATAGTCTTTTCCGCGCATAACACCCGCTACGACTTCTGTCTGTGCGAAGCCTATGACTGTGGCGCTTAATAATCCTGCTGTTATAATAAGTCTTTTCATACTTGCTCTCTGTTTTTAACTGATTTCTGAAAACAAAGTTAATGAAGTTATTCGGAAATCCATAAGTTCTTAACCTTTATTCGCTTACAGCCCTCCAGGCAGTAGGAAGATTGTTGATAATATCTCCAGCCATCAAGCTGATAACTCCTGTTTTTTTTCGGGCGAAGTCACCTGCCAGTCCGTGGACAAACGTTCCTATCTTGGCTGCTTCATCTGCAGCATATCCTTGGGCAAGGAGTGCCAGAATGATACCGGTTAATACATCACCGCTTCCGGCTGTGGCCATACCCGGATTTCCTGTGGGATTAAAAAAACATTTCCCATTAGGCGTGATGATGGCAGAATTGGCACCTTTCAACACAATATGCACTTTGGCCGTATGGGCAAGTTCAATGGCCTTGGTAAGACGTTCGTAGGAGTCTTGGCATTTGCCCACGAGACGTTCCAATTCTTTTGGATGGGGGGTGAGAATGGAGCCTTTCGGAAGATTGTTCAGTGCGTGACGGTGGTTGGCAAGTATGTTCAAGGCATCCGCATCTACTACTAAAGGTGTCTGGCAGCTACTTAATTGTTCCAGAAGTGCAGCTTCTGTTTCTTCGCTTCGACCCAATCCCGGTCCGATACCTATTGCTTGGTAATCGTCTGCATCGGTAGGCACCGCAAAGCAGATCTCACTGACATCCTGTTCTACAATAGCCTCCGGTATAGCGGTTTGCAAGATATCATTGTTACAGATGGGGGCATGTACGGTCAGTAGTCCTACGCCCGACCGTAGACAGGCTCGTGCAGCTAATACGGAGGCTCCTGCCATGCCGCGTGAACCAGCGATTAGCAGTGCATGTCCGAAGCTGCCTTTGTGTGCAAACTTATTGCGTGGCTTGATGAGCGAACGGATATCTTCTGCTTCCAGCATTTCGTAGTTGGTATCTAGTTCTTCAATGCCTTCCTGGCTCAGGTTGATGTCGAGTAAATCCCATTCTCCTATAAATTCTGCGTTTTCGGCGAAAAGAAAAGATAGTTTAGGAAGTTGTAAGCTAAGGGTCACGTCCGCGCGTATGATATTCGTTTTGACATTAAATGTATTTTCTTCTCCCATTAAACCTGAAGGGATGTCGATCGCCACCACTGTGGCGGAAGATGCGTTGATATATTTCACAACTGCTGCATATCCTCCGCTGAGAGGTTTATTTAAACCGGAGCCGAACAGCCCATCGATGACAAGATGGTCTACGGTCAAGGTCGGTGGAGCAAACTGAGAGGTTATTTCGTGGAATTTGATTTCATCCATTATTTCGAGTAGCTCCTTGTTTTCCTGGCAGTCCGGTGAAAGTTCCCCTTTCGTATTAAACAGAAAAATTTCTATTTTGTATCCTTTTTCAGCTAACATGCGGGCTACGGCTAACGCATCGCCTCCGTTGTTTCCGGGACCGGCAAATACGACAACCGGTGTTTCCGTGTCCCATCTGCTGCAGATGGCTTCGGTCAGTGCAGTGGCTGCCCTTTCCATTAGTTGTATGGACTGAATCGGTTCGTGTTCAATGGTGTATGCATCCAGCTTTTTGATGCTGCTGCTCGGGAATATCTTCATGATTTTGCAGTTTTTGAATTTGACACGCAAATATAGGCAATATTTTGGGAGAAAAGAGAATTTGTATAAAGGCAGTTTGTTTCAATATTTAAGAAACGCTGACTTTCTTCGGGGGAAAACCGACTTTCCTCCGAAGATAATTTGTGTTCCTCGGAGGAAAAGGTTGTTTCTTATTGGTTAAGTCACTTCCTAATTCCTTTTTTCGTAGTAAAAGCGAATATCTTTCCTTTTCTTTTCGTATTTTTGCATACTAATTCAGTCGAATCATGAAGAAGGAAACTACAAATAGCTTGCTAAACGTCATTAACACGCCTGCTGATTTGCGGCAACTCGCTCCTGATCAGCTTCCACAAGTGTGTGATGAATTACGGCAGGATATCATAAAGGAGCTGTCTACCAATCCCGGTCATTTTGCTGCAAGCTTGGGAGTAGTAGAATTGACTGTTGCTTTGCACCACGTCTTCAATACACCTTATGACCGTATTGTATGGGATGTGGGCCATCAGGCTTATGGGCATAAGATATTGACAGGAAGACGTGATCGGTTTTCTACCAACCGTAAGTTGGGTGGAATACGTCCTTTCCCTTCACCCGAAGAGAGCGAGTATGATACATTCTCCTGCGGTCATGCTTCTAATTCTATTTCGGCAGCATTGGGAATGGCTGTAGCCGCCAGGCAGAAAGGAGAACCGGATCGCCATGTCGTGGCAGTAATTGGCGATGGTTCCATGGGAGGCGGTCTGGCTTTTGAGGGATTGAATAATGTATCCTCGACTCCTAATAATCTGCTCATTATATTAAATGATAACGATATGGCCATCGACCGTAGTGTGGGTGGCATGAAACAATATCTGTTTAACCTGACAACTTCCAACCGCTATAATCAATTACGGTTTAAGATCTCCCGCTTGCTTTTTAAAATGGGGATACTCAATGAAGAACGACGGAAAGCATTGATCCGGTTAGGCAATAGCCTGAAATCCCTCGTTGCGCAACAGCAGAATATTTTCGAGGGGATGAACATACGCTATTTCGGTCCCATAGACGGGCATGATGTGAAGAATATTGCCCGCATTCTGCGTGATATCAAGGATATGGAAGGACCGAAGGTACTCCACCTGCATACTACGAAAGGAAAAGGTTTCGAACCTGCGGAAAAATATCCCGGCATCTGGCATGCACCGGGGCGTTTTGATCCGAAATCGGGGAAACGCATTGTTGCCAGTTCGAAAGGATTGCCCCCATTGTTCCAAGATGTGTTCGGACATACATTAGTAGAGCTTGCAGAACTCAATCCGCGCATTGTCGGAGTGACCCCCGCCATGCCGTCCGGATGTTCCATGTGTTTTATGATGGAAAAGATGCCGGACAGAGCCTTTGATGTCGGTATTGCCGAAGGACATGCCGTAACTTTCTCCGGGGGTATGGCAAAGGATGGCATGCAACCTTTTTGCAATATCTACTCCTCATTTATGCAAAGGGCATATGATAACGTGATTCATGATGTAGCACTCCAGAAATTGCCGGTAGTGTTCTGCCTTGATCGTGCGGGCTTGGTAGGAGAGGACGGCCCGACTCATCACGGAATGTTCGACTTGGCGTACATGCGCCCTATACCCAACTTGACCATATCCTCACCAATGGATGAACAGGAGTTGCGTCGCTTGATGTATACGGCTCAATTACCCGATAAAGGTCCTTTTGTGATACGTTATCCCCGCGGTCGCGGTGTATTGGTCGACTGGATGTGCCCGTTGGAAGAAATTCCTGTCGGAAAAGGCCGGAAGCTGAAAGAGGGAAACAGTCTGGCAGTCATTACTATCGGCCCGATAGGCAATATTGCCGCCAAGGCTATTGCCCGTGCGGAAGCTGAGGATGACGAGCTGAGTATTGCCCATTATGATTTGCGCTTCATCAAGCCCTTGGATGAAGAACTCTTGCACGAGGTCGGTAGAAAGTTTAAGTATATCCTGACCGTAGAAGATGGTGTGATCACTGGCGGTATGGGCAGTGCTGTGATGGAATTTATGAACGACCATGACTATAAGCCTGAAATACGCCGTATCGGTATACCCGATAAGTTCATTGAACATGGCACGGTGGCTCAGTTGTATCATCTTTGTGGAATGGATGAAGAGGGAATACTGGAAAAACTGAAATCTCCGGTAATGGTCGGAGCTGGTGAATGAAATGAAGAATAAATTGCAATGAAGATAATCATCGCGGGTGCCGGAAATGTGGGCACACATTTAGCTAAATTATTGTCACGTGAGAAGCAGGACATCATATTGATGGATGATGATGAGGAAAAGCTCAGTGCGCTGAGTAATAACTTCGATTTAATGACGGTGACGGCTTCTCCTTCTTCTATATCCGGTCTGAAAGACGTAGGTGTGAAGGAAGCCGATTTGTTTATCGCTGTTACACCGGATGAAAGCCGTAATATGACGGCCTGCATGTTGGCGCACAACCTTGGCGCGTTGAAAACTGTAGCCCGCATTGATAACTACGAGTATCTCTTACCCAAAAACAAAGAATTTTTCCGTAACTTGGGTGTAGATTCGTTGATTTATCCGGAAATGCTGGCTGCGAAAGAAATCGTATCATCCATGAAGATGAGCTGGGTACGCCAGTGGTGGGAATTCTGTGGAGGCGCATTGATATTGATTGGTGCCAAGATGCGTGATACAGCGGAGATATTGGATATTCCTCTTCATCAGTTAGGCGGTCCGAGCATCCCGTATCACGTAGTAGCCATTAAGCGTGGAACCGAAACGATCATTCCCCGAGGGGATGATGTGATAAAACTGAACGATATCGTTTACTTTACCACTACCCGTAAATACATCCCTTATATACGTAAGATCGCTGGAAAAGAAGATTATCCCGACGTACGAAATGTGATGATTATGGGCGGTAGCCGTATAGCCGTTCGAACCGCCCAGTATGTGCCCGATTATATGCAGGTCAAGATTATTGATATCGATATAAACCGTTGCAACCGGTTGACGGAATTGTTGGACGACCGAACGATGATCATAAACGGTGATGGCCGGGATATGGATCTTCTGATTGAAGAGGGATTGAAAAACACGGAAGCTTTTGTCGCTCTGACAGGGAATTCTGAGACAAATATCCTTGCATGTCTCGCTGCCAAACGTATGGGAGTGGAGAAGACTGTTGCCGAAGTGGAAAATATCGATTACATCGGCATGGCGGAAAGCCTCGATATCGGTACGGTGATCAATAAAAAGATGATTGCCGCCAGTCATATCTACCAGATGATGCTGGATGCGGATGTAAGTAATGTGAAATGTCTGACATTCGCCAATGCCGATGTAGCGGAATTCACAGTAAAAGAAGGCTCGAAAATCACGAAACATCTGATAAAAGATTTGGGCCTACCGAAAGGGACGACTATCGGTGGTATGATACGTGCTGGAGAAGGTATATTGGTTACAGGTGATACACAGATTCAAGCAGGAGATCACGTAGTAGTATTCTGTCTGAGCATGATGATAAAAAAGATAGAAAAATTCTTTAATTAGTCAACAACTGGCTGTTGATTGCCAATTATTATGATAAACTCAAGAATAATATACCGCATCATGGGGTTTCTGCTACTGATAGAAACCCTCATGTTGCTAAGTTGCGCAGGAGTTTCGTTGTTTTACCGGGAGGATGATTTGATGAGTTTCCTCCAATCCGGGGGAATTACGGCATTTGTCGGATTTCTTTTTTTACTCATCGGACGTGGAGCTGAGAAGCAATTGGGACGGCGTGACGGATATGTCATCGTAACCGTAGCTTGGATTGCATTTTCGCTTTTTGGAATGCTCCCTTTCTGGTTGAGCGGATATATTCCCTCTGTAACGAATGCTTTTTTTGAGACCATGTCCGGCTTTAGCAGTACCGGGGCTACCATACTTGATGATATAGAACGGTTGCCCCACGGTTTACTCTTTTGGAGAAGTATGACACAATGGATCGGTGGATTGGGAATCGTGTTTTTTACAATTGCCGTGTTGCCTATTTTTGGTGTGGGAGGGATTCAGGTATTTGCAGCCGAAGCCAGTGGCCCTACGCATGACAAAGTTCATCCGCGCATTGGCATTACAGCTAAATGGATTTGGGGCATTTATGCTGGACTGACAGGGGCACTTATTATCCTTTTGATGATTGGGGGCATGAGTCCGTTCGACAGTGTATGTCACGCATTTACTACTACGGGTACTGGTGGCTTTTCAACCAAACAAGCAAGTATTGAGTATTATCATTCTCCTTATATAGAATATGTAATTGGTGTTTTTATGTTTCTGTCCGGGATCAACTTTACATTGTTGTTGTTATTCGTGGATGGAAAGTTCAAAAAAGTGGCACATGATGCTGAACTGCGGTGGTATTTCTGGTCGGTTACGCTGATTACCTTATTTATTGCCATAGTACTTTATTATACAAGTTCCATGGACGCGGAAGAGGCTTTCCGTAAGTCTTTTTTCCAGGTTGCGTCTTTGCATACTTCCACGGGGTTTGCTACTGCTGATTATATGACTTGGGCACCCGTGCTATGGGGAGTTTTGACTGTCGTGATGATTATGGGAGCATGCGCGGGCAGTACGACGGGGGGGATGAAATGTATTCGCTTGTTGATACTCGGCAAGATATCGAAAAATGAATTCAAACATATCACTCATCCTAATGCGGTACTTCCGGTACGTGTGAACAAACAGGTGATTTCTCCCTCCATCCGATCTACAGTGTTGGCTTTCTCGTTCTTGTATGCTTTGTTGATTATAGTCGGAACATTGGCACTCATGTGGATGGGAGTGGGGCTGTTGGAAGCTTTAGGATGTACAATTTCGAGTCTTGGCAATATGGGACCCGGACTAGGATTGTGCGGTCCTGCATATTCATGGAACATGCTTCCCGATTTGGCTAAATGGCTCTTGTCATTTCTTATGTTATTGGGTCGGTTAGAGCTTTTCACTGTATTATTATTATTTAGTTCGGATTTCTGGAAGAAGAATTAAGGTGAAAAATCTTTCTTTAAGACGGTCAAGGAGGTTTCTTGGTTTGGAGTGCTAAAAAAACTTTTTTGTCATGCAGAGATTGCAAAAAGAATAAATATAAATTTTATATTTGCAGCCGTTTATAAGTAGAACATGAAACAAAGCTTAAAATATGGTGTCTTATTTGTATTAGTTTTGTTGCTTCATTCGGTAATGTCGGAAGCAACAGATAAGCTTTGTATACCTGAAGTTTCGCAGTCTGATATTTGTTATGTTTCGCAAGCTCGGCCTATGCGTAATGCCATTGATAAATTCTATCATCTTTATTCGGTACTGTCCTGTGATATGGAACATGCAGATCTTTCGCACGTGCCAACCGATAAAAGTTTCCTGCGTCTATCCACGCGAATGCGTGAATTCAGGGGAATTATTCCTCCATCCAATGATTATTCATCACATTTATATACACACGATCCGATAGATCCTGTTGTAGAGTATATCTACGGGCAGCGGAAGATTGTGATTTAATGATAGAACCCCTTTTAAGATAAATTTGACATATGCGACGGTGTGTGTCCGTTTTTCTCTCTCCTCTTATTATATAGTAAACTATAAACCTAACACATATAAGAGTATGAATTTTACATTGTTAGTTGTTGTGTTGTTGACGGCTATAGCCTTCGTTGGCGTTGTTATCGCTTTGTCAAGGGCGATTTCTCCCCGTTCATACAATGAGCAAAAGTTTGAAGCCTATGAATGTGGTATTCCTACGCGCGGTAAGTCATGGATGCAGTTTCGCGTGGGTTATTATCTGTTTGCCATTCTGTTTCTTATGTTCGACGTGGAGACGGTATTCCTCTTCCCGTGGGCAGTAGTTGTGCGCCAAATGGGTGTACAAGCGCTGATGAGCGTTATTTTCTTTATAGTAATATTAGTTTTGGGTCTGGCTTATGCCTGGCGGAAAGGAGCTTTGGAATGGAAGTAATGAAAAAGCCGAAAATCAAAGATATCCCTTATGAGGAATTTGTCGATAATGAATCGTTGGAGAAGTTGGTTCGGGAACTCAACAAGGGCGGGGCAAACGTCTTTGTCGGAGTATTGGACGACCTCGTCAACTGGGGGCGCAGCAATTCGTTGTGGCCGCTTACTTTTGCAACAAGTTGTTGCGGAATCGAATTTATGGCATTGGGTGCCGCTCGTTATGACATGGCCCGCTTCGGGTTTGAAGTAGCACGTGCCAGTCCCCGTCAGGCGGATATGATCATGGTGTGCGGTACGATTACGAATAAGATGGCTCCGGTATTGAAGCGATTGTACGATCAGATGGCCGATCCGAAATATGTGATTGCCGTAGGTGGTTGTGCCGTGAGCGGAGGTCCGTTTAAGAAGTCGTATCATGTACTCAATGGTGTCGACAAGATTTTGCCGGTCGATGTATACATTCCCGGCTGTCCGCCGAGACCGGAAGCTTTCTATTACGGCATGATGCAGTTGCAGCGTAAAGTGAAGATAGAAAAATTCTTTGGAGGAACGAACCGGAAAGAGAAAATGCCTCATTTGGATGAAGAATGAAGAATACGGTTTTTTCATTAATTGGAAAAGTATATGCAAGACATAAAATATATTGAACCTACTGCGCTGCACGAGGAAATGGTGCGGTTGAGGAACGAAAAGAAAATGGACTTTCTTGAAAGTCTCACCGGAATGGATTGGGGAGAACCGGATGAGAAGGATTCACCGGAGACAGTTCGTGGATTGGGTGTGGTCTATCACCTTGAATCTACAACCACGGGAGAACGTATGGTGGTAAAAACCTCCACAATCAACCGCGAAAGTCCGGAATTGCCTTCAGTCTGTGATATTTGGCGAGCTGCCGAAATGAATGAGCGCGAAGTATACGATTACTTTGGTATCATCTTTGCCGGGCATCCTGATATGCGTCGTCTTTTCCTGCGTAATGACTGGGTGGGATACCCGCTGCGTAAGGATAATGATCCTGAAAAGGAAAATCCCCTTCGGATGACAAATGAAGAAACGATCGATACGACCACGGAAATAGAACTGAATCCTGACGGAACCGTGAAGAACAAGGAGGCACTGCTTTTCGGGGATGAAGAGTATGTAGTCAATATAGGTCCGCAGCATCCTGCTACGCACGGTGTACTTCGTTTCCGGGTGTCACTTGAGGGTGAAATCATCCGTAAGATCGATGCGAACTGTGGTTATATTCACCGGGGCATTGAAAAGATGAATGAGAGTCTTACTTATCCGCAGACTTTGGCACTCACGGATCGTTTGGATTATCTGGGTGCCCAGCAGAACCGTCATGCTTTGTGCATGTGCATTGAGCAAGCGATGGGAGTAGAGGTGAGCGAGCGTGTGAAGTATATTCGTACCATTATGGACGAGTTGCAGCGTATCGATTCGCACTTGCTTTTCTATTCATGCCTTGCCATGGACTTGGGAGCCTTAACCGCTTTCTTTTACGGATTCCGCGACAGGGAGAAAATACTGGATATTTTTGAAGAGACTTGTGGCGGACGGTTGATAATGAACTACAACACCATTGGCGGTGTGCAGGCTGATTTGCACCCTAACTTCGTGAAACGGGTGAAAGAGTTCATCCCTTACATGCGGGGGATCATTCATGAATACCATGATTTGTTTACGGGCAATGTCATAGCACAGAGTCGTCTGAAAGGGGTAGGTGTACTCTCGAGAGAGGATGCTATCTCATTCGGTGCTACCGGAGGTACGGGACGTGCCAGCGGCTGGGCTTGTGATGTTCGCAAACGGATGCCTTACGGTGTATATGATAAGGTTGATTTTAAAGAAATTGTCCGCACCGAAGGTGACTCGTTTGCCCGTTACATGGTACGTATGGATGAGATCATGGAGAGTCTTTCTATCATCGAACAATTGATAGACAACATTCCGGAAGGAGCTTATCAGGAGAAGATGAAACCGATTATCCGTGTGCCGGAAGGATCTTATTATGCTGCCGTTGAAGGGAGCCGTGGCGAATTCGGTGTTTACCTTGAGAGTCGTGGAGATAAATATCCTTACCGTCTGCACTACCGTTCCACAGGTTTGCCATTGGTCAGTGTGGTAGACACCATTTGCCGTGGAGCGAAAATTGCCGACCTGATAGCCATCGGAGGAACGTTGGACTATGTAGTGCCGGATATCGACAGGTAATCGTTTTTCACTAAACAATTAATATCTAAATAACGTGTTTGACTTTAGTATTGTAACAAATTGGATACACCAGACTTTGACTTCCCTCATGCCGGAAGGATTGGCTGTATTCATTGAATGCGTGGTAATAGGAGTGTGCATCGTATTGATGTATGCCGTTCTTGCCATTATATTGATATATATGGAACGTAAGGTGTGCGGATTTTTCCAATGCCGCCTTGGTCCCAACCGTGTAGGAAAGTGGGGTAGCATTCAGGTCGTTTGCGATGTGTTGAAGATGCTGACAAAGGAGATTTTCAATCCGAAAGGAGCCGATCAATTTCTTTATAACCTCGCACCGTTTATGGTGATCATCGCTTCGTTCCTGACGTTTGCCTGCCTGCCTGTAAATAAGGGTATGGAAGTTCTCGATTTTAATGTCGGTGTCTTTTTCTTGCTTGCAGCTTCCAGTATCGGTGTGGTCGGCATCTTGCTGGCCGGATGGGGATCGAACAATAAATTCTCACTTATTGGAGCTATGCGTAGTGGGGCGCAGATCATCAGTTACGAACTCTCTGTGGGATTGAGTATCCTCACGATGGTAGTATTGATGGGAACCATGCAGTTTTCTGAAATTGTTGAGTCACAAGCCAATGGCTGGTTCATATTCAAGGGACATATTCCGGCAGTTATCGCTTTCATTATCTATCTGATTGCAGGAAATGCAGAATGTAACCGGGGGCCGTTCGACCTTCCTGAGGCAGAATCGGAATTGACAGCCGGTTATCATACCGAATATTCGGGAATGCACTTCGGATTCTTCTACCTGGCAGAATATCTGAATTTATTTATCGTGTCGGCCGTAGCCGCTACCATTTTCCTCGGAGGATGGATGCCGTTGTATATTTCCGGACTGGACGGTTTCAATGCAGTGATGGATTATATCCCAGGCTTTATCTGGTTTTTTGCAAAAGCCTTCTTCGTTGTATTCCTGTTGATGTGGGTGAAGTGGACATTTCCCCGTCTGCGAATTGATCAGATTTTGGCACTTGAGTGGAAATATCTGGTGCCGATCTCTCTGTTGAACCTGCTGCTGATGGTGATCATCGTAGTATTTAATCTGCATTTCTAACAACAAGGTGACAGAACCGGTTAGGTAAATGATAAAGATAATTGATTATGAAAAATGAAGAATATACATATTTAGGAGGGTTAACCCATGCTGTCGGTAGTTTGCTGATCGGTATGAAAACCTCCATCAAGGTGTACTTCCGCAAGAAAGTGACGGAGCAATATCCCGAAAACCGGAAAGAACTGAAAATGTTCGATCGCTTCCGTGGTACGTTGACGATGCCCCACAATGCTGCTAATGAGCATCATTGTATTGCTTGTGGTTTGTGCCAGAACGCTTGCCCGAACGACACGATCCGTGTGATCAGTGAAACCATTGAGACCGAAGACGGAAAGAAGAAGAAAATACTAGCCCGGTATGAATATGATTTGGGCTCGTGCATCTTTTGCCAGCTCTGTGTCAACGCTTGTCCGCATGACGCCATTACGTTCGACCAGAATTTTGAACATGCCGTTTTCGACCGTTCAAAACTTGTGCTGAAGCTGAACCATGAAGGTAGTCATGTCGAAGAGAAAAAGAAAACCGTTGCTCCCTCAGCGGGCAATCCAAGTAATTTGTAATTCGTAATATGTAAATATAACATGGAACTAACTCTTGAAACAGTTGTATTTTATTTCCTGGCAGCATTCATTTCAGTGATGTGCATCCTGACGGTGACGACGCAGCGCATCGTGCGTTCCGCCACTTACCTGCTTTTTGTGCTTTTCGGCACGGCAGGTATCTATTTCCTGTTGGGGTACACATTTCTGGCTTCGGTACAGATGATGGTATATGCCGGTGGTATCGTAGTACTCTATGTATTCTCCATCCTGCTGACCAGTGGAGAAGGCGATCGTGACGAACGGTTGAAACGCGGTAAATGGCTGGCGGGACTGGGTACGACGGTAGCCGGTGCAATCATTGTACTGTTCATTACCTTGACTCACCGCTTTGTCCCGACAGGAGATCCCGAACCGGTGGAGATAACTATAAAAACCATTGGACACGCATTGCTGTCCGGCGATAAGTATGGATATATATTACCTTTCGAGGCAGTCAGCATTCTGCTATTGGCTTGTATCGTGGGCGGATTGTTAATTGCACGTAAAAGATAGGAGGAAAGAGATATGATGATACACATGGAATACTATCTGGTGGTTTCTACCATTATGATGTTTGCCGGAATCTACGGCTTCTTTACACGTCGTAACACGTTGGCAATTTTGATTTCCGTCGAATTGATGCTTAATGCCACCGATATCAACTTTGCCGTGTTCAACCGTTTCCTCTTCCCGGACGGTCTGGAAGGATATTTCTTCGCGTTGTTCTCCATCGCCATTTCAGCCGCGGAGACGGCCATTGCCATTGCGATTATGATCAATATTTACCGGAATATCCGAAGCATCCAGGTGAAGAAACTCGATGATATGAAATGGTAAACTAAGTAATGAATAATGAATAATTAAAAAGATATGGAATATACTATTTTTATACTCCTTCTTCCTTTCTTCTCCTTCCTTCTGCTAGGTATCGGAGGAAAGTGGATGACACATCGTACGGCCGGTATCATCGGCACTTCGGTGCTGGGAGTGGTGGCAGTATTGTCGTATGCGGTTGCCGTACAATATTTTTCAGCTCCACGACTGGAAGACGGCACATTTGCTACGCTTATACCTTATAATATTGAATGGCTGCCGTTCTCTGAAACATTGACATTCAATCTGGGTATTTTGATTGATCCTATTTCGGTGATGATGCTGATAGTCATTTCCACCGTTTCACTGATGGTACACATTTATTCTTTCGGCTACATGAAGGGGGAGAAGGGATTTCAGCGTTATTATGCTTTCCTGAGCCTCTTCACTATGTCTATGTTGGGATTGGTGGTAGCTACCAATATTTTCCAGATGTATCTGTTCTGGGAGTTGGTGGGAGTATCCTCTTACCTGCTTATCGGTTTTTATTATACCAAACCGGCTGCCATTGCTGCAAGCAAGAAAGCTTTCATCGTGACCCGTTTTGCCGATTTAGGCTTCCTTATCGGTATTTTGATTTACGGATATTATGGAGGCACGTTCGGGTTTACACCGGATACGGTTTCGTTGATTAGCGGTGGTGCTTCGATGTTGCCGTTAGCGTTGGGACTGATGTTTGTGGGAGGTGCCGGAAAGAGTGCCATGTTCCCGTTGCACATTTGGTTGCCCGATGCTATGGAAGGCCCTACACCGGTCAGCGCGCTGATTCATGCAGCAACGATGGTTGTTGCGGGTGTTTATCTGGTGGCTCGCATGTTCCCCTTGTTTATTGCTTATGCGCCCGATGTATTGCATTGGATAGCTTATGTAGGTGCGTTTACCGCTTTTTATGCGGCATCGGTGGCATGTGTGCAGAGCGACATCAAACGTGTGCTTGCCTTCTCTACCATTTCACAGATCGGGTTTATGATTGTGGCATTAGGAGTTTGTACTTCCATGAATCCGCATCACGGTGGGTTGGGTTACATGGCTTCCATGTTCCACCTTTTCACACACGCCATGTTTAAAGCACTTCTGTTCCTGGGTGCAGGTAGTATCATTCATGCCGTCCACTCTAATGAGATGTCGGCTATGGGAGGCTTGCGGAAATACATGCCTGTCACGCATATTACTTTTTTAATTGCCTGTCTGGCTATTTCAGGTATTCCTCCTTTCTCCGGTTTCTTCTCGAAAGATGAGATACTGACGGCTTGTTTCCAGTTCAGTCCGGTGATGGGCTGGATTATGACGGTAATTGCTGCGATGACCGCTTTCTATATGTTCCGTCTCTATTATGGAATTTTCTGGGGAAAAGAAAATAAAGAGCTTCATGCTGCTCATAAACCTCATGAAAGCCCATTGGCGATGACTATTCCATTAATTTTTCTGGCGATAGTGACTTGTGTGGGTGGATTTATTCCTTTCGGGCACTTCATCTCTTCAAACGGAGAAAGCTATACGATTCATCTCGATGCAGCGATAGCGACTACCAGTGTGGTGATAGCCCTTGCTTCCATTGCGGTTGCTACTTGCATGTATCTCAGTCCACGCCAGCAACTGGCCGATAGTTTGCAACGTCGTTTCTCAGGTTTGTGGACGGCCGCTTATCACCGTTTTTACATAGATGAGGTTTACCAGTTTATCACTCATCGGATTATCTTCCGTTGTATTTCCCGTCCCATTGCCTGGTTCGACCGTCATGTTGTTGACGGAACGTTTGACTTTATGGCATGGGCAGCCAATGCAGCCAGTGATTCCATCCGTGGTTTGCAAAGCGGGCAGGTACAACAATATGCTTATGTGTTCCTTTGCGGGGCATTGGCATTGATACTCCTGTTGATTCTCTAAACAGTAACTTGTAATTAGTAAATAAGCTATGAATATTTTATCAATTTTCGTACTCATTCCCCTGTTGATGCTGCTTGGACTTTGGTTGAGCCGCAATATAGCACAAATACGTACGGTGATGGTCATTGGTGCTTCCGCACTACTTGTTTCCGCCATTGCACTTACGGTGGGGTATTTACAGGCACGTGCCGGGGGTGACACGGCCGAAATGCTTTTCCGGGCTGATACCGTGTGGTATGCGCCACTTCATATTTCCTATTCCGTAGGAGTCGATGGCATCTCTGTTGCCATGTTGCTGCTCTCAGCGGTCATCGTTTTTACGGGTACTTTTGCTTCTTGGCGGTTGCAGCCGCTGACGAAAGAATACTTCTTGTGGTTCACGCTGCTTTCCATGGGGGTATTCGGTTTCTTTATCTCTATCGACCTGTTCACGATGTTCATGTTTTATGAGATTGCACTTATTCCGATGTATCTCCTGATCGGTGTGTGGGGTTCGGGACGTAAGGAATATGCCGCTATGAAACTGACCTTGATGTTGATGGGAGGTTCCGCCTTTTTGTTGATTGGCATTCTAGGCATCTATTTCGGTTCAGGTGCAACTACCATGAATATCCTTGAAATAGCCCGATTGCATAGCATTCCTTTTGCACAGCAATGTATCTGGTTTCCGCTCACTTTTTTGGGATTCGGTGTTTTGGGAGCTTTGTTTCCTTTTCATACGTGGAGCCCTGACGGTCATGCTTCTGCACCGACTGCCGTTTCCATGCTTCACGCCGGAGTATTGATGAAACTGGGGGGATACGGATGTTTCCGCATCGCCATGTATCTGATGCCCGAGGCTGCCAATGAGCTGAGCTGGATATTCCTGATTCTGACAGGCATTTCTGTTGTCTACGGTGCTTTCTCCGCTTGTGTGCAAACCGACTTGAAGTACATCAACGCCTACTCTTCCGTATCCCATTGCGGACTCGTCCTCTTTGCCATTCTGATGATGAATCAGACGGCATGTACCGGGGCGGTACTCCAAATGCTGAGTCATGGCTTGATGACGGCATTATTCTTTGCCCTTATCGGTATGATCTATGGACGTACTCATACCCGTGATGTCCGGGAGTTGAGCGGACTGATGAAGATCATGCCATTCCTTTCAGTCTGCTATGTGATTGCCGGACTTGCCAACTTGGGTTTACCGGGGTTAAGCGGTTTTGTTGCCGAAATGACCATCTTCGTAGGGTCTTTCCAAAACTTTGATGTATTCCATCGTACACTGACCATCATAGCATGTACTTCGATCGTAATAACAGCGGTTTACATACTTCGTCTGGTAGGTAAGATTCTTTATGGGACTTGTACCAACAAGCATCACCTGGAACTGACGGATGCAACCTGGGATGAACGTTTTGCAGTTATCTGCCTGATTGTTTGTGTGGCTGGCATTGGTTTGGCACCTTTCTGGATCAGTGATATGATCAGCGAGAGTGTGCTTCCCGTAGTGTCTAACCTGATACCTTGACCGGTCATTTATCATTAACTCGTTAATCATTAAAGAAATGGATTATTCGCAATTCTTATATATGAAAGAGGAACTGTCGTTAGTGGCAGTTATCTTAATAGTTTTTCTGGCAGACTTGTTTATGAATCCGGAGAAACGCTATTCTCCCGGACAGGCACGTTTCGCCACCATACTGCCGGTTGTACTGATGATTATACATACGGTGATCAACCTTGTGCCGGTTGCCGGCAATTTGGAAGCTTTTGGCGGAATGTACCAGTATACCCCCATGCAGACCATTATCAAGGCTGTACTGAATATCGGTACGGTGGTTGTTTTCTTCATGGCTGCCGAATGGCTCAAACTGGAAGATACCGCTATCAAACGTGGGGAGTTTTATATCATGACTCTCTGTACGCTGTTGGGAATGTATCTGATGATTTCCGCTGGACATTTTCTGATGTTCTTCATCGGATTGGAAACGGCAAGTGTTCCGATGGCAGCGTTGGTAGCCTTCGATAAGTATCGTCACCATTCGGCCGAGGCAGGAGCAAAGTATATCCTGACCGCACTTTTTAGTAGTGCCTTGCTATTGTTCGGGCTTTCGATGATTTACGGAACCTGCGGTACGCTTTATTTTGATGACCTGCCTGCGCATATCGATGGGAACATGCTTCAGGTGATGGCTTTCGTCTTTTTCTTTACCGGTATGGGCTTCAAGCTTTCCTTGGTGCCTTTCCATCTGTGGACGGCCGATGTATATGAAGGTGCGCCCAGTGTGGTAACTGCTTATCTGAGTGTGATCTCCAAAGGTTCTGCTGCATTTGTGTTGTTAACTGTTTTGATTAAAGTGTTTGCTCCGATGATGGCCGATTGGCAGGAAGTACTCTATTGGATTACGATCGTGTCCATCACGATTGCCAATCTATTTGCTCTGCGGCAGCAAAACCTGAAACGGTTAATGGCATTCTCCAGTATCTCACAAGCCGGATATATTATGTTGGGAGTCATTGGCGGTACTGCCTCGGGCATGTCTGCATTGGTATATTATGTGTTGGTTTATGCAGCAGCTAATTTAGGAGTCTTTGCCGTGATTACCATTGTTGCACTGCGTAGCCATAAATTTACGATTGAGGAATATGCCGGGCTTTACAAGACCAATCCGAAACTGGCATTTGTTATGACCCTGTTCCTGTTCTCGTTGGCAGGTATCCCACCATTTGCCGGATTCTTCTCCAAATTCTTTATTTTCATGTCTGCTTTTCAGGCCGGATTCCATTTGCTGGTTTTCATTGCGTTGATCAATACGGTGATCTCACTCTATTACTATTTGCTCATTGTAAAGACCATGTATATCACACCGTCCGAAAATCCTATTCCAACTTTCCGGAGCGATGCATGTACCCGCATCAGTTTGGCTATTTGCGTGTTAGGAATTGTAGGTTTGGGAATAGCGAGCATCGTTTATCAGACGATTGATAAATTTGCATTTGGAATGTAGTCCGCAAGTGATTTATGCGATATTAGTTTATAAGGGTGGCTCTGGGAAGTCACCCTTTTTTTTGACTGATTTTATAGGACGGGGCGATTTTTCTAACCTGTTAGCCCATCAGACTGGAATAAAAATTGTATTTTTGCATCCAACTTTTTTAAACTACCGGTTATGGATAGCATTCAGATAAAAGACAAATTATTTACTGTTTCTATTAAAGGACAGGATATTCAGAGAGAAGTGACTCGTGTGGCTAATGAAATCAATCGGGATTTGGCAGGTAAGAATCCTTTGTTTCTCAGTGTGCTGAATGGTTCGTTTATGTTTACGGCCGATCTGATGAAGAACATCACAATCCCTTGTGAGATATCTTTTGTAAAGTTGGCTTCTTACCAAGGAGTAGCATCCACCGGAAAGATAAAAGAGGTGATCGGCATCAATGAAGATCTTTCGGGACGTACGGTTGTCATTGTGGAGGACATTGTAGATACGGGACTGACGATGCAACGGTTGCTGGAAACCTTGGGGACACGCGGACCTAAAGAAATTCATATTGCTTCCTTATTGGTAAAACCGGATAAGTTGAAAATAGATTTAAACATAGAATACGTAGCTATGCGTATTCCGAACGATTTTATTGTGGGGTACGGGCTGGATTATGACGGCTTTGGACGTAACTACCCCGATATTTATACCGTTGTGGATTGATCCAAATACAAATTAAATAAATAGGTGTTGCCAGTAGAATGGTAAATTGTAAATCGTTAAAATTATAACTAACAAGATGTTGAACATTGTAATTTTCGGTGCCCCCGGATCAGGAAAGGGTACACAGAGCGAACGTATTGTTGAGAAGTATGGCATCAATCACATCTCTACAGGAGATGTATTGCGTGCAGAAATCAAGAACGGCACAGAACTGGGTAAAACTGCTAAAAGTTATATCGATCAGGGACAATTGATTCCCGATGCCCTGATGATCGATATCCTGGCTAACGTATTCGATAGTTTTAAAGATAGCAAAGGGGTGATTTTCGATGGTTTCCCCAGAACTATTCCGCAAGCTGAAGCGTTGAAAGTGATGTTGAAAGAACGTGGACAGGATATTTCCGTGATGCTTGACCTGGATGTTCCGGAAGAGGAACTGATGACCCGGTTGATCAAACGTGGTAAGGATTCCGGCCGCGCTGACGATAACGAGGAGACAATCAAAAAACGTCTTGTTGTATACAATACTCAGACCGCGCCTTTAAAAGAATTCTATAAGGGCGAAGGTAAATACCAGCACATTCACGGTCTTGGTACGATGGAAGGTATTTTTGAGGACATCAGCAAGGTTATCGAAAGTATTTAAATAATTAAATTGCGAAGGAAATGGCTGAATCGAATTTTGTTGATTATGTAAAGATATACTGTCGCTCGGGTAAAGGCGGGAGAGGATCTACGCACATGAGGCGTGAGAAATATGTTCCTAACGGCGGTCCTGACGGGGGCGATGGCGGAAGAGGAGGCCATATAATATTACGCGGTAACCGTAATTACTGGACACTGCTCCATTTGAAGTACGACCGTCATGCTTTGGCGGGACACGGAGAATCGGGGAGCAAGAACAGGAGTTTCGGTAAGGACGGTGCCGATAAAGTGATTGAAGTTCCTTGTGGAACAGTCGTTTATAATGCAGAGACAGGAGAATATATCTGTGATGTGACCGAACACGGTCAGGAGGTGATTCTCCTGAAAGGCGGTCGCGGTGGACAAGGTAACTGGCACTTTAAGACAGCAACCCGGCAAGCTCCGCGTTTTGCCCAACCGGGTGAACCGATGCAGGAGATGACGGTGATCATGGAGTTGAAGTTATTGGCGGATGTCGGACTGGTCGGTCTGCCTAATGCCGGTAAGTCGACTTTACTTTCAGCCATCTCTGCTGCTAAGCCTAAGATTGCCGATTATCCGTTTACCACCTTGGAACCTAATTTGGGAATTGTTTCCTATCGTGAGGGGAAATCATTCGTGATGGCGGATATCCCCGGCATTATTGAAGGTGCCAGCCAGGGCAAAGGACTGGGCTTGCGTTTCCTTCGTCATATCGAACGTAACTCTCTGTTGCTTTTCATGGTCCCGGCAGATAGTGACGATATTCGTAAGGAATACGAGATATTGTTGAACGAGCTGAGGACTTTCAACCCTGAGATGCTGGACAAGCAACGGGTACTTGCCATCACCAAAAGCGATATGCTCGATCAGGAGTTGATGGACGAGATCGAACCGACCCTTCCTGAAGGTATTCCCCATGTTTTTATTTCTTCCGTTTCGGGTCTTGGAATTTCGGAATTGAAAGATATCCTCTGGGAAGAACTTAATAAGGAAAGTAATAAGATCGAAGCCATCGTCCATCGTCCGAAAGATGTCAATAAGTTGCAACAGGAACTGATCGATATGGGAGAGGACGAAGATATCGAATATGAATACGAAGATGAAGAGGGGGATGACGGTGACGACTTGGATTACGAATACGAAGAAGAAGACTGGGAAGAGAAATGATTTCGCTTACTGAAGATAAAAGAATGTTGGGATACAGGTCTCTTGGCGTGTATCCCGACATTTTTCATTTTGTGACCACACGGTTTGGGGGATGCAGCGAAGGCACTTATGCCACTTTCAATTGCTCTCCTTTTGCCGGTGATGAGGCCGATCATGTTTGCCGGAATCAGGAACGTCTGTTTGAGGCAATGCCTCAACGTCCTCGTGAATTGATTATTCCTCATCAGACTCATGGAGTAAAGTCGCTGGTGGTAAATGAAGCATTTCTATCTCTTTCCGGAGAAGAAAAGATGGAGAGTTTGGAAGGAATCGATACCGTAATGACCTGTGAACCGGGTTGTTGCATTTGCATTTCTACAGCCGACTGTGTGCCTGTTTTATTGTTTGACACGCAACACCGGGCGGTAGCTGCCGTACATGCCGGGTGGAGAGGAACGGTGGACTATATTGTCGGCCATGCTTTAGAACGGATGTATGCCGTTTATGGGACGGAGGGCAAAGATGTAATAGCATGTATCGGTCCAAGTATCTCTTTGGAAGCCTTCGAAGTGGGAGATGAAGTGGTTGAGGCTTTCAGGCGGAATGGCTTTGATCTGTCGCGAATCTCCAGACGCAATACGGAAACAAGGAAACAACATATCGATTTATGGGAGGCAAATCGTCTGCAATTACTCGATTTCGGAGTCCCTTCTTCCCAAATAGAGATTGCCGGCATCTGTACATATCGGCAACAGGAAGAATTTTTCTCTGCCAGGCGGTTGGGGATTGCATCCGGTCGTATCCTGTCGGGAATAATGATACAATAACTACTATGTTTACAATTACAGTATCTAAAGAAATAAAGGAAGCATGTCCCGGTTTCAGAGGGGCTGCCGTGTATGCTGCGGTAAAGAACACCGCATACAGCGAAGGATTGTGGGAAGAGATCGCTGCTTTTACGAAAGAACTGACCACTTCCACCCAGATGGAGGACATCAAGTTACAACCGGCCATTGCAGCCACACGTGAGGCTTATAAGCGATGTGGAAAAGATCCAGGACGTTACCGACCTTCGGCTGAGGCGCTCCGCCGTCGTTTGATGCGCGGTATCGACTTGTATCAGATTGACACTTTAGTTGACTTGATCAATCTTGTTTCGCTGCGTACGGGATATTCCATCGGAGGTTTTGATGCCGATAAGATTCAAGGAACCTGTTTGGAACTAGGTATCGGTAAACCCGGTGAACCATTCGAAGGAATCGGACGTGGGGTGTTGAACATTGAAGGGCTCCCGGTATATCGCGATGCTTCAGGTGGGATCGGGACTCCGACCAGTGATAATGAACGTACCAAAATGGGACTGGAGACCACTCATATATTGGCGATTGTCAATGGCTATAGTGGGGAAGAAGGGCTTCAAGATGCTGCGGACATGATTCAGAACTTATTGAGGAAATATGCATCGTCCGAAGAAGCACAAATTTTGTTTTTTGACTGATACAAATATCTTATTATTTCAAACATACAATCATCTTATTACATGGAAAACACATTGATTTGGATCATATGCACCCTTGCTGCTATGGTAGGGAAGGTGGATTTACCCGAGAAACCTTGTTTCTCGGATATGGAAATTAATCATATCCGGGTAGCGACTCCCGGATTATTCGCTGATGGCAATAGTTTGATATTGCATCTTGATTCTTTAGCCGAAAATGAATATTCTTTTCCTTTGCCCGGTGCGAAAGTGATTTCAGGCTATGGCTCTCGGAGAGGGCACAGTGGGGTCGATCTGAAGACTTGTGCCGGAGATACCATCCGTGCTGCGTTCAGTGGTATTGTGCGGATGTCGAAACCTTATGCCGCCTATGGCAATGTGATAGTAGTTCGTCACTCTACAGGGCTTGAAACTATTTACAGTCATAATGTTAAGAATCTGGTCGAGAGTGGCGATTATGTGTTGGCTGGGCAGCCTATTGCTTTGACAGGACGTACCGGCCGTGCTACCACAGAACATTTACACTTTGAAACCCGCATCAACGGGCAGCACTTTAATCCGGGACTTATTTTCAATCTTAAGGAAAGAACCTTGCGCAAAGAATGTGTTTGTTGCAGCAAAAATGGCAAAGGAGTTACGGTGAAACTGCAAAGTTGAAAGAATTCGAATTTCTGTGGATCGTATACCGACCTGTCAGCAGGGATTATGTCAATAAATTTCGTTAGCTGATCTCTGTGTGGCAATATCAATTATGCAAAGCCAAATGATTGATAATCAAAGTATATTATAGCCTATTTTTACCTCGGTGATCAACGACCTCTTCCTCGGTGATGAAGGGGGGCTTCCTCGGTGATCAACAGGGTGTTCATCGGTGAGGTCGAATGCCTTCAGTCGGGGGATAAGTTTATGTATGAAAATTTCTTTAATTCAGTTGCAGAATGAATTAAACGTAACCGCTTGAAGTATAGGTGATCAGACAGGGATGTTTTTACGAATGATATTACACTTTCACTCGAATGAAAGATCCTTTAATAACAGATGGTCATTCCTTCTATTTACATATAATCCCCCTTTACAACATATATATGTAAATAATAAAATTATCATATGTAAATCATATATGTATTTATTTTATTTGCATATAGGGAATAAAATATTATATTTGCGATGTCGTTTAACCTGTAAAAATAAACATATTTAGCAATGTATAATATGAAATACACCGCAATCAGAAGAAAACAATTCAGCAGATATGTGATAACGTCATATATCTGCCTGTTTCCATTTAGTCATGCAATCTATGGAAATTCCTGTTTAGGAACTGCTCCGGATCATCCTTTCAAGAAAGGTGCAATAGCCGTATGGACGTTCAAAGATTTAAATGATGCTACACAAAAGAACAGCAGGCTCACGAAGAATGGAAATGTTTCCGTCATTACCTTACAGGGAGAAGAAGCTGATGCTTCTAAAGCCCGGGGAGGGGATGCCTTAGTAGCTAAATTCGATGGCGGCTTCCTAAGTGCGGGACAGGGGGCAGACAATGAACTGAACTTAAATGGTAAACACCTTTCTATTCTGGCCAGAGTGAAAGCAAATTATATCACCGGCTACACCCCTATCTTAACAAAAGCGGGTAATGATCAAAGCCTTGCTTACAATGTTGCTTTCAATCCCCAGGGAAAAAACATTTATCTAGAGGTATTATTGGGAAGTGATGATATTGCAGGGGCACACCTTTTAAAATATAGAATACCTAGAGAAGAACTTACACTATGGCACGACATCATTTTTCGTTTTAACGGAAAAACTTCCGAATTGTATGTGGATGGACAACTCCGGGATGATGAAGTTACAGTAGGCGATATTCGAGACTGGAACAGGCGTCCGTTATTGATTGGTGGTCAGTACAAGGATGGAGAAGGATATTCCGACACTTCCAACGCTTCAGCGGAATTTGTTTTCGATGGTTTGATTGATCACATCGGCTTGTGGAATCGTTACTTGTCTGACAAGGAGGTCATGCTACTTTCCGGAGTACAGAACCTGAAGGACGGTCGGCCTGAATATTACACAGAAGCTTATCGTCCGCAGTTTCATTTCTCTGCCAAGAAGAACTGGCTGAATGATCCGAATGGTTTGATTTATTATGATGGAATATATCACATGTTTTTCCAATATATGCCACCGCATCGCCCCGGTGCTTACAAAGACTGGGGACATGCCATCAGCGAGGATTTGATTCATTGGGAACAGATTCCGAACCACATTACTCCTCATAAGGTATGGGCGGGTTGCTGGTCTGGCTCTGCCGTAGTAGATGAACACAACGTAACCGGCTTCCAAAACGGAGATGAGAAACCGATCATCGCATTCATAACCAACGGTGGGCATCCTGACGATGGCTTAGGTCCGCTGTGTACACAATGTATCGCTTATAGTACGGATGCTGGCAAGACCTTTACTTACTATGACAAGAATCCCATCATACGAAACATCCATAAAGCCAACCGTGATCCCAAAATGGTATGGGATGCGAACTCCAGACAATGGATAATGTCTCTTTATATGGATAAGGGATGCGAATTCGGTCTATTTGCTTCCAACAATCTAAAGGATTGGAGACAACTATCGTCTCTGACGCTTGATGGGGTCACGGAATGTCCGGGTTTTTTCCCTCTTCCGGTTGACGGAGACAGTAACAATATTAAATGGCTGTTTTATGGTGCTAACGGCAAATATAAGATCGGTTCGTTCGATGGTACTCACTTCCAACCGGAAACGGGAATACTGGAAGGAGACTTTGGCAGGAACTTCTATGCAGCGATGACATGGAGTAATGTCCCCGATGGCAGATGCCTGCATCTCGCATGGATGCCTACACAGCGCTATCCGGATATGCCGTTTGAACAACAGATGAACTTTCCGACGGAACTCACTCTGCACAGTACCCCAAATGGATTAAGAGCATACAGAATCCCTGTCAGAGAAATCAGTAATCTTTATGATCAATATGATAGATGGAAGAATAAGACAATTACGGCAGGTAATAACATATTAAATAAATTGAAAGGCGACTTATATGATATGCAATTTGAATTCGATATGACCCGGTCTTCTTCTTTTACAATTGGTATTCGTGGCGCTAATATATACTATGACGCTGATAAACAACAGATTTTCTGTGACGGACCAACGGTAGACAATAAATGGGCCGACTTAGGTAGAGCCACATTAAAAAGTATCGATGGCAAGATGAAACTGCGTATCTTAGTAGATCGGACAAGCATCGAGATTTTCGGTAATGATGGTGAAGTAGTCATTACCTCTAATTTCATGCCCGATTTACTCAATCGGTTTTATTCTCTCTCCACAGATAAACAAATCAAGATAGTATCAGCCGACATATATTCTTTAAAATCAATCTGGAATATCAATTAACGCTCATAAAATCAATACAAAACTTATTATAACATTATCATAGAACACAAATTGGATAAAATAATGACATCTATGTTCGAAGGATGTTTCGGTCGTCCGGTGCGATTAGCCACCATTTATGAAGAAACTGCTTTCGAAGCTTACATTAACTTCAAAATCACATACGAATGAGAACTACTTCTTTATTATATTTATACAGCCTTGCGACTATTTTGTCACTCCATTCCTGTAAAGATCCGATTTGCTCTTCGGGCAGAGATTTTATCACCTTAGAATCATTGATGGAAGAAATGGTTTCTGTAGAATCCGAACCTTGTTTTCCTGCCCCGGTTTTTACGACCAAACACGTGTCCAGTTATGATCGCAGGTCAGTAATACCGGGCACCCCTTCTTGGCATGCCAATCGTGATAATACAGGATTTGTTCGTTACGAAGCCAATAACGGACGGGTAGAGAAAGTATTGTTCGATGAAGAAGGTCCCGGTGTAATTACCCGAATACTTACTACCGGTGGCTCCGACGGTGCTAATCTACGTATCTACTTTGACGGAGAAAAGGAAGCCCGCATTTTTATTCCGGCTTATGATATTTCTCTATTTCCGCTAGACATCCCCGAAGGGTTATTGTACAAGCATGAACACTATTCTACCACACAAGGAAGCAGTTTCTACTATCCCCTCCCTTATGCGCAAAGCTGTAAAATAACGGCAGACAATGTAGATCGTGATTACTTCTTTCATGCTTCTTGTCGCAAGTTCCTTAAAGAAACCA
This sequence comes from Jilunia laotingensis, assembly GCF_014385165.1. Lineage (NCBI taxonomy): Bacteria > Pseudomonadati > Bacteroidota > Bacteroidia > Bacteroidales > Bacteroidaceae > Jilunia > Jilunia laotingensis. The sequence goes on along the minus strand of NZ_JACRTF010000001.1, from coordinate 164,682 downwards.
AAGTTCAGACTTTTACCCTTAAAGACGGAGAGGCTTTGCAAGGTAAAGCACAGAAAATCAGCGAGCAACTCATGCATCCCAAAAACTATGCTGAAAATCCCGAAATAAAAGAGAGCAGATTGACAGCCCACTCGTCTCTAAGGATGGAACTTCCGGACGGAGAGAAAGCGGTTCGAAGCCTTTCGATTCGCGTATCGGAAGTTGGCTCCGCTAATTATATTTCATTAATGCGCAGTCTGATAGTCAAAATCTCATTTGATGGTGTTCAAACAGTATGTGCGCCATTAAGTGATTTGACGGGAGCGGGTATGGGGGCTCCAGCTGTCCGCAGCTATTATCTGGAAGCGGATGGAAAAGGGTATTCGGAACTACGTTTTGTCATGCCTTACCGACGGAAAGCTCATATTGAGGTTGAGAACATTTCAGAAAACTCGGCCAATGTTAAGATAGAAGCATGCATTTCTGCATGGAAATGGAATGCCAATACGCTATATTTCCATGCCGGATGGAAACAGGAAAACGGGTTGGAAACAAATCGTGGTTTGGATTATAATATGGGGACTTTACAGGGAAGGGGCGTTTTTAAAGGTGATATGCTCTCTTTGTATAACCACTGCCCACGCTGGTATGGCGAGGGTGACGAACATATTTGGATAGATAATGAAGAGTTTCCTTCTCATTTCGGATGTGGCACTGAGGATTACTATAATACAACTTTTGCACCTATTCATCCTTATTTCAATCCTTTCGGAGGTGCGCCACGGGAAGATGATGAGGCTTCGAGAGGATACAACACCTTTGTTCGTACACGAAATCTGGATATTGTACCGTTCAACGAACGTTTACAATTCGATTTTGAACTGATCAGCTGGGATGGCGGACAAGTGGATTATGCATCTACGCTGTTCTGGTATGGTGATCCAGAGACTAAGATGACGAACATTTCTGATAGCAAAGAAGCTTTATACGTCCTTCCTCCAGCTATCTATACAGAAAAATAAACTTGTTGGCGAAATAATCATATATTGTGAATTGCATATGATTTTATTAGAAGTAACCACTTATTGAGTAAGGAGATAGTGATAGAAGTATGAAATGTATATCATTCAATCAATACATTTATTGAACGATAATGCTTGCTTAATAAATATTTATCGCTACATTTGTGGCAGCGTACTTTCATGCGTTGAAAGGAGCTTTTCTTTTTTTATATTGAGAACGGTTATTTATTGCATTCTACCATACAAATTCGGCTTAATTTTACAGTGAATGACAATAAGTGGCAGGTCTCGCGCATCTTTTGTATATATACTTGTTTATATACCCAATTGAGCGTGGGACTATCACTTATGTCACTGGAGGGTCTTAGCCGATTCCTGTATGGTGGGCATACAGTTGATAGTTTCCACGCTCTCTTATTATTTTTTAAACTTCGCATCATTGGGAACTGCTGCGGCAAAAATAATGGAAGTTATGAACAGAGATTTTAAGGAAGCAATTATCCAGTTGATGCAACATCCTTTAATTCTTAAAACCCCCATCAATAAATTATCTTTAGAAGAGGGTGAAATAGCCTATGACATTTTGAACGAGCTAATAGATTTCTCTATGGATGAATCGTACACTCTCGTGGATTGTCTTCAAATGGCGCGACTAGAACTCGCTCTCGGAGAGTTGTCTGATGAATTATTTATCGATAGAGATGTTGTGATTGCCCATTTCCGAAAGGCCTTTTATTATTTGGATAAAGGGGGTATCGATTTAAGTATGAAGAAGTGGGCCGAACTGATAAGTCTACGTACAGTTGAATAAATAGTCAGGTTTGTCAAAATGACATATTGTATTTTCTGTTTGTCATGTGGAACATATTGTCGGTAAAAGCTATTATTCTGTTTTTAATGTAATAACAGCTTTTTATTGCACCTGTTTTTTATCTAAATACAAATGTTATTGTCGATTCGTAAATTGTATGCATACCGGTTTGTCTATGATTATATCTTTGCCTGTATCCTTCAGTAATCCACTTGTGATGTCTCTTGCGAACACTTGAATAAGATTGCTGTCTCTGCAAGCTACCAACAGATATTTCCCGTTTGGTGTGATATTGAAGTTGCGCGGGTGTGCGCCGGTCAACTGATATCCGGCTTTTGCCAGTGTTCCCTTTTCCGGATTGACCTCGAATATGGCTATGCCGTCATTTTTTAATCGATTGCTTGCGTATAGATATCTTCCATCCGGGCTTAAATGGATATCAGCACTACCGCGTGCATGTAAGGTATCGGCTGTGATGGTTTGGATCTGGTTTAATCGGCCGTCCGTATAGGCGAAAGCTATCACCTTGCCGGATAATTCATTGATCAGATAGGCGAATTTTCCGTTTTTGCTAAATATCAGATGCCTTGGCCCTGAGCCGGGTTCGACGTCGACTGTTTCGGAAAGAGGCCGTGGTAATTCTTCTTTGACATTGATGGCATATCGTAAAATACGATCTGCGCTGAAGTCCGAAGCAAAGATATAGTTACTGTCCGGTGAGAAAACCGTGCAATGAATGTGTGGGGTAGCTTGGCGGTCTTTGTCGGGCCCGGATGCGGAGCCTTCAAACAATGTGTCCGCAGGGTCGAGTGAACCATCATAGCGAATAGGAAAAATAGACATAGTGCCGCCACTGTAATTGGCTGTAAGTACTTTCTTGCCATCTGTGGCTACATAACAGGGATCTTCACCCATCGTCTTATGGCTGTTTAGCAATTTGAGACTTCCTTGATCTTCATCAAAGGCGAATGCATGGACAGAAGCCGAACTGTCGTTTTCCTCACTGACCGCATAGACAAAACGGTTGTCTGATGAAAGGGTCAGGTAGGAGGGATTGGATACTTCCGTTACTTCGAGAGGGGTAGTTTCTCCCGTTTCCTGATTGAAACGGAAGGTATAAATACCTTTACTATTGCCTGTGGTATAGGTTCCCACGAGCATGGTCAACTCGTTTTCAGCCCTTAGTTGTGAAGCGTTCCGAGTGGTGCAAGCTGATGATAGCATACTGATAGCACATAATCCCATGACTAATTTGCTGAACATAATTTATTTTTTTCAGTTGTTACTGTTTTCTTTTAGGGATATCGGACTTCTTTCAATAACTGAATTGTCACGACTTTAAATGATTCGTAGTCCTATTGCATTTTATATCCCACTTTTTGGCAAAGATATTATAATATCTTTATAATCACCTTTTAAATGACAATAAAATTATCAATAGTAGAGATTTGCGTAAGGTATTGTAGGTTTATGAATGAGGGATTTTACATCTTCTCGGTATGGATACTTGTTGTTCCCTTCCCATGATAGCTGGCTTTTAAGAAAAGTCACTTTATATGTGAAGCTATAATATTTGCTAATAAAAGAATGTGGAAATAAAAGATTTTCTATCTTTGCATCAAAGAAAGCATAAATGTGGATATTATTTAAGTACTTTTTGTTACTTATTTGTTCTTACTAATGATTAAATCATATTGCTTCCTTTTGGTTTTTAATATGTTATAAGTATTTGGGCTTGACTGGATTTGACAGCGGGCAGAAATGGTGAGTAAGCATGCAGTGCATCGTAGATTGGCACTTAAATCTCAGTCTTCAAAATTTTATCTGGCGAAACTAATTACGCTCTTGCTGCTTAATCGAATCATAGTAGATTAGCTTAATCCAGGCACTAGGTGCCAGGACGAGACATCACTCGGAAGCTGTTGCTCCGAAGCATTCCGGTTCAGTGGTGCAGTTACATCGGGGATAGTCAGAAGCGGCCTCGCACTTTTGATGAAACTTTAGAGGATAAGGCAGGGTTTGATGGCTTTGGTTCTGATCTTGCACGAAAACTTAGGCAAAGATAAGCATGTAGAAAGCTTATGATTTCCTCGTTTGGACGAGGGTTCGACTCCCTCCAGGTCCACAATGAATGTATAGAAGTCTCTGAATTTCAGGGGCTTCTTCCTTTTTGTATAACCATCAAAGAAGGATTATGTAAAAGTAGGTTGTTTCTATCAAGGACTTCTTTTAATGCTTTCTTCATATTAGTTTGTTCTTTAGTTACGCCAAAGTTACAAAAACATTTCTGAAGTATCCCTATTTGTCAGATATACTAATCTTACTTAATACGTCCCAATTTTTCATTTCCCAGTTCTTTTCTTTCCTTATATTTGATGTCGGAATTTATAGGTTGTGGAACGAAAGATTATACATATTGACATGGATGCTTTTTATGCTTCCGTTGAACAGCGTGATTGTCCGGAATTACGAGGAAAGCCTTTGGCGGTAGGTCATGCAGAAGAACGGGGAGTTGTGGCTGCTGCCAGTTATGAGGCCCGTCGTTTTGGGGTGCGGTCTGCAATGTCATCACAAAAGGCAAAACGTTTGTGTCCGCAATTGGTTTTTGTCCCCGGCAGGATGGATGTGTATAAATCAGTTTCCCGGCAGATTCATGAGATTTTTCATGAATATACTGATCTCATCGAACCACTCTCCTTGGATGAAGCTTTCTTGGATGTTACTGATAATAAACAAGGAATTCTACTTGCCGTCGATATTGCGAAGGAAATAAAGAAACGTATCCGTGAAGAACTGAGTCTGGTTGCTTCTGCCGGAGTATCGTACAATAAATTTCTCGCAAAGATAGCTTCGGACTATCGTAAACCAGACGGACTCTGTACCATACATCCCGATCAAGCGTTAGATTTTATTGCGAATTTGCCTATTGAATCCTTCTGGGGCGTTGGACCGGTAACAGCCAAAAAGATGCATCAGCTGGGCATTCACAATGGATTACAATTACGGATGTGTTCATTGGAAATGCTAATTCGTCAATTTGGTAAGGCGGGGACTGTATATTATGATTTTGCCAGGGGAATTGATCTCAGACCAGTGGAAGCTGTCCGTATTCGAAAATCCATAGGATGCGAACGTACCTTGGAAAAAGATATTTCTTTGCAATCATCTGTCATTATCGAATTGTATCATGTCGCAGTGGAGTTGATTGAACGGTTGCAGCGGAAAGGTTTCAAAGGGAACACGTTGACTTTGAAGATTAAATTTCATGATTTTACCCAGATTACACGCAGTATAACGCAGGGAAATGAACTGACTGCTCTTGATAAAATACTTCCACTGGCTAAACAGTTGTTGAAGGAAGTAGATTATGAACGCCATCCGATTCGTTTGATAGGTCTTTCTGTGTCTAATCCAAAGGAAGAATCGGATGAACATGGTGTTTGGGAGCAATTGAGCTTTGAATTCAGCAACTGGGGCTAAAGGTAGCCAATTCTCCTTCTTTATAATAATTCAAGCGTTTGTTTCTTATAATTGAGAATGAATGATCGACCGTGTAAAAATTCAATGTTTAAGAGTCCAATGTTGCGATCACCTATTACAAAATCTAACGTATATTCGTCCTTCCCTATTTTGAATGTAACATTTCTGCATAATTCAGCGGCCTTAATCGATAATTTATTTCCTATATTAGCCGTTTCCTTTTGAATTAGCTCAGGTTCTCCAACATATAAACCACGTTGAAGTTTATTGTTTTTACTTCCAGTATCAAAAGCAAATCGTACTTTTTTTCCATTGATTTTACTGTCCAAAATGATATAATCAATTGCCACATCAGGATAGTCTTTGTGATTTTTCCATCTATAGATAATCCCTTTCGCTTTATTATTGTAATTATATGGTTCAATACTATTTCTTTCCATATCAAATTTCCAGGCTGTTGATTTTAAGATATTGGCTCCAATAATAAATCTTGGTGCATATTTTTTATAAATCCCTGTAAGATCTGCAACTAAGCAATACACTTTATGATATGTCTTTCCACAAAAGTATATAGAGTCTATAAACGCACTTGAAACTTTATCCTGAGTTTGATTAACAGAAATCTTTTGCAACTCATTTTCTTTTATACCACATGAATCAATAGCAAAAATAGAATCAATTATACATACTGAACATCCTGTATCAATAAGAGAGAGTATTGAGTGTTTTTTCGTTTCATTGAATACCTCTACGTCCGTATACATAAACTTATCTTTAAAAATAAGTTTTGATTGTGCTTTAGCCCCATAACTGAATGCAAGCATCATACATAAAAAATATAACTTCATAATTATTTGAAAAATATATCCCTTAAAACGTCACCCAACCATGGTTCTTTCATTTTTTCTCGAAAAGCGTTATTTTTCAGTTTAAAAGTATTCTTGTAAATGTTTTGCATTTTTGAATTATAACGTACTGTATCAAAGCAGACTATTGATTGTTGAGATGTGGTGTCTGTGGTAACACTAATCTTATTTTTTATTCCCAATGTGTCTTGAACCTTAATTATTCCTATTGAGTCATTAGTCACATTTAAATGTTTTTCATTTCTTGTCTGTGAGAATGAAAGACAAGTACCGAGAATTATGGCTAATAATATCGCTAATACTTTATTCATGTGCTACAGTTTTTTACAAAGATAAAACAATTTAATAATAGATCCTGCTTTTATACCTATTAGTTTAGTTATAAGGTTAGTCTAAATACTTACTGACCACATCTATCAAGTGATGTCTTATTTTTCCGGTTTGTGTTGTAGGATAAATTATATCGTAATTAAATTCCCACCAGAAAGCTCCTCTATATTTCTCTTTAGTTATCCATTGTATTTTGGTCAAAATTGTTTTGGGATTTTCCATTGTTATAAACTCTGATTTGTCGGGAGAAAAGTAATAAGATACTTTAGCCTTTTTGTCATATTGTTCCACCCAACCTTTTTGTAGAAGTGGGAGCATATTGTTGTAACTAAAATATTTTCCATTTTTGTCCAGTTTACCTTCTATTTTTATTCCGGGACTTAGGTCTTTGTAGATGAATCCGTAATTTGCAAGACCAATACAAAGTTTATTGCGATTGAATACTTTCCAATTTTTAAGTTCTTTCTCCATTTTATTAAGTGGAGTATTATGTTCCGGAACATTACCCCAGATTCCACCACCCATATCATAAGTCATAATATTAATCCAGTCCACATTTGATGCCAGCTTATTGGCAAGCTCTTTGTGATAAACTTGCCAGGAATGAAGAGCTGTAGTCAGATAAAGATGTTTGCTATCATTGCGTTTTTTCTCCAAGTCATCCAGTTTTAACCTTATATTCGATATAAATTCGGCATGTAGAGGTAGGGACAGGTCTTGCTCCCAGTCTATTTCGATTCCATCATAGTTATATTTGTCTATAAATCGTATCATCATATCTATGAATTTCTTTTGTTTTTCAATGGAAGATACTATTTCATTGAATCCTGCTCCTGCAAACGATAATAAAACTTTAGTTTTGTTTTTATGGGCTTCTTCTATCAGCAGAGGTACGATTTCAATGCCTTGGTCTTTTGCATATTGATGATCGCTTACCAAGTGTTTTATTATATTTTCTTGAGGTTGACCAAAGTCTTCCTGGTTCCACTGAGGAGCTGCCATTAAATAAATGTATTGGAATTGTGAATAATCGATCTGTTTTACCTTTTCCACATCTTTTAAAGAATTTCCTACCAAATACGTTGCGTGAATAAAATCTTGTGCATATGCGATACAAGAAATAAATAACATCCATGTGAATAATAGCTCTTTTTTCATGACTAGGGTAATTTGTTGATTGTATTTTATTGGTATTTAATATAGTCTATATTTTTATATGATTCAATATGACCCATAGATTTAATGTTTCTGTTATTATGTGGATAACGATAAGAATAATGGATTTATAAAACCGATTGATGGTATTATTTACTATTATGGCTATACTCACTGCCAGCAAAGTTACTGAATTTATTTGATGCAAAATGATTATTCCAGAAAAATTACAAGGTTCAATATCGCTTATGTGATGATTTGTCTAAATGAAAGAAAATAAAAAAAGCGGGGAATTTATACAAATTCTCCGCTTAATAACATATAATAGTAGTGTGTAATTTACATGGTAGTCTGCTTTGAAAGCAGTTTTTGAAGTTGGCCATTTAAGGTTTGGCACATTGTTCCGTTTCCCATTGCATGATAACGTTTGATACGATATTGCAACATCATAATTTTTTCATTTTCATTCATTTTCATAATCTTCATCTTTTTTTGCCCTTCACGTTTTGAAGAGCGGATTTTACATCTTGTTTTCTCTATTAACACTGCAAAGATACGAAAAGTTCACGAAAGTATGTTCTAAAACATAAAAAATCTATGTTTTTTGTTGATTTTTCTTCGAAAGAGCTTGAATTGATAGGTGAATATTACAAATATATTACATAACTTTGTGCCATATCAATAGTAAAGTTATGCTGAAACGAATTCCACATACATACACGATTATATCTTCTGTAATTTTGCTTTGTGCTGTCCTTTCTTGGATTATTCCTGCTGGGGAATACGTACGGCAAACAGTTGATGTGAATGGAGTGTTGCGTACGGTTATTATTGACCACTCATTTCATCCGGTGGAGCAGGCTCCGCAAACATGGCAAGTATTCAGTGCATTACTCGATGGATTCGTTCACCAAGCAGGTATTATAGCTTTTTTACTGATTATGGGCGGTGCATTTCAGATAATGAATAGTAGTCGTTCTATCGATGCTGGAATATTGTCTTTTCTCGATTTTACGAAAGGCCTAGAAAAGTATAAATTCATTAGAATATTGGGAGTGAACAACGTGGTAATCTCCTTGATTATTATTTTATTCAGTTTGTTCGGTGCAGTTTTCGGTATGAGTGAGGAGACTTTGGCATTTGTAATAATCATAGTTCCGTTGGCTATTTCGATGGGTTATGATTCCATTACCGGAATCTGTATGGTTTATGTTGCTGCGCATGTCGGCTTTTCAGGGGCAGTACTTAATCCTTTTACAATAGGGATTGCACAGGGACTTTCTGATTTGCCGTTGTTTTCGGGTTTTGAATATCGCATATTCTGTTGGGTGATACTTACAACCATTCTCATATTATTTGTTTTACGTTATGCTTCTGTCATCCGAAAAAATCCGAAGAAGTCTCCCATGTATGCTGCCGATGAATATTGGAGGAAAAGAGGGAAAGGAGTTGCCGCTCAGATCACTTGTGTGACCACACGTTCGGCATACATTATATATATGTTGGTGTTGGCGGCTTTGATACTTTTTTCTGTCTATTATCCTTTGAGTACGTTCACATTGGGTGAATCATCTGTCAGTTGGTATGTGGTTCCTTTCTTGACGGCATTGTTTGCCATAACAGGATGGATCGGATTACGGAAGTCCAATCAATTTTTCATTCTGACTTTACTTGCTTTTACTATTTTATACCTAATTGTCGGAGTGATGGGGCACGGATGGTATTTACCGGAAATTTCAGCAATCTTTTTAGCGATGGGCATACTCTCGGGCTTTGCTAATAGTGAACATCCGGATACTATCATTAAGCAATTTCTGGATGGAGCGAAAGATATGTTGTCGGCAGCTATTGTAGTCGGATTGGCCGGTGGTATCATTCAGGTATTGCAGGATGGACATATCATCGATCCTATTTTACATTCGCTTGCTTCGTTGATGGGAGATGCTGGGAAGATGGTTTCACTGGGCGTGATGTATTTCATACAAACTTTGATAAATCTTATTATACCTTCCGGTTCGGCAAAGGCAGCATTGACCATGCCTATTATGGCACCGTTTTCAGATGTTATCGGTTTGTCACGGCAGGCTACTGTGATGGCTTATCAGTTTGGAGATGGTTTTACGAATATGATAACACCTACTTCTGCCGTTCTGATGGGGGCATTGGGAATTGCCCGTATTCCTTATGAAATATGGGTGAAATGGTTTTGGAAGCTATTGCTTCTGTTTGTAATAGTGGGATTAGTTTTATTGATTCCTACAGTTGTGTTACCTTTAAATGGTTTTTGATTTTTCTATAACTTATTAATTTTGTATTTAGATTATGAAGACACTGATTCGTTTGTTTCTGTACTCGACCTTATCTGTTTTATTGTTTTCTTGTAGTAAAACTCATTTTTTGAAAGATGAGGCATATCGTCGGCAAGTGGAGGCCGATTTTGCGCTTAAAAAGCAACAATTACCGAATGGTGATTTATTTGCTGTATTTGCTGATTCTACTTTAACCACTGGTGAACGTGAAGCATTGATGTTTCTTTATGCGTATATGCCTATTGGCGATATAACTGATTATTCAGGGAAGTATTATCTGGATCAAGTTCGTTTGTCCGAACAGGTACGGCATGAGATGCCGTGGGGAGAAATCATTCCAGATGATTTATATCGGCACTTTGTATTGCCTGTCCGTATTAATAATGAAAACCTAGATGAATCTCGCCAAGTCTTTTATGATGAATTGAAGGATCGCATCAAGGGACTTTCTATGCAAGATGCTATTCTTGAAGTGAATCACTGGTGTCATGAAAAGGTGGTTTATCGTCCCAGTGATGCTCGTACCAGTTCACCATTAGCCTCTGTTAAAACTGCATATGGCCGTTGTGGAGAAGAATCTACATTTACGGTAGCTGCTCTTCGTTCAGTGGGTATTCCTGCCCGTCAGGTTTATACGCCCCGTTGGGCACATACGGATGACAATCATGCTTGGGTGGAAGCTTGGGCAGATGGGAAATGGTATTTCTTCGGAGCTTGCGAACCCGAACCTGTATTAAACTTGGGATGGTTTAATGCTCCTGCCAGTCGGGGAATGTTGATGCATACAAAAGTATTTGGCCATTATGCCGGACCTGAAGAGATCATGTTTGAAACTCCTAATTATACGGAAATTAATGTGATAGATAATTATGCTCCTACTGCCAAAACAGTTGTGACTGTATTGGATGTAAATGGTAATCCCGTGGAGGGAGCTAAAGTAGAATTTAAAGTTTATAATTACGCTGAGTTTTATTCCGTTGCTACGAAATATACGGATAAGGAGGGAACTGCTTCGTTGACTGCCGGTAAAGGTGATATCTTGGTATGGGCTTCCAAAGACGATGTTTTCGGTTATGCTAAACTTTCTTTCGGCAAGGACGATAAGCTTACCCTTAAACTTGACCGGAAGCCGGGAGAGGTATATTCATTAGCTTTGGATATGGTTCCTCCCGTAGAAGGTGCAAATATTCCTGAAGTCACAGAGGAACAACGTGCGCAAAATGATCATCGTGTAGCACGGGAAGATTCGATACGAAACGCATATGTTGCCACTATGATGACGGAAGAACTTGCCGGTAAGTTTGCTAGGGAATATGGTATGGATTCTGTCCAGGTCACTCCACTGTTGGTTGCGTCAAGAGGTAATCATCAAGTGCTGAAGGATTTTCTAATTGCCGCTTCCAAAGCGGAATCTACGGGATTGTCATTAGGATTGTTTGCCGATAAGGCTGGAAAAAAGGAGACTGCGTTACCATTGCTTGGGGTGATCTCACAAAAAGACTTGCGTGATGTCAGTTTAGAAGTGCTGGAAGATCATTTTTATAATTCTAAAGCGGGATATGTCGGAGAGTATTATTATGCCGATATTCTCAGCCCTCGTGTGGCAAATGAAATGCTTACTCCTTATAAGAAATTTTTTCAGGAAGCTGTGTTGACGGCAGATGCCGATGCTTTCCGTAAAGATCCTCAATTGTTGGTAGATTGGTGTAAGAAAAACATTCAAATTAATAATGACATAAATTCTCAACGCATTCCGATTTCTCCGGTAGGTGTTTGGAAAGCACGTGTAGCCGATGAAAAATCACGTGATATATTCTTCGTTGCTATAGCTCGTTCAATGGGGATTCCTGCCTGGATTGACCCGGTTACGGGTAAAATTCAGTATCAGGATTTTACTGAAGAGAATCTGAAAAATGGCAAAACATGGGATGTGGATTTTGAAGCTGAAAAACAAACACAGGCACCTTCCGGTGTATTGAAAGCAACTTATCAGCCTATCCGTTCATTGGGCAATCCTAAATATTATTCTCATTTCACCCTTTCACGCTTCGAGGATGGAACGTTCCACTTGTTGAACTATGATGAAGAGAAGACTACTTGGGAGGAATTACTGAAAAACGGTACACGGCTGGATGCTGGATATTACATGCTTACTACCGGAACCCGCTTGGCTAATGGTTCGGTATTGACCAATGTCTCTTTCTTTAATGTAGAGAAAGATCAGGATACAACTATCGAATTAGTCATGCGTGAAAGCAAAGATCAAGTACAAGTGATCGGTAGCTTTAATTCGGAATCTCTTTATCTTCCCGTCGGATTTGAAGAACCACAGAGTATCTTGCAGACATGTGGACGCGGATATTTTGTGGTTGGCGTACTTGGTGTTGGGCAGGAACCTACTAACCACGCTTTAAAAGATATTGCCGCATTAAAGGATGATTTTGACAAATGGGGACGTCATATCGTATTGCTTTTCCCGAATGAGGCTCAATATAAGAGGTTTAATCCGGGTGAATTTCCCGGTTTGCCTTCAAATCTGACCTATGGTATCGATACGGAAGGAGCTATTCAGAAACAGATTACCGAATCCATGAAGTTGTCCGGTAAGACACTGCCCATATTCATTATTGCCGATACTTTCAACCGGGTGGTTTTTGTGTCGCAAGGTTATACTATCGGGCTTGGTGAACAGTTGATGAAAGTTGTTCACGGGCTATAATTTTTCTTTGCAGGAGAAGAATACAATAATCGTTAATTAACAGGGTATCCATACGTCTTTGTATGAATATAATTGTTACGTTTGTAGCTATTATTATGAAGTATACTTATTGCATCTTGATCAGTCTGTTCTTGATATTGGGATTCACACAGATATCCTACAAGAACATAGCGGAATTCCAATCTGAGGTAGGAACTCCGTCATTGAATTCAATGCAATTTGTTGACGACTGTTGTATTTCTTCTGCTGTTGATGGACAGTGTTGTAGTAGTACCCGTTCTTTGTTCAATGACGAAACCACAGAACATAAGATTGGGGACGTCATCTTCAGTGGTATTGCAAATGTACGGAATGTCACTCCTACCAAATTATTGAAATTAAAGATTAATACGGCTATATATCAGCTATTGAGCTTGCTGGACTCTTCCCGTTGGACGGAGAATGATTACCGGCAGCTCTCTTTTAATACTAATTCTATCAGGTACTCGTATGGATATTACATCTATTCGTTGGCCCATATCTTGATTTAGCCTTTCCCATATTACTTATTGTTATTATCATTGAGAGGGTAAACTATACTGTTTACCTTCAGTAATGTTGTTTGTCCTCTCGGTACTTATCATATTATAATCTTTAATTTTTAATTAGTAAATATTACTATGCCTGGTTTATTACTATCTACCCTTGCTATGATGGGGCTTACGTTTGTCATAGGATTTTTTGTGGCCGGTGTGATCAAGATGATTGCTGTTGCGGCTGATTCATTAGATTTTTATAGTTCGCATCACGAGGAACTTTTGCGCTTGCGGCGATTGAAAAAATTACGCCAGAAAGTTGAACTTCTGATTCGTCAGGTTCCTCCCGTAGAAGAAGAGTTTATAGCCGATGGCCGCGAGGATTTCAGCCGGGGTATTAATAAGGAATTTTGCAATCGTGTAGGTTACTATCACGGAGTGAGTCACGGAGCATCTAAAATGAACCTGATGGATTATTATTATCCGGAAGATACGCATATGGTATTTCTTGAAAAAGAAGACGAAATATTGAATCAAAATAAAAAACAGAATAAAAAATCATCAGTAAAGACGAAATAAAAAAAATATCATATTATGGAAAGTCTTGATTTTGCGAGTTTGTTCCAAGGTTTCGGAACAATGATGGAAAGTGGTTGGCTGTTGGCAAGTGCCCGGATGTTCTTGGTTGCTTTAGGGTTCTTATTGATTTATTTAGGATGGAAAGGAGTACTCGAACCTATGGTAATGATACCGATGGGACTGGGAATGGTAGCTATCAATTGTGGGACATTATTGATGCCTGACGGAACCTTGGGCAACCTTTTCCTTGATCCGATGCTTTCGGATACGGATGCGCTGATGAATACGATGCAGATTGATTTTCTACAACCGGTTTACACCTTGACATTCAGTAACGGGCTCATAGCCTGCTTCGTATTTATGGGGATCGGTACATTGCTTGATGTCGGTTTTCTACTCCAGAAACCGTTTGCAAGTATATTTCTTGCTTTGTGTGCCGAACTGGGTACATTCCTTACCGTACCTATTGCTTCTGCATTTGGTTTGTCTTTGAAAGAGAGTGCTTCGGTGGCTATGGTAGGTGGGGCCGATGGTCCTATGGTATTGTTTACGTCATTGGCGTTGGCAAAACATTTGTTTGTTCCTATCACAAGTAGTAGCTTATTTATATTTAGGACTGACTTACGGTGGCTATCCCTATTTAGTGAAACTATTAGTCCCAAAACGCTTGAGAGCTATCAAGATGACCTCGAAGAAAGCTCCTAAGAATTATGATGCAAAAGTGAAACTTGCATTTTCCGCTATTCTATGTGCGGTATTGTGCTTTCTGTTCCCTGTAGCTTCTCCGTTATTCTTCTCTTTATTCTTAGGCGTTGCTGTTCGTGAATCCGGAATGAAGCATATTTATGATTTTGTGAGTGGACCGTTGCTTTATGGTTCTACTTTCATGTTAGGGCTATTGCTTGGAGTATTATGTGATGCCCACCTGTTACTTGATCCGAAAATATTAAAATTATTGGTATTGGGTATGGCTGCTTTACTATTCTCCGGTATTGGAGGTATTATCGGTGGCTATATCATGTACTTCATTAAAAAAGGCAATTATAATCCGGTGATTGGTATTGCTGCTGTTAGTTGCGTACCGACCACTGCGAAAGTTGCACAGAAATTGGTAAGTAAAGACAATCCTAACTCTTTCATTCTAGGAGATGCTTTGGGAGCCAATATATCGGGAGTGATTACTTCGGCTATAATTACGGGTATTTATATTACAATTATTCCGTATTTATAATATTGGAGGTTGGAACATGGAAGGGAGGCAATTGCTGTTATTCAGAGCTGTTCTCATTGCCTCTCTTCCTAATTCTATGATTTCGGGTGCTTTATGAAAATCGAGCATGTCAAATGATTGTCCGGGAATCTCCACTACAATATCCGGGCGATATTTCTCAATACTGAAACGGATGATTTGTTGCTGCATAATTCTTGATGATTCCGTGAGAAGCTTATAATAATTGTTTTTTCTCTTGTCGGGTTTTTCTGATACAGAATTCGGAGCATTTACATTTACAGCGATCACTAAGTCCGTTTCTTTCCGCTCTACTTGGTTTAGTGGAAGCGGATTTCCAATTCCTCCATCTATCAGTGATCTTCCCTCGACCTTTAAAGGATGGAACAGCATTGGAATGGAAATGGAGGCACGAATGGCGCTGTGCAGACTTCCTTTTCTAAATGCCACTTCTTTTTCCGTTTCAATGTCCGTTGCGACTGCCGTATAATTGATGGGTAAATGCTCGATGTCGCAGTCCGGAATGAGCTTTCGCAACATTTCTAGAATGCGATCACCTTTTATGAGCCCTTCTTTGCTGAAGGTAAAGTCTGCCAGTCTGAAGAGCTTTCGTTTGTTGAGCGTACAGAACCATTCTTTGCATTCCTTCATCGTTCCCGTAGCGAGCATGGCCCCTACCAAAGCGCCCATAGAACTTCCTATGATGGAAGTAAATTCAAATCCCCGCTTTTCCAGTTCTTCTATGGCCCCAATATGAGCCAGCCCACGGGCTCCTCCAGTAGAAAGCACTAATATCACTTTTCTGTTACGCATCTCTTTTCTTGTAAATGAGTATTACGGGCGGATTGCAGCGATAGTATTTTTCACTCTGTCAGCCGTGGTCACCTGCCGGACATATTCTTCGATCCGTACCGTTCCTCCCATTGAGACGGATGGATTACGATATTGCATATCGCTGTCAACGGCTTCTCTTGCTGAAAAATGGAATTCATTGATACCCGTTTCGGAAGCGATGTGAGCAATGTTCCTTTCGTTTACTCCACATCCAGCCAGCAGGATAATTCGACCGTCCGCTTGCTTATGTAGCTCTTTCAGCAAGGGGATTCCTGCTTCTGCAGTTGCTTGTTGCCCAGAAGTAAGAATACGTTTGCATCCCAACAAGATAATCTCTTCCAATGCTTTCTGCGGGTTACGGCAGACATCGAAAGCCCTGTGGAATGTGACGGATAAGCCGGTAGCGGCATTCATCAGTTCCTGCATGACTGGTACGTCCACATCTCCCTCTTTCGTTAGACAACCGAATACTACTCCATCGGCACCTATTCTACGAGCCATCTCTATATCTTTGAGCATGCATTTTGTTTCCGTAGGAGAATACAGAAAATCTCCTCCGCGGGGACGGATGATTACATGGAGTTTAATACCAGGTATTTCTCTTGCCATACTGATCTCACCATATGAAGGCGTGGTACCTCCTTCCGGTATTCCTGCACAAAGTTCTACTCGGTTGGCACCTCCCATTTGTGCTGCCACACAACTTTCTACAGAGTTGGCACATACTTCGAATTGATACTTTTCCATATTTTATATTCGTATTAAAAAAGGGCGAATTGCTTCGCCCTTATCTTTATAATTTATTTGTTCATAGTTTCTTATTTAGCAAAGCTGACTGCACGTGTTTCGCGGATAACAGTGATCTTTACTTGTCCCGGATACGTCATTTCGTCCTGAATCTTCTTGGCTATTTCACCGGACAAGCTTTCCGTTTGCTTATCATCGATCTTGTCCGCGCCTACGATGACACGAAGTTCGCGACCGGCCTGAATGGCATATGTTTTCGTTACTCCTTGATAAGACATTGCCAATTGTTCCAGATCGTTGAGGCGTTTGATATAAGCCTCGACAATTTCGCGACGCGCTCCCGGACGTGCGCCAGATATGGCATCGCAAACCTGTACGATAGGGGCGAGTAGACTCGTCATTTCTATTTCATCATGATGCGCTCCGATGGCATTACAGATATCCGGTTTCTCCTTGAACCTTTCCGCTAGCTTCATACCCAGCAGTGCATGTGGCAATTCTGGTTCTTCATCGGGCACTTTACCGATATCATGGAGGAGTCCCGCACGTTTGGCTTTCTTCGGATTCAGTCCCAGTTCCGATGCCATTACAGCACATAAATTGGCTGTCTCACGGGCATGTTGTAACAGGTTCTGACCATAAGATGAACGGTATTTCATTTTACCAATGATTCGAATCAGTTCGGGGTGTAAGCCGTGGATGCCGAGGTCTATTGTTGTACGTTTACCTGTTTCGATAATTTCCTCTTCCACCTGTTTACGCACTTTGGCTACTACTTCTTCGATACGTGCCGGGTGGATACGTCCGTCTGTTACCAATTGATGCAGAGCCAGACGGGCAACTTCGCGGCGAACCGGATCGAATGCTGAAAGAACGATTGCTTCGGGTGTGTCGTCAACTACGATTTCAACTCCCGTAGCTGCTTCCAATGCGCGGATATTACGCCCTTCACGTCCGATGATACGACCTTTGACATCATCGTTGTCGATATGGAACACAGTTACTGAATTCTTTATAGCAGTTTCTGTAGCTACCCGTTGAATGGATTGTATGACGATTCGTTTAGCCTCTTTGCTTGCCGTTAGTTTGGCATCATCCATGATATCGTTGATATAGGATTGTGCCTCGGTTTTGGCTTCTTCCTTCAGTGACTCCACCAAACGTTCTTTGGCTTCTTCTGCCGATAGCCCTGAAATGTTTTCCAGTTTTTCTATTTCTTGGTGTTGCAGTTTTTCAAGTTCATCTTTCTTTTTATCAATGATTCCCAGTTGGGCTTCCAAGTTTTCTCTTACTGCGTCAGCTTCCGCTTTTTTACGTTGCAACTCTTCCTGACGTTGTCCCAAAGCCATTTCCCTTTGTTTCAATTTGTTTTCAGCCTGCTGTATTTTTTGATTGCGCATGGCCACCTCTTTTTCCAAATCTGCTTTCTTATTGAGAAATTTCTCTTTAACCTCCAGCAACTTGTTTTTCTTGATAACTTCCGCTTCTGTTTCCGCCTCCTTAAGGATGTTGTCGTATTTAGCTTTCAGTCCGTATTTGAAGAATACGTATGACAGTATTCCTCCTACGATGAAGCATGCAATGGATACTACTACTATTGTTACTAACATTGTAATTTAATTTTAAGTATAAATAAAAACGCACCGCTGAATATCCGGAATTTATCTTTCGGATATTTTGCAGTGCGTGGATTCTCTCTATAAATGATTGGCGGAGTGAATTTATTCACCCCTGAAATACTCTTCCAGCATTTCCGTCAATTCTTTTATTTTGACCGTATACGGCTCGGTGTCGTTACGTTGCCTGAGTTTCAGGTTCTCCTGTGCAAACTGATAGGCTACCATAGCTATTAGTTTTTCAGGTTGCAGGGTTTTGTAATGCTCCCGATACGCATTGAGTCTGACATTCACCTGTTTAGCTGCTTCCCTCATTAATTCCTCCTCCTCACGGTCAATGGTGATAGGATAGTATGAGTCTGCAATTTGCAGGTTTATCTTTATTTTATCGTTCATACATCTCTTCTTTTATTCATTCAACAGAGCGATGCATTTGTCGATTTCACGCACTAATTTTGACAATCGCAGCTTTGTCTCTTTCACATCGCTGCCGTTAAGGCTGATTGTCGTAGCTGTTTTTAGGTTCGTGTAGCTTACTTCCAGCTCTTTATAATCGGCTTGTGCCTTCTCGTTTTTCTCTTTCTCTACTTCGAGAAGTTGCTTAAGCTCAGCATTTTCACGCTTTAATTCATCGTGAAGATAGATCAAATGCCGTAGTCTCGCTTCAAAGGTACTTAATAGCTTTTTTTCTTCTTCTGTCATCGCTACACCAAAATTGTACACAAAAATACGATTAAGTCTGATATTACAAAAACTTTTCGGCAGAAATTAGTCATTTTGAAAGAAAATAGTTGTTCGGGACTCATTTTACAGGTCTCTTTATGGGAAGTATAGTTTATTCTTTTACCATATTTGTTTCATTTGTTATGCTTGTCTCAGGTAATGAATCATAGTATAAAAACATCCGGGTGTTCTAGGATGAAACATGGGGATGTTGTTGGTTAAAACATGGGGATGTTTTTATACTAAATATAGGGATGTTTTTTATATATACTTTAATTTTCAATATATAAAATGTTGATTACTTATATTTGGTGAAGGGTGTTTTTAATGATTCAGTATGAATGTTTAAGCCTGTTTTAAGTCAAAAGATATCCTATCAGGCGCATCTGAATTTTAAAGATGAACAATCCCAAAATTTAAATATTTCTATCCCATTATCCAGTGTGCTTTGTTAGGCATCAGCTTGTACATCATGGCTGTGAACCCCCAGCTACATATAAAAATACATATCGCCATCAGGGGAACTTGTAATGGAATTGGCAATGATGACGGACCTATCAACAGGAAGAAAGGGCCTACGATGAAATAGTGTACCATGTAAATACCGAATCCGCATTTGGTCATGTTGGCAAGTAGTTTAATGATAGTTTCATTGGTAACTACTACCTTTTGCAATAGTAAGAATACTGCCAAAGTCATTAATAACACGTTTGGACTACAGAATGTGAAATACAGTTCCATTTCCATTTCTGTTGCATTTGCATTAGCGGCAGTCGTGCTAAAACCGGTGTATGTCACATAATAACCTATGGCAAACATCACTGCGCAGATAAAAAATGTCTTAAGCAAGCTCCAATTATTTCCTTGTTTCACATAATGTCCCAATAGCAGATAACCGTTGAACCCTGCAAAATAATAAAACATGCCGAACTCGTTCCATGTATCCGTACCGAAG
Organism: Jilunia laotingensis; assembly: GCF_014385165.1. Lineage (NCBI taxonomy): Bacteria > Pseudomonadati > Bacteroidota > Bacteroidia > Bacteroidales > Bacteroidaceae > Jilunia > Jilunia laotingensis. The sequence goes on along the minus strand of NZ_JACRTF010000001.1, from coordinate 144,814 downwards.
AGATAGCCATTTCTATCAAACAGGCAGCCGGCAACATATTCTCTCAGATAGGGGATAAATAAGGAAATCACCCAGATGAGAAGAAAAGTTCGTTTGGTCTTCTGACTTGCTTTGTCGATCCATCCTGAGAAAAATGGCATATAAAGATATAACCCGATTATCAGATAGATATACCACATGTGATTTTCTTTGTGGCTGAAATTAAAGGGGATCATGGCAACATCTTTCAGAGAATCTGTTAGGCTTTGTGATTCGTGTCCTTGGGTATAACAGAAGAAATCGCCTATAATTTCTTTGGGCAGTCCGATGATTCCTGTGAACCAAGGGAACATGCTATAAAGTGCAGACCATATAAGGAACGGGAAGAGTACGCGGTATATACGCTTTTTGTAAAAACGCCCCAATGGTTGGTCTTGTTTGACAGGCAGGAGCAATAAACCGGTCATCATGACAAACAGAGGTACCGAAGGTCGCAAAAGAGAACCGTAAATTGCTGCCCAATGTGTATATTCAGGTATAACCCGCATTGTGGGAGAGATATAAAAAGGATCGATGCAATGAACACCGATTACCATCAACATGGCTACACAACGGATCACGTCGAGCCATACAAGCCGATTGTCTGTAATAGAGTTTTTAATCATGATATTTTGTTAGTTTGGTTTGTCGGCAAAGTTAGAGGTTAAGGAGGATGGGAATGAATAGAATCTAACCATTTTTGAACAATCTCTGATTAAACTCGGAGATAAATGCTTATTTTTGTGCCTTGAAGTAGACTCTTTAATTGAAAAGATATAAAATGTTGAAAATATTAGTGACCTACGCTGTTCAAGGCGAATTTGCAGAGATTAAATGGCCGGATGCTGAAGTTTATTACGTGCGTACCGGAATCGGAAAAGTAAAAGCGGCTTTCTATTTGACAGAAGCCATATCACAGGTAAAACCCGATATTGTGATTAATATGGGAACGGCAGGAACTATAAATCATCAAGTGGGCGATGTATTTGTATGCCGTCATTTTATAGACCGGGATATGCAGAAACTTGCTAATTTAGGAATGAGTTATAAACTCGATACATCGACTTTGTTGGAGCAGAAAGGGTTCTGTAGTCATTGGACGGAAGCTGCCACATGCAATACCGGAGATAGCTTCCTTACGGAACTGACGGATATTGAAGGAGATGTAGTCGATATGGAAGCTTATGCGCAAGCATTTGTCTGCAATGCCAAAGAGATTCCCTTCATATCCGTGAAGTATGTATCCGATGTGATCGGTCAGAACTCAGTGAAACATTGGGAAGATAAGTTGGCTGATGCGCGCGTCGGTCTTTCTCATTTCTTTAATGTTTTGAAAGAAAGTATATGATAGGTGACTCCTGCCGCGATCAGGAACATTAAAATCTTTACCCATACCAGTGGGATAAGAAAAAAGATACAATAAAGCATGGTTCCCCACATGAGTAAAAGTGAAATCACTTTGGCTCGGAGAGGGATTGCTTTATTTTCTCTATAGTTACGGATGTAGGGACCGAGGTGTCTATGATCGAGTAGACGCTGATACAAACGGGGAGAGCCTCTGAAATAAAGTGCGGCTGTAAGTAACAGGAACGGGGTTGTAGGCAATAAAGGTAAGAAGATGCCCAATATGCCCAATCCCAGAGAAATAGTTCCTATGACAATGCAGAGAGTTTTCATTTTGCAAATGTAGGAAAAATAATAGGAATATAGTTGGTGACTTAATAGTGTATAACCAAAAGGCATGGAAGACAACTTTATTTTTGTCCTTTTTTATAATTCTTAATTTGGATGAATCACTGGGTAACCTTATCTTTGTAATCTTTGCATCGAGGTGACATTAGATGCAGGAGTTTTTTAATATATATGACGATATGTATACAGTAATCAAACGCCTGGAGGTATCGGCTGCACATAGCTTGAGCCTCTCTTATCAAAGTAAATGTGAATATCTTCACGGTCACAATTGGATAATCACAGTATATTGCCGTTCGGCAGAACTGAACGCTGATGGAATGGTCGTAGACTTCAGCCACATCAAGCGTGCTGTGAAAGATAAACTTGATCACAGAAATCTGAACGATGTGCTTCCTTTCAACCCCACAGCTGAGAATATTGCACGTTGGGTATGCGAGCAAGTACCGCATTGTTTCAAGGTCGAGGTACGGGAATCGGAATCAAACACGGCTATTTATGAGAAAGATTAACGAAATTTTCTATAGCTTGCAGGGAGAGGGGTATCATACAGGTACCCCTGCCGTTTTTATCCGTTTTTCAGGCTGTAACCTGAAATGTGGTTTCTGCGATACTCGTCATGAAGACGGAAGGATGATGGGCGATGAAGAGATTCTCGATGAAGTGGGTAAATATCCTGCCCGGATGGTAATCTTGACCGGTGGGGAACCATCTTTATGGATCGATGAACCTTTTATCGATCTGTTGCATAAGGCCGGGAAGTATGTATGTATTGAAACCAATGGTACACACTTCCTGCCCACCGGTATTGATTGGGTGACCTGTTCCCCAAAACAAGGAACGAAGCTGGTGTTGACACGGATGAATGAAGTCAAAGTTGTCTATGAAGGACAAAATATTGACGTTTATGAATCGCTTCCTGCCGAACATTTTTTCCTTCAACCTTGTTCTTGTAGTAACACCCGTGAGGTGGTGGACTGCGTGATGCGACATCCGAAATGGAGACTAAGCCTGCAAACGCACAAACTCATAAATATTGAATGAGTTGCAAATTAACGGACTACAAATGGCTTGAAAAAACCGGTAGCTTGTGATTTGTAATTCCTAATTTGTAAATTGAAACTGATTATTATGAAGGTAGGTTTGTTTATTCCCTGCTATATCAATGCCATCTATCCTGAGGTGGGAGTGGCATCGTATAAGCTTTTGAAAAGTTTGGGAGTGGATGTCGATTATCCGTTGGACCAGACATGTTGTGGACAGCCGATGGCAAATGCAGGCTTTGAAGACGAGGCTTCCAAGCTGGCTCTTCGTTTCGATGATTTGTTTAAACAATATGACTACATAGTAGGTCCTTCCGGAAGTTGTGTGGCATTTGTGAAATTCAATCATCCGGGTATTCTTGCCAAAGAAGGGCATGTATGTGAGAGTGCAGGTAAAATCTACGATCTGTGTGCATTTATCCATGACGTCATAAAACCGGATAAACTAAATGCCCGTTTCCCTCATAAAGTAAGTATTCAAAACAGTTGTCACGGAGTGCGCGAGCTTTTCCTTTCAGCCCCTAGCGAACTGAATATTCCTTATTTTAATAAGTTGCTCGATTTACTTCGATTGGTTCAGGACATCGAAATCTTTGAGCCCAGCCATGATGATGAATGTTGCGGATTCGGTGGCATGTTTGCCATTGAGGAACCTGCGGTTTCCGTTTGTATGGGACGTGACAAGATACGGCATCATATGGAGACAGGAGCAGAATATATCACAGGTGCCGACAGTTCCTGCTTGATGCATATGCAAGGTGTCATCGAACGGGATAAGCTACCTATAAAGATCATTCATATTGTTGAAATTTTAGCATCGCAGTTATGAGTACCAAGCATGCAAAAGCCGCAGAGAAGTTCTTAGAGAACCCGGTTATGGAAGAGTGGCACAATGAAACCCTTTGGTTGGTTCGTGCCAAGAGAGACAAGATGAGCAAGGAAGTTCCGGAATGGGAGGAGTTGCGTGAAAAAGCCTGTGAGCTTAAGTTGTACTCCAACAGTCATTTGGATGAGTTGTTGACGGAGTTTGAAAAAAATGCGACCGCTAATGGTGCAATTGTTCATTGGGCGAAAGATGCTGAAGAATATCGTACGATCGTTTATGATATTTTGAATAGTCACGGTGTGAAGCGTTTTGTGAAAAGCAAATCCATGCTTGCCGAAGAGTGCGAACTCAATCCGTTTCTCATTGAAAGAGGCATCGATGTTGTTGAGTCCGATCTTGGAGAACGCATCCTTCAATTGATGAATCTTCCACCGAGCCACATCGTGCTACCTGCCATTCACATTAAACGTGAAGAGGTCGGTAAGTTATTCGAGAAGGAGATGGGGACGGAAAAAGGAAACTTCGATCCGACGTATCTGACGCATGCAGCCCGTAAAAATCTACGGAATATATTCTTGAATGCGCAGGCTGCCATGACGGGAGCTAACTTTGCCGTAGCTTCTACAGGAGATATCGTTGTTTGTACCAATGAAGGAAATGCCGATATGGGAACTTCTTGCCCGACATTGAATATAGCCGCTTTTGGTCTGGAGAAAATTGTTCCCGACATGGTTTCACTGGGCGTATTTACCCGCTTGTTAGCACGCTCGGCAACCGGGCAGCCTATAACCACTTATACATCTCATTATCGCAAACCTCGTGAGGGAGGCGAGTATCATATCATTATTGTTGACAACGGACGGAGTGCCATTCTTTCCAAACCGGATCATATCAAAACATTGAATTGTATCCGTTGCGGTGCTTGCATGAATACTTGTCCGGTATACCGTCGTAGCGGAGGATATTCATATACGTATTTCATTCCCGGGCCGATTGGCATTAATCTTGGAATGGCGCATGATCCGGAGATGTATTATGACAATCTTTCTGCATGTTCATTGTGTATGTCTTGTTCCGATGTCTGTCCTGTAAAGGTGGACTTGGCCGAACAGATTTATAAATGGCGTCAGATATTAAATGGTATAGGTAAGGCCGATTCCATGAAGAAATTCATTTCCGGTGGAATGAAGGTACTTATGGATAACCCGACTTTGTTTAATGCAGCTTTATGGGCGGCTCCGGTGGTCAACCATTTACCGCGGTTCATCAAGTACAATGATCTGGATGCATGGGGGAAGGGACGCGAATTGCCAAAGTTTGCCAGTGAATCATTCAATGAGATGTGGAAAAAGAATAAAGTAAAAGAAAAGGAGGAAACGAAATGAGTAGCAGAGAAGAGATCCTAGCTAGCATCCGTAAAAATACGCAGAAGCGTTTTGAATATCCCGAATGGGAAATAAATACGACTACTTATCCTGATGTAGTAGCCAAGTTTTGTGAAATGACCCGTACTGTAGGAGGTGAGGCGTTTATTTTGGCCAAAAACGGAGATGTAAATGACGTTATCCGTCGCAATTACCCTGAAGCTACCCGTATTGCTTCGGATATGGATGGGATAGATTGTGCCACTTTTGATCCTGATGTATTGGATAATGCCCAAGAACTGGACGGAACGGAAGTGGCTGTTGTGGCAGGTTCGTTTGGAGTGGCTGAGAATGCTGCTGTTTGGATTCCGCAAAACGTCAAATACAAAGCCCTTTATTTCATTGCCGAAAAATTAGTGATTATCCTCGACCGGAATCGGTTGGTAAGCAATATGCATCAGGCTTATGAGCAAATAAAGAATGAAAAATATGAATTCGGTACATTTATTTCCGGCCCTTCCAAGACTGCCGATATTGAACAGGCTCTGGTCATGGGAGCGCATGGAGCGAAAGATGTATTGGTGATATTGACCTGAATGTCCTTTTAGGTAAATATCATATTCATATGAACTTTTTGTTTCATGCTTATCAATCATTTGTCACTAATTGCTTATCACTAACCTGCTATGTACGCAAATAAAGTCAAAAAAGTAGTTGCTGTTCACGATCTTTCCGGAGTAGGAAGAGTGTCGCTTACTGTTGTGATTCCAATTCTATCTTCAATGGGTTTTCAAGTTTGTCCGTTGCCGACTGCTGTGCTTTCAAGTCATACTCAATATCCGCATTTTTCTTTCCTTGACTTGACGGAGGAGATGCCGAAGATCATTTCCGAATGGAAACAGTTGGGAGTTCAGTTTGATGCTTTTTATACCGGTTATTTGGGCTCTCCGGAGCAGATACAGATTGTTTCAGATTTTATTGATGATTTCCGTCAGTCAGAGAATTTGGTGGTGGTCGATCCGGTTTTGGGGGATAATGGGAAACTTTATTCCAATTTCCATGATTCGATGGTAAAGGAGATGCGTCAATTGATAACGAAAGCTGATGTGATAACTCCCAATCTCACCGAACTATTTTATCTGCTTGACTTGCCTTATAAAGTACAGAATACGGATGAAGAACTGAAAACTTATCTTCGTGATCTTTCTGACAAAGGTCCCGAAGTTGTCATCATAACGAGTGTACCGGTGCTGAATGATATCCATAAGACTTCCGTTTATGCCTATAATCGTACCGGAAACCGATATTGGAAAATAACTTGCCCTTATTTGCCTGCGCACTATCCCGGAACAGGCGATACTTTTACAAGCGTTATTACCGGTGCTTTATTGCAAGGAGATAGTTTACCGATTGCGCTTGATCGTGCCACTCAATTCATTTTGCAGGGTATTCGTGCTACTTTTGGTTATGAATATGATAACCGAGAGGGTATCTTGCTGGAAAAGGTATTGCATAATCTCGATATGCCGATTCAGAGTAGTAGTTATGAACTAATCTGATTGCTTAATGTCATTCACGAGTAGTGAATGTTTTTCCAATAGATGTGAATCTACGTTGCAAGATGCATGAGATGTGCCAAAAAGTTGCTGTTGATTCTTTTAACTACAAGCTCTTCCTTTTGGCACAGCTGCAGGACGAAAAGTCATTTATTTTTTTAATAAATATTCCACATTACCTCTGTGGTAATTTATGATTCCTTGTATTTGCTTAATCAGATGGATATTGCCTGCCAATTGAGTCATGAATTGGAGATGCATTCCTATGGCTTCATTATTTTTAAGTCGTTTCTTAAGCTCCACATTGTTTTGTAGCATATAAACTCCGCTGGCGTTTTGTATCTCAGCTATTCCTGCATTCCATTCATGGTCTCCTATAAACTGCAGACAATTGATATACTGCCTTAATTTGCGGAATAAGTTCTTTAATTTTATAGACTCATCCAATTCTACATATTGTAGTTGAGGATTTACGATTTTGGACATCTGCAAATAGAAAGCTTTCATTTCTTCTTCCGAGGTAAAGCTGATGTGTACAAAATACTGCAATTCTTTGACGAACCGAGAATCAACGGTTGATTGGGTGTTGTTTTCCATAAATCTGAAAGTTTTTAAAGATGAATAAATTGACTTATGGGAGAAGTGAGATGATGAAAAAGCGATCCCGCCTGTCCCATTGTCGAACACCACTACATGGTATTAGGGGTACATTAACACTCCCTATGGGGGTACGGAACCGCCATATAGGAATGCCATGAACGGACATATGAATGACCGCCATGAAGCTTTGGCAGGTTTCCCTACCATGTAGTTTAAGATGTTCGACAATGCAAATATGCGATAAAAATGAATTTAAAGAAGAAAAAGGAAAGCTTTTTATGTGGTATTGGCTTTATTTTGAGAGAATATCATTAAGTCGCTTTACAACAATTTATTTTCGGTATTGGTGATAAATGTATTCTGTTATTTTGATTATGCTATCAAGCATGTACTTTTTCCGCTTCATTTTTTGCTCCAGAGGATCGTATGATTTAAAATCTATATACCAGTTTTTGCCAGTATGAAGTTTGGGCAACGTGTATGTGATTATATCACTGATTGATTCGCTTTTTCGTTTTGTTATGCACATTTTTTTCTACGTTTTTCACATTTTTAAAACGTAGCATGGTTTGATACTCAGAAAATTTATGTCCGATATTTGTCCGACCTAAAAACAGAAAATAGCCATAAGTTGTTAACTTATAGCTATCTATCCTTGCACGGGAGGAGAGGCTCGAACTCCCGACACCTGGTTTTGGAGACCAGTGCTCTACCAACTGAGCTACTCCCGTGTTTGCGGCTGCAAAGGTAGAATAATCTTCCGAATTTGCAAACGCTTCCATTAATAAGTTTCAATTATTTTAGTTTTTCCCACTCTTCCGGTTTGAATCCTACCAGCACAAAAGAATCGGTTACTACTAACGGACGTTTCACCAGTTTGCCGTTGGTCGCTAATAACTCGATCTGTTCATCTTCACTCATTCCGGGAAGTTTATCTTTGAGATTCAATTCTTTATATACCATGCCGCTTGTATTGAAAAACTTTTTCACAGGCAAGCCGCTACGGGGAATCCATGCTTTTAACTCTTCAACCGTTGGATTATCCTCCACGATCAAGCGGTTGGTAAACTCTATTTTATTTTCTGTCAGCCATTTCTTTGCCTTTTGGCAAGTACTACAGGCGGGATACTGTAAAAATACTGGTTTCATATATTATTTTAATTTAATTATAGCATTTGTAAATCCTGATACATGATACGGTATGCTGCTGCTTTCTTGTCAAGTGCTAACGGGTAGGCACGAGAAGAAGAAGGCATACGATACAATCTCATCGGGCGGTTCTCAAAAACAAATTCGGAGAAATCGCCTACTTTGGGTTCCTCTACATTGAATTGCAGACGAAGAGTGTCGGTTGCTTTCTGTCCCGTAGTAACAATTGCTTTACATTCCGGGAGAGTCTGTAGTAAAGCATGTACATCCGTTGGTTGAACCACTTCCAGATATTTGTCGGAAGCATTGTCTTGCAAACGTCGTATGGCGGAAGCTGTGTCAAACAGTGCAATTCCTTTTTCATTCAAGAAATCTATAATTCTTTCCCGACAGAAGGCTTTTTTAGATTCGTTCAGAAAATAGTCTTTGTTTTCAAAGAACAATAATCCAACGATTCGCCACATATCATTGTTCAAGTTCGGGTAGTAGAAATCCATTGACCATCTCTTCTTTTGTGGTGGGAAACTACCCAACATCAGTAAGCGTGCGTTCGAAGGAAGAAAGGGCTCTAAAGGGTGATTCTCTATTTCTATGTCCATAATTTCTCAATAACTTTAGGTCAAAGATAATCATTTTATTTAAAAGATAAAAATTAAGTGATTGCTACGACTTTGTTAAAAAAAGCGGGAATATAATTTTTTAAGTATCCTTTTTTTTAAAACGCGATTTAAACGTCGGGTATATCTTTTTTTTCATTACATTTGTCCACACATAACCAAATAAAACAGACCATGTTACACGCTACTAAAATACTTATATATGTTTTTTTAATTGTTTTTACCCCATTAGGTATAGATGATTGTTTGGCTTTGGATGTGGTATACGGTAAATGCTTATCTTCTTCAAAAAGGCTAGTGAAAGGGCGTGTTCTCGATTCTAAAAGAGAAGCACTTGTCGGAGCTACTGTCAAGGTGTCCGGAACCACTGACGGAGTGATTACTGATGTCGATGGAAAATTTTCATTATCCGTTTCTTTAGGAGCTATTCTTCAAGTGTCTTTTGTGGGATATAAAACAATGAATGTAACCGTAAATGATCAGGATGATTTTGAAATCATTTTAAATGAAGATGAAATAATGCTTGATAATGTGATTGTCACTGCATTAGGAATTGAAAAAAAAGAATCGTCCCTTTCTTACTCTGCGGTTAGCGTGAAAGGGGAGGAGTTAAGTCGGATTAAAGATCCGAATATGATTACAGCACTGACAGGGAAGGCTGCCGGTGTGCAAATTAATAAAAATTCTTCGGGACCCGGGGCTTCTGCCAAAGTCAGCATCCGGGGCATTCGTTCCGTGGCAAGTGACAATCAGCCTTTGTACGTTATCGATGGCGTACCGATGTTGAATTCTACTTCCGAGCAGGCTTATTCCGCTATCGGAGGAACGGCTAATGCCGGTAATCACGACGGGGGAGATGGAATTTCTAATTTGAATCCTGAAGATGTGGAGAGCATCAGTATCCTGAAAGGCGCCCCGGCAGCCGCTTTATATGGTAGTCAGGCTGCTAACGGTGTCATTTTGATTACTACCAAAAAGGGAGATTCTGCCGGTCAACATAAAATATCATTTTCTACCAGTCTGACATTTGATAATGCGTTTTCCTTGAATAAGATGCAGAATCGTTATGGAGTCAGCGATGTTGTTGATAGTTGGGGCGAACGTAAAAGTATGCCGGTAGAGGATAACCTGAAAGATTTTTTCCGTACAGGGGTTACTTCAATTACTTCTCTTTCAGTGAGTCATGGGAGTGAGAAACAACAGAATTATTTTTCTTATGCCAACACTACCGGGAAAGGGATTATAGAGAAAAACCGTCTGTCCAAACATAATTTGAATTTTCGTGAAACTTCCCAGATATTCGATAAACGGTTAAGACTCGATGGAAGTGTCAATGTGATGCGTCAGGTTATAAAAAATAAACCTGTTTCGGGAGGATTCTATATGAATCCATTGGTAGGGCTTTATCGTTTTCCACGCGGTCAAAATCTTTCTTATTATAAAGAACATTTTGAAACATATAATGAAGACCGAAAGCTAAATGTGCAAAACTGGCATTCTTCAATCGAGGATTTCGAGCAGAATCCCTATTGGATTGTAAATCGCATTCAAAGTAAGGAAACCCGTACAAGGGTGATTGCCTCCTTATCCGCAAATTTCAAAGTGAATCATTGGCTGAGTATTCAAGTGCGAGGGACAATGGATAACTTGAATGATAAGATGCGCCAACAGTTTTATGCATCTACAGCTCCTGCTCTGGCTGGATTGAACGGACGTTATATAGAAATGGATTTTGGTGAGATCTTATATTATGGAGATGTGATGGCAATGGTGGAAAAAAAGTGGAAGGACTTTTCTTTAAATGCTGCCATAGGTGCCAGTATTAATGATAAAACTACAAATTCTACTCGGTATGATTCTAAAACTGCTTCATTGAAATATCCGAATGTTTTTACATTGGCAAATATCATTATGGACGGTTCGGCAAGTATTGATCAGAAGATAGATGCTCATAGACAAATGCAGTCGTTTTTTGCCACAGCCCAATTGGGTTATAAGGAGAGTGTTTATATCGATCTGACTGCCCGCAATGACTGGGCATCGACTTTGGCATATACCCGGCATGAAAAGAGAGGGTTCTTTTATCCTTCAGTTGGCACTTCCATTGTCTTGAGCAGGCTGCTCTCTTTGCCCGAATGGGTGTCTTTTCTAAAGGTACGTGGTACTTTAAGTAAAGTAGGTAATGATATTCCCTTATTTATCACGAACCCCGTATCTCATGTCACGGCCGGTGGTGAAATACAAGCTAATGATGCTGCACCTTTTGAGGAGATGAAGCCTGAAATGACTTATTCTTGTGAAGCCGGTGCCGAAGGGCGCTTTTTTCAGAATCGTATTGGTGTGAATCTGACGTATTACCGGACGAATACGCGCAATCAGTTTTTCAAACTTCCAGCTTTGTCGGGTGACAAATATGCTTATCGATATGTCAATGCCGGTGATATACAGAATGAAGGCTGGGAAGTTGCATTGGATGCGGCTCCGGTGGTGAAAGCTGACTTTATATGGAAAACTACGGTGAATTTCTCTACCAATAAAAATAAGATTATTAAGCTGCATGAAGAATTGAAGGAATTTGTCTATGGGCCTACCAGCTTTTCTTCCAGTTATGCCATGAAATTAGTTAAAGGCGGTTCCATTGGCGATATTTATGGAAAGGCTTTTGTACGTGATGAGGTTGGAAATATTATTTATGAGTCAGAAGGGGATAATGCCGGAATGCCTCGGATCAAGGGAGATGGCAATACGGTAAAAGTAGGGAATGCGAATCCGGTGTTTATGTTGGGATGGAATCATACATTGACTTACAAAGGTTTCAGTCTTTATTTCTTGTTGGATTGCCGCTATGGTGGCGAAGTCCTTTCACAGACGCAAGCTGATATCGATATGTATGGGGTTTCCAAAATTACGGCTGATGCACGCGACCGGGGATTTGTCGTCTTGGAAGGTCGCCAGATAAAGGACGTGAAGAAGTTCTATAAAAGCATAGTCGGTGGTCGTGCGGGAGTTACGGAATACTATATGTATGACGCTACAAATGTACGTGTGCGTGAGTTATCGTTGACTTATCGTCTGCCAGCTCGTTGGGTCTATCAAAGTGGAGTGTTTAAAGATATACAATTATCATTCATTGGTCGTAACCTGTTTTTTATTTTTAAACAAGCGCCCTTTGATCCTGATCTGGTGCTTTCAACCGGAAACGATAACCAGGGAATCGATGTATATGGTATGCCTACTGCCCGTAGCTGGGGCTTCAGTGTTAAATGCGAATTCTGACGGATTATGAAAAAGGAATATATATTAATGATATTGTTTGCTTTTGGAGGGTTTCTGATCGCTTGTACATCTCAATTTCGAGATATGAATACGGATTTGTCGGGTATAACAGAGGAAGATTTGAAAGCGGATAATAACGATCATGGCATTCGGTTGGGTATTATCCAGCAGGGCATCTATTTTAATTATGATTACGGGAAAGGAAAGAATTGGCCTTTTCAGTTGACACAAAACTTGAATGCTGATATGTTTAGTGGCTATATGCATGATGCCAAGCCTTTGAACGGGGGAAGCCATAATTCGGATTATAATTTGCAGGATGGTTGGAATAGTGCTATGTGGGGGCATACATATGCGTATATTTTTCCGCAGATAAAGCTGTCGGAAGATTCTACCCGTAATAGTCAGCCGGCCTTTTTCGGTATTACAAAAATACTTAAAGTGGAAGTGATGCACCGTGTGACTGATTATTACGGACCGATCATTTATACACATTTTGCCGATCCTTCCGGACGTTATTTACCCGACACCCAGAAGGAAGTATACAATGAATTTTTCCATGAGTTGGATACGGCAGTGACGCTACTGACCGATTATATCCGCCAGAAACCCGAAGCAATGGAATTTGCACCGTTTGATATTTTGCTTGATGGTAAGTATACTACTTGGATACGATTTGCCAATTCTCTTCGTATGCGGCTTGCCATGCGTGTAGCGGTTGCTAATCCGGAGATTGCACGTACAGAGTTTTTAAAGGCAAAAGAAAATGAGTATGGTGTTTTTGAAAAGGGAGACGAATGTGCGGCAGTATCATCATCGGGAAGCTATTCTAATCCTTTGGGTGAATTGAATCTTGTATGGAACGAAACTTATATGAGTGCGTCTATGGAATCCATACTCAATGGATACCAAGATCCGCGAAGGGAAAGTTATTTTAAGCCCTGTGCTGCTTTGGAATTTTCGGGAGAGTATCACGGTATCCGGCAAGGCACTTGTTTTTCACATACTCGTTATGGTGCTTTGTCCAAATTGACAATCGATCAAAAGACAGATGCCGTTTTGATGACTGCAGCCGAGGTGTGGTTTCTTCGTGCGGAAGCGGCATTACGCGGGTGGACGGGAGAAGATGCCGGCTCGTGCTATGAGAGTGGAGTGAGCGCTTCTTTCTATCAGCATGGTCTTTTTAATGTTGCCGAATATTTGAATAATGACAGGTTGCCCATCGACTTTGTGGATACTTACGAACCGCAAAATAATATAGAGGCACGTTGTCATGTCTCTCCTTGTTGGGATGAAGGAGCCGACAGGGAAACGAAACTGGAAAAAATTATCACGCAGAAGTGGTTGGCGATGTTTCCCGAAGGCTGTGAAGCTTGGGCTGAACAACGTCGTACGGGATATCCGCGTCTGTTCCCTGTACGGTTCAATAATAGTCGGAATGGTTGCATCGATACTGAAACGATGATTCGTCGTCTCAATTTTCCAGGAGCATTGATGACGGAGAATGAAGAACAATATCAAGCGCTGGTAGAAGCATTGGGGGGAGAAGATAATGCGGGTACCCGTCTTTGGTGGGATAAAGGTTGGAATTTTCATGTCGATGGAAATTAATAGGTTAATGATAAATGATTAACTATGGCAAAGGTAAACTAATAATCGAAAGCAGATAGATATACTTTTTCTTAGATTATCTTATGTTACAACTAGTTTGATTCAAAATGAGTTATTTGTAAGGATAGTGCCAATATATGTAATGCCCCGTAAGATATATTCTTATGAGGCATTACATATATTGGTATCGGGTGTCTCATCTATAATTGTTGATCTAAATTTTATTTTTCAAGCTTTATTTTTATTCACAGCTATTAATAACCAATCCTTTATTTGACTTGGTTGAATTACTGTCAAATTAGAAACAGTTTTCTCTATATTTGGATATATACTTTCTTAAGATAGGTTGTGTGTGTCTAATAAGGAGGAGGGGGTACCACCTATAGATACACAAACACAAATGTATATAGAAAGTTGATAAAGGATTTTTGGAAAAAGATTGGGGAAAGTGTTTCAAAAAACGTTCGTTTAATGGCACAAAATTAAAACGTATATTCCGAACAGCAAAATATTTTGATAAATTATTTTGTTATTTAGAAAATAATAAAAGATATACATCTGTTTATCAAATATATAAATTCAAAATAATATTTTTGATATAGCACAATTATTTGTAAAAAACAGTCCAAAGAAATCTTCAAAATAAAGTGTACTATTAAACGAACGTTTTTTGAAACACTTTTTATATTCAAATACTTCGTTTACAATGAGTTGTGTGCTAAAAGTATTTTTACCCAAATTAATCCGGTACACACTTTATAATTTCCTTCATTTGCTTATCTCCTGTGATAGGGATACAAATTGAAGGCATGTGTATGAAAACACTGGAAATTCGTTTTATACACAATTGACCGGAAAACAACGCTTTGATTCCGGTGTCCCCAAAATATATTTAATAGTGAACAAATCTACTGACATACATTGGTATCCACTGCGTGTTACATATAGTCGTGAACTTCTTTTAAAAGAGTTTCTTGATTCAGATGGTGTAGAGAATTTCATTCCTATGCGTTATGAATATGTGAAAAAAGGTGACCGGAAAATTCGAAAGTTAGTACCTGTGGTTCACAATCTTGTTTTCGTTCATACGTCTTTAGAGCGCATCGAGTGCATAAAGCAGTCTCCAGGATTTTCTTTGGTCGTGCGCTATATTATTGATCGTGAAACCCATCAGCCACTCATTATCCCTGAAGTTCAGATGCGTAGCTTTATTGCTGTTTCTGGTAGTTACGAGGAACAGATCGTCTATCTTGACCCAGAAATTACGGCTCTTCAGAAAGGTGACCGTGTCCATATCACTGGTGGCATTTTTGAAGGTGTAGAAGGAATTATTCTACGTGTTAAAGGCGATCGTCGTATTGCAGTATGTATTCAAGGAGTCATGGCTGTCGCTACAGCATATGTACACCCTTCATTAATAGAAAAAATCGAGGATTGATTTTTGTCATTTCGTTTTTCATTATTCATTATTAATTTTTCATTATTCTAATGACTATACAATCACAAATTGATGTTTTGTGTGGTGTTACCCACGAGCTTCTTAATTTAGGTTTTGATGGAAATCCCATCTATTCCAATCGTTTCTGTGAACTCAATACGGAAGTTTATCGTCAGTGTGAATCACTTTATCCCTTACGTGGTTGTAACTCGGAAGAAGAAGCTCTTCTTTGTTATAATCTTTTAGCCGGTTATCATGCTACCATTTACGATAATGGTGATAAAAATCAAAAAATTCAATCTATCCTTGGTCGTTGTTGGGTGGTTCTCGGTGAACTATCTGCCTCCTTGCTTAAGTGTCAGCTTTTAGTTGCTTGCTATGGAGAAGTTTTTGATGAAAATTTAGCTGAAGAGGCCCATGCGATAATAAAAAGTTGGAATGGGAGAGTCTTGACCGAACCGGAGAGAGAGGTTTCGGAGTATTTAAATTCTTTAGAGGCTAATTCTTGCTTAGGTTGGGAAATAGAATGAATGCAATAAGGTGGAATGATGCATGCAGCTTGTATATGTTCTTCGAGTAATATTTACATGAAGTATGTCGGAATCCCTAAAAAATAAAACCGTCCGTGGAGTCGGATGGAGTTTCGTTGACAATATTGCAAGTTCGGGCGTCACCTTTCTGGTGGGCCTCGTGCTGGCCCGCCTGTTGACACCCGCGGAATACGGCATCATGGCAATGATAGCCATATTTATTGCGGTCTCGAACTCGATTGTCGACAGCGGCTTCTCCAATGCGCTGATCCGGAAGGTGCGTGTAGAGCGCGTTGATTACAATACTGTCTTTTACTTTAATCTTGCCGTCAGCGTCCTCCTTTACGTCCTGCTCTTCCTCGCTTCCCCTTCCATCAGCGTTTTCTTTAAGGAGCCGGAACTGGTGAAGGTGACAAGGGTGATAGGCTCTGTTCTTGTTATCAACGCATTGGCCATCATTCCGCGCACCGTCTTTGTCAGGGACGTCAATTTCAAGACGCAGACGAAGGTGTCCTTGATTTCCTCTGTCAGCAGTGGGGCGGTGGGCATAGTGATGGCCCTTTCGGGCATGGGGGTATGGAGTCTGGTGGGGCAGCAGCTGTCCCGGCAGTCGTTGAACTCGCTGTTCTTGTGGGTCTATTGCAAGTGGAAGCCCTCCTTGGAGTTTTCAATCGAGAGTTTCAGGGAGCTTTTCGGGTTCGGCTCCAAACTGTTGCTGTCAGGGCTATTAAGTACTGTTTATCAGAACGTCTATTATATCATAATAGGTCGTTTTTATAGCTCCTCCTTGCTGGGGCAATATACCCGTGCCGAACAATTCAATATGATCTTCTCCAGCAATTTGACATCCGTTGTCCAGCGCGTCAGCTATCCCGTCCTAAGTTCCATTCAGGAGGACCCGAAGCGCCTGCGTGAGGCTTATCGGAAAGTCATAAAAACTACAATGTTGATCACGTTTGCTTGTATGCTGGGGTTGGCCGCCGTGGCCAAGCCGCTGATTGTCATTCTGATCGGAGAAAAGTGGCTCCCTTCTGTGTATTTTCTGCAAATAATCTGTTTTTCCGGGATGCTGTACCCTCTCCATGCCATCAACTTGAATATTTTGCAGGTGAAGGGACGCTCGGATTTATTCTTGAAACTGGAGGTGATAAAGAGGATTATTGCAATAGCCCCTATATTAATAGGTGTGTTCTACGGCATTGAATATATGCTTTGGGGGAGTGTCTTCACTGCTTTTATATCTTATTTCTTGAACAGCCACTATTCGGCAAGGCTGATCGATTATCCAACAATGGATCAAATGAAAGACATACTGCCAACGTTTTTTATCTCTTCTATTGTGGCTTTTTTTATGTGGTGTGTCTCCCTGTTTGACATATCGGCATATATTCTTTTACCCATGCAGTTGTCGCTAGGAATTCTGTTGGCATTTATTATTTATGAGAAGCTTCGTCTTCCTGAATATCTCGAAGTGCGGCAACTGGTGTGTTCATTACTTCATCGGAAAAACAAATTGGATAATAAACAAATATGGACGAAAAACTAATAACAGTTACTTCTCCCCTTCTCCCTTCCTTGGACGACTTCTTACCTTACTTGCAAGACATCTGGGATCGTAAGTGGCTGACCAATAACGGTCACTACCATCAGGAGCTGGAGAAAGCCCTGTGCGAGTATTTGAAGGTGCCTTACATCAGCTTGTTTACGAACGGCACCCTTCCCCTGATGTGCGCCTTGCAGGCGCTAAGGATCACGGGTGAGGTGATCACCACCCCTTTCAGCTTTGTTGCAACCACCCATTCCTTGTGGTGGAATGGCATCAAGCCGGTGTTCGTGGATATCGACCCCGACACCTGTAACATTGATCCCGCTAAGATAGAGGCCGCTATCACTCCTAGGACGACGGCCATCATGCCGGTCCATGTCTACGGCAAGCCTTGCGATACGGAACGTATCCAGGAGATAGCCGACAAGTATGGCTTGAAGGTGATCTATGACGCCGCCCACGCCTTTGGCGTGGAGGTCGATGGCAAGTCCATATTGGAAGCCGGTGACATGTCCACCTTAAGCTTCCATGCCACAAAAGTTTATAACACGATAGAGGGGGGTGCCCTGGTTTGCCATGATGAGAAAGTCAAGCGGCGAATCGATTATCTGAAGAATTTCGGCTTTGCCGGGGAGACGACCATCGTCGCTCCCGGCATCAATGGCAAGATGGACGAAGTTCGTTCCGCCTACGGACTGTTGAATCTGAAACAGGTGGACACCGCCATCGAGGGACGCCGGCAGGTCGCGATAAAATATCGTGAAGCGTTACGCAACGTGGAAGGCGTTGGTTTTATGGAGGACATGTTGGGGGTTCGCCATAACTATTCCTATTTCCCAATATTCATTGATGCTGAAAAGTATGGGATGACACGTGACGAACTTTACTCCAGGATGAAAGGGCGCCAGGTATTGGGCCGGCGGTACTTTTATCCCCTGATAAGTGAGTTCCCTACTTATAGGGGATTGGAATCCGCCAGTCCCGACAACCTCCCCGTGGCGCATAAGGTGGCAGACAGTGTGATTTGCCTTCCCATGCATCATGATTTGGACACCGGGGCGATCAATCGTGTAATCAACCTAATTGTAAGATAGTGGAAAAGCAACAAAAGAAACTTTTGCTCCTTGGAGGATTGAGGTATCTGCTGCCCGTCATAGAATCCGCCCACCGGTTGGGCTATTACGTGATCACTTGCGACTACATTCCGGACAATATAGCTCATAAGTATTCCGATGAATATCACAATGTGAGCATCATCGATAAAGAGGCAGTGTTGGCGCTGGCCCGCGAATTGCAGATTGACGGGATCATGTCATTTGCGGTTGATCCCGGAGTCGTCACGGCTGCTTATGTGCAGGAACAGATGGGGCTGCCCGGTAATCCCTATGAATCGGTTTGCATTTTGCAGAACAAGGACCGCTTCCGTAATTTCCTCACCCAGCATGGTTTCACGGTGCCCAAGGCCAAGGGCTTTTCCTCCGTGGAGGAAGCTCTGGCTGAAAGATATTGGTATTCCTGGCCTGTAATAGTGAAACCTACCGATGCCGCAGGGAGCAAGGGGGTGACGAGGGTGGACAGGCCTGAAGATTTGGGGCCTGCCTTGGAGTCCGCCTTTGAACATTCCATTTCAAAACGCGTGATCGTCGAAGAATTTATCGAGAAGTCGGGCTGTTCCTCCGATACGGATAGTTTTTCCGTTGACGGAGAGTTAAAATTCGTTTCCTTCTCGGCCCAGCGGTTTGACGAAGGCGCCGCCAATCCGTATACCCCTTCGGCCTATAGCTGGCCCTCCACCATGACCAAGGGGCAGGAAGCCGAGTTGGCCTCCGAAATACAACGTCTGTTGTCGCTTTTGGGGATGCGAACCTCCATTTATAATATTGAAACTCGTATAGGCCGTGACGGCAGGGCCTACATCATGGAAGTGTCCCCTCGTGGCGGTGGTAACCGTTTGGCCGAGATGCTTCGTTTTGCCACGGGTGTCGATTTGATAACCAATGCAGTTCGTGCCGCAGTGGGTGACGAGGTGAGAGGTGTGGAACAGAAACCTTATAATGGATATTGGGCGGAAGTGATCCTTCATGCGGACAGGGAAGGACATTTCATACGTCTGGACATTGATGAAGAATTTTCTATATCTCATGTCGTTCAAACAGACCTTTGGGTAAAAGAGGGTGACAAGGTTTCTTCGTTTAAGGGGGCGAATGACGCCATCGGCACGCTGGTGTTGAGGTTTGACTCGGAAAAAGAGCTTATTGCCGGCATGAAAAATTTGGATGCCTTGATAACAGTTGTTGTGCAATGAAAAAAAGAATAGCCATCATAGGAGCATCCACCGGGCAATTGCCGCTTTGCAAAAAAGCTAAGGAAATGGGGTTGGAAACCTATTGTTTTGCTTGGCCTGAAGGGGCGGTATGTAAGGAATATGTTGATCATTTTATCCCAATTTCAATATTTGAGATGGATAAGATCTTCCAATATTGCCGGGATTGCAATGTGGACGGGGTTGCATCCAATGCATCTGAAGAGACCGCGCTTGTGGTATCATACGTTGCCGAGAGGCTGGGGAAGGTCTGTACGCCCTATCGAGTACTCATGAATATTCAGAATAAAGTGTTCGTCCGGCAAAAGACCAACGCTATTCCTGTTCTTGCCCAAGTAAGGTTTGAGGTCGGTCCCTTAGAAAATCTTATGTCCTCCTTTCCCCGTCCCTATGTTCTCAAACCTGTAAAAGGCGCGGCCAAGAAAGGGGTGAACTTTGTGGATCGTTCAGTGGAAAATTTATCGGTTCCTTATGACTTGAAGGATGCCACTTTCATGGCCGAAGAGTATATCGTGGGAAAAGAATATTCCGTGGAGTCCATCTCTTACAATAACCGGCATGAAGTCATCCAGATAACAGAAAAGGTAGGAACCGGGGCTCCGCATTTTGTAGAACTGGAACACCACCAACCCGCTTGTTTGCCGGTGTTTGTTGAGGAACGGATTAGGAATGTGATTCCGCTTGTCCTGTCCTCAATCGGTTTTATAAATGGAGCTTCACATACTGAAATAAAAGTGGATGATAAAAATAGTATCTATCTGATAGAAGTCAATCCGAGAGGAGGTGGGGATTATATCTCGAATGCCTTGATAAATCTGTCAACTGACTATGACTATTTGGAAAAATTGCTCCTCGTGGCTTTGGACATGTATGAACCGGTGGCGGTTCATAATATCGCGTATTCAGGCATTTATTTTCTATCAGCATATACGTCTCGCTTGTTGCCCTGTTTTGACATGCCCGAGGAGGACTGGATCGTTTTGAGGGAAAGGAGGGGCAAGGAGCTTACAGCTTCATGTTCCAACTATGATCGTAACGGTTTCATACTTTATTGCTCGAATAAAAAAATTATTTTATGATGAAAACAATTTTGGTTTTTGGTGCTACGGGCACATTGGGTGCATATGTCTCCGTTCATTTCCATAAATTGGGATATAGGGTTTTGGCGGTCGGACACAGGAAGAGTGACAACGGCTTTTTTGCAGACTATAACATACCTTATTATTCGGTGGACATTTCAAAAGCTGAGGATTTTAAGAAATTGCCAGCCGAGGGCATAAACCTGGTCGCTCATTTTGCCGGGGCCTTGCCGGCTTCTATGCGGGGCTATGATGGTTCGTTATACATTGACACTGTCATTAAGGGTACATACAACATATTGGAATTCATGAGGATGAACCACATTCCTAAAATAATTTTCCCGCAGTCTCTTTTTGATGTAAGTTACTTGTTTGGATCGAAGATACCGATACCTGCTGATTCGGAAATGAAAGCTCCCATGGATGGTGACCATGCCATGTATGTGATAGCTAAGATTGCCGCGGTCCAAATGATTGAGCATTATTATAAAGTACATGGCATAAAACGTTTTATCCTTCGTTTATCCCGTGTCTATGTCTATCATCCAAACCCTTACACGTTTACCAATGGTGAGAAAGTGATGGTGTCGGATCGTTTTTTCATGCAAAGGGCGGAAAGTGGTGAGCCCATTGTCATATGGGGTGATCCCGAGCGTCTTCTTGAGACCTGCTGTGTCGAAGATTTTTTGCAAATAGTGGAGAAATGTGCAGAGTCCCGACTTGACGGTGGATTGTATAACATAGGTAGCGGGGGCTCTACGCTTGATGAACGTATCCATGCCATTGTTGATGTGTTCTCCGATCCGGACAATAAGCCGGTTGTGACGTATGATCCGGACAAGCGTTCAGCCATGCAATTCGTCCTTGATATCAGTAAGACGAAATCCGAGCTTGGCTATGAACCACGGTACTCGTGGAAAGATTATTGTAAATGGTTTATGAATGAACGCAGGCTCCAGCGTTTTGCCAAACTGTGGGGCACGGAAGAGGATTATAAATAGAGATGAGTGATGAAAGATAGATATTTTGGTATATCTCCCCGCATTGCACGTTGGAAGATTGATACTCCACTTGAGAACTGGCTAAGTCATAAAGCTGATAATTCGGAGTTCTGGAAGAAAATATATGTAGGGTATTATAGTATCTTTGATAGGGAATACTATGAGGGTGGTGTGCGACTGGCGAAAGAGGCTATTGAATTGCATAAAGAAGAATTGAAACGGTATACCGTGGATGACGTTGTGCGTGATATGGTCTATTGCTTACATCGGTTTGGCATAAGTTTTCAAGATTATTGCATATATGGATTCATAGACAAAAAATATCGTTGTAGGGCATCTTTTGTATCCGATAAGTTGAGATATCATTACTGTGATATTCTGAATAAAGAAAATATTTTGTCATTAATGACTGATAAATACGCATGTTATAAGAAATATCATAAATTCTTTAAACGTGATGTGTTGGGATGTTATAATGAAACAGATAAAGGCCATTTCTTATCTTTTGCTGATAAGCATAAGCACTTTATTTTTAAGCCTTTGGAAGAACATTCCGGACATGGAATTAAAATTGTCTCTTCAAAGGAAACAGATATTAATATGTTTTTTACTGAAATGATTGCTAAAGGGGCTTTTGTAGTAGAAGAACTTATTAATCAGGGTAGAGAGACGGCCATTATGCATCCGCAGTCAGTGAACTCGTTGCGTGTAGTTACATTCGTTTTGGAGGGTAAAGTTAATATTATAGGCGTGACCTGGAGAATTGGCGTAGGAAATGCCGTAATGGACAATGCCGGTTCCGGAGGCATATATGCAAGCATTGACCCTGAATACGGATTCGTTCAAACGGATGCGATTAATTATAGGGGAGAGCATTTTAATATTCACCCGGATACGAATATTCAAATTGTAGGTTATAAGTTACCAAAATGGGATGAAGCTTTATCTTTAATACATGATATGGCAGTCAACGTTGAGGGTGCTACATTGATATCTTGGGATATCGCATACAGTGACAAGGGTTGGCTTATGATTGAAGCGAATGATAATGGGGATTGGAGTATTATACAATCCAACAAGAAGATCGGGAAGAAATCAGAATTGTATTCGTATATGGATGAATATTTTAAGTTAACATCCAAAAATAACGGTTAGCATTATAAATGAAGAAATACGTATTTTTGACTACCTCTATTCGCAATGTTGGTGGGGCTCAATTATACATATCCAGAAAGTTAGACTATTTGAAAGAAAATGGTTGGGATGTGGATGTGTTTTTTTATAATGATGGTAAAGTTGTTATTCCTAATTTAGAGTGCTTTAAAGACAATTGTGTTAATGAACTATCTTGTAACTTTAATTGGATTAGTAAATCAAAGAAAAAGAAGATATGTACTAAGGTTATAGATTTAAGGTTTGATCAAATCATTCTCGAATCCCATACAGTTGAATTGTCTTTGTGGGGTGAGTTTTTTGCTCAATATGCTCAATGTAGGCATATCAGTTATCTTCTTTCTGAGCAGTTTCCCAAAATAGATTCCTATCGTGAGCGTCTCTTCCATTTTAAACTGCAGAACAATCTGCTATTTGGTATAACTAAACGCTCCATTTATTTCTTTTTAGGTGAACAGGAGAAAACAAAAGGTTGCTTTTTGCCTGCGATAGGCTGTGCTAGTAACAATGTGGAAGATATAAACGACCATAGATTAAATGGCTTAATCCGTGCTGATTACAACATTTTGAGTTTAGGAAGATTGGAAAAGCCATATATAAATAATATGATTGAAAATGTAAAGGAGTTTGCAAAACTTCATTTAGACAAAACGATAAATCTATTATTAATTGGCGATAGTGCTAGTGAAGAGATTACATCTAAAGTATTAGAAAATATTCGGAGTTCTCAAAATATAAATTGTATTTTTTGGGGATATACTTTCCCTATTCCAAGAAAGGTCTTTGATTATGTTGATGTGTCAATAGGAACTGCGGGATGTACTACATTAACAAAAAATGAAGGTATTCCTACAATTGCTATAGACGGAAACGACTATGATGCTATCGGTGTTCTTGGTTATACAACAAATAATTGCCTATTTAGAAATGAGCATGAGCCTAGAATAAAAATTATTGATTTATTGAAAGATATCTTAGAATCTAAAAATTATTCCAGAAAAAAAATAGACAATTATAAGATAGAGAAATTAGACTACTCTTCTCACCAGGCTATTATTGACTCAAAGTTCAAGTTTGTCCCATACGATATGAAGATGCGTAAGTCTATGAAAGATTGGTTACTCTTTGTTGTTATATATGTTTTTGGACTCAATTTTATTAATAGACTGCGAAATGTAATCAAAGTGTTACGCTAATGGATTAATTGCGAACTTAAAGTATGATTATAAAAATGCTTTGATTTTGTAATAATGATTATCAATTAATGAAAATGAAAATTGCATTCATAACTATTCATGTAGGCTCTAATTTTGGCTCAACGCTTCAAACCATAGCAACATCAGAAGTTTTGAAACAATTAGGTGGAGAACCTATTTGTGTGAACTATATTCCTCCTCGGGTAACTTATAAAAGATATTGGAACGTAGCAAAGGGATCAGTATTAAGATTTTTAAGACGAATCATCTTCTTTCCTTTTTTATATGAAGAAACGAATCGTTTTTCAAGCTATTTATCTAAATATTGTAAGGTGTCGAATAAGATTTATGCAGACTCAGATTTTGTTAAGAAATGCCCAAAAGCGGATGTTTATATTACCGGAAGTGATCAGGTTTGGAACACAACACATAATGAAGGATTAGATACCCATTATTTTTTCGATGGAATCAAAGGAAAGAAGATAGCTTATGCTTCGAGTATAGGAAAAAGTAGCGTGGATGAACAAGAATTAAAATGGTTGTCTCAATACACTAAAGATTATCATTCTATCTATGTAAGAGAGGAATCAGCAGTTGATATCTTTAAACAAATAGGGAGAGATGTACGTCAGGTAGTTGATCCGACGCTTATGCTCAACAGAGATCAATGGTCAAAATATGCTTCCGAACGATGGGTTAAAGAGCCCTATCTTTTTGTATATCTTCCATATAATATCAAAAATAAACAAATTTGTTATGACACTGCTCGAAAGATTGCTAGGAAAAAGAAATTGAAAGTAATAACATATTCTCATAGTTTTTACAAAGAGCCTCTTGCCGATCATACTTATTTATTTATTGGTCCTGGTGATGTGCTATCTTTAATATATCATGCAGATTATGTAGTCACAAATTCCTTTCATGGACTGGCATTTTCTATAAATCTTAATCGCCAATTTTGCCTTTATATGCCCTCCAACTTTTCTACGCGAATATCAAGTCTTGCCAATTTGTGTGGATTGAATGAACGAATTATCGATGGGGTAATATCAGATGATTTGTTAGACAAAGAAATTGATTTCTCTTCGGTAAACGATATCATACAACTAGAGCGAGTAAAAGCGATAACCTATTTAAGTCATTCTTTAAGTAACAAATAATGTTTTTTAAATCATTAGATAAGAAAGAATGTTGTGCATGTACGGTCTGCCAACATATTTGCCCTACAAAATCAATTTCTTTTTCAGATGATGAAGAAGGCTTTAAATATCCTCAAATAGACCACTCCACATGTATCAATTGTGGGCTATGCGAACGGAGCTGTCCTGTTGAACATCCCTTATATGACAATAACTCGAATCCTATAGTATATGCAGCAAAATTGTATAATACAAAAGAGTTAGTCAAAAGTTCGAGTGGTGGCTTGTTTTATTCTATAGCTAAAGCAGTTTTATCTAAAAGAGGAACAGTTTATGGGGCAGCTTTTGACGAAAATCTTAAATTGAAACATTGTGGAATTGAGAATTTAGACGATTTACAGCCTTTACGTGGCTCAAAATACATACAAAGTAATCTAGGAGATATTTTTTTAGATGTAAAGGATCAGTTGACTTCCGACCGATGGGTATATTTTGTAGGCACCCCTTGTCAGGTTGCCGGTCTGAAATCTTTCTTGAAAAAAGACTACCCTAAACTGATTACTTCTGATTTGGTATGCCATGGTGTGCCAAGTCAGAAATTATTTGATGCACATATTGATTATTTAGAGAATAAATACAAAAGGAAAGTTTTAAAATATCAATTTAGAAATAATAAAAATTGGGGGGGTTGCGAAATCGTAGATTTCGCAACCCCGAAAGGAAAAAGTAAACGCTTGACATTACCCTCTTACGAATTAAGTCCTTATTTGTATTCCTTTATGTATGCAATGACTTATAGACATTCTTGCTATGATTGTAAATTTGCACGTATACCTCGGCAAGGTGACATAACGTTAGCTGACTTTTGGGGTGCGAATGTGTATTTCCCAAAAATGAATACAAATAAAGGAGTTTCCTTGGTGTTAGTTAATAATAGAAAAGGTGAAATTATTTGGAATGAAATTGCAGATCAACTCGAGAACCATGTAAGTCGTATTGAAGATGCTGCAAAATTCAATGGGAATCTGATTCAGCGAACAGAGAAAAGTATTTATAGAGATGATATATACAAACAGATAGAAAACGAAGGTTATTCTACCATAGCTAATACTGTTTTTCGTAGCCCTCGATATATTAAGGTTAAAATATCGAATGTAATAATATATACCCCGGGACTAAATATCATTCATAAATTTTATAGGATACTCAAAAAGATATTTATCAGTTTCAAGTCATACTTTTCTTTACATCATGGTAATTACCCAAAATAACCCTTCCCTTTTTGATAAAGTCTCGATGACTGCCTTGATCATTTCTCCTATACTCGAAACATACGGATGGGGCACATTCAACTTTTCATTCATTATCATATCTTTGTTGAGTGTTGCTAATGTCTTTAAAAGAGGACTGCCATTTTATCGTGTTCCCAAAGCTCTACTTGTATTTTTGGGATTTTACTATATCTCACATTTAATTGCTTGTACGTCCATTGGGGGGATATTACATTTGGGAATTTTAAGAATATTACTATCAATCCTTTTGTTATACAGTTGCTTTGACATTATGTGGTTCACAGATAGTTACCGAACTATCGCCAAAATATGTATAGCTTTTTTCTTTATTCAAGAGTTATCCTTGCTGATTACCGGGATAAGAATCCCTGGAGTCGTGTCGTTTTTGCCCAATTCTCTTGGTGTCGACGTTTCTTTGTTTATCGCTAAGATGAAAGAGGCAGAGCGCTCAAGTTCATTTTTTAGTGAACCGGCAATGTTTGTCCAATTCTTATTACCACTCTTAATCGTTGAATTGTTTGCTTTTAAAAATATAAAATGGAGATGGTGCATATTTGTTGTATTAACGTTGCTTCTTACTCGATCTGGTAATGCCCTAATTGGGCTTATGCTCATTGCAATGGTCTTTATATACTGGCTGTTTACCTCCCAAGTATTGTCGAAGAAAAAAAAAATGTGGATTACCACTTCGGTATTCCTAATATCAATTATAGCATTTCCGATATACCTTAATTCTGAAATAGGCGAGTCCATGCTTGAGCGAACCGATACCATGAAGTTACCCGACACAACTAATGCTTATACATCAGGCTTTCTCAGAATATGGAGAGGCTATTTTGTCTATGATCAATATGATACAATTTATAAAATAATAGGCAATGATAATCCCATTTATATAGATAATGCCATTTATAATAGCCCTGTTTCTGATTTTTTCGGTGAAAAGGAAAGATATTTTAATAATGTTCAGACTTGTTTGTTGCATACAGGAATAATAGGAGTATTCATATTCTCATTCTTTATAAAAAAAGAGTTCAAACATTCAAATTTATGCGGTAAAACATTGTTACTACTTTTCATTGTTCTGTCTTTTATCGCATACTTCTATTTTAAAGCCATGATGCTCATTATTCTTGTATATACATCGTATATGTCAGATTCTACAGTTTTACTTGATAAAAGGACAAAAGTTTGTTTACATTTATAATAAAACATACTATGCTGAAGAAAAAAATATTATTAATAGCACCTTCTTCCATACCTACATTTGGAGCAGAAGCTATTGTTAACAAGAAACTGATTTTCACTTTAGTAAAAAGCGAAAAATTTGAAATTGATTTAATTTCTCAAAGGATCAAATGGAAGCATTATCCCGTGGAAGAACAAGATATTCCCCTTAAATCTATCCATATTATCGACAATGATTTGCGAGTCACACCTATTATGATTTGGCAGCATATACTGGCATTCTTTAAATTTGGTATTACATTTAAAGCCATTCATTGGGCAGTAAAAGCTCTTCCAATAGCAGAAAAATTAGTTAAGCAAAACAAATATGATTATATCTTGACAAAGGATGCTCCAAGTTTTGTAATAGGAAACTACTTAAAGCATAAATATGGGATTAAGTGGATTGCAACATGGAATGATCCTTATCCGGGAGTAAAATATCCCTGTCCTTACGGCAAGGGATGGAGTGCATCTGGTAATGTTTTCGACAAAATGTGTACATCTGCTATGGAAGGGGCTGACAAATATATATTCCCTTCAGAACGTTTGAGGAACCACATGCTCAAGTACTTAAACATTAGACTTGAAGACACTGTGATAATTCCTCACGTTGTTTTAGATACAGACAATAACAACGTACAACAGGGAAAAGTCTTAAAACTTTTACATTCAGGTACACTCCAATCACCCAGAGATCCTGAAACGTTCCTTCGTGCATTGAAGTTGTTCCTATTGAATAATCCTGATTCTAACATCGAAGTATCAATACTTGGAATTATAGAGGAAAAAGGAGCAAAATTAATAAAACAGCTAAAACTTGAGGATGTTGTGAAGTTAATACCTCCTGTCTCATACACACAAAGTTTGGAGATACTAAAAGACTATCAAATTGCGCTTATTGTTGAAGCCCAATGCAATGAAGGTATTTTCCTTCCCACTAAAGTCACAGACTTTATGCAATGTCATAAACCAATCTTTGCGGTAAGTCCATCTGTTGGTGTGCTTAACGACATGTATAATAATGGTTTTGTGCAATATTTTGCTGATGTAACTGATATAGATTCTATTGCAAATACATTAGAAAATATCTATTCCGACTTTTCAAATGATAAGCTTACTAATGTTGTGCTTAGACCAAATTCAGAGTTCTCCGAAAAACAAATAATTGAACAATATTATAATTTATAAATAGGCATAGTTATGAAAAAAATAATGTTAGTCTTCGGAACTCGTCCCGAAGCCATAAAGATGGCTCCCCTGGTAAAGGAGTTCCAAAAATACCCATCCGAGTTTAAAACCATTGTCTGTGTGACAGGACAGCACCGCGAAATGCTTGACCAGGTACTTCAAATTTTTGAAATAACCCCCGACTATGACCTCAATATTATGAAACAGGGGCAAGACCTTTATGATGTTACAGCCCGTGTACTTACAGGTATGCGCGATGTGCTGAAGGAAGCACAGCCGGATGTTGTACTGGTACATGGTGATACAACCACTTCTGCAGCTTCGGCTCTGGCGGCATTTTATCAACAAATTCCGGTAGGTCATGTCGAGGCGGGACTTCGTACAGGCAATATATACAGTCCTTGGCCGGAAGAAATGAATCGATTGATAACCAGTAGAATCGCGACTTATAATTTCTCTCCAACCCAATTGAGTAAAGAGAATCTCCTAAAAGAAAACACCAAGAACGAAACAATCACAGTTACTGGAAATACTGTAATTGATGCTCTTTATATGGTTGTAGGAAAATTTAAAACTGATTCTGCTTTAGAAGCAGAACAAGCCACTCTTTTAAATCAAGCGGGATATAATGTGAACAGACTGTCTAATGGAAAAAGGCTTGTACTAATAACCGGACATAGACGCGAAAATTTCGGAAATGGATTTATCTCAATATGCACTGCAATCAGAGATTTAAAAGATAAATATCAAGATGTGGACTTCGTCTATCCTATGCATTTGAATCCAAATGTCAGAAAACCCATTCACGAGGTATTTGGAGAAAACTTAGAAGGTATTGCAAATATGTTCTTTATTGAACCACTTGACTATCTTTCATTTGTATACTTAATGGAAAAATCCAATATAGTTCTTACCGATAGCGGTGGTATTCAGGAAGAAGCTCCCGGACTTGGCAAGCCGGTGCTGGTGATGCGCGATACGACCGAACGTCCCGAAGCCCTTTCTGCCGGTACCGTAAAACTTGTCGGCACTGATTACAACAGAATTGTTAATGAGGTATCTGCCCTTCTTGATGATGAGATACACTATAATGAAATGAGCCTAGCAGTTAATCCGTACGGAGATGGATTGGCTTGTGGTAGAATAGTTGATGTTTTGAGATAATGATTATTTTAGTTAGATCTAACGACATTATATCCGATTCCAGAGCTAAAAAGTATATTGATTTTTATAAGAAGAACAATATTTCTTATAAAATAATAGCTTGGAATCGTACAGGAACTCCCGACAAATTGCCCCATACTATTTATTACAACAAAGCCAGTAAATATAATCAAGGAGGATTCTATGCGGTTATTGACCGTATAAAATGGATGTACTTTGTTGTGAAAACATTATTCTCACTTAAAAGGGATTTAAAAATACATGCATGTGATTTGGATAGTGCATATCCAGCAGTAATATATAAGCGCCTGAGTAAAAGGAGTAATTATGTTCTTTTTGATGTTTTTGACTGGTTCTCTGACACTCTATATAATCAAGGAAAGCTAGTACTTCATACCTTTAAGATTATGGAAAAGGCTACTATTAGAAACTCTGACCATATTATTATCTGCGAAGAAGAAAGAGTTGGTCAAATCCCTTATAATATTAAAGGGAAGTACAGTGTCCTTCAGAATATTCCAGCATTTGACAACTCAGAGTTTTTATTCAAAGATAATTTATATCGTTTTGAAAACAATAAGTTTACGATCTCTTATGTAGGTGGTTTCTCTGAAGATAGATGTTTGGATAATTTAATTCATGGAGCTTCTGAAGGCCTTTATAATCTTTTAATAGCCGGATACGGCACGCAGTCTGTTATAGATAAATTGGCAAGTTTCAAAAGTTGTCCGAATATGAAATATTTTGGTAAGGTATCTTATACAGATGGTCTAAGAATCATGTATAATGCTGATTTAATCTATGCTATGTATTCAAAGATCAACCCTAACCACATATATGCAGCACCGAATAAATATTATGAAGCAATGTTTGTCGGAAAGCCTGTAATCACAACGGAAGGAATCATTGTAGGTGACAAAATTACAAAGAATAATTACGGATTTGCTATTGGTGAAAGATTTTTGGATTTACAGAACCTAATCATATCGTTGGAAAAAAATGATTTACTAATCAAATCATCTCTATTATTGAAGAGTTGGGCTGTATACAAAGATGTTACAGCTAATTATCTAAAAGGTTTTTATTCCCAATTATTGAAAATTTAAACACATTAATCGTTATGTCAATATTTAAAGACAAAACTTTGCTGATTACAGGTGGTACTGGCTCATTTGGAAATATGGTTCTTAAAAGATTTCTAGAAAGCGATATCAAAGAAATTCGTATTTTCTCCAGAGATGAGAAAAAACAAGATGATATGCGTCATCATCTTCAGGACCAATACCCGCCAGAAGTTGCCAATAAGGTAAAGTTCTATATTGGAGATGTACGCAATCGTCAAAGCGTAGATATTGTTATGCGCGGTGGTGTAGATTACATATTCTCTGCAGCTGCCCTAAAGCAGGTGCCATCATGTGAATTCTTTCCTATGCAAGCTGTTGAAACCAATGTTTACGGAACAAATAACGTACTTGAATCAGCCATTGCTCATGGTGTAAAAAATGTGGTAGTACTCTCTACCGATAAGGCAGCTTATCCGATCAATGCTATGGGTATCTCTAAAGCCATGATGGAAAAAGTAGCAACTGCGAAGGGACGTCAGCTTGGTACTAATGCAGAGACTACCATCTGCTGTACGCGCTATGGTAATGTGATGGCTTCCCGTGGTTCTGTCATCCCACTTTGGGTGGAGCAGATTGAAGCAGGCAAGCCTATTACAATTACAGATTCTCACATGACTCGTTTCATGATGACATTAAATGATGCGGTAGACTTGGTAATCTATGCTTTCGAACACGGGGAAAATGGTGACCTTTTTGTCCAAAAAGCACCGGCAGCAACACTTGATGTCTTGGCAGAAGCTTTAATACAAACTTATGCAAAGATTAATCCCAAATATGGCGAAACTAAAGTAAAAATTATTGGAACTCGCCACGGTGAGAAAATTTATGAAACTCTTGTCACTCGTGAAGAAATGTCACGCGCTATTGACATGGGTAATTATTATCGTATACCTTGTGATGGACGTGATTTGAATTATGATAAGGTCGAAGGTGGTAATCCTGATATTGATAAAATGGAAGAGTACCACAGTCATAATACCGCCCGTCTCGATGTTGACGGTATGAAAGAACTTCTGTTGAAACTTACATTTATCCGTGAAGATTTGGGTCTACAACCAAGAGCAAAAGCCCGTGAAATACGTTCTGAATAATGAAAATTCTGGTACTTGGAGCTACCGGTATGGCAGGGCATACCATAGCACTTTACTTTAAAGAACAAGGATATGAAGTGCATGCTTTTTCTCGCAAGCCATTTCCTTATTGTAAGTGGATTGAAGGAGATGCATTTGATACTGAAAAACTAAAGCATGTTGTCACCTCCGGTCATTATAATACCGTAATAAACTGCATAGGATTACTCAATCAGTATGCTGAATCAGCTCCAGAAAAAGCTATATACATCAACGGCTATTTACCTCATCAGATAGTAGCGTGGTTAAAAGATACGCCCACAAAATTTATCCAGATGAGTACAGACTGCGTCTTTGCAGGAAATGACGGTCCCTATGATGAGCAATCACTTCCCAACGGCCTGTCATACTATGATCGAACCAAAGCACTTGGTGAAGTAAATGATGATAAAAACCTCACATTTCGTAACTCCATTATCGGTCCAGATATAAATAAAAATGGCATAGGACTGTTCCATTGGTTTATACAGCAAAATGGTATCATTAATGGTTTTACGAAAGCTATTTGGACAGGGGTAACAACACTTACATTAGCTAAAGCTATGGATAAAGCCATACAAACTAACTTAACAGGTCTGTATAATTTAGTAAATAATGATAGTATTAGTAAATACAATCTCCTTTGCTTATTCAATAAGCATTTTAGGAATGACGAAATTAAAATAGAAAAATCGGGTAAGTTGGTTCTGGACAAAACTTTGATCTGCAAGCGTAATGATTTTGATTTTGTAGTACCTTCTTATGAACAAATGGTGATTGATATGAAAGAATGGGTAAATAATCACAAAGAATTGTATCCATTGTACATATAATGTTTAAATATGAATTTTAAGGGGAAAAAAATACTCATGTTTTATCCGTACGGCATTACAAAACACTATGGATACTACATTCAAAAAGAATTAGAGTCAAGAGGAGCCATCGTATATGCTTTTGACGAGCGGCCTTCTCAGTCATCAATGACAAAAATCATCATAAGATTGATGAAAAAAAAATTGCCACAAATTTTTATCAGTTATCTTAAAAAGGTTATTGGGCAAGTTGACACTGATTCTATTGACTATTTAATAGTTCTTAGAGGAGAGGCATTTACACCGATGTCACTTACTTATTTACGTAAGAAATTACCAAAGGCATACTTTATACTATACCTTTGGGATATATTGAAGGCTACAAATGTTTCAGAATGCTTCAATTACTTTGACAAAGTCCTTTCTTTTGATGAGGAAGACGCTAAATCTCATTTCGGTGTTCATTTTAGACCAACTTTTTTCTTGCCAATCTTTGAAACGATATCTTTACAAAAAGGAACTAAATACGACATTTCTTATGTAGCAACTATGGATAGAGTGCGTTATCCTATTTTATGCTCAATAAAAAATAACATTTATAATGACTGTAAGTTAAATATGCATTTATATGTAGTTAGCAAAATATTATACTATAGAAACAAATTTATCAGTTTTGGTAAATTCGGTAAACAAATAAAACCTCAGTATAATGCACTTAACTTATCTCAAATAGCAGAACTTACAAAACAGTCACGTTGTGTCCTAGATATTAGCTATCCAGATCAAGTTGGACTTTCGATGAGAGTTTACGAAGCTTTAGCCGCACATAGGAAATATATTACAACGAATGAATACGTAAAAAAATGCGACTTCTATTGTCCGGAAAATATTTTAGTGATAAATAGAGATAATCCGTATATTCCTCAAGAATTCGTTGAATCAAAGTATGTGGAAATTCCCAAAGAGATATTACAAAAATATTCTTTAAAACAATGGGTTGATGATGTGTTTTATCAGACCGATTCTAAAATATAAATAAGGAGGAAACCATATTATAATTGACATATTTGTTAGAATAATGAACATACTTATCACCGGAATTCACGGTTTCGTGGGAACCAATCTAGTTAGCGCCTTAAAACAACATCATGCGCTTTATGGATTGGATATTGTATTTCCTAAAAAAGAAGGAGTTGCAAAAACTTATACTTGGCATGATTTCGAACCGCAATCTTATCCTATGCAGAAGCTTCCGCAGTTTGACGCCATCATCCACCTTGCCGGCAAGGCACACGACACTAAAAATCAATCACAAACGCAAGTCTATTTCGATATTAATACAGGATTAACGCAGAAGATATTCGATTTCTTCTTGGAGAGCAATACCAAGAAGTTCATCTTTTTTAGCTCTGTGAAAGCTGCTGCCGACAGTGTGGCAGGAAATATGTTGACTGAAGATGTAATTCCCATACCGGTTGGCCCTTATGGGGAAAGTAAAATCAGGGCGGAAGAGTATATACGACAGCATCTTTCAAAAGAGAAGCAAGTTTACATTCTTCGTCCTTGCATGATTCATGGCCCCGGAAATAAGGGGAATCTGAACTTGCTTTATAATGTAGTGAAGAAGGGTATTCCATGGCCCTTGGGCGATTTTGAAAATCGTCGTTCGTTTACATCGATAGATAATCTTTGCTATGTACTAGAGGGGCTGCTGACCAGGGATGTAGCAAGTGGTATCTACCATATGGGTGATGATGAAGCAATGTCTACCAATGAACTGATCGAGACGATGTGTGAAGTGATGGGGAAGAATGCTCACATCTGGAGGATGAACAGGAAATTCATGGAAGGGTGTGCCGGACTGGGTACGTTACTGCATTTGCCTTTGAATACAGAGCGTCTTCGTAAGCTTACGGAGAATTATGTTGTGAGTAATGCCAAAATAAAAAAGGCATTGGATATTGAAAAAATGCCATTTACGGCAAAAGAAGGATTGGTGAAAACTATTCGAAGCTTTCTAGACTCCGGAAAAATATAACGGGATTACGTATAATAAAAACAATAGGTTATGTATTATCTTATCATATTGGTTCTGCTATTCCTGGCAGAACTTTTTTATTTCCGTATAGCCGATAAATGCAATATAATCGATAAGCCCAATGAGCGTAGTTCGCATACCCGGATTACTTTGCGCGGAGGCGGGATAATTTTCTATTTTGGTGCTTTGGTCTTTTTTCTGACGAACAGTTTCGAATATCCTTGGTTTATATTGGCTTTGACTTTGATTACCTTTATCAGTTTTGTGGATGACATTCGTTCCACTTCCCAAGGTTTGCGTTTGGCGTTTCATTTCGCGGCCATGGCATTGATGTTCTACCAGTGGGGATTGTTTTCGCTTCCTTGGTGGACGATTCTTGTGGCACTGATAGTCTGTACGGGTATCATTAATGCATATAACTTTATGGATGGCATCAATGGAATAACAGGAGGCTATTCTTTAATAATACTGGGTACGTTGGCTTATATAAACATTAAGATTGACTTTTTTGCAGATCAGCGTTTGATCCTTATAATGCTTTGCGCTGTATTAGTCTTTAATTTCTTTAATTTTCGAAAACGTGCCAGATGCTTCGCAGGTGATGTTGGCTCTGTGAGTATGGCTTTTGTTATTTTGTTTTTGATTGGTAAGTTGATTATAAAGACTGAAAATTTTAGTTGGGTTATTTTGTTAGTTGTTTATGGAGTTGATAGTGTCTTGACAATTATTCATCGTTTGCTGCTGCATGAGAATATCGGTTTACCACACCGGAAACATCTATATCAGATTATGGCGAACGAACTTGAAGTTTCTCATGTGATGGTATCTTTGATATATATGGCGGTGCAACTTGGAATTATTATCGGGTATATCAACTGTTATGCTTATGGGTATACATATCTTGTAGGAAGTATTATTCTGTTAAGTGTTATTTATATTTGGTTTATGAAGAAATATTTTAGTTTGCATTTACGGAAATAGTTAATGTGTTACTCCTTATTTATAATTTATATAATAATAGCCGGAACCTACGTTTTATTGGAATTCCGGCAGTTATTATTTATCCTATTTCTAAATTACTCATCCTCTCTGTCATTTGGAATTCGAACTCAGGATATTCATATAAACTGAACCGGGGTTCTGTTTTACCTGCCGTATATTTCCAAATGCTGGAATAGTCTTCCGGATCTTCTCCCATTTTTCCTAATTGCCTGAGATATGCGGCAATAGATTTGTTTTCTACTATGTAAATCTGTCCCATTTTGTCAATAATCGGGCTATGGCGACGAGTATCATCATGGTCGAAACGTAGAATGCGTTTACCATCTTCTGTAATTCCTATAAGATTGAATGTCATACTTTTGCCGATTGCTGGTAGATTGAGTACGCTTCGGTCGGTAGCAAGGAAGGGAAGATGGTGTTTTTTCATGAAACGACGGATGTGGGAGGCACTGTCTTCACCTCTCTCAAGTAAAGTGTAGAGTTCGGTAGCTTGTTCATTTGTCAATCGGCCAAATACCTTTTCTTCATATTGTTCTTGGAGTGAACGGCTGTTGGGTGTGAACATAGCGTAGTTTTCGTTGAAGCCTTTTACTGAGAATGTATAATAGCAGACCACCCCTAATGAATTGAGAATCTGGCGTAGTCGGGTGGTATGTCCCCTGCGTGAAGCTGCTACGGTATAGACCAATTGGTTAGTGATTAACCATCCGGCTGATAGTATTTTATCGATTGCTTCTTTAGTTTCGGGTGTGATCTCTAAAGGAGTCTGTAAGTGTGTTTGGATAATGAACTGTTTAACACCTATAGCGGACGCTTTGTCTTTAAATTCACGCAGTATTTCTATCAACTCATCATTAATCCGCATAGGAAGATAGGCGGGTAATCTGGAACCAAGACGTACTCGCTGTAATTCAGCATATTTTTCTCCTTCCGGCCGTCCAAGGTTTGCTTTCCGTTTTCGTGCTGCCATGCGGTAGACCGCTTCAAGAATATTCCGTAGTGTTTTGTTTTGGCTCATTAAGGCATCACCACCCGTAATTAGGATGTCACGCAGTTGTGTGTCTTCTTCAAAATAATTCATGAGCCGCCGTAGTTTATGATCCCAGCTCTCTTTGGGGCGTAATGTGGCAAACTCAAAATTGAGACGTTCACTTTGAAAGTCGTACATGCGTTGGCAAGAAGCACACAACCCGCCACAGGCGCGTCCCATAGTGTCCGGAATTAAAATTGCAACTTCGGGATAGCGGCGGTGGATGTTGTGTCCGTCCGGTAATAACCATCCGGCAGCATTGGGCTTTCCGGCTTCAACAATATCTTCTTTTTCCCAAGCATGAATATTTCCGTATGTCTCGACTAAACGTGGTGAATAGAGGATATAACTGCGTATAGCATCATCGTTATATCCATCACCGGTAATATCGAGTAATGACAGATAGTAAGGTGTGGCGAAGAATGGCATTCCCTTTTTGCGGGCACGTGAAAGCAGATACATCGTTTCTGATGATAATGAGTTGCCTAGAAAACGATTTAATTCGGCAGGGCTTTTTATCGCCATCGATAAATGGAAGCGGAAATCATTCCACCATTGACTGACAAGTAAATATTTCTCTTCATAACTTAATCCTTCGTCAAACCGAAAACGGGTGGAACCTGATTTCCGGTTTTCTATTTTTTGGATTAACAGATGTAACATTCTCTCTTTGTTTTGGTTACGAAGTTCTATGACTTCTTTATCCAATCCGGTGGGCCATCGTTCGGTCCGGTTCTTTATTCGTTGGGAGGAAGGAAGTTGCCTATCCGGTTCTTCCAGACGTTTGAAAAGATAGAAAAGATCGATGAATAAATCTGTCGGCATCTCAACATTCTCTAAAGTTCCTGTGAGGAAGTGCCGGAGAAATACAAGTGTCTGTACTGACATGTCTCGGTCTGTAGACAGTTCATGTATCTGTGTGCCGTCATAATCAATCAGGAGTCGAATTTGCTTGCCTGTACTACTTTCAACTTGTGGATGAAGTGACAAGAAGCTGTCGAGGCGGTTTCTGAAGTCTTCGTCACTAAGACTTTCAGTTGCCAGCTGGCATAACTCCGGTAACTCCTGTTGATAAAGTTGTTTTAATTGGGAAAGAGTAAAGGTTAGCATTTTCTTTTGTTTCATAAGCGATTGTTTTTGGGAAGGTTTATAATCAGAATAGTTGCCTAAAAATAACAAAAAAAGCGGAGGTAATTATCCTCCGCTTTTTGATAGCCTGTTTCTTTTACGATTCTTTTTTGTTTCGTAACATTTATGCTTTTGTTTCGTCGTCTTTACGTTTTGGCTCTTTTTTTGCCAGTAAAACGATGTTGTAGACATATTCTGTCATCCATTGTTCGGAGTAACCAAGACGTTCTTTGTACTGCCGTACAGTAGCTGCTGTTTTGTGTACGTCATCAGCTTTCCATACGGTTTTAGTACATACGTCATGTACGGTCTTTTCCGTCATGGAACGAAGTGCTTTCTTGAAGACGGAAGGCATACGGAATTTCCATTGCATAAGATTTCCCATCAACATCATTAAGTCGTTAGAGAAACCTTGATACATGAAAAGGTAGGGTTGGATGTCGTTTTGGTTACGACAGTTTTTCTTGATGGAAGTGTCGATTTCCTTGAAAAAAGATTCACTAATGCCATAATCCTCCATTAGCATTTTCCGAGATGCCGATTTTTCAGCTAATCCCAGTTTTCCACCTTGTGTCGGGACTTTAAAGAGGCGTTTGAATTGTGCCACATCCGGTAAAAATCGAATGTTAGTGATACCAAGATTGACGGCAATGACAGATTGAAAATATACGCGCGTCAATGACACGAAATCTTCTACATTGCCAACTGCTTTACCATCGGCTTCAGATTTTTTCTTGAATAAATTAGCGAATATGCTCATAGTTATGATAATTACAAATTAGAATCTTACTGTTGCGAGTGCAAAAGTACGAAATAAGTTGATTTACACCAACTATTCGTAATTCGTAATTTATACTTAATGTTCTTTACCAGCATTCAATGTCTTTTTCAATATCTTTCATTTTGTCTTTGGTGAAGACAGGGCTTTTGATGCCTGCTTTCTTTTGCGCGCGATAATCCTTTAATAATCTGAATGCATATTTTCCTAGAAAACTAATAGCTATCAGATTGCAGATCGCCATTAGCCCCATGGTGATATCCGCTAAGCTCCAAACAAAATCAAGGGTGGCAAGCGAACCGAAAAGTACCATCCCACCTACTAAAATTCTATATCCATAGACCACCCATTTCCGTTGAGTCAGATAGCG
The DNA here is from genome assembly GCF_014385165.1 of Jilunia laotingensis. NCBI lineage: Bacteria > Pseudomonadati > Bacteroidota > Bacteroidia > Bacteroidales > Bacteroidaceae > Jilunia > Jilunia laotingensis. The sequence goes on along the minus strand of NZ_JACRTF010000001.1, from coordinate 105,372 downwards.
AATATTGGCTTCGCCATAATAATAATTTCCAATGATACTGCTGAATGCAAAAAAGAAGAGAGCGATCGCCACAAAGATACCTCCGGAGGCACCTATTTCGTTATTTAGGGCATGTTGTGTGAGTTGTACGCCATTGGCAGAACCATCGAGAGGGGCACCACTGAACAGAATTATAAATGCTGTACAAGTACAGATAATTAATGTGTCGGTAAAAACTCCTAACGTCTGAATCAGTCCTTGCTTCACCGGATGGGATACAAAGGCAGTGGCTGCAACATTCGGAGCTGAACCCATACCGGCTTCGTTACTGAATAACCCGCGTTTGATGCCCTGCATCAATGCTACACCAACACCTCCGGCTATAGCCTGTTGCCATCCGAATGCATGGCTGACGATTGTTTTGATGACTCCAGGCAGATGTGTAATATTTAATAATACAATGATGAGTGCCAAGCCTATGTAGGCTAATGCCATTACGGGAACAATGATACTGCTAACCTTTGCTATGCGTTGGATTCCCCCAAAAATGATGATGAGTGTAAGTCCGGTAATAATAATTCCCATAGGTACGTGATTGAATCCGAAAGCATGTTCGATAGCTGCACATATGGTGTTACTCTGTACCGAATTGAAAGCGAATCCAAATGTAATGGTGATGAGTATCGCAAATAAGATTCCCATCCATGGCTTTTTCAATCCTTTTTTCATGTAATAAGCTGGTCCGCCGATAAAAGAATCTTTGCCCTTTGTCTTGTATAACTGCGCTAAAGTGGACTCTACAAATGCACTTGAAGCTCCCAATAAAGCAATAATCCACATCCAAAATACGGCACCGGGTCCTCCAACCGCTATTGCGGTGGCTACACCTGCCAAGTTACCGGTTCCTACGCGACTGGCCAACGATATGGCAAAAGCTTGAAAAGAAGAAATATGCTTTTCTCCTTTTTCTCCTTTCCCTGTGGAATCACCTAACAGGCGTACCATTTCACGGATCATGCGGAATTGTACAAAATGCGTCTTAAAGGTAAACCATATTGCACATCCTAACAACAGGGCTATCAGGATATAAGTCCAAAGTACATCATTAATTGTAGTTATCCAATTATAAATCCAATTCATTTATTTCTTATTTCAGTCGGAAGTAAAATTTATGATTCTCGAATATCGGTTCCACTATATCGAATCGGATAAATTTTGCCAGCAGGTGTTCTGCTGCCCGGCGGGATATATTGGCTTGGCGACAGTAGCGATTCAATGAAAGTGATGAATTTTGTTCCAATAAGTCGAGTAGGAGCTGTTCGCGTTCTGTATACTCTATCAGCTCTCCTATAGGGCTGCCACTTTGTTGCCATACTTTCAAATGTACCGGAGTGGCCAGTATATTCTCATCTTTAATACGTATGTAAGCAAGTGGTTTACCTGTTTCATCTTTGGCGTATACAGGTTTGGTTTCACTTTCATCTATCTGCACTACTAATACAGAACGTCCATCTACGTGAAATGTTTGCATGGAGTAGTGAACTTCGGGCAAACAATAGAGTTGAGCCGCTGCCTCAATCATATATTTCTCTTCGTCTGAACGTACACCGGCAATTTTGCCATTATCTTTAACGCCGATTAGTAAGCGTCCTCCATCAGTGTTTGAGAAAGCTGACAGAGTTTTTGCTATTTTACGGGCATCGGAAATCTCGAATTTAAAGTCTTGTTGTTGATGCTCTCCTTCAGCTATTAAAACATGTATGTAATCGTTGTCAGTACGTGGTTTCATAGATGCAAAAGTACGGAAAAAAGGCGAATACATAGCTTTTCGATTTATTTTCGGTGATTATTTCAAAAAAAATATTGTTTTTATGTGTTTATTTCGGGAAAGAGTGTATTTTTGCCAATCATTATTAACGAAGAAATAAAAAGAATTATGAAAGAATTAGTAGAAAAGATTGCAGCTTTGGTAGCTGAATTCAACAAGGATGCAAATGCACAGATCGAGAACGGTAACAAGGCTGCTGGAACACGTGCCCGCAAGGCTTCATTGGAAATTGAAAAAGTAATGAAAGAGTTCCGTAAAGTATCTTTGGAAGAATCTAAGAAGTAATTTGCCGAATAGCAAGAAACGTGAAAGCCAAACCTAAAGAGGTCTGGCTTTTTTATTTTCCATTCAAGTTTTTATAAGTTTGATTCTTACCTATGATCATAGGTAAGAATCAAAACATTATCCGGCATATTTTTATGCCTTTGATTTTCAGTTTATCCTTTCACTGCTACCTTGAATACGTTTTCTCCCACTTTGACAATATACATGCCCTTTTGAACAGGGAAGTCTGCTCTTCCTGTAACATTGCGAGATATGATGGATATACCATCCATAGCATAAATGGTAGCCGGTTGCATGTTTTCAGTGATGATGGTGATATGATTCTTTTCACCATATACTTGGATTCCTGCTTCAATCTCACTAATGCCGCTTAAAATAGAAACTTCAACTGCTTCAGAGGCATTAGATTCACCACGATCATAAACGACAGACACCTGATATTTATGGTTGCCTTCCGGTAGATTAGTATCTACGAAGGTCGGTTCGGTCAATAAGGCGTCATTGATTTTCTGACCGTTTCGGAAGATATTGTATCCGCTTACTTTGAGTGCATATATTGCAGAAGTGTAGCTGATATCATCAATCAATATACCCCACCCGTCTTCTGCCATATAATGGATTGCAAAATAGCGGGCTTCTTCCGGTAATGTAGCTTCTACCTTTTCCCACTCAAATCCAGCTTCGCCCTCTTGAAGTACTTTGAATTCTTTGGGATCTTGTGTGGTGGTTGAATACATTATCTGATAATATTCTTCTGTTGTTTTTTCGTTGATACGATGAATATAGAAACTAACTTTTGTTCCTCCTAAAACTTCAGGGGAAATCAGGTAATCATCATTGTAAGGTGCTACTCCATCAATATTAACATTTGCATACCAAGAAATGAAGCATTGATCTCCTGTTCTTGGTTGTATGGATGGATACAATTCCGGGGTCGCTTCTATATAGGCGGGTGCCCAAACTTGGAAGGCTTGGTTTACTCCTTTATTGGGATAATCTGGCAAATCGCTCATAGAGCCGCAACCATGTTGGTCTCCATCATATGTTATCCAATTGCCTATATTGTTGATAGCGAATGGTTCATAATCTTCTACACTATCCTCGGTTTCTTTGACATCAGTCGGAATTACCGGAGGTGTCCAGGTTAAAGTAACTTCGTCCCCTTTAGCTGTACCATTTAAGTTTTCGATTCCCGGATACCAGGTACCTTTAATGGTTGTAGTAACAGAGGACGTTTGGTTGTTTTCCGTGTTTCTATCTTTATCATACGTAATAACAGCGTAGAATACGCTCTCTTTATCTGCTGTGGAAGCATTTAATATCACTTTGGCATCTACTGTTTTTGCCTCACCCGGTTCGATGTCATCTCCTTTTAAAGATTGTATCAGGTTGTCGTCCTGATATAAATCGATAGTATATCCGGAAGCTGCTTGCAGACCACGGTTAAAATATTCTATAGAATAAATACCTTCTTCATTGACATTTGCGTTGGTAGTACCACTGAATCCGGCAATTGCTAAATCGTAGTCCTCTTGTTCGTCAATATGAATATTGTCAACGTAGAAATACATCCAGTTATTATCGGTAGAACCTCTTAGACCAAATTGTACTTGTTTGGCATTTTTGAATTCGGATAAATCTATTCGGTGTTCTACCCATCCTTCTCTGTCATAAGCTGCTGTAATTGCTTCGCCTACTTGTATGAATTCACCACCATCAACTGAAATTTCAATTGCTATTTTTGTCATACCACCGTCAGCCTCTACGTCATCTGCATTCCAATGGAACATAAAGAAGCTGAAAGTGGGGTTCTTGCTACCACTCAAATCAAAAATAGGAGTTTTCAAACGGCTGTCTGCTCTGTCATCCCAACTGTTTTGGAATTTAATAAATCCTTTATCATCATCTTGCGGATAGACACCGGCACTTTTATCATTGGTGAGACATTCCCAACCGAATGATCCTTCTATTGACTCTGTAGTCCAAGGATATATATGGAATTGTCCTTTGGGGAAAGATTCCCATTCAGGTGTTGTGTATGGGGTACCTACAACGATGAAGCGTGCATCTGCGCTGCTGATTCCACTCTTTGTATCTGCAGTTACCGCATAATAATAACTTTCCTGTTTTCCTGTAACTTCCTGTTCAACTTGTATATCGGTATAAGTCAGTACTTTCAGGTCTTTTTCCAATTGCTCAAATTCGTCTCCATCCAAACTTCGCCATACGGAATAGGTTACATTATTAATATCGAAATAGCCTCCGTTAGCTCCTTTTTCTGGGGCTTTCCAAGTGAGACATACATGCATGTTGCCATCAACTGTTTTGGCTGTCATATCCTTGACAGGTTCTGAGATATCTGGGCCAATCCAGACTGTTTTAGAGTGGGCTAATCCTTCTTTTTGATCTATTAAAGCTACTATGCGATATGTGTTTTGGCCTAAAACAGGATTTTCATCTTTCCATTGAACAGGACTACCGGGAGTCGTTTCAATCTCTTTTGCTAATTCATCATTGCGATAAATATTAACTTTCAAAGGATTGGAAATTTCCGTATCGTTAATCAATTTATTCGGAGCATTAAATGATAACTCGGCAAAGGCTTCTCCCATTTCTCCCGGAATAACTTTCAGATTGTATACGGAATCTGGTATTTCGGAGGACATACCTGCTTCTAATTTTATGTCAAATAGATTTAGGTAAAAGCCTTCCAAACCGCTATAAGCATAAAATCCAATGTAATAATTACCGTCTTTCGGGGCTTTTACGACTGCTGAATAATCTGTTCTCCACCTATCATTAATATTTTGCAAATCAAGAACGGTTGAATGATCTTTCGGATCTGTAGATGTACCGATAGTTACTCTTAGATTAGAAGTAGCTCCCATATTGATGCTGAATCCGAGATCATATAAATTCTTACCGTCCAGATGAATAGCCGGTGTTATCAGCCAGTCATTGCCAACATGCTCATTATCGGAACAGAATTGCATTAATTTCTCATCTTCTTTCCAGAACCATAAGCTCATATTGTCATGACCGTCATTGTCAATGTCCAGATAGGTATATAATGCCTTGCATAACTCGCCATCACTGAAATCATCGTAAAATGGTAGTTCATACGCTCCAACGGAAAGTACTTTATTCGAAACTCCGGTTCCTCCCTCTTGTCCATTATATATGGCAGTCACTTCATAATAGTATTGTGCAGTTGCATTAGTCACTACATCCTCACAGGAAGTTACCCCTGCCTGAGTTGTTGTGATAAGCAGTCCTTCATCATCGCCAGCGTGGCGTACGACTTTATAGGATATTTCAGCCGGATTGATATATCCGTCATTCAATCCTTTTACCGGAGCCTTCCAAGTCAATGTTGCTTTTTTATCTTCTATATTAAGAATGATATCAGTCGGTGCGCTTGCATTGTCTTTCCCGATATAAACAGTTATACTGTTTTTAGGACCGTTACCGGAAGCATTTGATGCAATAGCATAGAGGGTATAAAGCTCGTTGGCTTTAAACGTATAGTTTTCTTTTTTCACGGTGGCACCAGGTGCGACATCTTGTTCGATTATTTTTTCTCCAGCTGAATAGATGGTTACTTTTACCGTACCGGATAGGTTATCTCCTTTTCTGTCTTTTATCGGTGCTACGCAGGACAGTGTTCCTGTTAAACTACCATTTTGGTCGGGCGTAAATTTAAGATCGGATACAGATGATGGTGCTGTCTCTGAAATTTCCGGGGTTTCGATAAACATTCCTACAATTTCTTCACCATTTGGCATATCATCAATTTTATATGCAGCGCCACTCTGGGTATTTACTTCATATAATGCAGATTCGGTATCATTGATAAACGCCCAGTATAGTTTTCCGGTAATTGGATCACAAGTCATGGATTGGGCATATTTAGGAGCTAAGCCCGTACTTCCAATATAGGTTTCTTTTCCATCTTTATCCAATTTGTAAAGCGCTCCGTTGTCTGAAATACCATAGAGCGTACCATCGGGTGAGGCTGCCAAAGTGATAAATGACATACTGAGGTCACAAACTTTAGTAAAAGATCCATTCTCTTTATCCATTATACTAAGATAGAAGCTGTTTGAGTCGGCTCCATATGTTATACCATAAACATTGTCTGATATGGGATCGTAAGTTAGAGAAGAAGCATAAGGAATATTGCTCCACACCGTTTCGTTTTCGTATGAATTTATTTCTTCCCAAGTGTCACTGTTGTATACAGTGCATGATAAATATAATATTGATCCAAAGAATTCGGTTACAGAATAAATATAATATTTTCCTTTTGCGAAGACCGCTCTTGGCGAATTGAAATTCTCATTCTCTTTAATTGGAGTGAGAGTGAAATTACCTTTAGCCTCGAATGAATATATACCATAATGAAGGTTTTCTTCTGTCCAATTGTTTGCGGAAATTACACAGCCATTGATAATAGTCCCATCTCCGACAGATTTAGCAAAGTGCTTACCTGATGCGTAGTCCTTGGGTAATTTGAAAGGCATTGGTGTTTTGAAAGAACCGGATAATGAAAGTGGTTTACTTCGCGTCCATTGTAAGCCTTTAGTTGTCCCAGTTCGTTGGATTGGAACTTTAGCATTGGAAGATTTTTGTGCATTTACATTCAATGAACATAAGGCACCAATAACCAAAAGTAGTGTAAACAGATGTTTCATGTTTTTTTGATTAGAATGTTAATAATAGATTTAACTCACAAGATTGGAGTGCAATGATATGAATTTTATTATTGATAACGAAAAATATTGATATGTTTAAAAGCAACTTTTATTAATATATATATAGAAAAGATAGGAAATGATGGCTGGATATTAGTGTTTATGCGATTAATGCAGGTACATTGTTAACATTACCTATAGAATATTACAATGAGAATGATGAAAATATAGTATTTAATTATGACTCTTTATGGGGGAAGTGCAATCTATGTTCAGATATAAAGTAATTGTAGTTTAGGTGTCTATTACAGTTATTTGGGGGAAGACTGATGACGAGTGTTGAACGAGTCTTCCCCTTTATATATTTTGGAATCTTATTCTTTTTATTTATCGTTATCGATCAATTTCAGATACTCTCCATATCCTTCTTCCTGCATCTTATCTTTTGGGATAAAACGCAATGAAGCACTATTGATGCAGTAACGTAATCCGCCTTTGTCTTGTGGCCCGTCCGGGAAGACATGTCCCAAATGTGCATCACCCGTTTTACTGCGCACTTCAGTACGGATCATTCCGTGGGTAGTATCGATGTTTTCTTTGATCAAGGATTTATCTATCGGTTTAGTGAAACTTGGCCAACCACATCCGGAATCGAACTTGTCGGTTGAAATAAATAATGGCTCACCGGTAGTGATATCTACATAGATTCCAGGACGTTTTTCATTCCAATATTTGTTGTGGAATGCAGGTTCGGTAGCATTTTTTTGAGTAACGGCAAACTGTTCAGCGGTCAGTGTAGAACGAAGTGTTCCTTCGTCCGGCTTTTTATAAACAGGTTTTGCGGCAGTTTTAGCTGCATTGGCTTTTTTAGCTATCTCAAACAATGCGGGGTTAATGTGGCAGTAACCTCCCGGATGCTTATCCAGATAATCCTGATGATAATCTTCTGCTTTGTAAAAGTTGGATAAAGGTTTGATCTCTACAACAATCGGTTTTGAATAGTCCTTTGCCAGAGCCTGTACGGTTGCCTGAATAACAGGGAGGTCTGCTTTATCCGTATAGTAAATTCCGGTACGGTACTGGGAACCGCGGTCGTTACCTTGGCGGTTGATGCTGGTAGGGTCAATGGTTTTGAAGTACAGATCGATCAATAGGGGAAGTTTTACTTCTTGCGGATCATATACGACTTTTACAGTTTCGGCAAAGTTTGTATTTCCACTGCATACCTGTTCGTACGTAGGGTTGGCAATGTTTCCATTGGCATACCCTACTTCCGTGCTTTCTACTCCTCTGATTTGTTTCAGAAAATGTTCCGTACCCCAGAAACATCCACCGGCAAAGTATATTTCACTCTGATTCTTCATATTACTGTTCTTTTGTTTATTAAGATTATTACTCTGCACTCCTTGTGCGTTATTTATCACCGAACTACCCATTAAGAGCAGTATAGACATGACAATTGTTTTCATATTCTTTACTATATATCTATAACAATCAAAGTTCAACGACTTACTTGTTTGAAGCGACTTTTTTTAGTTATTTCACTATATAAATAACTTCTTATGCTTGTTTTTGGCATAAACAATCTGCTACTTTGCAGCAGAATCAAAGGTATAGGATATGGCAAAGCAACAATTCAACAAACTGATCTGGCTGGTAGATACGATTTACCGGAACGGCCCTGTAACTTTTGCGGAGATAAACCACCGTTGGAGGGCAGGAGATAGTACACGTGTCGATATCCCTTTACGGACATTTCATAACCATCGGCAGGCTATAGAGGAAATGTTCGATATAAACATTGAATGTGACAAAAGTACGAATACATACTACATTGCCGATGCGGAGGGTATGCTGGGTGATAAGCTTAAAATGTGGTTGTTGAATAGCTTTTCATTGAACAATATTCTGCAGGAACATGTAGATATGAAGAATCGCATCGTATTTGAAGAGGCTCCTTCGGGTTTGCAATACATGGACATTGCCGTGGAAGCAATGCGGGCAGGTAATATAGTATTGATGGATTATCAAGCTTATAATTGGGATCGTCCTAAGCATGTGTTACTTGAGCCTTATTTCTTGAAACAGTTCCGTCATCGATGGTATTTGATCGGGATAAATCGTGAGTATAAGGCTTTCCGTGCTTACTCGCTCGACAGGGTAAAACAGATGGTAATGGGAGAAGATACATTTACATTTCCGAGGAAGTTCGTAGCCGATGATTATTTTGAAGATTGTTTCGGTATTATCAGGGAAGAGAATCTATTTCCGCAACGAACAGTGCTGAGAGTTGCTGCCGGGCAAGCTCCCTATCTGCGGAATTTACCTTTGCACCGGAGCCAAAAGGTGATTGCGATGACGAATGAATATGTTGATTTTGAACTTTGTTTGTCCCATACTTATGACTTCATTCAGGAATTGCTATCGAAAGGAGCCACAATTGAGGTACTTGAACCTCAAAGCCTGCGAGATAGAATGGAAGAGGAAGTAATGAAGATGCAAAAACTATATGGCTTATGAATGAAAATGTTCTTGGGAAGTTGAAGATATTGGCAGAGTCTGCCAAATATGATGTTTCATGTGCCTCAAGCGGTACGGTTCGTTCCAATAAGCCGGGTGCTTTGGGAAACACTGTAGGAGGCTGGGGGATATGTCATAGCTTTGCTGAAGACGGGCGATGCATCTCGTTGTTGAAAATCATGTTGACGAACAATTGTATTTATGATTGTGCATATTGCATTAACAGGAGGAGCAATGACTTGCCACGCGCCACTCTTACCGTATCTGAATTGGTGGATCTGACAATCGAATTTTACCGGCGCAATTATATTGAGGGCTTGTTTCTGAGTTCGGGAGTGATCAATAACCCGGATTATACTATGGAGCGCTTGGTCCGGGTGGCCAAAGATCTCCGTGAAGTACATCATTTCAATGGATATATACATTTGAAGAGCATACCCGGTGCCAGCCGGGAACTGGTTAACGAAGCCGGACGCTATGCCGACCGGTTGAGTGTAAATGTGGAAATACCCAAAGAAGAGAATTTGAAGAGACTTGCTCCGGAAAAGGATCATAAAAGTGTGTTTGCACCGATGAGCTACATACAGCAAGGAGTGTTGGAAAGTAGTGAAGAACGGAGGAAATTTCGTCATGCTCCCCGTTTTGCACCTGCCGGACAAAGCACTCAGATGATCGTAGGTGCTACGGCGGAGACAGATAAAGACATCCTTTTTCTCTCTTCCGCCCTTTATCAGCGGCCTACCATGAAGCGCGTCTATTATTCGGGTTATATCTCCGTGAATACGTACGATACCAGGTTGCCTGCCTTGAAGCAACCTCCTCTTGTGCGTGAACACCGCCTTTATCAAGCGGACTGGCTGATGCGTTTTTATGAATTTAAAGTGGATGAGATTGTGGACGACTCTTATCCTGACCTCGATCTGGAGATTGATCCGAAACTGTCATGGGCACTCCGGCATCCTGAGCAGTTCCCGGTAGATATCAACCGTGCCGATTATGAAATGTTGCTTCGCATTCCGGGACTTGGGGTAAAGTCCGCCAAACTAATTGTGGCATCACGGCGTTATTCCAGACTGGGTTATTATCAGCTTAAAAAAATAGGAGTGGTGATGAAAAAAGCTCAGTATTTCATTACTTGCAGTGAACTTCCTATGAAGACGGTAAATGAGATGACACCGCAAACTGTACGCAGTTTGCTGATCCCGAAATCCCATAAAAAGAAAATAGACGAGAATCAATTGTTGCTTGATTTTCAAGATTAGAACGTCCGTTTAGATAGTGCCTATGAATATATTTATCTACGATAAGACCTTTGAGGGATTGCTGACCGCTGTGTTCGATGCTTACAACCGCAAGACTTTCCCGGATTTGCTGCTTTCGGCAGGAGATGCTTTACCTTTGTTTTATGAAGAGTCTTTCACCGTGATTACCGATGAAGAGAAGGCCGGACGCGTCTGGCGCGGATTGCAGAAGAAGTTATCTTCGTCCGCCCTTTCGTCACTTACGTGGTGCTGGCTTTCGGAACTCCCCGAGGTAGGTATGCTATTGTTTCGTTACATCCGGAAAGCAATCGATTCTCCGAGGTCTATAGAAACCAATTTCAGTGATCCCGATGTGTTGGAACTTTCACGGATATGGAAACGTGTGGATTGGGAACGGCTCCGTATGGTGCAGTTTGTGCGTTTTCAGAAAGCTGCTGACGGTACTTTCTTTGCTGCTTTTGAACCGCAACACAATGCGTTGCCTCTTGTTGTCAACCATTTCAAAGACCGTTTTGCCGATCAGAAATGGCTGATCTATGATATGAAGCGACGTTATGGGTATTATTACGATTTGCAGACGGTGGAAGAGGTAACTTTTGACGATGAAAGCAGTACCTCCCATCTTATCACCGGTATGCTGGATGAAACGCTGATGGATAAGGATGAGAAACTCTTCCAGCGTTTATGGAAAACCTATTTCAAATCTATCACCATCAAAGAGAGACTCAATCCGAGAAAACATAAACAGGATATGCCGGTACGCTATTGGAAGTATATTACGGAGAAACAGAAATAAACTTCATTCGATACTGTTCACCAGTATGTCCGGAAATTCCTGTAATAAGGACAGCAAATGCCCTTCGTCATAATGCTTCTTCGATTTTAAAACCATCGTCACTTGATATATTATGGAATCTTTATATCCTTGTTTTTCCACCTGATAAGAAACGATGGTATAAGATCGGGTATTGAACTTGTCGGTAATGGCCTTCAGGATATCTTTATTGTCTGTAGAAAACGAAATCATATAACTTTTCATTCCCAACCTTTTAAATATCAGGCTCAGAGCTTCGAGTCCGATGAGTGTCAGCACGGTAGCCGAGATGCCGAGTATATACATACCTCCTCCGATCGCCAGACCTATTCCGGCTGTCGCCCATAATCCAGCGGCAGTGGTCAGGCCACGGACTATCTGTTTCTGGAAAATGATGGTTCCCGCACCGATAAATCCGATGCCGCTCACTACTTGTGCGGCAACACGGCTTGGATCGAGTGTCACGCTGCTTTCCTTTATAATATCCTGAAATCCGTATTGTGAAACGATCATGATCAAAGCACTACCCAGTGATACCAGGAAGTGAGTACGGTATCCGGCTTCTTTTGCCCGATATTCCCTGTCCAAACCGATCACGGCTCCCAATATTCCCGCCACCAATAATCTTAATGCGAAGTCAAAATCCAGTGTCATATGTGTTGCCTCCTTTCTATCTTGTTTTTATTTCATTAAATTACCTCCTAAAGATACGATTGTTTTAATAAATAACGTACTTTTGCAGTCAAAAGATTAGTGCCTACCTGCATAAAATGTTGATATGAAGAAAAGATTGATCTATCTGCTATGTTTTCTTGTCCTGCTGATAATAGAATTCTTTATCGGGGCATACGTTCATGATGCTTTTGTCCGTCCTTATATCGGTGATGTGTTGGTAGTGCTACTTATTTACTTCTTTATAAGGATTTTCATCCCCCGCTCTTTAGTTTGGTTGCCGGTCTATGTGTTTTCGTTTGCCTGTTTCATAGAGGTGCTTCAGTATTTTCAGTTTGCTGACATGCTGGGCTTGTCTGGTAACGTGTTTGCCCGGATTGTTCTGGGTTCTACTTTCGACTGGCTGGATATCGTATGCTACGCAATTGGCTGTCTGCTCTTATGGATTGCGGAATGGACAAGCCGGAGGATGGAAAGGCGCAAAAGAGCTTCTCAGGCGTATTTGGGGTATAAAAGACGGACGCATTGGTATCTTTGACCGTTGCGTTTACTTTTTCTCGTCCGGATGTAACAAGTGCCCGCAGTATTTGCAGTATGTGGCGTTCTCTTCATGTCCTGTCTTTTGGCAGTTGGGGCATGCAAAGCCTTTCAATTTCTTGTACTCTTTCATCATCGAAACGGAAACGATGCCTGTAGGAACCGCAATGATGGTATAGCCTATCAGCATGACACATGCAGAAAGGAACTTTCCGAGTGCGGTAGCGGGAGTGATATCACCGTAGCCCACGGTTGTCATGGTTACTATTGCCCAGTAGATGCTATTGGGGATGTTGTTGAACTGCGTATTGGGCTGGGTACCTTCTATCATGTACATCAGTGTGCCGATGGCGGTTACCAGGATGACGACAAAGAGAAAAAATACCGCAATCTTCTTGCTACTCTCTTTCAATGAAGTGAGCAACCTTTCACCTTCCATCCAGAAATTGAAAAGTTTGAAAATACGAAATACCCGGATGATGCGGAAAGCCCGGATCACTAACAGGTATCTTGCTCCCGGCAGAAAGAAAGCGAGATAGAGGGGCAGAGTTGCCAATAAGTCGATGATGCCGAAAAAACTGAAGATGTATTTGCGTGGATTCGGTGAACAGTAAATCCGGGTGATATACTCGAAGGTGAAGAAGGCTGTGAACAGGTATTCGAGTATGACAAAAGGAGTTGAAAGCCAGGAAGGAAGTCCTTGCAGGCTTTCGATTATAGCAAGCAGTATGCTTAGGATGATGCAAACGATGAGAACCACGTCAAACAACTTCCCTGCCGGAGTATCGGACTCGAAAATGATGACATACAACTTATGTTTCAACGCCTGATTGTGCAGAAAATGATTGAGTCGATCCTTGAGTTTCATAAATCCTGTTTGATAAATCAAATGATTAGAACATCTAATCAATCACCCACTTCGGGTTGTGCGGAACTGTCTTTTTCGGGTTATAGTTCATGCCTTCCTGCGTCGGTATATGGATAACATACCGTTTCCCGCTTTTGTTCTTTAACGAATGGGCGCGGAGCCAAGGATTCGCATCACGAAGTTGGGCATAAGTGATTCCGTTTTGCTGGGCATATTCGTCCAGATTGGCTATTTCGGTGTCCACAATTACTTCCTTATAAGGTATTTGTGGATACAAATGTTCCCGTTTCAGAAGAAAACCGTACCGCTGTGGGTTGTTGAATATCTCTTTTGCAGCCAACAGGCGGAACATGTAACGGGAAGTCTCTTCCACAAGCCAGAGATCCATTGCATGATCTGCCAGTTGTTTATCCAATTCGGTGGAGATGCGGCCTTGGCCAGCATTATAGGCAGCGGAAACGGATATCCAGTCGCCATATTTGGCATAAGCCTGTTTGAAGTAATCGCAGGCGGCCATGGTGGCTTTCCTTATATTATAACGTTCATCTACGTTATCGTTTACTTCAAGTCCGAATTCACGACCGGTGGCGGGCATGATCTGCCATAGTCCAGCGGCTCCCGACGGGGAGCGGGCGATGGGATTAAGGCTACTTTCGATGACCATGAGATATTTGAAATCGTCCGGAATGCCGTTAGCCTTCAATATAGGTTCGATGACAGGGAAATACCGGTTGGCGCGTTTCAGCATTAACATGGTAGTGGAATGCATATAGGTGAAAGCCATCATTTCCCTGTCCATCCGTTCATGACGGTCGTAGCGGCGCAGATCGATGGTTTTCCCGTCAAATACTGCCTCTTCCGGTACGCTGGGAGGAGTGACGCAATAGGGTACTTCGGATTTGATGGAATGAGGCTCACCGGGCTGAATGCTGCCGATGAGGAAAGGAATGGCGGCTCCGGCACAGAGGGCAAGCGCAAATCCGATGATATAGTTGGTACGTATAGGTTTCATTTGACTTCTTAATTTTATTGTGGGATGTAAAGATACATATTTTCTTTTTAAACTTAACCAGGGAGATTGGTCAAAATGACAATTTGTATTTTCTATCGCTTATAGATAACATTTTTCCGTGCCTTTGGTTGATAAGTTTGAAAAACTCACTCTATTTTAAATAGTGGAATATTAAAAAGGAAACCGAATGTCCGTTTGGTGCGCATATCATTGGGCATGTTTCGTATTTTGCTGATAAAAGATGCGAAACTTGCTATTCTCCGATCTTTTTGTTGCTTTAAAATCGGTCGTTCTTATCGGACGACTGGAGAAAAATAGTCCTGTTTCTGTCTACTGATGACTTCTCAAGCATCTCTTCGGTGATGTTCGACTACTTCCTCACCGATGAAGGGGCGGTTGCTCACCGATGAAGGGACGGTTGCTTACCGATGAAGAGACAGTTGCTCACCGATGAAGGGTATATGAATCTATCTTTACCGTATATTTATAACCTTTTCTCTGTCCTTTCTTGCATATTATTTCATCCGGAAGAGAAGAGGGCTATTTATCTGGAGTTTTATTTAAAAGTCTATGTTAGGAAATAGGTGTATTTTTGATCTTTCTGTCAGGAAAGGATCGGCTTTTACAGATTATTGCTTAATTGCTGGCACCCCGGCAGTGATAAATACTGCCTTAGAGGTAGTTACCTTTTACAAGGTGACTCAACTGTTCGGTCAGGTAACGGGCTTCGGGTGCTTCAATCATGGCAAGAGTTTTTTTAGGGATGCAGTAGCGTTTTTCGCTTTCATGCGTGCAAAGATAATCCCATTTCGTTTCCTGCAAAGAACTTTTCCTGCTTTTAATACGTTCTGTAGTATATATTAAGAAAACGTATCATCGCAATGAATATAGCAATCAGCGGAGCCAGCGGCTTCATAGGCAGACATCTCACAGCATACTTCACGGAGCGCGGGCACCGGGTAATACCTCTGGCACGGCCCATGTTTCGTGAAGGTATGCTGGGATATCTGACCCAAGCGCTGTCGCACTGTGATGTGGTGATCAATCTGGCGGGGGCACCCATCAGTAAGCGTTGGACACCGGAGCATAAGCGTGAACTCTATGACAGCCGAATCCGCGTGACACACCGCATTATCAGTGCGTTGAACGCTGTGCGTACCAAACCGAAAGTCCTGATCTCTGCTTCTGCCGTAGGGATTTATCCGACGGAAGGAGATAGTGACGAATATACCAATACCCGGGGTGGGGGATTTCTTGCTGATTTGTGTTATGCATGGGAGAAGGAGGCACGGCGTTGTCCATCGCAGACTCGTCTTGTCATCACCCGTTTCGGCATTGTCATCTCTCCGGACGGAGGCGCAATGGTACAGATGTTGAGGCCGTTGAAGTTAGCAAAAATAGGAACAGCCATTGGCCCGGGAACTCAACCATTTCCGTGGATAGACATACGTGACCTTTGCCGGGCAATGGATTTTATCATCCATAATGAATCTGTCAGCGGGGTGGTGAACTTGGTGGCACCTCAGCAAGTTTCGCAATGGGCTTTTACTAAAGCCATGTCAAAAGCTTACAATGCAGGGTTGACGCTCATTGTGCCAAAGTTCGTGTTTCGTTTCATGTATGGTGAAGCGGCCTCCTTTCTTACCACAGGACCATCTGTCCGTCCCACACGGCTGAAGGAAATGAATTTCCGGTTTGAGACACCTACATTAGAAAAACTCTTTTCGGGTACAGATCGCACTACAGTGGACGAACTTGATTTGAAGCGTTATTTAGGGCGTTGGTATGAGATAGCCCGTTACGATCATCGCTTTAAACGTGGCATGTCGGAGGTGACGGCTACTTACACATTGCTGCCCAATGGAACTTTGCGTGTGGAGAATGAGGGAGTTCGCAACGAGGAAGGCAAAAAGATACATAAAAAGGCGATCGGTAAGGCTTATGTTCCCGATCCGGCATTTCCGGGACGGTTGAAGGTTTCCTTCTTCCTTTGGTTTTATTCCGATTATTATGTTTTGGAATTGGATACCGTAGGGTATAACTATGCTCTTATCGGAAGCCGTTCCGACAAGTATTTGTGGATATTGAGCCGTACGCCTCATTTGCCCGAAGATATAAAGAAGAAATTGCTGCATGCAGCCGCACAGCGTGGGTATGATACGGGAAAGCTGATGTGGATTGAGCAGATTTAAAGATATGTAGAACCAGTAAATAGATTGAGTTATGGAATTTGAGATTATTCATGTGCCCGAACAGAGAATGTTCAAAACTGAAATAGAAGGCCGGACGGCTTTTGTACAATACCGTTTGTTGAACGGATGTCTGGATATAATCCATACCATCGTCCCCCGTCCTTTGGAGGGTAATGGAATTGCGGCTGCGCTTGTGAAAGCTGCTTATGATTATGCTTTGGCAAATGGTTTAAAACCGAAAGCAACCTGTTCTTATGCAGTGAAATGGTTGCAAAGGCATCCTGAACTGAATGATATCGTAGGTGTCGATTAATAAAATGCTGAGTGATAAATATATCTCATCACGGGAAATACGGATTTATGTGGGTTTGTGATCTTGGTTTAGAAATAGAATTCCTGTAAATCCGTAGGATTAGTGGTGGGATATTATTTTCTACTTTCTTTTCCGTTTTTTCTGCCATTCAAAGGACCTGTTCGTACAAAAACGGAGTTGTCTGTGATAATAAAATCATTTTTGTATGCTCATTTCATTCCTTTTGATTACAATTGCAAGATATAAACAAACTCAAAGTAATTATTAAAAGATCGTTAGTATGTCTTTAGTTGATCCAGTCTCATGTGCTTCTTCAGAAAAACCTGTCTTTGCTTTTGTCGGCAACAGTCATATCGCTTTTTGGCCGCTTGAGGTCTACTTCCCGAAGTGGGAATGTCTGAATTTCGGTGTTCCGGGTGAAGGTATCGACTATATAGAATCATTTGACAAAAATGTGAGCGATAGTAATGCCGTCGTCCAGTTTGGTACAAACGATATCTATCGGCTGACTTATGATACTATGGAAGCTTATGCAGACCGTTATGTGAAGGCGGTAAAGGCGATTTCTGCCCGGAGGACTTTTCTTTATTGTATTTTTCCACGGAACGATTATCCCGGAGGAAGCACGGCTGTGAACAAGTTTATCGCTGCACTGAACGATAAGATACGTTCAAGGGTAACGGGCAGTGATATCGTATATCTCGATGTCTTCGACCGGCTTTTATTGGATGGACGGCTGAATCCGGATTTCACTATCGATGATGTCCATTTGAATAGTGGTGGATACAGGATATTGACAAATGCCTTGAAGGAAGCTGCCGGTAAGTGTCCTGATCTTTTCTCTTGCCAGGAGATACGCGGATAACTGATAATATTTCGTACATTTGCACTCCATATTCAAAAAGAATTCATTAAATATAAAAACATGGATAAGGTAATAATTAACTCTTATGAAGATTTTGAAAAGCTGGTAGGCCAGCAAATAGGTGTTTCCGATTATGTGGAACTGCCTCAGGAACGTATCGATCTTTTCGCAGATGCAACGTTGGATCACCAGTGGATACATGTGGATACGGAACGTGCAAAAGTGGAAAGCCCTTTTCATAGCACGATTGCGCACGGTTATCTTACGTTGTCGATGCTGCCGTTTCTTTGGAATCAGATCATTGAAGTGAACAATCTGAAGATGATGATTAATTATGGCATGGATAAAATGAAGTTCGGTCAGGCTGTCTTGGCTGGGCAGAGCATCCGTCTGGTTGCCAAATTGCAGTCTCTGGCAAATTTGCGGGGGATTGCGAAAGCTGAGATTAAATTTGCCATTGAAATTAAAGATCAACCTAAGAAAGCGATCGAGGGTGTGGCAACTTTCTTATATCACTTCAATTAAAAGCATTGGTGCAAGTTTCCACGGATTACGCAACTTTCAATTTTCTAAAGCTGTGTAATCCGTGAAGAGATAATGATCCCATATGTTAGTTGGAATCATTTTGCGCAACATTACAAAGGTTTTCTTAAATAAACCATATCTGTTAACAGCTTTCCATCTTCTATAATCGGATGATCATAATTCTTTGTAAAGAAGTCAGGAATACGATGTGAGTATGTAAAACCGCAATGTTCGTAGAACGGTATGCTCAACGGGCTGTCTCCGGTGCCTACCAACATTGTATGGCCATTCTTTTTATAGTGTTGGCATAGGAAATCGATCAATCGCTTCCCATGCCCTTTTCGTTGGAAAAGTGGTGCGGTTGCAATGTTCTTGATTTCATACACGCCTTCTCCTTCATTGGTAACGACACAGACGGCAACGGTTTTATCCCCATCAGTGAGGACGAACATTTCGCCTCTTTCCAGATACCGGTCGATCATTGACTCCTGTTCATCGGCGAGCAACAAGAGGTCAAGATAATCTTTTTTGTTTTCAATAACCTGAGAGATTTTCATTAGACACCGTTTTAAAGCTTAAGTATTTTTTCATCACGAAGTTAATCATTTCCACCTGGTTGACACTAACGGTCTGTTTCCTTTCCGTCTGATAGCCCATGAACTCGAAAAAAGGTTTTGCGGTTTTACTGGCTTCTGTGAAGACGAATTCAGCATGGTGTCGGCCAGCGAAACTCTCTGCAGCTTTAAGTAAAAGGCTTGCAACCTTTTGCCGTTGATAATCCGGGGCTACAAACATGCTATGCAGATAACCTTTTTTGTTGATCGAAGTAAAACCGGCAATCATATCCTTTTCTGTATCTTCCGCTACAATGAAATGCAAATCACTTTCCAGCAATTCTTTCCATCGCTCTGGGGAGGCTTTGTTTATCCAAGCATCTATTTGCCTTTTCGAATAATGGCGAATGCAAGTTTGTCGTACACTCTTTTCAAAAACCGGTTGTAAAAGGGATAGGTCATTGAGATTGGCTTCTCTTAGAGAAAAATTCGTATTCATGCCGATTAACTTATTTATCCTCTTTTTCAGGAGGAGTTTCTTCTTGGTTCATTTTCGGTTGACGGGTGGGGATTTTACTTGTTTTCTTCTTTTTGCCAAATTTACGGGCTTTTTCCCAAGCCGCTTTTCTGGCTTCGTATTCTTCATATTGCCTTTCTATGTAATTATCTGCCATGACTTTTTGTTCCATTTATCTGATTATGAAGCAAAGGTATCAATAATTATAAGGTTTTGCAATAGTTGGGCTTGTCATTTATGCGCTCATCCAGCTTCCAAAGGCAGTTGATGTTTACAACGAAATTATATGGCATTCATTTTCAGAACTTTGAAGGACTGGCTTTGGGGCAACTATATCCTTCACGATCCCTATTAATATTCGGTTTACTAGTGATTAATAGCTATCGTGCTGGATATTAATATCCACTCTGCCGGCCTTTAATATCCAACGCGATGACTATTAATAGTTGATAATTGAAACTTAATTCCTTTATAATGAGTGTGCTGCTTAAGTGATCAATATACTCGTTCAGGAATTATATGCTTTTATGCAAGTTGTAGGTGCAATATCGGGAACGGTTTGCCGGAAGCATCGGTTGAATCCCGCCCAATTATTCTAAATCCAATGTGTAAGTAGAATTGTAGAGCTGAGGTGTTCTGTTCATTTACATCAACTTTCTTAATCTTTTTATCATTGATTGCAATATGAATCAGTTGCTTCCCCAAGCCTTTTCCTTGTTCGTTAGGATGGACAAAAAGCATCTCGATAACTTCCTCGCTCAACCCCATGAATGCAGTGATTTTATTCTGCTCATCCCGTGTTACGTAAAGATCGACTTTGGGGAAATATTGTGGTACAATGGACTTGTAGAATTGAATATCTCCTTCTGTTAAGAAGTGATGGGTACTGCGTACAGATGCCTCCCACAACTGTAGCAGTTCATTGTATTCATGTGGTGTTGGACGGTTTGTTTTCATTAAATGAGTTTATATTGGACAAAGGTGGTGAAATTCTGAACGATCATAATAAACCTATTTGATTATCTGTTTCGAGCATTACAAATCAATATCTGTATCCCAATCAGCATCCTTTTTCAGAATTGATACGTCCTTTTACCTTTTCCCAAGCATGTGTATCGAAAAGGCAACATGACTTCATTGTTTCATACATTGTCTTAAAACGGCAGTAGGGGATTACAAAACTAAGTTCATTGGCACCGACGTATGGACGGACTGATGGGTCGAACAGACCGAGAAAGGTCCGGTGTCCATTCATTCGGTTTTCCTGTACTGCGGTAGAAATAATGTTTGAGCATCCTGAGCCGAACAGGGAAGTCACTGCATCGGTATCGTTGTTGTCAAAGCATGCCCAAGTGCATAGACCGGATAGTATGTCCGGGGTTGCAAAAAAGAGCAGGCCTTCCATATTGTCGAAACTATCCAATTGATCAATGCGGATGAAGTTCAGATATTTTTTATCCGTTCGTCTCACGTCTATTAGTTTGATGAATTCAAGAACCATCTCAGGCGTTTGTTTGTATCGTTCTTTAGTAGAAACAAATCCGGGTACATGCTCCGGCAATTCGGAAAATCCGGTGTAGAACTTCCCACCTCCGCAGCCGATAACCTCTGCATTCAGGCTTATGGGATTTCCTTCACGCACAGAATGAAGTCCCTTGAAAAAACAACCGTTTATCTTTTCTGTTTCAGCCAGTGGTGTGTCACTGTAATAAAAAGAAATGGGGAGGGAAGCATACGTTCCGAAAGCCTCTCGATAGTTTTGGATAAAACTCTGAATGTTCATAATTCCTGTTTTTAAGTTTCAATAAATGAATTTGTTTATGAGCTTGCTCGATCTACATAATATTCATAGCTATTCGTTTAACCAATGATGTCTATATACAAATGTAATAGTTTTCAGTTATAATATGATAAGTTGATATGAAAATTTTTGTTTGTGCATGAAATATGAATGTATGGATGAAGTTGTGTCGAAGTGCAGTTTGATTGAGAAAAAGAGCGACTATTATAAGTAAGATAATAATGCACTTTTACAAAACCTTCCAATGAGAAGAATTGTTGTGAAAACATAAAATCAAAATTATCTCATAATGATTCAAAAGGGAAATCCGGTTAGAGGAGTGAACGTCTTTGTCGCATTTACTATAATGCTGGTACTTTATTTTATAGTAGGACTTTTTACCGTAATCAATCAACAGTTTCAGATACCGCTGCAAACGGCTATGTTGCCTCATGATGGTAATATTACAAATGCATTAGTCACAATGTTGAATTTCTCATGGTTCCTTGCTTATCCACTGTCACAAGGATTTGGGACTCGCTGGTTAGAAAAATATGGGTATCGAAAAACATCTTTTCTTGCATTGCTTATACTTGTTGCGGGACTTACAATCTATGAAATAGCCGTACTTTTCCATATCTATATTCCGACAGAGATTTCAATCCTTGGCAACGAGATATCTGTCGGTTTCTTTATTTTTTTGTTGGGTTCCTTTGTTATCGGGATGGCTGCTACTGTCCTACAGGTAGTACTGAATTTATATCTTGCCGTTTGTCAAATAGGGAGTACGACTGCCCTGCAACGGCAGATGATCGGTGGCACGAGTAATTCTATTGGCATGGCTGTTGCACCGCTTATCATTAGTTATCTTATCTTTTATGGAACACCGCTGCATGACATTAGTACTAGACAATTTGTATTGCCACTTGCAGTTTTAATCATGTTGATGATGATTATGTCGTTTTTTGTAAACAGAGTACAAATGCCATCTATGGATAACGTCATACAATCCCCGGGAGAAAAGCTTGAAAAGAGCGTGTGGTCTTTCAGGCATCTTAAATTAGGTGTATGGGGTATTTTCTTTTATGTCGGTATCGAGGTAGCTGTCGGAGCTAACGTTAATATGTATGCTTCTGAATTAGGAGGAGCTTTTGCCTCTAATGCAACTCATATGGCAGCTTTATATTGGGGGCTTCTTCTTTTAGGTCGTTTTCTTGGTTCTTTCATCAAAAAAATATCTTCAGAGAGGCAACTAGTTATAGCTTCCGTTGGAGCCATTGCGTTACTTATAGTTGCCATGTTGTTAGCAAATCCTTGGATTTTGACAGGTATTGGCTTCTTCCATTCCATCATGTGGCCTGCTATTTTTACCTTAGCTACCAACAAATTGGGCATATATACAACAAAAGCTTCCGGAGTACTCACTATGGGAGTTGTTGGTGGGGGTATCATTCCTTTCCTGCAGGGGATTCTAGCCGACCTGATGGGTGGAAATTGGCATTGGACCTGGGTATTGGTCATTCTTGGAGAAGCTTATATTTTGTATTATGGCTTAAATGGATATAAGATAAAAAATGATGTCTGAAAGGACCTAATGTATATTTCACTCATAAAATAATTGCTTTCAATTACTTAATCACAGAAATAAAGGCGTTGAACCTCAATGCTTTATTAATCGATAGTGAGCTATACTTATTGTTGGTAATTGCTGTTTCGCTTGCCTTCCGATGCAAGAATTGAAAAAATATACAACTTATATTGTTGTAAATAAGATAGTTGGCATCTAAAACACACGTCGCTGAGCAACAAATCAGCGCCAAAAGTTCTTTAAATAGCATAGGTGGTATTTCGTTTTTGAAGATATTTATTGTCTTCTCAATCTTTTATCGACTAAAGCCAGATATTTTAATCCTGTTTGATCAATTACATTTTCAGGTTTTTCAATTTTACATGCTGAATAAATAGCGTTTAGGAAGCCGGGTATAGCACCTAAAACAGGACTGGCTAGTAATCCTATTCCTGCGGAAATAGTTCCACATATTGTTCCAAAAACGATATCACCTATATGGCTTTCATTCATCCTTGCGGATAATTCTTCTTTAGCCATTTTCATATCCTCAAGAGTTATTTTGAATAATGGCGATTCCGGAGTGATTGTTGGATTTAGAACTAATAGTTCTACTTTGTTGCTAAATGCGTTTAGCAAATCACGATGCTTATCTTTAAATCGTCTAAGATTGATCAAATCTATCTGTTTAGGATATGGTATCAAATTGTTAAGTATCAAATCTCTTTTATACTGTCTTGTTCGTAATTCAATATCTTGGTTTCGCATATATGTTGTAGCGAAACTACAATCAATCTTATCTGTAGCCGGCTGATAATCGATCTTATTAGCAATTACTGAAGTTAAAAAAATCATGAGTTCATTGGCAGTTTTCTTTTCTACATTATACCAATAACCGTCTATCCGTTCTGCCAATCCCATATGAATAAGATGGTGGAAAATTTCATCATCAAATTTATTAGCATGTAAGTGAGTAGTATTTTTCCTAAATGAGAATTTGTCTCTATGAATCTGATATGTTTTATTTTTTTCCAAAGATAATCTCCTTTTTTCTAAAATATTCTGTTTCACGTTCAGATAGTCAATAAATATTTTTGAAACCTCCCATGGATTTTCAAGAACAGTCATAGGATTTATCGGAGTGAGTAATTCACGTTGAATCACCTCCCGCATGAAAGGCTCATAGTGTTCTGGTTCATGGAAATATTGAGCTGGTACTATAGAACTAATATTGTCATAGTAAAGCAGGGCTCGTATAGTCCAATCAGTATTTGGTAGATTTATGTATGGATAGTATAATAGATTGTTCATTGTTTTCGGAATTACTTATGTACAAAGGTAACAAAATATGGTAATAAGTTTACCTTTTTAAATGAGATCATTTTGTTTTGTTGTTATTGTTATATGATGCTAATCATTTGATTTGTAGCTGTTTAATCTCTTTGTTGACTTTGGTTTAAAACGTTCAAATTATTGATTGTCAATGTTTTGTATAGGCTATTTTCCGATGCAAAACTTCATAAATATATTTTGTAAAATCATATCATTTGTAACTTCTCCTGCAATATCTGATAAATGGAATATGCAATCTCGTATATCTTGTGATAAAAGATCTCCGGAAAGATTGATGTCTAACCCTTGCTGAACACGATGAATGGCATCTAAGGCGCGTGATAAGGCATGATAATGCCTAACATTACTAACAATTACATCATTTTGAGTGACGGTAGGCAGATGGGTGGCACTAATTAATAATTGTTGTAATTCTTCTGTGTTATATCTATTCTTTGCAGAAATGAAAATGGAAGAAATGTGATTATGAGCTAAGTGAGAAACTAGTGAATTAATAGATTCTTTTTGCTCTTCTAAAATTAAGTCTGATTTGTTGAATGCTAAGATTACATATTTATTTTTGCAGTGAGGAAGTATCTTGCTTGAAAGTTGCTTTATTTGTGAAGACGCGTCGGTTGCATCAATCATCCAAAGTACAATTTCGGCTTGGTCAAGCTTTTGGAAAGTACGTTCGATACCCAAATTCTCGATAGTATCATTCGTATCACGTATTCCTGCAGTATCGATGAAACGAAATGTGATGCCACCAATATTTATAGTATCTTCGATAACATCACGTGTTGTACCGTGTATATCACTGACTATGGCTTTTTCCTCATTTAATAACACATTAAGAAGCGTTGATTTTCCCGCGTTTGTTTCACCGATTATGGCAACGGGAATACCATTCTTTATTGCATTGCCCACATTGAAAGAATTAACTAGCCGTTCGATAATCTTTTCTATTCCATCTGCTAAAGTTCTAAGGGCGGAACGGTCTGCAAACTCTACATCTTCTTCGCTGAAATCGAGTTCCAATTCAATCATGGATGTGAAGTTAAGAAGTTGTTCGCGAAGATTTGCCAATTCTTTACTGAATCCTCCTCGCATTTGGCTCATGGCTAGGCGGTGGGTGGCTGCGGACGAAGAGGCTATCAGATCGGCTACTGCTTCTGCCTGACTGAGATCCATTTTACCGTTCAGAAATGCACGTTGAGTGAATTCGCCAGGTTGTGCCATCCGACAACCATTTCTAATGAGTAATTGCATGACCTGCTGAAGAATATAGGCAGATCCGTGGCAGGTGATTTCTGTACTGTCTTCTCCCGTATAAGAGTGTGGGGCACGAAACAAGCTTACGAGTACTTCATCTAATAACTCATCCCCATTGTAGATACGACCAAAAGTTAGTGTATAAGGCTTTCGATCGGTGAGTCTCTTACCAACTTTGACAGGAGTGAAGATCTGGTTTGTAATAGCTATGGCATCGGCACCGGAAACACGAATGCTTCCGATGGCTCCCCCCTGTGCGGTGGCTATAGCGCAGATGGTGTCTTGGTTCATTATCACTATTTGTTTTTTGGCTTACAAAGATAGAACTTTCTTCTATAAAATTTGAAGTAAAGTGATATAAGATATGTTTTATTGTTCTATCTTTGTTGACATACACCGAACGAAACAATAGTAAAGTATGACAAATGTGGAAAATTCATTGTTTGAGGATTTTGCAAAACTGCAAGAAGAATATTTGAAAATAACCTCTGTTCTTGCGGGGCATAAGATTGCAATGTGGGAGTATGATATCCCTACGGGGAAATGTAGTTTTACTGATGAATATTTCCACATTCTCGGATTGAAAGACGCTGGTATTTCTTTTATGGATATTGATGATTTTTATCGTTTTGCCGCTCCTGAAGACATACTTCCTTATCGAATTGCTTTTGAAAAGATGTTGGAGTCCGATACGAAGACTTCGCAGATTATTGTCCGTTGTATCGGTGTTCATGGTGAAGTTATTTGGCTGGAAGATAATTTTATCTCTTATCAGAAGAATTCGGAAGGTCATCCTACTAAGATAATTGCTTATACTGCTAACGTTACTTCTCGTTGTGAAAAAGAATTGCAGATCAGGCATTTGGAGGAGCGAAACAGGAAAGTAATCGAGGCTTTGCCGGAGTTTATTTTTATTTTTGACGATAACTTTTTTATTCGTGATGTGCTGATTGCTCCGGGAATTGAATTACTCCATCCTGTCGAAGTATTGAAAGGAATCGATGGGCGTTCGGTTTATTCTCCTGAAGTGAGTGACTTGTTTATTCGAACTATTCATGATTGTTTGAAGGATGGGCAGTTAAAAGAAATAGAATATCCTTTGGATGTGGAAAGCGGGCGATATTATTTTCAGGCACGAATTGCTCCGTTCGAAAGCAATAAAGTACTTGCATTGATCCATGATATTGGTGAGCGTGTACGTCGTTCGCGAGAATTGGTGGAGGCAAAACAACGTGCAGAAGAGGCTGACAGAATGAAATCTGTTTTTCTTGCGAATATGAGTCATGAGATCCGTACTCCTTTAAATGCTATTGTCGGGTTCTCGGAAATTATTGCGCTTACGGAAGATGAGAAAGAAAAGGAGGAATACCTTCATATAATCCAACAAAACAGTAATTTATTGTTGCAGTTGATTAATGATATTCTTGATTTATCACGTATTGAGTCCGGTAAATCTGAGATGTGTTGTCAATTAACGGAGATGAGTAGTCTGGTAGATGAAGTCGAAAAAGTGCATCGTATTAAAATGAAGGATGGCGTGGAGCTGATCGTTAGCCGTCCTGATAATGAAATATGGATATCTACGGATCGGAATCGAGTAACTCAAGTGCTTTTTAATTTTTTATCGAATGCTATCAAGAATACTAAAAAAGGAAGTATTTCCTTAAGGCTCGTCATTGAGGGAGAATGGATAAAACTTTCTGTTGAGGATACCGGTTGTGGTATTTCCAAAGAAAAGTTACCCTTGATATTCAATCGTTTTGAAAAGATTAATGATTTTGTACAAGGAACAGGTTTAGGATTGCCTATTTGCAAAAGTATCGTTGAACGACTTGGCGGACGGATAGAGGTTGAATCTAAACCGGGTGAAGGAAGCACATTTGATCTTTATTTACCATACCGACAAGACCAATCAGAGAAAAGTGGCAAATATAATACGATGAATAATATTGTTCACAAGGGTGGCAGAAAGAAGATTCTGGTTGCTGAAGATGTTGAGGCAAGTTATTTACAAATAAGTGCTTTTTTGAGGAAGGAATATACTCTACTTTGGGTATCGAATGGTGAGGAAGCCGTTAATAGCTTCCTACGAGAAAAGCCCGACATGGTATTAATGGATATCCGAATGCCTGTGATGAATGGTATTCAGGCAACTGCTAAAATACGTACTTATTCAGATTCTGTTCCGATTATAGCAGTCACAGCCTATGCCTGCTGTAAGGAAAGTGAACAAGCTTTACAGGCTGGTTGTAATGAAGTAATAGCTAAACCTTATCCTTTGGAGAAATTGAAGGAAGTTATTGAAGCTTATTTGTAGAAGGACTTTTCTTTTACTATGGCGTATGGAGTATTACTATTCTGTAATTTTAAATTGGACAAGGTTGTTTTTTCCTTTCTTTGAGGTATTCAACAATTTGTTTTTGTGAGTGTTATTTATCCGGATGCTAAATAAATTACAGTATGAAGAATATCGTATTGATCGGAGCCAGTGGCTTTGTAGGTTCGGCTATTTTGAACGAAGCTCTGAACCGAGGATTTCATGTTACGGCGGTTGTTCGTAATCCGGAAAAGATTAAGATTGAGAATGAAAACCTTCAAGTGAAGAAAGCGGATGTCTCTTCACTTGAGGAAGTATATAATGTTTGTAAAGGGGCAGATGCTGTTATCAGTGCTTATAATCCCGGCTGGGATAACCCGAATATCTATAATGAAACGATTAAAGTGTATCTCAATATTATCGATGGAGTGAAGAAAGCCGGTGTGAATCGTTTTCTTATGGTAGGTGGAGCAGGTTCATTATTCATTGCTCCCGGGCTTCGGTTGATGGATTCAGGTGAGGTACCCGAAAAGATTCTACCGGGAGTCCGGGCTTTAGGAAGTTTCTATCTGGATTTCCTGAAAAAAGAAAAAGAGATTGATTGGGTATTCTTTTCACCCGCAGCAGATATGAGGTCGGGAGTACGTACCGGCAGATACAGATTGGGAAAAGATGATATGATAGTCGATAAAGTAGGTAACAGCCATATTTCTGTTCAGGATTATGCCGCTGCCATGATTGATGAATTGGAAAAGCCGGTTCATCATCAAGAACGATTTACCATAGGGTATTGACCGGATAGTAACTCTCAAGAAAATTGAGATAAAGCATTGCGCAGCCCCGTGCATCCGATAAAGCCTCGTGATGTTTTAGTGCAATACCCTGCCTTTCGCAGCAAGCACTCAAATTGGCAGGTTTATATCCTAAAGAACGGTAGATACGACAGGTGCATTCCCATTTTTCACTAAGTAGCAGTTCATCGTAATCAAGACCGTACATGTGCATGGTATGTTGTAGGACGGTGCGGTCGAATTGTTCATTATGGGCAACAATTGTTTTTCCCCTGTAACCGTTTTCTTACTTCGGGATAGATGGCATGAAACCCGGGCAATGATTCAGTCATGTCCGGGGTGATGCCATGTATTAAAATATTCGAACGCCAATATTCGTTTTCGGGAGGTTGGATGAGGCTGTAATATTCATCGGATATTACACCGTCTGTAACTGTTACAATGCCAACGGCACAAGCACTTTCCATATAGCCTGTAGCCGTTTCAAAGTCGATGGCGGTAAATGATAAATTCATTAAATTCTGTCGAGAACTGTTTTGATCAACGTGTCTATTGTATTCTTATAGCCAGTATTTGCCTCTTTTATCAATCGGTTGGCTATTACCATACAAACGGTCATGGCTTTATGTCCCATTAGTTTGGCAAGCCCAGCCAGTGCGGAGCTTTCCATTTCGAAGTTTGTAATTTTATGTCCGTTGTATTCAAACTTCTCTATCTTATCATTTTGATGTGGGTCTGCCAATGGTACACGCAGTTCACGACCTTGGGGACCGAAGAATCCACCAGCGGCAATTGTCACTCCACGAACCATGTCCTCTTTAGCTATACGGTCGATTAGGTCAGCATCGGCAGCTATCACATACGGAGCCGGAGCGCACATATTACCCGACCAGCCCATGTGATTGAGGAATGAACGTTCAAAAGGAAGGTCGCAGACAGCATTACGTCCCTCGTAAAAATTCAACAAACCATCAAATCCGATTGACTTCTCTGAACAGACGAAAGTACCTACCGGAGTATTCGGTTGGAGTCCGCCACAAGTGCCGATACGTACTAATTCCAATGACCGGAGATGTTCTTTTTCTTCGCGAGTCTGGAAATCTATATTTGCCAGTGCATCCAATTCGTTCATCACAATGTCGATATTATCACAGCCTATGCCCGTTGAAACCACGGTGATGCGTTTACCTTTATAGGTTCCGGTAATGGTTTTAAACTCGCGGCTCTCCACTTCAAATTCTTTTTTGTCGAAATGGGAAGCCACTAATGCCACGCGTCCGGGATCACCGACCAGAATCACTTTGTCGGCCAGTTGTTCCGGCTTTACATGCAGATGGAATATTGAACCGTCTTCGTTGATAATCAACTCTGAGGAAGGAAAATACTTTTTCATGTCAATAGGAGGTTACTAATAAACAAGTTCTTTTAATAAATAACGCAGAGTTCCATAAAGTGTTTATTAAATTAGGAAAACTCAATGGAACTCCGGTATTCTCGAATAGTTGTCAATTATTCGCTGAGAGGTTTGTCCGTATTGCTACCGACCGGCTTTGCTATATTTTCGCGCATAGACGTATCGGCTTGGATATTTTTCATTTTATAATAATCCATAATTCCCAGATTACCGTTACGGAAAGCTTCTGCCATGGCTTTCGGAACTTCAGCTTCTGCTTGAATCACGTTTGCACGTGCCTCTTCGGCTTTTGCTTTCATTTCTTGTTCCCGGGCTACAGCCATTGCGCGGCGTTCTTCGGCTTTCGCTTGAGCGATGTTTTTATCTGCATTCGCTTGGTCTATTTGTAAAGCTGCGCCAATATTCTTACCTATATCGATATCTGCTATGTCGATAGATAGGATTTCAAAAGCTGTTCCTGCGTCCAACCCTTTGCGGAGTACTAGTTTTGAAATAGAGTCCGGATTTTCAAGCACCGACTTATGATTTTCTGATGAACCGATAGATGAAACGATACCTTCACCTACACGGGCGAGAATCGTATCTTCGCCAGCACCACCCACTAACTGGCGGATATTGGCACGAACTGTAACACGTGCTTTGGCAATTAACTGAATACCGTCTTTTGCTACGGCTGTTACAGGGGGAGTATCGATTACTTTCGGGTTTACCGACATTTGTACGGCTTCGAATACGTCACGTCCTGCCAAATCGATGGCTGTAGCCATTTGGAATGGTAATTCGATACGGGCTTTTGAAGCAGACACCAGTGCATGTACAACTCTTTCCACGTGTCCACCTGCCAGGTAATGTGCTTCCAATTCATCGCGAGTAATGTTACTCAAACCAGCTTTATGGGCTTCAATCATACCCGGTACAATAATGTATGGCGGGACATTACGAATACGCATTAGGAAAAGCTGTACCAAAGAGATGTTGACTCCAGATACCTTGGCTGATAGCCAAAGGAAGAAAGGTACATAATGGAAGAAAAGAACCAGGAAGACAATTCCTCCCGCTATCAGAATGATAGTCAGATACATCGGTTCAAGCATAATGAGTTTTGAATTAAGTGAATATTAGGGTTTTTGTTTCTCTACATATATTATACCATCGGTAATCCGAGTGACAATGACCGGAGTTTTTTCATTGAGTAGTCCCTCTAGCGTTTTTACTTCAATAATGTTTCCGTTGATCTCCGCGTTGCCGATTTGTGCCAGACGGGTGATAGTTATCCCTGTATCGCCCACTTTTACTTTTTCGGCAGCACTTTTGTCTATTTTGGATGTGATATCTTTCTTTAGGGCAATCTTATCCAAGGTTTTAGACCGCATGAACCAGACAAGTGATCCGATGCATGCCACTCCTGAGACAACCAGAGTGATGAATCCGGCACCTGTACCCAAATTGGCAAATGCATAATAATTCGCATAAATGATGCATCCCAGTGCTGCGAACCCGGCAACACTGATTCCAGGAATGACAAACAGTTCTACAAGGAACAGTATGACAGCGGCAATAATGAGTACAATAATTATTAGTACATCCATAGTCTTGTTATTTTATAAGTTGTTTTTCTGCATTACGCACTTGGATAGCGAGGCTTTCCAATTCTTGTGATATTTGTTGTATCTGTTTTTCCAGATCGAGAATGGCTGGAGCTATTTTTGCTTTCTCGTCTTTACCCGCGCGGGCATACCACTGGCGTTGGTCGTCGAGCTTTTCCATCTGTTGGCGGTAGTCTTTCTCCTTTTGCTGATATTTTTTAAAAAACTCTTTTCCTTTCGGAGTTTTGAAATCGCTAAGGTGATAGTAAATTGTATGATCGTCAATGACAAATTCAAAATCGGCAATAAACTGCTCTTGCGGTTTATGATGAATGGCCGCATCCAGTCTTTTTTGGGCAGCTGCAACTTCCTTTTGATCTTTCCAGGTAGCTTTTAGTGATTTAAGTTGTGCCAATGCAACGATCTGCTTAGTATCCATTGCCTCGTAATTGTATACTCGCTTCGATTCGTTTGGAATAAATACATAAATACAAACTTTATCTTCCGGTTGAAAACGGTCTGAAGCAAACCAGCCCAGATTGTTGTACTCATCGATCACATACATGTAGTCATTGTAGGGTGAGTTGAAGGGCATTCCGACGTTTTCTGGTGAAAGATATGTATCAGTGTTAGTATTATAGCGGGTTACGAAGATGTCGTAGCCACCGATAGAATTGTCACCATCCGAAGCGTAGTAGATGGTTACACCGTCAGTCAGTACATAGGGATAGTTAGTATTGCCTGTGGCATTGATTTTATCGGGTAGAGGATATCCTTTGCTCCATTCGTTTTGTAGTTTGTTTTTAGACAAGATGTTCATCAATCCGTTCTTGTCAGCTTCTCCGTAATAAATTTTATTGCCCAATTCGGTTTCATAAACCGTCCCAAGATGCTTACCTTCCGTTTTGAAATAGTCATTGTATGTGAATAACTTGCCAGATTCCTCACTGATTTTATATGTATTCAAGAAATCCGTCTTATCTACCACAAAGCTGTCTATCACGCATACTTCTTCTACTCCTTTCAGCATTCGCAGATTAGATTTAGTTTTTTCAAGTAGCTTTTCAGCATCTTCCACCGGTTTTTTTCTTTTGGTAAGTTCGGCTATATATTCTTCGTAATTCTTGATCGCATCGTCAAAGCGATATAAATCGTTGTAAGTCTCTGCCAAATAGAGTTGTCCGGTCGGGATACGCTTCTTTACAGCTGTTTCGATATACTTCAAGGCTTCTTGCGGTTCCCCTGTTTTCAAGCAACTTACCCCGTACCACAGGTTATAGTTGCCATTTGCCGGTTGAGATTTTACAAATTTCTTAAATACCGGTTTGGCTTGTTCATATTCCCCCTTATTGTACATTGCTTTTGCTTGTTCCAATGTTTGGGCAGATAGGGTCGTTAATATAAAGCAAGATAAAAGGAATAAAATATGTTTTTTCTTCATGTTTCTAAGTTTTTAGCTTTCAGTTTGCAGACAGTATTTTAGAAGCAGTTTGATTTATCTCTTTAAAAATTTTAATCTGTTTCTTCAATTGAGTACGTTTATCTTTCGATCGTTTATACGTACCGTTATAGCCTGTAACTATTTCACGAGTTCAAAAATACGAATTAATCGGGAATATTCTATTTTTATGTTATTCTATTATGTTAATTCTTCTTTAAATCAATCTTTTCGCTTACTTTTGCAGCCGATTTTTGAAACTATGACAAAGTTTACAATAGAAGAGCAGGTATTGCGTCGTATTGATCGGAGATTTAGCAAGGGAGTAGTGCAGTATGGACTGATTGAAGAAGGAGATAAAATCTTGATTGGTCTATCTGGTGGGAAAGATTCGCTTGCTTTGGTCGAACTATTGGGGAGACGGGCACGTATATTCAAACCTAGATTCTCTGTTGTGGCTGTTCATGTAGTGATGAAGAATATTCCTTATCAAAGCGATTTGATGTATTTGCGTAGCCATGCGGAAGCTTTCGGTATTCCTTTGGTGGTTTATGAAACCTCTTTCGACCCTTCTACCGATACGCGCAAATCACCTTGTTTCCTTTGTTCCTGGAATCGTCGAAAAGCTCTGTTTACAGTAGCCAAGGAACTGGGTTGCAATAAGATTGCGTTGGGGCATCATATGGATGATATTCTTGAGACTTTGCTGATGAACATTACTTATCAGGGTGCTTTCAGTACAATGCCTCCGCGGTTGGTGATGAAAAAATTTGATATGACGATTATTCGTCCTATGTGTTTGGTGCATGAGTCTGATCTGTTGGAATTGGCCGAGTTACATCAGTATCAGAAGCAAATGAAGAATTGTCCTTATGAATCACAATCGAGCCGAAGTGACATGAAAGGGGTTTTACATCAACTTGAAGGTATGAATCCGGAAGCTCGTTACAGCTTGTGGGGGAGTATGACGAATATACAGGAAGAATTGCTTCCTGATAAAATAGAATGAATTTGCCGCTCTAGGACGTTCAAGAAGCGGATTGTGGATACCCGATGAAAGGGGATATAAACAGGTTGAGAATGAGAGGGGAGTTTGTAGCTTTAGGATTATTATTAAAGAAATAAAGATTGATTATGAAAGGTGTTTTTGCTATTTCGTTGTTGATTGTGTCGAATATATTCATGACATTTGCTTGGTACGGTCACTTGAAACTCCAGGAGACTAAGATGATTAGTAATTGGCCGCTCTACTTAGTGGTTTTGTTTTCATGGCTGATCGCTTTGGCCGAGTATTCTTGCCAGGTTCCTGCCAATCGGTTGGGCTTCAGCGGGAACGGTGGCCCGTTTTCACTGATGCAGCTCAAGGTGATTCAGGAAGTGATTACCTTGATCATATTCACGGTATTCTCAACTCTGCTGTTCAAAGGCGAATCTTTGCATTGGAATCATTTCGCAGCTTTTCTTTGCCTGGTTGCAGCGGTCTATTTTGTATTTATGAAACCGTAGGACAGAAGTTGATCAATTTCTTCTCTTCTTCAGCCAATCAAGGATATTGTAAATCATTGATAATGTACAACCCGCCAAAATCGCCAAAATCGCATAATCATACATTTCGGGATTTTCTCCCATTGCCGCCAAGATAAAAGCTCCAAAATAAACTGCCACAGCGGTATAATGAATGAATCTTATATTTATTTTCTTCCATGCCATATAGAACATAATTAAAATATTAAATAATAGACTGATTCACTAAAATTTTCCACCCCTGAATGGATGTGAAGAAATAAGAGTTCGCTAATAATTTGTTATTGTATATCAGTTATTTGGTGATAGCTAATATACGAATGTTTTTTATATAAGCTGTTATATTTCAATCATTTATTTAGGGGTGAAAAACTTTAGTGTCTATCGCTTTCCACTCTGTTCAATATATATTGCAAGGGTTGAAACTCACATGTTTGTCCGTTAAATATATTAACGTTTACGTACGCTATCAATGCCGTTACGGAAGCTATTTAAACCCAAAGAAAGTACGACATCGCATACTAATAGTGTTCAGAATCCCTTGTTGCTTCCTGCCTATTATTATTACAGGAGTGAGAAACTTTAGTAATAAATCATTTTATTAAAACATTTATTCGTTTTAACTAAAACACAACCAAATTGCATGAATCGTTGTTGCTATTGAAATCATAGTATTAGTATATCCCGTTGCCATAAAACCCACACCCACAAAAGTCACATCTATTAATAGATGTACCTGATCTTTGGTTAACATAGACACCGACTGGCTCCAGATCATTCTGTCACCCGGTGATATTCTTGAAATATGATTATTATCTCGTACAAATTCATTTATACCATTTATAATAACATACCTTACCTTTTTTAAGGATTCAAGTCTTAATTTCATTTCTTGCCTAGAAGACAAATCGAATGATTTATAGATTGTACGATTATAAAAAGCATCAATCTCGTCTGCTAATTTATCCTCATCTTTTTCAAAGATTAATGGCTCTATTGACTTTATAAATCCCATAAACACATAGCGTTCTTTTCGACTAAATTCTGATGGTTCAGAAAACATATGCGAAATAAAAGCTTGTTCTTCAGATGTTAAGCTGTTTATATAATTTGTCGCATATTGTATAAGATAATCTTCAGAGGAAATATTTGATCCTAAATTTGAAATTCGTTTTTTTTCTTCCAATATGGCGTTGTATATTCCTTCAAATAAAGTAGCATATCTATCGGACAGAATCTCTATATCGTTATCAGAATAAGTTGAAATATTTATTGTATTATTAAATAAGTTTTCTTTTGATGTTTTTAATTCATCGTCACTGCCTTTACAAGCCCCAAAACACACTAACAAAGAAAGATAAAAAACAAATACCTGTGATTTACTGAATAATATTTTTTTCATATTTGCAAATATTAAGATGTTGTAAATAATATATGGAATATTGTCATCTATTTGAAATAATTCAAATTTTGTAGTGAGTGAATACTACAATCCCCACTAATATATTTGCAAGAAATGTTATTAGAGGGGATAAACTAATTGAAATTATTTTTTCCAATTAGATTTAATTTCTTAGCCATATGTGAAATAAAATATAACATAATGCCTGAAATTAAAATACATTAAACAATATTTGCGATATAGATCTGTTTTAGAATTAATGATGTTTATTCAAAATAATAGCATCTCAATTTTAAACATATCTTTAACTTTCGAACTTTAGAGAGTAATGAAATCAATCATTGCTTGCAATTTACATATTTATTTTAAAGAAACCAAAATAAATAGCCGTAAAAACTGTAATCCTATATTGTATTAACATTGTTTATGACAATGCCTTGAAATAGCAACTTAAATTTTTTCAATATTGATACTAGCTCTTCTATGAGCTGTTTCTATTTGCCCAAATAAGTAGAAGGAAGTTGTTTATAAAATATTGGTATTTAAGTGGGCCGATATTTTATTCGCGGATTTACATAAGATATTTGTCTTTTATTATTGAATGTAAATATCATTTATCGATTGTTCCTGCTCATAAGTGCATGATGCAAATAACCTATCGTTGAAAAGATGATAATTTAAATGGTTGATTATCAGGTGAAATAAAAGCCTGTTTTACCTCGGTGATGAAGGAGGTGTTCCTCGGTGATGAGGAGGGTGTTCATCGGTGAGGAAGAGGGCGTTCATCGGTGGCCTTCAATGTGTTCCTCGGAGCCGGGAAAATGGCGGCATTTAAAGGTGTGAGCCGTGTAATGTATTTTCTCTTAATCAAGGGGATTTATAAAATTATTCTTTTTATGATCTATTGCTTTGTCATGTACTTCTTCATTCCTTCGGTGAAGAACATCTTGAAATCCCCATTTTCATCACTGTAAATGAAGCAAGCATCGATGGACGGGTGAGCATTGGCATAGGCTTCGGCATCTTCCAGTCCCATAACCATGAAAGCGGTAGCCAGTGCATCGGCAGTCATGCAGTCCTCTGCAATGACGGTGGATGAAAGAATGTTATGTTGAACTGGGTATCCTGTTCTTGGGTCGATGGTGTGAGCGTACTTTTTCCCATCCTTGTAATAATAATTGCGATAGTTGCCCGAGGTAGCCAATCCTACATCGGTTAGTTCTAGGATTGTTTGTATCTCTTGATTGACAGATAATGAATCGTCTATCGGCTTATTGATGCCAATCCGCCACAAACCTCCCCGTAAGTTCTTACCGCGAGCCACTATTTCTCCTCCGATGTCTATCATGTAATTCTTGATGCCTTTGCTATCGAGTAACCGAGCTACGACGTCGACCGAATATCCTTTTGCGACCGCACTGCAGCTAAGCATGATGCGGGGATCGGTTTTCACCACTTTTCCATCAATAAGTTTCACTTTGTCGTATCCTGTGATCTGCAGCAGGCTATCTATCATC
Source organism: Jilunia laotingensis (assembly GCF_014385165.1). NCBI lineage: Bacteria > Pseudomonadati > Bacteroidota > Bacteroidia > Bacteroidales > Bacteroidaceae > Jilunia > Jilunia laotingensis. The sequence continues at coordinate 67,995 of NZ_JACRTF010000001.1, read as the reverse complement.
AGTGAATTGGGAAATGCGCCTTGTTTGAATCCGAATCCCCAGGCGTTAGCTAGTGGAGCCACAGTGATGTCGAATGCACCTTTCGTTTCTTTTGAGATTTCTATCGATCGGTTGAAGCAAGTTTGGAAGAAACTGTCGGTAACGATCTCTTCATTTCTGTTGACTTGTGAAATGACGGAAGAATCATTGAAAGGTGAGAGTGAATTATCGAAACGTTTTAGTTCGGCCTCAATTTCGTTTTTTAGATCACCGTCATATTGGTAAGTGATGTTGTAAACAGTACCGAATACTAATCCATTGATGCTTTGGTACGGAGCGTTGTTATTGCGGATCAGTATCCAAACAGTGGCAAGTAGGAGTATGGCGAGCCAGATAAGACTTTTTTTTGACTTCATAATAAATTCCGGTTTAGTTAGTTGAAAAACAGATGTTCAATTAATATTTTGACCCCAATAAGTATCAGTATAATGCCTCCCCAGAGTTCGGCCCGTAGTTTGCGGGCAATTCCGCAACGACATTTGATACCGAAAAAAAGTCCGATGAGTGACATCACGAAAGAGACTAATCCGATAATGCCGATAGGATAGAGGATGGCTGAGTAATCTCGTATTCCCAGAAATGCGAATGATACACCTACTGCCAGTGCATCTATGCTGGTTGCTACGGCCATTGTGAACACCACTTTCAAGCTTGCCGGGTTGATGTCTTGACGGCAATCTTCGTCCTTGAAAGATTCAATAATCATTCGTCCACCCAGAAAAGCGAGGATGCCAAAGGCGATCCAGTGGTCGACACTTTCGATGAGATGGCTGAACGTGCTGGCACCTATCCACCCCAATAGAGGCATAAGAGCTTGGAAAAAGCCAAAAGCGAGTGCCATCGTCAGCATCGGTTTCCATTGGATACGTTTTAAAATAATACCGCTTGCAATAGAGACAGCGAAACAGTCCATCGCCAAACCAATTGCAAGCAGCCAAATCTCTAATCCTGTCATTGTAATTAATAAGGTAGTTTATACGTAAGAGTGTAAGTGATTCCCATATTTTTGGAACTGTATTTCCCAAATCCCGGTACCATCCAGGGATTGCCATGTTCACTGACGGAAGCAGATAGTCTGTATTTCATGCGTAATGCCCATCCCATATAGAAGTTTTTGTAAATCTTTACTCTTACTCCCGCCACTATTTCGAACCATTGCATGGTAGCTTTGAGTCCGGCATAGTCGTAAGGTACACTTCCTCCCCAGATAGGGTCCATGAGGCTTGGGTTTTCCATTGAGCCACCGAATTCTGTATCAGGTATAGGTAAACTGCTAATGTCGTATTTCATCGGGCAGAAAGCATAACGGAGACCCACGTACAAATAACTGTTCTTCTCTTTCTTTTTGGACATGGTGTTGTAATCCATTCCGATGCGGAAAAAGGGAGAACTACCTTTATAGTGAATACCCGTATCGTTCCAAGTATCGGTGGTGCCAAAACCTACTTCAGCTGTAGGTAGGAACTTGTTTTTCAGGTTCACCGTAACATTTACTTCCGAACTCAGGAAATCTCCACCGAAAAGTTTACTTCCGATGCCAAAAATATCTACGCCAACGTATGTGCCGTTGTAGAGGGGAACTATTTCTTTAGGTTCCTCTTTCACGTTCTTTTTCTGATCTCTTTTAGGGGTAGGATTGACATACGGCCGTTGCTGGGCACATACCGAAGTTCCTACTACTAACAGGATCAGAATAAAGCTAATCGCTGAAGCGGTAGAGTAATTTAAGATTTTCCGTACCATCCGTATTGGCTTGTTTGTTGACTATTAAGATTGTATCTAATTCTTGCCTGCTCGAACGAACGTCGAGGATGCTTTGCTTCATGCTGTAACCACAATCCATTGATTCAAAGTAAGGGGTGTTACTTTGTTTGATATATACCGTATCGCACAAAGTACGGTCGGCTCCATAGGCATAATAAAGAATGAAGACCGTTGAATCGGATGTAAAACGTAGTGGAAGCATCAGGGTGTGAACATCTTTTTGATTGTTGATGATGATAGAATCCGTTCCAAGCGCTGTTACCGTTAGCGAATCAAGCGTATCTTTCAATTGTTCTTTAGTGTCTGGATTTGTAGTAAAGAGCGTACAATTTATCATGGGCCGGCCGGTTATCGAACAGTCGCTATCATCGGAACACGATGAATAAGTACCGATGGTAGTACCGGCAATGAGGAAAATCAGGAATAGTCGAATTAAATTCTTCATAATGGGTTGTTTTTTTTATGTGGTTTAGATTATTTTCTCTATCTGGTAATTGTTACGCTCCGGAGAATTACGCGAAATCAGTTCACCAATAAATCCCGCCAAGAACAACTGCGTGCCGATGATCATAGCCGTAAGTGATAAATAGAAATAGGGGGAATCTGTCACCAAACGGTAGGGCAAACCATTGTACATGCTATATAATTTGGTAACACCCACAATGATGACCGAAATAAATCCTAGAATAAACATCAGTGAACCTAGAAGCCCGAAGAAGTGCATGGGCTTTATTCCGAAGGTAGAGAGGAACCAAAGTGTGATCAAATCCAGATAACCATTGAAGAAACGATTCATGCCTCCGAATTTAGTTTTACCAAACTTCCGTGCCTGATGCTGTACCACCTTTTCTCCTATTTTCTTGAAACCTGCGTTTTTTGCCAAATAGGGGATATAACGGTGCATCTCGCCATAAACCTCAATGTTTTTCACTACTGCTTTGCGATAAGCTTTCAGTCCGCAGTTGAAATCGTGCAGATTTTTGATGCCTGAAACCCTTCTTGCCGTGGCATTGAACAGTTTGGTCGGTATAGTTTTGGAAAGTGGATCGTATCTTTTTTGTTTCCAACCGGATACAAGGTCGTAACCTTCCTTTGTAATCATGTCGTAAAGTTTCGGTATTTCATCGGGACTATCTTGCAAGTCGGCATCCATTGTAATGACAACTTCTCCTTCTGCTTGTTCGAATCCACAGAACAATGCCGGAGATTTGCCATAGTTACGACGGAATTTAATTCCTTTCACAGCTTTCGAATTAGCTTTGAGCTGTTCGATAATCTCCCATGAACGGTCTGTGCTGCCATCGTTGACAAAGATGACTTCGTATGAATAACCGTTAGCTTTCATAACTCTTTCAATCCAGGCATATAGTTCCGGGATTGATTCTTCTTCATTGTACAAGGGAATAACGACAGATATATCCATTTTCTTCAAATTACGAATTACAAATTACGGTTGTGGGGTAATATTCGGGGTTTCAGCCCGGTTCCCACGTTTCATAACGAACAAGCCAGTAGGAATTGCCAATAAACTACCGACAATTACATCCCATGATAAGAATTGCATGGTAAAATCAACCGGTGTAAGCGTACGTGCTGTATCGATTACGTTTCTTATGAATTCCTTTTCCTCATCTGTCCTCTGGAGTATTTTGGATGCTTCATCCACCAACTTTGAATATTCATTCAGTACAAAACCGTGATCAATAAATTGGAAGTATATGTAATGAGCAACTGCTACAAGCAGGGAGGCGAACATGTACATAAACAGGGTAAAAAGGCAGGCATGTGCAAAGCTGATTACTCCTCCGCATACTTTATTACGGTATGTCTTGGCATAGTGGTATCCTAAAAATGGTACACCAAGCGTCAGGCTCAAATAAAGAAAAGAGAGGAACGGGATAGTAAATCCAAGTGGAAATAAAATAAATTTGAATATCCAGTACGCTCCCATATATGTGCCGAAATGCATGGCATATTTTTGCAGGTAATTTCTGTTCTCTATCATATTTAAGTTCTAAAATAGCGCACAAAGGTACAAATAATATTGTTTGGTGACGGAGATCGGGCTGTTAAAGTTAATAAAGGTCATAAAGATGCGTGTAGGAAGTCATTTTGCCTTCGATAAATGCTTGTGATACAGTGAAATGATTTTTTATATCTGAAAAAATATAGCATAACTATTGCAGATTAAAGAAAAAGGCGTACCTTTGCAACCGCAAAACGGGTAAGTCCTATACGGCCAGCTCCCTTCGAATCCTCCAGGGCTTGATCGCAGCAAAGGTAGTTGGTTGTAGCGGCGCGATATAGTAAGCTTACCCACCCGCCTCTTTAGCTCAGTTGGCCAGAGCACGTGATTTGTAATCTCGGGGTCGTTGGTTCGAATCCGACAAGAGGCTCAAAATGATGGAAGCATCTTCGGCAATACCGGGGATGCTTTTTTATGTTTGGAGGATTGGCATTAATCAATAGCGGGCAATGATTTACATTTGATGGATCAATGTAATAAGCGAGTATATAAGAAATGGGCGCGATGTTTATAATTATATATAAACGCCACGCCCAATATCTGTTTATGCAAAGGATTTATTTCCGAGAAATCTTTTTATATCCATATACGGCACGATCACCCAATTCTTCCTCGATGCGTAACAATTGGTTGTATTTTGCCATACGATCCGAACGGCTCAGTGATCCGGTTTTAATTTGTCCACTGTTTGTTGCTACAGCAATATCTGCAATGGTAGCATCTTCTGTTTCACCGGAACGGTGGGAGGTTACAGTGGTATAACCATTGCGGTGTGCCATTTCTATGGCATTCAACGTTTCCGTCAGTGAACCTATCTGATTTACTTTGATAAGGATAGAATTTGCACATCCTTCTTCGATACCTTTTTCCAAGAAGTCGACATTGGTTACGAATAGGTCATCACCAACCAATTGGCAACGGTTGCCTATGCGTTCAGTAAGTTTCTTCCAACCTGCCCAGTCGTTTTCACTCATACCATCTTCGATAGAATCGATTGGATATTCGTTGATAAGCTTTTCTAAGTAATCAATCTGTTCATCTGCAGTGCGCTTCTTACCTTTGGCTCCTTCAAATTTGGTGTAATCGTAAATTCCGTCTTTATAGAATTCGGATGAAGCACAGTCCATAGCAATCATTACATCTTTTCCAGGAACATATCCGGCAGCTTTGATAGCAGCAATGATAGAATTCAGTGCATCTTCGGTTCCTTCCAGGTTGGGGGCAAAACCACCTTCATCACCTACAGCGGTGCTGAGACCTCGGTCTTTTAATACTTTTTTCAGCGCATGGAATACTTCGGCACCCATTCGTAGCCCTTCTTTAAATGATTTGGCACCGACGGGCCGAATCATGAATTCTTGGAAAGCTATCGGGGCATCACTATGAGAACCGCCATTGATAATATTCATCATCGGAACCGGTAATACATATGTATTTGTGCCACCGATATATCTGTAGAGAGGAATGTCAAGATAGTTAGCAGCTGCCTTTGCAACAGCGAGCGATACGCCTAATATGGCATTTGCACCCAGATTCGATTTTGTCTTCGTACCATCGAGAGCCAGCATGGCTTTGTCAATACCCATCTGGTCAAGAGAAGACATTCCTATCAAATGAGGAGCAATGATGTTATTAATATTTTCAACTGCTTTCAATACACCTTTACCGCCATAGCGATTTTTATCGCCATCGCGTAATTCCAATGCTTCATGTTCACCTGTTGATGCTCCCGATGGAACCGATGCACGCCCCATGATGCCTGATTCTAATACTACGTCTACTTCTACTGTGGGGTTACCTCTGGAGTCGAGGATTTCGCGTCCTGTAATTCTTTCTATTTTCATTGTTTCTCTTATTGTTTTTAGATATTTGCAAATATACTTACTTAGAAGGAGTAGAGGAATCACTATGAATAGGTATATGGTGAATCTCTCCCTACCGATAAGTCAGTAATTAAATAACATACAATAAGTGATGTTTGTTCAATTACCCACTTGTTTTCCTATTTCATCCAGATTCTTCTGAATATCTTCGTCGGTTAAAGAGTAATTGACCAGGTCTCCGGAAAGATATTTATCGTAGGAAGCCATATCTATCAACCCATGTCCGGACAGGTTGAATAATATAACTTTTTCTTCTCCGGTCTCTTTGCATTTTTCAGCTTCGCGAATAGTTGCAGCTATGGCGTGGCAAGATTCGGGAGCCGGAATAATTCCTTCTGCTTGGGCAAAAAGACAACCGGCATCGAATGATTCCAATTGCTTTATATCTACTGCTTCCATTAATCCGTCTTTTAGTAATTGTGATACAATCACACCGGCACCGTGATAGCGCAAGCCACCTGCATGGATATTTGCCGGAGCAAAATTATGTCCTAATGTGAACATGGGTAATAAAGGGGTATATCCGGCTTCATCACCAAAATCGTATTGGAATTTACCCCGCGTCAATTTAGGACAGGAAGCCGGTTCGGCAGCGATGAAACGAGTTTTTTTCCCCTCCAGTATATTGTGACGCATAAACGGAAATGTGATACCACCAAAATTGGAGCCTCCTCCGAAGCAAGCTATTACCATATCGGGGTACTCACCGGCCATTGCCATTTGCTTTTCTGCTTCCAGTCCGATTACTGTTTGATGCAAAGTAACATGGCTGAGTACGGAACCTAATGTATATTTACAGTCGGGAGTAGTTTGTGCCAGTTCAATGGCCTCTGAAATGGCTGTTCCGAGTGATCCCTGATGATTGGGGTGTGCTGTTAATATATCTTTGCCAGCACGGGTGGACATAGATGGGGATGGAGTTACTTGGGCTCCGAATGTTTGCATGATACTACGTCGGTAGGGTTTCTGTTCATAACTGATCTTTACTTGATACACGGCAGCTTCCAGCCCGAAAAGTTTGGCGGCATAAGCTAATGAAGCTCCCCATTGCCCTGCTCCGGTTTCGGTAGTTACATTTTTGACTCCCTCCTTTTTGCAGTAATACGCTTGGGGGATAGCAGAATTTAATTTGTGTGATCCCATTGGGCTTACACTTTCATTCTTGAAATAAATGTGCGCAGGTGTTCCTAAGGCCTTTTCTAAACCGTAGGCACGAACTAGTGGGGTACTGCGGTAGTATTTATACATTTCTCGTACCTCCTCGGGTATTTCAATCCATCGATCACTTTGGTTCAATTCTTGACGGCATAACTCTTCTGCGAAAATTGGATACAAATCTTCAGATCGCAGTGGCTGTTTTGTGACCGGGTTTAATGGGGGCATCGGTTTATTCACCATGTCTGCTTGGATATTATACCAGTAATGTGGGATTTCCTCTTCAGGTAATATATACCTCTTTGTTCTGTTACTCATGTAATTGTAGTTTTTATTCTTTTGAGTGCCAAATGTAGATATAAAATTTAATATTCATATAAAAGGAAAACAAACAATAGGGATTTATTGTTATTTTAATTAAGTTTGCAGACACATTAACACATAGCAGATAATGAAGATTTATCATAAACTCCTGTTATATCAAAATAAGCTTCTACAGCCTTATGTGCAATTTTTCCTTAGACTGATAGCTGCCTTAACGTATGTGGCATCTTTACTCCTCATAATGGGGGTGGTATATGAACATGGTTTTCCACTTTCTACAACGGATATAACTAATCTGAATATACTTTACAAGTCGGTATGGATCATTTTCTTGATCGACACTACTTTGCATATTTTACTCGAATATAGATCAACGAAGAAAAGTTATCGGAAATTTGGTTGGATATTGAGTTGGTTACTCTATATGACATTGATTCCTGTTGTGTTTCATCGCCCAGAGGAGAATGGTGCCATATTGTACTTTTGGGAGTTTCTGGATAGTAAACTATATCATTCTCTGCTTTTATTATTACTTTCTTTTCTGAATCTTTCCAATGGTCTGGTTCGATTGCTCGGAAGGCGGACTAATCCATCTCTGATATTGGCAGCGAGCTTTCTGGTGATTATACTGATTGGTACAGGCCTGTTGCTGTTACCTCGTTGTACCGTGGAGAGCATTTCGATATCCTGGGTTGATGCGCTGTTTACATCAACCAGTGCTGTCTGTGTTACAGGGTTGGTGCCAGTGGATGTTTCAGCTACTTTCACCCCTTTAGGGTTGACGGTTATTATCCTTTTAATACAAGTAGGTGGACTTGGGGTGATGACATTGACTAGCTTTTTTGCCATGTTCTTTATGGGAAATACTTCGCTTTATAACCAGCTGGTGGTTCGTGACATGGTAAGTTCCAATTCTTTGGGATCATTGCTTTCTACCTTATTATATATATTAGGCTTTACACTTGTTATTGAGGGGGGCGGTATGGCTTCTATCTGGTTCAGTATTCACGGTACTTTAGGAATGGATTTAGAGGATGAACTTGCCTTTTCTGCTTTTCACTCTATTTCTGCTTTTTGTAATGCGGGATTCTCTACACTTCCCGGAAATCTTGGCAATCCGATGGTAATGACCGGTCATAATTCACTCTATATATCCGTTTCATTATTAATAATCTTAGGAGGAATAGGATTTCCCATTTTGGTAAACTTTAAGGATATCGTGCTTTATTATCTTCGTCGTTTTTGGAAATTCCTTCATACATGGGAACCTGATAGACATAGTAGGAAGCATCTATATATCCTGAATACAAAGATCGTATTGATAATGACCTTTTTGTTATTATTGTTTGGGACATTAGCTATAGCCGCCTTTGAATGGAATGGTTCTTTTGCGGGTATGTCTGTAGCTGATAAATGGACACAAGCTTTTTTTAATGCTACCTGTCCGCGTACGGCAGGGTTCACCAGTGTAGATTTGGCAACGTTGAGCATGCAATCCATATTAATTTATATCTTATTAATGTGGATTGGTGGTGCTGCTCAGTCCACTGCAGGTGGCGTCAAGGTAAACGCTTTTGCCGTAGTTGTCTTAAATTTATTTGCGGTGCTTCGCGGAGCTGAGCGAGTGGAAGTCTTTGGACGTGAATTATCGCATGATTCTATTCGACGTTCTAATGCTACAGTGGTGATGTCTTTGGGAGTGTTATTTCTTTTTGTTTTTATTTTGAGTATACTGGAGCCGGAGATGTCTATTATGACTTTGACATTTGAATGTGTTTCTGCTTTGAGTACTGTTGGCTCAAGTCTAAATGCTACTCCTTTGTTGCGAGATGAAAGTAAATTATTAGTCGCCTTGTTGATGTTTGTTGGTCGAGTGGGGCTGATTACTTTGATGCTGGGCGTTATAAAGCAGAAAAAGAATACAAAATATCGTTATCCGAAAGATGACATTATAATCAACTGATATGAAATATATTATTATTGGTCTTGGTAATTATGGACGTGTGTTGGCAGAGGAACTTTCTGCTTTGGGACATGAGGTGATAGGAGCGGACAACAGTGAGAGCCGTGTGGATTCTATAAAAGACAAAGTCGCTACAGCTTTTGTAATTGACGCTACTGATGAGCAGGCACTTTCGGTACTACCATTAAATAGTGTCGATGTTGTGATTGTGGCAATCGGTGAAAATTTTGGAGCATCAATTCGTGTGGTAGCATTGTTGAAACAGATGAAAGTCGAGCATATTTATGCACGGGCAATTGATTTGGTGCATCGTTCCGTACTTGAGGCTTTCAGTCTGGATCGTATTCTGACACCGGAAGAGGATGCTGCTAGGAGTTTGGTCAGACTATTGGATTTTGGAACGAGTATTGAGGCTTTCCGTATTGATTCGGAATATTATGTAGTCAAATTTGCTGTTCCGGAGAAGTTTATCGGTTATTTTGTAAATGAATTAAATTTGGACGGTGAGTTTCATCTGAAACTTATTGGACTGAAGCGCGCTCATAAGATCGAAAATTGTTTGGGTATTTCGTTAACGGAACATAAAGTTGTAAATGAACTGCCGGAAAATGATAAGATTCAAGAAGGAGATGTATTGGTTTGTTATGGGAAATATAAAGACTTTCAAAAATTTTGGAAAGCCTTATGAAAATAAGAGTTTTGTAAAGGTGAGAATCGATCTAATCTAATGTTTTGGATACAGATTACATGAGTTTCATGACTCTGTGTCTTTTGTGCGTATGATTTTCTTTATTATCATTGATTTGGATAAATAAAATTATTATTGGTATTAAGCAAAGAGCGACTTATTTGATGAAATTAATGTCTTTTTGTTTTTCGAGAGTGACGTATATAAAAGAACTAATGTACAGTGTTGGTATATTCGATTACTTTGAGAACAAATAACATTTATATAATAGCAATAATTAAATCTTTTGTATTTTAAGGTTTTGATTATAGAAAAACTCTTTATCTTTGCAACATCGTTTGAAAAAAGTGGTTGGTGCTGTATTTATCATTCGTTAGGTAAATGCTTTATTTATTGGAATTTGAATCATGGAAGAAGAACTGTATGATTGTCCCTGTCTGATGAAAAAAGATATGGAGAATGCTGAGAATATCTTAGCTTTTTTATGTGAAAATTATTCTCTAGAAGGATTTATGGAACAATTAGATCAGCTCTCGTCTAGGGATTTGAAGTGTGCATATTGCTTGCTTGAAGTTGCTCGTCAAAAGGTAGAGAAAAAAGACATTCTTTATGATATTGTAGAGGTGGAAAAGTTGATGATAGTGTATTCAGCAGTAGCAGAAAAGTATATTTTAGCAGAAACCATATCGGAGGGTGTAGGTGGAAAATTGAAGAATAAGTTGAAAAAGTTATTGCAGAGATATCATGGTTAAGGTTTAGGAGTCGGTTTATCTTGTTTTTACAGGCAGACATTTCCAAATTCTTCTAGGAATCATTCGCCAAAAGAAAACGATTATTGCATATTTCCAATCAATTATTACTACACGTTTTTTATTTATTATTGCTTTTACAATGTGTTCTCCTACCTTATTTGCCTTCATTAGGAGTGGATATTTTTTCCCGTCATTTAATAAGTCTGTAGCAACAAAACCGGGACGAATATCGGTGAAGTAGATATTTAGCTTCTGTAAATTAGCTAGTTGTTCCAATGCATCGATATAGGTGTTCTGATACCGTTTTGTAGCAGAATAAGCAGGTGCTACTCCTAATCCTTTTGTTCCGGCTATGGAGCTGATGATGGCTAAGTTTCCGCTGCCTTGTTGACGGAAATAGGTGAAAGCAGCGATAATCATACGGGTAAATCCTTCTACATTGGTGCAGACGGTGCTTAATTCGATTTCAGGATTTAGTGTCGGGTTTTGATATCCGATTCCGGAACTTAGCAAAAAGATATCCATGCCTCCAACTTTGTTGATAAGGCACTGCAGCTTTTCAGGTGCATCTTCTTTGGTTATATCGAATGCTTCTGTTTCTATTTGGTCCGGAGCAATTGTTTTAAATGTGTCCAAAGCAGATTGGCGTCTTCCTGCAACTCCGATTCTCCATCCTTTCTGTAAAAATATTTTAGCTACTTCTTGTCCTATACCGGAGGTAGCTCCGATGATGATTGCTTTTTTCATATTATTGGTATTGTAAATAATCTTTTAGTTCGGTGTTATTTTATTCAATTATATATTATTGAGTATATGCCGTATGGCTTCTACAGGAGCGTAGAGTATCATCCTTGGACCGGAGAATCTCATTACCTGTTTCATCTTTTCTCGCATTGCAGGTTTGTAACAATGTATTGCACATTGTTTACAAGCTTTCTTTTTTTCTCCGAATGGACAACGATCCAATCTAGAGTGGGCGTAATGTAAAAGCTCCACACAGTCAGGGCAGAGAATAGTGTTTTTCTCCTTTTTACGACAGAAGATGCGAATCATTAGCTCTACCACTCGTTTCTCATGGTCAATATGCAATTGGGATTTCATGATAGATTCTATTATTCTATTTTTATATTTCTTTAGTAATGGTGGCAAAGGTACTTAAAAAGCAGTATATTTGCACCCCGAAAATGAAAACATAATGATGAATATTAATAATAAAGCGAAAGGATTTGTTTGTGGAGCAGTAGCCGCAGCTACTTATGGTATGAATCCCTTGTTCACCCTTCCATTATATGAGGAGGGTATGAGTGTGGATTCAGTATTGTTTTATCGATATGCTTTTGCTGTGCTAATTTTAGGGATATTGATGAAGTTGCAAGGTCAATCATTTGCTTTGAAGAAGAATGAGATATTTCCGCTTATTATTGGAGGACTGCTTTTTTCCGCGTCTTCTTTGTTGCTGTTTATGAGTTATAAACATATGGATGCAGGGATTGCTTCAACAATCTTATTTGTTTATCCGGTAATGGTGGCTGTTATTATGTTTTTGTTTTTCCATGAAAAAGTTTCATTTATGACTGCCTTTAGTATTATGATGGCTCTTAGCGGCATTGGATTACTTTATAAAGGTGATGATGGAGAAACGTTGAGTCTGATCGGAATGCTTTTAGTTATTCTGTCTTCATTATCATATGCCATTTATATTGTAGGGGTCAATCACTCCACATTAAAGATGATGTCAACTGCAAAATTGACTTTCTATGCTTTGCTATTTGGACTTTCGATTTATATTGTTCGTTTGAACTTTGGTCTGGATTTACAGGTTATTCCTTCATCATCAGCTTGGGTAAATATTCTTGCTATGGCTTTCCTTCCTACAGTAATCTCCTTAGTATGTACTGCTATATCTATACACAATATTGGTTCTACATCTACGGCTATTTTGGGAGCTTTGGAACCGGTCACTGCTCTTTTCTTCGGTGTACTTATTTTTGGAGAGCAGTTAACTCCCCGTTTAATGCTGGGTATTACAATGATACTTGTCGCTGTTACATTTATAGTGCTAGGCCGTCCTCTGTCGGAAAAGTTCGGACATTTGTTTGTACATCTGTTACGTCGCCATTGACATCAGAATCGCCATGCTAGAATTCGGCTGTTTTTTGTACCTTGATGCATTGGAATGATTATATATTCCGATGCATTAACAACCCTTAGTTTAGCATAGAGCTTGTCCAAGTTCTTTTCCTTGGAAACCAGACAGGTAAACCATCCGCAATTTTTTTTGTATTTCTGACTCTCGTCTATCATATTCAAAATGAAATGTAATTCTCCGCCATCACACCATAATTCATTTGATTTACCTCCAAAATTAAGCTCTACTTTTGTCACTCTCTTTCCTTTAAGGCTACTTAACTTTCTGAAGGTTCCAGTTTCTGCTTCTTCTTTCGAACTATGGAAAGGAGGATTGCAGATGGAAACATCGAAATATTCATTTGTGGCAATTATTCCTTCAAAAATCTTGCTCTTATTTGTTTGAAGCCGTAATTCGATTTTGTGAGCTAATATTGGATTGGAAGTCACAATTTTTTTTGCATTTCCTATAGCGACTGGATCGATATCAGATCCTACAAACGTCCATCCATATTCTGTTTGACCGATAATTGGATAAATACAATTAGCTCCTACACCAATATCCAAACATCTACGTTGTTGTTTAATTTCTTGAGATACTTGATTGTCAATCAGCTTTTGTTTGTCTTCTTTTTCATTGTTTTTTTCTTCAATGTATTTACCGGGATCGATCAAATCTGCAATATAATGGATATAGTCAGCCCTGCCTGGAATAGGAGGGCATAGGTAATTTTTAGGAATATCCCAATAACGTATTCCATAGTAGCTTAACAATAATGCTTTATTCAGCGCTTTAACAGCTTGGGCGTTATGAAAATTTATTGTTTGTATTCCATAGGGGTTGAGCAGTATAAATCTTTTGAGTAGTGGATAGTGTTCTATTAATACTGGAAAATTATACTGTCCGTTATGTTTATTTCTTTTATGTAATTCATTCCTTTCTATCATCGGGCAAAGATACGGAGAATCCCAATGAAAGCAAATACTTCATATAAAAGAAGTAGAATAATTTTTTTTGGAAATTTTAATTTGCTTCTAAAAGTCTTTCAGGATTTCTATCATGGCAGGTCGATGTTTATAAGTGATTCTGAATTCATTTGTAATCTTTTTTGTGGTTATATTCCCATTCTTGATTTTTTTCATAGCCTTAAATATTGTGGCAATATATTCATCGTGTTTTCTTCCCGAATTTATTGCTGCGTATTTATGAATTTCTTTCTCAAAAAGTTGAAGAATTTTTTCTGCATATTCATCTTTCAAATGTCTTGCATAATTGAGTGATAAGTCTAAGTTCCTATTGTGAATTTTGTTTCTTACATCATTGTAAACAGAAATGATTTCCCTTCATTTTCAGGAATTAATCTTTTTAGTTTGTAATAATATTCAATATCTCCATCTTTTGTGATAAATAATTGCTTACAGGTATCAATGATTAGAGATGTGTTTTGCATCTTTTCATAGATGGATAATTTGCATTCTAGCCATTTTTGTAGTGTTCCGTGTTCATCTTTATTCTGTGCTAATAATATACCATTATCCAATAATTGTAATGCTTTATCATATTGTTGACTTTTGATGGAAAATTCTATTTCTTGTTTCCTGATTTCCGGTAAGTATAGGTACGTTTGAAGTGTATTTTGTATTTCCTCTTTACGATGCAGGGTACGAAGGAGTTCAATTTTCTGTTGTATTAGTTTATATAATTCCCAACTATCTTTTCGTTCTTCAATTAATTGGTTTATATAGGCTAAAGTTTCGTTTTATTCCAATCTAATTCTGGTTCACGGTATCTGTCATACGCTTGTCTAGCATAGTTGTAATTGAAACATTCTTGAATTTCTATTCGATAATCTGTTTTTGCCTGTTTTGAGTTTGTAGGAAATTTCTTAAGAAGGGCTTCTTTACATTCGGAATGTATAGAGGCATATTCGAGTATAAAATCTGATAATTGTTTAGGAGATATAAAAGATAATATATCTTGTATTTTGAAATTTTTTAGATTACTCTTTTATTCTTCCTGTATTTTGGCTTCTTTGGCAGATAGAAAATGTTTTTGTTTGGATTGACTTTCGCGGATAGCAAGTATGACTGCTACTATATGTTTACATATATCTCCGTCATATGGGCAGTCACAATCCCAATATACAATTTCTTTTCCTTCTATTGAAATTTCGACTTCATACTCTTCTGTCCCTTCTACATGTGCCAACCATTCACCGGCTTCAATCTCTTCAAGATTTGTAACAGCGCCACATTCATAATATTCCTTTCCCCGTCTCCATATTTGTGGAGGAACAAAATTTTCAAAATTAGATAGTGTCATCATAATAATTTCGTTTTGAAGGTATAAATAGGTAGCTACATCATTTCATGTAATAACATTCAGTGGTTTGTAACTATAAATACAAATATAAATATAAGATTCGATTAAGCAATAAGTCTAACTTGTTTTTTATTTTACTTGTGGAGTTTAAGTTTAAAAAGCAAAAAAAACGGTACCCCGATTCACATCGCAGCACCGTCACAACACAAACACAAAATAAAACACGACAAAACTACTATGCAATCTTACCTGTCTATGCCGGGGAGGCATATGGTCGCTTCATTATGGGTATTCACATATGCATATAGAGCTTCAGGCTGATTTGCATTATTATAAACGTGCGAAAGCATGTTTTGTTCAATGTTAGTATGAAAAAAGGCGATATTTTATATAGAGGAAGAATCGTTATGGAAGTAATAAGCTGATTCACTGTTCCTAATAGATTGTTTTTCCATTATAAAATGTTTCTATATATTTTGCCATCCTTCATTATCATCACAAAATATTTTTCAGGGTTTCCCAATAATGTGATATCCTCAAGCGGATTACCATCAACTAAAATGATGTCTGCTAATGCATTTTCTTCAATAACTCCTAGTTTGCCGGGATAAGGGTTTCTCATTCCTGACAAAGAAAGAAGTTGGGCGTTGTCATGAGTAACCATTTTAAGTATTTCGAAATTGGTGAACCATTTTTGTAATTTGATAATTCCTTGATTTTGGTTCTTTGTATTGGTTGGATTAAATAATAAATCTGTTCCCCAAGCTAACTTGACTTTGTATTTTTTTGCTAACTGATACGTTTTATCTGTACCGTTGACGACCAGTTCATGTTTCTCTTGTTGTTCTTTCGTAGGAAATTTATTATCTTCCAAAGTAAAAGGTTGCATACTCAGCCATACTTCTTTTTCCGCTATAAGCTTCATTGTCGGTTCATCAATGAGATGCCCATGCTCAATGCTTTTTACGCCTGCCTGAATAGCCCGTTGAATGGCTCTTGGTACATATACGTGTACCATTACATAGGTTCCAGCATCTTCTGCAGCTTTCACTGCTGCATGGATTTCTTCTTCGAAAAATTGAGTATCCTCCAAACGGTCATATAGAGAAGCAACACCTCCTCCGGTCATTAATTTTATTTGACTTGCTCCTAAACGAAGGTTATTGCGTGCTGCAACTGTTACAGCATCTATTCCGTCTGCAATGATGGCTGCTCCAATTTCTTCAGTATGTGTCAATCCGCAGCAATCGAAAGGACGTGGTTCATCGTAAACTGCCCGGAAATCACCATGACCACCGGTTTGTGAAATGAGAGATCCACTAGGATAAATGCGGGGACCGATGATGATTCCTTCATCGATGGCGCGTTTTAATCCGAAGACTGGTCCTCCCGCATCACGAATAGTGGTAAAACCCCGGAGCAAAGTTGCGCCTGCTTCTTGTCCTGCTTTGAATTGTGTATAAGCTGTATCGGCTGTCAGCAAATCAATCATGGTATTACATGCCATATATGCATGCCAGTGTGCATCTATCAAGCCTGGCATCAGGAATTTTTGTTGGCCATCTATGATTGTGTCATTTCCGTCATTGATGGGAATAGGAGATTCGGAGATTGTTTTTATCTGATTATCTTTTATCAGAATATTTCCGTAAATTACTTTCTCGTTATGTCCATCAAAGATATGGACATTGTTGATTAATATGCCTTGACTCATAATATGAATAATTAAATGATTAGGCATATTAAACCTGCATACTCTTCAAAAGTTTTTCGTAAATACGGATATCTGCTTTTTGTGCTTAGTATTTATGAATTTTAAATGAATGAATCTGTTTTCTTAGTATTTGACCATCCTTTTGGATGAACCGTGCCAGGAGCATCCCAAACAATATACTTCTGTCATATCAAAACCTATTGTGGATGCATCTGGATTTTTAGGTATTACTTCTCCAGTATCTGTAACATACACGAGAAGTCGTTCTCCTTGTTCATTTTTTACATACATACCAGCGATTTTACACTGGGGGCAAAGCAACTTTTTCATTTTACGGAGGATGTTAAATTAGTTATTGTTTTATTATTATAATAAGGATGTCAAGTTTGTGATAATCTTAATGTGGCCGATCCATTAGGGTTATCATTTAAAAAGTAATTGAAAATAAGGCTTCTGCCTGAAATTTTCCATAATTTATCGGTTGAATTAACCGTATTCCTGTAGTTAAGGGATAGGTCTTACGAAGTACGTTCCAGTCGATTATCAGATCACCGCCACAAGAACTTTGTGTCATCCATCTATTTTGTTTGTTTGCTTGATTCCGCGACAAATCATAAAATAAATTTGCACGTAATCGTCGGATATAAATGAGTGAACCGATATTCAAATCTGGTGAGAGTATGGGAAATGCATAATCTGCTTTGAAAGCCCATTGTTGACGAGTCTGGTATAGAAAGTCATATCCGCGAGGTTTTTCAATAAGGTGCTTGGGGAGATATAGAGCTTTTCCGTCCAGTTCCTGATATTGATAACCCAGTCGAAGCATCAAGCCATGGTTGCGGATAATCCCGGGCCAATAGGTCGTTAGCCGGGCTGCGTATAAGCTACCATAATTTTCTGTGTTAAAAGGACTCATGAGGTATTGTAGACGTAACTGGTAACCGGTGCGGGGCAAGATATCCCGCAATGCTTTACGCCTATAATTATAAAATAGAATTTCTGGTAGAATGTATTGGAAATTATGAAATTCGCTGCCTCCGTGTTCCTGATATTTATTGTTTGTAAAATAGTAGGTAAATGCAGGTTGTATGCCTCTGATATGTTGGCTTTTCGTCAAGTTAAAGGGAAGATAGATTCTTGCTTCAGCTTCTAACAGGTTGCGATTGGTATAATATCCTCTTGTAACATCCTGTTTTTTATCATTTTGTGTCCAAGCTATATTGTATGCTTTATCACCATAATCGGCTGCTAAGTCAATGATTGGAAACCAGCCTTGGTAAGTAAATGAAAGTTTTCCGTGGTGATATCCTTTTTGATAATACCATCCAGCCTGCATGATGGCAGTATTCAATGTGTTTTGAGACATAATTGTAGCACCAGGTTTGACAATGGTGCTTAAATCATCGGCACTCGTGTTCATAGCCTCGGACACGTCATAATAGAATGGAGCCCAACTGTGAATTTTGAATGTATGAATGGCTTTTCGATAAGGCTTCGGTTGAAAATCAACAGCTTCCAGCCGAGCCGAGTCAAGATTGAATTGCTCTTGTTTTACTAACGTTTCGACAAAGGGTAATGGTGTTGGTTGGGTTATGTTTACTTTTTGGATTAATAAGCTATCTGCTGCTAACGATGCAATTTTGTATCCATTTGCTTGGTAATCTGAATAGAATAAGCGATTGTCAGATGGAGAGAAGGTTGGATCGAAAGCACCGAAACGGGCTGAAGTCAGGCGGTATACTTGTTTATCTTCCGGATCAAAGCAATAAATATTATTTGTTCCATTGAGTCCCGATTCAAAATATATTTTTCCATTCCTCCAAAGGGGGGAAGTGATATTGGTAGAGGTCGTTTTCAGTAACACATCCCATTGTCCTGAAGCCGGAGAAAATTGAAAGAGAGTAATTCCTTGGTCGGTTACAGCAATGGCGATGATTGTGTTATCGTCTGTGAAGGTCAGTTCTTTGATAAATGCATTTTCAGGCACGTTAAAAGAGGTGATTTCTTTTCCATTCTCTAAATTGACAAGTACCAATTGGTTTTGTCCCTCAACAGAATTTTGTGAAACAGCGGCTGTTTTTCCATATTTATCAATTGACGGAGTTAAATAACGTTTATGTGGTGTGTGGATTGTAATGCGTTTGGATTCAAAATCATAACTTTTCAGAACGGAGTAATTCTCGTGTGTCCAGCGGGCACTGGGTATAATTTCAGTCCAATACAATCGATTATTTCGAAAATTTAAACGGCTGTTGATATTACCTATATAACTGAGTCGCTTTTCTTTTCCATCTATAAACGCTACTAAAGCGTTAATATCCTTCAGACTCGATTTAAGGGCTACTATGACCGAGTCGTTTATTACCTGAGGATATCTGTAAGAAGTGTAATCTTTGCTGGAGGTTGACAAATAATTGGGAGTAAGCGTACAACTATCCAGCTTTTCCCATTCTCTTCGTAAATAATCGAATGTATCATGGTAAAGTTGTTTAAATCCACTTCCTGAATAATGTTTGAAAGAACCCTCAAAATATAGATTGTTGGGATATCTACTGGTAGTTTTTGCCCAAATATCCGCACCATAACGTTGACGAGCATATGATGCAAGGTTATAACCCAAGGTATAATAAGTTCCTGTATAATTTTTGTATGATCCCATCAACCATTTATCTAATGTATAAAATTTATCTCCTCCAAGCATTTGCGCCCGATAAATCATATTAAATTCCGGCAATCGTCCACGCCCACCATTCGACAATGCCGTTTCGGTACTGACTGCATCTCCTTCTAGAAACCAAATCGGCATAAGAAATGAAGCGACTCCGGCAGATTGTTCACCAACGATATAATAGAGTGGTTTGAAAATGCCATGCATTACTTTCCCGGTTTGGAAAACATGGCGGGATTCATGTAAAACTAAATGCTTATCCCAGCTTTGAACACTCAGATCAGAAGAAGGAGTTGTTATGAGTTCCATGCGGCGGGGTGCCCAGGAAACCATTCCATTAGAAGACATGCTTGCTGGATGCAGTATAACCGGAAATTTCACCTGCATAGGTTTCCCGATTGTCTTTTGTATATGTGGATAAGCATTCTCGAGATAAAGAGCGTATTTGTATGCCATCGAGTCATTTCCCTGTGGATATACCAGATCGTAATGAGGCAGCCTGACAATGTTCCATTTAAATCGTGACGGATCTGAACCGTAGTTCATGAATTGAGCATGCAAATGGAAGGGAATTAATATGAATAAGTATATTATAAGGAATAGGTGTTTCGATTTTAACATATTGTTATCTGATTGATTGTTAATGGCTGCAAAACTATAAAAAATCTTCTACTTACTTATTATTGATACATGTTTTAATTGGTCATTGACATGACTTCTAAAAGTCTGCCTTTTTTTCTATATGGATTTTTGAGATGGTAACCGGGTGTGTGAACTCCAAATATTCGGCGTGTAAATATAACCGTTCTGCTGATTTCCCATAAAGTTCATCACCTGTGATCGGACAGTCTAATCCGGATGGATGAGCGGCATGTACACGTAATTGATGCGTGCGCCCTGTTAAAGGATAAAATTGGATGCGGGTACGTTTTTCAGAATATCTCAGTACTTCATATTCCGTTATGGCAGGTTTACCATATGTCTCATTTACCATTTGCCGGGGACGATCAAGCAAATTGGGGCAAAGTGGTAAGTTTATGATGCCTCGCTTTTGGGATATGACACCGTCGAGTAATGCTACGTAGCGTTTCTTCACAACACGGTTCTTGAATTGTGCTTGCAAATTTTGATGTGTCTCTTTGGTTTTGGCAAGGAGCAAAAGACCAGAAGTCGCCATGTCCAAGCGATGGACGATTATTGGTCCGGTTATTTCAGGATATTTTTTCTTTGCCCACTCATAGACTGAAGTTACATTTTCTTTCCCGGGTACGGAAAGCATGCCGGCCGGTTTATTGACGACAAGAAGCCAATCATCTTCATATACGATTTCCAATTCGCTATCTCGATGGATGTCAGTTTGCAACGGGTTGCCTTCTATTTCCAGTCCTTTCAACATATGCTTCAGTATGGGTTCACACTTCCCTTTGCAAGCCGGATAGTAATACCCATGTTTTCTGATTTCTGTTTTAGGTGACTCTCCCCACCAAAATTCCGCCATTGCTATCGGCTCGAGTTGATGCAGATATGCATATTGTAATAATTTAGGTGCAGCACATTCACCAGCTCCTGCAGGTGGAATTTTGTGTATTGCTTCGTCAAAAATGGTACATAGGTCTTTGATATCTCCTTGTGCATTTAATAAGCGAAACTGTTGGAATAATTTTTTCTGTAGAATGGCTGAACGAACCTTGCGTTCTTTTTTAAGTTCCGTTATTTGTGATTCAATACTATTTAATTCATTCTGTAGATTGGTTATTCGGTTTTTCCACTCACGTTCCATTCTTTTAAGTTCGGCTTTTTGAAATTGACTTTCACGGATCATTTCCGCTTGTTCCATTTCACTGGGATTATGTTGCCGACGTATATCACGTTCTTCCTTTGTTTTTCTTAGATATTCTTTGGCTACTGTGATTGCTTCTTGACTTGAACGTTTGGTGTCTTCCAAGTGTTGTTTGAGATTTCGATAAGAAGAACTTTCTTGCTTATTCTTAATTTCTATATTGATTGATGTGATATTCTCTTCTTCAACTTTAAAAAATCCATTTGGTTGTAACAAATCGTATATTGGAGGCACAAAATAGGGGTGTTGGTTTTTACCTGCCAGATTGCCGGAGAAGGCCGCAAGGTACCCCAGTTCGCCATTCGGAGTTCGTACGATCAAGACTCCGAACATTTTTCCTTTTTGTAATTCTTCGTTCCAATGTTTCTGTGCCGATAAATAAGTTTGCACTTCCTTCGAAGCTATTACGCATAATGGATGAGGCGTGTAGTGAAAAGGAAAAGTGAACTTTTGAGGTAGACTGATTCCGGAGATCGGTTGGACGAAATGATGTAACATCGTTTTTATAATTCTCTTCTTTATCTATTTATCATTTAAATCTTCGATGATGACACCTAGTAATGGCAATAGCTCCATGGCTTGTATTGAACTGACGATGGCACCTTGCAGATCGGAGAGGTTCAGCTGAAGGCCGCTTATTTGGGAAGAACGAAGGTCTACTCCCTTTAGCCGCGTATGAGAAAAGTCTGCTCCGACAAGGGTACAATGCTCTAATGCAAAGTTCTGCAGACGGCAGTCGTTAAGGCTGCTGAATTGTAGATCGCAGTTGCTAAATTGTACCTGGTTCATTTTGCTCATTGCCAGATTGAGATATTGTGCGTTGCATCCTGATACGAACAGATGATTCAAGGTCGTTTCTGAAAAACCACTTCCCATCAGTTTGCAATCGATAAATTGAACACGGTAGAAAGAACTTCCCGAAAATGAAACGTTCGCCAGATTGCATTGACGGAAAATCACATCAGAGAACTGGGTTGATTTTAATTGGCTGTCACTTAAAGTCAGATTATTGAAGACACATTCTTTGATGGTTTTGTAGGCTACCCGAATGGATTCCTCCAAACTTCTGTCAAAAGAAAGATTTGAAATGGTTTCCTCTTTGCCAAGCAGACTTTTTAAACTTTCCGAACTGTCGGCCGATTCGTCAATCATAGGATCGACAACTTGGACGCTTTGACTTTTGTTCTTTTTAATTGGTTTCATTTTGTTACCCGATCAATTTACCCGTATATCCTCCTACAAAAACAGCTAATAATCCTCCAATGATACTTAATAAAGTATAGAGAAGAAACGTTCCATAAAATTCTCCTTTCAGCAGGCTCAAACCATCGTTGGAAAAAGTCGAAAAGGTTGTGAAACCTCCACATAATCCGACTGTTAGGAAAAGTCTTGTCTCCATCGAAAGATTCCATCGCTCGGATATCGTGTAGAATAGTCCGATAAAGAAACTTCCGGTGATGTTAACTATAAATGTGCCCCATGAAAAAGGAAATCCGACACTTGACATTTTCTCGTTAACACTTATCTGTGCCAAATAGCGGAGTACACTTCCTATGCCGCCCCCAAAGAATATATATACAATCTCTTTCATTATTTTGATGCTAAGCGCAGCAAAGATAGTAGATTTCGTCGGAAAATTTGTACTTTTGAGCGCTTTAGCAAAAATATCCGGCTATGAGGAGACTGTTTTTTCTTATACTTATGTTTTGTGCTTCCCTTTCTGTGTTGGCAGTGCAGGGAGTTGATTCTGTTCTAGCACGTCTGGATAAGGTGATAGAACAACAGAACCTGTATTTGAATCAGAAAGAAACCTGTATCGATAGCTTGAAGCGACTTTTGCAAACTTCACCTTTGTCATTGCAACATCGTTTCGCTCTGAATAAAAGGTTAGGTAAGGAGTACGAATTATTTGTTTCGGATTCGGCTATGAAGTATTACGACCGGAGCATGTCGCTCGCAGATTCGTTGCATAATCTTTCTTATAAGGATGAAATCCGTCTCTGTCAGGCGACCGTTCTTTCTATTTCCGGAATGTATAAAGAGGCTGAGGAGACGCTTCGGAAAATTCATCGGGCAACTTTGCCGGATAGTCTGCTCCCTGTTTACTTTAATTGCGAGCGTCGTTTGAACTCATATCTGGTCAACTATTCTCAGAGTGGCATATATTCTACTGATTATCTGCTTCGACAAAATTTGTACCGTGACTCTTTACTTGCCGTGCTTCCTCCAGATGAGCCTGAATATCATTTATATGAAGCAGAGCGGTTGATCGCTCGGCAACATAATGTTCAGGCGAAAAAAATATTGATGGGATTGCTGCATAGTCAGCCTGAAGTATCTAATACTTATGCACGGGCTGCATATTCACTTGCACATATATATAAGGAAGAAGGCCGTTCCGACGAGTATGAAAAATATTTGGCTCTTTCGGCCATCTCTGACATAAAAGCATCGGTGAAGGAAAACGCGGCACTCCAAAATCTGGCTTTTGTGCTTTATGAGCGAGGAGATATTACTCGTGCCTATCATTACATCAAACAATCTCTTGAGGATGCCGTCTTCTGTAATGCCCGTTTACGTACTATCGAGATATCGGGCGTATTGCCTGTGATAGATGCTGCTTATAAGCAACGGATTGAAGAGCAACGTCGTCAGTTGATTCTGTTTTTGGTTATAGTAAGTGTACTTTCCGCTTTTCTGATACTATCGGTAGCATTGGCATGCAAGCAGATGAAAAAGCTTTCTCTGGCTCGTCGTAACCTGAAGCAGGCAAATCATATTAAAGAAGAGTATATTGGTCATTTCCTGAATCTTTGTTCGATTTATATGGAGAAGTTGGATAACTTCCGTCGTACGGTGAACCGTAAAATTACAGCCGGCCAGACAGAAGAGTTGCTTAAGCTGACTAAATCTTCACAGGTTGCTGGTATGGAACAGAAGGAGTTCTATGCCAATTTTGATAATGCCTTCTTGCAACTTTACCCCGATTTTGTGACCGAGTTCAATGCTCTACTCCAACCGGAAGAACAGATCGTGTTAAAACCTGGCGAACTATTGAATACGGAATTGCGTATATTCGCAATTATCCGTTTGGGCATTGATGACAGTTCGAAGATTGCCAACTTCCTTCACTACTCTATCAATACGATTTATACTTATCGGAATAAAGTCCGTAACAAGGCCGTTAATCGTGATAAATTTGAAGAAGAAATGATGAAGATCGGAAGTATAGACTGAGGAATCATTCATATTTCCTTCATTTGGTATTTCCTTTATCTTTTTAGTAATAAGAAGATTATGCAAACGTTTTCAGAAATATCTTTTATATTCCGTTTATATGTTGTGTCTGCTTTTGTGTTTACTGCCTATCTTTGTGCTATCGATTATTATTAACTAATTCATATCATGAATCACATGAAAACACTAACCTCGAAAATGGCTTTTATACTGTTGGCTTTATTAATGAGTACGGCAGCTATGGCCGAAAGCATTACTTCTCCGAACGGACTCTTGAAACTAAATTTTTCGGTAAACGCACAAGGTGAACCTGTGTATGAACTTTCTTATAAAGATAAGGAAGTGATCAAACCATCCAAATTAGGTCTGGAATTGAAAGATGATCCGGGACTGATGAATGGTTTTACATTAACCGATGCTAAAACAAGCACTTTTGATGAAACTTGGGAACCGGTATGGGGGGAAGTAAAGTCCATCCGCAATCATTACAATGAGCTGGCCGTCACACTCGATCAGAAGGCACAAGATCGTAATATAGTGATTCGTTTCCGTCTTTATGATGACGGTCTGGGCTTTCGTTATGAATTCCCTTTACAGAAGAATCTGAATTACTTTGTTATCAAAGAAGAACATTCACAGTTTGCTATGACCGGTGACCATACAGCTTTTTGGATTCCCGGTGATTATGACACGCAAGAATATGATTTCACTGAGTCTAAGCTGACGGAGATTCGTGGTTTGATGAAAGGTGCCATTACAGGAAATGCTTCTCAAACGTCCTTTTCACCAACCGGTGTACAGACTTCATTGCAAATGAAGACAGCCGATGGCTTGTATATCAATCTGCATGAGGCTGCTTTGGTCGATTATTCTTGTATGCATCTGAATCTGGATGATAAGAATCTGGTGTTTGAGTCTTGGTTGACACCGGATGCGGTTGGCGACAAGGGATATATGCAGGCTCCCTGCAAATCTCCGTGGCGTACCGTGATGGTAAGCGATGACGCGCGTGATATTCTTGCTTCCAAGCTGACGTTGAATTTGAACGAACCCTGTGCTTATGAAGATGTTTCCTGGATTAAACCTGTGAAATATGTCGGTGTTTGGTGGGAAATGATTACTGGAAAGAGTACTTGGGCCTATACGGACGATCTTCCCTCTGTGAAATTAGGAGAGACGGACTATTCAAAGACTAAGCCAAACGGCAAACATGCGGCAAATAATGAAAATGTGAAGAAATACATAGACTTTGCCGCAAAACATGGATTTGACCAGGTGCTGATTGAAGGTTGGAATGAAGGCTGGGAAGACTGGTTCGGGCACTCTAAAGATTATGTCTTTGATTTTGTAACTCCTTATCCGGATTTTGATGTGAAGATGCTTAACGCATATGCAAAAAGCAAAGGCGTTAAATTGATGATGCATCACGAGACTTCTTCTTCGGTTCGTAATTATGAACGCCATATGGATAAAGCTTATCAGTTTATGGTGGACAATGGCTACAACGCGGTTAAGAGTGGTTATGTGGGGAATATTATTCCGCGTGGTGAGCATCACTATGGTCAGTGGATGAACAATCATTACTTATACGCCATTAAGAAAGCTGCCGATTATAAAATTTGCGTTAATGCACACGAAGCTGTGCGTCCTACGGGACTTTGCCGTACTTATCCGAACCTTATCGGAAATGAATCGGCTCGTGGTACGGAATACGAAGCTTTCGGTGGAAGTAAGCCATTCCATACAACATTGCTTCCGTTCAGCCGTTTGATTGGCGGTCCGATGGATTATACCCCTGGCATCTTCGATACTAAATTGACTTTCCTTGATAATGATGAACATGGGTGGGTGCATACGACATTGGTGAAACAGATGGCATTGTTTGTAACTCTTTACAGCCCGTTGCAGATGGCGGCCGATATTCCCGAAAGTTATGAACGTTATATGGATGCTTTCCAATTTATAAAAGATGTGGCTGTAGATTGGGACGACAGTAAATATCTGGAGGCAGAACCGGGGGATTATATAACCGTGGCACGCAAAGCAAAAGGAACAAACAACTGGTTTGTAGGAGGCATTACGGATGAAAATGCTCGTACATCTACATTTACACTTGATTTCCTTGATCCCGGAAAACAGTATGTAGCTACCCTTTATGCAGATGGCAAGGATGCCGATTATGAGTCGAACCCTACTTCCTATCAGATTAAGAAAGGTCTGGTGACTAGTAAAACTAAGATAACCGCAAAGCTTGCACGAAGCGGTGGTTTTGCATTAAGCTTGATAGAGGCTACACCAGCGGATAAAAAGATGAAGAAATTCAAGTAATAGGTATAAGGTTGATAGAGTTTAGATCATTCGGATTTGTTACTTATAACTTGTATGTTTGCCTTCGCTATTGAAGGAATAGGATGTATTTTCTCTTTAAAGGCAATAAAGCACTACTTTAAAGGCAGTAAAGTGTCACTTTAAAAGCAATAAAGCATCGCTTTAAAGGTAATAAAGCAACACTTTAAAAGTAATAAAGCACCACTACAATAGTTATTACAAATCTGTATTGCTAAGCTTCTAATATAGATTGAATGCACCTCGCAAAGATTGGATCAACTTTGCGGGGTGCTTTTTTTATAAGACGAATTCTTTTTTGTACTTTTGCACCGTCTTTTTTAAAACTAACACTAATTTAAAAAGAATCTTAAATATGGGAGGTTTTTTCGGAACAGTCTCGCGTGTAGGCTGTGTGACCGATTTATTCTACGGCACAGATTACAATTCACATTTGGGGACAAAGCGAGGGGGACTTGCTACGTATAGTGAAGAACAAGGCTTCATACGTTCCATACACAATTTGGAAAGTTCGTATTTCCGATCCAAGTTTGAATCCGATCTGGATAAATTTCAAGGAAATGCCGGTATAGGCATCATCAGCGATACGGACGCACAACCTATCGTTATCAATTCTCATCTGGGGCGTTTCGCCATAGTCACTGTTGCCAAAATTGTTAATCTTAAAGAACTTGAAGAAGAACTACTCTCCAAAAACATGCACTTCGCCGAACTTAGTTCGGGTAATACCAATCAGACGGAACTCATCGCATTACTTATCATCCAGGGAAAGACATTCGTAGAGGGTATAGAGAATGTATTCAAGCATATAAAAGGTTCCTGTTCCATGCTGCTGTTGACGGACGATGGCATAATAGCCGCCCGCGACCGGTGGGGGCGTACTCCCGTCGTCATAGGAAAAAAAGAAGGAGCTTATGCTGCCACCAGTGAGTCGAGCAGCTTCCCAAATCTTGACTATGAGATTGAAAAGTATCTTGGACCGGGCGAGGTGGTTCATTTACGAGCCGATAGCATGGTGCAATTGCGCAAACCCGATGAAGGCATGCAGATATGTTCCTTCCTTTGGGTATACTATGGATTTCCCACATCTTGCTATGAAGGTCGTAACGTAGAAGAAGTTCGTTTTACAAGCGGTTTGAAGATGGGACAAAAGGATACTTCGGAGGTGGATTGCGCTTG
The DNA here is from genome assembly GCF_014385165.1 of Jilunia laotingensis. NCBI lineage: Bacteria > Pseudomonadati > Bacteroidota > Bacteroidia > Bacteroidales > Bacteroidaceae > Jilunia > Jilunia laotingensis. Next base: position 39,967 of record NZ_JACRTF010000001.1, on the reverse strand, counting down.
CGGCATTCCGGATTCGGGTGTCGGCATGGCTTTGGGATATGCTGAAGGCAAAGGGATTCCTTATCATCGGGCGATTGCAAAATATACTCCCACCTGGCCACGCAGTTTTACTCCCAGTAATCAGGCGATGCGTTCCCTGGTGGCTAAGATGAAATTGATTCCCAATCGTGCCATGCTCGATGACAAACGTTTATTGTTTTGTGACGACTCCATTGTTCGCGGAACCCAATTGCGTGACAATGTGAAAGTGCTTTATGATTACGGTGCAAAGGAAGTTCATATGAGGATTGCATGTCCTCCGTTGATTTACGCATGTCCTTTTGTTGGCTTCACTGCATCAAAGAATGCATTGGAATTGATTACTCGTCAGATCATAAAAGAGCTTGAAGGGGATGAAAATAAAAATCTGGATAAATATGCCACTACCGGTTCACCGGAATATGAAAAGATGGTAAGCATTATTGCGGAACGCTTCGGACTCACGTCTTTGAAATTTAATACCCTTGAAACACTGATCGAGGCGATCGGATTGCCTAAATGTCAGGTTTGTACTCATTGTTTTGATGGTAGCAGCCATTTTTAAATGGCAGTTACAACTAACAAATAGTTACTTGAAATAAGAAAGATATTCGATTTTTGAAAAAGAGCCGTCAATTATTTGTCAATTCACGGCTCTTTTTCTATCTTTACGGCAGATGTGATTTCAATCGTAAAATGTAAATCCTAAAATATGAACAGTATGACTTTAGTAGAACGTTTTTTGAAGTATGTAAGCTTTGATACTCAATCGAGTGAAGAAACAGGGCTTACTCCCAGCACACCGGGACAGATGGTTTTTGCTGAATATCTGAAATCAGAGTTGGAATCCTTAGGTTTGGAAGATATCTCACTGGACGAGCATGGCTACCTTTTCGCCACTCTTCCGGCAAATACGGAAAAGGAAGTTCCTACCATCGGCTTTATCGCCCATATGGATACCAGTCCTGATATGAGCGGGAAAGATGTAAAACCTCGCATAATAGAAAATTACGGTGGCGGAGATATAATGCTGAATGCTGCCGAGGGAGTAGTATTGAGTCCGTCGCAATTCCCTGAACTACTCGATCATAAAGGTGAAAACCTGATCGTTACAGATGGTACGACTTTACTGGGGGCGGATGATAAAGCAGGTATTGCTGAAATAGTTTCTGCTATCGCATATTTGAAAGAACACCCGGAAATCAAACACGGCAAGATCCGTATCGGATTTAATCCTGACGAAGAGATTGGAGAAGGAGCGCATAAGTTTGATGTGGAAAAGTTCGGTTGCCAGTGGGCTTATACCATGGATGGCGGTGAAGTGGGCGAGCTGGAGTTTGAAAATTTCAATGCGGCCGCTGCTAAAATAACTTTTAAGGGACGGAATGTACATCCGGGATACGCCCGCCATAAAATGATCAACTCCATCCGTTTGGCAAATCAATTTATATCGATGCTCCCGCGTCATGAAACGCCCGAACACACCGAAGGCTATGAAGGCTTCTATCATCTGGTCGGCATCCAAGGCACTGTAGAGCAAACTACCATTTCATATATAATCCGCGATCATGATCGTGCCCGTTTCGAAAGCCGTAAACGTGAGATGGCTCATCTGGTAAGAAAAGTAAATGCAGAATATAGCGAAGACGTTGCCACTCTCGAGTTGCGCGACCAATACTATAACATGCGTGAACAGATTGAGCCGGTAATGCATATCATCGATACTGCTTTTGCGGCTATGGAGGCTGTGGGAGTGAAACCGAATGTGAAACCTATTCGTGGCGGTACGGACGGTGCGCAACTTTCTTTTAAAGGTCTTCCATGTCCTAATATCTTTGCCGGTGGACTAAACTTCCACGGACGTTATGAATTTGTTCCTATCGAGAATATGGAAAAGGCAATGAAAGTTATCGTAAAGATCGTTGAATTGGTTGCAGAGAAAGCTTAATATTTAATTTTCAACTTTTAATATTTAATTTATGAAGACCACTCCGTTTACCGACAAACATATTGCACTGGGTGCTAAAATGCACGAGTTTGCCGGTTATAACATGCCGATTGAATATACCGGCATTATTGAAGAACATCTCACCGTTTGTAATGCTGTAGGTGTATTTGATGTATCCCACATGGGTGAATTCTGGGTAAAAGGGCCTAATGCCTTGGCTTTTCTCCAGAAAGTAACTTCTAACAATGTGGCTGCCCTTGAACCGGGTAAAGTACAGTACACCTGTTTCCCTAATGAAAAAGGGGGTATTGTAGATGACTTGTTAGTGTATCAGTTTGAGCCTGAAAAATATCTTTTAGTTGTCAATGCTGCCAATATCGAAAAAGATTGGAATTGGTGCGTTTCTCACAATACGGAAGGTGCTGAACTGGAAAATTCTTCGGACCGGATGGCTCAGTTGGCTGTCCAAGGGCCTAAAGCGATTCTTGCTTTACAGAAGTTGACGGATATCAATCTTTCCGATATACCTTATTATACTTTTAAGGTTGGTGAGTTTGCCGGAGAAAAGAATGTGATAATCTCTAATACAGGTTATACGGGTGCCGGAGGTTTTGAACTTTATTTCTATCCGGATGCGGCCGACAAAATATGGAAAGCCGTTTTCGAGGCAGGCGAAGAATTTGGTATCAAACCGGTTGGCCTGGGGGCTCGCGATACACTCCGTTTGGAAATGGGCTTCTGTCTCTATGGTAATGATCTGGACGATACGACTTCTCCTATAGAGGCGGGATTGGGTTGGATTACCAAATTTGTGGAAGGCAAAAACTTTACCAATCGTCCGATGCTTGAGAAACAAAAAGCAGAAGGCACTGTGCGTAAATTAGTTGGTTTTGAAATGCAAGACCGTGGAATCCCTCGTCATGGATATGACTTGGTGAATGCCGAGGGTGTGAAAATTGGAGTTGTTACATCCGGAACGATGTCTCCTGTACGTAAAATAGGTATCGGTATGGGATATGTTAAACCGGAATATAGCAAATTGGGCACTGAGATTTATATCGATATGCGCGGACGTAAGCTGAAAGCAGTTGTAGTACGGCCACCGTTCAGAAAGTAATATTCCCCCCCTTTTTGTAATTTACCATTATGCCTGGGAGCGATTAAAAAGTCTCAGGCATAATTTTTTTTGCTCAATTCTGACATGTCTCTTGATTTTCGTGTACTTTTGTATGCAATAAATAGTCTACGATAATGTCAAACTTACCTACTTTGATAGCTGACCTGGCATTGATACTGCTTTGTGCCGGTGTTATGACCCTGTTATTTAAGAAATTAAAGCAACCATTGGTACTGGGCTATGTGGTTGCTGGTTTCTTGGCAAGTCCTCACATGCCTTTTACACCTTCCGTAATGGATACTGCCAATATTAAGACTTGGGCTGACATAGGTGTGATTTTCCTTCTTTTTGCATTGGGACTTGAGTTTAGTTTTAAAAAAATTGTAAAAGTAGGTGGAGCGGCTGTTATAGCAGCCTGTACCGTTATATTTTGCATGATATTGCTAGGTACAGTTGTGGGGATGAGCTTTGGCTGGCAACGGATGGATTGTATCTTTTTGGGAGGAATGATAGCGATGTCGTCTACTACTATTATTTATAAAGCTTTTGATGACTTGGGCATTCGTAAAAAGCAGTTTACCGGTTTGGTGCTGAGTATTCTGATTTTGGAAGATATTCTTGCCATTGTACTTATGGTGATGCTTTCAACTATGGCAGTGAGCAATAATTTTGAGGGTACGGAGATGCTTGAGAGTATCGGGAAATTATTATTTTTTCTTATCCTTTGGTTCGTTGTCGGTATTTATCTGATTCCGGAGTTTCTCAAGCGGTGCCGTAAGTTGATGAGCGAGGAAACTTTGTTGATCGTTTCGCTGGCACTTTGCTTTGGTATGGTGGTGATAGCGGCCAATACGGGATTTTCCGCTGCATTCGGTGCTTTCATTATGGGATCTATTCTTGCCGAAACCATTGAAGCAGAATCTATCGACCGTCTGGTAAAACCAGTTAAGGATTTATTTGGAGCAATCTTTTTCGTTTCTGTCGGTATGATGGTAGATCCTGCAATGATTGGTGAATATGCTTTGCCAATCTTTGTGATTACCCTTGCTGTCATTTTAGGGCAGGCTTTCTTTGGTACTTTTGGAGTGGTACTGGCGGGAAAACCGTTGAAGACGGCCATGCAGTGCGGTTTCAGCCTAACACAGATTGGTGAGTTCGCCTTTATTATTGCTTCTTTAGGTGTTTCACTTCATGTGACGAGCAATTTCTTGTATCCTATCGTGGTGGCTGTATCAGTTATCACCACTTTCCTTACCCCCTATATGATTCGACTGGCGGAACCGGCATCCGACTATGTTGATCGGCATTTGCCAAAGTCTTGGAGACGCTTTCTAAATCGGTATACTTCCGGGTCACAAACGGTGAATCAGGAAAGTTTGTGGAAAAAACTGCTTTTTGCAATGGCGCGTATCGTGGTTGTTTATTCGATAGTTAGTATTTCCGTTATTGCCCTTTCATTTCGTTTTGTTGTTCCCTTTTTTCGTGAACAACTATCACAGTTCTGGGGATCGTTGCTTAGTGCTGCTTTCATCATTCTTTTGATAGCTCCTTTTTTACGGGCTATTATGGTGAAAAAGAACCATTCCATTGAGTTTATGACGCTTTGGAACGATCATCGGACGAACAGGGCTCCTTTAGTGGCCACCATCATTTTGCGTGTGGTAGTTGCCGTCTTGTTTGTGATGTTTACTATAGCTGGCTTGTTCAAAGCATCTATTGGCCTTGTGATTGGCATTGCAATTCTTGCAGTTGTATTGATGGTGGGTTCACGTAGGTTGAAGAAGCAGTCGATATTGATAGAACGGAAGTTCTTCCAGAATTTGCGTTCACGTGATATGCGTGCGGTTTATATGGGTGAAAAGAAACCTGAGTATGCCGGCAGATTACTTTCTCGTGATTTGCACTTGGCTGATTTTGAAATACCGGGTGAATCTCTTTGGGCAGGTAAAACATTGTTGGATTTGAATCTAGGTAATAAATATGGTGTGCATGTAGCCTCTATTCTTCGTGGAAAGCGTAGGATTAATATTCCGGGAGGTAGCGTACGACTTTTTCCTATGGATAAGATTCAGGTGATAGGTACCGATCAACAATTAAGTCTGTTTGGTGAAGAGATGTCGCGTGGTTCTTCCTTCGATACGGATGTGTTTGAAAGGAGTGAAATGACATTGAAACAGTTTATGATTGATGCCGATTCTGCTTTTCTTGGAAAAACTTTACGTGAATCAGGTATCAGGGATAAATTTCATTGTTTGATTGCAGGAGTAGAACGAGGCGAGGAAATACTAATGGCTCCGGATGTAAATGCGCCTTTCGAAGAAGGGGATGTGTTATGGGTTGTTGGTGAAAAGGAGGATGTATACCGATTGGTCGGACAAAAAAATTGAGTGGTTCATCCGAACCCTTTCTTTTCACCAATAACTTTTTTGTGGTTAAATACGTGTTTGATCAAGCTCTAGCAGGTACCGATTATTCTTCTTCATCGAAGTCGAAGTCAAAGTCGAAGTCATCCATGAACTCAGGAGTTGTGAAATCTTCCAAGCTTCGGCGGTCTTTTTTCGTTGGACGTCCGGTGCCGCGGGCACGGTCGATGAATCCGCTGATCTTACTCATTTCCAATATCTCATATTGGTCGGGAGTAGTTACATTTTCCATAACTTCCGGGACTAATTTGGCTCCCACGCGCTTTTCGATGGCTTGCAGCACTTTAAATGAGTAGGTGATGGGGGGCTTTTTTACTTGAATCACATCTCCCGGTTTAATCATGCGTGCTGCTTTTACGAATGAACCATTTATACTGACACGACCTTTTTTGCAGGCTTCGGCAGCAATCGTACGTGTCTTGAAGATACGTACCGCCCACATCCATTTGTCTATTCTAGCTTCAGGCATTTAATTATTTTTTATTGAATTGATTCATGGTAATATTAATTCCGGCAAGACAAAAGCTTTTAATAATTTCTCCTGCCGATTCAAGGCGCTCATCCATTGTTTTCAAATCTTCATCATTGAAATGTCCCAATACATAATCGATCTGTCCTCCGCGAGGAAAGTCATTCCCGATGCCAAAACGTAAACGTGCATACTCCTGTGTTCCCAATGTAGCCGCTATATGCTTGAGTCCGTTATGACCGGCATCGCTCCCTTTTCCCTTCAGGCGCAGGGTTCCAAATGGCAAAGCCAAGTCATCGACTACTATCAGTACATTCTCCAATGGGATGTTTTCCTTTTGCATCCAGTAACGAACTGCTAATCCGCTTAGATTCATGAACGTAGAGGGCTTTAGTAATATAAATTCTCTTCCTTTTATCGAAAAAGAAGCTGTTGAACCATAACGTCCGCTTACGAATGGGGCATTATTTATTCTGGCAAGGGCATCTACTACCATGAAACCGATATTGTGACGGGTTTCATGATATTCCGGTCCGATATTACCCAGTCCGACAATAAGATATTTCATAATTAGTTATAATTGAGATATAAAGGGAACGCAGATTAACACAGACCAAAATCTGTGATAATCTGCGTTCCGGAATATTCTGGTAGAAATATTGTTCTACATTTATTTTCCTGCTGTGGCAGCGGCACCTCTTGCTGCACGAGTCAGTTTAACTGCACAAACGACAGCGTCTTTTGCATTCAGCAATTCCAGACCATCATAGCTCAGCTCACCGACTTTAACTGTCTTACCAAGACCCAAATGGGATACATTGATAGTCAGTTTCTCAGGAATTACGTTATATAAAGCTTTAACTTTCAGTTTACGAAGTTGCAATGCTAATTTACCACCGGCTTTCACACCCTCTGCCAAACCTTCCAACTGTACCGGAACTTCCATTACGATTGGTTTAGCTTCGTCAATCTGATAAAAATCAACGTGAAGGATCGTGTCTTTTACCGGATGGAACTGGATATCTTTCAAAATGGCGTTTACTTTTTTACCATCGATGTTCAAATCTACGACATGGATATGTGGAGTATATACCAAATTACGCAAGCCTTCTACAGGTACAGTAAAATGAACATTCTCACCACCTCCGTAAAGTACGCAGGGTACACCATTGTTCTTACGGATTTCTTTCAATGCTCTTGCTTGTTCTGAAGAGCGTTCTGCAATCGTTCTTGCAGTTCCTTTTACTTCAATTGATCTCATTTTCTAATTTTTTGTGTTACTCTAAATTAAGTGATTTGAGTGCTTAATTCACCATCACACGATGTGGATATCCACCCGTTGTTGCAAAAAAGCGGTGCAAAAGTACACTTTCTTTTCGAATTATCAAAAAAAACTTTATTCAAAATCAATGTCGATCTTGATTTCCTCGGGTTGAATGATTTCAGCGGTTTCTTCTTCTTTTACCGCGTGCCCTTGCACTTCGTTTATAAATTCGATGGCTTGAGTCAAACCGGTCATGAATTTGTCAAAGTCTTCTTTGTATAGAAAGATCTTATGTTTTTCAAAACTTACTTGAGAATCATCTCCTTCACCCAGCACCACTTTCTTGCTTTCCGTGATGGCAAGGAACATTTCGTCTTTCCGGTTCTTTTTTACGTCAAGATAGTAAATACGTTTACCAGCCTTAATGGATTTAGAGAATACAATCTCTTTATCATTTATCTCTGCAACTATTTTCTTTTTTAAATCTTCCATATCATTAGGTCTGTTAATAATCGGCTTCAAAATTGGAACTTTTTTTTCAACTGTCAAAAGAAAAAGGGCAGAGAATGAATTACTGCATTAAAAAATGTGATTTATTTGTGTAAACTCATTAAAAATATCTACTTTTGCAATTCGTTAATAACAGTATTATTAAAGATTATGATTAACAGAGTTCTTATTCGTCTAAAAATCATACAGATAGTGTATGCTTACTATCAGAACGGAAGCAAAAATTTAGACTCAGCGGAGAAAGAGTTGTTCTTTAGCCTTTCCAAGGCATATGACCTCTATAACTATTTGTTGATGCTTATGATTGCATTGACGGACTACGCACAAAAACGCATCGATGCGGCAAAAGCTAAGTTGAAACCTACGAAAGAAGAGTTGTATCCTAACACGAAATTTGTGGATAATAAATTTGTTGCACAACTCGAAGTGAACAAGCAATTGATGGAGTTTATCGCTAATCAAAAAAGAACATGGGCTAATGACCAAGATTTCATCAAGGAACTTTATGAAAAGATTGTAGTATCTGACGTCTATAAAGAATACATGGCTTCAGCAGATAATTCATATGATTCCGATCGTGAATTCTGGAGAAAGATTTATAAAGCATTTATATACAATAATGATTCTTTGGATCAGGTTTTGGAAGATCAGAGTTTATATTGGAATGATGATAAAGAAATAGTTGACACATTCGTGCTGAAAACGATTAAACGTTTCGAAGAAAAGAACGGAGCTAATCAGGAATTACTTCCCGAATTCAAGGATGATGAAGATCAGGAATTTGCACGTCGCCTTTTCCGCCGTACTATTCTGAATTCTGATTATTACCGTCATCTGATCAGCGAAAATACTAAAAACTGGGATCTGGATCGTGTTGCTTTCATGGATGTCATTATTATGCAGACTGCATTAGCAGAAATTCTAAGTTTCCCGAACATTCCGGTCAGTGTTTCGTTAAATGAATATGTAGAGATTGCAAAACTCTATAGCACTGCCAAAAGCGGTAGTTTCATCAACGGAACGTTGGATGGAATAGTTAATCAATTGAAAAAAGAAGGTAAGTTGACAAAAAACTGATACCTTTGCTTTATATAGATTAGAAAATTTAAACAGATTAATTTATGAACTTATTGACTGTATTACTGCAAGCTCCGGCAGCCGGACCTAATGGAAGTATGATGTGGATCCTGCTGATAGCAATGTTTGTTATCATGTATTTTTTTATGATCCGTCCTCAGAATAAAAAACAAAAAGAGATTGCTAATTTCCGTAAATCTCTTCAGGTGAATCAGAAGGTAATTACCGCTGGAGGTATTCATGGTGTTATTAAAGAGATTACCGATGATTATATTGTTCTTGAAATTGCAGCTAATGTAAAAATCAAGATAGATAAGAATTCTATTTTTGCAGATGCTTCTGCTGCCAGCCAGCAAGCTGCTAAATAAGCTGTAACTGTAATTAGCCTATGTCCGAACGTAGGAACATAAAATATATTTATTTGAAACTTTCCAAAAAGATTAAGAATTTTCTGCTTAGTGAAAATAGCAGGGAATTCTTAATCTTTTCGTTTTTCTTCCTGATTGCTGCCGGCTTTTGGTTACTTCAGACATTAAACAATGATTATGAGGCGGAATATTCTATTCCGGTTCGCTTGAAAGGAGTTCCTAACAATGTAGTTATTACTTCGGCTCCTGCTTCTGAAGTGCGTATTAAAGTGAAAGACAAAGGTACTGTTTTGCTCAACTATATGTTAGGGAAGAGTTTTTTTCCGGTTAATCTTGATTATGACGATTATAAAGGACGTGATAATCATGTGAAGATTTACGCTTCCGAATTTGAGAAAAAAATATTAAGTCAACTTAATGTCTCTACCCGATTACTTTCGGTTAAACCGGATACTTTGGAATATATTTATTCTACGGGTAAATCAAAACTGGTTCCGGTGAAAATGCATGGCAAGGTTTCTGCTGGACGGCAGTATTATATTTCGGATACGATTTATTCTCCCGATTCGGTATTGGTCTATGCACCGGAGAATATTCTTGATACTATCTTTGCGGCTTATACGCGGTCCTTTGACTTAAGTGATATTGTTGATACATTGACGTATCATGCATCCATTATGGATTTGAAAGGAGTTAAATTTGTACCAAATGCTGTCGATTTGACTTTTCCCGTAGACATATATACGGAAAAGACGGTTGAAGTCCCTTTACATGGCATTAATTTTCCAGCGGACAAGGTGTTGCGTACATTTCCATCTAAGGTGCAGGTGACCTTTCAGGTGGGATTAGGACGTTTTCATAAGATTACTCCAGAATCTTTCTATATCAATGTTTCTTATGAAGATTTGCTTAAGCTAGGATCTGACAAATATACGGTTAAGTTGAAATCTATTCCGCAAGGAGTGAGCCATGTACGTGTTGTGCCTGATAAGGTGGATTTTCTGATTGAACAAGTTTCTTCTTATGGCAATTAGAATAGGTATAACAGGTGGCATAGGCAGTGGCAAAAGTATTGTCTCACGATTGCTGGAGGTGATGGGAGTTCCTGTCTATATTGCCGATGCAGAGTCTAAAAGGCTGACAAATTCAAGTCCGTTTATTCGTAAAGAGCTTTGTAACTTGTTGGGCGATAAATTGTTTGAAAACGGTGAACTGAATAAACCAGTGCTGGCTTCTTATCTTTTTGGGCATCCTGATCATGCCAGGCGGATAAATGATATCATTCACCCGCGCGTAAAGGAAGATTTTAGAAATTGGGCAGAGGCTCATGCTGCTTTTCCCATCGTAGGAATTGAATCTGCAATATTGATTGAATCCGGTTTCGACAGTGAAGTTGATTTGATAGTGATGGTATATGCTCCGTTTGAGTTGAGAATAGAACGTGCTGTCAGGCGTGATAATTCTTCGCGTGAACTGATTGTGAAACGCTGTCAATGCCAAATGAGCGATGAAGAGAAGCGCCTACAAGCAGGATTTGTGATTATAAATGATGATGAAACGCCTTTAATTCCTCAGGTTTTAGAGTTAATATCTTTGCTATCTAAAAATATTGATTATCTTTGCCCGTCAAAAAATAACTAATAAAAACAGAATATACTATGCTGAAGACTATCTTGTCCATTTCCGGAAAACCGGGATTGTATAAACTTGTTTCACAAGGAAAGAACATGCTGATTGTTGAATCGATCAATGCTGATAAGAAACGCTTTCCTGCTTATGGTAATGAAAAAATAATTTCTCTGGCAGATATAGCAATGTACACGGATGATTCTGAAGTGCCTTTATATGAGGTTCTTGAAGCGATTAAGAGTAAAGAAAACGGTTCAGCGATTTCTCTTGATCCGAAGAAAGCCTCTGCTGACGAATTGCGTGCCTATATGGCGGAGATATTGCCTAATTTTGACCGGGATCGTGTATATCTCAATGATATAAAGAAGCTTATTTCTTGGTATAATATTCTTATTACCAATGGAATTAATGAGTTTAAAGCCCCGGTAGAAGAATCGGAAAAAGAAGAAACTGCAGAATAAGAGAGTCTCTTAGACATCTTGATTGTAGAAGAGAAAGCGTGATAAACGTCCCACGGGATATTTATCACGCTTTTTGTTTTTTTATTGATCAGCTTTAAACAAAAGCTATAAACCACTGTTCTGTGAATGCTATTATATTTGCAGGAATATTTTTGAGTCTTCTTACTGTAGATTCAAAGCTTTTTACTTATCTTTGTTGCAGTCCATAACGCTCTGAAGCGTCAGGGAATGGGACAATTAGTAACAATAAAGAACAAAGGCGTTTAAAATATTATTCTGTACTTGAAATCTGGACAATTTCACTATTCAGGAATAATGCTTGCAAGCGCTCATGCTCTGCTGTATATGCAAATATATAGTATTGGGCGTGGGTTGCTGTACATTATTTGAATAGTGGCAGTCCAGAGCCTCAAGTACGATAATGGCAGCAGTTCCCACGCTTTTTTACATATTTAGATTCTTCTTTGGGGGACAGGAAGAAAGATGCACACAGAGTATGGAAAAGAAATCGAATAAAACATTTGATTTTCAGTTGGATGCTGAACAGGGGACATTGCACTTAAGCAATCTGCTGAAGGATGCAATGGTATATTTGTATGATGAAGAGGGAGAGCTAAAAATGAAGGAATGTAGTGTTTCTCCTTCGTTGGATTTAAAACTTCCGGGACATGGGATTTACATTCTTGTTATATTTCATCCCATGCATAGAATGTTGGCTAAAAAAATCGTTTTCTGAGTACATAGAATGCAAAAATGCCGATATAACTCAATATACCGGCATTCCTACGACGTTGCTTTTGTATCTTAATTATGGAATGATAATCCGTCACCTGCTACATCGACAATGATCGCTTTGTCACGTGCCACCTCCTGTGAAAGTAGCTTCTTTGACAAGTCATTCAGCAAATAACGCTGGATTGCTCTCTTCACCGGACGGGCTCCAAATTCCGGATCATATCCTGCCTGTGCAATAAAGTCTATGGCAGCATCTGTCAGTTTCAATTCAACACCATTGCCAGCAAGCATTTTTTCGACACCTTTGATCTGTAACAGCACGATCTCTTTAATTTCCTTTTCCGTCAGTGGCAGGAACATGATGGTTTCATCGATACGGTTTAGGAATTCCGGACGAATGGTTTTCTTTAACATATTCATCACTTCCTTTTTGGTTTCTTCGACTACTTTCTCTTTGTTTTCACCGTTCAATTTCTCCATCTGACTTTGGATGTAGGAGCTTCCCATATTGGAAGTCATGATGATGATGGTGTTCTTAAAGTTTACCACACGACCTTTGTTATCTGTCAGTCGTCCGTCATCCAGCACCTGCAAAAGGATATTGAAAACATCCGGGTGAGCTTTCTCTATTTCATCGAACAATACTACGGAATATGGTTTGCGCCGGATGGCTTCTGTCAACTGACCGCCTTCATCATAACCTACATATCCCGGAGGCGCTCCGACAAGACGGGAGACGCTATGTTTTTCCTGATATTCACTCATGTCGATACGGGTCATCATTGATTCATCATCGAACATGAATTCAGCGAGAGCCTTTGCCAATTCTGTCTTACCGACACCGGTCGTTCCCAAGAATATGAATGAGCCGATCGGACGTTTCGGGTCTTGAAGTCCTGCACGACTACGGCGGACTGCATCGGCAACAGCAGCGATGGCTTCATCTTGACCGATGACGCGCTGGTGCAACTCGTCTTCCAAGTGAAGCAGCTTGTCCTTTTCACTCTGTAACATTTTGCTTACCGGAATTCCTGTCCAGCGGGCTACAACATCAGCGATATCTTCAGCGTCCACTTCTTCCTTAATCATGGCCGAGTCGCCTTGCATTACTTTCAGTTCTTCCTGAGTATCTTCGATCTCTTTGTTCAGAGCTTGGAGTGTACCGTAACGTATTTCAGCAACTTTTCCATAATCACCTTCCCGTTCGGCTTTTTCGGCTTCGAATTTTAGGTTTTCTATTTCTACCTTGTTCTTTTGGATCTTGTCCATCAGAGACTTTTCGTTCTGCCATTTAGCCTTATGTGACTTTTCTTGCTCTTTTAATTCAGCAATTTCTTTACCTATCGTATCCAGTTTGGGTTGGTCTTTTTCCCGCTTGATAGCTTCACGTTCAATTTCCAGTTGCTTGATCTTGCGGGATATTTCATCCAAATTCTCGGGTACGGAGTCGACTTCCATACGTAACTTGGCTGCTGCCTCATCCATAAGATCGATAGCTTTGTCCGGAAGGAAGCGATCGGTAATATAACGGCTACTCAGTTCCACGGCAGCAATGATTGCATCGTCTTTAATACGTACGTGATGATGATTCTCGTAACGTTCTTTCAACCCACGCAAGATCGAAATGGTACTTAGCGTATCAGGTTCGTCCACCTGCACGATCTGAAAGCGTCGTTCCAAAGCCTTGTCTTTTTCGAAGTATTTCTGATATTCATCCAAGGTAGTCGCACCAATGGCACGAAGCTCACCGCGAGCGAGTGCAGGTTTCAGAATATTGGCTGCGTCCATGGCACCTTCGCCTTTCCCGGCACCTACGAGCGTGTGAATCTCATCGATGAAAAGAATGATGTTTCCTTCGGATTTCATGACCTCGTTGACTACGGATTTCAATCGCTCTTCAAATTCTCCTTTATATTTAGCACCTGCCACCAAAGCACCCATATCTAATGAGTAAACTTGTTTGTCACGCAAATTTTCGGGAACGTCACCTCTTAATATACGATGAGCCAACCCTTCAACAATGGCAGTCTTACCCGTACCTGGTTCGCCAATCAATATCGGATTGTTCTTTGTACGGCGGCTCAAAATCTGAAGGACACGTCGTATCTCTTCGTCGCGGCCTATCACCGGGTCGAGTTTGCCGCTGCGAGCTGCTTCATTCAGGTTGATCGCATACTTTTCAAGTGCCTGATAGTTGTCTTCACTTGACTGTGAAGTTACTTTCTCCCCTTTACGTAATTCAGTGATGGCTGCACGAAGTTCTTTTTCTGTCATTCCGGCATCCTTGAGGATAGAGGAAACAGTACTTTTTACTGTAAGCAGGGCTATTAATATCGGTTCGAGAGAAACAAATTCATCACCCATTTCTTTTGAATACTGAGTAGCTTTCTGAAGTACGTCATTAGACTCCCGGCTTAAATAAGGTTCTCCGCCTGACACTTTGGGCAATGAGTCAATCTGCTTGTCCACGACTTGTGCTATTTGGGCACCGTTTACACCTAACTTCTGGAAGATGAAGTTAGTCACGTTTTCCCCAGCTTTCATCACTCCGGCCAATAAGTGAACAGGTTCAATGGCTTGTTGCCCCCGGCTTTGTACCAGGTTCACAGCATCTTGTACTGCTTCTTGGGCTTTAATTGTAAAATTGTTAAAGTTCATATTGTATAATCTCCTTTCTTTTTTTCACTTCTTAATAACACTGAAAGTGCGCAAAAGATTTGCCAATGCACAAATAATGCCATTATTTCAGTAATTTTGTATAATTTGTTGACAAAATGTCTTCTTTTACTTTATACTTTGCGTATTTACATAGATAATGTATGAGAAAACCCATTCTTGAAATTCCCAATTGTTACAAATTGACAAAATGCTTTTCTGATACACTATAAAGAGTTTAATTCCGACCGATGATAGGCATGATCAAAAAAAACGCACTGTGGAGCGATTTGACTTATTCGCTTTGTCGGAATAAAGGTTGAATGGGTTTCTTTATGTACTTCTATATTTGCTCGTTCTTTTCACATGGTGGATCATATAGACTATATTGTCTCATAATGTCGGTTATTGAAGCTTCGCAAGATAGGGCGGAATAGAGAAAAAGGAAAAAGAAAAGGATGTATTTACCGTTGAATTTTACATTGATTTACTGGTTATTGCTACTCTATCTGCTGGATATGGTTACTTCATCTGTTGATTATGGTTATTTCATACGTTGGGAATAGCTATTTCATCTAATGGTAATGGTACTTTCATCGGTCGAATAAGGTTATTTTATATGTTTGGAAGCCATATTTTTCTCTTTTCATGACCTAAAACTACTTCTTTGAATGCTATTTCGACAATCTTATGAAGATAGTTGGTTATTGAAAATAGGGAAATAGGAACATATTGTCAGCAAAACATAGGAGTTTACTGAATTTTTAATGAAGGTAATGAAATGTTTAATTTGATCGACCATGGTAGTCTTTGTATGTTGGAAAATTGCATGGTTGGATTTAAAGTTTCTGTTTGATGTAGGCGTTGTCGTATATTGAGTTTTTATACTTTTTGTATGAAAGCCGAAGTAGAAAATGGTCCAAGTATTTAAACTTTTGAAAGATTAATGGTGTGCGGATAAAAGCTTTATTGTATCTTTGAACCACTGAATAAAGATAAGAATAGAACTCCACTATGAATGAAAAGATAAAACTTCCTGAAACGGTAATGTTGATTGATGCGGCATTCCTTAATTTTGTAATAGTTGATTTAAAGAAATATTTTGAGAACCAACTCAATCGTCCGCTACAACAGATTGATTTATCTTCGTTAACGACCTATTTGGCATTGGATGCCGGTATTATGGAAGGAGACAACAAAGTTCAACTATTGTTTGTGTATGATCAGAATTCTTCAAGATTGATCGATTGTAAGCCTGCCGATTTCAAAAAAGAATTGGATGGAGTGGCATTCTCTAACCAGTTTGGTGAGTTCTCTTTTGCGGGAGTGCCCTGTGAAGATATGGTGTCTCGGGGCGAGCTTTTCCTTGACATGCTTGACATAGTTATAGATTCTCCCGATGTGAAAAAATTGGTAGTTATTTCTTTTAATGAAGAGTATGGTGATAAAGTTGTTAAAACATTGAATGCTGTCAAAGAGAAGGAAATTGTCCAGTTTTGCATGAGTGAACCGGAAGGAACTGTTGAATATCGGTGGGAAATACTGGCTTTTCCATTGATGCAAGCTCTTGGTATCAGAGGGGACGAGTTATAATTGAAAACTTTGGTATAAATTACTAATCTGTTAACCGCTAATCCCTATGTCTGATTTTCGTTTGAAAGTATTTCGGAGTGTAGCGAATAACCTAAGTTTCACTAAGGCTTCGCAAGAGCTTTTTATCAGTCAGCCGGCTATCACGAAACATATTCAGGAGCTGGAAACTTGTTATAAAGCTCGTTTGTTTGATCGCCAAGGCAATAAAATCTCTCTTACAGAAGCCGGAAAATTGCTGTTGGAGCATAGCGAGCGGATTCTTGATGCTTATAAACGTTTGGAGTATGACATGCATTTATTGCATGACGATTATATTGGGGAGCTGAAACTCGGTGCCAGCACTACGATTTCTCAATATGTACTTCCGCCTTTGTTGGGTAGTTTTATACGTAAATTTCCTCAGGTTACTCTTTCCTTATTGAATGGAAATTCCCGCGGGGTGGAGGTTGCTTTGCAAGAACACCGTGTGGATTTGGGGCTGGTGGAGGGAATCTATCGTTTGCCAAATCTGAAATATACCACTTTTCTTGAAGATGAATTAGTTGCTGTGGTACATACTCGCAATAAACTATCTTTGCCGGAGGAAATTGAACCGAAAGATTTGGCAGGAATTCCCCTTGTGTTACGTGAACGTGGTTCGGGTACACTGGACGTTATAGAGCGAGCGTTACAACAGCATAACATCAAACTTTCTTCGCTGAATGTAATGATGTATCTTGGGAGTACGGAAAGCATCAAACTTTTTCTGGAGAATACGGATTGCATGGGCATCGTTTCAATTCGCTCTATCAGCAAAGAACTGGCATCCGGTACATTTCGTGTCATTGAAATCAAAGGCATGCAAATGATGCGTGAGTTTTGCTTTGTTCATCAACAGGGGCAGGAGGGAGGATTGTCGCAGGTATTCATGCAGTTTGCGATGCATCATAGCAAGAAGTTGTAAGTGGAGAAGTTGTAATGTCATATTTGGAATAGTTTATAACTAAAGGTTATTGCATATAATAAGAAACGATTGGCGCATACCGTAAAGTAAACCTACCTTTGCAATCGAAAAAAATAATTAAATATTAAAGATATGGTTTCAGCTATTACAAAAACATTGAAGATGAACAACAAGACAATTTATGTGTCGCTCGTATCGATTCTGACTTTATTTCTTTTATTGGACTATATTCCTGGCATGCATGCTCTTTCCGCATGGGTAACTCCTCCACTGGCATTATTCTTGGGATTGGCTTTCGCACTTGTTTGTGGGCAGGCACATCCTAAATTCAATAAGAAAACTTCTAAATATTTATTGCAATACTCGGTAGTAGGTTTAGGGTTCGGGATGAATCTTCATTCAGCATTGGCGTCCGGTAAAGAGGGAATGGAATTTACTATTATTTCAGTAGTCGGTACTTTGTTGATTGGTTGGTTCATTGGGCGGAAAATGCTAAAGGTAGACAAGAATACTTCCTATCTAATCAGTTCCGGTACTGCAATTTGCGGTGGCAGCGCGATTGCCGCTGTTGGGCCGGTTGTGAAAGCTAATGATAGTGAAATGTCTGTGGCACTGGCAACTATCTTTATTCTAAATGCGATTGCTCTGTTTATTTTCCCGGTTATAGGGCATGCTTTGGGAATGAGTCAACACGATTTCGGGACGTGGGCGGCCATTGCCATCCATGATACGAGTTCGGTTGTAGGTGCTGGTGCTGCTTATGGAGAAGAAGCCTTGAAAGTGGCTACCACTATCAAGTTAACCCGTGCGCTTTGGATTATTCCGATTGCGTTTGCTACTTCTTTTATATTTAAGAGTAAAGGACAGAAAATCAGTATTCCATGGTTTATCTTTTTCTTTATTTTGGCATTGGTTGTGAATACTTATTTATTGGGGACAACAGATTTGGGTGTTCAGATCGGCAATGCCATTAATGGGTTGGCGCGTAAAACCTTAACCATTACAATGTTTTTTATCGGGGCTTCCCTTTCAATTGATGTGGTGAAGGCGGTGGGCATTAAGCCATTAATTCAAGGAGTACTTCTGTGGATAGTGATCAGTTGCAGTACTCTAGCTTATATTTACTGTTTTTAAAGTAATGATATTCAATAAATATTCTTCTGATCTTTAAGTTTATGGCAGATATATAGAAAAATGGTATATCTGCCATAAATGTATTATATGGGACATAAGTTACTTATTTATTTCAGTGACATATGACCAATCTGAATTCTTCAACTCCTTTTTCAAGGCATCAAGTTCTTTTTTTAGATCGTTTAATTCTTTGAAGTCTTCCATATATTCATTGGGATAATCAATGTTTATATCGCTGATTGCACGTTTTATTTGATCTATCGGGTTGAGGTTTTCACTGGTTTTCTGTGATTTCACTATACTTTGGATATCTTTCAAAGTCATGTCTCCTACGAGACGGATGTATTTCAGCGTAGCAGGTCCGTCAGTAACCATAATGAGATCGCTTACATTCTCTCCTTTCCTTTGCACATAGAATGCCATACGAGAAACAATCCCTTTCTGTTTCATTAATAATTCGTATTTTTGGTTATTGACAACGCTTTCAATATCCCGGCGCATTTCTTTCTTTATCCGGTCATTCATGGTGGAAAGTATTTGTACCAGTTCCAGATTTTTTGCGATTTTGCCGATAGTGACATCTTTGGTGTATAGATCTGGATTCATTTCTATCATTGTTTTTGTAATGTAGACTGAAGATACATCACTCATATCGCTATACTTACTGAACAAGCTTTGAGCTTGGCAAAACAAAGGTAATAATAATAGTAAGCACATTAAAAAAGTTCTGTTTCTATTCATAATCTTATATTTTTAATTATAATATATCTTTTCTTATCTCTTTATTTGTTCTTTTTACTTCTTGCTGAGCTTCCACTACTTCTTCAATTCCTGTATTAAGCCCGGTAGCTACTTCTAATAAAGTGGCATGTAATATTTCATAAGCCGCTTGAGGATCATTGAACGTATTTTGTAGCTGTTGGCGGCCATTATTTTGGAGATAAATTATACTGTATCCTGTGCTGAGCAGAAGCAGTACACTGGCAGCTATTCCACCGATCCAACGCCAATTTTTGCGAGTTTTATTTTTTTGAAAGAACCGTAGTTCCTCTTCCTCTTTACGGTCAATCATCTTTATCAGCTTTTCTTCCAATCCTGTAGGTACCTCGGCTGGTGTCGGTCCATGAAATCCACAAAACAATCTTTTATCTTCTTTCAGATGTTCGGGAACATCTTCAGCACTGAAGTATTCTTTCAACATCTTTTCCTGGCTCTCGGTAGTGTTCCCTTCATAGAAAACAGC
This sequence comes from Jilunia laotingensis, assembly GCF_014385165.1. Taxonomy (NCBI): domain Bacteria; kingdom Pseudomonadati; phylum Bacteroidota; class Bacteroidia; order Bacteroidales; family Bacteroidaceae; genus Jilunia; species Jilunia laotingensis. The sequence goes on along the minus strand of NZ_JACRTF010000001.1, from coordinate 20,380 downwards.
AAGTAGCCTTTCAATTTCCTCGACTCTCATAGTTGTTCAGTTTATTAAATTGTTCACGTATTTTTTTTCTGGCTCTTGATAATAGTACACGTATATTAATGGCATTCAATCCGGTAATATGTTCTATTTCTTCGAAAGAGCATTCTTTGACATCTCGTAAAATGATTACTTTTTGTTGTTGTTCGGGCAGTTGTGCAATGATTGCTTTCACTTGCCGGGCATCGTCTTTTATTTCCAGATCGTCCGATGGACAGGATCTTTGAAAATCTTTCAATTCGATTGTCTGCTTATTGGCAACATACTTCCCTGAACGTAACATGTCAAAGCACATATTTTTAATAAGCGTTACGCTGAATGCTTCCGGATTGCTGATAATTGCTAATCCATCTCGCTTATCCCATAGTTTTAAATAAGCTTCCTGTACCAAGTCTTCAGCATCTGCTTCGTTTTCCAATAGCCGGAAAGCTATATGGTAAAGTTTGCGATGAAAAGGTAGAAATTCTTTTTTAAAACTCTCAGCGTCCATGAATTGTTATTTTGTCTCAATGTTTATACCTGTTAGACGTGATCGGATGATTATTGTTACAGTGTAAGATGAAAATAAATGAGAAAAAGATATTGCTCCTAGTTTGAGTGCTTGGATAGGGAAGTGGGAAAATGTTTGATATTAAGATAAATAGGATCAGATGATTTTGGCAAAAAGGGAAGTATTGGGTGATTTGAAAAAGTGATTAGTGATTAATTTGGAGTAATGTGAATTAAAATATTCTTATTCATTAATCACTCGTCATTATTCACTAATCACTAGTTGCCATTTATTTTTTCGGTTCTTTTAGCTTCTCAAATATTAAAGCTTCCAATTCTTCTGCCAATTCAGGATTATCGGCAATACATTGTTTGGAAGCATCCCGTCCTTGTCCCAATTTGGTATCGTTATAGCTATACCATGAGCCGCTTTTCTTAATGATGCCCAAATCTGCTCCAAGATCGATGATCTCTCCTGAACGGGAAATTCCTTCACCGAACATGATGTCGAATTCTGCTTTACGGAAAGGAGGAGCTACCTTATTCTTCACAACTTTCACTTTCGTTTGCTTACCGATTACTTCTTCTCCATCCTTCAGCTGTTGCGAGCCGCGTATGTCCAGTCGTACAGATGCATAAAATTTTAAGGCATTACCACCGGTTGTCGTTTCAGGGTTACCGAACATTACACCGATTTTTTCGCGCAATTGGTTGATGAATATGCAAGTTGTGCGTGTTTTGCTTACAGCGGATGTTAACTTACGCAATGCCTGAGACATCAGACGTGCTTGAAGCCCAACTTTATTATCTCCCATATCACCTTCAATTTCAGCTTTAGGTGTCAGAGCCGCTACCGAGTCTACCACTATAATATCGATGGCGGAAGAACGGATCAACTGTTCTGCAATTTCCAATGCTTGTTCACCATTGTCCGGTTGAGAGATGAAAAGGTTGTCCACATCTACTCCGAGTTTGGCAGCATAGAAACGGTCGAAAGCATGTTCCGCATCGATAAAAGCCGCAATACCACCTGCTTTTTGCGCCTCAGCAATGGCGTGTATAGCGAGGGTAGTTTTACCAGAGGATTCCGGACCGTATATTTCGATGATTCTTCCGCGAGGATATCCACCTACACCGAGAGCTACATTCAGGGCGATAGATCCGGTTGGAATCACCTCTACTTGTTCAACTACTTCTTCACCCATTTTCATGATAGAACCTTTACCGAAGCTCTTTTCTATCTTGTCCATGGCAGCCTGTAAGGCTTTTAATTTTTCGCTTGATGCCATTTTATTATCTGTTTCAAAATTAAGTTCGTCTTTCTTAGCCATTTTTTTATTAATCTTTTAGCGATTTACTATTCCTTATTTTACTGCATGATCTGTGCGGCATGTTCTTTCGTTTTTACCTCTTTCGGAGTTATAATCCGTTCTACAACACCCTCTTCATTGATAAGAAATGTTGTACGGAAAGTTCCCATGTAAGCACGTCCGTATAGTTTCTTTTCTCCCCATACGCCAAACTGTTCCACCAACTTTTTATCGGTATCGGCAATAAGTGTAAAGGGTAAATTATTCTTTGCAATAAACTTCTGGTGCGACTTCTCATCATCTATACTTACTCCGATCACTTCATAACCGGCATTCCGTAATTCGGAATAATTATCGCGCAGATTACATGCCTGAGCTGTACATCCCGAAGTGTTATCCTTAGGGTAGAAATATAATACAATTTTTTTGCCTCTATAATTACTAAGGCGGATTTCTTCACCTTTTTCGTTGACTCCTAACAGCTCAGGAGCTTTATCTCCTACGTTTATCATTTTTCTTATAATTCTAAATCACCATCAAATACTTCATGCCAAGGCAATCCCTGCTTGTTAAGTTGCTCCATGAAAGGATCAGGATTGAATTCTTCCACGTTGTTTACTCCCGGACGTTTCCATTCTCCTTTGAAGAACATCATTGCACCGATCATAGCCGGTACACCGGTGGTGTAACTTACACCCTGCATACCAGTTTCTTTGTATGCTTCCTGATGGCTACAATTATTATATACGTAATAGGTACGTTCTTTTCCGTCTTTCAATCCACGAATGCGGCAGCCGATGGAAGTTTCCCCTTCGTAGTTTTCACCTAAATCTTGTGGATTTGGCAATACTGCTTTAAGGAATTGCAAGGGAACTATTTCAACGCCATTATACTGTATAGGATCGATACGTGCCATGCCTATATTTTGAATCACACGTAAATGAGTCAGGTATTCCTGACCGAAAGTCATCCAGAAACGGGCACGTTTGATCGTAGGATAATGTTTCACCAATGATTCTAATTCTTCGTGATAAAGTAAGTAAGAATCACGTGCCCCGATGTTGGGATAAGTCAGGTCTTTGTGAATCTCCAGCGGACCGGTTGTAACCCATTTGCCATTTTCGTAGTAACGTCCGTTTTGAGTTATTTCACGGATATTGATTTCCGGGTTGAAGTTAGTTGCAAATGCTTTATGGTGGTTTCCCGCATTGCAGTCTACTATATCAAGATATTGAATTTCATCGAAGTAATGTTTGGCGGCATAGGCTGTATAGATGCCACTTACTCCTGGATCGAATCCGCATCCGAGGATGGCTGTGAGTCCGGCTTCTTTGAAACGATCGTGATAGGCCCATTGCCAACTGTATTCGAAATGAGCTTCATCTTTCGGTTCATAATTAGCTGTATCCAGATAGTTTACTCCGGCTTTCAGACATGCTTCCATGATGGTTAAATCCTGATAGGGAAGTGCAACGTTGATCACCATTTCCGGTTTGAAATCGTTGAACAGAGCGACAAGCTCTTCTACATTATCAGCATCTACTTTGGCTGTTTTTATAGTAGGATTGCCTATAGCTTTGACGATATCGTCACATTTTGATTTCGTACGGCTGGCAATCATGATATCAGTAAATACATCGGCATTTTGTGCCACTTTGTGTGCAACAACGGTACCTACACCGCCCGCACCGATAATAAGAACTCTACCCATTTCTTTAATTAAGAATTAAAAGTTAAGCATTTAAGAACTGTTTATGGAACAAATATACGGCAATATTTTCAGATAATCATTTCACGGTACAGTTTTTCTGTACTATATAATGAAACAAAAGTGGAGACTTTATGTTATTTTTGATATCTTTGCATCGAAATTTAACTTAAACGTTATAGAATAAATGAAGAAAGTATTTGTTTCTGTTATGCTTGCAGGTGTAGCACTTGCAATGTCGTCCTGCCGTTCTAGTAAAGAGGCAACCTCCTTGTCATCAATGAACGGAGAATGGAATATTATTGAAATAAACGGTGCAACTGTTACTCCGGTTCAGGGGCAGCAAGTTCCTTTTATTGGTTTTGATACTACTACTGGAAAATTGTATGGGTATAGTGGTTGCAATCGCATGATGGGATCATTTGATGTGAATGCCAAACCTGGTACAATTGATTTAGGAGCTATCGGAAGTACTCGTATGGCGTGTCCTGATATGACAATGGAGCAGAATGTATTGAGTACATTAGGACAAGTAAAGGGATATAAAAAAATGGGAAAAGGCCATATGGCCCTTTGTAATGCATCCAACCGTCCGGTTATGGTATTAGCAAAGAAAGCTGCAGATGTTACTGTGAAGAATTTGAATGGCGAATGGAGCATTAAAGAAGTGCATGGCGAAACCATACCGACAGGAATGGAAAAGCAACCTTTTATTGCGTTCGATGTAAAAGAGAAGAGAATCCACGGAAATGCCGGTTGTAATTTGATTAATGGCAGTTATGAGACGGTGGAAGGTAATGAACTTTCTATTTCATTTCCAGGTGTAGCGGCAACAATGATGGCTTGTCCGGATATGGAGATTGAAGGCAAGATTCTGACTGCCTTGAATGAAGTAAAATCCTTTGGGAAACTAGCCGGAGGAGGCATTGGATTGTATAATGCTGACGGTACATTAGTGTTGGTGCTTGCTAAGAAATAAAGAATAATAGATTCTCTGTATAATACGGAGATGGAGTTGTGACCCGGGTACAGATCATCTATACCCGGGTCACTATGTGTTTAGCTTCTATTTTTCAGAATGATCCAGATAATGATAGGAGCCCCGAAGAAAGCGGTTACGGCATTTATAGGTAAAGTTCCCTGAAAACCGGGCATTTGTGATATGAGATCGCATGTAAGCAAAATGATGGCTCCGCATAACATCGAAGCCGGAAGAATGATCCGGTGGTTTGGGGTGCGGAACAGACCGCGGGCTACATGGGGCATAGTTATGCCGATAAAACCTATTGGACCTGTGAATGCAGTTGAAGTTCCTGCCAATAATGCCGTAGCAAGTATTATCCAGAGACGAAGGCGAGTGACGGAAATTCCCAATCCGTTCGCATAATTTTTACCAAGTAATAGGACGTTAAGCTGTTTTTGTAAGATTAAAGATAGAATTATCCCTCCTGCTATGATGGGCGCCATGACACCCATATGTTCCCAACCCACAGATGAAAGGCTGCCGAATGTCCAGGTTATGAACAATTTTAAGGTATCAGGATTACTCATACTTTGCAGGATACTTACAATGGCACCGGCAAAATAACCGAACATCATACCTATAATTAATAAGGATACCATTTGTGGTACGCGAATAGAAACGATAATAACCAGAAGTAATACACATACGGCTCCGACAATAGCCGCTATGACCTGTCCCCATCCTGCGACAATCCAGAAAGGGAGTACAGAAGTCCCTAAAGTCAGCAAAGCCACTCCCAGACTGGCACCGGAGGTAACTCCCAATACATCTGGACCCGCCAGTGGATTATGAAATAAAGTCTGCATCAACACACCTGCTACAGATAGTGCTGCTCCGGCCAATATTGCTGTCAGTGCTTTTGGAAGACGGTGGTTGAGGATGATTTCCTGATAAATAAGATTATCATTCCCTCCAGTTAAAGTATTCCATACATCAATAAATGACAGGTTGACACTACCAATGGCAATATCAGCCAAAAAGGCGAAGAACAATAAACCGGTCAGGAATAGGAATAAAGGGGTTTGTTTCATTATTTTAGTTGTTCAAAATAGGTCAATTCATAATCCGGATAAAGATTAGGATGACAAATTTTTATCATATCACTTAACAATAAATCCGGCCTTGCTACGCCACTTTCCCAATAATCGTTGCCTCCGGATGCATTCATACGCTTATTCATGTTATATACTTTCCCTTCTTTAAAAGCTTTGAAAAGTTTGTATTTACTATTTGTCTGCCCTAATTCTTCAAGAGAAGAAGCTTGTACACCGATCCATAAATCCGTATTATTAAACTTCATAAGCACTTCTTCTATGGTACAGCCAACGCTGGTATTAGTGGAGTCCTGTGCAAACTTGTATGAGGCACCTGCATCGCGAAATAATTGTGCAGTATAGCTTTTGCCTCCAGGTAATGACCAAGTTCCTCTGTAGTCCTGACCAGAAAAAATAGAAGGAGAGTAGGAGAGTTGGCTTACATCCTTTTTTATGTTATTGTATCGCTTTTCCACCTCTTTATATATACTATCTGCCAGTGCTTCTTTATCAAAAAAAGCTCCGATGAATTTGATCCATTCTGCGCGACCAAGCAAAGTAGGTTCTTGCCATTCTATATTATATATGATATTGAGTCCGGTCTGGCGCATCCGTTTGCTGTTTTCATCATCTGTATTATAAGCGGTTGTCATGACGGCTTGGGGATGTAAAAGCAGCAAGTTTTCTATATCGAGATTAAAAGCATCTCCTAGGTCTTTGATATTACCTTCTTTGACACCTTGTAAGATGGTGGGATTATAAATGTAGTCAGAACTGCATACGCCTGTAACTTTGTCTAGTTCATCCAACAGAGCAAGGAAACCAAGATGAGTGGCAGAGTTAGCCATCATGCTTTTCAAAGGTATGTTGATTTTACGACCATCTGGAGGTACTTCAGTCTCATTATTTTTTACAAGGTAATATTTATCATAGATTTCTCCAGGTTTCCAAGGATTATAGACTGTTACAATCGTATATTGTTCTGCATGAGCTATACTAAAACCTTTTGCTTGTGAAAGCATAACAGGAGTACTGTTTTCTTGATCAACTCCGTTTTGCTGTTGTTTACTACCACAAGCTGCCAATAAAAAGATTAGGCAAAAATAGATAAAACGATATGTCATATTTAATTTCATTATGTTATATGAATTAGATTATTGCTATTTGATTAATCTAAAAAATATAGAGAACATAAATTACATTTTTGTTTTATGAATAGTCGATTCATATACAAATAATTTAAATTCCGTATTTGATTGTTTTCCGAGTTCACCTGTCATTATGATATAATAATGATCAGGTTGATTTCTTAATCTACAGATAGTGTGTCCTTTCTGAAAGATAAGTGAAGAATTTCGTAAAACACTGCAAAGATAGGAAATAATTCTTTTCTTTATTGAACCAGAGCTATCTTCATTTGTTGTAAGGGGCAGTTGCATGCAGTTTTAAGCCATTGCTGTGACAGTTATTACATTTTAACTTCTGTCTTTTTGGCAGAAAGCATGTCACTGACAAATGTAATTTCCTTTTGGCACACGGTTTGTCCTTTACTCATCGTCCGTTTGGAAGTCTCCCTTAAAGGAATGGGATCAGAACCGGACAAAAGGAAATTTGAATAATAATAATATAAAAAGTATAAAATCATGGGAAAGATTATTGGTATTGACTTAGGAACTACAAACTCATGTGTTGCTGTATTTGAGGGCAACGAACCAGTTGTTATTGCAAATAGTGAAGGAAAACGTACGACTCCTTCTATCGTTGCTTTTGTTGATGGCGGTGAACGTAAAGTCGGTGATCCTGCAAAACGTCAGGCTATCACTAACCCAAAACGTACTATATACTCTATCAAACGTTTTATGGGTGAAAATTGGGATCAGGTACAGAAAGAAGTTACCCGTGTTCCGTATAAAGTGGTAAAGGGAGACAACAACACACCACGTGTAGACATTGACGGACGTTTATATACACCGCAGGAAATCTCAGCAATGATTCTGCAAAAAATGAAGAAAACAGCTGAAGATTATTTAGGACATGAAGTGACTGAAGCGGTTATCACTGTCCCTGCATATTTTTCAGATTCACAGCGTCAGGCTACGAAGGAAGCCGGACAAATAGCCGGATTGGATGTAAAGCGTATTGTAAACGAACCGACAGCTGCAGCATTGGCTTATGGTCTTGACAAGGCGCATAAAGATATGAAGATTGCCGTATTTGACCTTGGTGGTGGTACGTTTGATATCTCAATTCTTGAATTTGGTGGAGGTGTATTTGAAGTTCTTTCTACTAATGGTGATACTCATCTGGGTGGTGATGATTTTGATCAGGTGATCATTAACTGGTTAGTTGAAGAGTTTAAGAAAGATGAAGGCGCTGATTTAACTCAGGATCCGATGGCATTGCAACGTTTGAAAGAAGCTGCTGAAAAAGCAAAAATCGAATTGTCTTCTTCTACAAGTACAGAAATTAATTTGCCATATATTATGCCGGTAGGTGGGGTACCTAAACATTTGGTTAAAACATTGACCCGTGCAAAATTTGAATCATTGGCTCACAGCCTAATTCAGGCTTGTCTTGAACCATGTAAAAAGGCTATGAGTGATGCAGGTTTAAGTAACTCTGATATTGATGAAGTAATTTTGGTTGGTGGATCTTCGCGTATACCTGCAGTACAAAAATTGGTTGAAGATTTCTTTGGTAAAGCTCCATCTAAAGGTGTGAATCCTGATGAGGTAGTGGCTGTAGGTGCTGCTGTTCAAGGTGCTGTCTTGACAGATGAGATCAAAGGTGTAGTTTTGCTTGATGTTACTCCGTTATCAATGGGTATTGAAACATTGGGTGGTGTAATGACAAAGATGATTGATGCCAACACTACTATCCCGGCACGTAAAGTTGAGACATTCTCTACTGCTGCAGATAACCAGAGTGAAGTAACCATCCACGTTCTTCAGGGCGAGCGTCCGATGGCTTCTCAGAATAAATCAATCGGTCAGTTCAATTTAACGGGTATCGCTCCGGCTCGTCGTGGGGTTCCTCAGATTGAAGTAACTTTCGATATCGATGCTAACGGTATTTTGAAAGTATCTGCAAAAGATAAAGGTACCGGTAAGGAGCAAGCAATCCGTATAGAGGCTTCCAGTGGTTTGAGTAAGGAAGAGATTGATCGTATGAAAGCAGAAGCTGAGGCCAATGCTGAAGCAGATAAGAAAGAACGTGAAAAGATAGACAAACTGAATCAGGCCGATAGTTTGATTTTCTCTACTGAAAATCAGTTGAAAGAATTGGGTGATAAGTTACCTGCTGATAAGAAGGCTCCGATTGAAGCCGCTCTTCAAAAATTGAAAGATGCACATAAGGCACAGGATATATCTACTATTGATAGTGCTATGGCTGAATTGAATACTGCTTTCCAAGCTGCTAGTGCTGAAATGTATGCTCAGGGTGGTGCCCAAGGCGGTGCCCAGGCTGGTCCGGATATGAACGGAGGACAAGCTAATGGTGGGCAGTCTAATGGTGGGCAGGATGAACATATTCAGGATGCTGATTTTGAGGAAGTGAAGTAAGTATCGATAAATAACGATAACAATAAATAGGAATATAGGGTGTAACTCAACAAGTTACGCCCTATATCTTTTTGTAGACTTTTCTTTGGCTTTGCTTATTTCTCGGATTTTTATCGTATATTTGTACCATAATTGTACCGACACTTAAAAGTAGATAATGTGACACTTACAAGAATGCCGGTATTGAGAATGAGGAATATAAGTAAAAAGATTATGCCAGCAGCAAAATTTGAAATAAAACGGAAGTGCCAGATTTGTGGAGAAGAGTTTTTAGCCAAAACAATAGAATCTTGGTATTGCTCTCCCAAATGTTCCAAAATTGCATGGAAGCGACGCAAGGATGAAGAACAAAGATTGCAAAGGTTGGACGAAGTGGTTAAGAAGATACCCAAGTCCAAAGAGTACATCACGGTTCCTGAAGCATACGCATTGTTTGGCATAAGCAAGGAAACTCTTTATCGTTTGATTCGTAAGGGTACAATCCCCAGTGTAAATGCAGGAGAAAGACAGACATTACTATCAAAAGCAGAACTGATGAAACTCTATCCTCCACGCAAGAAAGCTCTCACAAAGCCGAAACCTGTTGCCAAACTATATAGTCTGGAGCCGAAAGATTGTTATACCATTGGAGAAATCACAGAGAAGTTTCTTGTGAATGAAAGTACAGTTTATCTCCATATACGCAAATACTCTATCCCTACTCGGCAGATTGGGAACTTTGTGTATGTACCCAAGAAAGAAATTGATAACTTATATAAAGGTGTGAAGCGATGAAGAAAGCATTAGTCAATACACGAGTGTCGGTAAAGCTCCGCAAATCTGAATATCGTGATGAATGGTATCTTTATGTGGAATCTTATCCTGTATTTCAATCCGGAAAAGATACGCCACAAAGAGTGCGTGAATATCTCAATCGTACCATTACAACACCTATTTGGGATAAGTCACGCAATGCAAGGACTAATGCCGAAGGCAAAACCACTTATAAGCCGAAGCGAGATTTGAACGGTGTCATTCAATGTAAGTCGCAATTAGACCAGGAATCATGTATCTATGCCGACAAGGTCAGAAGCCTACGACAAAAGGAGTACGACAATGCAGCTTTATATGCCGATACCGATGCAGAACAGGCGGAGCAGTTGGAACGCTCCCGAAGTAATTTCATTGAGTACTTCGACCATGTGCAGCGAACAAGGCATGCCCATAGCTCTGATTCTATCATTGTCAACTGGAGGAGAGTGCATGAATTATTGAAGATTTTCGCAAAAGGTGACACCATTCTCTTTTCGCAAATAGACTTAAAGATGGTTGAATCGTTCCGGCAATTCATAATGAATGCCCCACAAGGAGGCACTAAACGAGGTACGATTTCTCAAAATACAGCAGCAACCTATTTCTCTATCTTCAAAGCCGGATTGAAACAGGCTTTTATAGACGGATATCTGACTATTGATATTTCTGCAAAAGTCAAAGGCATTCAAGAAAGGGAAAGCCGGAGAGAATATCTCACGGTAGAGGAATTGAACCGACTGGCTCAAACACCTTGTGACCCATTACTGAAACGTGCTGCCTTGTTCTCTGCTTTAACAGGAATCCGTCATTGCGACATTCAGAAGTTGAAGTGGTCGGAAGTGGAAATGTTCAATGGAGGCTATCGGTTGAATTTTACTCAGCAAAAGACAAAAGGAGTTGAATATATGCCTATATCAGAGCAAGCATATAATCTCTGTGGAGAGCCAAAAGAGGGTGAACTTTTGGTTTTTGCCGGACTTCCTGACCCTTCTTGGATAAACCGTCCTGTCAAAAAGTGGATTGAAGCTGCCGGAATCACCAAACACATTACCTTCCATTGTTTTAGGCACAGCTACGCAACCCTGCAACTGGCTGGAGGAACTGATATTTATACGGTCAGCAAAATGTTGGGACATACAAATGTGCGAACAACACAGGTGTATGCAAAGGTTGTTGATGAAAAGAAAGAGAAAGCTACAGAAACCATTAAATTGGATTTATCTCAAACAAAATAACCATTATTATACTTTGTAAGTATAGCCATCTGCGTAAAATCTGCGTGGGTGGCTTTTTGTTTTTATCTATGGTCTTTTCTTCTGACCATCTTATGATCCCTTTATGATTGAAGACATTATCATAAAAATCTACTACTGATATTCTCCACTATTCATGTTGATAATCAATGGGTAATCCTTATGATGATTATGTTTCGTTACTGCTTATTTATGTGATGTATTACACTATGAAATCAGTATGCGTAATCGCTGTTATTTTGCCGAAAAATCAAAAAACAAGTAGCAATATGAGTGAGAAGAACATTACATTTGAAGATTTACCCAAAGCAATGTCGTGGTTGATGGATAAATTGAATGAGCTGGATTCTAAAATAGATGGATTAAACAATCAGAATCAAAGCGTTCCAACCGAACAATGGATGAACCTTAAGGAATTGTGTGATTATATTCCCAGTCACCCGGCAGAGCAAACTGTATATGGCTGGACGAGTTGTCATCTAATCCCATTCCACAAAAGAGGGAAGCGTATCATGTTTCTAAAATCGGAAATTGACGAATGGCTCCATGCTGGCAAAATCAAATCTGATAAAAACTTGGAAGATGAAGCCGCCCAATTCATAAAGTCAAAAAGAAATACCAAATTCTAATGGATTCAACCAATTTATGCAATGCGCTCAGAATGGAATTTGAAGGGATCTTTGAAAACAAGATTCCTTTGGATGCTTTTCCTGCCAAAATTCAAGATATGATATTGGCTCTATCCCGACAAGAGAATTATTCCATAGAATATATGATGGCTTCTCTTTTGGTGGCAGTGTCAACCGCTATCGGCAACGCTGTCAATATTCGTATTCGTGGTGGATGGATTAGTAATCCTGCCCTTTATATGATATTGGTAGGTCGTCCCGGAATGGGCAAAACCCCACCTTTGGATTTTGCATTCCGTCCTATCCGAAAGCATGATGCCAAAATCATCAAACAATTTAAATTGGATATGGAGCATTATAATAGCTTGGTTGAAAACAATAAGGCTAAAAAAGACAAGTCCTCTTCATTGCCGGACAAACCAATTTTACGAAGAACCATCATATCCGATTTTACACCGGAAGCTTTAATGCGTGCGTTGGATGACAATCAGCGAGGTGTCGTGGTATATGTGGATGAAATTATGGGAATGTTTAATGCCGTGAATCAATATAGCAAAGGACAACTCATTGAGCAGCTATTGACAGCCTTTAGCGGAAAACCATTGGATATTTCAAGATGTAGCATCCCTGTACCTATTCATATAGAGCATCCTTTTATAAATATTGTCGGCACGATGCAAACGACACGTATGCACGAACTGATAGAGAAAGGATATAAAGACAATGGGCTGATAGACAGAATAATTTTTGTTTATCCATCGTCTCAGGAAATTTCAGATTGGGGGCTGGATGAAGAATCTTCCGTATCAACTTTTGGTAAATACTCATCAATGTGGGATTCTATTATAAATAAGGTAATTAGTTTGCCATTTATAGAGAATGAAGATGACAGAGCCATACATAATGTATTGGAATTTTCTTCGGAAGCCAAAGCCTATTTTACAAACTGGCGCAATAATGCAGTTCGGGCTGTTAATCAAATCCAAGATGATGGATTGGTGGATAGCAGAGTGATTAAAGCTCCCATGATTACGGCTCGTTTAGCTTTAGTCTTGCAAATCCTTCGTTGGGCTTGCGGTGAAGAACACAAGGATTTTGTGGATATTGACTCAACCAAATCTGCTATTGCATTGAGTGAATACTTTGAGAACTGTTATACCAACATTCAGAAATATATGTTGCGAGAGAGCGTTGAACCGCAAAAAAGAGAATTGCTTGATTGCCTTTCCGCAACTTTCACTACTGCCGATGCCATTCAAGCCGGAAAAGAAGTAGGGTTGTCGGAAAGGTCGGTAATGTATTCTTTGGTTAGCCTTGCTACGAATAAGGTTATCAAGAAAGTAAAGCGAGGTGAATATGAGAAGCTGCAATAAACGACACCTTTTGCAGTTTGCAGTTGTTGCAGTTTGCACTTTGCGCTGACATAGGATTTCTGCAAAACTGCAATAAGTGCAGACTGCACGGACTGCAATAACAAAATGAAGAAGTATGGCTGAATATAGATTTTCTCTTCAAAAATATAAGCGTGGGTCAAAACTTTCATGCCCGAAGTGTGGAAAGAAACAATGTTTTGTCAAGTACATAGATAGCCAAGGAGAAATAACTTTTCCTGATTATGTAGGCAGATGTGACCATGAGCAATCTTGCCAATACCATTACACTCCATCGGATTATTTTCATGATAACCCAATGGTAGTGGATTACAACAAGGATAACTTCATTGAAGCCGATAAGCCTAAGCCCAATTTACTGCCTCCAACCTCTTTTGTTGACAATGAACTAATGAAACGTACTCTTACTAACTATGGTATGAATCCATTGTACATCTACCTGTCTGGGATGTTGGGTAAAGATGAGACTTCTCGGATATTCCAACTATATCATGTTGGCACATCAAAGAAGTGGGGCGGTTCTACTGTCTATTGGCAAATTGATTGGCAAGGTAATGTACGAACAGGGAAGATAATGTTGTATGATGCAGAAACAGGACATCGGACAAAAGAGCCAAGAAGTTATGTTAGTTGGGTACATACAGAACTGAATCTCCCAAACTACAATTTGAAGCAATGTTTGTTTGGCGAACATCTGTTATCTGAGAATCCGACCAAACCTGTTGCTATTGTGGAAAGCGAAAAATCCGCTTTGATAGCTACCCATTATATGCCGGAATTTATATGGTTGGCAACAGGTGGAATGCATGGATGCTTCAAGTCTGACGTGGTAAGTGTATTGAAAGGTCGGTCGGTTATGCTATGCCCGGATTTGGGTGCAAGAGAGGTTTGGCAAACCAAGATGGCTTTACTCACTTCCGTATGTTCTAAAGTTGTATTGAGTGATAGTTTGGAACAATGCGCCACAGACGAACAGCGCAAGAACGGACTTGATATTGCGGATTTCTTATTGATGACAGAAACACCTGCGATGATACTTCAAAAGATGATAAAGCGAAATCCAAACCTACAAACTTTGATTGACTGCTTGCATTTGGAACTGGTGGATTCCGGTTAGTGATGTGTTTATGGAGAAGCCAAACTAAGGGGAAAGTAAAACTATTGATTATCCAAATGGATATAGGTGACAATAGCCACTCTTAAAGTTGACAGACAAATGGCATAGTTCGGACAAAGACAATGCTTGCACTAAGGTATGTAATGCTCCATTTTTAATGGGTATTCTATGCAAGAAGTACCACCGTCCGACAAAATGGTTTCACTCATTTGTCGTCTTGGAGGCTTCTTGCATTACTCGCAGGCTCGCAATGGATAGAACATTTTATTAATAAATTCCAGTTATAAACGCTTATGGATATACAACAAAACAATGGAAAACAGGGTGTTCGTACTCGTCATATAGACATTCGTCTGACTGAAAATGAGTATGAAATGATAGTAGAAAAAGCTGCCGAATGTGGACTGACACTTAGTAACTACGGACGAAAATTATTGCAAAATCACCATCCAAACAAACGACTTTCAGACGAGGAAGTACAAGGATTGAACTCTTTATCGGATGCACGAGCCGACCTTATCCGCATTCAGAATGTACTCAAAGGTAAACCTGATGAGATTAAAAAACGATATTTCCGAGATGAGAATTATATGCGTGCTTGGATAGAGGCAGTAAATAGGCTTATTGTCCGATGGGGACAAATACGAGACAGTATAAATCAAATTTGAAATTATGATAGCACAAGGAAAGGCAATTTCTCATGGAGCAAGAGCCATTGAGTATTCTATGGAAAAAGATAAAGCCCAGCTCGTTAAGGTGCATGACTTGCCAGAAAATATAGAACCTTTGGCTATGTGGTCACGGATGATGCAACACCAGCATCAATGTATGAAAGACAGATATAATCCGAAGCCCATAAAGCTGAACGCACTGCGCTTTGAAATATCTCCAGCCAAAGAAGAATCGGCAGGATGGACAATGACGGATTGGCAGAATTTGGCGGATGAGTTTATTGCAGTACTTGACGGCATTGACCGAAGATGTGGCAAACCAGATAGTCATCTTAAACCGACCAATATCAAAAATAGCCAGTATGTTGTTTCGTTACACACCGACAGCAAAAGTGGCATCCCTCACTTGCATATTGTAGCTAACCGCATAGACAATATGGGCAAGACAAACGATGCGCATTATATTGGTGAACGTGCCGTTCATGTTGCCAACATCATCAATGAGAGACGTGGCTGGGTGCAATCCGTGCAACGTCGTGATGAGAATATTCAGCAAATCAGTGAAGACTGCATCGCAATATTGAAAGCTATGCCAGAATTTGATTGGGAAACTTATAGCCAAATGTTAAACGCTAAGGGGTACGATATTAAGTTGATAAAGGACAATAAGGAAGTGGTCAAAGGGTACGCTATACGAAAAGGGAACTCTATTTATAAATCCTCGATATTGGGTAAAAGTCGAAAATTGATGCCATCAAAAATTGAAGCGACTTGGGTGGGATTACATGCTTCTGATAAACAAACTGCAATTCAATCAAAGGAAGTATGTACTCAAACGATGGCGCATAATAATAAAGAGGTGATGCCACAATCAAAGCCTTCTATTTACCACTATTCCATAACAGTGGATGGAGAACAACTCGAGGTTGATATACCAGATATGGTTAAGTCTGTCTTTGACGAAGAGTTTGGAAGCCTTGATGAAGAAGTCAAACAGACCAATTTATTCAAAGTTGCCGCCTTACTATTTGCCGGATATTTGGATGCAGCCACTTCTATGGCGGCTTCAAGCGGAGGTGGTGGCAGCCCCGGTAGCGGATGGGGTAAAGATAAGGAAGATGATGAGCGTAACTGGGCTGTTCGTTGTGCAAAAATGGCAAAATGGCTCTGCAAACCGATTAAACGTAGCAGGGGTAGATAGTATTTCATTTATAATCACATATAACCATGCGTAAAAGTAAATATGACCAATCTTCTTTGCCTGTGCAGGATAGCAAGAGCATAGATAGTGATGATAACATTAGCAAAATTGAAAATCGTGTTGATTTTGAAACCGAGCTTGTAAATCTCACGAATCAGATTAAGGACATCAAAGATGTTATCCAAGAATTGAAACAGATAAAAGCATTTGTAGATGCTTCAGTGTTAACTTTTGAAGAATCAGCACAGGTTCTTAATGCTGCAGTGAAAACATCCGACAATATCCCTGATACTATTAGCCGTGCAATTATTCAGGCAGAGAATACTGTTGTAAATGTCAAACTTAGCGATGAAGACAAGTCTATTTTTACAGAATATCGCAATAAATTGATTGAAGAAGAAAAATCTTTATTTGAGAAGCAGATAACAGAATTGAAGACACTTCATACGAATCACTGGAAAGAAGTCCATAAATGTGTGAAATCTGAAACTTCGTTTTCTCTTAATGGCAAAATAGCCAAATGTGCCGTTGTCGGATTCTGGATATTGTATGCGTATTTCTGTTTGACATTGGGAGGATTGATAATCTATATGAAGTTCTTTTAAGGAATTGGAAGGATGGATTGACCAACCTTCCAAATACATCACCATGTTATGACCTTATCAACAATCTCTTGTTGTTCGGCACTGCTACGCCTCAAATAAATACGAGTTGTTTCAATACTTTCATGTCCCATCAGGTCAGCAAGTAGAGAAATATCGTTGAACTTCTCCAAGAAATTTTTAGCAAAGCGATGACGGAATGAATGGGGGTAAACCACTTTCTCATTCAATCCGTATTTGGCTGCGTAGTTTTTCAACTGTTGCGCAATCCCTCTTGTAGTGATACGCTCACCAAAGCGATTAAGAAAAAGATAGCCGGTGGTACGATTGACTTTGCTAAGCCATTCTGTGGCTTCCTTGCGCAAGGACTTCGGAATGTAAATACGACGTATTTTGCCACCTTTGGTGTAGATGTCAAAATAACCCATCTGCACGTGTTCAGCCTTCATTTGGATTAGTTCACTGACTCTTGCTCCTGTTGCTGCGAGGAAACGAACTACGAAATACCATTCTTGGTTTTCCTCCTTTTTTAGTTTGTTTTTTAGAAAAGCGTAGTCGGCATTACTGATTACATTTTCCAAGTAACTCCGCTGCTGCACTTTGACGGATTTTAATCTCAAACGAGATTTTCCCATGCTATCAAGATACTTGTTCATTGCCTGAATACGAAGATTCACTGTCTTAGGCTTGAATTTCTCAATGAGATAGGTTTTATACACAAGCAAATTGCGCTTGTTCAATTCTTTGTGCCGGGAATAATACTCTTTTACGGCATAGAGATAAGCTGCAATTGTGTTCTCCGCCATATTCCCTTGACGAAGATACGTTTCAAAATTTTCAATGTTCATGTCAGATACATTATTAGTTAAACAATTCGTTATCATAATAATGTATGGTATTGCCTAATTCATTGAGTTCCTATTATGAGAAGTTTCTCGCTACCGGAGAGGTGAAGTGCATCGATGAGGAGATTCCGTTTGAGATACCGCAGGGGTGGGAATGGGTAAGATTAGGCAATATTGCAACGATTATTGGTGGTTATGCTTATAAAAGTCAAGATTTTATTAATAGTTCCAATAATCAAGTTCTCCGCTTAGGTAATATTAAGAATGATTTTTTAAAACATAATGCTTCACCAGTATATATATCTGATGACTTGGCAACCAAAACCGATAAATTCAGATGTCATTTAGATGATATTTTAATCACAATGACAGGCACACGCAAAAAAAGAGATTATTTCTTTTCATATAAGGTGGAACAGAATGACCTAAATTATTTCATAAATCAAAGAGTGGGTATTTTACGTTTTTACATAAGTGAAGTATCTATGTTTATGATTTATGCTCTAAAAGCAGAAAACACCTTACAAAATGTATTTCAATATGAAACAGGAACTGCTAACCAAGGAAATTTAGGAGCAGAAAACATAGCCAAAGTTTATATACCCCTACCTCCACTTTCTGAGCAACTACGTATAGTTTCAAAAATAAAAGAATTAATACCATTAGTCGAAGCCTATGAGCAAACGCAGAATGAACTTAATACACTAAATACCTCTCTCAACGAGCTGTTATGTAAATCTATTCTTCAAGAAGCTATTCAGGGCAAACTTGTACTTCAGGTTGCAGAAGAGGGTACGGCACAAGAGTTACTTGAACGAATACGACAGGAAAAATTGCAACTTGTCAAAGAGGGTAAGCTAAAGAAATCCGCCTTAACCGATTCTGTTATCTATAAAGGTGACGATAACAAGTATTATGAGAGGATAAATGCGCAAACCGTTGAGATTGAGCTTCCTTTTGAATATCCTAACAATTGGTCTGTGCTACGTTTGAAAGATATATGCCAACTGATAGACGGTGAAAAAAGAAACGGAAAGGGCATCTGTCTGGATGCAAAATACCTACGTGGTAAATCATCTGCTACCACTGTAGAGAAAGGAAAATTTGTCTATGCCGGAGATAACATCATTCTTGTAGATGGTGAAAATTCAGGTGAAGTTTTCACTGTTCCGCAAGATGGGTATATGGGGAGTACATTCAAACAGTTATGGCTCTCTTCGGCTATGTGGAAACCATATATTTTGGCTTTCATTCTGTTCTATAAAGAGGATTTGAGAAATTCAAAAAGAGGTGCGGCTATTCCGCACCTCAATAAAGAGTTATTCTACAATCTGCCTATTGGTATTCCACCTTATCAAGAACAGCAGCGTATTGCAAAACGGATAAATGAACTATCGCAGTTGCTCAAATAGTTTTTCTATTTGAGCAACAATGCGTTGTTGTTCTTTAATCGGAGGTAATGGTATTAATATTTCTTTTACTTTTGCTATACTTACACCACCTATAATGCCCGTTTTATTTAGGTTAAATAGTTCAAAGAACGATGGTGACTGTAGATAATAGTACATGTATTTCCCGATTCCAACAAATGGTGAGAAACAACATAACTTATTCCCAAAACATACATCTTGATTCAGTATTGCAATTTTTCTTCCGGCACTTCCACCTTCAATACACATCAATATTGAGTTATTGGGAGCAAGTCTAAAATCAGGTTCATATTGTTTTGGAATCGCAATGCCATTATCGTAAATAATCCGATTATTAAAATCAACATCCTTAGTTCCAATATAATAACGTCCTATAACATCTGTAAATTTTGATTTCTTTTTAGTTTCACTAATACTGTTGCCAGCGTAAATGTTTGCAATATGAGAAAGTCTTGTCCATACCCAATTCTTGGGAGTTTCAAAAGGTATCTGTTCTGTTATATCTAAGCACTTTTTACCTACCTGCTCATAATACTTGTTATCGTCACCACGGAAGATAATGGAATCGGTTAAAGCAGACTTTTTAAGTTTGCCTTCTTTGACAAGTTGCAATTTCTCTTGCCGTATTGGTTCAAGTAATTCTTGGGCTGTACCTTCCTCTGCAATCTGTGGAACTAATTTACCTTGTATTGCCTCTTGAAGAATGGACTTTTTTAAACTATGCCATATTTCTTTATTTATTTGGTTGAGTCTATTTTGACTATTTCCATATTGATAAATATATGGGTATAACTGATTTAATTTTGTAACAATGCGTAGTTGTTCTTCTTGTGGTGGAATAGGTAACAAGCAGTGCTTAATAATGAGTTGATTTATGTTGGGATCTTTTCTTGAACCTGCTGCAAAATCCATCCAAAATGGTCTTTGATATTCAATAAAAGTATGGATGTAATCCATATTACAAAATCCATTAGGCTGGATGGCACATACAGATTGGTTTATAGTTGTATCAAAATGCAAGATACAGTGTTTGCCTATTGTCCCAGCACCACCATACATTGCAACACACACTGAGGTTTGGGGTAAAATAGAAAGATTGTAGTCTATAATTGCTTTCGAGGTTATTTGTATTTCGGTTTTGTTCAAAATTCCATTGTTCAAGTCTGTTGTACGTACCCAATTGATATTGCCATTTTTATAATAATCTGGATTCCTACTTAATGGCGTAGAACCACTTGTTGTTTCAAAAATATTGCCAATTCTTTCCCATTGCCACCCATTTGGA